>NZ_VCBM01000001.1:871118-1240074 GCF_007896505.1 Rummeliibacillus sp. SL167 | reverse complement strand
CTGCGGGGCTTTCAGCTCAAGCTTTTCCCGTAGGACTTTGAATAAACTTCTTGAACTCACATCGCACGAAGGAAATGCGCATGCATTTTCGAGGAGTCGCCGTCTTCCACTCCACAATTATCAAAATTAGTTATTATTAAATGTTCGTATTTTTTAAGAAGAAAATGATTTATGAAATTGATTCAAATAGAATTCATATAAAATTGAATCATCAAAAACGAATGCTTCAATCTAATGATAATTGTCTTTAAATATAAAATCCCACTAAAAACTAGATCATTTGTTTTTAGTGGGATTTTAAGTCTCAATAAATATGTACACAAAAAAGAATGAGTGTTTGCTATAATATTAAAGATAGTTGGTACTCAAGGATGGTTGGCCCACTCCTCTTCTGAAAGGGGTGAGACCATGTCAGCATTCGAGGCATTAATGTTTGCCATTGCATTTGCAACGTTTACTCATTGCAATTCTGTCATTTAACCATAAAAATAACCCATCCTTGAGTAAACGGCTCTGATGGGTTATCACACTCTAAACAGCCAATCCCTTTGAAGGAACCAACTATCATGTTGACCGTTCGATATAGCATCATCAACGGTCTTTTTTTATGTATGCGATTGATATCTTTAGTATACGTGTAGTTTGGCCTTTTTTCAAGTTTGGATGGAAGAGGAAATTAAAAAATGCTAAAGGACGACGACTAATATTTATAAAGCGCGCTCGACTTCATATTTTTGAACATAAAACATTTACTATTGATAACGCATGTAATTTTTAAACTGTTGTATTTCTACTAATGGCTCGGAAGATTTCAATGTGATGTTTAGTTTTTGGGCTAAAGGTTCTAAATAATGGCTGATCTTCGGAGTAACAAATAGCGTTTGAGGTCTGGCACTCAATTGTTTAAGTGCATCGACGAATTCTCCTTGTCTATCGCTGCATTTATTTGCGGAGGCAATATTTGTTGATAGCAAACCATGCCCGTACTTCGATTAATTGTGACACAAAATACAGGGAAAAATGGGCGATTATAAGTTGGGTCTTCTATGGCTTGAGGTAGATAGAATAGTTCAAATTCTAGTTTAAGATTGCTATGCTTTTTTTCTTGATTTGGACAATTTCAAAATCGGATAATGCAGGATAGATCTGCACATCCTCTTCCAATGGATCTTTTATTTGAAACACACTTTCAATCCATTCTCCATGACTATCTATATGGCGAGTGACACACAAGCTTGAATTCTCAAAAAAGGGCAATTGCCAGCCATTTTTACATTGCTCAACAAGCTGAATCATTTGTTGAAGCACCAAAATAAGCGTTTTTGTATCTTCCACATCAGGATGCCATGGAACAAAACCAGGTTTATAGCTACGGAATTGAATCCAATTGTGTTCGCCTCTAAAAGAAAGCTCCTGTTCTTTAATTAGTTCATAGTCAGATTTCTCAAGTTCATCTCGATCGACATAATAAACACACAAACTATCTAATTGATAGAAGAAGTCATCTGTTGTTTGATCACTCATGATATCATTGATGTTTTTCCAACCTTTAGCACCTATATAAATGGCTAAACCGTCTTCCATACCGGCACCACCTAAGACAGAGCAAAAATATATTTCTTTCGTGAAAGGGTCCTGAATAGCAATAATCTGATTGTCATCAAAATATTGTCATGGCTTCAACTTTTTCAAATGATCGGCTACTTGAAATAATGTTTGCCAATCGGGAGTTTCTTCAAGTGTATCTTTCATGACTTCATCAAAGCGATCACTTGATAAAAGTTCGCCAAGTTGAATGCCTTCATTGATTTCTTCAAGATCGACAGGCTGTTCGGTATCTGTTTGAGATATTCGACCTTTTGCATCGATACAGAGAGGATAAGAAATAGTTGAATCAGGCTCCAATATTTTTTGCACTTCAATTTTTAATTCATACTCTTCAACGGCTACCGAATAGATTGCTTCATCTTTTCCCTTTTGAAACCATTCATATAGAAATGTTTCTTCATCATCTAAAATTTCCTCTTTTGAAATAAGAAAATCATTTTCATAGTCAACGCCTATAAAGATATAGTCTTGTTTTTCGCCATTTGATGTAATCATATTGAATATGTAAGATTCTGAGTGCATAATATCAAAGCTTGACTCAATAACTGTTCCTAAATCATCAAAGGTAAAGTCATCAGGTATAAGTACTGTACGATAAATTGCTGTGGGGGTATTAAGAGCTTGGATGTGTAATTGTAAAATCATTCATAATCCTCCGTTTATTATTGTATCTAGGTTCATATTTTGGGACCCATATTTTATACTTAACCATTTCGTTTAGAAAAATGCAATAATATCACTGTTCAAGAATCTTCTCTTATAAATTACCATAAAGAATTTAAGGATAATAGAATGCTTCTTTAAAAACCAGTCGCTCATTATGGAAAATAGGTTGAAAAACTTGTAAGAGAGCCGCTATATATTGGGTAAATCGCAACGTGAATAAGAGAAAGCAGGGAATTTCTTATTCATGTTGCGATCAATAATCTGTCAACTTACATAAATGGCAGAATTAAAAAGTGACATTGAAACATTTTTTCGTCTATCATTCTTCTACGAGATAATGGTAAATATCATATTGCACGGGTTGTTCAAGAACCATATTCATCGTGACGACAGAGATTTCTTTGTTATTTTTATCGTACATCGTCTCTTGCTTTGGCGAATTTTCCATCACATTTGCCTCGCCAAGATAATAAAAATCAAATCCTTCCCCATCATCTTTTTTTGTGAACATATGAATGGTTGTGTGGGTATCTTTTGCAGCTAAAATGGCTTTTACTTCTTTTGACTCAAGCGTTAATTTACTGCGAGTGTACCAATGGAACACATCTGGAGCGATTAGTTCATCTCCATAGTCGACACTTGCATCCACTTCCTCTTTTTTATGGTAAGTGACAAAAATCGGCACTGTTTGATGCTTAATCCGATAGCCATAAATGGTGGAAGAATCATCATGCTGCCAATTTAGCAAACGACATACATCACGACGAGAATATTTTTTATACAATGTCAAAGGACGTGTCTGGTCATACTGTGCATTTTTGCATTTCGCACAAATGACAATATCCTCTACAAAAGATCTAAAATTATAATTGCTCAAACTTAATTGAATCTCAGCATTAAATTGGTAACTGTTTTGTCCGAATAGGATGATGGGTTTTAATCCATATTTTTTTCGATCATTGGTACTATGAAAAGCTAAAGAAAAAATCCTTTCCACCGATTGAAGTGTCTTGTCATCGACATAAGTACCTAAATCTTGTAATCGTTGAATATAGACTTCTTTGGAAATCGATTGTTGTTGTAATAAGGCTTCGATTAATACAATTTCGTGAATTCTTTTGCCGTTTAAGAACTCATGAGAAACCATTGTTAAGACTTGTTGTTCATATGCCGATAAAGCGGGAATCTCTTCCTTCATTTTTAATAGAAACTTATAGTAGTTGCCTGCATAGTCGCTTATAACTTCCGGATCCAATGAATGATTTTGCATAAAATCATTCATTGATGGGATTTTGCCAAGCCGATTTTTCAATTCTGTATACGCATCACGTAATATTTTTAACGTAGATAAGTTCGTATGATTAATAGATTCAAAAATTCGTTTTTTTGCAATTTCTTCAAAGTGGATGGTCGAAATACCCTGGAGATAATTGGTATTGACCATTTTTCTTCGTACATTATCTTTATTCATCGACTGGTCACCAGAAAGGGCAATCGGGATTAAATAGTTATTTTTGTAATTACCGATAAAATCAATGATCGTCACATATTCTTTTGAAGCATGTTTACGTAATCCACGTCCTAATTGTTGGATGAAAATAATACTCGACTGTGTCTGACGCAGCATGACGATTTGATTGATAAATGGAATATCAATGCCTTCATTGAAAATATCAACCGTTAAAATATATTGAAGATCACCAGTTTCTAATCTTTTGATCGCTTCCTCACGCTCATCTTGAGAATGGTCACCAGTGAGAGCACATGTTTTGAAGCCTTTTTTATTTAGTGCTGATGAAAGCTTGTAGGCTTCTTCCTTAGAACTACAAAACATTAATCCGTGGACTTTTTCGCCAGAAAACCCGTAATAGGTAATCCTGTCGATGATATGTTCAACCCGTTCGTCAGAAATAAGTTTTTGAAGTGCGGTTATTTCGTCGATTAATACACCATTTTGTTCATAATCAATTACTCCGAAGTAATGAAAAGGGCAGAGCATCTCTTCTTCCAGTGCAGCCTGTAAACGAATTTCATAGGCGACATTATAATCGAATCGTTCAAAAATATTATAGTTATCGGTTCTTTCAGGTGTTGCGGTCATTCCTAGTAAAAATTGAGGTTGAAAATAATTGAAAATCTTTTCATATGATTTAGCACCTGCACGGTGGACTTCATCAATTAATATGTAGTCAAATTCCTTAGGATCAAATTGCTGTAAGTATTGTTCAGAAGAAAGTGTCTGAATGGTCGCAAATAGATATCGCGCATGAATATCTTTTGAATGACCCGATAAAATCCCATAATCCTCTTCGTTGCCACCAAGTATTTTTCGGTAATCTGCCATCGCCTTCTTTAAAATTTGTTCGCGATGCACGATAAATAGCATTTTCTTTGGCTGAAAATTTCGTACATCGAACGCGGATAGAAACGTTTTCCCTGTTCCTGTAGCAGAAATAATCAACCCTTTCTTGGCACCAGTTGCTCGTAAAGCCTTTAATTGTTGCAATGCTTCTATTTGCATTTTATTTGGTTTAATTGAAAGGCTGTCGGCAAGTGGATTGGCAAGATATTCAGTGTTTACCTCAATAATTTTTGTAGCATTATTTTGGATAAAAGGTGTGACAACATAGTTTTCTTGATAATCAAGAATCCACTGTTCGTTTAAAATAGTGCCTTCTTTCCAAGCTTCTTCAAACTGATTTGTAAAATGCTGAATTACTTCACCGTTTTCAAGGGAGGTTAAAAAAAGATTCCATTCATAATTTGCCTTAAGAGCATGGTCTGTTAAGTTTGAGCTGCCGACGATCAAAGAATAATAATCATCGTGCTCAAAAATATATCCTTTCGAATGAAAACCTTTAACACCTGTTAAACGAACCTCTACATTTTCAAGCTTTAATAGTTCTTTAAACATCTTAGGCTGATTGAAATTTAAAAAGGTAGAAGTTAAAATGCGTCCTTTAACACCTTTCTTACGCAAGTCATAAAGCATTGTTTTTAAGGTGGCTAATCCCCCCTCTGTGATAAAAGCCACAGAGAAGGTAAAGGTTTTACACGTTTTTAACTCCTGCAACAATGTGGAAAGAACATTTTCTTGTGCACGATTGGTTAATAATTTTGGCTTGAATTGAGCAGAGACATGCTTGCGCTGATCAATAAAGCCTTTATGTAAGGAATCCTCGATTTTTTGCACTAATGGTTCCAAAAGATTCACCTTATTTCTTTGTTATTTTTAGGGCGATTTTTTGTACGGCAGGAATATCAGCGGGGGCAAATTGGTAATGGATCAAATCTTGTGGTTGAATCCATTTTGCGTCTGCGTGTTCACTAATCTTTGGTGTTCCATGGCTAATTTTAGCCATATAGGTTTCCAATCGAACGATAATCTTCTCGTATTCATAGGTAGTATCTTCTACCTTTTCCTCGACTTCAATGTCACAGCTAAATTCCTCACGAATCTCCCGGATAAGTGCCTGGTGAGGTGTTTCTCCAGTTTCAATTTTTCCACCTGGAAATTCCCAATGATTTGCAATAGACATCACCGGACTTCTCAATGCACAAAAAATTTCTCCATTTTCATTTTCAATAACAGCCCCAACAACATGGACGGTTTTTTTCATTATTATCCGCTTCCTTTTCTATTTAAAACAACACTCAATGTTATATTGGGATCAATTAACCGTTGATCTCTACTATTATGCCATTTTATCTGATTAATGGGAAATCGTCATTAGAAAGGAAGTTATTTGGTAAAATTCAGAGTAGAGTCAAATATTACTTGTAAAAATACATTTTCCTGGAATTTTGAATTTATATTGGAAAAATGCTGCTTGTGTACTATTATAAAAATAGTAAAAATTTTTAAATACAGTTTTTTTATAGAGCAGGAATTTCCTTATTTTTTAACCAATAGTTTTTTAACTGATAATAACGTAAGTAGCTTGAAATAAGAATTTTTACTTGTATGTGAATGATCTTGTATAAAATACTTAAACAATTAAAGAAAATTAATGACGGACTAATTAGTTGATTAAACATAACTATTTAAAGAGGAAGGTGTCAGGTTTGGAGAAATCATTACGTGAAAAAGCAAAGAATTTTTTTAAATATTTATTGGAGTTGTCAACTTTAAATGGAAAAACCATTCGTTCGATGAAAGAATATGTGAAAACATGGGATTGCTGGGAGCTTGAAAAAATAGAGGGCTGTTATATTGGGGAACAATGTAGCAACGAGTTCAATTTACTTGAAATACATAAACCAAATAAAGAAAGTCCATTATTGAAAGTACCTACACTGAGTAATAAGTTACAAAAGTGGGTTAATTTTAATTATACCGATGAAACAAGTACACCAACCCATCATGAAAGAATCACTTTAAATGACGAAAATATCCATTTTCAAGATCATCCAGATATTGTGCACTCATTTGCCTTTTAATGGAAGATGAAGAAGAATCGGTTGAGTATGATAAAATACCGTTTATGATTGATATCACGTTTTCTAATAAGTATGGTTTTTAAAGAAAATATGTATCCATAGATGTGTGAACTACTTGTATTATTAAAGCACTAAAACAAAAAAGTGACTATTTATTGTGATTTTCATTCAATATACAGTTATTTATAACTCTAATTCCTCCATAATTTTTCATTTTTGTATTGACAGTGTCATATTTTATCTTTATAATAAGTTTATGACCTAGGGGAAAGGTCATAAACTCATATCATATTAGATCAAGATTTATAGGGTTTTTATGGTAAGGCTTTAAGCCGTGGCGTTGGGGATCGCCTTGCTCTGTTGATACAGAGTTTCCCCAAAATGACTAAAGCAATTTAGTCATTTTTTTTATAGGTATTTTTGGAAATGGACAGAAAAGATAGAAGATTTTGAAGTGCTGAATGGCTTAACTCTTGAATCGCTACAATAATTTATAAAATAGGGTGATAACTATGAAGTATAACATTGGACTTGATATAGGTATTTCTTCAGTTGGCTGGGCTGTTGTAAATACAGAAGTGGAACGTATTGAAAAAATGGGAGTTCGTATGTTTGATGCAGCTGAAAATCCTAAAAATGGTTCATCTCTAGCAACACCGAGACGTGAAGCACGTTCTGCACGTAGAAGATTACGCAGAAGACGATATCGTGTGTCACGAGTGCGAGACTTAATATTGAAGAGGGGTTTACTAACGCAAGTAGAGATGGATCAATTGTATGAGTGGCAGCCGGAGGATTTAGATATTTGGTTAGTTCGTGTTAATGGTATTGAAAGGAAATTAACGGATCGTGAGTTCGCCAGAGTACTTATCCACTTAGCAAAAAATCGCGGGTATAAATCCAATCGAAAAAGCGAAGAAACAGAGAGGAATGAAACAGGTGCGGTTTTAAGTGCTGTCAAAGAAAATACAGCTTTAATGCAAGAAAAAGGTTATCCAACAGTAGCGGCGATGCTCCTATATGAAGAAGAAAAGTTTAAAGGACATAAGCGAAACAAAGGTGGAGAGTACACGCATGTCATATCACGTATAGAATTGGAAAAAGAAATTCAAATGATTTTTGCATGTCAAAGAGAATTTGGACATACTTTTGCAACAATAGAAAATGAAGAGATTTATTTAAAAATTTGGAATTCACAGCGACCTTTTTCTTCGAAAGATGATGTCATGAAAAAAATAGGAAACTGCACATTCGAACCAAATGAGAAGCGTGCTCCAAAATTCAGCTACACTTTTGAAAAGTTTCGCGCGTTAGATAGACTAAATCGACTACGTATTTTATCTACCTCTAACCCTCAAAGAAAGTTGACAGATGAAGAAAGAAAAACAGCGCTTGAATCATTATTAAGCAAAAAAGAAATCAAGTATAAAGATTTGCGAAAGTTATTAAAATTAACAGAAACAGAAAGATTTAATGAATTGTTTTACGATCCATCCCTTTCAATTGAAAAAAATGAAAATGCTAAATTTTTATCATTAGAGGGGCAATGGAAAATTCATAAGATTATTGAAAAAGTTGAAGGTAAAGTGTTGGCTCATTCTTATCGCCCCATTGATATTGATACGTTCGCATATGCATTAACAGTGTTTAAAGATGATCAAGATATTCGAGACTATCTTTTGAATATATATGTAAATGAAAAAGGCAGAAAAGAAAGAAATCTCGCTAATCGTTCGTATGATGAAAAATTAATAGATGCCTTATTATCTTTATCATTCACAAAATTTGGACATCTATCTTTGAAAGCGCTCAATAATATTCTTCCGTACCTTGAAGAGGGATATATGTATCATGAGGCGTGTGAAAAAGCTGGATATGAATTTTCCAAAAAAATCAATAGGCAAAAACAATTTTTGCTTCCAGTTATCCCTAGTAAAGAAATTGCCAATCCTGT
Organism: Rummeliibacillus sp. SL167; assembly: GCF_007896505.1. Lineage (NCBI taxonomy): Bacteria > Bacillati > Bacillota > Bacilli > Caryophanales > Caryophanaceae > Rummeliibacillus > Rummeliibacillus sp. SL167. The sequence goes on along the minus strand of NZ_VCBM01000001.1, from coordinate 1,231,406 downwards.
AGTAATCCGTTCCTTATCTCAAACAAGAAAAATTATTAATGGAATTATCAAAAGATACGGTTCTCCATCTGGCATATATATCGAATTGGCAAGGGAAATGGGAAGACCCTATAATGAACGGCGTGAAATTGAAAAGATGTACAATAAAAACCGTACGGTCAATGATCATGCTAGAGAGCATATTCGTGAATTGTATCCAGAAATAAGTGATCCTCGTGGTCATGATATTTTAAAATATAAATTATGGCAGGAACAAAATGGAGTTTGTGCATATTCTCTTCAATCAATCCCTATTGAACGTTTATTTGATGCAGGATATGCAGAAGTAGACCATATCATTCCATATAGTCGTAGTTTTGATGATAGTAATGGCAATAAGATTTTGGTCTTGAAGACTGAAAACCAGAACAAACAAAATAGAACACCGTTTGAATGGTTTGGTCATGATGAAAAAAGATGGCAAGCATTCACCTCTTTTGTCACTACTTTAAAAGTAGCAAAAAAGAAAAAAGATTTACTATTAAAGGAGAATTTTGATGATGAACAGGCAGAAAACTTTAAATCAAGACATCTAAATGATACTCGTTATATTACTAGATTCTTAAAGAATTTTATCGAGGAAAATTTACAATTTCGAGAAGAAGAGGGAAGAAAACAATATGTATATTCTGTAAATGGAGCATACACTTCTTTAATGAGAAAGCGGTGGGGATTCAATAAAAATCGTCAAGAAAATGACCTTCATCATGCTTTAGATGCGGTTATTGTAGCTGTTAGTCATCCATTTAGACATCAAGTGAGTACATATTTTAAGCGAAGAGAAATTAGTGTTGCTAAACTTTTAGATCGCAAAGGAGAACGTTTTCCTGAACCATGGGATGGGTTTGTAAAAGAAGTTGAAGTCCGGATGATTCAAGATAAAGAACTAATGAAAAGAGCATTACTAAGCCTTGAACTATCAAGTTATGATGGCCCATTCTTTGAAGAAGTTCAACCCATATTTGTATCAAGAATGCCTAAACGATCAGTAAAGGGACAAATTCACGAAGAAACACTAAGACGTAACAGAGGTATAAATGACAAAGAATATATCAGGATTGTCACAAAAACCAAACTAGAAAATATCACATTTGACAAAAATGGTGATTTTAAAATGTTCAATAAAGAATCTGATATGAAAACGTATGAAGCCATCAAGCAGCGATATTTAGAGTATGGGAAAGATAAGAAAAAGGCGTTTAGTATACCATTATATAAGCCAGCAAAAGATGCAAGCAGAGCTTCAATAATTAGATCCGTTAAAATCGAAGATACAACAAATCGTGTAGTGTCACTTGATGACAAAACAGTTGCTGCGAATGCAAGCATTGTGAGGACAGAAGTATTCAGACACAAGGAAACAGGGAGATTTTATTTAGCACCTGTGTATGTAGCGGATGTCATGAAAGGACTAGTGCCTAAGAAATTTATCACTCCAAATAAATCATACAACAATTGGGTTGAAATCAGTGATGAATTTGAATTTTTGTTTAATCTGTATCCTAATGATGTGATCAGGGTGAAATTGCCAACGGAAAAGGAAACTAAAAATAATTTAGGAGATATTATTTCATGGCAAGAAGGTTTATTTTATTATAAAGGTGTAGATATTCATACGGCTTCTATTGCGATAATTGATCATATGAATAGTCTTAAAGATCGAATTGGTACTCAGAGACTAGCTATTTTTGAAAAGTATCAAGTGGATCCATTGGGTAATCTAATAAAAGTTCATGGAGAGAAACGTTATGGCGTACAGACATATAGTTATTCGTAAACCTTCAAAGCTTTCAACCAGACATGAACAATTGCTCATCGCTCAAGAAGAAACTTTTCAAATTCCGTTAGAAGATATTGCGACTATAACGATAGAAGAACCAGCCGTTACGATAACCAGTTCATTGTTGAGCAAATGTATTGAACATCATGTGGAAATTATTGTGTGTGATAAAAAAAGAATGCCAAGCGGTATTTTGCAACCTTTTCATCAACATTCGCGACAGAAAGTAGTATTGGAAACACAATTGGAATGGTCTAAACCTTTTAAAAAACGTATTTGGCAAAAAATCATTATCCGAAAATTAGAAAATCAAGCTAGATGTTTAGAATTAGTAGATAAATTTGAAGAGGCTACTAAGATATATGCAATCAGTAAAAGTGTTGAATCTGGAGATCGAACGAATCGTGAAGCCTACGGTGCAAAATTATATTTCAATTTTTTATTTGGACAAGGTTTTCAAAGAAGAGATGATAATGTTCGAAATATCTCGTTGAATTATGGATACAGTATCATGCGTTCTTTAGTAGCTCGTTCTCTAGTAAGATATGGTTTTTCTCCTAGTCTTGGTATATATCACGATAGTCAAACGAATGCATTTAATCTTGCCGATGATTTTATGGAAACTTTACAGCCTATGATCGATGTCACTGTAGTAACATACGTTACAGATGAGTCTGAATGGTCATCCGAAATACGCGAAAAATTATTCGCAGTATTGAATTTGGAGACTGTCTGGAAAAATGAGCGATTAAGTATAACGAATGGCGTCGATCAAATGGTAAAGAGTTTTGTGGCTGCATGTAGACAGCAAGATTCGTCATATTTGGTCTTACCAGAATTAACGAATCTAAATATTCATTCATATGAGTAAATTTATGCGACTAATTGTATTTTTCGATTTACCAACGACGACGAGAAGAGAAAGAAAAGCCTATGCGAAATTTCGAAAGTTTCTTTTAAATGATGGTTATACGATGATGCAATATTCAGTGTATACACGAATATGTAATGGAGAAGATGCAGTTCAGAAACATTTAAGAAGGTTGAATGAACATCTCCCACCCGTAAATGGTGCAATCAGATCCTTAAAGATTACTGAAAAGCAATTTGAAAATATGGGGATATTATTGGGCAGTGTAACCCCCGAAGAAAAAATGGGAACAAATAAGACAGATTTTTTCTGAAAAAGTACTTGCAATTCATGCAGGTGCTTTTTTCATGCTTCTAAAATTCATTTAAAAAGGGAAATTTCAGTATTAAAATGTCCACATCAATTTTCTTTTTCAAAAAAAGAAACCCCTGAAACTGGGGAATACCAAGGGTTTCATAGCCATGTATCATATCACATCAAGATTTATAGGGGAATTATGGCTGACGCAGATGCGGATGAGTGAATTGCAAGATCATATCACATCAAGATTTATAGGGGAATTATGGCTTTAGCGTGTCCTAACCAACTGTTTAATATATCATATCACATCAAGATTTATAGGGGAATTATGGCTTAAATCGAAGGAGGTGTTTAAAGATGATTATCATATCACATCAAGATTTATAGGGGAATTATGGCGAAACACGCGCAATTTTGCCAACTTATATTATCATATCACATCAAGATTTATAGGGGAATTATGGCCATCCTCATATTGAACCGATTCTAATAAATATCATATCACATCAAGATTTATAGGGGAATTATGGCATAAAAAAGAGAAGAGTAAGCAAATGAGCTATCATATCACATCAAGATTTATAGGGGAATTATGGCCATGAATGGAGTACTTACTTTCGTATGTAAATCATATCACATCAAGATTTATAGGGGAATTATGGCAAAAAGATGGGGACACACTTTCTCGTATGATCATATCACATCAAGATTTATAGGGGAATTATGGCATGCGAAAGACGATAAATAGCTTCTTTCAATATCATATCACATCAAGATTATAGTAATGTTCAGATAATCAATTATCTGCCGTTCCAAGTATTGGTTCATACATACTTGTCAAATGTTCACCAAGGATTTTTCGTCTTGCAGTACTATTAAATCATATCCCTCACTTTTTCAACCAAGGATCTATTAGAAGAATTAGGTCCTTGTAAGAATAATTTCTGCTTGTCCATTGTCCTACAATTCTTATTGACATGTTGCAAGAATAGAAGGCTTTGTTTTAATTGATCAGGAATGTTTAGGTATGTTTAGGTATCTCGTTGTTTTCTTGTCTTACCAATCCTTTCAACTCATCCTGCAATGCTGTACGTCTAGGGTAGGTGGCTTTAATTTGTTCGATGACATCTTTTACCTCTGCTACATAGCCCTCTTTTTGCATTTGGCAAAGTGATTCTCGCAAGGCTTTGTAATCATTACGATTCTTGGCGATGTTTAATTGGTTGGCGATGCTTTGAAAAAATAGGGACTTTACTTCTTCTGGAAATTCTTTTCTTAGATATTTTGAATAGCTGTAGATGCGTTTAGGTGACTGCCTACAGAAAGTAATCAATTTTTCAAAAGCTTGTTCTTCAATTAATAGAGTAGGATACCATGTAGGGTAGCTTGACAAATCATCAAATGAATCCATTAATTCATTTATAATAGGCTTCCATTCTTCGGATGTGTATAACTCTTTTAGTTCATGATAGAAGTGAAAATCGCCCTCTGCGGCACGTATAAAGGCAATCCTTTGCATGTCTTCTTGATTGCCTAATTGTTTATGAGCTTCATAGGCATATTTTTCCCATTTTGCTCGAATTTTTATTTCCCCAAAATGATTGTCGATTCCATCTGAGGAAAGTTTGAGTACTTTGTCGTACTTCTTATTTTCAAAAGCCATTTGAATCATTTTTTCTCGAATATTTGGATTTTTTGGGTGACTGGCTAGAAACGCTTGGATTTTCTCCTCATCCTCTGAAATAAGTAGTGCTTCAATTATTAAATCATCTGCTTGATTTTGGTCATTTTCAGATTCAAAAGATAGGTTTTCCACCTTTGTGCAAATAATATCTGAGAAAATCGGATCTTGGCAAAAAGGCAGTGCTAATTCTAGAAGTTTAAGCTGCCAATGAGGTGTAAATTTTAAAAGATCTGCTGTCTTTAAGAGCTTTGTGAAGATATCTTCTTGAGCTTCTAATGTCCAATTTGTTAGACCTATTTGAATGATTGTTTCTAAAAAATGATCAATTTCCACCAATTCATTATGGATAAACGTTTCGTCATCTATTTGGTAAAGTTGTGCTGTTTTTGAATAGCAAAGTATAGCAAGTTCAAAGGCATGCCGAAATTCTTTTTTATCCATCTTTTTTTCTACTTGATCCATTATTTCATAAACACCTGATAGAACGATATCTTCTTCTCCAACAGCAACATATTTATATCTTAAAGCGTGTCTCATCGGTTTTAAAATGGTTTTTTCAGCTATTTCTAAAGTTTGTTGATGTGTAGCTGTAGCAGTATTGTTCATAAATGTCTTTATTATTTTTTGTTGGAAATGTGAATCTGTACTTGCTAATTTGAGTAAAAAATCAATCAGCGATTCTTTTGTCTGTTTCATTAAAATAGTTTTTAATGGGGAAGCATTGTACAACTCTTTGGCTGTTCTTTTTTGTAATGCATAAAAAACAGCCACTTCATGTTTGCAGTAAGGACCATCATAAGGACAACTGCAGCTTGAAGTCAAGATTTCATTGTCGCTTGCTAATCGCACTTTGACTGTATAATCATGCGTTCCCTCAACCTCTGCAAGCCAGTTGCCATTTGGTAATTGTACAAGTTCAGTGATATGACCGTTGTTATAATAATTTTTCCCACGTTTTAAAATGGTGTTCGAAATATTGTCTTGAAAATGAGCTAAGTTCATCTATCTATTTCCTTTCGTTTCAGTTCTGTTTTTCATCTAAATGTCTTAAGCATTGTTATCACTAGGAAACTAGATGTCTCTTTCTATGGAAAAATAAAAATTCTATACTATTTATAAAACACTAGTGAGTTTATGATGACAAGTAATCCCTTTGGCCTGATTCATAAGTCTAAATTTTAATGATTGAATAGATTTCCGCGTATCTACAGTTTTAAATAGAACAAATGTTTGTTATAATATTTTCCAGATAGTTAGTACTCAAGGGTGGTTGGCACACTCCCGATTTGAAAGGGGGTGATGCGATGTCGATATTTGAGGCATTGATGTTTGCACTTGCATTTGCGACATTAGTGATTTCAATTTTGTCATTTAATCATAAAAAATAACCCATCCTTGAGTTAACGGCTCAGATGGGTTATCATCCCGTATAGCTAATCCCTTTTAGGAACTGACTATCACATTGACCGTTCGATGGACTAACATCGAACGGTCTTTTTAGCATATGTTTCTTTTATTTCTAGTATACGTTGAGGCTGTTATTTTTTCAAGAAGTGATGATTGATTTAAGGTAGAGAAGGAATCAGAAAAGGAATGAACAGAAAAGGAAATTTTTCTTTCGCCTATTAACAAGGATAGTTTTTATGATTAGGCTATAACGATGAGCGATTTGAAAAAGCAATAAAGATTATAGTGGGACTTGGATGTTCACCACTTTTATCATTGCCAATTAACAGTGATTACAGATTACTAAATATTGGATTGCGGCTAAAAGATTGCTTAAAAAATTGGATGGATTTTGTCTTGTTCAAATTTCAATTTCAAAATGTAATGATAAAAAGGTAGATTAAGGAAAAATGTATGAAGAAAAAATAACTCTTCTATCTAACTAGAATGAAAATATAAAAAACTAAAACAATTTTCTCGTAAATTTTTGAAAAACAACTGGCAAATAGCTTATGATAAAAGAAGGATTTTGTCGAATAAGAAATACTAAAAAAGAAAGAACTCATTTGACTTAGGCGCAATTGTTAATCTAAACGAAGATGAACTTTTCACAAATTTGCGTTGATCAATCTTTCAAGAAGGTGGTGTATGCCGTATGTTTATGGAGATGCTTTCAACCTATAAAAGAACATTTATCCCATTAGAAGTATTTGAAAAAGCGGTTTCATCCAACATGACGTATGAACAATTTGCACAAGAAATCCAGCGACTTGAAGATCAAGGAATATTGGTTCCAGTGAAAAGTGCTGGTAATAATGGTCGTATGCCAGCGCTTTCTTATAAATATAAAATTCAAAGAACAAAACTTCATCAGAAAACCCATAAGCAAATTGAAAAATTGCAAATCAAATGTCATAGAGAACTCTCCTTGGATAACTATTACAGTTTGCCACCATCAGCATGGGAAGAAGATCTCCCTTATATTGAAAAAATTAATCAATACATTATGCAGCATGATTGGCCACAGGAAGAAGTACCTGCACCTGAACGTAGTCTCGCACTTACAGGAGATGAAAAATGGATACAAGAGAAAAATGGTAAAAGAGTACTGGAACGTTTGCAAATATGGGAGCGTATGAAGATTGTTCCTGTATATGATCCTTTAAGTTTTGCCATTCATCCTCAAGTCTTGCAAAATAAGCATCAATTCCATTTAGTCGTCGAAAATAAGACAACTTATGATGGATTACTAGGTGCGTTAACTGATACCCCTTTTTCTACGCTTATCTATGGACAAGGTTATAAAATTATCAAAAGCATGGAGCATTTCACAAGACAGATTCCTCTCCCAAATGTAGAACATACCATTTATTACTTCGGAGATCTTGACTGGGAAGGGATTCAAATATGGCATTTACTGATGAATAAAATTCAGGTTATACCAGCCATTCCCTTTTATCAGGCAAGTCTACAAAAACAAGCAATGCCGATCAAGACAAAACAAAAGATAAATGAGGAAGCGTTACAAGATTTTTTGCAGTATTTTTCAGAAAAAGATCAACAGCAAATCGATACTATTTTACATAACCATCTTTACTTAGCGCAGGAGGTGTTATCTTCTGCTCAATTAAAACAAATTTGGAGTGAAAACACATGGAGTCATCCTTCTCCGAAATCATTCAAAAAGACTTCAAAGAGCGAATGAAGCGGATCCTTTTATTTGAACCAATCCAAGAACTTTCCCAAAAAAGAAAATCCGATCAAAATGGTCATCCTGTCGATATGAGGAGTTTGGGGTTATTTACATTACTTTATTTTTATGAGATGAAGTTGATCCGAGAACGGAAAACAGGCATCGCTGAAATTATAGAATTATTGCAGTCTATCACGGTTCAATCATATGTCTTGAGTGATAAACAGTGGGAATCGATTGTTCGAGAAATTATCAATGTTTTTCGTCCTGCCAATGGGAGGATAAAGGCCTATACATTTTTTAACTGGGAAAGTAGAAAGGAAGATTCGCTGGAATTTTCTTATATAAAAGCGACGGATTTTGATGTACAAACCAATCGACAATACTACACATTAGATGATGATGGATTGGAGCTTGTTTTTGCGACGAAAGAGTATTTCCAAGAGTTTCAATTATCCATTCATCAGTTAATGCTGCGAAAATTATTAGAAAAGGGTGAATTCCAGGGAGCATTACGACAAATTAATGAAATGCGGATTGATGTTGAAACGATTTATGAACGACTTGTTAAATTAGAACATGAAGTCAAGCGAAATATCGTCTCGATTGAAACGCAAAATCGCTTTATCCAAGCGATTGATGATCGAAATTTTCGACTTAATCGTGAAAATGAAGAGTTTCAAGAATTAAAGCAGTTTGTCAATGAGATGAAAGCCAATTATTATTATCAACCAGCTCAAAACAAAGAAAAAGAAGCATTTGAATTACTGACTCAAATTGAGAAAGAATTATCACTGGTTCATGGACAACATCGAGCATTATTAAATCAAAGTTTGATTCTAAAAAGAGAAGTTTTACAAGCGGCAGAAGAATCACTTTACTATGTAGGGATTGATACATTTAATTTTGACCAAGATATTACGTCGCGAATTGTTAGTACACCGCTCCCGCTCGAATCGATGAAAGGGATACTAATGCCTTTCTTATCACTGAAAAAGAAAAAATCATGGTCGCTTTTATCGATCTTTGCACCGCATTCTTGGTCAGAAGAAGAGCAAACAACGAACAAAAATATTTTTGCCAAAGTAGCAGATGAACAACAAAAAGAAAAATACGCTAAAATGGTTCGCGCTTTTTATGCGGAAATTATGCGAGAAATGCTTCAAATGTTGGAAGGGAAAACAGATTGGACACTTAGTCAATTTATCGAAAAATTAAAAGAATTAAAGCATCCATTTCTCGATCAACGACTATTTTATAGTTTTTTTATACTTTGTCATCAAAGAAGCCCATTATATGCTGAAAATGATTGGGATGATGAGGAATCTCTTCATTTATTAGATGGAGCATTAGAAGAATTACATGGTAGAAAATTGATTGTAAAAGAATTACCCGACGTGTTATCAGGCAGTGATCGGTATGAAATTCAAAATATGTATTTACATATGGAATGATGGAAAGAATCATCTTATAAATAGGTTTTTCTATCATAAAAAACGGATCAAAACGTTGAAATATCAACATTTATTGGAGGAGAGAATGTAGTGCGGTACGAAGAAGAACATATTTTTAAAGCCTTTTCACTTTTTACGCAGCTTGCACAAAATGGGGTTGTTTCGGGTGATTTAGCACGCGCTTATAAAATTGAGGAACCTGTTCGTTCATTAACAGACCACTTTGTTGGAGAAATGGCAGCCGTTTGTATTTCTGTTGGGGAGGAATTGTATTTGATACCCGAAACAAAATTATCACCCTTCCATATAAGCAATGAGGAATTAAAGAAAACGTACTTATATTCAAAGGCAACGAATGTGGATCTATATTTAATGTATTTTTGTACGATTGTACTACTTGGCTCTTTTTATGACAGTTATCATTCAGTAGAACCAACATTAAGATTTATCACAATGGATCAATGGCTACAAGAAGTAAATAAGCGTATGGCTAGTTTAAAAGAACATGATGATGAACAACTAAAAAGATTAGAAAAAGAATTTTCGTATCGTTGGATAGCATTAGTGGAGAAATGGGATGCACTAGACGATGTGAAAGAAACTTCTACCAAACAAACAGGGAATACAATAAGCAGGCTTAGTTTTATTGATACGACTAGACGTTTTCTAGAAAAAGAAGATATCATCACATCTATTGGAAATGGCGAACTGGAGTTAACGGAAAAAACAAAAGTGATTATTGGTCGCTATTTTATGGATCAGGATTTTAACCGAGGAATTCTTGAATTCCTATATTCTTTTGAAGTAAAAGAAGATATGCCAGGAGAAGGAGAGGGATTGCATGCCAACAATCAGTAAAATTCGTTTGACAAATGTTATTTATGAGCAAGGGCAAAAACGCTATCATGATGAGCTTTTTATATTTGATGGTTTTAACGGAGCGATTTTACTTGAAAATGGTGGAGGAAAAACGGTATTTATCCAAACGGTTCTACAAGCAGTGATCCCGCATACGAATTTAGCTGAAAGAAAGATTAAAGATACGCTTTATTTAGAGGATGGGCCCGCTCATATCGCTATTGAATGGATTATAAACGATAAACCACGCCGTTATGTTGTGACAGCTGTTTCGCTTTACAAAAGAAATAATAATCTAGAATCACTTCGTTACGTATATGAATACGGACTCAATGATCCTCACAATATTGAGTCTATTCCATTTACAGAGGAAACATCTGAAGGGACAACGGTAGCAAGCAGAAAAGAAATGGCAGACTACTATTCTTATATGGCAAGTCAATATCCAATAAAAGCAAAAACGTTTCCGAAATCCATCAGAAGTTTTCAACAATATATTGAAGATCATTATTTTATCGTCCGTAATGAATGGGAAAGTATTGTCAATATTAACGCATCGGAAGGAAGTATCGAAGAATTTTTCGAGGAATGTAAGAAAACGAATGAATTAATCGATCGCTTACTAATTCCATCTGTAGAACTAGGAATTGCAGGATTTACGAAGCATGAATTTGCAGATATATTTGAAAACCAACGAGCACAATTAAAACAATATAAAAAATTACGTGAAAAAATTGAAGAAAATAGATTACTTCAAAAAGAGTTAGAAAAATATGTGGCACAATTTAAAAAACTAGATGATAAGGAACAGCAGTACAATGCCTCAAGAAGTATCGCAAAAGGCTATCATACATTGCTTGTTGAAACCATCGAAAGTATTCAACAGGCTTTATCTCAAAATGAGGAACAGCTTAAACTCTATCACAACAAATTAAAGCAATTCCATCAAAAACGTCATTCTGTTGAAATTCTGGAACAACAAAACAAGCTGGATGTGTTAAAAAAGGAAGAACAAGAATTACATGAACAGCTAGAAAATCTTGAACATCGCTTACAATCGTGGAAACACGAATATTATTCCATTCAATATGCTGAGAAACGCGAAAAATACAACCTAGAAGCTAGTAATTTAGATTTTTATCGCGAACAATTAGCCAAGTTAGAGCAAGATGAAAATATTGAAGAAATCAATAACCAATTAGAGCAAGTCAAAGGGCAACTTCACTATCAATTTTTGAACGATAAAGAATCACTTGAACATCAATTACGGGATCAACAGCTCAAAAAGAGACAATTAGAAGACGAGCAGCAAGCATTAAAGAAAACAGCTAAAGAACAACAAGCGCTTATACAACAAACGAATGTAGAAAAAGCAAAAACGGAAGCAAAGAAAAATGATGCTGAAGAAATGATGAGAAAACTAAAAAAACAACTTGTTTCCAATGAAAATGAGAATATTCATCTATTACTTTCTAGCTGGATTGATGAAGTGACGACTTTAGATAATGAAAATGTGGAACTAATACAACAGATCAAAAAATCAACTCAAACAATAGAGCAGGAGAAGATGGAAGCGGAGCAACTTCAAAATAGAGAAAATGATGTGAAAGTTTCCATGGCAAAAGTGGAGCAAACGATTCATCAGTACGAACAAGCACATCAATCTTTACGATCTAGCCTAGTACAAAAATTTTCGCAATGGGGATATATACAGTCACTTTATGAAAAATATGAAACGCTCCATGTACAGTTAGAAGAAAAGGTACAGAAAACAGAAAAAGAAAGAGAACACGCCCTTCAAAGAGAGCGATTAGCGAAGCGATATGTAGATGATTACGCAGATCAACAGCAGTTTTTTGCGGATCCTTATATTGCCAAACAAATAGATCAGTGGAATCAATTCTCCCATTTAGAAACGGGGACAGATTATATCCAGTCCATGCAAGAAGATTTTGAGGTAGATAGGGCATACTATCCTTTCTGGAGTACGACACTTATTACGACGGCTCAAGAAAAAACAATGCTGGTTGAAAAGGTCTCATCTATTCAACATGAATTAACATTCCCTATTTTCATTTTATCAACAAGTGAAGCTGCTAATATGATAAAAGGGGTGTCGAATGATCAAGAAGTAGTTGTTCCAGTCATTTGGCAAAGCAATCTGGATGACACTTATTTTGCCAATTGGAATGAAGAGATTCAGCAACAAGCAAAATTAAAGGAACAAGAGAGAAAAGAATTGGAAGATGAATGGAATGAATTACGACAATACAAATCATCTTTTGATACATTTTTCATCCAATATCCGAACGAAACCTATTTAGCAGAAAAAAATCATTTCAATGAGTTAAAACATGAATTACAAAACATCTCGATACAACTTAAGAATGTAAAAGAAATGATGAAAATCAATGAAGAGTTAGCCAAACAATACGAAGTGCAGCACAATGAGAATGAAAAAAAGATGCATTATTTGCAAGATGTGAAAATTCCAAATGCAAAAGAGTACACGCAAAAAGAAAAAGAAGTATCTCAGCTGCGTACTTATTTGAAAAGCTTATTTGCACAACTTGAAGAAGAAAATAAAAAATGGAATCAAACAGAACGTCATCTAGAAGAAGTCACAGATTTGCTGAATGATTGCCAATATGAAATTTCAAAGATCAAAAGTGCGATTCATTATGAAATTGAGGAAAATACCTTATTTAGAGCAGTAAAATCGTTCAAAATGATTGCGAATACAATCCACAGAGAAACATTAAAACAAAGCTACAATCATCTCACAGATCAATTAAAGCAAATACAAACAAGCCGTAATTCTTGGGAAATTCAAACAAAAAATAGCGAAAAAAGAATGGCTGAATTGAAAGAGGAACAGAAACGTTTACTTGAACAATTTAAATCGTTAGATAAGGATTATAATTTGCCTGTACAAGCAGGTGAGTACAGCTCTGAGCTTTTGAAAAAAATAAATCAAGCTGAAAACATGATACAAAAGCACAATCAGAAGATTCAAGATGCGGCAGTAGCCACGAAAACCGTGGAAAATAAAATAGATGGATTATTCAAAAACTATTTAGAAAACTATCAAACAAGAGAACTTGAACAATTCCATGAAGAGTTATCAATTGTGAAAAACAAATTGAAAGAAGAAGAAATAGAGCTGGAAAAACTTCATCAATTTTTAGAAAATGAACAAAGACGATACCAAAATGAAGAAAAAATATGCTCAGAAGGGGAGTCTATTTTTAATCGGTATGAACTTGTTTATAAAATTAATGACCCAAATTTGAATCAGGGATTATTGACGGAAGAACAAAGCAATCAGTTTCGTTATAGTATGTTAAACGTGATCGGGCAAACGGTTGATACGCTCCAACATGAGGCACAATTGGTGGAGAATGAACGAAAAAATGTAGACTATGCCAAGGAGAAATTGAATAGTTTCTGCAAAACATTGCACGACCCACGTTTGAAAAAGACGGCTATGGAAGGTGTCGAAAGTAAACATACCTATAAAGAAATAATGGAGCATCAACAATTACTCGAAAACCGCATTTTACAAACCATGCAAATTTCGGAAGCAGCGATTCGAGATTATGATGCGGAATTACAACAGTTTGTCACCTATATTCATGAGCATTTGAAAATCGTTCGTGATAATCTGTTAGAAATTCCAAAGAAAACAAAAGTAAAGATAGGGGATACTTGGAAACCAATCTATGAATTTGTGATTCCAGATTGGGATGAAGAAAGTGGAAAAGAAAAAATACGCGATTATATTGACTGGATTTTGACGAGCATTGAATCGCCGCAATTTCTAGATGTTAACGGTGATGAGGATGCCGCTAAGATCCGTCACTTTTTAGAGAAATCATTTGAAACAGTTCCGATTCTTCGTATTGTTATTGGTGATCATACGATGAAAGTAAAATGTCGCAAAGTAGAAAGTGATTCAAAGATTTCAAGCAACTATTATTCATGGGAAATGTCCAATCAATGGTCTGGTGGTGAAAAATGGAGTAAACATATGGCCTTGTATTTGGGGATATTGAATTTTATCGCTGAAAAGAGTAAACGGATAGAATCAAATGTCAGAAGGAATCGCACAGTATTACTAGACAACCCATTTGGTAAAGCCTCTAGTAGTCATGTGCTAAGCCCAGTCTTTTTCATCGCAGAACAATTAGGCTTCCAGATTATTGCTCTGACGGCTCATGCAGAAGGAAAATTTTTAAACGATTACTTCCCGATTGTCTATAGTTGCCGCTTATCCAACATTGAAAACTCTTCTAAGCAAGTGATGACAAAAGAAAAGCAATTGAAAAAAGCCTTTTTCCAAGATCACGCACCTGAAGCATTGGAACGACTTGGTGAAATAGAGCAGCTATCATTGTTTGATTAAATGGCTTATATTTGTTGATTAGGGAAGATAGGTCGGATGAATTTGGACCACAAACACGTTTGACTTAAACAAAAAGGTGAAAGGCAAATCGCTTTTTCATCTAGTACTAACTGTTTAAAAATGAATACCACCTTGTCATGGAGAGGAGGGACATAGTGTATCTTAAAAAAGTTTCTTATTTACAAAATCAAGAAATAGATTCCTCGATTTATCCTTTCAACATTCCTTGGTTGCAAAAATTTAAGTTTCTTGATTTTCCTTCTAACGTCACATTTTTTGTAGGTGAAAATGGGACTGGAAAATCGACGCTTTTGGAGGCTATTGCAGATAAATGTGAATTTAACACAGCAGGAGGGGGAAGAAATAACACTTTTGAGGTGGATCAAGCAGAATCAGCGTTAGGTGATTATATTCGATTGTCCTGGAGTCCTAAAGTTACGAGAGGATTTTTCCTTCGTGCAGAAACTTTCTATCACTTTGCTAGTTATATTGATGCATTAGAAGATCCAAAAAAATATGCAGCTTATGGAGGAAAATCATTGCATCACCAATCGCACGGAGAATCTTTTCTTTCGTTATTTATGCATTCGTTCAAAGGAAAAGCTATCTATCTATTAGACGAGCCTGAAGCCGCACTTTCCCCTGTGAGACAACTTAGTTTTATGAAAATCATGAAAGATTTAGAACATCAGGCACAATTTATTATTGCGACACATTCGCCTATCTTACTTGGTTATCCAAATGCTACGATCTATAATTTTGATAGTGAAGAGATTGAAAAGATTCGATATGAAGAAACCATTCATTATATTTTGACAAAACGTTTTCTACAGAATCCCGAAATTGTTTTCAAAGAGCTATTTAAGGATGATAATCTGTAATTTGGGGTACATACTAAAGACACATTAGGGTAGCAGGCGATCGAGTGATTTTGTAGTTATAAGGTCTAGCATAGTTGATTCGAGAAATAGAGGATGGGTTGCTAATCTAAAGAAAAGAATTCTCATTTCGCATAAGCATGCATGTTCAAAAAAATTGTTTTTAATGGATTTTATGGAAAATAGTATAAAATAGAACGAATGATTGTTATAATTTATGTTAGATAGTTGGTACTCAAGGGTGGTTAGCACACTCCCACTATGAAAGGGGGTGATGCTATGTCGGTATTTGAAGCATTGATGTTCGCGATTGCATTTGCGACATTGGTGATTTCAATTCTGTCATTTAATCATAAAAAATAACCCATCCTTGAGTTGACGGCTCTACAGGGTGGGCTATCTATCCTTTAAGCTAATCCCCTAAAAGGGAATCAACTATCAATTTGACCGCTTGATGTACTGACATCAAGCGGCCTTTTTAATGTATGTTTTTTCTTATTTCAGTATACGTTGAACTTGTGATTTTTTCAAGTTTTTGTCCCAAATGGTGTTTTTATATTGCCCACGGAAAACGGTCGTCTGCAACGGAAACCAAAGATTTAGGAATTACTATTAAATGGAATGCGAAACGAACTACTTAATATCTTCTGAACACCTCTTTGAAATAAAATTTTGATAAAAATTACATAATAGGTTAAAAGAACTAAATATAATATATCCATTAAATGTATTTAGAAAATTTATCCACATAAAGTAGCATTTTATAAGTTTTACATAAGTATTTAGGCTGGAATGTTGTGGAAGTTCTTGACGAGAAAAAAGCCAAGCGCTATTCTATATATTGTTTAATGATAATGATTCTCATTATCATTAATAAGATGATTTTATAAAAGGAGGGTACATATGTTAGAAGGTTTTGTACCTTGGCCAAAAGAACGTGCCGAACAATATCGAGAAAATGGGTGTTGGGAAGGGATCACATTGGGAGAAATGCTCTCTCAACGTGCTGAACAATTCCCAAATCGTATTGTTATTTCAGCATATGGGGAGCATGTCACTTATCGACAATTAGATGATAAAACAGACGAGTTAGCAAGTGGTTTTCAACAGTTAGGAATTGAAAAAGAAGATCGAGTTGTCGTGCAATTACCTAACTGGATCGAATTTATAGAAACTTGCTTTGCACTATATAAAATAGGAGCTCTACCTGTTTTTGCATTACCATCACATCGATATGTTGAAATTTCGTATTTCTGTAAGTTTACTGAAGCAAAAGCCTATATTTGTCCAAAATTTTATAATTCTTTTGATTATGAAACGTTGGCCAAACGCGTAAAATCGGAAACTGCTTCATTACAACATATTATCCTTGTGGGAGATGATGCAGAAGACTGTGTATCATTCTCTGCGCTTTACGCAAAGAAACCACTCCAAACGACGGATGTTAAAAGCAGCGATGTTGCCTTTTTGCAATTATCTGGCGGTAGTACAGGTTTATCGAAACTAATTCCACGAACACATGATGAATATATCTACACGCTAAAAAGAAGTGTAGAAATTTGTTATGTAACAGAGAAAACGAGATTTTTAGTCGTTTTACCAATTGCTCATAATTATCCTATGAGTTCACCGGGGTTTTTAGGCATTATTTATGGTGGTGGTCGGATTATTCTAAGTGATGGGTCAAGCCCTGATGAAGCCTTTCCTTTAATTGAAAAGGAACAAGTTACGATGTGTGCTTTAGTGCCACCAATCGCGATTCACTGGTTAAGTGTAGCTCGCAATAGGCAAGAAGATTTATCGAGCCTAGAGGTTCTTCTTGTTGGTGGATCTAAGTTGAGTGCAGAAGTTGCTAAAAAGATTGCGCCTACATTTGGTTGTCAGTTACAACAAGTATTTGGTATGGCTGAAGGATTGGTCAATTATACAAGATTAGACGATCCTGATGATCTGGTGGTTCAGACACAAGGACGTCCACTTTCTCCTTACGATGAAGTAAAAGTGGTGGATGAAAATGATCAAGAGGTGCCAAGAAATGTAGTAGGCCATTTATTGACAAGAGGCCCTTATACCATTCAGGGATATTATAAAGCACCAGAACATAATGCTAAAGCCTTCACAAAAGATGGGTTTTACCGTACAGGCGATCTTGTTAGTATAAATGATTTAGGCTATTTGACTGTTGAAGGTAGAAATAAAGACCAGATCAACCGTGGTGGAGAAAAAATTGCCGCAGAAGAAGTCGAAAACCATTTATTAGCACATCCAAGTGTACTAGATGTGGCGATCGTTGCAATGCCTGATGAATACTTGGGTGAGAAAAGTTGTGCTTTCGTTATTTTAAAAGATGAAAAAATCAAAAAGCGCGAATTAAAAGCTTTTTTACGTGAGAGAGGGCTTGCTTCTTATAAGATACCCGATCGGATCGAATGGATTGACGCATTTCCAAAAACTCATCTAGGTAAAGTAAGCAAAAAAGACCTTCGAAAATATATTCAAGAAAAACTAAATGATCAAAAGAGCAAGGTTTCAGTGAAAGGGTGACTTCCTATGACAAAACAAGAATTAAAAACATTAGTGCAAGAGTATCTGGATGAGGATCTGGAGGAAGTAGATTGGACAGAATCATTACTAGATTTAGGAATGGATTCCATCCGCATGATGGCGATTGTTGATGATATAAGAGTAACTGGTATAAATGTGAATTTTATGGAGTTTGCAGAAAAGCCATCTCTTGAAGGCTGGTATAACGCAATTACACTTCATACAAATTAATGGGAGTTGATCAAATGTTTTCATTGACAGGAGCGCAGCAATCCATCTGGTTCGCTCAGCAGATGAAGGAAAAAAATGTAGCTTATAACACTGGTGAATATTTGGAAATTCAAGGTCCATTAGATATTGATCTTTTTCGGAAAGCTGCTTCTCATACGATTATGGAAGCGGAAGCATTGCATAGTAGGTTTAGTGATCAAGCGGGTGTCGTTTACCAACAATGGCATGTACCAGACAAAGTAGATATTCCTTATTTTGATTATTCGATAAAAAAGGATCCACAGAATTTCGTATTGAATCTGATGAAACAATTTGTGGAGGAACCATTAGATTTAGAAAATGGCCCTATCTATAGAACGGCCTTATATAAGGTGGACGATCACACACATTATTGGTTTTTGATGATTCATCATATTGTCAGTGATGCATATAGCTATCAATTACTAGAACGTGCTGTACAAGAAAAATATAGAGCATTTTTGGAACAAACTCCGATGAAACGTTCCTTTGGTTCTTTCGAAGAAGTTATACATGAATCATTAAAGGATCAATCTTCCGCTACTTATAAAGAGGCAAAAGAATACTGGCAATCTGATTTAGCAAAAATGGATGAATTAGCAACTTTGAGTGAAAAGAAGCCTGTATTATTTGCGCCAGTTATTCGTTATCATGAAAAATTTTCATTGGAATTCGTAACGACATTAAAACAATTTGCGAAAGCGAATAAAATGGCATTTCATGATTTGTTAATGGCTAGTTGGGCACTTTATATTGCGAGGTTTAGCCATAAAGATGAAGTCGTATTGAATGTGCCGTTTATGAACCGTTTTGGCAACGTTTCCATGAATGTGCCTTGTACAATGATGAATATGTTGCCCCTACGCATTGTGATAAACAAGCAATCTAGCTTTAAGGAGCTAGTCGATGCCATTCAGGAGAAAACAAAAGAAGCAAAACGCTTTGGTAATTATCGATATGAACAGATTCGTAGAGATTTACAAATTCCAAAAGATGAACGATTTTGCTCGGCTCAAATTAACATTATGCCATTTTATGATGAATTCAAATTTGGAGAAGCTTCGGCGATAACAAAGAAAATTGCCATTGGACCCATTGAAGATATTTCATTGAATATTTTTGCTGAAGCAAATGGCGATTATACAGTGGACTTATTAGGGAATAGCGCTAGTTATGATGATCGATCCTTAGCTAATCACTTTGAACATTATTTATATTTGTTGACAGCATTAATAGAAAATCCGGATCGTCCAATGTTCTTACATCAAATGATGAGTGACAAAGAATTAGAACTTGTCATCCAACAATGGAATGAAAAAGGAAATACTTTCATAGACGAGGATGTTATTGATCTATTAGAACAACAAGTAAGGCGTTCGCCACAAGAAATAGCTATTGAATTTAAAAACAAAACGCTTACCTATGAAGAACTATGGAAAGCGACTAATCAGTGCGCACAATGGTTATACAGTCAAAATATAAAACCAGGCGATTTTGTTGCCATTATAGCCGATCGTTCTATTGAAATGCTCATTGCGATGATCGCTACATTAAAAGTGCGAGCAGCCTATATCCCAATCGATCCAACATATCCGAAAGAAAGAATCGAATATATGTGTCAGGACGCTCAACCTAAATGTATCGTAACAACAGAAGAGAATAGCCAATTCGAAAACGCTTTGTTATTAAATTCTGATTCTTGGAAGGTATTTCCCACAAAGAATCTCTCGATCAAACGTTCCGTGTTTGACGCAGCTTATATGATCTATACATCTGGGTCCACTGGCAAGCCAAAAGGTGTCGTTGTAGAGATGCATAATTTATCGAATTTTCTCCATGCGATGAATCAGCAATTGAAGATAGACAATGGAGATGCTTGGTTAGCAACAACAACGATCTCATTTGATATTTCAATATTAGAGTTCTATTTCCCATTATTACATGGTGCAAAACTAGTAATCGCTACATCAGATACCATTCATGATCCACAATTATTAGCGGAAGCGATTCAAACAAACTCGATTACGATGATACAGGGGACGCCAACTTTATGGAAAATGATGGTCAAACATGCGCCAGATGCGTTAAAAAATTTAACTATTTTAGTTGGTGGAGAGGCATTACCTATCTCGCTAGCCAATGATCTGCAAGCCTGTGGAGCGAAAGTAAGGAATATGTATGGTCCAACTGAAACTACGATATGGTCTACGAGTCAAGAAATCGATGGAATGATAGAAGAAATGCCTTCACTTGGCAAACCGCTTACACAAACCCAATTGTATGTATTGGATGATCATTTGCAACCTGTTCCAGTAGGCGTTATTGGTGAATTGTATATAGCAGGTCAAGGGGTTACAAGAGGCTATCACCATCGTAGTGCATTGACTGCTGAACGATTCATCGCCAATCCGTTTGGAGAGCCCGGTTCAAGGATGTATCGTACAGGTGATTTAGTAGCATGGAATCATAACGGTACCCTAAATTATATTAGTAGAGCGGATTTCCAAACTAAAATTCGTGGTTTCCGGATCGAATTAGGAGAAATTGAAAATAAACTAGAAGAACTGGCCAATATAGAGCAGGCCCTTGTGATGATCCACCTAGATAAAATGGAACAGCAACAATTAGTGGCATATGTCATAGGGAAAAACGTTCAACCAGAAGATGTCAAAGAACAGCTCGCAGCAACATTACCTGATTACATGGTTCCTATGTTCATCATGCCAATAGAAAAATTCCCACTAACGAATAATGGCAAAATAGATCGTAAAAAACTGCCAGCTCCGCAGTGGATAGAACGTGATTATGTCGAACCTAAAACCGATATGGAAAGAAATCTTTGCAGAGCTTTCTCTGAAGTTTTGGGGGTGGAAAGAGTTGGGATAACAGATGACTTTTTTGCACTAGGTGGTCATTCTTTGATTGCAACAGAACTAATCATTAAAATTCGTAAACTGTATGGAGTAAATTTATCGATAGCCTCTATTTTTGAAGCTCCATCCGTTCAAAAATTAGCAACGATGCTTGATAATTATATCGATATTCTACCAAATGTTAAAAAGAAGAAAGTAGAGAAAGCTCCATTAACGGCTGCTCAAAAAAGACTTTGGTTTGTAGAACAGCTAGAAGGACCGAGTGCAGTGTATAATATACCACTTGTGATTACCTTCCCATCTTTAATAGATGCGTTTGCCTTAAAAGAAGCGCTTTATCAAGTAGCGGAAAAGTATACGATTTTAAGAACTGTTTATATCACAAAAAACGGTGAACCTAACCAAGTGATATTAAAAAATCCAAGTATCCAGATGGCGCAAAAAAATATCTCTTCTGACAAACTAGCATCGGAAAAGCTAGTAGCAGCAAGACACCCATTTTGCTTAGAAACGGATACGAGTTTATACACAACTGTTTTAAATGTAGATCATCGCTACCATGTAGTCATTTTTACCTTCCATCACATTAGTATCGATGGCTGGTCTTTAAGTACCTTTTTGAAAGAAGTAGAAAATGCTTATCATCAGTCGATTGTTCAAGATGATCCATTACAATATACAGACTATACTCTTTGGCAAGAAGAAATTTTCCAATTACCGATGAAGGAATATCCAAATCTGCTCGAAAAAGAGCGTCAATATTGGAAACACCAACTTATTGATCTACCGGAGGAGCTACATCTTCCATATGATTACAAACGTCCAATCCAATCTTCTGTTAAAGGGGATGCGATCGACTTTACCATTTCACCAAACCTTCATGCCCAATTACAATTATTAGCGCAATCGCATGAAGTCAGTTTATTTGTTATTTTGCAGGCTGCCTTTGCCATTTTATTGACGAAATTGGGTGCGGGAGAAGATTTACCAATTGGTAGTCCAGTCGCAGGACGCTCTAAAGCGGAGTTACAAGATATGCTGGGCTTATTTATCAATACAGTGGTTTTCCGAATGGATACTTCAGGAAATCCTTCATTTAAAGAACTTGTCCAACGAATACGACAAATGAATTTAGAAGCGTATCAAAATGAGAATATCCCATTTGATCAACTAGTGGAACTGCATAACCCAACTCGTGTTCCTGGGAGACACCCGTTGTTCCAAGTCATGTTTGCTTTACAAAATACGCCTGAGATGAATATTGTTTTGGAAGGACAAAAAGGGAAAGCCCAAATTATCTCTGCCAATACATCTAAATTCGATTTGACGATCGATATGCGCGAAAAGCATCTTCAGGAAGAGCCTCAGGGCATTGAAGTTATGGCAGAATATCGCACAGATTTATTTAAAAAACAAACGATTGACAAGTTGCTCATTCGATTCAACAAAGTTTTAGAGCAAATCGTCCAGAACTCTCAGAAAAATATTTCCAATTACTCCATTTTACTTGAGGGTGAGTTTGAACAAATAACGCATGATTGGAATCCGAAAGCTCCATTGATAGAATCTTCATCCATTATAAAAAGATTTGAAGAAATGGTGGAACGTTTTCCTGATCATCTGGCCGTGAAAATGGGGCAAGAAGAGATCACTTATCGAACATTAAATGAAAAAGCAAACCAATTGGCTCATTATTTAAAAGATAAGGGTGTGGGGGCAGAGGATTACATTGCTTTACTCATGCCCCGATCAGTAGACTTAGTAGTCGCAATCATTGGCGTTTTAAAAACAGGTGCTGCCTATGTACCTATTGATCCTACTTATCCAGAGGAGCGGATTCATTTTATTGTTCGAAATACAAAACCACTTTTCATCATTAGTGAGGAACTAAAAGAAATATCTTCTTTTAAAACAATTGTGTGGAAGGATCAAGAATTCGTGAGTGAGATTGCTCAACAGCCGGTTTCAAATTTAGGGATATCTATTCAACTACAGCAAGCAGCTTACGTGATTTACACATCGGGCTCTACAGGAGTGCCAAAAGGTGTTATTGTTCCGCATCAAAATGTTACTCGATTATTGGATGCCACAAATGATTGGTATCACTTTAACGAGTATGATTGCTGGACACTTTTCCACTCTTATGCCTTTGATTTTTCGGTTTGGGAAATTTGGGGTGCCCTTTTATATGGTGGGAAACTCGTTGTTGTACCTTTTGAAACAAGCCGAGCACCTGAACAATTTTTGTCATTACTCATTCAGGAAAAAGTGACGGTGTTGAACCAAACACCTTCTGCATTCTATCAGTTAATAGAAGTGGATGCGAACGATCATCAGCAAAGTGGAGAACTATCCTTGCGCTATGTAATCTTTGGTGGGGAAGCATTGTCATTCGATCGTCTAAAAAAATGGTATCAAAATCATTCGGACAGTTCACCACAGCTTATAAATATGTATGGTATTACGGAAACAACCGTTCATGTTAGTTATCAAAAAATAGGCCAAAAATTATTGAATGGTGAAAATCAAAGCTTGATTGGGAAAGCCATCCCAGACTTGCAAATCTATGTATTAAACGAATGGCTCGAACCTGTTCCACCAGGTGTAATCGGTGAAATGTATGTAGCGGGAGCAGGTCTTGCACGTGGCTACATGGGGCGCAGTGCACTGACAGCCGAGCGTTTTATCGCCAATCCATTTGGTAAATCAGGTAGCAGGCTTTACCGTACCGGAGATTTAGCGCGCTGGACTAGTGATGGTGAGCTTGATTATATTGGACGTATCGATCATCAAGTTAAAATCAGAGGATTCCGAATCGAATTAGGCGAGATTGAAGAGGTTCTATTACGTCAGCCGAATGTTCATCAAGCGGCAGTCATTGTAAGAGAAGATCAGCAGGATGATTTACGTATTACGGCCTATGTTGTTGCGACGGATTTTGATGAAAGTCGTACTCGTCAAGCTATTCAAAAAGATTTACCTGACTATATGCTGCCAAGTGCGTTTGTGGAATTAGAGGCATTTCCTTTAACCAATAACGGGAAATTAGATAAAAAAGCGTTACCTAAGCCTGCTTATCATTCGAAGTCTTCAAAATTACCGAGAACGCCAAACGAAGAACTAATGTGTCAGTTATTTAAAGAAGTATTGAATATCGAAAAAATAGCCATTGATGATCATTTCTTTGAACTTGGCGGGCATTCTTTATTAGCCGTGCAACTAATGTCTCGTATTAAAGAAGTATTCGGAAAAGAGTTGACGATTGGACATTTATTTGAGGCACCAACAGTCGAAAAGCTTTGTCAACGATTGAATCATGAACAAGAACATTCTGCTTTAAACAACGTATTACCATTAAGGGATGGAAACACTCAAAAAGCACCACTATTTTGTATCCATCCAGCTGGCGGTTTAAGTTGGTGTTATGCAGGATTGATGCAGCATTTGGATATTCGACAACCATTATATGGAATTCAGGCCAGTGGTATTGCAAAAGAAGAGAAATTACCATCAACCTTAGCTGAAATGGCGAAAGAATATATTCAACAAGTCAAAAACATTCAGCCTACAGGTCCTTATCATTTGTTAGGTTGGTCATTAGGAGGAAATGTTGTACATGAAATGGCGGTCCAACTGGAAAGCACTGGAGATGAAATGGGATTATTAGCCATTTTAGATGCTTATCCGCATCATAAAGAACGAAAAGATCAGCCAAGTAATATTTCAGAAGAATCATTGGTGGCACTACTAGCATTAGGTGGATATGATCCTGAACTTGTAGAGGGAGAATTGACGTTAGCTAATGTTATTCGTTTATTGAAAAAGGATGGTAGTGCATTAGCTAGCTTATCGGAAGATACGATGAAACGTTTAATGACCACTTATCAAAATTCCATAACATTATTGAAGCAGCACCATCCTAGAAAAACATCCTGTGACATGCATTTATTTCAATCTACTATTGTACCAGAATGGTTTGAAGCAATCGATATAGCGGATTGGCAACCATATGTTGGTCAAATTTCGGTTTATCCCGTTCGCTGTCGCCATAAAGATATGTGTCAGCCAGAACCTTTAAAAGTCATAGGGAAGGAATTACAACATTTATTGGAAAGGGGTGTTCGTCATGCACAATCCGTTTGATCACGAAGATGCTCAATTTATCGTTTTAAAAAATGAGGAAGACCAATATTCAATATGGCCGGAATTTATGACTATTCCTGATGGATGGAAGCCTGTATTCGGTTCGTCTCTTAAAAAAGATTGTCAGCAATATATTGAAGAAACATGGACAGATTTAAGACCAAAGTCTTTAAAGGAAATGTTGGCTTAGAGGGATTACAAGAGACACGATGAAGTGGATATATATCAATATCAACGAGCTGACAGATAATCAGTATGAATCTTTTACCAAATTTGTATCCAAGGAAAGACGACAACGTTTAAAGCGATACAAATATATTGACGATGCAAAACGTTCTTTACTAGCAGCCTTACTTGTGCGTGCAGAATTAGTCCAACAATTACAATGTACAAATGATGAATTGCTCTTTGCAAAAAATGACTACGGAAAACCTATATGTCTGAACCAAGAAGATGCTCATTTTAATGTCGCACATTCAGGAGATTATGTAGTTGCCGCTTTTTCAAAAAAGCCCATTGGGATTGATATTGAAAAGCATAAAGAAATCAACGTTTTAAATTTCCACTCTGTTTTAAATGAATGGGAATACCAAGAAATTGGCAGAAGTAATCATCCAATTGCTACATTTTATAAATTTTGGACAGCGAAAGAAAGTTATGCAAAGGCCCTTGGCATCGGATTGACCTATCCTGTGAAAGATATCCGAGTCCTTTCAAATGGTGCAGTAAAAAAATCACATCTCCTCACACCTTGGCATATTTCTCAATATTTCAGTGAGACATATACAGTATCCATTTGTATGAAGGACCAATATGAAAATAAAAAAGGAAAAGGCATATCCATTCAAAATCTGAAAGCCTTTTTGGAGGGTAATGAGTGAAGAAAGTCAATATATCAGAAATAATCGATAACAGCCGATTTAGCAAAGTACATTTGACCGTATTAGCGTGGTGTATCGTACTTATTTTATTTGATGGTTACGATCTAGCCTTACTCGGTGCGATTATTCCGTCATTACATCTGGAGTGGGGAGTTTCCACGACAATTTTAGGATTTGTGGGAAGTCTAACCCTTATTGGAAGTTTAATAGGTTCTCTCATCTGCGGTATCGTAGCGGATAAAATAGGGCGTAAAAATATTATTGTAGCATGTATTACCATTGAGTATGCATCGGTATCAGTAAAAATGTCAATTTCAAAATAAAGAATAATTCTTTATATGCTTTAAATCATAGATAGAAATGGGTGTTGATTGTGGGAAAAGTCGTGTTAGTTGTAGGTGGAGCAAAAGGAATTGGCGGGGAAGTTGTAGAGCAAGTTTCCAACTTTTTTGATGATGTAGTTGTCTTTGACTACAACAAATCTGAGTTGGAAAAACGTACAGCGAAAATGCTTGAAAAGGGTAAAAAGATTCATGCGTATTCTGTCGATATACGCAATCGCCAAAAAGTGCAAACGGTCATTCAGCAAGTGGAAGAAGAAATAGGAGCTATTCATACTTTAATCCATGTGGCAGGTATTCTTCATGAAGGGACACTTTGTGATTTTGGTGAAGAAGAGTGGGATGATCTTTTTGATATCAATGTGAAGGGTGTATTTCATGTTACACAGGCAGTAAGTCGTTATATGAAGGAGCGCCATGAAGGAGTGATTGTGACAGTTGGATCAAATGCTGCATCAGTCCCACGCCTTGGAATCGGTGCATATGGCGCATCTAAGGCGGCAGCAATCATGTATATGAAGAGTCTAGGATTAGAATTGGCGCCATATAATATTCGCTGCAATGTGGTTTCTCCAGGATCAACCTATACGGATATGCAAACGTCACTTTGGACAGATGAGTCAAGTGAACAAAAAGTGATTGAAGGCAACCTTGAAAATTATAAAGTAGGTATTCCTTTGAAGAAAATAGCTAAACCATCTGATATTGTTGGGGTCATCTTGTTTTTGATATCTGAGTATTCAAATCACATTACTATGAGCAATATTGTTGTAGATGGTGGTGCTACACTCGGCTCTTACGCTTAGCTTTCAATAGTCATAAATGATAAGAATTAGAGAACATTCAAATTCCTGCGGGAAAAGTGAGCAATCATGGCGCGAATCAGTTGATGGTACCTATCCTATTTAATGGATAGAATTGGTTGATCAACACGCGTGTTAGAAAACAACATTCAATCACATGCCTAAAATGAATCAAACGGTTGACATTGACGAGGAGGAAGCAAATGAAAAAATTAAAAGAAAAGAAAAAATTATCAGAAGTAATTGCTAATTATCAAGATGGTGATAGTTTCTTAAAAACACCGATCAAAACGATTTTAGGAAAAGGATATAAAGAAAAAATGATAATTGATGAACCTTGTTCATTTGAAAAATTGGATGCGATCATTCAAAAAGCTTTGAACAAGTATCATGAAAATGGAGAGAAGAATCCTTTGGTGATCGGTGCTATTCCATTTGATACAACAAAACGCCCTGTTTTAATAGTTCCTCAAGAAACTCTAGTACTAGAAAGAGAAAATATTTCTGAAGATCTATTGGATTTACCCTATATTTTGGATGTCAAAAAAATCAAGCAAGTTCCTTCAGCCAAAACGTATGAAGAAATGGTACAACAATCCATCCATCGCATTCGTGAAACAAAGCTTGAAAAAGTAGTGTTAGCAAGGACTTTACAAATTTCTACGAGTGACAGAGTCGATCTGCCACCACTTATTGAATCTTTAGCAAAAACAAATACAAGTGGCTACACCTTTGCCATTAATACAGGTGAGAAAGAAATCAATACATTGGTCGGAGCGAGTCCAGAATTACTGATTCGAAAGAAAGGCAATACGATTATCGCTAATCCTCTCGCAGGCTCAAGAAAAAGAACGCATGACAAAGATGAAGACGCAAGACTTGCTGCCAGTCTATTAAATTCAGAAAAAGATTTACATGAACATAAAGTAGTGGTTGATATGGTTTGCCGTGAATTAAATCCATTCTTTAAAACGATTCAAGCACCGGATCAACCATCGATTTTATATACAGATTCCATGATTCATCTATCGACAACAATCTCTGGAGAGCTGAAAGATCCACAAACGACTTCGCTTACGATCGCTAGTGCTCTCCACCCGACACCAGCCGTTTGTGGAGAACCGAGAGAAGAGGCCTTTCAGCTTATTCATGAAATAGAGCCATTTGACCGAAAATTCTTCGCCGGTATTGTGGGCTATATGGAGGCGAATGGTGATGGGGAATGGATCGTGACGATTCGTTGTGCCCAAGTGAAAGAAAACCAAATTACTATTTATGCGGGAGCCGGTATTGTAGAATCTTCTGTACCACAAGAGGAGCGCGCTGAAACAGGTGCGAAATTTCAAACAATGCTTCATGCAATAGGCATTACAGGAGAAAATAACTAGATCCGTAGCGGGAATAATGGACCATCTATAATTCATGGATCAAATTGAGAATCCATATTTATCATTTTAAATGTAAATTAAATGGACAAGAGGAAATATTAATCTTTATAAACTATTTTGAACCTATCTATCTTGAGGAGTGTTTATATGTCAATACCAAAAATTAAGTCTTATGAAATGCCGATAAATTTAGAAGTTGATAATACTGTTCAATGGGAACCGCAATCTGATAAGGCCGTATTATTAATACATGATATGCAACAATATTTTTTAGACTTTTATAATCAGCAGCAATCACCTATTCCTAGATTGATCGCTAATATTCAAAAAATAAAACAAAAATGCGAGTCACTTAAAATACCTATTATTTACACCGCCCAACCTGGTAATCAAAAGGCGGAAGATCGTGCGCTTTTAACAGATTTTTGGGGGACAGGTCTTGAAGAGAAGGAAGAGCAAACATCCATTATTCCCCAACTTTCTCCAAGCGAGAATGATATAATGTTGACCAAATGGCGTTATAGCGCTTTTAAGAAAAGTGAGTTGCAGCAGTTAATGAAAACATGGAATCGAGATCAGCTGATCATTTGTGGTGTATATGCACATATTGGCTGCTTATTAACAGCAGCAGATGCTTTTATGTATGATATTAAACCATTCTTTGTAAAGGATGCAGTTGCGGATTTTTCTGTAGAAGATCATCAGATGGCGATACGTTATGCTGCTAAAAGATGTTCAACGATTACAGATACGAATCAGTTAATCAGCCAACTTTAAGTAGATTAAGTGCTTGTTCGAGAAATTTTTTAAAAGAGTACCTAACATGCAAAGAGCACGAAATACTGTTCAGTCAGTATTCTGTGCTCTGTTTTTTCGCAGAATTTAACTCATTGAATCCCTATCAATTAAATGAGTTCTTCCGAAATCAGGAGATATATTTGACATAATCCTTAAAAATATATATTTTATCACGCGTGTTGATTTTACAAAAATTAGGCTGTCCGTGGCATAATTTTTGAGAAAACCTGTATTTTTCGGACCATTTATATAGATCTTCGCTGCGGCTTGCTTGTTCCTTTTGTGTAGCACATATTCGATAAAAAAACAATCCAATGTCCTGCGGAAGGAGCGAATAAAGTCTTTGAAAGAGCGAATAAATCTTTTGAGAGAGCGAATAAAATCTCTGAGAGAGCAAATAAATTGTTTCAAGGGGCGAATAAATACTTTATGGATAAAATTGGATAACAAACGTGCCTGAATGAATTATTTGAAATGTGAGTAGTCATCCTTTACATATTGCTTTCCATTCAATTTCCTAGTATCATAATGATAGAAAATTCATAAAAGTGTAAGGTGCCTTTAATTAAGGAGAATAGGGAATGAAGTGAAAAGCTTCAGCGGACCCGCCACTGTATAGGGAAGTTTGTTCGAAAATACCACTGGACATTGTTCTGGGAAGGTTTGTTCAAATGATGACCCCAAGCCAGGAGACCTGCCTTATTACTTGAATGACACAGATGATGGAAAAGTCTGCGGTTTATTTGCGATGCAAATAAGCTGCAGGCTTTTAATTTTATTCGGGAGAGATGAAAAGTGAATTTATTACAACAAACGATTGAAAAAGTAGAAGACTTGGATCAAGAAATGTTGGTAAAAGCTAGAGAAAGAGTGGACAGCCTTATCAAACCCCCAAAAAGTTTAGGAAAATTAGAAGATATCGCTGTTCAATTATCAGGAATTACGAAAGAACTTTTTCCTGCAGTCGATCAAAAAGTAATGATTGTAATGGCTGCAGATCATGGTGTATATGAGGAAGGGGTTACAAGTAATCCGCAAGAAGTAACGATTGAACAAACATTAAATATCGCCAAAGGAATTACAGGTGTAGGGACAATCGCCAAAGTTTCTGGAGCTAAAATTGTAGCAGTAGATATTGGAATCAAAGAAGATATCCCAAGTGATGCTGGAGTTATTATTCGGAAAATAAAAAAAGGAACGGACAATATGGCTAAAGGACCTGCTATGACAAGAGAAGAGGCTATTAAAGCGCTAGAGGTCGGCATTGAGATTGCGACAAAAGAAATACAACAAGGTGCTAATCTATTAGGTACGGGTGAAATGGGTATTAGCAATACAACTCCAAGTACGGCCATATTATCTGTTTTAGCCAATTGTGACCCGAAAGAAATAACAGGGAGAGGTGCTGGACTGGGCAAAGGTGGATTAGCTCATAAGATAGAAGTCATTCGCAATGCTATTACTATCAATCAACCCAATTCAGCTGATGGCATTGACGTATTAGCAAAGGTTGGTGGCTTGGAAATCGGAGGCATGGCTGGCGTTATGCTGGCAGCTGCAGCGAATCGAGTTCCAGTGGTAGTAGACGGACTGATTTCAACAGCCTCTGCCTTAATCGCAACGACTATCGAGCCAAAAGTAAAGGATTACCTCATTACTTCACATGCAACGGACGAGCCAGGTGGGAAAAAGGCGAGCGAACTTCTTGGTAAGGAACCTATGCTAAAGATGAACATGTGTTTAGGAGAAGGCTCTGGAGCTGCCTTAGCTTTTCCAATTATCGAAGCTGCATGTAGCATGATGAAAAATATGCCAACCTTTGAAGACGTAGGGATGAGTATTTAACCTACTAACAAACATAACCCATCTTAAAATAGAGTTCTAAGGATGGGTTATTTATCTTAATTTAGCAAATCCTTTTTGTAATGAAAGCGTAGCGACAAGTACAGAAGACACCACTTCAATAAGAGTCAAGATGAATGCGATTTTAATCCCTATTAATTGGATAATCAACACATATGATAAAAATAATTCTAAATGCTCATTAACGGAAAATAGGAATTATTCCTTCATATAGCTGAATCAATTTCATAATGTAAAATTCAGATAAAAAACACGAACATTTCAAATCAACATGAAAATTAATATTCAGAAATTTTTGTTCCGCTCCAGACGGCGCTTTCCACGGGCTTGGCTTCAATCTCCTCGGGTCGACACGATGTTGACCCCGAAGCCGTTGCCACAGGACGTGGCGAACTTAGGCTTTGTCCCTTAAATTGTTCCTGCGGGGCTTTCAGCTCAAGCTTTTCCCGTAGGACTTTGAATAAGCCTCCTTGAACTCACACCGCACGAAGGAAATGCGCAAGCCTAATCGAGGAGTCGCCGTCTTCCGCTCCACAACTATCAAAATTAGTTATTCTTAATGTTCGTATTTTTTAAGAAGAAAATGATTAATGAAATTGATTCAGCTAGAAGTTTAAATCTTTTTTCTTTTTCATGTTAGAATACATTAAAAAACGGATGATTCAACTGAAAATTCCAAAAAGGTATTGACAATTTCATTATAAAAAAATATACTATCGTTACTATGTTAGTAGGAATTAAATGATTGTAAAGCTCACTAGAAGACTAGAGGCTCTTACGTTAATAGAAATATTTTTCTATATTTCTTTTGATGTGGAGTCTTTTTTTGTTTCTAAATACCTATTTAACTAATTGGAATTATAATATTAAATGCTGATTAGAGAAACTAAAGGCATTTTTACATACTTTAGAATTGCTTTTAGTTAGCGGCAAATATTTAATTCGTTCAGAAAAAGTTTATATGGGGGGAATTACGAATGAAAAAGAGAAAATTATTTACTAGTGCAGCGGTGGTATTATCCACTTTTTTACTATTATCAGGGTGCGGTAAAGGAGATTCAGAAGGATCAGGTGCAAAGAAATCCGTTGAACTTTTGAATGTATCTTATGATCCAACACGAGAATTGTATCAAGAATACAACAAAGAATTTGCAAAACATTGGAAAGAGGAAACAGGTCAGAAAGTTACGATTAAACAATCTCATGGGGGTTCAGGAAGCCAAGCGCGCTCTGTTATCGATGGGTTAGAAGCAGATGTGGTTACACTGGCATTAGCTTATGATATTGATGCGATTGCTGATCAGAAGCTGTTAAACAAAGATTGGATTAATCGTTTCGATGATAATTCAGCACCTTACACTTCAACGATTGTTTTCTTAGTAAGGAAAGGTAATCCGAAAGGTATCAAAGATTGGGATGATCTTACGAAGAAGGGCGTTTCTGTTATCACACCAAATCCTAAAACATCTGGAGGAGCTCGTTGGAATTACTTAGCAGCTTGGGGCTATGCACTTCAAAAAAATAACAATGACGAAGAAAAAGCAAAACAATTTGTAAAAGACCTTTATAAAAATGTAGAAGTTCTAGACTCTGGTGCTCGTGGGGCTACAACTACTTTTGTTGAAAAGGGTATTGGTGATGTGCTAATCGCATGGGAAAATGAAGCACTTCTTTCATTAAAAGAACTTGGAAAAGATAAATTCGAGATTGTGAATCCTTCTGTTAGTATCCTAGCTGAACCAAATGTTGCAGTGGTAGACAGTGTTGCAAAGAAAAAAGGAACGACAAAAGTGGCAGAAGCATATTTGAAATATTTATATAGTGACGTAGGTCAAGAGATTGCGGCGAAAAATTATTATCGCCCACGCAATAAAGAAATTGCAGCAAAATACAAAGATCAATTCCCTGACATTAAATTATTTACTATCGATGATGTATTTGGTAGTTGGAGAGATACACAAGAAAAACACTTTAATGATGGCGGTGTATTCGACCAAATTTATAGTAAGTAAGTGCTTGGAATGGTAGGAGGTATAAATATGAAGAAAAAATATAAAAAAAAGAACGTCCTACCCGGTTTTGGACTTTCATTGGGAATCACGATGCTGTATATGAGTTTAATCGTATTGATCCCACTGTCCATGGTATTTATCGAGTCTTCTCAGCTTGGCTGGCATGATTTTATCAAAATTGTAACAAGCGATCGTGTTTTTCATGCTTACAAAATAAGTTTTGCGACGGCTTTTGTTGCAGCATTGGTGAATGCGGTATTTGGTTTATTGATTGCCTGGGTTTTAGTTCGCTATCGATTCCCAGGCAAGCGTATTATTGATGGATTTATCGATTTACCATTTGCCTTGCCAACAGCAGTTGCGGGCATTACTTTAACGACGTTATATGGTAAGGATGGTTGGTTAGGACAATTCTTCTCCCTATTCCATATCAAAATTGCTTTTACTCCAATCGGTATTACAATTGCACTCATGTTTATTGGTCTGCCATTTGTTGTGAGAATGGTGCAACCAGTACTTGAAAACATGGAAAAAGAGGTAGAGGAGGCTGCTGCAAGTTTAGGAGCTTCAAAGCAACAGATTTTTTTAAAAGTAATTTTTCCTGAATTGTTGCCACCGGTATTAGCCGGTTTTTCTCTGGCCTTTGCTAGAGGTTTAGGGGAATATGGTTCAGTCGTATTTATTGCAGGAAACATGCCGATGAAAACGGAGATTGCACCATTTATGATCATGTCAAAGCTTGAGCAATTTGACTATGCAGGGGCAACGGCTATAGCAGTTGTCATGCTCGTTATATCCTTCGTTTGCCTCATTGTCATTAATTTACTCCAAAAATGGAGTCGAAAACATGAATTCCAAAGCGAATAGGAGGATAAAAGAATGACAACTGATTTGGTCAGACAGGAAGTTAAATCAACAGATGGCATCAAACATGCAAAGAAAGAAGTCAATTGGACAAAGTACATTTTAATATCATTGATGTTCTTATATTTAGTGGTGTTTCTACTAATACCACTTGTTTTCATCTTTGTTAAAGCATTTGAGAAGGGAGCAGAAGTCTATTTCGCAGCCATCACAGAACCAGATGCACTGTCAGCGATTAAGTTGACGATCTTAGTGGCGATTATTTCTGTACCGTTAAATGTGGTATTCGGTATTGCAGCTGCCTGGCTTATTACGAAATTTCAATTTAAAGGTAAGCAGATTTTATTATCTTTAATTGAACTACCTTTTGCGGTATCACCTGTTATCGCTGGGTTAGTTTTAGTGCTGTTCTTTGGACCTCGTGGGGTGCTTGGACCATTTTTAGATGAATTTGGATTGAAAATCATCTTTTCCGTTCCCGGTATCATCATTGCGACCATGTTTGTGACGCTGCCCTTTGTTGCGAGGGAGCTTATTCCTGTTATGCAGGCACAAGGAAAAACAGAGGAAGAAGCAGCCATATCACTTGGAGCAAATGGTTGGCAGATGTTTTTACGTGTCACGTTGCCCTCGATAAAATGGGGATTACTTTATGGAATGATCCTTTGTAATGCACGCGCAATTGGTGAGTTTGGAGCTGTGTCTGTCGTATCTGGTCATATTCGTGGTGAAACGAATACAATGCCTCTCCATGTTGAGATCCTTTACAATGAATACCAATTTTCAGCCGCATTTGCAGTGGCATCTTTAATGTCATTACTCGCTCTTGTTACACTTTTAATCAAGACTTGGATTGAATGGCGTACGGAAAAACATTAAGAATGGATGATGCAAAATGACAATTGAAATACGGGATGTATCAAAGCGATATGGTTCGTTTCAAGCCCTTCAGAATATTAATCTAGAAATTCCAAAAGGGGAGTTAGTAGCACTATTAGGGCCATCAGGATCGGGTAAAACGACATTACTTCGAATGATTGCAGGTCTTGAATCGATTGAAGAGGGAATAATTTCTTTTGATGGCAAAGATTTAACGAATACGCACGTCAACCAACGAGATGTCGGTTTTGTCTTTCAACATTACGCGTTATTTAAGCATATGACGGTATTTGACAATATAGCATTTGGCTTAAACGTAAGGAAAAAGAAATTGCGCCCTAAAAAAGCTGAAATTGAAAAGAAAGTTTATGAATTATTAGATCTTGTAAAGTTGAGTGGATTTGCTAAGCGCTATCCTTCTCAGTTATCCGGTGGACAAAGACAACGCGTAGCATTAGCGAGAGCGCTTGCAGTTGAACCACAAATCTTATTACTAGATGAACCCTTTGGAGCACTTGATGCCAAAGTAAGAAAAGAATTGCGACGTTGGTTAAGAAAATTACATAATGAAATGCATGTGACAAGTGTTTTTGTCACCCATGACCAAGAAGAAGCATTAGATGTAGCCGATCGTATTGTCATTATGAATGAAGGGAAAATCGAACAGATTGGTACACCTTCAGAAGTTTATGACTCTCCTAAAAGTCCATTTGTCTACGATTTTTTAGGCGATGTGAACTTATTCCATGGAAGATTGGATCAGGGTAAGCTTAAGGTGGGCTCTGTAGAACTAAATGTACCCGAATATCAAAATATATCTGATAAAGAAGCAGTAGGATATGTCCGTCCCCATCATATGAAAATCGATCGGCAAAAACAAAGCGATGATGCAATTGCCGCAAAGGTATTCTTTTGCCATTCGATTGGTCCGGTTTGGTATGTGGAATTAAAGCGTGAAAATATGGATGAATATGTAGAAGTAGAACTTACAAAAGAGGAATACGAACAGCTCAATTTATCTGTCGGCGA
This sequence comes from Rummeliibacillus sp. SL167, assembly GCF_007896505.1. Taxonomy (NCBI): domain Bacteria; kingdom Bacillati; phylum Bacillota; class Bacilli; order Caryophanales; family Caryophanaceae; genus Rummeliibacillus; species Rummeliibacillus sp. SL167. The sequence goes on along the minus strand of NZ_VCBM01000001.1, from coordinate 1,195,331 downwards.
ATTCGTATATGTACGACCAAAAGAAATGAAAGTATTTATTCCAGAAGATTTTGTCATATAGGAGGGAGACAACAATGCTGACATATGATACTTGGGAAGATCGGAAGGACCTGTCATTTGATGTAGATGACATCTATAAGGGGGCATTGAACGTCCTTCAGTGGAGCTACCAACATTATGGTAAAGATATCGTCTATTCTTGCAGCTTTGGTATTGAAGGAATTGTGTTAATTGATTTAATCTCTAAAGTTCAGCCCGATGCACAAATTGTCTTTCTTGATACAGATGTTCATTTTAAAGAAACTTATGAAACGATTGACCGTGTACGTGAAAAATATCCATCACTTCATATCGTGCTAAAAAAACCAGCGATCACATTAGAACAACAAAAGGAACAATTTGGTGATAAATTATGGGAGCGTAATCCAAATCAGTGCTGCCAAATTCGTAAACTGGATCCGTTAAATGAAGTTTTAACAGGATCAAAAGCTTGGATCTCAGGTTTACGACGTGACCAATCAGAAACGAGAAAAAACGTTGAATTTATCAATAAAGACAATCGTTTTCATTCTATTAAAATCTGTCCACTGATTCATTGGACATGGAAAGATGTTTGGCGCTATGTGTCAAAACATGAATTAACCTATAACCCACTACACGATCAAGGATATCCAAGCATTGGGTGTGAATATTGTACAAAGCCGGTCTTCTCCATGGAAGATCTACGTGCAGGAAGATGGCAAGGGATGACTAAAACGGAATGTGGCTTACATACCGAAAGCTAAAAAAGTGAACAGCATGAACATGAATTGATCAGCTAAAATAGCATCAATTATGACGGAGGGAAAGAAAATATGAGTATTCAACCACACGGTGGTCAACTAATTCAACGCTATGAACCATTAAAAGACATTACAAAGATTCAACAAGAAATTGATCTTGATGCGATTTCTTTCAGTGATTTAGAACTGATAGGTGTTGGTGCCTACAGTCCAATCGAAGGTTTCTTAACGAAAGATGATTATGAGTCTGTTGTCAAAAATATGAGATTATCAACTGGAATAGTATGGAGTATTCCAATTACATTACCAGTAACTGAAGAAAAAGCAGCAACTTTAAAAATCGGCGAACAAGCAAAATTGCTATATGATGGAGAAGTATATGGCACTATCGATATAGCAGATATTTATACACCTGATAAAGAGAAAGAGGCGACAAACGTTTATGGTACTTCAGATGAAGCACATCCAGGCGTTAAAAGACTTTATAGTCGTCCTAACACGTATGTTGGTGGAAAAATCACGTTAATCAAAAAATCCCCTAAACAATTTCCTATTTATACATTTGAGCCGCAAGAAACACGTGCCTTATTTGAAGAAAAAGGCTGGAAAACAATTGTGGGTTTCCAAACACGCAACCCTGTCCACCGTGCACATGAATATATTCAAAAGACAGCGTTGGAAATTGTTGACGGCTTATTTTTAAATCCACTTGTTGGTGAAACCAAATCAGACGATATCCCAGCTTCCATACGTATGGAAAGTTATGAAGTATTATTAGATAAATATTATCCAAAAGAACGAGTTCAATTAGGCGTATTTTTGGCTGCTATGAGATATGCTGGACCACGTGAAGCCATATTTCATGCATTAGTTCGGAAAAATTATGGGTGTACACATTTTATTGTTGGTCGTGACCATGCTGGAGTAGGTAACTATTATGGTACATATGAAGCCCAAAAATTATTCGATCAATTTACACCAGAGGAAATTGGCATTCAACCGTTAAAATTTGAACATAGTTTTTATTGTACGGAATGCGAAGGAATGGCTACAACTAAAACATGTCCGCATGATGAGAAAAGCCGTATTATTTTATCTGGAACGAAAGTACGTGAAATGTTAAGAAACGGAGAAGTACCTCCAAGCACATTTAGCCGTAAAGAAGTGGTGGAAGTATTGATCAGAGGGTTAAAACAAGAAGTATCTATTTAATGGAGGGAAAGTAATGAGTTCGAATATTGTTTGGCATGAGGCGTCAATTGCGAAAGAAGAACGCCGTAAGAAAAATAAACATGGAAGCTTCATCCTATGGTTTACGGGTCTTTCTGCATCGGGAAAGTCTACCATTGCAAATACATTCGCACGCAAACTATTCGATCGGGGTTTACAAACGTATGTTTTAGATGGTGATAATATTCGTCATGGTTTGAACAATGATTTAGGATTTACAGATACGGATCGAAAAGAAAATATTCGCCGTATTGGAGAAGTATCAAAATTATTCGTTGATAGTGGTCAAATTGTGATCACTGCATTTATCTCTCCATTTCGAGAAGATCGAGAAGTAGTGCGAAATCTTGTAGAAGATGGGGAGTTTCTTGAAGTTTACATCGAATGTTCCTTAGAAGAATGTGAAAAACGAGATCCAAAAGGTTTATACAAGAAAGCACGAAATGCAGAAATACCAAATTTCACAGGACTTACAGCGCCTTATGAAGCCCCAGAAAACCCGGAAATCGCCTTGAATACCGAAAAGTATTCAATTGAAGAATGCGTTGAGAAACTATCGAAAATTTTAATCGAAAAAGGGTTAATTTAGAAGAACATTCATCAAGGATGGCGTTATCTCATTCATATATTGATATTATATAAGAGCCAACGTAAACCATAAAGTTTTCGTTGGCTTTTTCTTGAAATACTTATGTGAATATGTAAGAGAAAATTGGAATTTGAGTAATAATAGTCATATATGTTATTTGTAATGGAAATGGAAGACAAGTGAAGAACGAGCAATCCGCAACGGAAATCAACGAATTCTCTCTATCCTTATGGGCAAAATTGGATAATCAACACACCTGTTCTATTTATCGTGTATTGCCAGGTAGAAAGATTTCTAACATTTAGAAGAAAATAAGTAGAGAATCAGATATTGGTAAAAACCCGATTTGTACAACTAACATACAATGTGAGAAAGAGAATACCCAACTATGTGAAGTTTTGATTTATCAAAAAAATAAATATTGTTTTACTATTTTTAATTTTATATAATTGGACTTACTAGTGATAAGTGATAGTTGATCTAGCTTAATAATTTTATATTAATAGAGTGATAACACATAGGGGGTCCATTTTATGGGGAAAAGAAAAAAATTATTATCAATGCTAATGTTGGTGATGGCTGTTTCAATGATTTTAGCAGCTTGTGGCTCTGATGGGGCGAAGGATTCTTCAAGTAAAGACTCGAATAAAAAAGAGAAACTAATAGCAGGAACTGAAGCAACATTTGCGCCATTTGAATCAATGGATGATAACGGTAAAGTTGTCGGAATTGATGTTGATGTTTTAAAAGCTATTGGAGAAGAAACAGGTAAGGAATTCGAAGTGAAGAATATTGGCTGGGAACCTGTTTTCCAACAAGTAACGAATGGTGAAATCGATTTAGGTGCATCTGGTATTACGATTACAGATGAACGAAAAGAAACATATGATTTTACAGAACCGTACTATGAAGCGACTCAGCTAATCGTTGTTAAAAAAGACTCAAAAGTGAAATCACTTCAAGATTTAAAAGATAAAAAAATTGCTGTTCAAATTAATACAACAGGTCATATTGCTGCGCAAAAATTACAAGGAAAAACAAGTCCAAAAATTAAAGCTTATGAAAACCAACCGCTTGCATTCCAAGAAGTGATCAATGGTTCAGTTGATGCTGCAATCGGGGATAATGCTGTTGTCATCGAATACTTGAAAAATAATCCGGATGCTAAATTGAAAACAGTGGAAGATGATGCATTTGAAAAAGAATACTATGGCTTTATGGTGAAAAAGGGCAATAAAGAGGTATTGGATGTCCTAAATGAAGGACTAAAGAAAATGAAAGAAAATGGCAAACTAGCTAAAATTACAAGCCAAGAACTTAAATAATTGATTGGGGGTATACCAGATGAACTTCTTTGATTTACGCTGGGATATAGTCTGGAACTACCGTGACTTATTTTTACGTGGGATCTGGGTAACCGTTTCTTTAACCATTTGTGGTTATTTGGGTGGTCTTATACTAGGAATCTTATTAGGTCTTGGTAAAACATCGAAAAGTAAATGGATTTATTGGCCATCGAAAATATACGTTGATTTATTTCGCGGGACGCCAATGCTTGTTCAAATTTTAATCATTCATTTAGCAGTGATTCCTTCTATTTTTGGACAGTCCTATGGATATATGGTATCAGGTATTACTGCGCTTATTCTAAATAGTGCTGCATATGTTGCAGAAATTATTCGTGCGGGAATACAGTCCATTGATAAAGGTCAAATGGAGGCGGCACGTTCATTAGGCTTAACACATAACAAGGCAATGGTAAAAGTTATTTTACCACAGGCGTTCCGACGCATGATTCCCCCATTAGGTAACGAGTTTATTGCATTATTAAAAGATTCATCACTTGTAACGGTTATCGCTGCTAACGATATTCTGTATGCAAGTAAAGTGGTAGTAGGTGCTTATCAACGTTTCTGGGAGCCTTATTTAGTGGCAGCAGCATTATACTTAATTTTAACTTATATTGTAACAAAGCTTGTTGCTTACATTGAAAAACGTTTTAGCAATCATTATAATCCAAGAAAAAGACGTTCAAGAAAGCTAGATCATCCGCAAAACAATGACGAAGGGCAGGATGCGGTATGATAAAGATTAAAAACCTACACAAAAGTTTTGGAAATCTTGAAGTTTTAAAAGGTATTGATTATGAAGTTCAAGAAAAAGAAGTAGTTTGTGTGATTGGACCTTCTGGATCAGGAAAAAGTACATTTCTAAGATGTATTAACTTATTAGAAGAAATGACAGATGGTGAAATTTACATAGACGATGTTAAAGTAAATGATCCAAAAACGAATATCAATGAAATCCGTACAGAAGTAGGGATGGTTTTTCAACAGTTCAATCTTTTTCCTCATATGACGGTTATTGAGAATATCACAATGGCACCTATTCAAGTTCGCAAAATGGCTAAAAAAGATGCGGAAAAATTAGCGTTGGAACTATTGGATAAAGTTGGACTGCGGGAAAAAGCTTATAATTATCCTGATCAGCTTTCTGGGGGGCAACAACAACGTGTGGCGATTGCACGAGCTCTTGCGATGAAACCTAAAGTTATGCTATTTGATGAACCAACATCCGCTCTTGATCCTGAGATGGTCAAGGAAGTGTTGGATGTTATGAAGCAATTAGCTGAAGAAGGAATGACGATGGTGATTGTCACACATGAAATGGGATTTGCCCGTGAAGTAGCAGACCGTGTCATATTCATGGATGGTGGCTATATTGTCGAGGAAGGTCATCCAGAAGAAGTATTTGGCCATACGCAAAACGAAAGAACAAAAGCATTTTTAGGAAAGGTACTATAAAGAAGCTTGACACAGTGGTGTTTTTTTCATTCAGTGCAGAAGTTCTTTATAAATAGATAGTTGTTTCACGCGTGTTGATTTGACAAAATTAGGGGTGTCTGTTTGGCATAGTTCTGAAAAACTCTGTATTTTTAAGACCATTTATATAGATCTTCGCTGCGGCTTGCTCGACTCCCACGGGAAAAGCGAATAGATGAGACCCCGTAGCGTAGCGAGGAGGCTCAGCATTCGCCCGCAGGAAAGCGAGCAAGCCGGAGCGGAAATCAACGAATCCCCCTATTTTTATGGATTAAATGGGATAATCAACACGCCTGTAGTTGTTTTTTACTTGTGTTTTAAATTGTATAAACTGTCTATTCATGTGAGATGAATAAAAGAATCCATTCAGCGTGTATATTGCTGGATGGATTTTTCATTAGTTGCGGTCATTTGAGATTCGTTAGAAAATGAAAATCAGAATATCGTTATTCTTCATCAGTGTTTTCCTTTTATAAAAGTTCCATTTTATGCCATGCTATTTTGTAAAGTGATTGGCGTAGCTTGAAGCGACGAAAGCATCGGGCTTAATCTTTGGTTCCACTCCAATAGATTTTATCCTAGTAACCATTTCATTCACAAATTCTCGCGTTTTGTTGCGGTTTCCAGCTCCTATATCGATATGTCCTTCCATTGCAAAAGTTGAACCATCATATATATAGGGCAAAACAATGTCAATTAACTCTTTCTTTTTTTCTTCTGTAAACATGGAAACAACTTCTTCTGTAAATGAAAGTTCCAATGAAATTCTTTCATGTAGATGCAACATTTTTCGAGGTACAATGACTCTCCTTATACAAGCCCACACGCCATCTCCTTCCCGCAAAATAACTATACCTGTGATAAATATGGTATACGTTTTATGAACTTGTGAATCGGTTCCAATAATTAAACGATATTGTCCCTTTGGATTTTGATGCATAAAATTGGCTATATATTGAAAAACATCTTCGAAAGTCATATTTTTTTCTTGCAGATTTTGAAAAGGATCGTAATGAAATGAATGATTCATCGTTCACGCTTCTTTCCCTCAATAGGATAAATGTGTCTTCATACAAGTATATCCAACTGCTTTTCATTTCGTACAGGTGAATAACCATGCCAAGCGTGTTGATTGGGCAGAAATCAGGAAATATATTTGACATAATCCTTCAAAAATATGGATTCTTTGCTCCATTTATATAGATTTTCACTGCGGCATGCTTCTCTCCCCGCAGGAAAGCGAGCAAGTCGTAGCTGGAAACCAACGAATTCTTCCTGTTTTTACAAGTAAGACAGGCTAATCAACACGCCTATGAAAGATAATAATAAAAAGAAATGAATAACTGTCATTGTGAAAAGAAAAAACTTGAATATTCACTGAAATTATTTGATAATTTAAGGTATATTGAAACTGGGAGATGTACTTAGATGACGAATAAACTTGAACATAATGAAAAGTTAGAAAATCATTCGAATAGATTAGAAAATCGAGCACGCCTGTTAGTAAAATGTCCGGATAAACCTGGTATCGTATCGGTATTATCTTCTTTTTTACATAATCACAATGCCAATATTATTGAGTCTAGCCAATTTTCAACAGATCCAGAGAACGGTACGTTTTTTATTCGCATTGAATATCACTGTGACAATTTGCCAGCAAAAGCTGTAGAAATGGAAAAGGAATTTGAAAGAATCGCAGAAGATTACCAAATGGAATATCATTTTTACTATCGAAATGTCCGTCAACGTTCTGCCATTTTTGTATCAAAAGAACCACATTGTTTGTTAGAACTTTTATGGGAATGGCAAAATGGCGATTTAGAGATGGATATTGCACTCGTTATTAGCAATCATGAAACGGCGCGTCCGATGGTTGAAGCATTAGGCATCCCATTCTATTATATTCCTGCCAATAAAAATATTCGCGAGCAAGTAGAAAAAGAACAAATTCGATTAGTGGAAGAATATAATGTGGATGTTTTAATTTTAGCACGCTATATGCAAATTTTAACCCCCGAGTTTGTCGATCACTTTAAAAATCGCATCATTAATATTCACCATTCATTTTTACCAGCTTTTATTGGAGCAAATCCATATCAACGTGCATTTGCGCGAGGTGTTAAATTAATCGGTGCCACATCCCATTATGTAACGAATGATTTAGACGAAGGTCCAATCATTGAACAAGATGTAGAACGTGTAGATCACCGTGATAATGCAGAACAGTTGAAAAAAATCGGTGCGCAAATCGAACGTCGCGTCTTAGTAAAAGCTGTCAAATGGCATATAGAAAATCGGATTATCGTGGAAGACAATAAAACGATTGTATTCCATTGATGTTTCAAATATAAAAAAACAGGATTCTCTAAAAATCCTGTTTCGTAAAATAATCCTTAATCAATTAAAAAAAATCTGCTCATTCTACTAGTTAGATATGAGCAGATTTTTTCTCTTCATTCAGAGTATTTTGATGCTAGGCATTTTCGCTTATTGCCAGAAACCCCTTTAAAATAGCGTCTTTTCTTTTTTCTTCATTTTCATATATTTTTGATAACCGTTTGAGCGCAACTGACACGCTGGGCATGTTCCACAACCATCGCCTTTAATACCATTGTAGCATGTTAAAGTCTTCGTACGAACATACTCCAATTTTCCCATCTCATCGGCCATTTTCCAAGTTTCTGCTTTATCCAGCCACATTAACGGTGTGTGGATGACAAGATGTTCATCCATTGCCAGATTTAATGTCACATTCAATGACTTGATAAAGTTATCTCTGCAGTCAGGATAGCCACTGAAATCAGTTTCGCATACCCCTGTAATAAGATGTTTGGCTCCTACTTGATTCGCTAAAATACCAGCAAATGATAAGAATAACAAGTTTCGTCCAGGAACAAAAGTTGAGGGTAATTCACCATTTTCTCCTGCTTTGACCTCAATATCATCCCGAGTAAGCGCATTAGGTGCTAACTGATTGAGTAAGGACATATCTAAAATATGGTGTTTCACATTCAATTCTTTTGCGATTTCTTTTGCACATTCGATTTCAGCTACATGTCGTTGCTGATAATTGAATGTAACAGCCTCTACTTCTTTAAAAGTTTGTAATGCCCAAAATAAGCAAGTCGTGCTATCTTGTCCACCACTAAATACGACGATTGCTTTTTCATCTCTTAACACTATCATTCATCTCCTGATTTAATTTGCCCATTCTATTTTGGAGAAATTGGTCAAACGAAGAACAAGTACTCCTAAGAATTGCATGCCAATTTTGATCATAAGTTGTCCCAAGATCGCCATCCAAACAGCGTCCCATGGAACCATGCCTGCACCAATTGGGGATAGACCAACAATGACGAAAATAGAAGAGTCCAAAATCCCTCCAAATATACCACTATATAAGATCCGTAAGTTGATGGATGTCTTTAATCTTGAATATATTTCAGTATCTGTTGTTTCGGAAACTGCAAAACTAATGGCACTTGCGAAAACAATCCACAGTGTATCGCCTAGAACATAGCTAGAAATCGCGGATAAGAATAACGCAAGACCAATGAAAAGATAGGTATTTTTTTTACCATATTTGTTTTGTACAAGATCACGTAAAATGAACGTAGCTCCAATTAGAAAAGAACCGTAAGGGATAATAAAGACACCCAATTGAAGTGGTGCAAACTTTGCTGTAATAACATTTGCTAAAACAATTGCAGCAAGATATAAGATGATTCTCATTGAAAAGTCTCCTTTTAAAAAATGAAGTACATGATAAATGGTCGTTGATCTATGGGATAAAACGAATGCGCTCATCCATGTACTTAAAAGTCAATGTTTTGAATAACAATTACGCTGGAGGCGTAATTGATGTAATCATCCTTTACTCTATAGAAAATTCATTTTTTCATCTCCTCCTGCCGTTCTAAAAAGGAGAATGCTAGAAAAATAAAAAAACTATACCCTAAAGATATAGTTATCCCTAGTTTTTTATAGAGGGTTGTTCTAGTACCTCTCCTGCTCTGTAAGCATTGTATTCGATTCAATAAAGATTCTATCACACTTTTGGGAGAAGAGTCTCACAAAAAGTCCCCCACAAGAAAAATAAATCTAATCAAATGATTTCCACGTTTAAATATTGGAGTGGAAATTTATTTTATACGATGTTTTTATCCTGCTTTAACGGGCAGTAAGACCTCTACCATAAGGTTTAGAGAGAAATGAGAAAGATAGGTGGGGGATCAACTGCCGCATGCGCCCGATTGGTTCCGGGCGAACAGAATGTTGGTCACTCAGGTGTTGCCACAGGACGTGGCGTTTTTCACTTCCGTTCCTCTATTTCAGTGGGGATGAAGAAAGCCTCCACTGATGGAAGTTTCACTTTATAGGCACCTTTATGCTGGAATTTAGGTGTAACTCTTAATGTACAATTTGTCATCAAACAATATAAGTAAAAAATGATTTGAACATGTTTTTTGCATTATAGTGTTATTAACATTATAATGCTATTAACATTTTAAAGGAGTGATTGTTTTGTCCAAACATTTGAATCGAAAGCAATCTCGCCATCTACCTGCATTCATATTACTTTTTTTAAGAAAGCAAAAATTATATGGCAGCCAAATATTAGAAATTTTTCAGACGATTAAACCGAAATCTATGCAGGTAGATGGAGGTGGGATTTATAGAGTTTTACGAGAATTAGAGGAGGAGGGTTTTGTTTCCTCTGAGTGGATCACAGAAGGCGAGGGGCGTCCTAAGAGAATATATGAAATCAATGAGTCAGGTCTTCAAGAATTAGATAAATGGTATGAAGACATCCTTGGAAGAAAACAAATGCTCGATTATTTTATAGAAAAATATGAAGAAGGACAAAAAGGTGATGGAAATGAATGAAAAAATAACTACTCATTCAGTAAATCCTTGGATCATTTTTATCTTTGTTACAATAGGCACATTTATGGTAAATATTGATAGCAGTATTATTAATGTTGCGTTACCGACATTACAAAAGACATTTCATGTTTCTATAGAACAAGTACAGTGGGTTATTGTAGCCTATTTGTTGTTGATTACTGGCATTCTTCCTTTCATAGGAAGTTTATCAGATCAAAAAGGAAGAAAACGTTTTTTTCTATTCGGTATAGTCATATTCATCATTGGGTCAACACTCAGTGCATTAGCCTTCAATCTTCTTTTTTTGATTGTATCTCGTTGCATTCAAGCTGTAGGAGCGGCGATGATTATGGGGAATGTGATGGGAATTGTAGCGAATATTTTTCAAAGGGGAAATAGGGGAAAAGCTTTAGGAATGATTGGAGCGGTCGTAGCAGCTGGTACAATTATTGGTCCTTCTTTAGGCGGTTTTTTCATCTCACAATTTGGATGGCGCTCTATTTTTCTGATTAATATTCCATTAGGGATTATTTCAATTTTAGGATCAATATTTTTCTTACCTTCCTTTGATTCAGAAAAAAAGCAAAAATTGCAATTTGATTTAAGTGGTGCATTGTTATTTTTCCTAGCAATGAGCACGTTATTGTTTTTCATTTCAAATGAAAAAACAATAGGATGGAGCAGTTTAGGTGGATTATCATTATTAATTATATCAGTGCTAGCATGGATTATTTTTGTACGTAGGGAAAAATCGGCAGATAATCCGATGATCAATTTAAAATTTTTCAAAAATAGAAAGTTTACCATTCAGGTGTGTTGATTATCTATTTTATTCCAATTAAATATAGACAAAAAGAGAGATTCCTCTTGTAAAATGTAAGTACGACCAAACATTTACGAAACGAGGAATCTCTTATGAACAAGCATACCATGTTCCAAAATATGATTCAAAACTTTCTTTCAGAAACCGAGCTACAATCCATTTTAAAAGAATTTAACTATGCAGAGACAGCGCGCAAATGCACCGTTTCTACACTCCTTTCATATCTTGTCGCAGCTGCGGCGAATGAGTGGAAAAGCTTACGACATTCGGCTGATGTAGGTGCCAGCTTTGGATTAGTTTCCGTCGACCATTCGTCCCTTTCTAAGCATATGAAGGCGCTCGATTATGCCATCATCAAGCGCATTTTTGAAGTCCTCATTGGGAAGTTGAATCGTGCTACACAACGGTCTTTGAAGATGCCGAAAACCCTTTTGTCCATTGATTCCACAACGATTACGGTGGGGAAGACACGCTTACCGTGGGCGGTTTATCACGGTGAACGTTCCGGCATTAAATTGCACGTTAGCTTCTCGAATGAAACCGGTATGCCTCTTCAAATCGTTGAAACAACAGGCTTAAAGCATGATGGACCCATAGGTAAACAACTCGAAGACAAGCGCTTTATTCTTGTCGGAGACCGCGCTTATTTTTCGATTGATAAAGTGGATTCGTACGTAAAAGACGGGCAAGATTTTGTTTTTCGTTTGAAAGACAACATACAATTTAGTCGTAAAAAATCACTCAAAGGCAGTCGTACCAATAGTTCTAACGTGACGGCTGATTTCACATGCATCATCGGTACATCACAAAAACAAACACAAAAGCGTCATCGTGTCGTTCAATTTACGGATTATGAAGGAAAAGAAATGCGTGTGGTGACGAGTTTGATGAATGTCACGGCGGAAGAAATAGCCAATATGTACAAGTCTCGTTGGGCGATTGAAACGTTTTTCCGCTGGATCAAACAAAATTTAAACGTACCTGTGTTGTTTGGCACGACGAAAAATGCGGTGTTCAACCAACTATTCGCAGCGCTCATTGCGTATGTTTTATTGAAATGGTTGTACGTTCAAGTTCGTAAACAAATCAACCGAAAACCCTTGTCACTCACAGGATTTCAGCGATTGCTTCTTTGTGATGCTTTGCCTTTTGAATGGCGGCTGACACTCAAAGAAATCATCGAAAGGCATCGTTTGGTTTATGATGAAACTGTATAATTTTGGTTAATCAACACACGTGTTTACCATTGGAATTATCGCTACCTTTTTTTACTATTTTTTAATGATGTCAACTTATGTATTACTGCCATTGTACTTAAGCCATGTTTTAAAGCTTCCAGTGTTTTATATCGGGTTATTAATGACCCCACAAGCAATTGTCATGATTATTGCCTCACCATTAAGTGGTTGGTTAGCAGATAAAATTGGTACCCTTATTCCTGCATTAATCGGAATGGCTATTATTGCATTAGATTTATTACTAATAAGTCAATTCGATAGCACAACAACTCCCCATCAAATTGTTGTTGTCATGCTGATTCTTGGGATCGGGTTTTCACTATTTGCTTCACCTAATAATGTTTCAGTAATCGAGAGTCTTCCACCATCTCAGTCTGGAATTGCTGGCAGTCTAATTGCAACGATAAGAAATTTTGGACAAGTGACAGGGACGGCTGTCGGTATCCTATTGCTTAATATTGGACTCAGTAAGTATAGCGGTGACTATGTTCAAGCTGTAAATCTTTCTTTTATCGTAAATGTAATGATTGCACTTCTTACAATTTCCAAAACGGAGATCGTCTATTAGTTGGTGGATTCGGTATTTGTGGTACCCCTTTTACGCTCATCGATGTCATTGGAAGAAGTCATTCAAGAAAAATTTGTAACGCCATATCTCGGTGGACATGCAACGACTGAGCAAGTGGGCAATCGTATCTGTGAAAAATTGAAAACACGATTGAAATAGAAATTTGTCCTACTTTAACAGGCAGTAAGAGAAGCCAACTGCCTGTTAAAGCCCGACTGGTTCAACTAACACCTAGGGGGAGAAAAAATCCTCCTGGGAGAAGTTTCACTATGCCCCGCATGAACAGGTGGTAAGTTGCCATATCAAAATTCAGATTTAACAGATTTTTGGACAGGTCGTTTTACAATTGCATGGAAGGGAGAAGAGATTCGAATGACAGAAGAAAAATATTCTTATTTAGAACCGCCGAATGAAGCGGATATACTAGAAGAATTACAACAAGAATTCAATGAAGCGATTAAGGCACAAGAAGAACAACAAGGTTTTTTCAATCATTTATCTTGATTCAGCAGAAGACTCTCACCCTCAATAGGTGCTGAGATGAATGCTTGTTTTTCCTTGTTCAGCGGGTGTACAAATGTCTGCTGAATCAAGATAAAGCCTCCGGCGGATGTCACGGATTTTGAAGGGGAGCTTTTCGAGCAAGCTCGAAAAAATCCGAAATCAATTACGCTGGAGGCGTAATTGATTTAAGGTCTTACCATTGAATGCACAACAATATAAAGGATTTTTGGCATTTAAACAGTCTTTGTTCGACCCATAAACTTGTTATTTGAGCAATATTGATAAGGAAATGATGGGGCTTGTTGTATTCTCTACAAATTGCTGTAATTATTGCTTGACAACACATGGTGACGCATTGCGTGGGCTCACCAAAAATCTAGCATGGGTGGATAAACTTACTTATAATTATCGGTCAGCTAAGCTAACAAAAAAGCAGCGCGCTTGTCGCTTTTGGTATATAATTATTAACTATTATATGCGATATTAATCAAATGGGTTGATTATCTAGTTTCCCACAAACTGTTCGCTTTTTACGAGGATTTATTGGCTCCTTTCGTTTGATTATTCGCTCTCTCGGAGGATTTGTTTGCTCTTTCCGAAAGTTTATTCGCTCTTTCGGAGGATTTGTTTGCTCTCACAGGATATATTCGCTTTTTCCGCGGGACATTGGATTGTCTTCAACGAAGTATATTCATTGAATGAAGGAAACGAGCTAGCCGCAACAAGGAGCTACATAAATGGAGCTAAAAATACATGGTTTTTTAGAATTATGCCCAATCTATCACCTGTTTTTTCCCTAATCAACATGCTTGGATATTTAAATCAATATCACAATAATAAACGAGGAGTGAAAGGAATGCAATTTCATACAACAAAATCATTTGTTTTGGCATCTGCATCGCCACGTCGAAAGGAAATTTTTGCTCGATTCCACATACCGTTTGAAATCGTGACATCTGATGTAGAAGAAACAAGTGTCCAAGCATCTGAAGCATCACAATATGTCACAGAGGTAGCCTTATTAAAAGCGCGAGATGTTAGGGAAAAATCACCTGGAAGCGTCATTATTGGGGCAGATACAATTGTTGTGAAAGATCATCAATTACTTCATAAACCAACAAGTCATGATGAAGCTATATCTCATCTTCGCTCACTCCTAGGTACATCTCATCAAGTGTTAACAGCTGTTGCTATTATTGATGAAAACGGCATAGAAACAACTTTTGTGGAGACGACAAAGGTGATTTTCAAAAATGTTTCGGATGAACTATTAGAAGCTTATGTAGCAACCGGCGACCCATTTGACAAAGCGGGTGGATATGGGATCCAAACGGATGGTATTTTTTTGATTGATCGAATTGAAGGAGATTATTTAAATGTAGTCGGCCTGCCATTAGCATCATTATATGAGCAACTTATCGCTAGAAAACTTATTTTTTTATAATCGGGTTCATTTCATCATGCAGAATCTAGATGAAAACACGAACGTTCCCTATAAATATGGATATCAATATTCAGATTTGTATGTTCCGTAAGCCCGAAATATAAAAAATACCTTTTCGGTACGCTCGATGAATAGCCAACTATCTGAAATTTTTTTCGGATAGTTGACTATTTTGCACAAGTCGCTTGGATGTTTTTTGACTAAGGCATGTAATCATTTAAAAGTTCTGGCTAATGATAGATTGGTAAATTGGGGAGCTCGCTGAATAGCTTCACGAGGTACTGATAGAAATCAATCCAGTTTTTTTGCTTTCATATTTGGACACGTCCTCTCGTTTGTTCTATCATATTAATTTAACTCGAGTGTGTCCATACATCTATACTACATTCAACTTGAATAATGGAAAAAAATTAAATGGTGGAAATTTTGGAGAAAGAGTTTATTGATTCCCCTCGTTTAAAAATTCTCTTATTCATATTCTATTTAATTGTAAATTAAGATAAAAATAGGTAAAATGTAAATACGCAGATCATCCCTATGGATAACGGAAACGATCCAACTAACAAATATTTGGGCGTATCCATACTGGCATAGACTATCTAAGACTAGGAGGAGATATTGATGATGACTTTCGTAATTGAACCATGATTTTCCAAAATTTAAAAGGAGTATTTTTTATTTATGAAAAAAAGAGACCTTATAATTTTAGCCGTGATTATTTCGATAGTTTTAATCGTGATGTGTTGTACTATGATTTTTATTTGCTTTGAATTAGTTAAATTAAATAATTCTTTACAAACATTAATAAATAATTTTGATAGTTTAAGTAGTTTCATTATGAATATAGATTGGGAGAGATGAACTTGAAAAAAATATTAGCATCAATAAGTGTCATACTTATTTGTTGTAGTCTTTTTCTTGGTAATTTTGGAATTACTGTCTCAGCAGAATCAACTTTAACTAAAGATGATCCGAATTGGAGTTATGTTAATGACAATGGAATTAAAATTAATAAAGAACAGTATAATAATCTGATTTCTCAGGGGTTTGAACCTTTAGATATTCAAATCATGAGCCAATAGGCCTTTGATTTAAATAAAGATATTCAAGCGACAGAAGTTTCAGAAACTGTTAAGTACATCAAAACTTCTGCTGTGTACGATAAAGGCACTGCTGGCTTCTCTAACGACAAACCGATAAAATTTGTAAATACAGAATTAACTAAAGAAGAGATGGATAAAGAGGTTGAAGAATTTAAAAAATTACAATCTCAAGTGGGATTTCGACTTTTGGAACTGAAACAGGAGTCGATTCTACAAGCTATAAAAAATTAACAGTAAAAATTTCAAAATTATCAACTGGAAAATATCGTTCAAATACTACTTTAGAGTGGAAAATCATACCTAAAACAAGGAAAATGGATGTTATAGGTGCTTCAATTAGATATCCAAGTTATTGGAACGTGGATCACACTAAAAGAGGCGGAACACAATATTATAAATCAGATGCACAAGATTCATACGGTAATTGGTTTCCAAATTATGACTCTGATACTATTCAATATTCGGCTGGTAGTGGAAATTGGGTAAATTCTTCATTTTCCGGAGCTGCGCTAGTACAAAATTTAAAAGATGATTATACGTATGGAGGAAAATATTGCTATCTAGTTGCTTTAAGAAATAATTCTTGGTTTAATTTTACTTTTGCAAATAAAAATTATGATTATAGTACAGTAAATATTAAGGGGGCTTACACACATCAAATAGATAATAAAGCAATAACGATTAACGGATTCACACTTCAGTATGGTAGTGCCCCTAGTATCGACTTTAAATTGGGTAACAGTGATAAAAGCTATGATGCTGAATTAAATGCTATTGCATATATAAAAAAGTAACTACCTATAACGTACAACAATTTGAACTCATCCTCATAAATGCTTATAGATGGCGTCTATGAGGATTATTGGTTTTTATATAATTAATAATTAGTAAACTTCAATTTAAACTATTTTACTACTTAAACACAAATAACGAAATAATAATATAATAGTTAGTCACTAGTGTTGCATAAATTTTAACTAAATTTTCTGTTTTTTCATTTTCCCATTCTAGAAGAAAAACGAAGATCTTAAACAAAAGTAGTAAATATCCATTTTTTTACTATAGCCTTTGACGAGAGCGACAGGAATAAGGAAGCCATTATGGAATGGCACTTCCTTTGATTTTTCGAATCCAAGTACATGCTGGTTTCCAAGGGGCTGCCTTTAGCCAACGACTGATTTGTAAGTAGGTTCGTGAACTATTCGTGTTGAGCTAAGCTAGTACGTTTAAACAGTAGACGATCATTGCAATGTACACTTGATGATGAACCCCTTGTTCGCTGTGACTGTAAAACTTTTTGACATTCAGATGTTGTTTCATCCATTTAAAAAACAATTCGATAGCACAACGTGATTTGTACCATTCAGCTATTTCGTCTGCCCTTAAGTCAAACTGATTGATGATCAAATGTAACTTGTTGTCTTTTAAATCCAGTACTTTGATGAGCTGAAAAGCATTTTCTGCATGATTTTGTGTGGTTCCCATTAGAATCATTTCATAGGACAATACCGTTGAATCCTCATAGACCCCAAGTGGTTCTAGCACAGTAATTTAATGGATAGGCTACCACCAATTCCTCCAGTTTTGTGGAGGAATTGGGTGAGAACCATTGTTCAAATGATGTTTTTCGTGTAAACTTACCCATTTGTTTGTCTTTTATTTTGGATTTGGATGGTTTACTACCGTCCAACCATTATAAAGGATTTTTTTATTCATGGAATATATTACAGAAAATTCAGTTGTAATCAGGATGTTGAGTTATTTTAATACGACGCTAGTGAATCGAGTTAATTTCATGATGCAGAATCTAGATAGAAACACGAACATTTCCTATAAATATGGACATTAATATTCACACGACGTTACTCCAGAACTTCTTCTACATAGAAGGCGCAAGTACCCACAGGACATGGCCAGTTTAAGAGTTGCTATCTTCCGCTCCACAATTATCAAAATTTTTACAACAGTAGCCCTAATAAAAGTACTAGATAATTTTATTGGAGTAACTGACACAGCTGAAAATTTAGTGGTACGAGGAATAAAAACATTGATTCCTGGAATACCCGATTGGGCAGCAACTGGTATTGCAAAAACATTAATGATGATTCTTCCGATTTAAGAAACAATTAAACACTGAATAATAGGAAGCTTGTTAAGTTATTGCTATTGTGCAGAGTTTATAGTATATTTTTCACAAAACGTTTGTTAGAAAGGAAGATTATTTGCAAGATAAATTACCATGGTACTTAAAAAAAGGGACTTTATTTTTTTCTGCATTGTAACTCCTCCAATTGGCTATCTGATTCTTATAAGTAATCTAAAAAAATTTGAATATGAGGAAAAGATAAATTACCTTACGCTTTCAACTATTATGATGGCCATCTGGGTATTAAAATTTTTACCGGATAAGCTAAGTTTCTATGTATGGAGTTTCATATTAGCAATCATAATAGGAAATGCAATATTGAAATTCAAGAAAAACAATAATTCATAAATACTTGCTAGATTATGATCTTATTTTTATCATAAAGAATAAATCAAACTAGGAGATTATCAAATAAATCATCTACTGTAAATTCTGTTGTAAACTAATTCATAGAGAAAAAACCTTTTCTTTGGATGAATTGTGGCGACTTTATTCTATCAAGAAAAGGTTTTCTTTTTTCTATGAATTTTTTCATTTACATAAAAGATCTTTTATCTCCATATTATTCAATCCTCGTATAATAAATTTTAAGTTAATAACTCGTATAATAAATTTTAAGTTAATAACTGTTCCTTGAAAATTGAATAGTTTTTATCTTCAGGGCTACATCCAAAAATGATAGA
This sequence comes from Rummeliibacillus sp. SL167, assembly GCF_007896505.1. Lineage (NCBI taxonomy): Bacteria > Bacillati > Bacillota > Bacilli > Caryophanales > Caryophanaceae > Rummeliibacillus > Rummeliibacillus sp. SL167. Next base: position 1,176,512 of record NZ_VCBM01000001.1, on the reverse strand, counting down.
TGGAAAACTTTCGTCTTGGATACTGGGGGATTTCCTTAGATAATGGATTTATGGAAATGGATCCATCGGGAATATGCTTTTCACTCCTGTAGTTTAACTACGTTGAAAGACTGTGACCCAGACCCAATATTGCACTGCATACGCACAAGCTGTATCGATTTCCTTCACTTACCTCTCAGAGTAGTGGGAGGGCAGCTTAGGGGAAGGGAATCATTGAATACTCATACACGAGGTTGTGGTATGTTTGGGACTCTAGGGAAATCCCACAGTATCCAAGCTATTTCTAAATATCATCTAAAGAAAGGAGGTCCTTTCCATGAAACTATTCGTAGGTATTGATGTAAGCTCTGAAAAACTTGATGTATGTTTTCTTGATAGTCATGACACCGTTTTGAAAGAAATCTGTCTTTCAAATGATGTGAATGGGGCCAGTGCCATTCAGGAAAATGTTCTCCATTTTCAGCAGTTGTACCATTATGAAAAAATTGTCATTGGCATGGAGTCTACTTCCATCTACAGTTTCCACCCTGCCATGTTTCTAGCAGAAGATAAGGAACTGAAGAACTTAAATGTTGAAGTAGTCGTGCAAAATCCAAAGGCCATCCATCGGTATAAAAGATTGTTTGAAGAAGATAAGACCGATAGAATAGATGCTTTTCGAATTGCCGATTTTTTACGCATTGGGCGTTATAATAAGTCTCTTATCAAAGAGGAAAAATATGTTGCCCTTCAACGTTTAACACGCTCCAGATATCAACTCGTTCACCAACTAACAGAATGTAAACAACACTTTCTGGAAAACCTTTACTACAAATGTAATACACTATCGAAAGAGTTAAATACGTCTGTTTTTGGTGCAACGATGATGGAAATACTTTCAGACTCCCTTTCGTTGGACGAAATCGTAGAAATGGAACTGGAATCACTCGCTACCCTTCTTCAGAAAAAGGGGAAAGGCCGCTTTAGTGACCCAGAACAATTAGCGAAAACCATTAAGAAAGCCATACGTGATTCCTACCGGCTAGGTAAGGTTGTTCAAGACTCTGTAGACGTTGTATTAGCCACTTATGTGCGATTGATTCAAACCTTGAAAAAGCAAATCAAAGAGTTAGAAAAAAGCATTGCCGCCTTATTCGAAGCTATTCCAGAAGCCAAATGTTTAACAAGTGTTCCAGGCATTGGCATCGTATACGCGGCAGGAATCATCGCGGAAATTGGACAAATAGAACGCTTTGAAAATGAAGCCCAATTAGCCAAATATACCGGTCTTTACTGGAAAAAATCGCAATCTGGAAATTTTGAATCGGAACGAACACCCCTGACACGAACGGGAAACCAGTATCTTCGTTATTACATGGTTGAAGCTGCCAACTCTGTACAACTTCGTGAAGCTACTTACCGTTCGTATTATTTAAAGAAATATGATGAAGTTCCGAAATACAAACATAAAAGAGCCCTTGTCTTAACTGCGAGAAAACTAGTGCGTCTGGTGGATGTGCTACTACGCAACCACCAACTCTACATGCCAGAAAGGAGTGTGTAAATCAAAAGCTAACCACTGCTTTTGATATCCTTTCAAGATAGCTTCAGAAATAAGAACAAGTGTTTGTTTTTTCTGAAGTTTAGTTTCTTGTGCTCTTTTTTAGAAATTCTTCTCTAGCTTTTATCAATCCTATACTTGACTTAATACCACAAGTCTTTATCCAGTCTATAACGTGGATGAGGGATTTTTTAATGCATCCATTCACTTAGTAAAAGAACCAATTATTTTTTGTTCATACTTTCTCCATTTGACTCATCAAACTATCCCACTAAAAATAAACAATTCATGAATAACAGCATACTCCATTTCATATGATGCATGTAGTCCTACTACTTTTGTCCAACAGACCCAATGGCCAAACTTATCTATAGGACTGACTAAGAAGTCCCCATTTTAATCGGATTCATAAGGATTTACTCACATGTCAGATGTATAGAACACAATATTTTCACTCCATTTATGGATTGGAGCGGAGGGGTGCTTGAGTCCATGAATACTCATCTCCTTCGTGCGGTGTTAATTCAGGAAGTAAATTTAATGTCCCGTGGAAAAGCTAAGCAACCTGTAGTTATGGATCATATTGGATAGTTCATGAACTTTACTCCATATCATTTGAAAGATTGACTCCATTTTTGCGTTGAAGATGATATGTATTCTTTGGGACAAACTCTCTTTTTTCAGTCACTGGCTATGAAGTTAGTCGAATTTTCTCAGGATGAAAAGGAAACCATCTAAAATCCTCCGATGATCCGACATTCATTCCTTTTTAAGTCGAGAGAGATTGGATAAAGAGGAAACCCTCAATCAAAATAATCATTTATTTCTTTGGACAAAGGATAAATGCAGCTAAAAGAGAAGTGTATGGCATCGGATTTCCATAACAAAGAGTGTAAAGAGTAGGAAAATTATATTTGTGCAGTGGAATAAGGTATTTCTTTTCTTCGTAACAATGGTTATGCCAAGTGGAGGGAACAACGAAATGTATGGAAAGATAAAAAGATTGATAGATTTTGTATTATCCACGTGCAGTTTAATCGTTTTATCACCCTTATTTGTCGTGTTAATACTAGCGATAAAACTTGATTCTAAAGGACCTATCCTTTTTAAGCAAAATCGTATGGGCATACATCAGTCGCCATTTAAAATCCTAAAATTTCGAACAATGAAAATCGACACACCACAAGATATTCCAACACATCTTCTCGAGAACCCAGATCAATACATGACGAGGATAGGAAAATTTTTAAGAAAAAGCTCGTTGGATGAGCTACCTCAGGTTTGGAATATTTTGATTGGACAAATGAGTATCATTGGTCCACGTCCAGCATTGTGGAATCAATACGATTTAATAGAGGAACGAGAAAAATATAACGCTAATAGTGTGAAACCAGGTTTAACAGGTTGGGCACAGATTAATGGGAGAGATGAGCTGCCTATCCATGTTAAAGCAAGATTAGATGGTCAATATGTAGAAAGAATGGGCTTTAGGATGGATGTGACATGTTTCTTTAAAACAATCCTATATATTGTAAAACGTGAAGGCATTGTCGAAGGAAGCACACAGGCAAACAATGACATCGAAATGACAGATCGAATAGAGGTAAAGCCGCATCTCATACCAATCAACAAGGAGGATTAGAGGCTGATGAAATTACTAGTCATTTGCCAATACTATTATCCAGAGCCCTTTCGAATTACGGATATTTGTGAGTCACTAGTAAGAAAAGGACATGATGTGACCGTTTTGACAGGTCTTCCAAATTATCCAGAAGGAATAGTGGTAAAAGAATATCGTAAGGGGAAAAAAAGGACTGAACTCATCAATGGGGTGAAGGTTATCCGCAATTTTGAAATAGGGAGAGGCAGCGGGAAATATCGATTATTCATGAATTACTTAAGCTTCACGCTTTCGGCATCTTTCAAAACACTGCTATTAAAAGAAAAGTTTGATCGAATTTTAGTATACCAGCTTTCCCCTGTCACCATGAGTATACCAGCTATTATTTATAAGAAAAAATATCAAACGAAAATTTTGCTCTATTGTTTAGATTTATGGCCTGCTAGTTTATCTGCTGGAGGAATTAGAGAAAATTCGATTGTTTATAAACCATTTTTAAAAATGTCGAAGTGGATTTATAATTCTGTAGATGCTATCGCTGTTACTTCTTGCATGTTTAAAGACTATTTTAAAACAACTTTTGAAATGGATATCGATCAAATCGATTACCTTCCTCAATATGCTGAAGATGTGTATTTGGAGGTGGAAGAAAATAGGGAGCACAATCGTTTCCATTTCGTTTTTGCTGGTAATATTGGTGACATGCAAAGTGTAGAAACCATCATCAAGGCTGCACATCTATTACGTGAATATCAAGAGATTGTTTTTCATATTATTGGAGATGGCTCAAAGCTTGAAGAATGCCAATTACTGAGCCAAGCATTAACGTTACCCAATGTGATCTTTTATGGCAGAAGGCCTATCACAGAAATGCCGAAGTTTTATAGCATGGCAGATGCGATGCTTATTACTTTAAAAAATAACCAGGTAATATCCTATACACTTCCGGGTAAAGTACAGTCCTATATGGCTGCTCGTAAACCAATAATTGGCGCCATCAACGGGGAGACAAGTCGTGTCATAAAAGAAGCTAACTGTGGATTTTGTTGCCCTGCTGAGGATGAAAAAGAATTGGCCAATATGATTCTAAAGTTTTGTCAAAGTCATGAAAAAGAATGGATGGGTGAAAATTCCTACGCTTATTATACGAAACATTTTCGTAAGGAAAATTTTCTATCATCATTAGAATCATCCATATTCAAGTTGGGGGGCTAAAAATGTTCAAAGCAAAAACATTGCTGATCACAGGGGGTACTGGTTCTTTTGGGAATGCAGTGATGAGAAGGTTTCTAAATACGGATATAAAAGAAATTCGTATTTTTTCTAGAGATGAAAAAAAGCAAGATGATATGAGAAAAATCTATAAAAGTGAAAAACTCAAATTCTATTTAGGAGATATTAGAGATTTAGCGAGTGTAAAAGATGCCATGCACAATGTCGATTATATTTTCCATGCAGCAGCATTAAAACAAGTACCATCCTGTGAGTTTTTTCCACTTGAAGCCGTTAAAACCAATGTAATGGGAACGGACCATGTTTTAACAGCGGCCATTGAATTTGGTGTTCGGAAGGTGATATGCCTATCTACCGATAAAGCAGCCTACCCGATCAATGCGATGGGCATTTCGAAGGCAATGATGGAAAAAGTATTTGTAGCAAAATCTAAAACAGTCAACTCAGAGCAAACACTTATTTGTGGAACTAGATATGGGAATGTGATGGCATCACGAGGGTCGGTCATTCCTTTATTTATCGAGCAACTTAAAAGTGGACAACCGTTGACGGTGACAGATCCAAGCATGACCAGGTTTTTGATGAATTTAGAAGAGGCAGTAGAACTAGTGGTTTTTGCATTTCACCACGCGGATGCAGGAGATATCTTTGTCCAAAAATCACCGGCGAGTACAATAGGCGATTTAGCACAAGCAGTAAAAGAACTTTTTCATGCCGAAAATGACATCAAAGTGATTGGCACACGCCATGGTGAGAAACAGTATGAAACACTTCTGACAAAAGAAGAATATATTGTCGCTGAAGATTTAGGAGGATTTTTTAAGGTCCCTGCAGACCAAAGAAATCTGAATTACGATAAATACTTTATTGAAGGTAGTCAAAAACTTACAAAAGTAGAAGAATACAATTCTAATAATACACATATTTTAAACATTGATGAAATAAAAGAGAGATTATTAAAACTGGATTATGTGCGAAATGAGTTGAAAAAATGGAACAGTGAAATTCATATACTCAGATAAAAGGTGGAATGAATAGATGAAAATTCTTGTTACAGGAGCTAAGGGATTTATAGGGAAAAATCTGATTGCTGAGTTAAAAAATAAAGGCTTTACCGATATTTTCGAGTACACAAGAGAAAGTGATCCCTCTTTACTTGATCAGTATACAAAAGAATGTGATTTTGTTTTTCATCTAGCAGGTGTGAATAGACCGAAAAATGAAAAAGAATTTTTAGAGGGGAACTACCATTTAACGGATCATTTATTAAAAAAGCTAAAACAATATGAAAACAAAGCGCCAGTTCTTTTTACTTCTTCCATTCAGGCTGAACAAGAGAATCTTTATGGAAAAAGTAAGAGAGTAGCGGAAAATCTATTATTGGAATATTCCTCGAAGACAGGTGCAGAGGTTTATATTTACCGTCTTGCGAATGTATTTGGCAAATGGAGTAAACCCAACTATAACACAGTTATCGCAACATTCTGTCATAATATCTCAAGAAATATAGATATTCAAATTAGTAATCCAGAGGCAGAACTCACTCTATGTTATATCGATGATGTAATCGATGAGTTCTTAAAGCTGCTAGCAGGGAGGGTGCATGCTCAAGATCATTTCTGTGCTATACCTATAACCTATAAAGTGAAGCTTGGAAAATTAGCAGAGCTTATAAAGAGTTTCAGAGAAAGTAGAAAGAATTTGACGATTCCCAATATGGAAGATGCATTAACGAAAAAGCTTTACAGTACGTATTTAAGTTTTTTACCTGAAAAAGAATTCTCATACCATTTGAAAATGAATGCAGATCATCGAGGTGCATTTACAGAATTTTTAAGAACACCTGAAAGAGGCCAAATTTCCGTCAATATTTCAAAGCCAGGCATAACAAAGGGAAATCACTGGCATCATACAAAAAACGAAAAATTCTTAGTGGTGAGTGGCGAAGGACTGATCCGTTTTAGAAAACTGGATTCACATGAAATCATTGAGTATCGAGTAAGTGGAGAAAAACTGGAAGTTGTGGACGTTCCTACTGGCTATACACATTCCATTGTCAATGTGGGCGACAGGGATCTAGTAACCGTTATGTGGGTAAATGAATGCTTTGAACCTGACAAACCGGATACTTACTTCCAGGAGGTTTAACGAATGAAGAAATTGAGCGTCATGACTGTTGTTGGAACTAGACCCGAAATCATTCGATTGTCTGCTGTTATTCGTAAATTAGAAGGGTCCGATGCCTTTGAACATACGCTTGTACACACAGGTCAAAACTATGATTATGAGTTAAACGAAGTATTTTTCCAAGATTTTAACTTGAAAAAACCCGACTATTTCTTAAATGCAGCAGCAGGTACGCCGGTTGAAACGATTGGCAATATTTTAGCGAAAATCGATCCTATTCTAGAAGAAGTAACACCAGATGCCTTTCTGGTTCTAGGTGATACCAACAGTTGCTTATGTGCCATTGCCGCGAAAAGAAGGCATATCCCTATTTTTCATATGGAAGCTGGAAATCGATGCTTTGATCAGCGCGTACCTGAAGAAACAAATCGGAAAATTGTCGACCATATAGCTGATATTAACTTAACCTATAGTGATATAGCTAGAGACTATTTGTTGAGAGAAGGATTACCTGCTGACCGAATTATTAAGACAGGTAGTCCCATGTTTGAAGTCCTCCATTCAAGAAAAGAGGATATTAAAAATTCAAATGTATTAGAAGAATTAGAGCTTGAAGAAGAAAATTATTTTGTGTTATCAGCTCACAGAGAAGAAAATATAAACTCAGAAACAAATTTCCTAGAATTAGTAGAAAGTATCAATGCAATGGCGACAATCTATAACCTTCCTATTATTTTTAGCACACATCCCAGAACAAGAAAGAGGATCGCGGCAAAAAAAGTTTCTTTTCATCCACTTGTAAAAACAGTAAAACCATTGGGCTTCAATGATTATGTAAAGCTTCAAATAAAAGCAAAGGCTGTTTTAAGTGATAGCGGAACAATCAGCGAGGAATCATCCATATTAGGATTTAAAGCACTTAATATAAGACAAGCCCATGAAAGACTTGAAGCGATGGAAGAGGCTTCCGTTATGATGGTCGGTTTAAAAAAGGAGCGGATCTTACAGGGCTTATCTATTTTAGAAACTCAAAAGCAACATACGCTTTATCCTGTGACCGATTACGAAATCCCGAATGTATCTGATAAAATACTTCGACTCATCTTATCTTATACAGATTATGTGAAACGAGTTGTTTGGAGGACCAATGGATGAAGAAAATATTGCAGATTAACTCTGTTTGTGGGATTGGTAGTACGGGCCGAATCGCGACAGATATTCATCAGTTACTACTTGAACAAGGATATGATAGTTACATCGCATATGGTAGAGATTCAACGATACAGGATGAAAAAATTATTAGGATAGGGACGAAGTATGATAATTATGCGCATGTTGCTTTGACACGTATATATGATCAGCATGGGTTCGGATCCAAAAAAGCAACAAAAGATTTTATTAAAAAAGTAGAAAAACTAAATCCAGATATTATCCATTTGCATAACATTCATGGATATTATATCAATATTGAAATGTTATTTGACTATTTGAAAGAAGCAAATAAACCTGTTATTTGGACTCTCCATGATTGTTGGGCAATTACAGGCCACTGTGCGCACTTTGATTATATTCAATGTAGAAAATGGCAAACCGGATGCGGGTATTGTCCGCAGACAAGCTCATACCCATCTAGCTATATTTATGATAATTCTAGTGAAAATTATATAAAAAAGCAGGAAACATTTACAGGGGTGAAAAGCCTAACAATTGCGACTCCGTCAAAGTGGCTTGCAAATCTAGTGAAGGACTCTTTTTTAGGAGCATATCCTATAAAAGTCATCAATAACGGAATCGATCTAACAGCTTTTAAGCCTACTAAAAGTGATTTTCGAAAAACTTTTAATTTAGAGGACAAGTTCATCATTTTGGGCGTTGCGAATGTATGGAATGCTAAAAAAGGATTTGACTACTTTATAGAGCTTTCAAAAAGAATTAGCCTCAATACAGTCATTGTTTTAGTAGGGCTAACACCAAAACAAATGGAGAAGCTACCCAAAAACATCATTGGCATACGCAATACTCGAAATGTTCAGGAACTAGCCAAAATCTATTCAGCTGCAGATGTTTTTGTCAATCCGACATTAGAAGAAGTGATGGGAACAACGAATATAGAAGCGTTAGCATGTGGAATACCTGTCATTACATTTGATGCGGGAGGTTGCTCTGAGAATTTGAATGACCAATGTGGCATAGTAGTTGAAAAGGAAAATATGGACGCTTTAAATAAGGCAATTGAAACCGTATATAACAACGGAAAACCTCTCTACATGCACCATTGTATAAAAAGAGCAAAATTATATAAAAAAGAAGATCGATTTAACGAATATATTTCCACTTATACAAATGTTACGTGAATAGTGTTTCTGTAAAAAGAAGGTGATTCGATCATGTATTATGCCGTTTATGTTTTAGGACTGATTTTTTCCTTTATAAATGGTAGGAGTAAAATCCTTTTTATGCTATTTTTCATTTCTTTAGCATGTTTAGCGTTCTTTCGATATGGAGTAGGTCCGGATTATTTTGCATATGAATATTTATTTAATCGCTTAGATGAATCACCTATTCATGAATTTTCGTTTGGTTTAGATCAACAAGAAATTCTCTTTCGACTTTTTGGGTCCTTGTTAAAAAGTATAGGTTTTTCTTATCAACAATATCTTATGGTTATTGCCATGATCAACTTGTACTACATTAGCAAAATATGCAGGAAATATAGTGAAAATCCAACACTTTCGCTTTTTCTTTATTTTTGCTTTTATTATTTTGTTTGGACATTTAGCGGATTAAGGCAAGGAATGACTTTAGCGATAGGCATATATTATTTACTCCAGTGTATCGAGAAAAATAAATTCTTGAAACTTATCATCGTCACGATAGTATTATCTTTTGTTCACACCTCTTCCATTATATTAATACCACTATATTTAGTTTCTAAAATTGATTTTAAGAAAAAAACACTAATTTATTTTGTATTATTTAGTATTTTTATCTCGCTATTACCTGTTGGTGCTTTTATCCAACATTTGGCTTGGATCCCCTTTATGGATCGGATTTTACCCTACACAGCATTCAGTAATGGGCTCAATAATATTTTTGATTTTCAAAGTACGATTCGAATTATTTTTTTATGTATTATTTTTTTCTATTACGATGCTTATACATCCAGAGGTGGATACTCAAAACGAATCATCAATGTCTATATCATCAGCTATTGCTTCTATTTTTTATTGAAATTCTCTGAAATTACTGCAGCAAGAATAGCGCTCTATGGGGGGCTTTTGAATATTATTCTATTAGCAAATTTTTATTATTTATATAAGGATCAAGTGAACAAATTAATTTATGCAATCTGCTTGATCGCTTTAAGTGCTCTTTATTTAACCAAGGAGTTGAATTCTTTAGAAAAACTAACAGGGCTAGATTCTGTAGATTCTTTCCAAACACCGTATACAAATATTTTCCACAAAAATGATTACTATTTTAAAAACAGATATATCGATTTTCTAGATGAATAAGAACAAGGGGTCATTTTAAATGAAAATTAGTGTCATTATTCCTGTATACAATGTTGAGGAGTATCTAACACAATGTATCGAAAGCGTCTTGATGCAATCTTATGATGATAAGGAGATTTTGCTGATCAATGATGGCTCAACGGATGGAAGTAAAAGTATATGCGAAAATTATGCGGAAAATTATACTTTTATCAAACTGATCAATAAAAAAAATGAAGGTTTATCGGAAGCAAGAAATGATGGCATTTTAAATGCTTCAGGAGATTACTTACTATTTTTGGATTCAGATGATTTTTGGTCAGAAGATTTCTTAAGTGATGTAGTAAAAATACTAAAAAAATATAAGGATCTAGATTTTCTGTTTTTTAGATATAAAAATTTTTACCAACAGAAAAATATAATGGTAGATTCTCACCTAAATATGAGTGAAGAAATGACGAAAGCGGACGGTCCAACATTTCTAAAACATATCTTTACGCATAATCCAGGATTCAATTGGTTCGCTGTTCTTTACCTTATTAAAAGAGACTATATCATTCAGTATCAATTGTTTTTTGAAAAAGGAAAGAAGTACGAAGATATGCTATGGACCCCTCAAATTTTTTTAAAAGCAAAGAGCATAACATATGTTGATAAATCTGTATACGTCTATAGACGAGAAAGAACAGGCTCTATTACTTCTGACTTTTCAAGTGAAAATTTAGAAGATGGTATTTTCATCTCGAAATTTTGGTATAGAAAATTGATGGATGATGGGCTGGATATGGATGAATCGCTTAAAATGCGACTTTTAAATAATCTTTGTACACGATATTTTGTTGCCATATGGTTTTCGGGAAAATTAAGAAAAAATGAAAGAAGGAATATGATCAGATTGCTGAAGGAAAATGATATCTTTCTGAAATGCGGCAAGGGCTTTGTTAAAAAAACGACTGCTTTCATATGTAGGGCTTTTGGTTTTAACGTATGTATAGCTATCTGTAAATCTCTCTGGTTTGTCAAACATAAGTTATTTTAGCCTAGATTATCTTTTAGAACATTTTCCAAAATATGATAAATAAGTCAGGAGTTTTGTGTTAGATGGAGAATATTTTAGTCAGTATTGACTGTATAACATATAACCATGAACAGTATATAGCGGATGCGCTCGATAGTTTTTTAATGCAGCAGACCAATTTCAAGTATGAAATATTAATCCATGATGATGCGTCTACAGATCGAACGGCGGAAATTATTCGAGCGTATGAGAAAAGGTATCCTGAAATTATCAAACCAATCTATCAACTAGAAAATCAATATTCAAAAGGTGTAGCAGTAGAAAATTTTAATAGTAAGAGAGCAAAGGGAAAATATTTGGCTATCTGTGAAGGCGATGATTACTGGATAGATCCATGTAAGCTACAAAAACAAGTAGATTATATGGAAAAACATCCAGAATGCAGTTTATGTGTTCATGCAGGCAATATAGTGACTGCATCAGAGAAAAAATTGCTAGCACAATATCGTTCATATAAGGAAAGCACGATTGTTAGTGTTTCTGATGTGATAGCAGGAGGAGGAGGTCTTTTCCTTACTAACTCCATGCTTTGTTTAACAGCAATGGTTCAAAAAAAGCCAAAGTTTGTTGAAGCTTCACCAGTAGGAGATTACCCGTTAGCTATTCATCTAGCACTATTAGGAACGGTTTATTATATGGATGATAGTATGTCCGCCTATCGGGTTGGGGATGCCAATTCATGGACTGCGCTAAATTTTTCAAATATGGAAGATCGAAAAGAACATTTTCATCATATCGCCAAAATGCTAGACGAGTTAAATATCTATACAAATTATCAATATGAACATGTCATAGAAAATACGAAGCTTCGGAATCATTTTTTTCTATTAGTGGAGCAAAGAAAGTTTAGCGATATAAAATCAGGACAGTTATATAACATATATTCAACATTAGGCTTTAAAAGAAAATGCATGATAACAATGAGTCAATATTGTCCAGCATTACTGAACTTTCTAAAATTGACAAGAAAGAAGTTGGTTAGGTGGGCTATGAAATAACAAAATCAAAAGTGATCTCCTCTTTATTATGGAGAATGTTAGAACGATGTGGTGTACAGGGGATTCAGCTCATCATTATCATTGTGTTAACACGTTTTCTAAAACCAGAGCAATTTGGACTGATCGTTCTGGTCATGATTTTTGTAACAATTGCAAGAGTTTTAGGACAAAGTGGCTTTAATACCGCCCTTATTCAAAAGAAAGATGCGGATGAGGTAGATTTTTCTTCCGTGTTCTATTTTAACATTGTTATGGCAACCATTCTTTATCTCATTCTTTTTTTGGCTGCGCCTTTTATAGCAATGTTTTTTGAACAGCCGGATTTTATAGTTGTACTTCGGGTCCTGTCGTTACTATTATTCTTTGGAGCACTTAATTCCATTCAAATCGCCGTCATTGCACGACATATGCAGTTTAAAAAATTGTTTGTTAGTAGTTTAGGAGCCATTATGGTGTCAGGAACAATCGGTATCGTTATGGCCTATTTAAATTTTGGTGTGTGGGCCATCGTAGGTCAACAATTATCGAATCAATTCGTTCTTACTTTCATCCTATGGCTCGTACTTAGCTGGAGGCCTCAGCTTACTTTTTCGATGGAAAAAATCAAAAGCCTTTTTGCATTTGGATGGAAGCTTTTAGTTTCGGATTTATTAGATACGCTTTATATGAATTTACAAAGTCTGATCGTCGGGAAAATGTTTAGTCCTGCTATACTCGGATTTTACAATAGAGGAGAACAGTTTCCTAACTTAATAGCTAGTAATATCAATGGAGCTATACAATCTGTGATGCTACCAACATTATCATCCTATCAAGATAATACAAAAAGACTAAAAGAAATTGTCAGAAGATCTATTGTTACAGGTACGTTTATCATATTTCCTGTAATGATTGGTTTAGCTGTCATTGCAGATCCATTGATACAGATATTATTAACAGATAAATGGTCAAAAGTTGTGCCATTCCTTCAAATATTTTGTGCTGCCTATGCATTTTTCCCAATTCATTCTGCTAATTTGCAAGCGATTAATGCATTAGGAAGAAGCGATCTTTTTTTAAAGTTGGAAATTATCAAAACAATCATATCGTTTACTATTTTAGTCATTAGTGTACCGTTTGGAGCACATACATTAGCATTGGGGGTGTTCGTGAGTGGCGTTATCTCCTTTTTTATCAATGCAACACCTAATGTAAAACTTCTTCATTATAGTATTCAGGAACAATGCAAAGATATTATTCCTTCTTTAGCATTAGCGCTGATTATGGGAGCAATGGTGTATACGATCCATTGGCTAAAGTTATTACCTATCATCATGCTAATTGTACAGATCACACTGGGAGTCATTATTTATGTAGGATTATCCATCCTTTTGAAACTAGAACGTTTTACTTATCTATTGAACACATTAAAAGAGATGGTTGGCAGTAAAAAAAGATCGAAGTTTATCATTGAAAGAGAGGTGCCTTAGAATGAAAAAAATACTAATGCTTGGTGGCGCTTATATTCAAATCCCGATGATAAAGGCAGCACGAGAAATGGGACATTATGTCATTACATGTGATTATTTAGAAGATAATCCTGGTCATCAATATGCACATGAATACCATAATGTCAGCACGACTGACAAAGAAGGAGTACTTGCTTTGGCAAGATCATTAAAGATAGATGGCATTATTTGTTATGCATCAGATCCCGCTGCTCCTACAGCGGCATACGTAGGTGAAAAATTAGGATTGCCATCACAGCCCTATGAATCTGTTGAAATCTTATCTCATAAAGATAAGTTTAGAGCGTTCCTCAAGCAAAATGGTTTTCATGTTCCAAAGGCTAAGGGCTATGATTCATTAGAGGCTGCAAGGTTAGATTTTCATCAATATAAAATGCCGGTCATGATTAAACCTGTTGATTCTTCTGGAAGTAAGGGGATTTCAAAAATAGATTCGATAGAATATCTTCAAGAGAAAGTGGAGTATGCATTAAGCTTTTCAAGAGAGAAGCGTTTTATCATCGAGGAATATATTGAAAAAAACGGTAGTTTAGTTTCGGGAGATGGGTTTTCAGTTGATGGGGAACTTGTGTTTAGGAGCTTTGCAAATACAAACTTCCCATTATCGGATTTTAATCCATTTGTCCCAATTGGATCCAGCTGGCCTTATAATATGCCAAAGCATATTCAAAATAAGATTCATGCTGAAATTCAAAGACTATTGAGGCTACTGCATATGAAGACAGGTGCCTATAATCTTGAAGTCATAGTTGATGAGCAGGAAAATATTTTTTTAATAGAAATCGCTGCTCGTAATGGTGGGGAATGGGTTGCTCAAGCAACAAAGTATGCGACAGGAGTGGATTTAATCGAATATACGATAAGGGCAGCATTAGGAGAAGATTGTAGTGATTTAAAAATGGTTGAAACAAAGGGTTTTTGGGGCATGTATATCATCAACAGTCAGCAAACAGGCATTTTGAAGGAAATCTCAATCCATGAAGAGTTTGAAAAAAATCATATTGTGGAATGTGAACTGATCGTCAAACCGGGTGATGTTATTACAGCTTTAACAGGTGCTCATCAAAAAATAGGAATCATGATTTTGAAGTTTTCATCGATGAACGAGATGCTAGAAAAGATGGAAAATATAACGGACTGGGTTCAGGTAATCGTTGAAGAACTAGATTGCCAGGATGAGTTAAATAAGAAAAAAACTTATAGACAAATACTTAAATGAAAGATTGCTGATAAAAATTTTCTATCCTATTTATGGATGGGGATAATGATTCATAAATCACATATATTGATTAGGAATTTACATTAAAAATTTTATCAATGACTGCTATTTTTAGAATTTATCAGGGTTTCTGATAAAATCCCTCATATAATCATTTTCAAAACATAAAATAGTTTAAAAATAATTTGTTAATAGAATTGAATATGGAATGTGAGGTAATAATGAGAGTGAACAAACCAATTCAAGTAACCCAATCTTCTATTGCTCCTTTTGAAGAATATACAGAAGAAATTAAGGATCTATGGCAAAATCATTGGTTAACGAATATGGGGAAAAAACATCAGCAATTAGAAAAAGCCTTAACACACTACTTAGAAACACCTAATATCTCCCTTTTTTCCAATGGACATGCTGCTTTAGAAACAGCGCTCGCCGTTTTCAACCTAAGTGGAGAAGTGATTACGACGCCTTTCACATTTGCCTCAACTACACACGCAATTGTTAGAAATGGATTAACTCCAGTCTTTTGTGATATTAATCCAGAAGATTACACCATACAAGTTGAACAAATAGAAAATTGTATTACCGAAAAGACAACAGCAATTGTCCCAGTCCATGTTTATGGAAATATATGCAATGTACGTCAGATTAAAAAAATTGCGCAAAAATATCATTTACAAGTTATTTATGATGCTGCACATGCCTTTGGTGTAACCGCAGATGGTCAAGGAATAGCTAATTTTGGTGACGCCTCTATATTTAGTTTTCACGCGACTAAAGTTTTCCATACAATTGAAGGAGGAGCGCTTGCTTTTAGTGATCCTAAGCTAACCGATATTTTAAATGCTTATAAAAACTTTGGGATGACTGGGGCAGAAACTATTGAGTATGTTGGTGGAAATTCAAAGATGAATGAATTCCAAGCTGCTATGGGGATTTGTAATCTTCGCTATATTCATCGAGAAATTGAAAAAAGAAAGAGTATCTATGATAGATATATGGAACAGCTTAGCGAAATAAGAGGGATAAAACTGGTTGGTCCCCAGAACGGCGTAAAAAGTAATTATGCTTATTTCCCGGTTGTCTTTGATGGCTATCGATTTTCAAGAGAAGAAGTATTTGAAAGCTTGAAAAAACACAATATATTCGCACGAAAATATTTTTATCCTTTGACCAATCGTTTGCAGTGTTATCAAGATCGATTCAATTCTACAGATACGCCTATCGCTAACTATATAGCAGAAAGAGTACTAACATTGCCTCTTTATGCGGATTTATCATTAGAAGATGTAGATCGAATTTGCAGCATCATAAAGGAGGCATAGCATGTATGAAAGGAATTATTCTAGCAGGTGGAGCTGGTACAAGATTATATCCTTTGACAAAAGCTGTTTCAAAACAAATGCTTCCTGTCTATGATAAGCCGATGATCTATTATCCATTATCGGTCCTAATGCTCGCAGGGATTAGAGAGATTCTCATTATTTCAACACCTAGAGATATTAATAGTTTTCAAGAATTATTAGGAGATGGAAGTGCACTAGGGATTGAACTATCCTATGAAGTACAAGTGGAGCCGAATGGTTTAGCGGAAGCATTCATCCTTGGGGAGCATTTTATTGGGAATTCGTCCGTTGCATTAATATTGGGAGATAATATTTTTTATGGTTCCGATTTTGGGAATCGTCTACAGGGCGCGTCAACATTAGATAAGGGGGGAATTATTTTTGCTTGCTTTGTGAAAGATCCCCGTGCTTATGGAGTGATTGAAATCGATGAACAAAGAAATGCTATATCCATAGAGGAAAAGCCTGAATTTCCGAAATCTTCATATGCAGTTCCGGGGTTATATTTCTTTGATAATGAAGTTGTGAAAATCGCTAAAAATGTTCAACCTTCAGCTCGAGGTGAAAAAGAAATTACATCGATCATTGATCATTATTTAAAGAGAAATAAACTAAAAGTAGAGGTCCTAGGGCGAGGATTGGCATGGCTAGATACTGGCACACATGATTCTTTACAACAGGCCTCCAGTTACGTGGAGGCGATTCAAAAAAGGCAAGGAATGTATATCGCCTGTATAGAAGAAATTGCATATAGAAGAGGCTATATTTCACAAGAGGAATTATTAGCGCTTGCAAAGCCACTTTTGAAGACGGAGTATGGGCGCTATCTACAAGAAATGGCACTTCAACCATTTGGAAAAAAATATTCGTTTAAAAATTGAGAGAAGAGCATCTTAAAAATTTTTTTGATCATAAAAAACGGTTCAAAACGTTGGTATATCAACATCTATAAAGAGAGGTGAATGGTGCTGTACAAAAAATTACTTGTCACTGGTGGAGCAGGATTCATCGGTGGAAATTTTATACATTATATGGTAGATAAATATCCGGAATATGATATTTTTAATTTGGATATACTAACGTATGCTGGGGATTTAACCAAACATCAACATATTGAGGCGATACCTAATTATCATTTTGTACAAGCTGATGTTGCAGATCGTGATACAATCATTCGATTGTTTGAAAAGGAAAAATTTGATTTTGTTATTCATTTTGCAGCAGAAAGCCATGTAGATCGGTCGATAATAGATCCAGAAATCTTTGTTCATACAAATGTAATGGGAACACAAGTATTATTAGATGCTGCAAGACAAATCAACGTTAAAAAATTTGTTCAAGTATCTACAGATGAGGTATATGGGGCGTTAGATGATGATCCCACAACCTTTTTTACAGAAGATACCGCATTACAGCCGAATAGTCCTTATAGTGCGACGAAGGCATCAGCCGATTTATTCGTCCGTGCTTATCATGAAACATACGGCTTACCAGTCAATATCACACGTTGTTCTAATAACTATGGACCGTATCATTTCCCTGAGAAGCTTATTCCATTGACGATCACACGCATTTTGAACAATCAAAAGGTTCCGATATATGGAAAAGGTAATCAGATCAGAGATTGGTTACATGTATTCGATCATTGCATGGCGATAGATCTGGTATTGCATAGAGGATTAGATGGAGAAGTTTATAATATCGGTGGTCACAATGAACGAACGAATCTAGAAGTGGTGAAAACGATTGCCCAAGCAATGGGGAAGTCAGAAAAGCTTATTGAATTTGTGCCAGATCGATTAGGGCATGATCAACGCTATGCAATTAATCCATCCAAAATAGAGCGTCTTGGTTGGAAACCGGCATATACTTTTGAAAAAGGGATCGTACAAACCATTGCTTGGTATATGGAGCACCAAGAGTGGTGGAAACAAATGATGAATCGTTTGGACCATCATAATTTTAGAAGACAAGATTTAAGGCTACCGAGCATATGCAAAAACTCTTTTTAAAAGAAAAATAGGTTGGATCTATTTGCAAAAAGGCATTACGTTATGCTCATAGCTGAACCTCTTCATAAAAGTTAGTAATCACTTACTTATTTGTTGACTTTTAAATAGAATCGTTGCCATAATAGGCATGTAATGATTAACATTCAAAAGGAGATTGTGCATATGAGTTTCAAAAATATTACAGTTGCAGGTAGTGGCGTACTAGGAAGTCAAATTGCTTTTCAAACAGCTTTTCATGGTTATAATGTAAGCGTTTATGATATTAATGATGCAGCATTAGAAAAAGCAAAAGAGCGTTTGACGATTTTAAAAGATACTTATGCAAATTATTTCAAAGATGAAGAAAAGGCAGCAGCGGCGCTAGAACGCTTTACTTTTAGCTCAAGCTTAAAAGAGGCTGTAAAAGATGCAGATTTAGTTATTGAAGCGATTCCTGAATTAGAAGAAATCAAAATCAATTTTTATAAGGAATTAGCAACATTTGCACCAGGAAAAACTGTGTTTGCATCGAACTCGTCTACAATGGTACCGAGTCAATTTGCAAAATACACAGGTCGTCCTGAAAAATTCTTAGCACTTCACTTTGCAAACGAAGTATGGAAAAACAACACTGCTGAAGTAATGGGTCATCCAGGAACGGACAAGCAATATGAAGAGCAAGTTATTGAATTTGCAAAATCTATTGGTATGATCCCTCTTCATATTTTAAAAGAACAACCTGGTTATATTTTAAATTCTTTATTAGTACCATTTTTAAACGCTGGTCAAGTATTACTTGCCAAAGGTGTGGCTGATCCAGAAACAATCGATAAAACATGGATGCTTGCTACAGGAGCGCCACTTGGACCATTCGCCATTCTTGATGTCGTTGGACTTCAAACTGCATACAATATTGTTGCAACAGAAGCAAAACAAAACCCTGCTGCACAACCAATAGCTGATTTACTAAAGAAAGAGTACATTGACAAAGGAAAAATGGGTAGAGCTACTGGAGAAGGCTTCTACAAATATCCAAATCCAGCATTCTTAGATCCAGATTTCTTAAAAGCATAGGAAAAACTTAAAGGGTTGGAGGAGAGTTATCATCAAAAGGTAACTCTTTTTTTTAGTACATAATTATCTAAAAATTATTTCTCAGGAAATATTTTTTAAAAATTCAGAAAAATGATGTAATTTGTCAGAAACAAGAAAACCATGTCGGAATCAGTGTAGCTAAATGGTCAATAATCCTTTTATAGTGGAGAAATAATTTTGATTCTAATAAAGAATACATTTATTTTTCCTTTGGTTGCTTGTACCAGAAGCTTTTAGGGCGCTCTAATGGCGTAATATTAATGATAAAGTAACTAATGACTAGAAATAAAATGACAATTGCATAGAGCAGCATACTTTTGGGGTTGGAATGATCAATAATAACAAGACGAATCATGGCAGTAATGCCAATATAGATGAAATAGCGAAGTGGAAAGTGATAATCTTCTTTAAAGTATTTCACAATCATTGTGATGAACTCAAAGTAGAGAAAGAAGATTAAAATATTTGCTAAGAAAACTTCATGTTCATAAGATGTTTTGTAGTGGCTAAATAAAATGTTGGAAAACACAATCATCTCCTGAAACATAAGAAAAACTAAAAAAAGAGCGAGAATGATTAAACAAATATTAAGGAATAGTTGTAATATTCTTGGGATAATCGTTTGGATCATATATAATAAACGTTTTATTTTTTCCATCTCAGCGCACCTCCCATTTATTTTCTATCATAAATTATATATTTTCCTTTATAAGGAAATGTTAATTTTATGTAATTTTAATAGAATTTTCGATAATGTTATATTTTATTTTCCCTAAAAGAAGAAAAATTTATGCGGGTTGAAATGATAAAATATGGGTATATTTAGTCGTATAAATTTGAAATGTTTTGATTCGTATAGTTTTCTACTTTTTTCAATATAACTTTGGTTAGTGGGTACATAATTTATAACAATGCCGAGGATAGCCTCCCATTTCAGGTTGTGTGATTGGCTAGTAGGTAATACCATTACTAGTATATTAGATTTGAATGTGTGAAATGACATTTGTATGTGTTTGTCACAATTCTGGTTGAACTAAAAGAAATAACTCATCTTTGAGCTGAAAACTTAGATGAGTTAAATTATTGAATTTATGGGGTTTAAATATGCAAACAACTATTATATGTTTTAATTTCTAATATACGTTGAAATTGTCTATTTTGCAAGTTAGAGCCTAATTAAAATAGGAAAATCATTTTATTTTTACATAAGTGAATCAATTTCATCCATCACTTTTTCTTAAAAATCATAAATCGTGTTTTTATATCATTCTAGCATTGAATTTGTGGAAAACATGATCATTTTGGTCTTAGCCTGGATTCAGGAAGATCTTATTTTCAAGGTTATCTATGCTAAAACAGACATATTGTTTAGGAGAAGATTGGAATTTAACACGTAAACCACAGTGGGGGATATAGAAAACCCACACTGTGTAAGCCCATTTTTTTAAACTTATTGACGATTCTGCTTAGAAATTATAATTTTCGCTCCCAAAAACGACCAATGGCAATGCCTTCTATAAATTGTTCAATAGTTGAGTTTGTTAAATCGAATATACCATCAGCCTCTAATTTGACGCTGCTACTTTTTAGGAAGTCTGGATGACTGAGTGATAATGCGATTGGCTTGAAATGTTTAAACGCTGTTTCGATAAATTCTATCGCTGGTTTTGCGATCGCGCCTTCATTACCAATCAGTAAAACGGCATCAAAAAGAACTGGATCGGCAATCTCGTATGTTTCCTTAGTTTCCCCCGTATTATTGGAGGGCTGAATTTTTTTCTCAACAAGCGTGTAGTTGATCTTATGTTCTAATAAAGCCATTATCCATTTTCTTAGTTTTTTCTCATCTGGTTGCCCGGATAGTAAGATAGCTACTTTCTTTGTATTCGTTTTGTAAATCGTATTTGCCATACTAAGGGCAGGAGATTTTTTAGTGGAGGTGATTTCGTGATTTTCTTCAGGTAGTAGAATACCGATCGTATCAGCCACTTCCTCAGCTATTTGTCGATCAATATGATTTAAAATGGCTACTGCATTTGTTTGGACCATTGGCGATTTACATTTTCCGATTTCAAAGCTAAGTGCACTTTTTAAATGCCTTTTTTCATGAGGAGCAAGAGAATTATAGAATAATTTTGCTTGTGAGTAGAAATCCAAGAAACTTTCACTGCGCCCTCTAATTTTTTGACCTTCCACTTTTTCTTGATAATGTTCATATCCGCCTTGATCTGCTGGTACTGGAGCAGGTTGATTATGATTTAAAGCATTTGAATGATAACTTGTTTGCCCTTTATGGATCACCATTTGATGTATTCCATCACGTTGATTATTAGTGAATGGACATACAGGTCGGTTGATAGGAATTTGATGAAAGTTTGGACCTCCAAGACGTGAAAGTTGAGTATCCGTGTACGAAAACAAGCGACCTTGTAAAAGTGGATCATTTGTAAAATCAATTCCTGGCACAACATGTCCAGGATGGAAAGCAATTTGTTCTGTTTCTGCGAAGAAATTATCCACATTTCGATTTAAAGTTAATTTACCCACTATTTTGACAGGAACATCTTCTTCAGGCCATAATTTTGTTGCATCTAAAATATCGAAATCGAATTGATGCTCGTTTTCTTCAGGAATAATTTGTAAACCTAGCTCCCATTCCGGGTATTCTCCTTGGTTAATAGCGTCGTACAAATCCTGACGATGAAAGTCTGGATTTTTCCCCGCAATTCGCTGAGCTTCATCCCAAACTAAGGAATGCAAGCCAAGTTTAGGTTTCCAATGGAATTTGACAAAATGTGCTGTGCCTTCAGCATTGATTAGACGAAAAGTATGGACGCCAAAGCCTTCCATCATCCTTAAGCTTCGAGGGATTGCACGATCACTCATAATCCACATAACCATGTGTGCTGTTTCTGGGTTCTGCCCAACAAAGTCCCAAAAGGTATCATGAGCGCTCGCACCTTGAGGAATATCTGTATCTGGTTCAGGTTTCACTGCATGTACAAAATCAGGAAATTTAATGGCATCTTGGATAAAGAAAACAGGAATATTATTGCCAACCAAATCAAAATTTCCTTCATCCGTGTAAAATTTTGTTGCAAATCCACGTACATCTCGAACTGTATCCGCTGATCCTTTAGATCCTTGTACTGTTGAAAAACGTACAAAGACAGGTGTTATTTTAGAGGTGTTTGTCAGAAAATCCGCCTTTGTATAATCTTTTAATGATTCGTAAAGCTGAAAAATACCATGGGCACCAACACCACGAGCGTGAACAATACGTTCTGGAATTCGCTCATGATCAAAATGCGTTATTTTTTCCCGAAAATGAAAGTCTTCCATTAATGTTGGACCACGTAAACTAGCTTTTAAAGAAAAAGCATCTTCAGTCATTTTTAACCCTTGATTGGTTGTCAACGGAGCTGTGTTTTCGTTGTTGATGGTGTGTTTTTTTAATTGCTCATCTTTTTTGTTGGTCATATAGATCCCCTCCAATTTATCGTTATAGTCTATCTATTTCCTTTTTTATTGGTCATAAAACATTTTGTTGTTATAAATTATGTGTCGAAAAAATGTATATATAGGATTATTTGAATGAATCGTTTGTTTATCTCATATTGATAAGGAGATCTCGATATTAAGATTCAGCCAAAAGGGAAAGACTGTTGGTAAAAAACTGATTGATACAAATAAAAAACACCCAATTCAGGATGAAAGAAATCTTGTACTGGGTGAAGCTTCACTTTATTTCTTATTTTTCAATAGTCACAATTCAAACTTTTTTATAAGGTTTACTCTGAGAAAGGCTGTTTCTATACATTTCAAATAAGGCCAATCATTAGAAAAAAAGAACCAATCTGAACTGGATTCCAAGTATTCATTCATCCCTGAAAATGGGTGTACAGTTTATGAATTGATGGTTCTTTTTCATACTAAAACATTTATAAACTTGTCATATACTTGCATTCTTTAGATCAGTAAAGAATGTTAAAAAGGTTAAGCCTTTTCTTTTCTTATCGCTTGATCTAAATAGGCTATGATATTCTCTTTTCCATTAGCAACAGCTAAAGCGCGTGCCTCATCCTTTGCCAGCTTGTTTTGCGCCTTCTGAATGACTTCTTTGACCTGAGATTGAGGAATGACAACAACTCCATCAGTATCTCCTACGATAAAATCACCTGGCTGCACACTAATTCCACCGACTGCAACCGGCACCTGTATCATACCGCCACCAAATTTATTCCCAGCAGCTACCGTTGTTCCTAGACTGAAAACAGGAAAGTTTAAATCACGGATTGCTTGAATATCTCGAATAACGCCATCTACAACAAGCCCTTGAATTTCCATTCCCTTCATCAATGAGACAACAAAATCTCCAGCAACAGCTCGATTTGTATCGCCTTTTGCATCAACAACTAAAATAGATCCAGGTTGTGCTATTCGAATTGCTTCTAACAAAGCACCATTTTCTCCAATAGGTAATCGCACAGTAACCGCACGACCTGCAATATGATATTGATCCTTTAATGGTTTAATCGCAGCATTCACATTCGTAGTACCAGCTAGCGCATCAGAAATCGCTGTAGTAGGTAGAGTATGTAATAATTCTTCAAAATTGGACATATCTAAATCCCCCCTCAAGGCATATATGACCTATTCTAATGGAATTAGGTGTTATATAACAATATAATTCGGATAAAATAGAGAATTTGGATGTTAAAAGGTGATTTTTGAAGGATGAATGCAGTTTCATATGTAATACAAGGGTTCTGTTATATGTTAATCTTGACTTTCAGTTGGTCCCATTTTAACAGAGTATCATAAGGTTTCAGTCCTAGTCTTCGTGCAAACGAAAATTTAGTTGAACCATTTCCGCCCAGTTCCATATGTATATATTAAGGAGGATGAGAGATGGTTGCAACCGAGACATTCATTATTCAGGGATATTCGTTCACGGCTGTTTCTGTTTTTTTGCCTAAAACAACATTGCTGACAATTTCAAATGACAAGGGGTACATTATGTGTGGTGCATTAGATGTAGAGCTTTTAAATACGAGGTTAGCAGATCGAAAAATTATTGCAGGTAGGGCTGTTGGGGTCAAAACGATTGAGGATTTGCTTTATGCACCGCTTGAGTCTGTCACTTTGGAAGCAAAAAAAATCGGTATTACAAAAGGCATGATCGGGGAAGAAGCTTTGTTAAAGATGATTTGATGGAATTTTCAAAACGATGAGAAAGAAATGCACTTATATTTATTCATTTTATCTTGTATTGATTGGAAAATGAATAGTTAGTAGTTAGTTGCCATCCTTGTTTTAAATTGTTGATACGATCCTTTATATAGTTTTGCTACAAATTGCTCAACTTTCTCGAGAAACCCAACTATTCAAAATAAAAATCAATAGATAAGGATTATTTTAGTGGTTAAAAAAGTTAATATTTTACCTGAGAAGGCGCATTCTACAAAGGATGCGTTTTTTTATTTGGGAGAATGTATTTCTTTTCTACGGGGAATAAATCAGATAAGATTTTGGGATGATTAAATCGTCTGATTTTTGCACATTCTGAAAAAAAGGAGTGTTGCTACGTGAAAAAAATGTTTTTGTTAATAGCGACAATTAGTCTAATTGCAGGTTGTTCAGCAACGAAAGAAGACAAAGAAATGACACCTGTAAATAGTGAAAAAAGTTTGACCGCAAAAGCAAAATTTATCAATACAGAAGGTAAAGATATAGGAGTAGCGAATTTAACGCAAACTGAAACGGGGGTAAAAATTGATATAAAATTACATGATCTAACTCCTGGTGAGCATGGTATTCATATTCATGAAGCAGGGGTATGTGAAAAGCCAACATTTGAATCGGCAGGTGCCCATTTGAATCCTGCTCATAAGCAACATGGGTATTATAATCCAAAAGGTTATCATTTAGGCGATTTACCAAATTTACAAGTTGAATCAGATGGTACAGTAGATGCACAATTTATATCAAAGGATTTTACTCTTGAAACAGGAGTAGATAATTCCCTTTTTGATTCGAATGGAAATGCTTTTATCATCCATCAAGATAAAGATGATTACAAAACAGATCCTAGCGGCAATTCAGGCGCACGTATTGCATGTGGTGTAATTGAAAAATCATAAATAGGGTATGTTGAAAAGTACAATTCAGCCAATCTGAATTGTACTTTTTTATTAATAGTTGTTTTCTGCTCTAGGAGTTCACTTCCTTTTGATGTGAGCAGCTACTTATTGTAAGACTAAAGGCTTCTTCATCTTTTTCGCAAAGAACAAGTAATTTCACATTTTAATTCATTAAAATGAGGTGTAAAATATGAACTTTTTGACGATTATATATAATTATCCTGTTTTTTCTATAATAAATATGTTGATGTAATTATCCTTCAGTAATATTCAAAAAAAGAATATAAGATTGCTGGATTTACGAAAGACAACACGTATTCATTTGCACCGATCATATTTATAAGTAACAAAAACTTAAACAGACCACAACAAATATACAATGCCGTTCTTTATAGTGGAAAGAAAGTAGATGTCGATCACTTTGCAACATTTTCAAGAGAGGAAACCGTAAAAGCGATGCCGGGTTATAAAGAAATGCAAGGATCATTTACAATGATGAAAGTATTTTTATTTATCATTGCTGCCTTTGTATCTAGTGTATTTTTCTACATTCTTACCATTCAAAAGAGTCATCAATTTGGTGTATTAAAAGCCATTGGAGCAAAATCATGGTACATTGCAAAGGTATGTTGATACAAGTTGCGATACTGACGGTTTTAGGTGGGGAATAGGTACTTTGGGTATTTATGGGTTAAATCTATATTGCCTAACACTATGCCATTTGTATTACCTTTCAAATTAATCTTGGCAACAGGAGTTGTTTTTTTGAGCTTAAATACCATTGGTTCGATGTTGTCAGTATTTAAAGTTATAAAAGCAGATGCGCTAGAAGCAATTGGGAGGGTTGAATAATGCCAGCAGAAACCATTTTAGAGGTAAAAAATATTTCAAAATCATTTAAGGATGGTCATTCTACTATCGAGGTCTTGAAAGATATCACCTTTTCTATTCAAAAAGGTGAATTTGCAGCCATTTTAGGACCATCTGGATCTGGTAAAAGTACATTATTATCCATTATCGGAGCGCTCCTTACACCATCAAAGGGACATGTCAATATTGAAAATGATACGATAACAAACTACGACTGAGTGCGGTTCCTTGACAGAATTGAAAACTTCCCATATGATTTATTCGAATATAAAATGAGGTTCATAGCGCAAACCCTCTATAAAAAACTATGGAACATGCGATTCGAGCTATGTCCACTTTTGCGGACATGGCTTTTTAGTTTGGGTTATTGCGATCGTGGCTTCTGTTATTTACCCCGCATTAACGTGCAGTAAGACCCCATTTCAAGATTGGGAGAGAAACGAGAAAGATAGATGAGGGAATAACTGCCCGTAAAAGCCCGATTGGTTCGAGCGGGCAGGATGTTGGGTTCCTCAGGTGTTGCCACAGGACATGGCGTTCTTAACCTGAGTTCCTCTATTTCAGTGGGGAAAAGAATCCCCCTGAAGGAAGTTTCACTTTACCCCGCATTAACGTGCAGTAAGATTCCCATCTCAAAATTTAGAGAGAAATGAGAAAGATAGATGAGGGAATAACTGCCCGTAAAAGCCCGATTGGTTCAACTAACCATCAGTGGGGAAAAGAATCCCCCTGAAGGAAGTTTCACTTTATAAGGAGGCATTTTCATGTCAGGAAGAACGAATGAGCAGGGATTGAAAGACTTAACGCTTTTAGGTAATCAAAATACAAAATATTCATATGATTATGCACCAGACGTATTAGAAGCGGTGGATAATTTGCATAGCGAAAATGACTTTTTCGTAAAATTTAATTGTCCGGAATTTACTAGTCTTTGTCCGATGACTGGACAGCCGGATTTTGCAACGATTTATATTTCATATATTCCAGATCAAAAGTTAGTTGAAAGTAAATCGCTGAAATTGTATTTGTTTAGCTATCGCAATCATGGAGATTTTCATGAGGACTGTGTCAATATGATTATGACAGATTTGATGAAGCTATTAGATCCCCGCTATATTGAAGTATGGGGGAAATTCACACCTAGAGGTGGTCTGTCCATTGATCCATGGTGCAATTATGGACGTCCAGGTACAAAGTATGAAAAAATGGCTGAACATCGGTTGTTTCATCATGATCTTTATCCAGAAAAAGTCGATAATCGCTAAATATTTTAGAATCCAATGATAAATATTCCTGTTAAAATGAAAGCTCACATAGTGGGGGAGGTTCTTCATCCTCCTATTATGTGTTAGGCAAATCCGTCTTGATGTTTGTCAGCTTTCCAGTGCTAAAAGATTTTGGTGTTACGACGGTCCTTGATACGCTATTAACCTGATCTGTACACTAACGATCTTGCCAGCGCTCATAACTTTGTTCCGTAAGCGTAGTAAATGATCATCTGAGTCGATCAATCTAGCATAAAAAGCATCGTATTTTGATTTTGCGATGCTTTTTATGTTGCCATAGTTATTTAAATGGTTGTCATGAGGGTACAATAAAATGTAATAACTATTTTCATTTGAAGTAGGATATCTGATTTTTTCTTATCAAAAGGCAGTTTTAAAGCCAAAGGATGCAATTTGTAATATGATAGAGAAGAAATATGATGAAGTAATCAGGTGATAAAGATGCCAGCACTTACAATAGATCAAGTTTTGATGCTTGATTCGTACAATGTTTATACAACAATGCCAGCGCGCACTCTTTTTACGTTAGAACGTGTGCATAAAGAATTTTTTCAAGAAGATGAATTTGCAGATTTAATGATGGGCATTACAAATGCCCGTTCGAAAACAGCCGCTATTTCGCACTTTTCAAAGCGTTACGGTCAATTTGTAGCGATGCAATTTTATATGTTAAGTGCATATGATGAAATCTGGGATGGTAGTGATCGTGATTTACAATTCGATGCTACAAAAGAAAATGGTCTTTATACGATTTGCATGTTTGCGAGTCCCAATGATTGGCGTTATGTAGAAGACTTAGAACGTGAACACGTCATGTCAACCATTTTATATAACCAATGTTATCAAATCGTTCAAGATTTACGTAACACAACTTCCATCTCGCCACGGGTTATTTGGGATAATTTTTTTGTACATATAGTAAACGTTTATGCAAAATTACTTGATGATCCGCAACTTGCCGATCGAGCAATGACAGATTTAGAAATATTGGAGTCAACAGAAGTGTGGTCACGTTTTAGTGAAAAGTCTTTGTTTTATGAGTATACGAAAGGCAGAGCACCTGCAAGCCTCGTTAATCAGCCCATTCGAAGATCATGTTGCTTGTCCAAAGATATTCCAGGGCTTGGCGCTTGTGGTTATTGTCCGCTTGAACGTGACTAGAAAATTCTATTTGAAGTCAGGTGTGTTGATTATCCAATTTTCTCCATAAAGTATTTATTCGCCCTTTGAGACAATTTATTTGCTCTCTCAGGGATTTTATTCGCTCTTTCAAAGACTTTATTCGCTCTCTGAGATAATTTATTCGCTCTTTCAAAGACTTTATTCGCTCTCTGAGATAATTTATTTGCTCTCTCAAAGACTTTATTCGCTCTTTCAAAAGATTTATTCGCTCTTTCCGCAGGACATTGGATTGTTTTTTTATCGAATATGTGCCACACAAAAGGAACAAGCAAGCCGCAGCGAAGATCCATATAAATGGTCCGAAAAATACAGGTTTTGTCAAAAATTACGTCACAGACGACCTGATTTTTGTAAAATCAACACGCGTGATTTGAAGTTCTAAATGGACTGCTTCATTTATGAACAGGAGCTAGCTATATCGTATTCATATGATAATTGTGTAGGAGTGGCGTGCTACTTTAGGAACTTATTTATACATGAAATGTCGGCAACCTTATGAGGTTTTTTTAAGGGGTTGCCTTTTAATTTTTTATCCCGCTTTAACGGGCAGGGCAGTAAGACCCCCATCTCAAGATTGAGAGAGAAATGAGAAAGATAGATGGGGGATCAACTGCCCGTAAAAGTCCGATTGGTTTGGACGGGCAAGATGTTGGTCCCTCAGGTGTTGCACAGGACGTGGCGCTTTTCACCTGAGTTCCTCTAGTTCAGTGGAGGTGAAGAAAACCCCCACTGATAGAGCTTCACTTTATTATCATCATCTTTAATGGTTTTTATCTCGATACATCCTGTTTTTTGTTATTTCTAATACGAGTAAACTTTATTTGTTGACAAAATACCTGATGGGGTATAAATTTAGATTAAAGTAAAATTTAAAATTTGAATCCATTTCATAATGCAATAGGGATCAACATATGGTTGCGAATAATATTGAAAAAAATATTCGCATTGTTCACTTGAAAACGGATTTATCCGGCTTTAATGGGCAGTAAACCTACACCTTAAGGTTTAGAGAGAAACGAGAAAGATAGGTGGGGGATCAAATGCCGCATGCGCCCAATTGGTTTGGACGGGCAAGATGTTGCTCTCTCAGGTGTTGCCACAGGACGTGGTGCTTTTCACCTGAGTCCCTCTAATTCAGTGGGGGATGAAGAAAAACCTCACTGATGGAAGCTTCACTTTATGAAATAGATTCAGTCCGATCATTTTATTATTTTATATACCCATATAGGTATAAAATATTTTGCTTTATTTGAACAAATCGATAACTGTATGGTTCCACAGAGCTAATAAATCCAAGGAGTGATAGTGAATGGGTAGAAAGTTTTTAATTGTTGGTGGAGTAGCAGGTGGTGCATCAACTGCTGCACGTATTCGAAGATTAGATGAACAAGCGGAAATTATCATGTTTGAAAAAGGACCTCATGTTTCCTTTTCAAACTGTTCTTTACCCTATCATTTAAGCGGGATTGTTGAAAATAGCGAAAAGCTTGTTCTGATGAGTCCGCAAAGCTTTCAATCAAAATATAATATTGAAGCACGTGTTCATCAAGAAGTCGTGAAAATTAATCGCGATCAAAAAACAGTCACAGTCAAAAATGTAGCTACGGGTGAACAATATGATGAAGGCTATGATACGCTTGTGTTATCACCTGGCGCAAATCCATTTGTACCTAATCTAGAAGGTATTGATATGCCACATGTGTTTACTGTACGTAATGTACCAGATATTGAACGCTTAAATCACTATATAAAAAGCGATGGTTTAAATGATATTGCTGTCATCGGTGGAGGATTTATTGGGGTTGAAGTAGCAGAAAATCTAAAATTAGCAGGTAAAAACGTTTCTTTAGTAGAGTTTAATCATCAAATTATGGTGCCTTTTGATGATGATATGGCTCAAATCCTTCATAAAGAAATGACAGATAAAGGTATTCAATTGATTCTAGGAGATGGTCTTGCAAAAGTTGCAGAAGATCATGTGGTGTTAAATTCAGGTAAGCAAGTGAAGGCACAAGCAGTCGTTTTAGCAATCGGTGTTCGCCCTGAAACCACTTTGGCAAAAGAAGCAGGTCTTGAAATCGGAGAACTTGGCGGGATCAAAGTAAATCAAAATTATCAAACATCAGATCCTTCCATTTATGCAGTAGGAGATGCGATTGAAGTATATCAACGTATTATACGTAAACCAACGCGTCTTGCTCTAGCGGGGCCTGCCCAAAGACAAGCTCGTGCAGCAGCTGATCATATGTATGGTATTCCACATCAAAACAAAGGAGTAATCGGTTCTTCGAGTATAAAAATTTTCGATCTGAATTGTGCAGTAACCGGTTTGAATGAAAAGACTGCCAAAAAAGCAGAAATTCCTGCTGATAGCGTGTATATTATTGCACCAGATAAAGTAAGTTTAATGCCTAATAGTCATCCACTTCATTTTAAACTAGTTTTTGAAGTACCAACAGGCCGCATTTTAGGCGCACAAGCTATTGGGAAAGGAAATGTCGATAAGCGGATCGATGTTATAGCAACACTTATTATGATGGATGGTACATTAGAAGATTTAAAAGAATTAGAATTAACCTATTCTCCAATGTTCAGTACAGCAAAAGATGTTGTAAACTTGGCGGCACTTGTCGGATTGAATATCTTATATGGTCGCTATCAACAAGTTCATGTTTCAGAAGTCCGCGAGTTGGCTGAAAGTGGAGCGGTATTTGTAGATGTTCGAGAAAAAAAAGAGTTTGCTAATGGACATTTAGTCAATGCTATGAATATTCCATTGAGCGAATTACGCGATCGTATGGATGAAGTTCCAAAAAATGTACCAGTCTATGTACATTGTCGCTCTGGTCAACGGAGTTATAATGCAGTCATGGCACTACAAAATTCAGGTTATGATCATATATATAATGTGTCTGGATCCTTCTTAGGTATTTCTTTATATGAATATTTTCACGATGTGACTATGAATCGAGAAAAAATTGTAACAGATTATAATTTTAAATAAATATATTTTTAGTCACACATGAACAGACGTAAGTATAAGCCACTAAAACCGATGTATTTGAATTTGGTTTTAGTGGCTTATTTGTGATGTTCTATGAACAATTTTAGCTGTAATTATATTAAGTGTAGATGGAGCAATCATGATAGTTTGCTTGAAACAGTAAAAAATTTGAGCATTACTATTGACTAATTTTTAGTAATCTTATAGGATTTAATTGACTAACGAGTCAGTCGAGGTGAAAAAGAATGCAAGCAGATGTTCGTAGACAGGAAAGAGAGCAGCAGTTGATTAAAATAGCACTTGAGTTGTTCGCAACTATCGGCTATGAGAATACCAAGATTTCAGATATTGTGGCAAAAGCAAATGTCTCTCAAGGGACTTTTTACTGGTATTTCAAAAGCAAAGAGGCTATTGCTTTAAAAATGCTTGAAGATGGACGCAAAAAAATATTAGAGGCTATTGCAATTGGCTATCGCGATTCAAAAGCTTCAATCCAAGAATCCACTATCTCTACAAGTCATTTATTTGAACAAATTTTTCATTTTGCTGAGGAAAATCCATATTTGATACACATACTTTTAAAGGGTGTGCATTCTCAACCGTTATTACAACAAAAAGTGGATGAGATCAAATCTGATATGGAGACAGCCTTTGCAAATAATATTCAACGTGCAAAAGAATTAGGAATGTTAAACCAATCAATGGAACCTAAAATGCAGGCCGTCTTTATCATGAGTCTGTTGGAAGGTGTGCTATCTCGTTGGCTATTTACAGAACGAAGCGAAAATCATCCTTTCGCTGAAAAATCGTTACAAGAAATCATTGAAAAAACCGTACATTTTGAATTTTTCGGTATTTTCGGTGTCTAACAGGAGGAAAAAACGTGAAGAAAATAAATTGGTTATTAACGCTTGTAGTCGCATCCGTTTTGGTACTTAGTGCGTGCGGAGGAACAGCAACAAAAAAAGAAACGAAAGACAACGATGCTTTAACAAAGGTTCAAAAAAATGGGGAAATGACCATCGGAATCATGGGAACATATGCACCCTATAACTATATGGGGAAAGATAAAGAATATACGGGCTTCGATGTTGATATTGCAAAGGAAATCGCAAAACGTCTTGATGTAAAAGCCAAATTTGTCGCACAAGATTTCTCTGGATTAATCCCAGGTTTGCAAAAAGGCAAATTTGATGCGCTTGTTAGTCAAGTAACTATTACAGATGAACGTAAAAAAGCCATTGATTTCTCAGAACCTTATATTACAAACGAAGTAAAAGTGATTGTAAAAGAAAATAATAACAACATCAAATCAGTAAAAGATTTTAAAGGTAAAACGATTGGCGTAGGTCTTGGTACAAATGATGAAACCTATTTACGAAATGATTTAATGCCAGAAGTCGGCAATTTTAAAATTAGCACATATGATGATGTCATCACCACTTTAAAAGATTTAGATGCTGGTCGTATCGATGCAACGATCAACAATGTTTATGCATTAAAACCAATCATTGAAGAAAACGGTTATAAGATTAAAGCTGTTGGAGAAGCCATTAAAGCAGACAAAGCAGCTGTAGCAGTTAAAAAAGGAAATCCTAAATTCACAAAAGCTATCAATAAAGCATTAGAAGATATGAAAAATGATGGTACGTATAAGAAAATCTTCGTCAAATGGTTTGGAGAAGAACCACCAGCAGAATAGAGAAAGTAGGAACAAACATGGATCTAGTTTTAGAAAATATCCCTTTTCTATTAAAAGGAGCCTATTACACACTACTGATTACAGTGGTATCCATGTTCTTCGGTTTAATCATTGGTTTATTAGCTGCGATTGCTCGTATAAAGGGCAATCGCTTTGTGCGTAATGTCGCAAGAGCTTATGTTTCCATTATTCGAGGAACACCACCACTTGTTCAAATTGTCATTGTCTACTATGGTTTGGTCGATTATGGAATCGAACTTGGCCCATTAACAGCTGCTTATATTGCTTTGAGTATCAATATAGGGGCTTATGTTTCTGAAGCATTCCGCGGTGCGATTCAATCCGTTCCAAAAGGTCAAACGGAGGCAGCGCTTGCAACGGGGATGACGGAGAAACAAGCTATGCGTCGCATCATTATTCCGCAAGCGATACGATATGCGATTCCACCACTTGGCAACACATTTGTTGGTATGTTAAAAGAAACCTCTCTTGTTTCGGTTATTGCTGTGACGGAATTAATGCGCTCAGCTCAATTATTAGTGGCTCAATATTATGTATATATGCCATTCTATCTATCAATCGGCATCATGTATTGGCTGATGAGTACACTCTTTACATTCATATTAAACAAATTGGAAAAACGATTATCAGTTTACTAGGAGGTGCAGATAATGATAGATATTAAAGGACTATATAAAAATTATGGTAGCCATCAAGTGTTAAAAAACCTCAACTTAACCATTCCTGCACATCAAGTAGTTGCTGTCATTGGACCTAGTGGTTCAGGTAAAAGTACGTTTTTAAGATGTATAAATGGACTAGAAGAGATGACACAAGGTAAGATAACCGTTAATGGACATGAGATCGATGCCAATGCTTCTAAGAAAGTATGGCAAAAAGCGATTTATGCCATACGTCAAGAAACAGGTATGGTGTTCCAACAATTTAATCTGTACCCACATAAAACGGTTATCGAAAATGTGACGGAAGCTCCTATCGTCGTGAAAAAAATGCAAAAAGAGAAAGCATACACTATTGCTTCAGCTTTATTAAAGAGAGTTGGACTGTCAGATAAAGAGAATGTTTATCCATCACAGCTATCTGGGGGTCAACAACAAAGAGTCGCGATTGCAAGAGCATTAGCGATGGAGCCTAAACTGATGCTTTTTGATGAGCCGACTTCAGCATTAGATCCAGAATTAGTTGGTGAAGTACTGAAAGTGATGAAAAGTTTGGCTGAAGAAGGTATGACGATGATCATTGTGACACATGAGATGAACTTTGCCAAAAACGTAGCTGATCGTATTTTATTTATGGCTGATGGTGTGATCGTAGAAGATGCGAATCCTAAAGCATTTTTTGAACGACCACAAACGAATAGAGCTCAGCAATTCTTACAACAAGTAACTGAATTTTAAGGAGAGAATACTATGCAAATTACTGCTAAATGGCAAGGTGGACGTGCTTTTGAAGCAATTGGAGCATCGGGTTATAAAATGCCGATGGATGCGACACCAAATTATGGAGGTGAAGGTCAGGCACCTACACCTACAGAAATGCTGCTAAGCGCTGTAGCTGGATGTATCGGTATTGATGTAACGATGATTTTGAAACCACATTTAGATAAAATCACTAATCTAGAAATTGTTGTAGATGGCACACGACGAGAAGAAATGCCGACTGCGTTTACAGCAACACATTTGACGTTTAAAGTTGATGGAGATCTCGATGCACACAAAATATGGAGAGCTATCAAATTGGGTGAGGAAAAATATTGTGCTGTCTCAGCTTCTTTAAAAGCAGACATTACACATTCACTGATTTTAAATGGAAAAGATGTACCATTCGAATAGCCATTTTCAAAGAATAAACAAAGCCTATCCATTTCGATTGATGCATCTATAGATTCTAAGTATTTATCTATTTTTACTAGCGTTGCATTAATTTTAATTGAAGATTAAAAAACTCATAATTTTCAATAATTTAAGTCCAAGCTTAAAATATCCGGTACTGTCAATGGTTTTGTGTAAATGATTCTGATCTTTTTTGATAGACTTTTTCACATTGTCTATAAATAAAACTTGTTCGAAGGATTGATTTTTGATTGTTTGGAAAGGGCTAGCTTTCTAAGGAATGAACTTTGTACGATCTAAGTATTTTGCTATGGTTATTAGGTGCCATTCATCGAAAAAATTAATATAGAAAAAATTTGATATTGTAGTCAAATAAGTCAAATAAGTCCTCCACTCTTATAGAGTGGAGGGCTTTTTTTGTGTTGGCTGGTTGGCAGATGGGTTTAGTCAATTTACTGCATTTTAGATCCTACACTACAATGAAAACCTATCAGTTAAAAGAAAGCGTGAAAACTAATGTGAAGCTACACATGAAACATCACCTCAATTCATTCGTTAGATTCATGGAAAATGACTTCTTCCATTTTATAAGGAGCTATCTCGGAGCATCCACTTACATTCCAGTAAATCTACAGTACAGCATCATAGTCCATTTTATCTAATCTGGAATTAGCACATTTTTAGCATTTTGGGACTTTGAATTTTGTATTGTATGGATCATTGGTTAAGAAATGGATAGGATTAAGTGAAGCGAATTCAATGTCCAGTGGAAAAAGCAGACAGTTGAGACTCTGCATGAGCGATTTAAGAAATGGAATCTAAGTACACCAACGACTTGTGCAAAGATTCTATGACCAATATCCTGTTGAACAAAGAGTTCAGTATTTGCCCACATGAGTCGTACAAGCCGGAGCGAAAATTAGCGAATACATTATATTTATGGGGAAAATTGGATTATCAACACGCCTATATAATTCATTATATAGTGAGAAATCTATAAATCGACTAAATATCTAGTATTTTTTAGAGAAAATTCTAAAAATCAAAAGGTAATTTTATAGTTTACACTATATCAATGTTCGATAGTATTCACTATAATTTAAATATTCAGAAAATAAGGAGGGGAAATATGGAGAGTATAGCAAATGTGCACAAGAAAAAATCAATGATCGAACGGTTTTTGGATGGGGTTGAAAAAGCGGGAAACAAATTACCAGATCCAGTAACGCTTTTTGTGATAATGGCTTTCGCCGTTTTAGGATTATCGTGGTTTCTCGCAAAATTAAATGTTTCTGCGGTTAAACCCGGGACTAATGAAAAAATTGAGGTTGTAAATTTACTCAATCAGGATGGTCTTATCAAGATTTTAAGTGAAATGTTGACAAACTTTACATCTTTTCCACCACTGGGAATGGTTATTGTCTCGATGCTTGGGATTGGTTTAGCAGAACAAACAGGTTTGATTGCAGCTTTGATGAAGAAATTTGTCATGAGTGCACCACAAAAATTAATTATTCCTTTTTTAATATTAACTGGACTCGTTGGGAATTTGGCTGCTGATGCTGCATTTATTGTCTTACCACCAATTGCTGCTTTAATCTTTATGAGCATTGGCAAAAATCCTTTGGCTGGATTAATCGTCACATATGCAGCTGTTGCAGGAGGTTTTAGTGCAAATTTGTTGATAAGTTCTTTAGATGTGTTACTTTTAGGAATCACTGAATCTGCGGCTCGTTTGGTTGAACCTAATTATGTTGGAAGAGCAACGATGAACTATTACTTTTTAATCGTTTCTACTTTTGTTTTAGTAGCATTAGGCACTTTTGTAGCACATAAATTTACAATTCCGAGATTTGATGAATATAAGGGAGATACTGAAAAACTTGAATCATTAACTCCGCTTGAATCTAAAGGCTTAAAATGGGCAGGCATAGTAACGGCCATCTATGTCATCATCATTTTAATCACAGTAGTTCCTTCAAATGGTATATTACGTGATCCCAAAACGGGTGGATTCTTATCATCTCCATTTATGACAGGGATAGTGCCCATCATGTTATTCCTATTCTTATTACCAGCTATAGCTTATGGAATAGTGACGAAAGTGATTAAGAGTGATAAAGATGTTGCAGAAAAAATGTTCAAATCTATTGCAGATATGTCTTCGTTTATTGTTTTAGCGTTTGTGGCTGCACAGATGATTGCTTATTTTGGTTGGAGTAATATCGGTCCTATTGTAGCAATAAAAGGGGCAGAAGCGTTACAAGCGATGCACTTTACGGGCCTGCCGATGATTATTGGCTTTATCATTATTTGTGCCGGTATCAACTTATTAATCGCCAGTGCTTCCGCTAAATGGGCATTATTGGCACCAATCTTTGTTCCGATGTTTATGTATTTAAATTATAGTCCTGCACTTACCCAGCAAGTTTATAGGATAGGAGATTCTATTACAAATCCCATTACCCCGATGTTAGCCTATTTTGCCATCTTATTGGCATTTGCTAAAAGGTTTGATAAAAGCGTTGGAATTGGAACATTAATCTCCTCCTTGCTTCCTTATTCAGTAATATTTTCTATAGGATGGATTATATTATTTAGCTTGTGGTTTTTACTTGGACTACCCCTTGGACCAGGGGATTCAATTTACTTAAAGTGAGGGATTATCAATGGAAAAACTGTTTAATTTGTTAAAAGATTATTATGATGAAATGGTCGAAATCCGACGTTATTTACACGCAAATCCTGAATTGTCTTTTCAAGAAGTGAATACACCAAATTATATTGCAGAATACCATCGAGCACTTGGACATGAAGTAAAAGAGGGTGTCGGAGGGCGAGGAGTTGTAGCGACGTTACATGGTGCCAAGCCTGGAAAAACGGTGGCGTTAAGAGCAGATTTTGATGCTCTAGCAATACAAGAGCAAAGTGATTTGCCGTATAAGTCAAAAGTGGATGGGGTAATGCATGCATGTGCTCATGATGGGCATACGGCAACTCTTTTAGTATTAGCGAAAGCATTAAACAAACTACAACATGAGATAGAAGGATCAATTGTATTTATCCATCAACATGCTGAAGAAATTGCCCCAGGTGGAGCTATTGAAATGATAAAGGATGGCTGTTTAGAAGGAGTGGACGTCATCTTTGGAACACATCTATGGGCAACAGAGCCTTTAGGTAATATTATGGTAAAAGAAGGACCGATAATGGCTGCTTCAGACCGTATCCATATAACTGTCAAAGGTCAGGGTGGTCATGGTTCAGACCCAAGTAATACAAAAGATTCTATTGTCATAGCAGCACAATTTATCACACATCTTCAACAATTAGTATCTAGACGTGTCAAATCAACAATACCGGCTGTAGTTTCAATTGGACATATTGAAGCATTGAATCCTTTTAATGTAATTGCTGATTCTGTTAAGATGAAGGGAACTGTACGAACATTCGATGAGACAACCCGTACATTACTTGAAGAAGAAATTGAAGAAGTATTAAAAGCATCTTGTTTTCTTACAAAAGCAGATTATGATTATCAATATTTTCGAGGTTATCCGCCTGTGATTAATCATGAAAAAGAAACGGCCTTTTTAGTTCAACTGGCACCACAAGTTCCGGGAGTAGAAAAACTACATATTTGTGAGCCACTAATGGGAGGAGAAGACTTTGCTTATTATTTAGAACAGATTCCAGGTGTATTCTTTTTTACAGGGGCACAGAGTCCTCATTGGGAAGAAACCTATCCTCATCATCATCCTATGTTTAATATTGATGAAAGAGCTCTATTAATTGCTGCTAATACCCTAGGAGTAGCAACTTTAAAATATTTGCAAGAACATTAATCAAAAAATCCACAAGGCTAATCACCACCTTGTGGATTTTTTCTATGATGTTCATATAGAAATAAAGCAGCATGAATATTGGCGACATGTTGAATATTATTCAGATCTATTTTTAGTTTTTCTTCTATTTGTACGATACGATAGTAAACTGTATTTTGATGAATATGCATAACTTCGGCTGTTCGAGCAACATTTTTATTTTGCTTAAAATATTCAATCAGTGTATTCAATAGTTCATTATTGGATGGACTTTTTGCTGATATAGGGATGATAGGTCCAATTATTTCTTGTATAAAATATTGTTGTTCCATTTCAGATATTGATAGTAAATAGCGATTCAATCCAAGTGTTTTATAAGAAGTGATTTGACCGTTACGATGAGAATTTGTATAATTCAAAAATTCAATATCTTTGTAAGATAAAAATAGTTGATCAATATGATCGACACTACGACCGATTAATATTTGCTCATGCTGATCTAAATCAAAAATTTCATGTATTTTTTTCTCAAAATAGTGTTGACTGTTGACTTTTTTGATGGCGATTAGTATTACTAATGAGTCTCGCTGAGGAAAGAATAGACAATTACCAATCGAATGAAATTTTGTTTGATAGTAAGATTCACGTTGAATAAGATATGAATAGTTTTGTTCTGTGTATGAAGTATTTTTATAGTATAGGAAACAGAAGTAATGATAATATTTCGTTTCTAATATAGATTTTAATACTTCTTCCGCATTCTTTTCCAATAACTGTTGAAATATATGTTGCCTTTTTTGAATAAAAGAATCGATTTCTTTCTGTTCTTTCATTTGTTCAATTGCCATAATCGCGGTACTATGCGATAGTGTAAGTTTTGAATAAACATCTAGTAATTGTTTATGACCAATTACTAATAGATAACCTGTAATTCCATATGAAGAAGCGATTTTAAAAATATGGATAAAAGATTTATTTGGATATGATACCAAATAATCGTGACTATCTAGCGGAAATTGCTGGATGAATTGGTTCATGGATTCAACAATCTCAGCTTTATGTGTACTATGAGGATGGCTTGTAAAAATAAAATGACCTTCTGCATCAAAATAGAAGATTTCTTTTTCGATAATTTTAGATAGTGTCATGATGAGCTGTTTTGAACCTCTGTCATTCAACATAATGTCATTCAGTTGGTGATGAGAAACTAGCGTGTCTTTAAGCATCTGAGAACTTTGTTCCTTTTCACGTATTTCTTGACTTAGGGTGATTATCATCGCGATATGAGTGGCTATTGCTTCTACAAAGCCGATTTCTTCTTTTGTGAATAACGAATTTGAATAAAAATTATCTAATGTTAAAACCCCTATTTTCACGTCTTGATAGGTAATAGGAACAGACAAGCAACTTTTAGGAGGAATATCTTGAACAGATGATTGTAAATAATACTGGTAATTTGGTTCCTTCATCGATTTCATCGCTTTTTCAATGGCATTTTCACCGTATAGAACCATTGTTTGACCAGTATCAAATACGGTACCTGAAATTCCTTCACCCAAAGTTAGCTTGTTTTGAATATAGAATTCCTCTTTAAAATTGACAGCTGCCTCAATTCGTAGAACTTCATAATGAGGATTCCATAAAAGTAAAAATCCAGCATCAACCTTTTCAATCGTATCGATAACGACTTCAATAATATTTTGTATACTTTTTTTGCTATTGCCAACTTTTTTGATATTCTTAGTTATTTCGATAAATGCCTGCCATTGTTTCAATAAACTATTACTATTTTGCATGCGTATGCTCCCCCTCCAAATTGATATCAATATAGGACATTTTAGGTTTTATCATCAAGTAAAGTAAATCAAACAATTTTTGTCTTCAAAAATTCAATGGAACTTAAGACATGTTTTTTATCCGCTTTATTAATATAGGGATATTAGTTGATTTATGATTTGGCTTGCTCGCTTTCCTGCGAGTAAATGCTGAGGGTAAACAGAATGTTGGTCACGGAATCGTTGCCACAGGACGTGACGTTCCTAGATTTCGTTTCTTCAATCGTTTCGCTGTGGATTCTCAACTATTCGCTTTTCCCGCGGGACATTGTATTACTTTCCAAATCAACACCGCACGAAGGAAATGCGCAAGCCTAATCGAGGACTCGAGCAAATTTCTGCTCCAATCGAATGATGCTAAAATACAGTGGTTTTCAAAATTACGCAAACAGGTAACCTGATTTTTGGAAAATCGACACATGTCATTGAACTTCAAAGAATAAATTGGAATTCCTACAATTCATGATCAACTGTGTTAGATTTTTTTAAGTTTTTTTCAGGAATAATATCAATTGCATAGCCTAACGTTTGTAAATGCTCTGCTTTTAGGAGTTTCGTACTTTTCTGACCTAATTGTGCTTTTTGCCAACTACTATCACTAACAATAAGGATATCTGTATGCTTAGTGACAGTATTGCTAAATATCCCACCGATTGCACGGATTTTTTTTGCAACCATCGATCTACTAAATCCTTCCAGCTTACCTGTAAATACAACTGTCTTATCTTGAAAGTCAATAGGGGAATAAAAGGATGATTGATGAGCTGTTGAAAAAACAACTTGATGTGTAAGTTCATTGATGGAAAAATTATCAAATTTTTCTGGAAAAGTTAACACAAGTTCAGCGATGATTTCAGCACGTTCTTTTTCAAGAGAAATCTCAAATTGAGATGCAAGGGTTTGTAACGAAAAATCTTGCTGATGGGGCAATCTATTTTTTATAAATGGAAGGATGCTACCAAATCGACAATATGGCGAAAGTTTATCGATTGTTGCACAAGCTTCTTCTATAACTGATTGATCATAATCATGATAATAACCGATGACAAATTGATTTGTGAGCCATTCATCTAAAATTGGATAAAATGTATGAAATGTAGGTGAATGTTGCACCAAATCTTCTGTAATGCCATGCTGAGAAATATGATATTCATCAAATGTTTGTTTAGGGTTTATATATGAAAAAAGTGAATCTACAATCTCATTTTGTACGACTTTCACAAGCTCAATCGAACAAACACTATCTCTCCATTGATTGGCTGTTTCTATTCCAATAGCAATAAAATCCAACTGATTTCCTCCTGTAGTTACGGTGTTTCTAGTATATCAATATATTAGCATAATGCGTTCAAAAATTTTTGAGAAAATAAACCCAATCTAGCGGTATCTTTTAATGATTTTATGAAAAATAAAGAAAATATTGTAAAAATGTATGGATAATCTTTTATAATAGAATAGAGAAATGTAGAAAGAGGACAATAGATGAAAAATAAATTCTCGATTGGTCAGATGGCGCGCTTGAATAATATCTCTATTAAAACGCTTCGTTACTATGATGAGATTGGATTATTCAAGCCGAGCGAGGTGGATGCAGGAACTGGTTATCGATACTATTCTATCGAGCAATTTAAGGAACTTGATATTATTTTGTATATGAAGATGATGGGAGTCCCTTTAAAAGATATAAAAAAACAATTAGAAAACCGTAAATTGGATGATTTTATCTCGGTATTAGAAAATGTTAGAAAAATAACACGTGAGAAGATTGATGTCTTAAAACGTATTGAAAAAGGACTTTTTTCACGTGTCATAGAATTGGAAGGTACAAAGGATGAAAACAAAATAGAAAAACCATATATTGAGCATTTTCAGGCACATAATATGATTCAGGTCAATAAGAAAGTCGGTTCCCTAAAAGAAATAGAGGCAGAGTTGCGTCAGTTGAAATCACATTATGAACATATTGCACCTATCGTTATAGGGAATGTTGGGTATTTAAAAAACATAGAAAATCAGCTTGAAAATGTTAACACCTATGATGGCATTTTTTTATTAGTAGATCAATCATTGCATATGAAGATGGAAATGATGACACCGGTGGATGAAGGAGATTTTGCAGTGATCAGATGGCGGGAGGAAATGGGAGATGATCGAAAATACATAGAAAAACTTTTACGTTTTGCCAGAGTTCATAATTATCAAACGGAAGGGCCTTTATATATTCGAAAAATTGTGGATGGCATCATTTCTAATCATTCCAAAGAATGGCTAAAAGAAATACGGGTTAAAATCATTCCATTGACTCTCCACTAAGAGGAGGGTTTATGATAGATAATGTAAAATAGACAGAAAGAAGGGATTGACTTTTGGTACAGTCATCCAAACTTTGGACAAAAGATTTTATCATTATCTTTTTAATTAATTTTTTTACACATGTTGTTTTTTACCTATTAATGGTCATGATTGCTGTCTATACTGCAACAAAATTTCATACAAATCAAAGTGTTGCAGGATTAGCAACCGGAATATTTGTATTAGCATCCCTTATAGCGAGAATATTTGCGGGAAAATATTTAGATCGATTGGGTAGAAAGCGAATGCTTATTGGTTCGCTTAGTATCTTTACAGTTTCTATGTTGTTACATATTGTTGTGGATGATTTATATGTCTTGTTCATCATCCGATTTATACAGGGGGCTATGCATGGATGTATTACAACTGCGGCTGGCACTATATCTGCAGAGCTTATTCCAGATGATCGCCGCGGAGAAGGTACTGGATATTATGCAACTTCTATGAATATTGCCATGGCTTTTGGTCCATTTCTAGGCATTTTCCTTTATGAACACGCATCATTTACAACGGTTTTTGTAGTAGGGAGTATAGTGGCTGTTGTTGATTTACTAGTTTCATGTTTTTTAAAAGTACCGGAACCTAAAGGAATGGAAGAACCAAGGAAAGGATTTCATGGGAGAGATTTTATCGAACCCAAAGCGATCCCTATTTCAATAGTTATCTTCCTCATTGCGATAGCTTATTCAAGTTTGCTATCATTTTTGACACAGTACGCCAAGGAAATCCATTTGGTTTCTGTATCAAGTTTCTTTTTTATTGTTTATGCTATTGCACTGATCATAACGAGACCCTTTACTGGAAAATGGTTTGATCAATTTGGGGCGAATCGAGTGAATTATCCATTGCTCATATTAACCATTATGGGCTTTTTTACATTGAGCATAGCACAAACTGGCTTGGTATTTTTACTATCTGCTGTTTTGATCGGTATTGGTTACGGGACACTTATTTCTAATTTTCAAGCAATCGCTATTCAAGAATCTCCATCACATCGAAAGTCACTATCTACTTCAACGTTCTTCATGTTTCTAGATTTATCGAATGGGATCGGACCTTATATAGTCGGCATTTTAGTGACATTTATGTCATTTAAAGCATTGTATGGTACGGTTACTGTTTGGATTTTAATTTGTTTAATCGTTTATCATTTCGTATACGGCAAAAATGCAAAAAAAGTTTCAAATTAAATATTTATCCCGCATTAACGGTAGTAAAACCCCCACCTCAAGGTATAGAGAGAAACGAGAATGAACGATAGGTGGGGGAGCAACTGTTGCATGCACTCAATCTGATTGTGCATGAAAACAATCCGCCACTTTATATAGATTGGAGTGGAGGCGGAAATCAGCGAATTATCTAAATCCAAGGGGATTAAATTGGATAATCAATCCGCCTGAAAATATAGTTTAGTAAATCTATTAGAAAAATCGGTATAGAGGAATTTTTCTACTTAAGCTTTAAGAACAAGGTAATTTTCATATTTTTTTCTAAAATTATAGAATATTTAAAATCTAATGATAAAAGTATGATATAGTAAAAG
The DNA here is from genome assembly GCF_007896505.1 of Rummeliibacillus sp. SL167. Taxonomy (NCBI): domain Bacteria; kingdom Bacillati; phylum Bacillota; class Bacilli; order Caryophanales; family Caryophanaceae; genus Rummeliibacillus; species Rummeliibacillus sp. SL167. The sequence goes on along the minus strand of NZ_VCBM01000001.1, from coordinate 1,131,668 downwards.
GACAATTTAATAGCGTGTAAGTTATGGTTCCAAATGACAATTTGGATTAAAAGGGAAGACCGGTGAAAATCCGGCGCTGTCCCGCAACTGTAAATGGGAGCGACTCGTAATAACCACTATGATAATGGGAAGGTACGATTAGCAATGATCATGAGCCAGGAGACCTGCCAATAGCTAGTACACACCGATTGACCTACGAGGATAGGGGGTGGGGAGTGAGATTCACAGTACGAAGTGATAAGAAAGCAATTTCGAGGTTATTGCTTATTTGTGCATAGCCTTTTTTTACACAGCCATTTCCTGTATTTGGAGATGGCTTTTTTATTTGCCCAAAGATTCAATTTTAAAAATAACAGTAGTTCAGAAAAGAATTCTACTATATACGAGGAGAGGAAAATATGAAATATACAAATTCAGTCATTGGATACCCTTATATCGGAGGAAATAGAGAGTGGAAACGCACAGTAGAAAGCTATTGGAAGCAAGAAATTAGCGAACATGAATTACATGAGCGCATGAAGCAACTTCGCCTTGACCATTTGAAGAAACAAATAGCATTAGGGATCGATCAAGTAACGGTCGGTGATTTTACTTACTATGATCGCATGCTTGATACAGCGGTGATGTTTGGACTTGTACCAAAACGCTATCAATGGACAGCTGAAACCGTTGATCTTGGAACCTATTATGCAATGGCACGTGGCCGAGAAGGACAAGTTGCTTCTGAAATGACCAAATGGTTTAATACAAATTATCACTATATTGTACCAGAATACGAAGGTCAAAAATTACATCTTACAGAAAACACGATTTTAAAAGCCTACAAGGAAGCGAAAGAGGAGCTTGGGATTGAAGCTAAGCCAACGATTATCGGGCCCTATACATTTAGTCGCTTAACAAAAGGTTATGATGCAAAAACGGAACCAGAGTATATTTTAAAACTGATTCCATTGTATATTCAGGTTCTAAAACAACTGGTTGAAGCAGGAGCTGAATGGATACAAATAGAAGAGCCTTCTCTTGTTACAACTTTAGATAAAAGTGACATCGCAACTGTTAAAGAAATCTATTCACAAATTGTTGAAGAAGTGCCGAATGCGAAAATTTTACTTCAAACTTATTTTGAGTCCGTTTCATTTTTTGAAGAAATCGTAAACCTTCCAGTTGCAGGTATTGGATTAGACTTTGTGCATGGTTATAAAGGAAATATGGATGCACTTCGAAAATTTGGCTTTCCAAAGAATAAAGTATTAGCGGCAGGTATTATTAATGGTCGTGATATTTGGAGAGCTGATCTAGCAGAAAAATATAATACATTACAAGCCATTCAACAGTTGAGCAAATGTGAAAACATATGGATTCAGTCATCTTGTAGTCTACAACATGTACCAGTAACAACTGCTTATGAGAAAAAATTGGCACCTGTATTAAAAAATGCCTTAGCATTTGCAGATGAAAAAATAATAGAGCTTAAAGAATTAACAAGCTATGCTAACAATCCAAAAGATCCAGGTAATAACGCTATTTCAGAAAGTATTAAAGCTATTCAATTGTTAAGAGAAGATGCATCACGTAACAATGAAACAGTCAAAGCTGAGATGGCATCTATTAAAGAAGAAGACTTTAAACGGTCAAGTGTATTTGAAAAACGTCAAGAAATTCAACGCGAAGCTTTAGAGCTTCCATTATTCCCAACAACAACAATCGGAAGTTTTCCACAATCTACAGAAGTAAAGAAAACTCGTAGTGCGTGGAGAAAACAAAAAATATCAGATGCTGATTATGAAGCATTTGTTAAGGAAGAAACAGAACGATGGATTCATATTCAAGAAGATTTAGGGCTAGATGTTCTGGTACATGGTGAATTTGAACGTACTGACATGGTTGAATATTTTGGTGAAAAATTAGACGGCTTTGCTTTCACAGAAAATGCTTGGGTTGTTTCTTACGGATCTAGATGTGTAAAACCACCAATTATATATGGAGATGTGGCTTGGAAAGAACCAATGACTGTAAAATCATCCGTTTACGCACAAAGTTTAACCAATCATTATGTTAAGGGCATGCTCACTGGGCCAGTGACTATTTTAAATTGGTCATTTGTACGAGATGATATTCCACGTAAAGAAATTGCTTATCAAATTGCATTGGCATTGAAAAAAGAAATAGAAGCACTTGAAAAAGCTGGAATAGCCATTATTCAAGTGGATGAACCTGCTTTGCGTGAAGGACTTCCTCTTCGCAAGGAAAATTGGTCAGAATATTTAGATTGGGGTGTAAAGGCTTTCCGTTTAGCTACTTCATCTGTTGAAGATCAAACACAAATTCATACACATATGTGCTACTGCGAATTCAATGATTTTATCGAGCCTATAAGTGCATTGGATGCAGATGTCATTTCCATTGAAACATCTCGCAGTCATGGTGAGTTAATCGATTCACTAAAAGAAACACCATACGACAAAGGCATTGGTTTAGGTGTTTACGATATTCATAGTCCACGAGTTCCATCGATAAAAGAGATGGAAACGATCATGCAAGAAAGTCTTGAAGTATTGAAACCAACACAATTTTGGGTGAATCCTGATTGTGGCTTAAAAACGCGTGGTGAAACAGAAACTGTTGCATCTCTTCAAAACATGGTAGAGGCAGCAAAAACATTGCGAGAAGACGTAGCATCCTCTGTAAAATCATAACAATAAGATCATCGTTTTAGTCTATAATTTGACCATCAAGGAGTTAGGAATGTTGTTCAATGTTCTTAACTCCTTTTAGTTAAGTAGATGAATCAATTTCATAAATCATTTTCTTCTTAAAAAATACGAACATTTAATAATAGCTAATTTTATAGTTGTGGCGCGGAAGACGGCGACTCCTCGAAAATGCATGCATTTTCTTCGTGCGGTGTGAGTTCAAGGAGGCTTATTCAAAGTCCTACGGGAAAAGCTTGAGCCGAAAGCCCCGCAGGAACAATTGAAGGGACAAAGCCTAAGTTCGCCACGTCCTGTGGCAACGGCTTCGGGGTCAACATCGTGTCGACCCGAGGAGATTGAAGCCAAGCCCGTGGAAAGCGCCGTCTGGAGCGGAACAAAAATTTCTGAATATTAATGTTCATGTTGATTTGAAATGTTCGTGTTTTTTATCTGAATTTTACATTATGAAATTGATTCAGATATACAAGCTTTTATTTAATGTTTTAAAAGAGCATCTAAAAAATTAAAAAAATCTTAAAAAATTGATATATCAACATTTATAGAGGGAGGAATAATCATTTGTAATATTTTGAGTGCATAAAAGACAATGGACAGTAAATATTTTTATAAAATAATCTAAATTCTGGTAAGATGTAACTAATAGTATCCGAAAATTTACTTACTAAAGATGAAATTTTAATAGTTGAGGTGTAAATGATGGTTCACATATTATACATAGAAGATGAAATTGAAATTGGTAGTTGGATTGCCAATGATTTAAAAGAAAGAGGGTATAAAGTTACTTGGTTAGAATCAGGCAATGAAATTGAAAAATATCTTTCTTCAACAGATATTGGCATTTTGGATGTCATGCTACCAGGTTTAGATGGCTTTTCAATCGGTAGACGTATTAAAAAAGAGGATAGTAATTTTCCAATACTTATGCTTTCTGCTCGTACAGCCATTGAGGATAAAATAGAGGGTCTTAGTTTTGCAGATGATTATCTAACAAAACCCTTTCATCCAGATGAACTCGCAGCACGTATTGAAGTATTACTAAGAAGATTTCAAAAGAGTGAGGATATTTTGCAAATAGGTCATCTTAAAATTTATACAAAAGATTTACAAATCATCAATCAAAAGAATAATGAAGAAATTCAATTAACGGGTAAGCAATATTATTTATTTCAGTATTTTATCCGTCATTTAAATCAGATATTAACAAAAGAACAACTTTATGAGGGAGTTTGGGGAGAATCCTATATAGAAGGTGACAAGACATTAATGGTTCATATCCGCTACCTACGGGAGAAGATTGAAGAGAATCCAGCAAAACCAACTATTATTGAAACCATTCGTGGAATTGGGTATAGGGTGAAACAATGAAAAAATTCTTTCGTTCATTATTAGCAAAATATATGTTGATCATTTTGACAGCAATCTCAATTGTTCAAATTGCTTACATCGCTATGGCCATATTATTTGTCCATATAGATCATATAGAAAATAGCAAAGCAAATAGTCCAGAAGTGGTTGAAGAGAATTGGCATGAATCTGCAAAACATATTGACAAAGACATCCCCAAAAACATTCTTGCTCTGTTTGATAAATGGAAAAAGAAGTATTCAGAAGCATCCATGTTTTGGGTTAATTCAAATGGTGTTTTGTCAGAAAAATTCAATGTGAAACACCAAATGCCAAACAGATGGGATTCAACATATACGGCAAAATTTATGAAAGAAAGTTATGCAAGTGATCCATTTACAGTTATTGCATTTGTAGGAAAAAATGATTCTCATGGTTTTGTTGTATTACAGATCCCCCGAAAAACGTTTAATCCTCCCATTGCAAAGGCAAATGAAAAATATGGAACACTATTAAGTATTATTATGTTAGCGATTATTCTTCTTTTTATTGTTATTTCATTCTTCTTTTTTAGAGGTATCCGAAAGAGATTACTATATTTACAAGATGCTATGAACATTCGGGATGTTGATCAGCTTCCAATAGAGATTCCACTTGGCAAGGGTGATGAAATTGGGCAGCTCGAACAGACTTTTAACCAAATGGTTGTAGAGTTGAGAGAAAGTAAGCAACGTGAACAAAAGGAAGAGCAATTAAGAAGACAATTAATGGCAGACCTCTCACATGACTTACGAACACCTCTAACGAAAATACGCGCACAAACATACACGATTGACAAGGAAAACCTATCACAAAAAGGGAAAAATGCTATAAGAGCATTAGAAAAATCAGTTCAACAGATTGATCATCTGATCGAAAACTTAATGTCATATACATTATTAATGGCGAGTAAATATAAATTTGATCCTGTTGAAGTAGATGTTGTTCGACAAGTCCGTGAATGTATAGCCGGTTGGTATCCTGTATTAGAAAAAGAAGGATTTATGATTGATGTAGAATTACATACATTTAAAAACTCACAATGGTATGTTGATCCAATTTGGTTGGGACGAATACTGGATAATGTCCTTCAAAATGTCCTTCGTCATGCTAAGAATGGATTATTTGTTCAAGTGAAAACTGTATCAACAACACAATATGATGCAATTATCATTACTGACCATGGAAAAGGGATGAACAACCAATCGGAAGAAAAAGGAGTAGGGATTGGATTATCCATTGTAGATTTAATGATACAAAATATGAATCTTAAATGGGATATTGATTCTACTAGTAGTGGAACAACGATTACAATTAAGAAATATTACTAAATTAGTAAAAAGAAAATGGACTCGGGATCAGCTTCAATCCAAGTCCATTTTACGCTAATATGAGCTTTTCATTTAGAGATGCTCTTGGAGTTTTTGAGTTAATACAACTAAGCAAAGGCTTGTATGGTGATTTACAGAAAATACATAACCTCACTAGATGGGAATAGATTTAAGACTTTCTAGAAAAAATTTCATCTATATAGAAATATTAATATTTTACATTTTTGTTATACACTATATATTCTAGCTAGCCATAATTTAAACTAAATTTAAACTTTCTTTCTACTTCGTTTTAACCTTCTTTTTCTAAGATTAGTGAAGAGGTGAGGAAAATGAAGTATGTTGCACATACAAAAAATTTATCAAAAAAATTTGGAAAAGAATTTGCGGTTGATGGCATAGAGTTGAAAATACCTAAAGGAGAAATATATGGATTTTTAGGGCCAAATGGAGCAGGAAAGACAACCACAATTCGTATGCTTTTAGGCTTGATGAAACCAACTGCTGGTGATATCTATATTTTTAATAAAAATCTAAAAAAAGAAAAGATTGAGATATTACATAAGGTAGGATCATTAGTTGAAAATCCATCTTATTATCCTCATTTGACTGCATATGAGAATTTGGAAGCAATACGGAAAATTTTAGATGTGTCCCCATCAAGGATTCACGAAGTATTAGAAATTGTACGATTAACAGAAGTAAGTAACAAGAAAGTGAAAGGGTTTTCACTAGGAATGAAGCAACGGTTAGGAATTGCAGCAGCATTGTTAAATCATCCAGAGCTCCTTATCTTGGATGAACCGACAAATGGATTAGATCCATCTGGAATTATTGAAATACGGGAGCTGATCAAAAGTCTTCCAACCAAATATGGAATGACGGTCCTTATTTCAAGCCATTTATTGTCTGAAATTGATCAAATGGCAACAACTGTTGGTATTCTAAATAAAGGAAAGCTAATCTTCCAAGATTCTATTAATGCTATGCGATATCATGCACAGCAGAATGTATTGCTGACTGTTAGTGATGGCGAGAAAGCATGGACATTATTACGAGCGAAAGGGATAAAAGCGACATATAAAAATGGAGGTATTGAACTATCTGATTGTTCAAATGAAAAGGTAGCCCAAACTGTTGAAACGCTTGTTCATAGCGGAATTTCGATCTATCGAGTTGAAGAACAAAAAAGATCATTAGAAGAAATCTTCCTTCAAATGACGAGGGGAGAGAAATAAGGATGATTCGAAATCTAATTGTGATAGAATTTCTTAAAATAAAGCGAAAGGGTTTTTGGCTTTTAACATTATTAGGACCGTTTGGTGTTGTTTTAATGCAAATGGTTAATTATGGTGTTCGGAAAGATTATCTTTTAAAGCAAAGCGATAATGATTGGGAATACTTTTTAGACAATGTCCATTCATTTACACCTTTAGCGATGATATTGGGAATAGCTATTTTAACATCCTTAATGGCGAGTGTAGAAGATGAAACAAGCTCTTGGAAACAATTATTGGCATTACCTGTTACAAAATGGAGCGTCTATCTATCAAAATTTACAGTCGTTTTTAGTTTGTTATTTTTTTCATCATGTTTATTAATGATCTTTACACTTGGATTTGGAATTTTTCTTGATTTAGGAAAGCCGATACCATATAGAGGGATACTTCAATATAGTTTTTATCCTTTTTTAGCTGCATTGCCAGTATTAGCATTACAATTATGGGTTGCTGTTGTTAGTCAAAATCAAGGGATTCCAATTACTACAGGGATTATAGGTACAATATTTGTTTTTTGGAGTTCAGCTTTACCTGATTGGGTAATTTGGAAATGGTCATCATTGGAAAATAAATGGGAGAGTCCTTTGCTTAATGTTGTGCTTGGAATCAGTGTTGGTATCGTTTTTTATGTTGCTGGTATGCTCGATTTTAATAGAAGGGACGTGAAATAATGATCACTATTATACAATCTGAATGGTTTAAATTACGTAAATCCAAAATCATTTGGATCATTTTAGTTGGCCCACTAATCGGGTTCGCTACAGGATTAAAAACGCCTATTTTAGATGATGATGTGAAAGTAAATGCGTGGTATCAAATATTATTGTATATGAATTTAACATATGCATTGTTACTATTACCTCTTATAAGCGGTGTGTTGGCGACCCTCATCTGTAGATATGAACATCAAGCAGGAGGCTGGAAACAACTTTTAGCGTTACCTGTTACAAGAGGGCAAGTATTTGTGGCTAAATATATCGTATTAACCCTACTTATTTTGATTATTCAACTTTTATATCTATGTGCAATATTTGCGGTGGGGTCTATAAGAGGTTTTAGTGATCCTTTCCCTTTAGGAATTGTTTGGAAAAGCATTTTAGGTGGATGGGTTGCCACATTACCATTAGTCGCTTTTCAATTGTGGATGTCCATCTTGTTCAGTAGTTTTGCGGCACCATTTGCAATCAATGTGATCTTTACTTTACCTTCTATATTAGCTATCAATTCAGAACATTTTGGTCCTTACTATCTGTGGGCACAACCTTTTTCGATGATGTATATGAGCGGAAATATGAATGATGTTTTTTTCATTCCATGGCAGCAATTAATAATGGTCGTAGGAGGGGGATTTATTTTACTATTCTTTGGGGGATATTTTTATTTTCAACAAAAATCAGTTTAGCCAAATATTAGAAAACCTATCTAAATAAAAAACTGTGTGAAAATAGCAAAAAATTCCTTATAATGATTAGTAGAGGTTTTGATATTAATACATTGATCATGGGGGTGTCATGTTTGAAAACACGCGTGACGGAAATTCTAGGAGTAAACTATCCAATTGTTCAAGGGGGATTGGCTTATTTAGCATATGCTGAATTGGCCGCGGCTGTTTCAAATGCAGGCGGACTTGGTCAAATTACTGCAGCAACATTAGGTACACCTGAAAAGCTTAGAGCAGAGATTCATAAGACACGTTCGCTGACGGATCGACCATTCGGCGTCAATTTTGCGATTTCAAGACATGAAGGAAAGTATGAGCATTTGTTGGAAGTTGCCATCGAAGAAAAGGTTTCTGCTATTTCAATAACTGGAGGTAATCCGCAGCCTGTATTAGAGCGTTTGAAAGATGAAGATATTCATTCGCTTGTACTTGTTTCTGGTGTACGACAAGCACAAAAGGCTGAAGCACTGGGTGCCGATATTGTAATGGCTGTAGGGCAAGAAGGTGGCGGTCATCTTGGGCGTGATGATATTGGAACAATGGTGCTCGTACCAAGAGTTGTTGAATCGGTTTCTATTCCAGTGCTGGCCAGTGGAGGCATTGGAGATGGAAGGGGATTGCTTGCCGCTCTAGCACTGGGAGCTGAAGGTGTTGAGATGGGAACGCGTTTTATTGCAACACAAGAATGTATACATGCTAGTGATACTTATAAACAAGCCTTATTAAATGGCAAAGAAACAGACACCGTTGTGATCAAAAGATCGTTAGGAGCTCCTGCACGGGCGATTAAGTCCCAATTTACGGAAGCAATTATTCAAAAAGAACTTGAAGGTGCGACGTATGAAGACTTAAAAAACGATATTAGTGGGAAAGCCAATCAGCATTATATTTATGATGGCAATGTGGAAAGCGGCTTTGGTTGGGCAGGTCAAGTAATGGGATTAATCCATGATGTGCCAACAGTACAACAACTAATAGATGATATGATTCAATCAGCTACCATAGGTCGGAAACGCCTTGATGAAATATTCGGTGGCACTATCTAAAAAGTTCTGTACGCCTAAACATAAAGTGCATTTTACATGAATAATGAATTAAAAAATGCTGCATTGCTTGATGATTCACTCGAACAATTAGAGGAATGTTAATTGTTAAACAAAACAGGATTTGACTTATGGGCGAATCATTAATGGGCGAATCATTATGACCAAACAGTACAACAAAGTGAAGAAAATGAACGATATCCTTTCGCTGGGTATAAAGAAATATTGAATACTATTTACAACAAAGTGATGCAAAAGAAACACTCAAATGTGCTAAATATAGGTCTTGGAACGGCTGTATTGACAGCAAAGTTATATGAAGATGGGCATAATATAGATGGAATTGATTTTTCACCAAAGATGATTGAAATTGCACAGGTGAAAATGCCACAAGTCAATTTGATGGAGTGGGATATTTCAAAAGGGTTGCCCGATTTTTTTAAAGGACACAAGTATGATTCGATCGTTAGTACCTATGCTTTGCATCATTTAATAGATGAAGAAAAGGTCCTTTTATAAAAAATTTATTATCCCTTAAGAAGGATGGGAAGCTATTCATCGGTGATATTGCCTTTGCAACAAGGAAACAGCTGGAAAATTGTAGAAAGAATAGTATAGATGATTGGGATGAAGATGAATTCTATTTCGTTGATGAAGAACTTTCTTCTATTCTGAACACTTTTTGCCGGTGCGATTTCTATCCGCTTTCTCATTGTGGCGGCATTTTTGTTATTTCAACATAAAATATATATATGGGTAATATCGGAATTCAAGGGGACGGATGGTTCAAGCCTATTTTATCCAGATCCAGATCTTTATAGGTGTGGCAAGATGAAAGCGATTTTAATCCCTATTGAATGAGTGTAGGCCGCGGCAGCCCATAAATTAACGGTTTCCAAACGAGGGTAAAGCCTCTGGTCGCTCTTTATTTTGAAAAAAATCTCAACTATTCTGAGTTCTAAAGAAGCAATTGGTGACGTAAATATTTTTGTTCGTGGATACAATTCATTCTTCCGTGGATAGAAGGCCATGTTCCGTGGATGAAAGGGTATTTCCCATGGATAGAGGAGTCACTTCCGTGGATAGAAGCTCTTCTTCCGTGGATAGGAGGTAATTTTCCAAGGATAAGAGAATATTTCATGTAGATAGAAGAGTCACTTTTTAGAATAGAAACTCTTCTTCCATAGATAGAAGATTTTCCCGTGGAGTCTTACCCTATGAGTAGAACCGTCTCAATTAGCAAAAAAATTTCATAAATTATATCGACAATGGAGAAAATGACCCTATATATAACAGGCGCGTATAGATGAAGATAGTGGAGGCTTTAGGATGAATGTTATGATTGAATGGATATATCGAACATCAAAAGGAATAGAAACCGTTTTTCGTTCAGATGAAATGCCAGCGGAACAAGCGTATAAAGTAGCTCAAGATATCGACAAAATGGGGCGAGCAAAAACGATTACATTCACAGATCAGTATGATAGTTCGTGGACGATGAAAGAAATGAAACATTATTTAACGGAGATCGAGGGAGAACCACATAATGTTATCGTTTATTTTGATGGTGGTTATGACCGACAAACTGCCATCGCAGGATTAGGTTGTGCCATCTATTTTGAACAAAATGGCAAGCCGTTTCGAGTCCGAAAAAATGCCCAAACAGTGGGGCTCAAATCGAATAATGAATCTGAATATGCGGCACTTCAGCTGAGTATTACGGAACTCGAATTATTAAATGTCCAAAATATGAAAGTGCGTTTTATCGGGGATTCACAAGTTGTCATCAATCAAATGAATGGTGAGTGGGCAGTATTGGAACCAGAATTATTAAGCTGGGCTGATCGTATCGATAACAAACTAAAGGATTTGGGCATTCATCCTAAATATGAACATGTGTCACGAAAAATTAATACAGAGGCAGATCACCTCGCTACACAAGCAATCCATGGAATAGAAATTATTGCGCAAACGGAATTATTGGCAGAATAAGATACGTTCATCAGATAATTTGAAATATAGGAACATGAGTAGCACAAACCACAAATCAAGGTTTGTGCTATTTGTTTTTTCCTCTTGCTAAGATTTTATGTATGCTTCAATATGTTTAAACCATGGATTATGGGGAATACTTTTTTAAAGAATGGAAAAATATTTCAGTAAACATATCAGACATGTTTACTGAAAAAAAGGAATATAATTGACCAATCACAAGGCCATAATTTTTCAGTTCACAGATGCTTATTGTTATGGATAACACATTGGATCATCACGCATGATAAAACTTAGCATTTATTTGGAGGAAGCATATGAAAAACAAATATAGAATAGGTATCTTAATTTTTATGGCCTTTATGACTTTATATGGCTGTGGTAATGTCTTAAAGGGTGAAAATATGGATACCAATAAAAATGTAAATTTAGCACCAGATGACGACTTAAGTATGGATGAAAAACAGTCTGTAGCGGAAGGCAATAACCATGTGAACCATACCAATTCTGGAATTGTTCCTAAGGGAGTGAAAAAGGCTCAAAATCCTACGTATCCAGTGGGGAGTCAAGTCATCATACAAGCAGACCACATGGCAGGTATAAAAGGTGCAAAGGGCACAATTGTTGGTGCTTATAATACGAATGCTTACGCGGTTACTTATGAACCTACAACGGGTGGTGAAGAAGTAAAAAATCATAAATGGGTGATTCAAGAAGAAATAAAGAAACCGCAAGAAAAAATACTCCAACCAGGTGCAAAGGTAACGCTTGAAGCGGATCATCTACCCGGTATGAAAGGTGCGATGGCAACCGTCGAATCAGGGATTCATACAACCGTTTATATGATTAATTATAAGCCAACGAATGGTACTAGTGAGGTTAAAAACCATAAGTGGCTAATCGAAAGCGAAATAGAAGCAGATCAATCATAATGACCCTAAAATAATAGCATGTTAGGAGCTATCTTAGCATGCTATTTTTGATAAAACGTATTCATATTTATTCTAATAGACTTCTTTTAGAAAGTGATTTGCTTTATAAATTAAGTGAAGCAGAATTTAAACAATATAATTTGAAAGACATCAAAACGTTCAACGGTTTCTATTGGTAGCAGTATCTTATAATTTATAATAGTTTATGCAAAGCATTATTCCCGAAAGAGTACGTACTTTAAAATAATAAATTATAACCAACTCTTAATAATATGTTATAATCATAGAAACGGAATATGACGAAAAAGGTACAAATCATTTTTTTTGATTTGTTTAAAAGGGAAGATCGGTGTGAATCCGACGCTGTCCCGCAACTGTAATTTGGAGCAAATCGCAAAACCACTGTGAAAATGGGAAGGTGCGATGAGTGAAGAAGATAAGCCAGGAGACCTGCCTTTTCCGAGTACAGCCATAATACCTACGAGGATAGGAGGTGTAGAGTGTGACAGAATATCTTCTGCATGCTCATTGTACGACAAAGCCGCAAATTGCACTCAAAAATAGAGGGCTTATTTGGCTATGGCGGAAGTCGTATAAACGAGCAAGCTTTTCATAACACATCCTTCAAATTATAGAGGGATGTGTTTTTTAATGAGAAAGGGAGAGAGATTAATGGATCACGAAATTGTCACCAAGTATGAACAAATCATGAAAGACAGCATTATGCTTTCGATGGGAATGGACCATCCGAAAACATTGAAAGAAATAGCGTGTGATTTGATTCAAAATCATGAAGAACAGTATTTGAATATTAATTATGCTTATTTAAAAGTAAAACATGAGATTGTTGGAGCATAATCATTAAGCAATGATCTTATAAAAAATTTGTACAAAAGTAAATTAGGACACATGAAACATATTCAATTGTTTCATGTGGCTTTGTTCATTTGTCATTATATCATGCAAAAGACTATCGTAACTAGAATGTACTTGTGTTTGCCTGCGCCAATTTTCAAAAGTCACCATCCGCGTTGATGCTTCTAGACAACAGGACAGTGGGCGGTGAAGTTGTAGATCCCGTTCTTTAAGTTGTTCTAGGATCTTATTTATAGAGGAAATTAAATAATCAACACGCCTCTTAGCAAATATCACTATCAATTTTGATTGAGACCCAATCAGATTAAATTAGTCTATAAACATAATTGTATAAAATTTTCATTGTGCAATTGATAAATAAATAGTATACTTGTATAAAAAAGGTGGATTTTCCAATGCAACGATATATATCAATTGCTATTTTAATTTTTGCCTTTTGTTGTATATTAGGAATTGTGATTTTGCAAATAGGTCAAGGTGCCCCAACTGCATCAGAAGTAATCATTCTTATGAATATTTTAAATGTTGCTATATTAGGTGTAATTATTACTTTACTAATAAGACTTAATGAAATTATAAAAAGAATTGAAAGAAGAAATAAAAATCAGAATTTATGAAAATAAAACTTTATTTGTATATTTGAATCAATTTCATAATGCAAAATTCAGATAAGAAATGCGAACATTTTACATCTATATGAGCATTAATATTCAGAAATTTTGTTCCGCTACATACGGCGCTTTTCATGGGCTTGGCCTCAAGCTCCTTGGGTGTTGATTCCAGATTTTCTTCCGCATCGAAAGCGTAAGCGACAGATGTGAATCCGTTGCCACAGGACGTGGCGAAATTAGGCTTTGTGGCCCTATAATTGTTTCTGCGGGCGTATTTCAAAACAACTTCTAGTGGCAACTTTTGTATTGGTAAAAATAATTTTACATTTAAGCACTTACGTTATCGTAGGTGCTTTTCTATTCGACAAATAGTATTCAATTAGTGTAAATTAATGGATAAAAAAGTTTTTACATTGGATGATATTTATAAAGAATTTGTGAATGAATGGGGAAAAATCCCAAAATAAGATCTTTGGATAGCATCATTAATAGATAAAAATTTATTAAAATGTTATATTTTATTACATTTAATTGCTGTGATAGTACAATTTTAAATGATCAAATGATTTTAAATAGAATAAAAAGATAAAATTAAATTAAATCTAACGTTTTATGTTAGAAAAATTATGATATGTCAGATTTCTGAACATTGACTATATAGTAAAACTCACGTATATTCAAACTGTACTATTTCCTTTTTATGGTGTTCTTTCGGATGGAAATTTAGGAGCAATAGGAAGAATACTGCAAGATAATTTCATAATTTTTAAAGGATGGTGGGGGAAATGATGTGGGATACACCGGAAAAATTACGTGCATTGCTTTGTGAGCTTGTAAGTTGGGAAAGTCAGACATTAACAAAAGGGGAGCAACAATTTTCGAAGAAGCTTCAGGCAAAATTGCAGCAACTTCAATATTTTGTAGATCATCCATCGTATTTAACTTTTTGTGATGTTGACCATGAGAGGCAACTAGTGTCAGCTTTATATAAAAATCCAAATGTTGAGGAAACAGTTGTATTAATCAGCCATTTTGATACAGTTCAGATTGAAGAGTATGGTTCGTTTATGCCTTTAGCGACCATGCCGGAAGAGTTAACAAATGCTTTCAGAGCGGACCCGAGCATGCTGAATGTATCGGCTAAAAAGGATTTGGCAAGTGGAGATTACTTATTTGGTCGCGGTGTCATGGATATGAAAATGGGTTTAGCGTTGCATTTGCAATTGGTAGAAACAGCCATAATGGAAGAATGGCCTATAAATCTTCTACTTGTCACCGTACCTGATGAAGAAGTGAATTCTGCAGGCATGCGGCAAGCAGTGAAGCATATATCAGAATTACAAAAGAAACAAGATTTAACATTTATATTATTTTTAAATAGCGAACCATCTTTTTCACAAGGTCCTGCCGACTTAAAGGAATATGTCTATTCGGGGACAATCGGTAAGATTATGCCGGCAGCTCTTTTCTACGGAAAAGAAACTCATGTTGGGGAACCGTTAAAAGGAATCACTGCACCATTTATGAGTGCTTTTCTAACAGCAGAGATGGAATGGAATGATAAATTTTGTGAAGAAGACTTCGGAGAGCTGACACCGCTCCCAGTTTCACTACAGTTAAAAGATTTAAAGGATCAATATTCGACACAAACGCCATATCGTGCTATGACCATGTACAATGTTTTCTTGATGAAACGTAGTGCAGGTGAAATCATGGACATCTTTGAGGAAGTAGCAAAAGAAGCGATGGCAAAGTGTCAGTCGCGTTATGAAGCCATTTGTCAAAAACAAGGGGTCTCTACCATTGGGACGATTAGTGTCATACGATTTGAAGAATTGTACGCGTATGCAGTAAAAAAACTGGGGACAGAAAAGGTAAATGAGCTAAAAACACTTATTATAGCCAATGAATCCTATGATGATCGTGAAAGGTCATTGCGAATTGCAGATCAATTATTGATCCATTGTCGGGAATTGGCACCTGCAGTCATATTACTTTTTGCACCACCTTACTATCCACCAGCCAATTCATCCAATCATTTGTTGATACAAGGTGCTATTTCACTTTTACTTGAAGAAGCCAAGAAATACAATATCCCTCTTGAACAAATTCATTACTTTAATGGCATTTGTGATTTAAGCTATTGTCAATTTCGTGTAGATAAAGATTGGAAAGCATATGAGAAAAATACACCGGTATGGGGTGAAACATATGATATTCCATTTCAAGAAATGTCGCAGTTTTCAGCACCTGTTTTAAATGTAGGCCCATATGGTAAAGACGCTCATCAAATTTCCGAACGATTACATGTCAAAAGTGCTTTTGAAGAAATGCCTGAATTATTATACGAATTATTAAAATATGTCAGCAAAAGCATTCAAGTCGTGGAATAATGCAGGAATCATCTTTAATAGAATGTGATAAAAAAAATAATTTTTTAACGATGCTGAGCTATATTGAGATGATAATGTGAAAGAAGAAGATGAGAAAGAGGAGGAGTTGTGCTGGGGTTATTCGATGGTCTAATAGGAAATGCATCAGAAGTCAATTTGAATGCAATCGAATCTGAAGTGAAAAAATTATTAGGCAAAAGTGAAAGGGTAGAGCAAGCTTATAAATTGATCCGAGATATGTTTGTATTTACAGATAAACGTTTGCTTTTAATTGATAAGCAGGGGGTCACTGGTAAAAAAATCGAATACCATTCCATTCCATATAGGAGCGTTACGCACTTCTCTGTTGAAACAGCGGGTACTTTTGATCTCGAAGCAGAGCTGAAAATATGGTTATCGAATGGTACAGAGCCTATTCAAAAAAGATTCAATAAAACATTAGATATCTATAAAATCCAAAGTGTTCTAGCAGAT
The DNA here is from genome assembly GCF_007896505.1 of Rummeliibacillus sp. SL167. Classification (NCBI taxonomy): domain Bacteria; kingdom Bacillati; phylum Bacillota; class Bacilli; order Caryophanales; family Caryophanaceae; genus Rummeliibacillus; species Rummeliibacillus sp. SL167. Next base: position 1,115,198 of record NZ_VCBM01000001.1, on the reverse strand, counting down.
TATGTATTAAAATAAACGACTGTAACATCTAATATATTTAAACTGGATGCTTACCATAGGCTATTAGTTTATCCTACCTAATTGGTAGCAAGACTCCTACTCTCCAAGCTTCAAAAAGATGATCAATAGATATTAACAAGCCTGCATCAACTTACACACAGTGAGGGATGAAGGAATCCTCACCGTGTGTAGTTTTGATTTAGGAACCTAAAAGAGTTCAGAAAAAAATTGGAAAGTTTATATAGGATACTAGCCATTATAAATATTCAGTGCTATAATATTAGTTGTCGAAAAGATATATGATTATAATTTTGCGGAAGTAGTTCAGTGGTAGAACATCACCTTCCCAAGGTGAGGGTCGCGGGTTCGAGCCCCGTCTTCCGCTTCACAAATGGAAGAGCATCCAATGCGGTTGAAAGGATTGGGTTTGGAAACAAACCATCTAATGTTTCAAATATGGTGGCAAATCCGCTTTTCATTTTCCATATCGGGTCGGTAGCTCAGTTGGTAGAGCATTAGATTGAAGCTCTAAGTGTCGGCAGTTCGATTCTGTCCCGACCCATAAGAAGAAAGAGATATTCAGAATTTGGCTGAATATCTCTTTTTGGGTTTGAAAATTTTATAAAAGGGCTCTATTTTAAATATTGTAGTTGATCATCGGCAAAACCAGTATAAAAGCAGGAAAATGTGTTTCTGATATCCTTGTATGTGTGGCGATCGTTTTTAATACAAACGAGGATTTACCGAGAAGTCTTCTGTAAAAGGTAGCTGTGTCATCAACAATAAGTCTAAATAAAAAGAGAGAGAAATCATCATGATTTCTCTTCTAATTATGATATTTTTAAATAAAACTTATGTGTAATAATAGTATCAAATGTTTGTTTGGAAAGCAATCAACATTTGTCGAAAAATATTATTCTTCAAATAAATCATCTGCTAGTGCATCGATTTCAGCTCTTAATTTTTTTGTACCTTCAGAATCCAATGTAATGGTTTTTCCATCAATCATCACTTGATCGCCAACATTAACATTTATAGGTAATTTTGACTTAGGGATGTCGATTGTATGATCACCAATTTCAATGATCGCGAAATCCCCTTCAAAACGGTCAATAATGCCTTTTTGCATTTATCTCTCCACCTTTACGGAAATTTTAGTACCATTTGAAGTAAAGACAATTGTTCCATGTTGATCAGTTCGATAGATTTTTGCATGAATAGTTTTTAAACGATGTAAGGCTTCAGCTGTTGGGTGACCATAACGATTATCCTTACCAACACTAATTGCGGCATAAGTAGGTTTTGCCACTGCTAAAAAGTCTGAATTAGAAGCCTCTCTCGCCCCATGATGACTAACTTTTAATACATCCACTTTAGGGACAATACCAGCTTCCAACATATCTTCTTCGGCTTGTGTTTCAGCATCACCTGTAAATAAGAATTTCTTGTCACCATGTTGCATCAGCAATACAGCACTCCAGTCATTTAAGTCATTTTTGCTGTAATTTTTTGTAGGTCCAATAAAATGTAGATCAAGGGATTGTTCACTTACAGGTATTTGAACATCTTTTTTAGCTACTTTTATTTTTAATCCTTGAGCTTTTACAGATTGTAAAAAGTTACGATATGCAACGGTTGTATGTGTAATACGTGGTGCATAAACAGATTGAACAGGAAAAGCATTAATGATATCAGCTAATCCGCCGATATGATCAGCGTCTGGATGTGTGGAAATGACGGCATCTAGCTGTTTTACACCATGCTCCTTTAAATAATCGATGACTGTTTCACCTTTTCCTTTGTTCCCACCATCAATCACGATGTTTTCTTTCGGTGTTTGGATAAAAATTGAATCACCTTGTCCTATATCTATAATATGTACAAAGACTTGATCATTTGCTGAAGTAACAGGCTTTGTCTCTGAAGTGTCGGATGAATCGGCTTCGTTTAATGTAATTGTACATCCTGTCAGCAGTAGGATGCTAAAAAGAGTGAAAAGTATTCTAAGTTTGATTTTCATAAAAAATTCCTCCTAGCAGTATTTTAACATGAAATGCTGTATAAGAACAAATGTTTGTATATAAAAAGGGAATTGTGCAATGTTTTTCAATTAGAATGGATCAACATTTTTATCCCGCGTTAAAGGGTAGTAAGCCCCCCACCTCAAAGTTTAGAGAGAAATGAGAAAGATAGGCGGGAATCAACTGCCGTATTCGCCCGATTGGTTCGGGGGGCAGGATGTTGGTCACTCAGGTGTTGCCACAGGACGTGGCGCTTTTCATTTTCGTTCTTCTATTTCAATAGGGTATGAAGAAAACCCCACTGATGGGAGCTTCACTTTATCGAATAGCTGAGAATACTTGCGACTTTAGTCAGTAGAGGTTCAAGGCAATATCTGTCTTATTCTATTTGCGTTTTGTCTTATTTAGTAGCTTTATAGCCATTAGAAGACATAAAAATACCGACAAAGTTATGACTTTGTCGGCAATCTTGCCTTGCTCTTTCACATATGATTATTTGTCTGATGTAGATTTGTTGTCATCAGATTTTTTGGTTGGTGAAACATCATCTCTAAGTTCTTGTGTAGAGTTTTTAAATTCACGAATCGTATCACCAGCAGCTCTACCGATTTGTGGCAATTTGGAAGGTCCGAATACAATCAATGCAATGACTAAAATAATGATTAATCCGGGCACACCGATACTTGAAAGTCCCACGACAAAAACCTCCCAACTATTAAGATTTCGTATATATAGTATACCACTGAATAGCAAAAGAAAAACAAATCGTTTTTAAATTTCTTTATCCACATGAACAGGCAGTATCCTTTCACTACAAATTTTTAGTAATACATGGTGAATAGGGAAGGGAGATCACTGCCTGTAAAATAATCAACGCACAATGGGGGATGAAGAAAACCCCACTAGAAGCTTCACTTTATAAGTAAAGATATTATCCAAGCTGTGTTTTTTGTAATTCGCTTTGAATCTTATTTTTTTCTGTCGTTAAATCCTCTGCCGATTCCATTAAATTATAACGCATATCGACATATTTTTGTTGAATAGCCATATACTCCACTTGGATTTCTTCAATTGCTTTATGAATATCTTCAATCAATGGTTTAATCTTTGCTTTATCTTCATCTAAAACGATATATTCATCATTGTTTATGAATACTTCTATTTTAAAATGATCATTTTCGATGGATAGATTGAAAAACATTTCCGCAAGAAAATGCTTGAAATGTTTTTCATAGGCTTTCTTAATAGGACTGCTTTCAGGCAGGTCTTGAAAGAGTTTACCGATGGTTGCCTTCTTTTCGAAAATATCATCATAATCGATTAAACCGATTTTTTTTAGAAAACGTGTAAATTCAATATCGAATTTTGCTTGTAGCACACGTAAATCTGCGTCTAAATATTTTATATGATCTTCATTGCGAAACATTCGCTTACGTAGTTCACTTTGTTTCATACGTTATAAGTCCTCCATTGATATAATCGTTTCATTATATCAACTAATATATTCAAATGATAGAAATCTGCTTGACGATCAAAAGTTCAAATAAATGTAACTGCTCTTTTTAATGGATGATTTCTGTTTTAAAAGGATATCATCTACAAGTAGAATCTCATTGTTGTACTATTTCATAAAAATATGAATATATTTTTCCGAAAGTCACTGCTTATGGACAATGTTTTGTTTCTAAGCAATCGTTTTTTAGAATATAAAAAATGGATTCCGCCATTATTCAATAGATATTTTGTAATCGCTCGCTTTAATCATTTTTAATTTATGTTCAAATAATCGAAGTAATATCACATTTAAAACGATCGGTAATATAAAGAACATTGTCACCATGATGGTAATATTCGTTCCTGTCCAGTGATCCTTTGTCAGATTTATATAGTTTAAAGGACCAATCAAACCGGATAAACCAAATCCAGCACTCATTGGAGTACCTTGAATATTCAATACGCCCGCTAATCCACCTAAAATCGCAGCGGTTATCAGCATAGGAAAGGCCATTTTGGGTTTCATAAAGAAATTGCGCATTTGGATTTTGGGAGAACCAAGTACATGTGCAAGTGCTGTTCCAAGTGAATTTGCTCTGTAACTAGCAATGCAAAGACCAACTCCTGCAGATACGATACCAAGGTTTGCCGCACCAGATCCAATGCCTGAAAGCATAATAACGGTTGCAACCTCAACAGTAGAGAGTGGAGACAAGATCAATACACAGAAAATAACGGCGATGATGGCCCCCATTACAATAGGCTGTAAAGTTGTGACATGTTGGATACCTGTACCGATAAATCCAGTACCAGCTTTAACATAGGGCAATATAGAATAACCGATAAGACCAGGAATAAAGATTGATAATGTTGGCATCAACAGAATAGTATAATCCTTTAATTTTGCTCCGACGAATTGGACGAATAAGACAGTTAAAGCAGCAGTGATCCCAGTGTTCAAGACGACACCGATACCAGATAAAGTCATGATTCCCTCTTTCATCGTCACTACACCGCTACCTATAACTGAAGCTAATCCAACACTAGCTGTTTGAATGGGGGTTAGCTTAAATGTCATACCAACTGTTACGCCGATCATTGCTGGTAACAAACTCATCACAATAACCGTTAAATTTAAGATAGTCTGCAAAAAGGGCGCATGTGGAATTAAAAGCTTAAAAATCTCTCCTATCAATGCATTAGGGATTAGAGAGACGACAATTCCAATACTCATCCCCGTTAATAGTTTGTTGAAAAAATCTTTCATTAGTAAATTTCCTCCTCAATCAGAGTGTTCACACTCTATTTCGCACATGTAGTTTAACGCTTTAAACGGACAAAGTAAATAGGGGAATTCGTCATTTTTTAAAATTTATACTAGAAACATAGGTTAGAAAGTTGGGGATTATTATAAGAAACTTCCTCTAAAGAAATAGGTTAAATTACCATACTGTCTAACTTTGTCTCTAAATAATGAAGAAGGGAGGGGAAGAGTGTATACTAAAAGAAAAAAGTTGGAGAGTGTTTTCATATATGTGGTTTTGGTATTTCATTAGTTTTTTAATTAGCCTAGTTGTTATGTTTATTATTTATAAAATAACGAACGTTATTTTATTTGTTTTTCCACCATTAGCCGTAATTCTCGTATACCTCTACTTCAAACGAAAACCAAATTAGAATGTGTACCACGCTGCGTCTTAAAATACGATTAGAAAGGTAGAGAGAGCAAGATGGATACTTTGGAGAAAATATTATCACTGGAAGATTCTATTCAAAGGCGAAAAGCTTTGATTCAATATATTGTAGATCATCCAACTGAAAAAGAGTCTATTTTACAAGTGATAAATGAACAAAAAGAAGAATTTTGGGAAGCCAATCATGGGGAGCCTTTTGAGACAAATCCATATAAATGGGATAAAATCTACTATCAAAATTTACAAATTCGGTTGACCAATAATTTTTCAAAAGAGAAATTTTTACATATGTTAGATGTTGCAGAGTATATGGAGAAACACCAAAGTACGCTTTTAAGCGAAAACACGAATGAAAAGATTAAGTTATACGGCAATACAATGGGATTTATTATGATTTGGGGCGTCGTTCTATTTGTAGTCATCATCGTGTCCGTTGTATTTTACTTTAAAAATAAATATAGCTAGTGAAGAAAATAGATAGTTCCGGAAATTTCATGCGAAAGACCTTTTAAACGAAAATATTGATGTAGCGGTATATTTGATCAACAAAATATATTCATAACAAGTAGAACAAACCATGGTCTTGGTCTGTTCTACTAATTTTTAGTCAATGTCATCAACTCTAAGGGATGTATCAAGTTCATAGTTTTCGGCGTGGACAGCATAAAATTCAGCTTTGCCATTTAAGCCATCTACATAACCCCCAATGTTTCTCCAAACCACATCATAGCTCTGATTATAAATCCTACCACCAAAAGCCGTAATTTCTCCTACGTAATCATCAGGATTTTGTGGGTCATATTTGTATCATATCAGTAATAAAACTTTCGTTGCCACTAACTAAAAGTAGGGAAGGTCTTATACAGTGGCCTTTTATCAGAATAGCGATAAACCTCACAATTGAGTGAATCTTCATTTTCTCATTTCTCTTTTTATAAAATTTCTTCACAACTTTGGTTTTTCAACTGCTGAGTATAGTTTTTTCTTTTCATGTATTTTGATGATCCCGTTTTGAAAACATCTTTTTTATCCATTTTTCATTTTAGATTGTTCACTTTTCAATTTCTTGGCTGATGAAGGTTTGGATGAATTTCATTTCTTGAGGCATATGTGATTTCTATAAAATTGCCTTATTGAAAAGAATTATATTTTTGCCTTATTCCTTAAAACCTTTTTATAAAATTTAAACTATGAAGTTTGGAAAAATTTTTAAAAAGTAACGGCCAATTATTCATTTTTACTGTCTAATTAATTGAGTAGAAAGAAAGGAGATGATTATTCTGCCAAAGAAAAGAGCAATTTCAAAAAAAGATAAAGAAGTGCTTTTCTCACTATTTCAAGAATATCAACAGGATATTTTTCGAATGGCATACACGTATGTGAAAAATAATGAGGATGCTTTAGATGTTGTACAAGAAGTGGCATATCGAGCTTTGAAAAAAATAGATACATTAAATGAACCACAATATTTTAAAACATGGCTGTTCAGAATTACGATCAATTGTTCTATAGATTGGTTGAAAAAGAATAATAAGTTAGTCATGGATTCAAACGACTTAGATAGTTATTGTGATGATTCCATTCAACATTTAGATATGCCGCTCAGTCTCTCATTGCAAGATATTTTAGATGAGTTGGATGTTACGGAGAAAACCGTAATTTTATTGAAGTATTATCAAGAGTTTACGTTTCAAGAGATTTCAGCATTTATGACCTTGCCATTAAGTACTGTCAAAACCATTACATATCGTGCTTTAAAAAAACTCAAAACAAAGATTAAGAGGGAGGATCTTTATGGAGGATAATCAAATTCGAAAAAAAATAAACTCAATTGCTATTCCTAAAGAATTAAATGCACGGATTATGGAGGGTTTTCATCAAGCAGAGCAAGAGAGCGGTCATCTATCATTAAGAAAAAGACAAGGTATAAAAAGGAAAATATTCTTGGTGGCCTCTGCTGCTATCCTATTTGTAGGGCTTTTTATCGGTTCTACTTTCGTTTCACCAGCAATGGCTACAATCGCTTCCAAAATACCATTGTTCAATACCGTTTTTAATAGAGGGACAATTGATACTGCATTAATGAAACATTTGAGAAAACAAGGATTTGCAGTAAGTCATATTACCCAATCTGATTACGGACATGAAATTTCGATAGCACTAGATGCAAAACAATATACAAATCAGAAAGAAGAAGTAGAGCAAGCCGCAAAACAATATTTACAACAGGAAGGATACAGCAATATTAAAATAAAGGTAAAGAAATATACTGAACAAATAGTGCTTGAGAATATAAGGGAATATCCTTTAGAAAATACGGATTTTCTCTTTGAAATTAGGAAACAAATGAAGAAAGCTGGTTTCAATATAAAATATAATCAGTTCGTGATAAAGCCGAAACCAGCTGAATTGACGTTATTAATTCCTGATAGTGACTTTAATACAAGAAAAAATGAAATTATTCGTATTGTAAAGGAAGCTGGCGAGACCTATGATGTAGGGAACTTTAAAATATCATTTAAGAAATATTCTTTTGAACAACGTGACCGAAATGCTAGGTGGGTAAGTATTGTTGATACTCTTCATGATGTTTTACTCAATAATAAAAAATATTCAGTTAAGTCCTTTGGTTTTTCTGTTAAAGATAAGGTTCAATTGTATGTACAATTAGATATTCGAGCAGGAGATTCAAGAGCAAAAGAAAAAGCAAAGATCACTGAACAAGATATTCATAAGTTTCTTTCCTCTCAGAAGCTTAAAAAAATAATAAGGGATGACCATTATCAAATTGAAATAACAAGTAAAGATGGTAAAAAAATAAATTAAACCAGATTATCTAACAAGGATTGCTTTACAAAAAGTTAACGAAATTTGATTTTATCATAAACGGTGGCATGGATAGATAGGTGCTTTTAAATGGGATGAAGGAAGGTTTGGGCTCTAAATCATGTTATATCAAAGAAATTAAAACATATCCGGAGAAGTATTCTCATGAGATGACATTCAAGCATAAAAGCAGCTAAAAGAAAAATTTTCTTTTAACTGCTTTTCCCTTAGAAGAATGCTACTAAGTTAAAAATCAATCATAGCTCGTCTGCAACACCTAGTAGAATAATGCCGATCATGACAATAGCGATGACCATATAATGTTTTGCCGTTAGCTTTTCTTTTAAGAAAATACGAGAAAGAATAACAGAGAAAATACTATAAGATGCGATCAATGGTGCAGCAATGATCGCGTAAGCACTCATCGCGTATACATAGAAAAATTGACCTGTTGTCTCAAGTATAGCAGCACAAGTTTTATCTCTTTCTTTAAAAACATTGAATGGGATTTTCTTGAATGCTTTTAGATAAATAAATGTAATTACTGCACAGATAAAAAACGTATACTCGTATGCTAATAGAGCAACATCTTCGCTCATGAGCTTTAACTCATCTAAATAAATACCATCTGCAAATGTACCTGCGCCGTCTAATAAAGCATAAATGATCGGGAAGGTGATAGCCATAAAGCTTAGTTGGTATTTTTTGTCGACTTCTACACGGTTTAAACGCATTATTTTATGTTCTTCTTGCTTCTCGACGATAGCGATTCCCATTACACCTGATGTAATGATGATAACCCCTAGAATATGGATCCAATCGATATCTTGCTGAAAGAAGATAAATAGTAAAATGGCGGTAATAGCTCCTGAAGAGTTTTGCACTGGAGAAGAAATCGAAAGTTCCAAATAGCGCAAACCTACATAACCAATTGTCATAGAGGCTATATAGAAGAAAGACACAGGCAAATATTCCACCATATCGAACGGTTTGAAATCGATGTCTTTATATAGCATATAACCAGTAGCATGAAGACCCATGACAAGTCCGACGATAACAACAATCTTCAAATGACTATATTTATCGTTGCTGTCTGATCCCTTTTTATAAAATAAATCTGCACCGCCCCATGCTAGAGCAGTCAGTATAGAAAATAAAAACCACATTATTCTTAGGACTCCTTATTCAATTTTACAGCTAATCTATTATACAGTGAATGAAAGTAATTGAAAAGTATTATCAACTAGATTATAACTCTTTTTTATAGTGAAGTTTGGGGGATATGATTGATCTTCATGAAGCAGAAAATCATTATCTTTATAGTAGGAGAGATGTATGTGAATCTAATCGCTATTCAATGAACAAGTAATTATATGGATGAATGGTTATCGCAAAGGCGAAATGACAGGGAGCATGGTACAATAACGTTAGAACAACAAACGAAAGGTGATAGAATAAATGATTGAAAGAGCCCGCCATTATTTACAGCAATTTTTTGGTTACCAAAACTTTCGTTTAGGACAAGAAAAAATGATTGAACTTGTTTTATCGGGAAAATCTAGTTTATGTGTTATGCCAACAGGTGGTGGTAAATCTGTATGTTATCAAATCCCAGCCTTAATGCTCGAAGGGACAACGATTGTTATTTCGCCACTCATCTCATTGATGCAGGATCAAGTAGACACTTTACTTGAAATGGGGATTGAAGCTGCCTATATCAATTCTTCGTTAAGTCAAAGGGAATACCATGATACATTGAAAAATGCTCAAGATGGACACTATAAACTTTTGTATATCGCCCCTGAAAGACTAGAGTCAGAGGATTTTAGAAGATTGATCGCTTTATTAAATGTACCGCTTATAGCAGTAGATGAAGCACATTGTATTTCACAATGGGGACATGACTTTCGTCCAAGTTATCGTGCGATTGGTCGGTTGGCAGAACAATTTGAAAAATGTCCGACACTTGTTGCTTTGACGGCAACTGCTACTCCAGCAGTTCGTGAAGATATTTGCCACCAATTAAAAATACCTGTAGGAAATACAGTTATGACAGGTTTTGTACGTGATAACTTGAGTTTTTCTGTGCTGCTTGGACAAAATAGAGAACGGTATGTGAAAGATTTTGTAAAAAAGAATAGAGCTGAAGTTGGCATCATCTATGCAGCCACAAGGAAAACAGTCGACCATCTGTATAATGTACTAAAAAAGGCAGGCATTCAGGTAGCCAAATATCATGCAGGGCTATCAGAGTCCTTAAGACAAACAGAACAAAATCGTTTTTTACATGATGAGGCATCCGTTATTGTTGCTACCAACGCCTTTGGGATGGGGATCGATAAATCCAATGTTCGATATGTCATCCATTATCAAATTCCTAAGAATATGGAAAGCTATTATCAAGAAGCCGGAAGAGCTGGAAGAGATGGTTTACCAAGCCAATGCATATTATTGTATGCTCCTCAGGATGTTCAAACACAACGTTTCCTAATCGACCAAACAGATGATAGAGAACGAATACCGGTAGAATTGCAAAAATTGCAGTCTATGGTCGACTACTGTCATACGGAAAATTGCTTACAGCAGTATATTGTCAATTATTTTGGTGATGAAACAGAAGAAAAGTGTGGAAAGTGTAGTAACTGCACCGATGATCGAGAAGTATTCGATGTAACGGTTGATTGTCAAAAAGTTTTGTCTTGTATTGTTCGAATGGGACAAAAATTTGGCAAAACAATGGTAGCGCAAGTACTAGTAGGTTCCAAAAATCAAAAGATCCGAAATTTCGGATTTGAAGAATTATCAACGTATGGATTATTAAAAGAAATGACGATTAAAGAAGTGACCCATTTTATCGAGTTCATGATTGCTGAAGATTTATTGGCAGTCAATCAAGGATCAATGCCTACCATTTACGTTACATCAAAGGGAAAAGAAGTCCTGATTGGAAAGAGGAAAGTAGAAAAACGCGGTGTTGTGATCACGAAACAAATTGTTGAAGCGGATCCATTATTTGAAGAATTAAGGGTCATTCGAAAACAATTAGCTGATGAAGCAAATGTGCCGCCATTTGTTATTTTTTCAGATAAATCATTAAGAGATATGTGTGCAAAAAGACCAACTAACGATGAAGAATTTTTAGAAGTAAATGGTGTTGGGGAAAACAAACTTGAAAGATATGGAGAGATATTCATCAAAGCCATCGCAGAATTCCAGACAGTTGATTAAAGAATTAGGACAACCTTATTTTTAGTTTCGTCTCTATATGAAAATATAAAGTTATTAGATACTTATTGTTATGGATAACATTGGATCATCAAATAAAAGCAGAGCCAAATATTAAGAAAGAGATCATATGGATAGTCCCGAAATGCTCATTCACCTAATCTATCCTGAATCTATCTGGTGATTCGTATAAATTAGGTGATTGGCACTTATCCTGAAACGTTTCGTTTGAAGGATAGCCGTAGAGCAAGCATTCTTATTGGGGATAAGATAAAACTTTTTCAAACACTATACGAAAAGCTTTTTTATCGAATAGCCGAGAATACTCGCTACTTTAGTTGTGCAGGTAAAGAAATACGCTTGCAAGTATGCTCTCTTCTCAAGAGTATCGTGACTTTAGTCATGAGAGGTTCAAAATGTTAGGTGTGCATGTTTTTCGTCTAATAGCACAATCCCTGTAATCCCGTTGACTGTTTCTGAATGGATAATCTTATCTTTTAAAACAGGCAGCAATTTAGGGGATAAAGCGACATGAACACCTTCTACTTCCACAATGATATCGGTATGAATGGGCGTATCGATATCAGCAGCAAACTGTATCCCGTTACGATCCGCTACTGCATAAAAACGGAGTAGATGGTACTTATTATCAGCTGTTAAATTTTTGATATACTTCTTTCCCTGATTGGTTAGTCTCATCGTGAATCATCCTTTACACAATATCCGAATTCTTTTCTGGTGTAAGTATTCCACGACTGTCTATGATTTAAACAAGAAGTCATCCAACATACGAAAATCTTTATTTCCGCGTAAGCCATTCTGCAACGATAAAAAATACAATAAAAAAGGCAAATGCTAAAATAAAAAACCATGCAGGAACGCCACCAAATGTAAACAAATAAGTCACCCCCATAATCTTATAATAATAGTAGCATAACCCTCTCTAAATTCCATCAAGTATGTCGATTGGAGCGGAAATCAATAAATACTCTATAGAAAAAATTGGATAATAAATACGCATGGAATTCCACTTTAGAATGATAAATTTTCGGCTTGTACACTTTTTCTGAAAAAATGGTTTATTTTTGGGACAAATATAGTGAAATCGTATAAAATAAAAGAACATGGCATCATTATAGATGAATAGGTAGTCGGCTTCTGAACATTCATCAACTAAAAAAATGATTGGAAGAAGCTTTATTTTAGTTAAGAGAGGTTGTTTAAAGAAATGATTCATTTAGATTGGAAAAATGCACCAACCATTAAAAAAGTTACTTGTAAGCATACAAATGCAAAGAAATATTTAGTTTCCAATGTATTAACAGTTGGAAAAGAATATGAAGTGAAGAATGAAACAGAAGAATTCTATTTTGTCATTGATAATACGGGACATGTTGGTGGCTATTATAAAAATTATTTCGAATAATCTATTAGAAGCAATGGAAAAAGCTTTTCGCTTATTAAATATTAGGCGGAAAGCTTTTTTTAGTTTTATCACATATGCCCCGCAGTAAACTTCCACTTCAAAACTCAGGCAATGGATAGAGGATAAGGGGTTAATTGCATGTGAAATTCCTAATGGGTTCAACTAATAGACAGTGTTGTTGAAAAGAAAGCCACACTGTCAGAAGTAGCCTCAAGCGAATATCACGGATTTTGAAGAGAAGCTTTTTGAACAAACTCGAAAAATTTGGACACAATCAGGCGAGGACATAAAACAATTAATAGGTTGAGCCTTGTTGCTTTGAGTGTATAGTAAGAAGACGTTGTTTTAAATCTTCTTCCATTTTGGCAATTTCAATTTCAGCCGCTTTTCGTTTTTGACGTCCTTCTGCTTGGATTTGAAGGGTTTCCTCGATCGTAGAAATCAAATTTTCCTGCGTCTTTTTTAAAGTTTCGATTTCGACTAGACCTCTTTCGTTTTCCTTAGCGGTTTCGATTGTGTTTACTTTTAACATTTCAGAGTTTTTCAATAGTAAATCATTTGTTGTTTTTGTTACTTGTTTTTGTGCCTCGACCGCCTTGCGTTGATTGTTTAAGGTTAGTGCGATCGCTATTTGATTTTTCCATAAAGGAATCGCTGTCATGATGGATGCTTGAATTTTTTCGGCCAATGTTTGATTGGTTTGTTGAATCATACGAATTTGTGGTGCCGTTTGTATCGTTATTTGACGAGATAATTGTAAATCGTAAATTCTTTTTTCAAGACGAGTAACGAATTGCGCTAAGTCATTAAACTCTTGAACATCCATTTGATCTTGTGAGGTTTCTGCTTTTTGTTTTAATTTGGGCAGCATTTCATGAACAATTTCCTCTTTTTTCAGTTCAGCCGCAGCAATATAAACATTCAATGCTTGAAAATAAACTTTGTTTTGATCATAAAGTTGATCTAACATATGAACATCCTCAATAAGACCCGTTTTCGAATGTTCTAATTGAATACCAATTCGATCAATCTGCGTGCTTAACTTTTGATATTTTGTCATTAATTCTTGCAAGGATCGAGAAACTCTTTTAAAAAATTTGCGAAGACCTGATTTTTTTTCTTGCTGCAGTTCTTCAGGATCCAGTTCATTTAGCTTATCCATTAGATTTTTTAAAATATCCCCAATAGGACCGATATCTTTTCGTTGCACATGATCGAGCATTTGATGCGAAAAACGTGATAGTTCATTTTGTGCATTCGCTCCATAGGTTAAAATCGCTTCATAATTGTCAACGGGAATTTGAGCAGCCAATTGATGCGCTTTTTTTTGCTCTTCCTCTGATAAACGTTCAAGAACGGTAGGAGGTTTTTGCTCAGTCGAAGCTGTATTCGTTTGTTGCGGTTCAGATTGTAATTCAAATGGATTGTTTAGTAAATCATCCATGGATGGTGAAGAATTGGACGATGAGTTTGTCATTTAGATTCTCCTCTCATAGTTGCAGAAGTTTGCTTTTGAGCTGTTGAAAGCTGCGCGAAGTCTAATTCCATTTTAAGTTCTTCGATATCGGTTGCAAGTACTGAATGTAGATCCTCTTGCATAATGTTATTTAAATCTTCTAAGGTTTCGCGTGTTTCCTGCAAAGCTAGATGAACGTCTGCGTCCTTAATGGGCTGTGATGATAAAAGTACATATTTTTCAGTCAGCTCACTGGCAGAATGTAAATGAGCATAGAAAAATTGTTCGACCTGATAAAATTTTTTCGGATTTTTATTCACGATATTCACAATTCTTTTTGCTAAACGATGGAGCTCTAAAAGTTGTTTGAAAGTTGAAATCGAACGAACCTTTGTATAATAGCGATTTAAGTTACGCAATTCAGAATGTGCATCGTCTAATTGTATTTGAATATGTTTATATTCTGAACGGTTAAGTCCTACTCTTTTCAAATAGCGAAATCGTTGAATCGTTTTAATGATGGTGTTTGATAGGAAATAGCTAATGACCCCGATAAGGGAGCTTATCCAAAAATTGATGTCAAAACTCCAATAACATACGAGAAAAGCAGTTGTAATGACGATGAAATTGAGAAAATTTCTAAATATAAATTGTCCAAATTTGAGCATGGATTTTCCTCCTTCTAACGCTCTTATTTTATGTACGAATGAAGTGAAAGAAAGTTTCATCTGTATAAACAAATAAGAGAATGGTTCATTCATATCTATATGATAGCTGGATTGACAGATTTTAAGTACGTTCTTATTTTAATATATTTTAAATAAAAATGCGAAAAGCTGACGAGGTTAAACCTGTCAGCCAATTTTTCTTCTTCGAGTTCATTTTAAAATCAAGATTCATATACATAAACTTAAAAGACTAAACGCTCTTTTTCAATTTTTTCGATCAATTGGTTAAGGGCTTCAATCACTTTGTTAGAAGCTGCCTCTAGTTGATGTAGGGCGTTTTCTGCCTCTTCAATGCGCCCATCATGGAATAATTGAACGGCTATCTTCGCTTGGTTGTGCACTTCTTGATGGTGAATATCTAGTTCTTTAAAGTTGGCATCATTTTCAAAACGTTGTTGTGCCTTTGGTGAAAGATACCATTTGCCAAGTCGACATTCTTGATGTGAAGAAACATCGCCTTCTTCAATATTTTCCAAACCTAAGAACATATTGTAGATACGCCATTTCCATAAAATATGATCTGCTTTTGATAATTGTAGTAGGGCAAGGCTGGAAAGTTGAATATTATTATTTTCGACTAAGCTTAATCTAAAACGGTTAATTTCATTTCCTAATTGATAAATACCTGAAGATGTGTCATGTGCTAATTCTCTCACTTTTTCTTGCAGATCCGCTATTTGAACCATTCGATTGGAAATTTCATCTGCAGCAGACGCCTGTTCTTCAGAAATAGCCGCTGTTTGTGTAACATCATTGTTGATATCTTCAATATTATCTACAATTTGAGTGAGCAGAGGAAGCGAGTCCTTTGCCTCTGTTGTCGCATCTTTGATAATAGTGGTTGTTTCGGAAATCGAGTTGGCGACATTTTGAGAGTAATCCTTTAAATGATGGACGTTTGTAGAAACCTCACTTAAAGCAGAAACCGTGTTTTCAGCAAGTTTCCGAACTTCTTGTGCCACAACTGCAAAACCTTTTCCATGCTCTCCAGCTCTGGCTGCTTCAATGGAAGCATTTAATGCAAGCAAGTTCGTTTGATCTGCAATGTTGTTGATCAAAGTGACGACATTTTCAATATCATATACTCGCTTTTGCAGTTCATCGAATGATTGAACGATGGAAGCAAATGTTTCGCCTGTTTTGAAAATATCATTTAAAGAAGAGCTTATTTTATTTTTTGAATCGGTTGCATATTTAACAGATTCCGCAGTTTTTTCTGATATCCTACTCGAATTTTTGGCTATTTCGTTAATAGAAGCTGTGATTTCTTCTGTAGCCGCTGTGGAAGATTGAATTTCATTTGATTGTTGATCTAAATTGAAGATCAAATCTTTCATCTGCATAATTTGTGATGTTGTATCCATAAGTGAAGACACTTCAGTAACAGAATGTTCGACCATTCTTTCTGTTGCCACTTCAAATAAAAGTTCCTGTTCGATGTTGATGGCAGCTTGAAAAGATCGCATGAAGTCAAAAGCTTTGGCAGGTTTAAACCCAAAGTTATACAATATATGAGTAGTCACATAAAATGCGAATTGATTAAACATGACAATTGTCTTTCCGGGTTCATATTTATAATGTCTAAAAAGATAAAAGAAATTCACGACATCATTGACGTATTTTTCATCTCTTTGCGCATTGAAAAATATATGTAAATATTGATCTACAAAATGATCATCAATAAGATTATGCTTGTTTGGAGAAATTTCTTCTAAATAAGAAATAAAGATTTCTTTTAAAGTTGGGGTTATGTTTGAAAATGAGTCATATAATGTCTTTAATCTTTCTTCGTCTTTGTGCGTAAAATGATTAAATGCTAATGTTTCTTTAAATCGTCCATTAATGGAAATATCAGTACCTCTTTCAAACAGTTGCTTTATTTCTAACTTAGGCCTTATAGTTGAAAACATAGACATCCGCCTCCTAATACATTATATAACAAGTTTAGCATATAGGACGTTAGTTATAAAGAAGGTTTAAAATAAAGGGAAAATTGATATATAAAATTTACAAAAGGGATTGACAGATATGTATAAAATCATTTATATGAAAGCCGACTATGAGCCATGGTGGCAATTTGATGGTTGGGAAGAGAACATAGTGGAAGAAAAAATTTTTGAGAGCAAAGAAGAAGCAAAATGTTTTTTAGAAGATACATTAAATGATTTCGGAAAAAAGTATAGGCATCAAGGGCATAAAAAAGAGCGCTTCTGGGCGTTTTGGTCAGATGATGAAATGCATTTTTGCGAGGCATGTGACGATAACATTCAAACTTATCATGGAATTATATGGGAAGAGCTGATATGACCAAGTTGTAAAGTAATAAACTTTTAGAAAAATCTTCAATTTTGTTGACAATACTTTTGAACGTGGTATACTATTTACAACAAATGAAATTGATTTACCGCAAACTTCCATTCACATATTACAAAAAGTGATCGGCTTGTCATCGGTACTTTATGTAATATGTGAATTTTTGTTTTAGGTTGTTAATTTTTGTTTGTTCACTTTTATTTTTTTTGGAGGTTTTCTCACATGAAACAAGGTACAGTAAAATGGTTTAACTCAGAAAAAGGCTTCGGATTTATCGAAGTAGAAGGCGAAAACGATGTATTCGTACACTTCAGCGCTATCCAAGGTGAAGGCTTCAAAACTCTTGACGAAGGTCAAAAAGTAGAATTTGAAGTTGTTGAAGGTAACCGTGGACCACAAGCAGCAAACGTTACAAAACTTTAATTTACTGCTTATAGGAGGGGTAACTTTGTTTACCCCTTTTTTCAATTACATACTTTTGCCTGAGTCCTATTTATGTATTATAAAAAGTATCTGGCGAATAGACACTTTCTATAATATGTAAATCTATAATTTAGGTTGAAAATTGCGTATTTCTTTAAAATATTTATTTTTTGGAGGTTTCTTAAGTGAAACAAGGTACAGTAAAATGGTTCAACGCAGAAAAGGGATTTGGATTTATCGAAGTAGAAGGGGAAGATGATGTATTCGTACACTTCTCAGCTATCCAAGGCGAAGGTTTCAAAACTCTTGACGAAGGTCAAAAAGTGGAATTTGAAATAGTTGAAGGAAGACGTGGGCTACAAGCAGCAAACGTTACGAAACTTTAATAGCGTATATGAAAAGAAATTTGTCGACAGAGTTAGCTTTTGTACTCTGTCGACTTTTTTGGTTATGATCGTGGAGGAGAGCTTGATGGTGGTCGGTAAAAGCGAAGGACAGGAAGGACAGATAGAACCCGTGTTCATTAGATTTTCTAAATTTTTGCCGACCTTTATAGAACTAAAAAAAGGAGAATTCCCGTTGAAGGAATCCTCTTTTATTAGTTATTGTAATCCTTGAGCATCTTTCCATTCTAAGAATTCGTCATAAGTAAGTTGCTTATCAAGAATAGAGCCGTCTTCGCGAATTTCGATGACGCGGTTTGCAATAGTTTGGATGAATTGATGGTCATGAGATGTGAAAATCATAGCCCCTTTAAAGTTCGTCAATCCTTCGTTTAACGCTTGAATCGATTCAAGGTCAAGATGGTTCGTCGGTTCATCTAATAAAAGGATATTTGAGTGAGAAAGCATCATTTTAGATAACATACAACGCACTTTTTCACCACCAGAAAGTACGGAAGGCGCTTTTTTTACTTCTTCACCTGAGAATAGCATACGTCCTAAAAAACCACGTAAAAACGTTTCTGTTTCATCTTCTGGTGAAAATTGGCGCAACCATTCAACAAGCGTTTTTTCATTACCTTTAAAGAATTTCTCATTATCGAGAGGGAAGTAGCTTTGAGAAGTTGTAACGCCCCATTTGTAACTACCTTCATAATCTTTATCTTCTCCAACTAAGATTTTAAGAAGAGCCGTTTTCGTAATTGGATCGCCAAGTAAGATGATTTTATCTTCTTTGTTCATCGTAAAGCGGATATCTTTGAATTGTACTTCGCCATCGATTGACTTAGATAAGCCGTCCACTGTTAATACATCATTGCCGATTTCACGTTCCATTTGAAAGTGAATATAAGGATATTTACGACTGGATGGCTTAATGTCCTCCAATTGGATCTTTTCAAGCATTTTCTTACGAGATGTTGCTTGTTTGGATTTTGAAGCATTAGCAGAGAAGCGGGCAACGAATTCTTGCAACTCTTTCATCTTTTCTTCTTTTTTCTTATTTTGATCTGCTAACATTTTTTGTGCCAATTGACTGGATTCATACCAGAAATCATAGTTACCAACATAAATTTGGATTTTAGAATAGTCAAGATCAGCGATGTGTGTACATACTTTGTTTAAAAAGTGACGATCATGGGATACAACGATGACCGTGTTTTCGAAATTGATCAGAAACTCTTCTAACCATTGGATCGCTTTTAGGTCTAAATGGTTTGTAGGTTCATCCAAAAGCAAAACGTCTGGTTTTCCGAATAGAGCTTGTGCAAGTAAAACTTTCACTTTTTCAGAACCAGTAAGTTCAGACATTTTTAGATGGTGCATAGATTCTGGA
This sequence comes from Rummeliibacillus sp. SL167, assembly GCF_007896505.1. Classification (NCBI taxonomy): domain Bacteria; kingdom Bacillati; phylum Bacillota; class Bacilli; order Caryophanales; family Caryophanaceae; genus Rummeliibacillus; species Rummeliibacillus sp. SL167. The sequence goes on along the minus strand of NZ_VCBM01000001.1, from coordinate 1,095,816 downwards.
ACGCCGAGACCTTGTAGAAGAATTGCTGCATCTGATTCAGCTTCCCAACCGTTCATTTCAGCGAATTCGCCTTCAAGTTCAGCAGCCCGAATCCCATCTTCATCAGAAAAATCTTCTTTCATATAGATGGCGTCTTTTTCTTTCATTACGTCATATAATCGTTTATGTCCCATCATAACTGTTTCTAAAACTTCAAATTCTTCATATTCAAAGTGATTTTGTTTTAGAACAGCAAGACGTTCACCAGGATTCATACTGACATGCCCATCTTGAGGTTCGATTTCTCCAGATAAAATTTTTAGAAATGTAGATTTTCCAGCACCATTGGCACCGATTAAACCGTAACAGTTACCAGGTGTGAATTTAATATTAACATCTTCAAATAGCTTACGGTCGCCATAGCGAAGACCTACGTTACTTACTTGAATCATGTAAGTGCCTCCTTTTTCGCAATGCTACTATTATATCATGGAAATGTGTAAAGCTCTATAATATTATAATTGTGCATGAAAAGAGGGGAAGAACGAATAGAGCTATCTAAAAAATAAAAATAGTATGCCAGAAGCAGGCATACTATTTTGGATAGATCAAGACTATTTGGAGGAATTATAAATGGTCCTCCATGATAGCGTAAATTATTTTTTCATGGATCCTGTTTTTTCAAGTAGTTCATACATTTCATAAGCACGGCTCAAAATATGTGGTGTTTGGACATTGCCTTTTGCTTCAACTGCAGCATTGTAGTAATCCCAAAGTTGTTCTCTATAATCAGGATGTGCACAATTATTGATAATCAATGGCACACGTTCTCTTGGAGCTAAGCCGCGTAAATCAGCAACGCCTTGTTCGGTTACAATGACATCTACATCATGTTCTGTGTGGTCGACATGAGATACCATTGGTACGATAGATGAGATTGCGCCGCCCTTAGCATATGATTTTGTCACAAAAATGCCTAAACGAGCATTACGTGCAAAATCTCCAGAACCACCAATACCATTCATCATTTTGCTACCAGATACGTGAGTAGAGTTCACATTTCCGTAGATATCTGCTTCAAGAGCTGTATTAATTGAGATTAAGCCTAAACGGCGAATAACTTCCGGATGGTTTGAAATTTCTTGTGGACGCAATAAAATTTTATCAGCATACTTTTCTAGATTGCCATAAACACGTTTTCCTAATTCAGCAGAAAGTGTAATAGAAGTAGCTGAAGCAAAATCTACTTTTCCAGCATCAAATAAATTGAATACAGCATCTTGTAGTACTTCAGAATATACTTGTAAATGTTCAAATTCTGAATCTGCAAATCCATCTAATACAGCATTCGCTACCGAACCAACACCAGATTGAATAGGTGCCAATCGGTTTGTTAAACGACCAGCCTTGATTTCAGAACGGAAGAAATCTAGTAAATAATTGGCCATAATTTGTGTTTCTTCATCTGGCGGCACAATAAGTGATGGTGCATCAGGCTCGTGAGAAATAACAATCGCTTTAACTTTAGAAGGATCAATTTTAATCCCTTTTTCGCCGATTCGATCAGCTGCATTTGTTAAAGGAATTGGTTGACGTTTACCTTGTTCTTCCGGAACATAAACATCATGAATTCCAATTAGAGATTCTGGGTGTGAAACATTTAATTCAATAATGATGTTTTCAGCAACTTCGGCAATGATAGGGCTATTCCCCACAGAAGTTGTTGGAATTAAATAGCCATCAGGTGTAATTGCAGACGCTTCCAAAATTGCATAATTGACTGTCCCAAATATTCCTTGACGATATTGTTCTGCACTATGTGATAAGTGCATATCTGCAAATAGGATTTCGCCTTTATTGATCAAAGTACGCATTGCTCTATCTGCTTGGAATGGACCACGTTTGCGAATAACGCCAGATTCCGCTAAATGTTGGTCAACTTCTGGTCCAAGTGAGGCACCGGTATATACATCAATTTTGAATTTTTCGTTTTTTGCGCGTTCAACAAGTGCCATAGGTACAACTTTTGCATCACCAGCACGTGTGAAACCACTCATTCCTACGACATCACCATCTGAAATAAGTGCTGCAGCTTCCTGTGCAGTTACTACTTTGTCTGCCAATTCTTTCAATCCAATACGTTTTTCAACTGTCGCTTCCATTTTCATCCCCCTAAGTGAAACAATTAAATGTTTTAACTTCATCCTACAGCTTTTTAGATAACATGAATTTGCTAGAAGGAAATTCAGTCTATCTACATGTCTGCTCATTTTACTGATAAGTAAGATAGGTAAAGTTAATATTAGACGAAACACTATCATACAAAATGTAAACGGTTTCTACTTATATTTTTACACAAAATGATCACAATAATCCACAATTTTTTTTAAAAATATTAAAATATTTTTAATATAATAAGAATGATACTGTTTTTTCTGCTTAAAAATCAAAATTTTCTAATATTTTTTATTAAAAAGTAAAATAGAATCAATTTCATAATGCAAAATTTAGATGAAAAACACGAACGTTTCGAATCAACATGAACATTAATATTCAGAAATTTTTGTTCCGCTCCAGACGGCGCTTTCCACGGGCTTGGCTTCAATCTCCTCGTCACTACGTTCCTGCGGGGCTTTCAGCTCAAGCTTTTCCCGTAGGACTTTGAATAAGCCTCCTTGAACTCACACCGCACGAAGAAAATGCATGCATTTTCGAGGAGTCGCCGTCTTCCGCTCCACAACTATCAAAATTAGTTATTCTTAAATGTTCGTGTTTTTTAAAAAGAAAATGATTTGTGAAATTGATTCAATAATATCTAAAAAAATAAAAAAAGTCCGGCAATCATTGATGAATTGTCTTCATCCTGTGAAGTTGGAATAAAAAACAAGACTCCTAAAAAGGCTAAAAGGCTAAAAGGCTAATTTTAGGAGTCTTGCGTTTTAAAGGTCATTTTGCAAAATAAATTTTGAGCAAACTACGTTTCAAGCAGATCATTGTAGTCGTTTGCTATGGTCTCTATTATTTATTCTTACTTGCTTCTAACACTGCTTGTAAGAATTCTGTCCCTAATTCAGAAAGATCACAACCAGATGCGTTTGGATGTCCACCACCATTATAAGCTTTAGCGATTTCAGCTAAATTAATAGCATCACCGATTGAACGGAGTGAGACTCGATTTTTAACAAGGCTAATGATAAATACTACATCAATTTCTTCAGCAAATTTCTCTGCCAAGTGATTGCCTAATTCGCTAAAATAAGAATCTGTCTCAACAACACCAATATTTAATGGTGCATCATGGCCTTTTAAATGGAAATTAGGTACAATTACCATTTGTTTTGTTTTTTTCTTTAATACCTTACGCAATTCCTCTTTTGAAAATTCAAGATAGGTAGCATCTTCTGGTGTGAAGAATTGACCAGTTAAGATATAATCCAATCTTGCATGGATAAAATCATGTCGGCGTCTTGCATAGAAAATAGTATTTAGATCGGCAGCCTCTTGAATCGAAAGAACATTCCAATCCCAAGTGTCGTATAATCGAATAGCTTCTACTAAATGTGCTAAACGATCGAAAAAGGTTTCTTTTTCAAGAACTGTATACTCAGGCGTTTTTTCAATTTCAGCCCCTTCTTCATCTACAGAATGAAAAATAGGGGATAATTCATATTCAGCGTCTTTTAATGCTTTAAAAATTAAGGTTGTTGCAGACATTTTAATATTATTTAGAGTTGGAAGAACGGTTGCCCACTCATACTTATTTAAAGCGATAGCTGATGCGTGATGATCCATTAAAACAACAGAACGATTGTCAGGTTTTTGATTCACTTTTTCAATCATTTCTGCTGTTTCTTCGTTTACACTCAAATCTGTTATGATTAATAATTCATGATCGTTCAATTCAGCTAGACGAGCTTGTACAGCTTCATCCACCTTTCGTGTTTCAACATAGTAAGGAGAATGTGTAATACCATATGCACGTAAGACAATAGATGGACCGACACCATCCAAATCTGTATGAGTGATTAAATGGATATGCTCATAATTTTGTAATTTTTGGGGTAATTTTTTAAAATTCAAGTATTTCAACGCCTTTCATATCAAACATAGATATACATTATAACATTATTTTTCATCGAACGATTATTGTATACCAAAACAAATTATTCATCCCCAAAAAAGTTGGTCAAAAACAACATGACCAACTTTTTATATACTGACTATAGATTGTTTAAGAATTTTACTGAAAGGTCCTCGTAAATTATGACCTCGCAATAGTAAGCAAAGTAAGCATTGCATTTTAAGAAATAGATAAGAAAGCATAAAGAGAGGAGCAACCGCCAGTAAAAGTTTTCTTTATTCAACGAACACTTGAGAGAGGGAGTGTAGAAAATCCCCTCTGTTAAAATTCTCACTTGATTGATGAAAGTTCTGTAAATGTTTTACCTTTAAAAGTTTGCTTGATGAGACCTACTTTAGGGGCATAGTAAGAATAAGTTTTGCCTTTACTATCTTTGACAACAATGACGTTTTTAAAAGTACCAGCCTTTATTTTGAGCTTTTTATTCGTGGCAACGATTTTAAGTGTTTGACCGTCTAGTCCTTTCCAAGTTTTATTCAGTTTAACTGGGTATTTGATAGCTAATTGGGCAATCCCAACATCTTTATTTCCTGTATAAAGTCCTTTTGAGGTTTCATATTCCATTCTTCCATATGGATCGGGTTCAGCGTTTAAATACCAAAAATTAGTCAATGTTTTATTAGAAGAGAAGACCGTTTTAAATTTAGCTTTGTATAATGTACGAAAACCAGAGCCTTTGTTTCCAGGTGAATAGTACGAATAAGTTTTATTTGTATTCATAGCATATGGTGTTTTTGTATTTGCTTTTGCACTTTGTAAGTATTTTGAAGAAATATAGCCAGTTGAAAATTGTAAAGAAACTTTTGACCAACCATTATTGAGTTTCTTTAAAACAACTACACCTTGATTGTTTTTTACTGAATCCATAACACCACTCTTTGTTGAAGCTTTGCGATATATTTTTACGGAATGATTTGACTGAACTAGTTTAAATGATTTCAATGATGCCGTTTTATATGTAGAAGTTTGCGTATTTTTTGTAACATTTGAAATATTTGAGATTGCTGCTGTATGACTTGGCAAAATGATAGATGAAATCGTTCCAAAGGCAAGAGTAGCGGTTAAGGACAATGAAATAATGGACTTGTTTTTCATAAAGAATTCCTCCTTGAGTACAATATATATTACGAATGTTACAAATACAAGTAAATTTTGTAACATTTTTAAAATGAATACTTTTGTAATAGTTATAAATGACGCAAAATGGTTTTTATGAGAAGAAGTTTCTAATTAAAAAGTAGGTAGATAGGAAGCAAATGGAATTTTAAATCGCTAATATCTATGTAAATATATGCAAAAGCACGTGTGTTGATTTGACCAAAATTAGGTCGTCTGTGGCGTGATTTTTGAAAAAACCTGTATTTTTCGGACCATTTATATAGATCTTCGCTGCGGCTTGCTCGACTCCTCGATTAGGCTTGCGCATTTCCTTCGTGCGGTGTGGATTCAGGAAGTCCATTCAATGTCCCGTGGGAAAAGCGAATAGATGAGACCCCGCAGCGTAGCGATTAAGGAACGGAGTCTATGGGCGCCACGTCCTGTGGCAACGACTCCGTGACCAACATCCTGTTGCCTCCAGCATTCGCCCGCATGAGTCGTGCAAGCCTTCGCTGTAATCAACGAATCTCCCTATTTTTATGGATTATATTGGATAATCAACACGCCTGATGCAAAAGATATTTACATATATACATATTCAAGTGAAAAGATTAGGCGTATTGATGAAGGAGAATGGGAGCAATCACTTATGAAAATTGATCTATAAAAAAGAATGCAAAAAATCGTCCTTTTCTTTTAATGTTTAGCGATTGAGCCAACAAAGGAAAAGGACGATTTGAATATGATTTTCAAGACGATTTTGGCTTTTCTTTTTAAAGAAATGAGTCCCATTACAACGTTGAGAAATTCTAAATAGATTAATTTATCCCGCGTTAACGGGCAGTAAGACCCCCACTTCAAGGTCTAGAGAGAAACGAGAAAGAAAGGTGTGGGATCAAACTGCCCGTAAAAGCCCGACTAGTTCGGACCAACAGGATGTTGGTCATTCAGGTATTGCCACAGGACGTGGCGTCTTTCACTTTTGTTCCTCTATTTCAGTGGGATGAAGAAAACCCCACTGATGGAAGCTTCACTTTATTTGTTTTTTCTCAGCAATCTTACGCCCTGTCCAATAGACGCCTATTAGAACTAAAAGGCCACCAATGACTTGTGACAATACAATTTTTTCTCCTATGAAAATAACGGCAAAGATAGATGCGAATACAGGGATTAAGTTCAAATAAATACCGGCACGATTTGTCCCTAATTTGACTACACCAGTATTCCATGCAATAAAAGCAACGATAGAAGCCAGGATCCCTGTATAAAGAATAGCGAAAATAGAAGTAGCCGACCAATGAACAACCATTGTAGTTGTTAAAGTTTCATAGATGTAAAATGGTAGAAGCATAACGATACCTACTGCAATAGATACAAAAAATGTTGAATGTCCTGGCAGTTCTTTTGCATATTGCTTGACTAATAAGGAATAGACACTCCACAAAACTAAAGCAATGATGACAATCAAATCACCTTTATTGAACCTAAAGTGACGGAGTGCTTCTAAAGATCCATTTGAAATAATTGTTATGACTCCAATAAAAGAAATAGCTGTACCAATGATTTGATTGCGATTCAATCTTTCATGAAGGAAAAGAAATGAAAGCATGTAAATAATGACAGGTGTCAACATATTCATCAAAGAAGCATTGATTGAAGTAGTATAGTGCAAAGAAATGTAGATAAGTGTGTTGAAACCTGCGATACCCGTAAAACCTAATGCCAATATAATGGCCCAATGTTTTTTGATTTGCGGCCATTCGCGTTTCAGTGATGTATAAATAATCGGTAGGAATATGATTAGTGCAACACACCATCTAAAAAATGCTAATGTAAATGGCGGTAAATCATTGGCAACGGCTTTTCCTATTACAAAATTGCCACCCCATAATATGGTTGCTATTAAAAGCAATACAACCGGAGGAAACTTATTCATCAAAAGACCTCACTTTTAAAATATAAATTAATTTTACAAATGTGTTGATTGGAGAATGGGATAAAATTCGATATAAATCCTTAATAGGATCGATAACATCTTCTCTTTTTAGAAAATATCCATTTTAAATCCCTATAAAATGCATGACGATTGGAATGCTAAAAATACTAATAATAGTCGTAACGAATGTTGTGAAAGACACTAAATCTGGTTCTGTATCAAATTGTAAAGCGAGCATAGTTGTGTTTGCCGCTGCAGGCATAGCTGCTTGGATAATTAAAACGGATTTAATCAAATCACTAAGTGGCATAAACCAAAGAATGGCTACTGCTGCGAGTGGCGATAAAATAATACGAATAATACTTACCGCTGTGACAAAACGATATTTAACACGCGTTTTGGAAATAGCTGCAAGTTGCATTCCTAATACAAGCATAACAAGAGGAATAGAAGCATCAGCTACTAAATCAACCCCATTCATCACTGGCTTTGGGACATGCACATGAATGAGCTGAAGGAATATCCCAATGATGGAAGCATGTAATACTGGCATATGAAGGACATTTTTGAACGCTTGTTTGACCGTTGCTTTTCCTTTTCCTCCAATGGCTGCAAAGAAAATACCCAATGAGTTCATAAACAATGAATGCAATACCATAATGATGACAGCAATATGAAATCCTGGAGAGCCAAGCGCAAATAATACGACTGGTGCGCCATAATTACCGCTGTTCATAAAGACCGCACCAAGCATCATTGCTGAAACTTCAGAACGCTCCGCCTTTAAAAAACGAGCCCAAATCCATGTAATGATAAATAAAACAATAATTAAAAGGATTGCGAACAAACATATGTATAAATAATCCATTGTTAATGCAGTTGTATAGAATGTACGAAAAGCAAGAAAAGGTGACATTAAATACAACGAAACTGTAGAAATCGTTTTAATGTCAAAATCGATGATTCTTTGTCCGATATAACCGATCAAAAACACGATTAATACGGGCAAAATAATGAAAAACAAATCCAACGATTTCCCTCCTTATATCATTTTCTATTTTTATTATTTCATGTTTCGAAAGAATGGCAAGTATTTTTGCAAAAAAATGAATAAAAATAGGTTTTAGGTTATGCTCCTTTTAATGCATCTTATTCATCTATCAAGCGTCTATACATATGAATCGAATATAGCTTTGTTTGATTCAAATCGAATAGGTTATTTGTGTTTTACTACTTCCAATTTTTTTGTATAAACTCATCTCTCCCAGATGCAGCACGATCTTGCTTATAGTGTTCAGGGTTCTTTTTATAAAAATCTTGATGATAACCTTCTGCTGGATAGAAAGCTGTAGCGGCTCGGATTTCTGTAACAATAGGCTTCTTGAATCGACCGCTGTTAGCTAGATTTTGTTTAGACTTTTCGGCTACCAATTTTTGTTGTTTAGAATGATAGAAGATAGCTGCTCGATAATTGCTGCCACGATCTTGGAATTGGCCACCATCATCAGTGGGATCGATTTGTTGCCAGAAGAGATCCAATAATTTTTCATATGGGAAAACTTTTTCATCGAATAGGATTTGGACAACTTCTACATGACCTGAGGTGCCTTTTTTTACGTCTTCATATGTAGGATTTTTTAAATGTCCGCCCATATAACCAGAGGTGACACTATGGATACCATCCCATTCGACAAATGGTTTGACCATACACCAAAAGCATCCACCAGCAAATGTAGCAGTTGAAAGAGTTGTTTCTGTCAATTTAGTTGACCTCCTTAAGTCTATTTTGTCCATTTTACTTGCGTAGAATAGTTTCTACAACTATTATGTAGTTTACACGATAACTTCTTAGAAAAAAAGAAGTGTTGAAGGGAGAAATTCATATGGACGAAAGTCGTCATTCATATGTCCGTAAGAAAAAAAGAAAGTTAAGAAAAGGACGTGTCTTCTTTACTATACTTATTCTACTGGCAATTACGGCTATTATTTACTCATATACTCAATATAAAGAAGGCCAAAAACTAGCATCTAACACTGTTCAAAAAACAGAACAATTTAAAGGTGATACACAAACAAAGTCGAATATAGAGAATATCTTACTATTAGGTGTAGACTCTAGGGGTGAAAAGAAATCTCGAACAGATTCTATGATTTTAGTATCTTGGGACAAAGATACGAATGATATTAAAATGGTTTCTTTCATGCGTGATATTTACGCAAATATCCCTGGTTATCAATCATATAAGCTCAACACGGCCTATTATTTAGATGGCGTGCAGTTATTAAAAGATACATTGCAAAACACATTTGATGTTGAAATAAACCATTATGCATTGATTGACTTTAAAAGCTTTGAAAAACTAGTGGATATCATTGCACCAAATGGGGTAGAAGTCTATGTCGATCACGATATGTCACAAAACATTGGTGTTAGCTTGAAAAAAGGAAAACAAAAACTTAATGGGAAAGAGTTGTTAGGCTTTGCACGTTTCCGCCATGATAATCTTGGAGATTTTGGACGTGTGGATCGACAACAAAAAGCGCTAGAAGCCTTAAAAAAAGAGGCATTGTCACCAAGCAATTTTAAAAATTATCCGAAGCTTTTAGGGGCAATTCAAGGCTATGTACAAACTGATATGACCAATAGTCAAGAATTAGGCTATCTGTTTACGGCTATAAAGGAAGGAAATCTTTCTATTCATCGTCTAACGATTCCTGTTGAACATAGCTATAATTATGGATACTATCCACAGGCCGGTTCGGTACTTGATATTAATGTGGATCAAAATAAAAAAGCGTTAGAGAAATTTCTTGGTTCTAATCCGTAATAGGGGAGTATAATGGCAATAGTAAGATAGATTCAGAAGATTTTTTAGTATAAAAGAGGGGGAAATTCATTGCAACCAGAAAAAAGATCATTCTTTACAACAAGGTTTATCCAGTTTCTGGGTGGCAAAAATTTGTTGTTTGGGTTAATTACATTATTATTAGTGGGATGTATTATTTTTGTTTATGACAAAATTTCCTTTATCTTTTATCCAATTATCGTTTTTTTGAGAACCGTTGTTTTACCAGTTATTCTAGCATTGATTTTGTATTATTTACTAAGACCAGTATTGCATTTATTGATGAAATGGAAAATTCCTAAGATCTGGGCAATACTTATTATTTATATTGCTGGGATTGGGATTATCTCTTTGTTCGTGACACTTATCTTCCCGTTTTTAAAAGAGCAATTTATGAACCTGATACAAGAATTTCCTAATTATTTTATGCAAGTTGTTCATTCTGTGCAGAATCTAATAGAAACTTCAAGTTTTGGTGAAACTTTAGCTAAGTATAATTTCAATTTAAATCAAGTATTAAATAATATTTCGAATCAGTTGAATAGTACAGTTAAAGGTGCTGCCAAAGGATTGGGAACTGGAATCGCATCAGGGATTACGGGTTTTATTTCTACCCTTACAGGTATAATTGTAGCGATTGTTACAGTACCATTTATCTTGTTTTACCTTTTAAAAGATGGAGAAAAGTTACCTAAATACGCATTAAACCTTCTTCCACCACGCATGAGAGATGATACTGCTTATGTATTGCACAAAGCTGATCATCAAATTAGTAGTTATATACAAGGCCAAATTTTGGTTGCTATTTGCATTGGAATCATGGTGACAATAGGTTTTTTAATCATTGGATTAGATTATGCGGTTGTTTTAGGGGTACTTGCAATGGTCACAAGTGTTGTGCCTTATCTTGGACCAATCATAGCCGTTACACCTGCAGCGATTATTGCGATTGTGAATGCACCGCTTATGTTATTAAAGCTTGTGGTCGTATGGACAATCGTACAGTTTGTGGAAGGAAAATTCATTTCACCTCAAATAATGGGGAAATCACTGCATGTACATCCGATCACGATTATTTTTGTCCTATTAACAGCTGGTTCTATATTTGGTGTTCCAGGAGTTATTCTAGGAATCCCTGGTTATGCAGTTTTAAAAGTTTTAGTCACACATTTATTTTATTTATTTAAAAAACGTTATAATAGGTATACAGATGATAAAGCTTTGGAGTATGAGTTGGAAGATTGGAAAAAAGAAGATTAATGTGAAATTGAAAGGCTCTTCGTCAAAAGTCACATTTGACATTTCTAAGACATGCATCATTTTGAATGCAACTTCCCAGTTTAAAGTGTTTTTACGAATAAACCAATTGAAAAAGAACATTCTGATGGTTACAAAAGCCATCAGGATGTTTTTCTTTTTAAATTTAGATTCTAAAGCATTCTATTTTAAAAAAATTAATAAATAATAAAAATACAATTGACTTTATAAATATCCAAACATATAATAGTAACATCATATACAAGAGGTGAGAGCAATGCAGGTTGGTATAATTGGAGCAACAGGGTATGGTGGTCTAGAATTATTAAGGTTTTTGTATAATCATTCAGAAATTGAAAAAATCCATCTCTTCTCTTCATCAGAGGATGGCATTTCATTTTCGAATAAATATACACATCTCCGAAGACTAATCGATCAGCCATTACAAAAAATTGAACCTGAAGCATTGCAAAAGTTAGACGTCATTTTTACAAGTACTCCATCAGGTGTATCAAGTAAGCTAATTCCAGAAGTCCTTACTGAACATATAAAAGTAATTGATCTTTCAGGAGATTTCCGAATCAAGAATACAGAAGATTATGAAAAATGGTATAAGCTGCCTTCAGCTCCACAACCATTTATTGATAAAAGTATTTATGGATTAACTGAATGGAATCGTAAAGAAATCGAGAAAGCAAATTTGATTGCCAATCCGGGCTGTTATCCAACGGCTGTTTTATTGTCATTATTACCACTATTACATGATGATCTGATCGATTCAGAAAATCTTATAATTGATGCCAAAAGTGGTATAAGTGGGGCAGGAAATAAGCCAAATGCCAACAACCATTTTTGTGAAGCAAACGATAGCACAGCCATTTACAAAATCAATCAACATCAACACATTCCGGAGATTGAACAAGCAATGGCAATGTTTGCTCATAAAGATAGCCCAATTACTTTTTCAACACATTTGGTACCGATGAATCGCGGTATTATGGCGACTAGTTATGCAAAGTTAAAAGAAGGCGTATCAAAGGACGATCTTCTACAAAGTCTACATAATAAATACGATCGAAATCCATTTATTCGAATTATTGAAAACACTTCAAAGGTTAGTACTAGTCAAGTTAGAGGAACAAATTATTGTGATATTCATATAAATGTGGATGAACGTACAGGACGTGCCACGATCATTTCTGTTATCGACAATTTAGTCAAAGGTGCTGCAGGTCAGGCCATTCAAAATATGAATGTCATGTTTGGTTTAGAAGAAACAACAGGTTTAACACAAATTCCAATTTGGATTTAGGGGGGAGAAACGCATGGTGACCGTTTCAGATAAATTAAAGAGAAGTGCAAGTCATAATATTATTTCGCCAAAAGGATATAAAGCAGCAGGCATCCATTGTGGCCTTAAACATAAAAAGAAAGATTTAGCGTTATTAGTGAGTGAGGTCCCTGCGAATGTAGCAGGTGTATTTACAACCAATGTTATCAAAGCTGCACCAATATTATTATCCAAAGACGTAGTTCAAAATACAGGAAAAATGCAAGCAATCATTGTGAATTCTGGAAATGCAAATGCATGTACAGGATCACAAGGTGCAGATGATGCTTATACAATGCAAAAGTTAACAGCCAAAAAATTAGGCATTGCACAAGATTTAGTAGGTATCTGTTCAACAGGTGTTATTGGTAAATTAATGCCAATGGATATCGTCAAAGCAGGGATTGAAAAAATCGAAGTGGGTTCTCAACTGGAAGACGCATTAGACTTTTCACAAGCGATCCTTACGACAGATACAGCCACGAAGCATACAGCCTATAATCTAACAATAGATGGTAAAGAAGTGATCATTGCAGGAGTCGCAAAAGGATCTGGTATGATTAAACCAAACATGGCAACAATGCTAGCCTATATCACAACAGATGCTAATATTAGTCATGAAACATTACAAGCATTACTTGCGGATACTACTGAAAAAACTTTTAATGCGATCACAGTTGATGGGGATACATCTACCAATGATACAGTGCTTGTGTTGGCAAATGGCTTGGCAGGCAACAATGAGTTAACACCCAATCATCCAGATTGGAATGTCTTTACAGAAGCCTTCAAGGCTGCATGTGAAGACTTATCTAAAATGATTGCCAAAGATGGGGAAGGTGCAACAAAGTTAATCGAGGTCAACGTGACAGGAGCCAAAACAGATGTGGAAGCATTACAAATTGCCAAAACAGTTGTAGGATCCTCCTTGGTGAAAACCGCTGTCTTTGGCTGTGATGCCAACTGGGGTAGAATCATTTGCGCAGTTGGGTATAGTGGTATGACAGTGGACCCAGAAACCATTAAAATTCACATCGGTGAAATTCCAGTTGTAGAATTTGGTGAGCCTATTCCATTTTTAAATGATCAATTAACTGAATATTTGAAGGAAAACGAAGTGAAAATCGCAGTTGATATGGGAATTGGTGATGGTAAGGGAACTGCATGGGGGTGTGATTTAACATATGACTATGTCCAAATCAATGCCACATACAGATCATAAAAAATTAGTCATCAAACTGGGTGGAAGTATGTTGGCAGGTCTTGATCCATCATTTTTTTCCACATTAAAGAATCACTTAGCGAAAGGTGATGAAATTATCATCGTTCATGGTGGTGGTCCAGCGATCAATGCGGCATTACAGGATAGCAACATTGCTTATAAGACTGTAAATGGTATTCGTTTTACTTCAAAAGAAGCAGTTGGAATTGTGCAGCAAGCACTTGTTGATCAAGTTAATCCACTTTTAACGAATGAACTAAACGCTTCGGGTATTCAATCAATAGGTTTAAATGGAATAGATGGAACTATTTTTGAAAGTGATTTTCTCGACAAATCGACTTATGGATATGTAGGAAAGATCAAAAATGTTCATCATGAAACGATTCAAAAATACTTAGAAGAAGGAAAACTCCCTGTTATTGCGTGTTTTGGCGCTACAGAGGAAGGAATTCCGCTGAATATCAATGGTGATACGGTGGCAAGTGAACTTGCATTAGCTCTCGATGCGGACGCATTGTTACTAGTAACTGACACTGCTGGTATTAAAATTAATGATAAAATGCAAAAAGAAGTAAATCCTGAGAAAATCCGACAATGGATTCAATCGGAAGATATCTATGGTGGAATGATCCCAAAAGTGCAAGCAGCTATTGAATGTTTAGAGGCGGGGATTCCAGCTATTCATATTGTCAATCAACATTTTGAAGGAACAAAAATTTCAAAAGAAGGAGTACTGTTATGAGTGCATTATTTGACAATTACAAAAGAAGGCCTATCCAACTTGTAAAAGGTCTTGGAACAAAAGTATGGGACAAGAACGGTAAATCTTATTTAGATTTCACAAGCGGCATCGCTGTATTAAGTTTAGGTCATGCAAATCCAATTTTGGTTGATGCGATCAAACATCAAAGTGAATTACTTTGGCATATATCCAATTTATTTGAGAGTCCATATCAAGAGCAATTAGCAGAAAAATTAGTAAAGAATACACATCTGTCATATGCCTTTTTCTGTAATAGTGGGACAGAAGCAAATGAAGCAGCGATCAAATTAGCCAGAAAGCATACAGGTAAACATAAGATTATTACTTGTTTGGATTCTTTCCATGGTCGAACTTTTGGTGCCATGTCAGCAACTGGTCAAGATAAAGTACATAATGGATTTGGACCAATTGTAGAGAAATTCAGCTATATTCCTTTTAACGATGTTGAAAGTTTACGTGCAACAGTGGATGATGAAACTGCCGCTATTATGTTAGAAGTCGTACAAGGCGAAGGGGGAGTTCACGTCATCACACCAGAATTTGCTGAAGCTATTCAAAAAATCTGTGATGAAAAAGGCATTCTATGCATTGTAGATGAAGTACAAACAGGGATTGGGCGTACAGGAACTGCTTATGCCTATGAGCAAACCGCATTAAAACCAGATATTGTGACACTTGCAAAGGGATTGGCAGGCGGTTTCCCAATTGGAGCTATGCTTGGAACAGCAGAATTATATGATAGCTTTGGTCCAGGAACTCATGGTACGACATTTGGTGGAAATCCGTTAGCAATGGCAGTAGCAACAGCTGTTGTAAATGAAATTTTCACAGAGAAATTTTTAAAAACAGTTCAGGATAAATCACAATACTTTAAAGAAAAATTAAAGGCAGCCTTACCACCTACAGTTGAAGTAAGGGGAATGGGCTTATTGCTAGGGATTACTTGCGAAAATTCATCAAAGTTAGTTGAAATAGCAGACAAGAACGGATTATTGCTTGTTCCAGCTGGAGAGAAAGTTATGCGTTTATTGCCACCTCTTACAGTAAGCTATGATGAATTAGATCAAGCGGTTGAAATTTTACAAGCTTCCATTCCAGTCACTACATCAAAATAATCATCGTGAATTAAGGCGCTCCGAGAACCGCTATTCACAGCAAATAACCTCTTTTAATGTGCTTCTAAAAAAGAAAAGGAACGGGTACCTTTTCTCTTATTTGGAAGCACTTTTTATTTTGTTATAAATTATGATGATCTTCTTCTTTTCATATAGAGTAAAAAAATCTGCTCATTCTCATGTACAGAATGAGCAGATTTTTTATTAACTAGTCGAAGCCTATTTGATCCTTTATCATGATACAAGCAAAAGCAGAGCGTAAACGGAGAGGATAAACGTTTGTAAAAACTTAACTGATTCAATTGCCACCCAATAAGATGAAGAAAATCATACTGGGTGAGTTTTCACTTTATAGAACAGAATTTTTTAAACAGTTACGCATTTCTCAATTCATTGGTTTGGAGTTTTCGTTTAAATACCAACTTTTATTTTAGAAAGCTTTCCCAAGCGTTCTACAGCCTCTTCAAGTAGGGTTTCATCTTGAACTAGCGCAAGACGAACATAGTTTTTCCCTGCTTCACCAAAAATGGAGCCCGGAACCATCACGACACCTGTTTTTTCAATTGCTTCATAGACAAAATCGATATCATTCAATTCTTGGTTAGGATATTTTGCAAAAACGAACATACCACCATTTGAAGGGGTAACAGTCCAGCCGATCTTCTTTAGTCCATCTACTAAAATACGGTGACGTTTTGTAAAGACTGCACGTAAACGATCTGTAATTTCTTCAGCATTGTCTAAAGCTACACAAGCTGCATCTTGAATAGGTCTATACGTACCATAGTCAAGATTCGATTTTAGTTCTTGAATAATAGAAACCATTTCAGCATTACCAGCAATATATGCGATACGAGCGCCTGCTAAACTGAAACTTTTGGAAAGTGAATTGATTTCCATTCCTACTTCTTTTGCACCTGGTGTTGATAAGAAACTCATTGGGTGCCCACCATCAAAATAGAATTCTGAATAGGCAGCATCATGAAGCACGATAATATTGTATTTTTTTGCAAATGCTACAACTTGAGTGAAAAAATCTATTGAAGGCATTGCAGGAACGGGATTTCCAGGTAAATTTAAAATCATCATTTTCGCTTTTTCAGCGATTTCAGCAGGTATTGCATCAAGGTCTGGTAAAAAAGAGTTTTCTTCTAATAAAGGCATATAATAAGGAATCGCTTCGGCTAAGTGAATACCGGCATCATAGGCTACATAGGCGGGATTAGTTGTTAATACATAATCCCCTGGGTTACAAAAGGCCATAGGGACATGAACTAATCCTTCTTGAGAACCCATTGTTTGAATAATTTCCGTTTCGGGATCTAAATCAACATTGCTGCGGCGTTTATAATAATTGGCAACAGCTTTGTAGAATTTTGTTGTTCCGCCTAAAGTATAACCGTATGAACTTGCCAAAGCTGCTTGTTTTGAAAGTTCTGTACGCACTTTTTCATCTGGTGGTAGATCGGGGCTACCAAGACTCAAATCGATCAGCTTTGTACCTGTAGCTGCTTTACGATTGGCGGCGGCTTTTAAATCTCCGAATATTGCTTTTGGAAACATAGCCATTTTCTTTGATCGTTCGATTTTCACTAGTAAGCACTCCTTAGATTGAAATTTAATATAACAAATATTCTACCATAGTTATCTATTATACAACAGGGTAAATTAAAATTTTTTCTGAATAATCATAAAGGAAAAGGCTTTCTATAATAAGGCTTAATTTTATAATCTAGAAAGTCGGCCATCATAAAATATCAGGCGTATGAAATGGATTCAAAAAAATATTTTTTAAATTACTAGATTTTTGTAAATATTTTATGAACTTTTAATACATAATTTGTTATACTTAGTGATGAACTTAAGTCATATGACTATTTTTCTATTGGGATAGTCAATTTGTACTTTTGTTTTAATGTATGTGGAAGGGACAGAAAACCATGGGAAAAACAATAAAATGGAAAATAATAAGTACTGTTATAGCGCTTGTTGTAATTGGGGTTCTTTTATTGAATGCTGTAAGTACTTATACGGTCAATCATAAAACAAGTGCTAATTTAAAAGCGCAAAGTCAAGTGTTTGTTACGGAAATGTCTTCTTCCATCGAAAACTATCTTGGAAGTTATGAAAAAGGCATTATTCAGTTTTCAAAATCATCTGAAGTTCTCAATTATAAAGGATCTTCTTCAGCCAAAGAAGTGAGTACGAAGTTTAACGACTTTTTGTCCATATATACTTCAGCTTCCTCTGTTTATTATGCGCAAACAAATCGACATCTCGATATTTTACCAAAAGTTGATTTAGGGAAGGATTTTGATCCTACTTCTCGAGATTGGTATAAAAATGCATACAATAATCCAGATAAGGTTTATTGGACTACCCCATATATCGATCAAGCTACTAAATCATATGCAATCACCGCAGCAAAAGCTGTCGTGAAAGATGGAAAAGTGATTGGTGTTGTAGGAACGGATATTTTATTATCAAATTTATCAAAAGAAATTTCAAAACGTGAATTAGGATATCACGGTTTTCCCATTATTATAGGAAACAACGGAACCGCGATTGCTCATCCAACAAAATTTGGTAAAGATTTATCGAATTACTCATATGTAAAGGATATGTTAGGAAGCCATAAAAACAGTGGCGTTGTCCGCACAGATGAAAAAGACAAAACGTATATAACGATTTATGATACATTGCCAAATTTAAACTGGAAAATTGCTGCGGTCTATGATGAAAACCAAATCTATCAAACTTCAAAGGATATTCGGAATATTTTTTTCCTAATGTCAGCTATCTTATTAGTGATCTTATTTGTAGCTTTAGTATTCTTGATTGCTAGAATTACAAAGCCAATAGAAGCACTTAGGACTTTAATGGGAAAAATGGCTAATGGAGATTTAACGGTTCGTTCAACCTATAATGGAAAAAATGAAATTGGACAACTGTCACATGATTTTAATAAAATGGCTGAAAATATGAGTTCAATCATTCAAGTTGTTAAAAAATCTTCTCATCAAGTAAACGAAAACTCTACAAAATTAAATACATTGGCAGAAGAAACAAGTGCATCAAGTCAGGAAGTAACAGCAGCTATGACTGAAATTGCTAAAGGGGCAAGTAGTTCCGCAGGACGTGCAGAAACTGCAGGGGAACATGCACAAGCCTTGAGTAATCAAATTAATGAAATTCACTCAAAATCGATTGCTATGAAAGAAGTTGCTGAGGAAGCACATCGAGTGAATAAAGGTGGGCAAAAGCAATTCAATCATTTACAAACTACTTTCTCTGGATGGGGCAATAGTATGTCAGAAATGGCAAATATGATTTCTTCTTTAGAAAATAAAATTAGTTCTATCAATAATGTCATGAAGATCATTATGGAAATTTCGAATCAGACGAATCTTCTAGCATTGAACGCAAGCATTGAAGCGGCAAGAGCTGGAGAACATGGAAAAGGCTTTGCAGTTGTGGCAGATGAAGTAAGAAAATTAGCTGAGCAATCTGCTAAGGCTACAGAAGAAGTACGTGAAACAGTTAATGCTTTACAAGAAGAATCAAATCAAGTTACAGAGCAGATGCTAGAAACGAAAAAAGCCTTCCAAAGTCAAAATGAAGTGGTTGAAACGACAAGTGAGGCATTCCATGGCATTTCTAAACTGATTCAACGTCTTGATAATTCGATTAAAGAAATTTCTGATGATGTGCTGAAAGTAACGAATTTTAAAGATGAAGTAGTGGAACTGATCCAACATATCGCAGCAACTTCAGAAGAAACGGCGGCTGCATGTGAAGAAGTTAGTGCTTCATCAACAGAACAATTAAATGCAGTAGAAGCGGTTTCGACATCTTCTGAAAACTTAACGCTTTTAAGTGACGAACTTTCTACTGCCATCAAAAAATTTAATACAGATTCGAAGATTGATTGAAGATTAGTGTAAAAATTCACTACAATGGATAGCGCAACACCACGATTGTGGTTTGTGCTACCCATTTTTATCTTTATGTATATGTAATAGATGCTTTGCGCGAGCCTGTAATCAAAACAACTCATAAAATTTTCAGGACCTCCCAGCATGATAAACCTATTAGTCTAGAAGAGGCACTTTCTATGTACGCAAACAAACTGACCATCTTCCCTGTGATACTTGATCCAGACTTGTACATTATAAGTTTCATTACAGCTAACAAACTGATTAATGCGGCGGAATTTCTTTTCAATAGCTTAGAGAGAGCATCTTTAAAATCATAAGAAAGTTGAATAAGTGATGAAGCATGCTTTCATACGTGTGAAAAACACTAAGAGCTTGACTGGCGCGTTTATAAACAGGGCACGGCACAATTACGGTGGTGTTTTATATGATTGTATTAATGTAGTTCAAAAATAAAAAACACGTTTGAATTATCAAACGTGCGAAAAGGGAGTTTAAAGACGGTGTGGAGCCGTCTACTCCCATCTTTGACTAAAAGTTATTAGATTATACGTTTAATGATTCTGAAAAATTTGTTTATAAAAATATTTGATCAGCAGGGAGATGGAGTTGCTAAAAAATGGAATGAGTTGCTGAGGTTGATAAAGATATGATTGCTGAAATTGATTTACTGAAAAGGATGTTTACGTAGTAAGTGGTACCAACTTAAAGTTGGTGACCCACCACCAGCTGGATTTGGAAAACAGGAGATTAACTGGCGAAAAGGGATACCTAATCATAGCAAGATTAAGTATATACAAAAGTTTTAGCTTTAAAGGTTTAAAGTAAATGATCTTTATATTTTATTGTGTTACCATAAATTATATAATTTAACTATTTATAAATGCAGGAGTGACTGTATGATTCCCCATAAATTTTTCTTGATTCCAAATACTATAGATAAGAAATTAGTGAATGCTTTTTACCCAAGTGAAGATGATAGAGATAGTTATAATCAATATGTGATTGAAAGTTTTATAATTGATGATGATTTTATTGATTATATATATGAGCATTTAGGTGAAAATGAATTAGATGATGTACCTTGTATAAATCCAAGTAAGAGTAGCTTCCCTAAAATGGATGGGTATAGTAGATGTGGTGATAGTCTATTCATTGATGAATCTGCCGAAAAGTTAATAAAAACATTTTCATTATGGAAAGAGTTAATAGAAGATAAACCAGATGAATTCACTTTTAATAATGAATTTTTTAATAGAAGAAAGATAATGAATAATCTTGAAAAAGCTATTGATTGTTCAAAAAAATTATTAACTAAAAAATATTATATTTATCATATGGGTATTTAAAATTAATTTAATACATACTTGAATCAATTTCATAAATCATTTTCTTCTTAAAAAATACGAACATTTAAGAATAACTAATTTTGATAGTTATGGAGCGGAAGACGGCGACTCCTACGGGAAAAGCTTGAGCTGAAAGCCCCGCAGGAACGTAGTGACGAGGAGATTGAAGCCAAGCCCGTGGAAAGCGCCGTCTGGAGCGGAACAAAAATTTCTGAATATTAATGTTCATGTTGAAATGTTCGTGTTTTTCGTCTGAATTTTGCATTATGAAATTGATTTACTTATGCATGATGCAAAAAATACTTTCTTGACACCTTCTGATGTTTTAGATCATATAAAGCTGATGGTTTTAAAAAGCTTTATATATCAATGTTTATTGATTGTTTCTAATTTCGTGAAAGTTTGCAATTGTAGCATTTCCATGTTAGGATTACATTAATTACATAAAACACACTTATCAAGAGAAGCCGAGGGAAATGGCCCAGCGAAGCTTCAGCAACCTCTGCCTAGCAGAAAGGTGCTAAGTCCTACAAGACAGATGACAGTCTTGAAAGATAAGAATTGAGTGCATTTCAAACCTCTTTTCTTATCATAGAAAAGGGGTTTTCGTTTAGAGAAAATGTCTCAATACGGTAGATGAATACGTTAATGAGCGGCTTGCTGATTAATGATAGTAAAAAGGAGAGTTTATGAATGCCTATTAATATCCCTAAAGATTTGCCTGCTACAGAATTATTAAAGAAAGAGAAGATATTCGTAATGGATGAAGATCGTTCCAAAAGTCAAAATATCCGTCCGCTAAATATTGCTATTTTAAATTTAATGCCTCAAAAAGAGAAAACAGAATTGCAACTTCTTAGGCTATTAGGGAATACGCCATTACAAACGAATGTAACATTTTTAAATACAGCAACTCATGAGTCTAAAAATGTAAGTAAATCACATCTAGAAACATTTTATACAACATTCGAAGAAGTAAAACACCGTCGATTTGATGGACTAATTATTACGGGTGCGCCAATTGAGTTAATGGAATTTGAAGAAGTCGATTTTTGGGAAGAGATCAAACAAATCATGGATTGGTCCAAAACAAATGTGACATCAACTTTGCATATATGCTGGGGTGCACAAGCTGCCCTTTATCATCATTTTGGGATTGGAAAATTCCTTCTACCAGAAAAATGCTCAGGTATTTTTAAGCACACGGTAAATGATTCAACCATTAAACTATTACGAGGTTTTAATGATGTGTTTACAGCTCCACATTCACGTCATACTTCAGTTTCTCTTAAAGAAGTGGAGGCACATCCAGATTTAGTGGTACTATCTTCTTCAGATGAGGCAGGGCTTTTTATAGCGATTTCAAAGGATGAAAGATTTATCATGGTAACGGGTCACTTAGAATATGACGCCTGCACGTTAAAAGAAGAATATGAGAGAGATGTAGCAAAGGGGTTAGATGTTCCTATTCCAAAACATTATTTCCCAAATGATGATCCATCAAAAACACCTTTAAATACTTGGCGTGCACATACACATCTATTATTTTCAAACTGGTTAAATTATTATGTATACCAAGAAACACCTTATGAATGGGAATGAAGGTAATGGTAAAAAATCCGTTGTAAGTTATTCGATTTCTTACAGCGGTATTTTTATGTTCTATTTTAATATCTAAAGAATTAGAGCTAACATTGATGAAAAAGATTGTGTTGAAGAGGATATGGGAGATGGTTAAGCTTATTTCTGCATGAATGAGAAACAAAAGGACATCATCGAATGGATGATGTCCTTCCAGTATGGGCGTAGTGGGGGTCGAACCCACAACCCCCTGATTAAGAGTCAGGTGCGCTAGCCAATTGCGCCATACGCCCTTTGTTTTAAGACATTAACTATCATATCACTATATTTATATAATGTAAAGGGATTAGCTATTTTTTTCACATATTAATTGGTAGGAAGTAGTTCATATTTCAAGATTCAAATCAATAGGTGGGGGAAAACGCCTTGATAAGCTTGTTTTGTTCGATTGGCATATTGTGATGAATAGAAAACACGTAGTGAAATCTAACAACAAATAATCCGTTCAAACGAATATCAAATCTTTTAAAGGTTGCTATGTAAATACTTCAATAACAAGTATCACTAGAATATCCAACAATGTGAACTTCTAAATTGTTATAACCATAATTCTTCTAACATGGCTAATTGGTTTACTTCATCAACTAAAAATGTTGATCGTTCCTCCTGTAAAGCTTCTTTGCTATGGCTTCCCCATGTTACTCCACATGAAAAAACATTTGCGGATTTCGCCATTTGCAAATCGAAAATAGTATCACCGATCATTACCGTTTCATCTGCATTTAATTGATAAAAATCCATTAGTTTTAAAATACCTTCTGGATGAGGCTTATAATGTGTCACTTTATCAGAACCAATAATATCTTTAAAATATGTATTGATATTGAGTGTTTGTAAGTTACGAAGAAGTACATCCGACTTTTTGCTTGATACAACAAAAAGCTGCTTACCGCTTGAGGCTATACTTTCTAATACATTTGGTATATTTGGAAATGTAGAGAGCGTTTTATTCTCTAAATTCTTGTAGGCTTGTCGGAAGATAGTAAGCAATTTTTCAAACGATTCATCCGTGAAACCTGTAGTTGCCATTTTTTTAAAGGATACTTCAATGGGAACACCCATATAATATTCAATCTGTTTTTCGCTCGGTTTCTTTAAACCAAATTCGATAAAAGCTTGTTGCGTGGCTAGTACACTACATTGCCTTGAATCTGCAAGTGTGCCATCAAAGTCAAAAATTAGATTTTTAATCTGCATGCTTCAACCTCTCTTTTTCTTATTGATGATTGATTGAATAAAGTATATCATATGACGTTCTATCTTTGGCTTTTTATGAGAAAATATTTACAAATATATAGAACGTTTCTGTAGCATGAAAAAGAAAAGGACACCATCTCAATAGATGATGTCCTTTCAAATATGGGCGTAGTGGGGGTCGAACCCACAACCCCCTGATTAAGAGTCAGGTGCGCTAGCCAATTGCGCCATACGCCCTTTACTTTAAGACATTTATTATAATAACGCTACATTTTAATAATGTCAACAGGCAAACTAAGGAAATTTGTTTTTTTAGAAAAGCGAATGATGAAACATGATATACATGATTAGTTCCATGCTTTTTGCAATAATTCGATTCCTTTTAAGATTTCTTCTTCTGTATTACCACCAAAGCCTAATTGAATCAATGGATATTTTGGCTTCCTTTTAATGAAAAAACGAGAAGCAGCGTACACTTTTACACCATTTTCAGCAGCTCTTTGGATCAATTGTTGTTCTGTGTAACCGTTTCGAATACGTAATAATACATAAAGTCCTGATTCTTTTCCTAGAATTTCAATGTCATCTGAAAATGCTTGTTGTAATGCAGTAGTTAATATCTCCATTTTTCTCTTATATATAGATTTCATTCTTCGAATATGTGATTCCCAAAAACCATTTTCCATAAAAATAGCCATAGCTCTTTGATGGATCGAAGAAGTAGTTTGCTCCATATTTGAAAAAGAGTGATGATAAGCTTTCAGTAACTTTTGAGGAAGAATTATATAGCTAATTTTCAATGTTGGTAAAAATGATTCAGCGAAACTTCCTAGATATATGACACGATTCAAATCTTGAGACGCTAAAGCAGGAATAGGTTGTTGTGAATAACGAAATTCGCTGTCATGATCATCTTCAATGATAAAACTATCTGTATGATAAGCCCACTCAATCAAACGTTGACGTTCATAGATAGGCATTGTTACACCAGTTGGAAATTGATGAGATGGTGTCGTATAGAAAATATGATGGTTTGTCTCTGGCAATTGCTTTAAAAGCGTGCCTTTTGACGAAAAGGGCATTGGCAAAATGTCGAAATCAAACAAAGAACTGAATCTACGTGCCGTTTCAGAGCCAGGATCTTCACAGATAATAGTATGAAAATCATTTTTTACTAATAAACCAATTTTCATAAACAATTCCTGTTTGCTGCTCCCTATAATAATGGAATGCGCATTTGTATCGATTTTTCTTGACTTTAACAAATAAAAAGAAAGTTGTTGCCTTAGAAATGGATCTCCTTGGTAATGATCCTTTGAATAGATAAAAGGTTGCTCCATTGCCAAGTTTGTACATTGTCGCCATTTGGCTAATGGAAAAGATTCCTGATCGACAGCAGTTGGCTGAAATTTTATTTTATAGATCGGTATTTGTTTGCGAATAATGATGGAGTTACTTGTTTTCCATTGAATTTGTTTTTTCTTAACGGGATTTACAAAGTATCCTTTTCTCCCTTCACTGCGTATATATCCTTCCGCTAATAGTTGGTTAAAAGAAGATACTATCGTGCTACGACTGACTCGTAAATCATTTGATAATTGGCGAATGGATGGCAGTTTAGTATTTGCATGTAAAGATTTGTTCAGGATTAACTCTTTAATATGAAAATAAATTTGTTGATATTTTGGTGTTCCTTTTATGAATTGAAATTCCAAAGATCTCATTGAACCATCCTTTCTTTAGTTATAATTAAATCCTATACATAAATAATGTTTTGGATTTTATTCCGGGTAGTAAAGCTTCCCCATCTCAAGATATAGACAAAAATGAGAAAGATAGATGGGGATGAACTGCCGCATGCGTTCGATTGGCTTGGACGGGCAGGATGTTGATCCCTCAGGTGTTGTCACAGGACGTAGCGCTTTTAACCTGAGTTCCTCTAGATCAGCGGGGGATGAAGAACCCCCCACTGATGGGAGACCACTGAAAAAGTCAATGCATCTTCAAAAAAATGATAAAAATAATCTTTTTAGTTCATAAAATTAAAGAAAAGATGGATTTTTATCAATGAAATAGAGATTCTATAGTTTTTCAGTGTTCTCCACTGATGGAAGCTTCA
Source organism: Rummeliibacillus sp. SL167 (assembly GCF_007896505.1). Taxonomy (NCBI): domain Bacteria; kingdom Bacillati; phylum Bacillota; class Bacilli; order Caryophanales; family Caryophanaceae; genus Rummeliibacillus; species Rummeliibacillus sp. SL167. Next base: position 1,069,888 of record NZ_VCBM01000001.1, on the reverse strand, counting down.
CTTTATACATAATGCCAACAGGCGAAGTTTTTTCATACTATGCAAATGGTATGGTGATGCAATAAAAATGGAATATATATTATTCTATTATACAATAAATTTTTCAATAAATTATGGAACTTTACATAATTATTAAATTTTATTTCCATCAACATCAGCAGCTAGCAAACCTCTATTCTTATGTGCGAAGCTTCATTATATAAGTGAATAATTCACATGACTAATTGACATTATTTTTAGAGCTTATGCAGGACAAGAGTTATTTTATTCTGTGCGGATTCATATTACAGGAGATTTTAGAGAAAATGGGGGATGAAATATTCCATATTAGTAAGAAAAAAGCGTACACATTTGGAGTGGAAGATCTAAGTTAAAAGTCGACAAAACAGAACTGATAAAAAAGATTAGGAAAATCCCATTGGTTATAATAGAGGAGATGGAAATTAGTTGGTATAGTGGAATGAAGAAATGGTGGTTCAATAGGTAGTCTTGCCCTTTGTAAAAAGCTAGGACATTTGTTATGTTTTTTATGCAATTCTATAATGGCTAGATGACTTTTTCCTTTTTTTCACCATTTAAAACAACTTATAGCTGTGTTATAATAGAAGATATTTTAATCTATAATTAATTATGATACACTATGGTAAGGTTGTAATTGATACAGAAAAGGTATGTGACTGGGCGGTGCCTTGTTTGCTGTAGTCCCTAAACAGGTGTGCCTACATCCTTTCTGCAAATCTTAGGGTATAAGGAAGAGGAAGGTAAAAAATGAGTAACAGACAAACTACAACAGATGTTATCTTAATTGGTGCCGGGATCATGAGTGCTACTTTGGGAACACTCTTGAAAGAACTAGCGCCAGATTGGAAAATTAAAGTGTTTGAAAAGCTCGATAAAGCAGGAGAGGAAAGTTCTAACGAATGGAATAATGCGGGAACAGGACATTCGGCATTGTGTGAGCTTAACTACACAGTCGAAAAACCAGACGGCTCCATAGATATTAGCAAAGCAATCAAAATTAATGAACAGTTCCAACTTTCAAGACAATTTTGGTCTTATCTTGTAAAAAGTAATCTAATTCAAAATCCGCATGATTTCATCATGCCGATCCCTCATATGAGTTTAGTACAAGGTGAAAAAAATGTTGCATTTTTGAAAAAAAGGTTTGAAGCGCTTTCAAATAATCCTCTATTCCAAGGAATGGAATTTTCTGATGATCCAGAAAAATTGTTGGAATGGATTCCACTTATTATGACAGACCGTAAATCAAACGAACCTATAGCAGCAACAAAAATCGACTCTGGAACCGATGTTAACTTTGGTGCTTTGACACGTATGTTGTTTGAACATTTAAAACGTAAAAACGTCGAAGTCAACTATAAACATAAAGTTGAGAATATTAAACGTACAAGCGATGGCTTATGGGAGTTAAAAGTGCGTAATGCTAGCGGTCAAATAGAATACCATGCAGCAAAATTCGTCTTTATCGGCGGTGGTGGAGGTGCTCTTCCTCTACTACAAAAAACAGGTATTCCTGAAAGCAAACATGTTGGTGGATTCCCAGTAAGCGGATTATTCTTAGTATGTAACAATCCGGAAGTTATTGCTCAACATCATGCAAAAGTATACGGAAAAGCTGCTGTTGGTGCTCCTCCAATGTCTGTTCCGCATCTTGATACACGATATATCGATAACAAAAAATCATTGCTATTTGGACCATTTGCTGGTTTCTCACCAAAATTCTTGAAAACGGGTTCAAATTTTGATTTAATAGGTTCTGTGAAACCGAATAATGTATTTACAATGTTAGCGGCAGGTGCAAAGAACATGTCATTAACAAAATACTTGGTGCAACAACTTATGCTATCAAAAGAACAACGTATTGAAGAATTAAAAGAATTTGTTCCAAATGCGAAAAGTGAAGATTGGGATATTGTCGTAGCGGGGCAACGTGTACAAGTTATTAAAGATACTGCTGCTGGCGGTAAAGGAACACTTCAATTTGGTACAGAAGTTATTACGGGTGCTGATGGCTCAATTGCCGCATTACTAGGTGCTTCTCCAGGTGCTTCTACTGCTGTTTTTGTTATGCTTGAGGTAGTTAAAAAATGTTTCCCACAACATGCAAAAGAATGGGAATCAAAAATCAAAGAAATGATTCCTTCTTACGGCTTAGCATTAGTGGAACATCCAGAGCTTATCGATGAAATTCACACTTCAACAGCACAAGCGCTTGGTTTAACTGAAAAATAAAAATTTTATTTAGAGAACGAAATAAGTCATTAGAATATGATTGAAATCCAATATAGAACCTTTGATCTAATTTTAGATTGAAGGTTCTTTTTTATATGCCTTTAGACACTACTGAGAATAACTTTTTCTTTTTTAATATATCTATCAGGCGTGGTGATGATCCGATTTTTTCTATAAAAAATGGAGGGATTTGTTTGTTTCCACTATGGCTAATTTCAATCTACATAAATGAAACTAAAAAATACATGTTTTTTAAGGATTATGTCAAATATATTTTCCTGATTTCTTCTAATCAACACGCCTGATAATTTAATTGGACATTGAATTGTATTTTTCTGCTTTTTGGATAATTCTGTTGCCTTCAGTTGATCAGTTGCCTTCATTGTTAAATGCGTTCACTCAAAAGATCAAATTACACGCGTGTTGATTTGACAAAAATTAGGTTGTCTGTGGCGTAATTTTTGACAAAACCTGTATTTTTCGGACCATTTATATAGATCTTCGCTGCGGCTTGCTTGTTCCTTTTGTGTAGCACATATTCGATAAAAAAACAATCCAATGTCCTGCGGAAAGAGCGAATAAATCCTTTGAGAGAGCGAATAAATTGTCTCAAAGGGCGAATAAATACTTTATGGAGAAAATTGGATAATCAACGTACCTGATCAAATTATTTTTCTTTTTTTATGGAATTCTTCCTCATCGAATACTTCTATATCAACGAGGCGAGTACCGACTTTATAGAGGATGCTTTCAATTTCTTTTACAGTTTGCTGATTTGCTCCTTTATCAAGTGTAATTATCACTCGTCTTAAATACCAATCGTCATCGTCGATGGAGAAAACACATTGAACTGGCCATTTTTTTCGAATTAGTGAGAGTGTTTTGACGAGAATACCTTCAGCAACGGGAATTGCAATGGTTAAAGCGCAGCTTCCGGTTTTGTACCCCCAAGCCTCTTCTAACAGCTCAAATATTTTAGAGTGGGTAAGGATACCATAAAAATTGTCATATTCATCTATAACTGCAAGATAGGGAAGTCGTTTAATCTTGAAAAAAACTTTATAAAATGGACTTTCCATATTGATGGTCCCATCCTGATCGATCGCTAACTCTGCAATTTGCACATCTTGAGCACCATGTTTCTTTTGATATTCAAGGATATCAACTCTATATACATTGCCAATAAATTTTTCCATATTTTTATCTAAAACGGGGATACATCTATAACCGGAAGCATAAAGTTTCTCTAATACAGATGAAGCAAGATCCGTCTCCTTACAAAAAACAACTTCACTTTTTTTACATATCTTTGTTTGACAATCATGTCAGCTCCTCCTAAATAGTAGGCGATAATTTGTATCAGATCATACAGGCTACAGTATGTATGGGATTGAGCATATATTCGAAAAAACATCATACATTTTAGAGAAAATGATAGCCATTCTTTTAAATGCTATCTTATTTGCCTTTATGTGTAGGATTTTCTACTTTGTGCAGTATCGTGATTGATTTATTTTGGAAAGGATAGGATGATATGCTGAAGAAGATTGTGAAAGAACAATTTAAAAGGTTAGATTTACCGGTTATTGTGGCGCCTATGTTTTTAGTCTCTAGTATTGAACTCGTAGTAGAAGGGTGCAAATCAGGAGTGGTCACAACTTTCCCCGTATTAAATGCTAGAACAAGTGAGACTTTAGAAGAGTGGATGCAAGCGATTACAACACAATTAGCGGAAGCACAAAAAACAACTTCAAAGGTTGCGCCTTGGGGAGTTAATCTAATCGTGCATAAGTCTAATGATCGCTATGAGGCTGACATTAAACTGATCAAAAAATACCAACCACCAGTTGTTATTACATCGTTAGGAAAACCAACTGATATCACAAAAATCGTGCATGAATATGGCGGACTGGTATTCTCTGATGTCATTAGTATTCAACATGCTAAAAAAGCTGCGGAAGCAGGAATTGATGGACTTATTCTTGTCTGTAATGGTGCAGGTGGTCATGGTGGTACATTACATCCGATGGCATTTGTACACGAAGTAAAACAATTTTTCGATGGAATGGTCATTTTATCAGGTGCAATCACATATGGGCAAGATATTTTAGCTGCACAGGTAATAGGTGCTGATTTTGCTTATATGGGTACACGTTTTATCGCAACAAAAGAATCCTTAGCGAACAAAGCCTATAAAAAGATGCTGCTAGAAGCACAGGCAGGGGATATTATTTATACAGATAAACTTAGCGGTGTGCATGCAAACTTTCTTTTAAAAAGTATTTTAAATGCAGGTTTAGATCCAGCAACATTAGAAAAACCTAAACAACTAGAAATCTTACACAAGGCTGAAGGGGAGACCAAGGCCTGGAAAGATATCTGGAGTGCTGGACATGGAGTTGGTGGCATTCATGAAATATTGCCGGTTGCTGAGTTAGTTGAAAGGTTAAAGGCTGAGTATCATGAAAGTATTCAAAAAGTGGTCGAAAAGCAATAAGAAATGATTTATCCCATATTAACGGGAAGTATGATCCCCACATCGAAATACAACTAACAAGCGGAGAATTAGTGGGGATCACTGCAGTATGGATCCGATTGATTTTGATTCTACTCGTATACAGCGCGGATGAAGAAAATCTCACTTTATCTCACTTTAACGGGCAGTAAGACACCCATCTCAAGATATAGAGAGAAACGAGAAAGATAAATGGTGGACGGAGAAAACCACTGATAGAAGCTTCACTTTATTTTCTCTTCATCGTGCGCATCTTTTCTTTTGTATCTTTATCAATTTGTTTTGATTCAATAATTTTTTGGAGAGCTTTATTGTAAGTAAAATGATCTTGTGTACTTGTTTTCAAATAAGTTTCCGTTATTTCAGGAAATTTCATATAGCAAACAGAAATCGCCCATGCAACGGCCATTTGCGTATAGAATTTTTCATTTTGAATGGAGTCCAGTAACATTAAAGTTTTGTGGATAAACAATTCATCTATAAAATAGTTTAAAAGCATAACAGCTGCAAAACGAGCATTGTATTCTTCAGATGAAGCAGCATAAGACTGTAAAAATTGCCACATTTCATTTTGATGTTTTTTTGTTCCTTTTAGTCCTGTACAAAAACTATCGCAAACTGCCCAATTGTCAATATGCGGTATAAATTCTGCAATATATTTTAATTGCCATTCAAAATCTAACTTTGCATAGCCGATAACCATCCCCCTAAGCATTGTTTCTTCATAATAATCATCGTTCCAAGTGGATAAATATGTATGTACGTCCCCTTTCGCTAATTCTTTTGCGATTTTACGCATGGTAGGAAGACGAACACCGATAATCTTTTCTTTATCAACCGTTGGCAGTAATTTTGCATTAAATTCTTGATAGTTTAAATCTTGCCATTCAAATAAACGCTTTTGTATCATATTTTTCATTTCATCCCTCTTTTCATCTGTAACAACTAGAACTATGATCCCCATATCAAGAAACAAATCACAAACAAAGGATCTTCTTTCAGTATAGACCTGATTAATTTGTCTCGCCTAGTGAAAGTCTTCAACAATATGAATTTTTTCTTCATTTTAAATGAAGGAATCAATTTTATAATGCCAAATATAAAAAATCAGGCGTGTTGATTAGGCAGAAATTAGGGAATATTTTTGATATAATTCTTAAAAAAACATGTATTTTTCGTTCCATTTATGTAGATTGGAGCGGAGGCTTGCTCGACTCCCTCTTAAAATGTTGTTATATCAACGTTTGCTAGAGTTTTTTCGTGTGAAAAAAATTTTTTCTTGGCTAAGATAGAGTGAGACCCAGTTTGATATTCCCATTTGTTTAAATAAATAACAATGTCAGTGTACGCTACGCTAAAGTTAATTGGAAATGAATTAACTCTATTGCCATTATTTGATGCACATTAGATCTCTGCGATGCTTATGATGACGTACCCTCCCATGTCTCTTGGCGTCTAGCGCGTACATTCCTTCGTTCGGTCTATTCATAAGGCAGAGGCGGCTGGTTTGCTCCCGCTGGGACTCAAGGTCTATTGTCGTTTATAGCGCCTGCTTCTCTGTGTCATCTTATTGTCATGAATTTTCTTGAAGAAAAGTTACGCTAACGGTTCCAGACAAGTGAGGTCCTTCATCATGGTTTGCGCATCAAAGTACACCTTTTTCTGACAAAGCGCATGGGCGATTTTTAGTCATTTCCCACAAAGAACGACCATCGCTTCTTTCTTTCTCAATGGGTTATTAGGGCGTGTAATATAGTACTCGTACAAGGCTTGAAAGGCAACGTTATAACGAATCATGGGTAGAATGGCTCGAAATAAGAGGCCACGTAGTTTTCTTCTACCACGTTTAGAAATCTTCTTTTGTCCTTTATGTTGTCCTGAAGAGTTCTCTCGTAAAGTTAACCCCGCTAATTTTAATAATTGGCGTGGGTGCTTGTAATTTGTGAGAGGACCTGTTTCAGCTAGTAGTTCGACTACCGTATTTTCACCGACACCAGGGATAGACAGAAGATATTCGTAATCCGTCATTTCTTTAGCTAATTGTGTTAAACGCTCAGCTAACACCTCGTATTGTGCCTGTAATTGTCTGTATTGTTCGAGAAGACAGTGAATCTCGAAACGAGCCATTTCATGCCCTTCAGATAGGCCAATAGAGGTATGGGCATATTGTTGTAATTGTTTTATTTTTGGAGAAGAAGGATATTTTAATCCTTCTACTTGTCGATAGAGTTGTAATAATTCCTCTAAACTTTTATCTTGCATATCTGTTGGAAAAGGGGTTTGCTCCAGAACAGCTAAAGCATTTTTCCCTATTTCTTTAAAGACCCATTGAAATTCAGGGAAATAACGATCTGTCCAACGAATGATGCGATTTTTCAGTGCAGCTATATCTTCCTGCCATTTTAAGCGGAAAGAGGAGCCATTGCGAAGCTCTGCTTCCACGCCTTGTAGAATTCGTGGAAAACTGTATCGACCATCACGGATGAGTTGAGCAATGACACGGGCATCTTTCGCATCGTTTTTCGTTTGAAGGTTATCGTCCAATTCTTTGGTGCGACTGACATGCATCGGATTAACCATCACAAAAGGGATATCATTTACCATCAAAAAGTCCGCTAAGTTCATCCAATAGTGACCAGTGGGCTCAAAGCCAACAAGGATATTAGATTTAGCGTGTGTTGTCTGTAAAGTACCGATCCGCTGTAAAAAGTGCATAAATCCATCACTTGATTGATGAAAAGGAAACGATTTTTGTAACACGCGTCCACGATCATCCATCGCACAAGCATAGTGTTTACGCTTAGCAATATCAATTCCAATCACTAAAGTGTCTTCATTGACTTGATTAATTTTCTCATTCATATTACGATTCATATATGTCCTCCAGTAGATGTATGTGATTGATGTGATGGTTGATACACATGCATTCTACTAGAGGACATTTTTATTTGCAATACCTTGAAAACTTTCTAAACAGGAATGCTCCCGCGGAAAATGCGAGACAGTTGAGACCCTGCACGAGCGTAGCGAAGGAAGCGGCTCAGCGCTCGCCCGCAGGAAAGCGAGCAAGCCGTAGCGGAAATCAACGAATTCTCCCTATCTTCATGGAGAAAATTGGATAATCAACACGCCTGATAAAAAATATGAATATTTAAATGATCTTTTCTCAGGATTGTCGATTAAGAAAAAATATTTGGTGTCATTTTAAAAACATTGTATTTTTAGCTCTATTTATATAGATCAGGCTTGCTTAAGTCCTCGAAAATGCATACATATTTCATATGGTCCGCTCAGTGAGGTCCATTCAATATCCCACAAAAAAAGCAAGGACTGTGGCGTAAATCAGCGAATATTCTCTATTTTTGTGGGCAAAATTGGATCATCAACACATCTTAATTCATATGATAAAAAATTTTTATTAGCCATTAAAATGTTCTAAAAAGAATGAAAAATAACAAATTATTCATACTAAATGGGATTACATCGAGGAGAACATCAATAAATATGAAGAACAAAAAAAATCAACTATATATTATTTGGAGTGTCGTCATTCTATTTTTCCTTATGGTGATATTAAGCATTAATGTTATTCCGGACATACAAGAAGAGAGAAAAGATAAACGATATGTTTATCTAGGAAAAGATGCGCCAATTCCGTCACAACTAAATCCCATCGTAGAAGAAAGAAAAAATATATTAATAAACAAAGCAGCAAATCAAAAGATCGATGTTGTTATAACAGAAGGAATCCGAACATTTGAAAAACAAAAGCAATTGTATGAACAAGGAAGGACAACAACTGGAAATATCGTTACTCATAAAAAAGCAGGGGAGTCTTTTCATAATTATGGATTAGCATTCGATTATGCACTTTTGGATTCGAATGGTACTATCATTTGGGATATTGACTACGATGGCAATAAAAATGGGGAATCTGATTGGTTTGAAGTGGCAGATATGGCAAAGAAACTTGGATTCGATTGGGGTGGTGATTGGGAAGACTTTAAAGACTATCCACACCTACAAATGACATTTGGTCTTAAAATAGCCATGTTAAAAGAAGGATATCGCGTGAATGACCAAGTCGTTAGGAAAGAACTGAAAAAATACATTGGTTTTTATGAGCTTTTGCCAAAACATATGCTTAACGAAATAAATAGGCATATTTATTGGTGAAAATAGTGTTTAATATTTAATTTTAACCCCATTTATATAGATCTTCGTTGCGGCTTGCTCGAGTTCTCGAAAATGCATGCGCATTTCTGCGTAAGGTGTGGATTCAGGAAGTCAATTCAATGACCGCGGGAACAGCGAGATAGGTGGAGATCCCACGCAGCGAAGCGAGGAGGCTCACCGGCTCGCCCACAGGAAAGCGAGCAAGCTGTAGCAGAAATCAAAAAGCTATCTATAAGCATAGGAAATCTACTGGCTTATAGATAGCACCAACCTATTTTGATAATTCTAAATGCTTTCGTAATTCTGAGGAAATTTCTTTTAATTCATTTTCATCCATTTTGTAATACCAAATTCCATTAATGATTTCACCGCCGCCTTTTTCAAAACGCAACTGATCAATATGAGTAATCGAATCTTTATAATTTTTTTGAAGCTTCATGATTTCCGAGAAGGTTAAATTTGTTTGAACATTGTTTCCTAATGAGTTAAAAATATCTTGATAATTAAACAAACTATCTACAGAAACAGCTTCTTCAATAATTCCTGATATCAATTGTCTTTGTCGCTCTTGTCTTCCAAAGTCACCTTCAGGGTCATCATGTCGATTACGAACATACGCAAGAGCTCCTTTACCATCCAATTGATTTTCACCAATTTTGAATTGATAACCATTTTGTTCAAAAGCACGTTTACTATTAACCGTTATTCCCCCAACTGCGTCAATCATATCTGAAAACCCGTCCATATTGATCTCACCAACATAATCAATAGGAATATTCAACAACTGTTCCACAGAATCCATGGCCATTTTGATGCCACCAAATGCATAGGCATGATTTAATTTGTCATACGAATGATGACCAACAATTTCAGTATATGTATCTCTAGGAATACTAAGCATCTTTGTATCTTTTGAATTTGGATTTACTGTCAAAACAATGATTGTATCGGATCTCCCATTTTCACCACTACGTCCATCGACACCCAAAAGCAATATTGAAAAAGGATCTTTTCTTTCGAAATTTACTTTTTTGATACGATGTTTTGATTGATCGCGGTCGATATTAATATGTGTTTTTTCCATATTAGACATAAAACTGTTATACATACTGAATGCTACTCCACTGATGCCAAGTGCGAGCACAACAACAATCCCTACGATCCATTTCCATATCTTTCTTTTTTTCCTTTTTTGAAATCTTCTACTTTCTACAGCCATTGTGTGCCTCCGTATAATATTTGTAAATTGTTGCCATGAAATCTTTATGAAAAAATGATTTTATTCATTTTTTTCATAATAGGGGCTTCTTTTAAAATAGACTACTTTATGAAAAAAAGAAGAGGTAATTAATAAAATTAATAATAATTTACAAACCATTAATAATAAAGAATCATTGGCTTAACAAAATATGTAAAGTGTTGTGCTACAATTAACGCGTAACCAAATAATTAGAACAATAGTTCGAATCTTATCTTCAAGGGTTATTTAGAAAGGTTAGCTAGGAGGATGCTCAAATTGTCTAAATCTAGGATCTTGATCATCACGCAAAATTTTTACCCTGAAATCGGTAGTCATGCCAATCGGATGACAAATCTATTTCAGCTATTAAAACAAGAAGGGTATGATGTATCGGTTTTAACAACTGAACCGTCCTATCCAAATAAGCATATATATGAAGACAAGAAATTTTGGGATAACAAGTCTTTAGATAATGAAGAGAAAATCCACCGAGTGAAAGTGAAAAATAGAAAGTATGCTTTGAATATGTTGAATCGTTTAATCCATTACCTAGAAATATCGATGAAAATGCTTCTATTTATTCTCTTTCAAAAACAAAAATTTGATATTGTCCTTGTTACGACGCCAGCAATTTTTATCGCATTTGTTGGTCTCATTGCAAAACTGAGGTATAGGGCAAAATTTATATTGGACGTTCGAGATTTATGGCCAGAATCCTTAAAGGGAGTAGGCGTATTTGATAACGCATTAATCATCAAGTTTTTCTCGCTTTTAGAAATCTTCTTATATAAGAAATCGAATCACATCATTATCAACAGTATCGGTTTTAAAGATTATATAGTGAAAAAGGCGAAGATCAATCCAGATAAAATCACCTATTTACCAAATGCGGCTCGTTTATATGAATTACAGCCAGCCTATAAATTCCATAAAAATTTTCGGGTTATTTATACAGGGAATATAGGACTTGCTCAAGATGTTGAATTTCTAAAAGATCTCATTCGAAAATTAGATAAACAGCATATTCAAATCACGATTGTTGGATATGGACAAAAGAAAAACGATTTGATCCATTTTATAAAAGAAAACAGATTACACAATGTTTCAATCGTAAATCCAACCACAAGGGCAGAGTGCTTGGCATTAAATGCAAAACATGATGTGGGCATTCTTTCGTTAAACAACAATGAAGTATTTGAAACTGTGCTGCCGGGTAAGTTAATCGATTATATGATGAGCGGCATTCCAGTTGTAGCTGCTGTTTCAGGTTATTCCAAAGAGATTATAGAAACATATCAAACAGGCTTTGTTTCAGAAAAACGAGACGCTTACGAAATTGTCAAAAAGATTTTGCTATTGAAATATAATCCAGATTTACGAGAAAAAACAGCAAGTAATGGCTTGAAATTGATCCAATCACATTTTATATGGGAAAAAAATATCAAAATTTTAACTTCTTTACTAAAAGAAGAACCAAGTGCAGAACCCATACCATTATTAAAACGAATAGATAAGGACATCAAATTATGAAAAAGAATGTATGCATGTTTGTTTGGAATCATTTTACCAATGATGCTAGAGTACTTCGAGAATGCACGACTCTATCAGAGAAGGGCTATAAGGTTGATCTTATTTGTATACATGATCCAAATGATCCTGACATGAAATATGTTGAAAAAAGAAATGACAATTTTAATGTATATAGGGTTAGAAGATATCCGATTATGTTCACCGTACTCCAATTTTGTATAAAAAATAAGCTGGTAGGTAGTGTTGCACTTGTCTTATGGCTGTTCTTAGCCTATCTTTTCCCATTTATCATTATTCCACTTACATTACTTGGGGGAATAATCATTAAGACAAGACTCAAAACAGTGGTCGTAAGAGGCTGCATTATCATCCGAATGATTTTAAAAGGTCGAATGAAAAATTATGATATATACCATTCCAATGATTTAAACACATTACCACAAGGTTATATATGTGCAAAGTGGAGATTAAGAAGAAAACCATTAATTTATGATTCACATGAAGTTCAAACGAGTAGAACTGGATATGATAGCTCAATATACGCGAAAATGGAAAAGTTTTTTATCCGAAAAATGGATTCTATGATTGTTGAAAATCACACAAGAGCAAAATACAACGAAGTTTTATATGGGTTTTATCCAAATGTAGTGCATAATTATCCATTCATACAAAAAGAAGTTTTCAATCATAAAATCGATCTTCATGAGATTCTGCATTTGCCGGAAAATGAAAAAATCTTGCTATATCAAGGTGGCATACAGGCAGGAAGAGGATTAGATAAATTAATCAAAGCAGTGCCAATGTTTAATGAGGGAACGCTTGTCCTTATAGGGGATGGACGTATAAAACCAGACTTGGAGAAAATGGTCAAGGACATGAATCTTGAAGAAAAGGTCAAATTCTTACCCAAAGTACCATTGGAAGAGTTGCCTCAATATACGAAGAATGCCTATCTTGGATTTCAAGTGTTGAACAATATAAATTACAACCATTACTCAGCTTCATCCAATAAATTATTCGAATATATGATGGCAGGGATACCGGTTGTTGCTTGTAATTTTCCTGAGATTCGAAGGGTCGTTGAAGGAGAAGAAACGGGAATCTGTATAGACTCACATAAACCGCAAGAAATTGCAGACGCTGTCAACAAATTGCTTGAAAATCAAGCATTACGAACTCGATATAGTGAAAATAGTAGAAAGGCTAGCAAATTGTTCAATTGGGAAAAAGAAAAAGAATTGTTTGTGAATGTATATGCCAAAGTATCTTAAAAGCTATCAATTTTACAACTAGGAGTGCTAATTTTGGAATTAAAAACGGAAGACTTATCGAGAGAATTGGAGTCTCTTAGACGATTACTATTACAAGAAAAAAAAGAAAAAGTAATGATTCAAGAAGAACTTTTACGAATGTATATTCAAGAAGAACATCTATTAAGTTCATATCAAAAATTACATTCAAAACATTATGCAATCAGTCATTCGAAGCTTGGAAGACTGACCTATGTTTATTGGCGAGTTTTAAAAAGAATTAAGCGAGGCAAAAGAAATGCAAACATCAAAAATTGAAGAACAATTGAGAGAGATTCAATCACGTAAACAACAACTTGAAGATGCCATTAAGAGAGAAAAGTATGAAATTGATTATTTTAAGGAAAATGGCATTCTACCTGAAAGTATTCCTGAAGAGTCATTATTTCTATATGAAATTCAAACAGCACCACTAAAAACAACCAAACAAGAATACTTGGATTATCGTGATGAAGTAGCAGATTTGCATTATTTTGATCGTATAAAACCATTACTGGACAATATCCCTGAAAGTAATGGCAGTAGATATTACAATAAGTATTCCATGCAGGTTGGGATTATTGCAGATGAATTTTTGTACCAATCTTATAAAGATGTGGCCAATTTCATCCCTATTACTCGCGATAATTATCAGTCTTATAAGGACCAATTAGATTTCTTGTTTGTAGTGACGACTTGGAAGGGGTTAGATGGTAGCTGGACGGGTTTAGCCAATGATAAGTCTCAAAAGAGAAAAGACTTATATAAGGTAATTCAATATTTTAAAAAAAATCACGTCAAAACAGTATTTTACTCGAAAGAAGACCCTGTCAATTATGAAAAATTTATCGGGATCGCCAAGAAATGTGATTATGTTTTTACAACAGCAAAAGAAAAAGTGGAAAGCTATAAAAAAGCTTGCAAGCACCAAAAAGTTTTCGTCTTGGAATTTGGTATCAATCCACTTTACCATAATCCAATTGGTATCCGAAACCATCCAAAGAGTAAAGATGTGTTTTTTGCAGGATCATGGCTGAACAAATATCCCGAAAGGCAAAGGGAAACAATTGATATTTTCGAGGGTGTAAAAAGTGCGAATCGAGATCTAAAAATCATCGATCGAAATTTTCATTTAAATAATTTAAATTATTTCTTCCCACAAGAGTATTTAGAATATGTGTCGCCAGCCATTGAACATCAATATCTTCAAAAAGTGCATAAGCTTTATGATTGGGCGATTAACTTAAACTCTGTGAAGTTTAGTGAAACGATGTTTGCCAATCGAATTTATGAGCTGCAAGCTATCGGTAATATTATTATTTCAAATTATAGTGTTGGCGTGAACGATAAATTTCCAAATGTCTTTATTGTGAATAGTCAGCAGGAGGTCAAAGATATATTAAATGAATTTACAGATGAAGAAGTGTATAAGCATCAAGTAATAGGAATCCGAAATGTCATGTCTTCCTACACAACATTTGAAAGATTCAATGGGTTATTAGAAAAAATTGAAATGGAAAAACAAGTATCCTTGAAAAAAGCTTTGGTCGTAGCAGATCAATTGAATGACGAAGTGATCAAAAATTTTGAGAATCAATCCTATGAAGAAAAAGCTTTAATCGCTGAAGCAGATTTCAATGATGAGATTCGAGCACAATACGATATCATTGCTTTCTTCCGTTCAGGTTATCAATACGAAGAATATTATTTAGAAGATATGATCAACGGTTTTAAATATACAGATTCAGATTATATTACGAAAAACAGCTATTACGAGGGAAACAAATTAGTAGAAGGGTTAGAACACATGTACGTGAATGAAATTCAAGATAAATATAAAACCGTGTTTTGGTCTGAAGCTTTTGCTACCGACGAATTGCTCAAAATGCCTACTCATTACAAACGACAATATGGGTATTGCATTGACCATTTTGAACTCAACACAAACAGCAAAGAATGCTTGCAGCAAGGGTTGATAGATGATCGTCAATATGAATTATCTGTAATTGTTCCTGTTTATAACAACGGCAAATACTTGTTGAACAAATGTTTTAATAGCTTAAAAAGAAGCAGCATTTTTGACAAGATGGAAATTATCTTAGTAGATGATGGATCCACTGATGAGGAAACTATTAGCACGATACGTCGAATTGCAGAGTCAAATACGAATGTTATGACTTATTTCTTCCCGAAAGGAGGAAGTGGTAGTGCATCAAGGGCAAGAAATCGAGGTGTCGAACTAGCAAGTTGTGAATATATAACGTATTTAGATCCGGATAATGAAGCGATCAACGATGGATATGCGAAATTATTGCAATTGCTAAAAAGGAATCCTGATATAGACATGGCAATTGGCAATATGGTCAAATTTGATAACAAAAAAATTAGTTATTTCAAATACTATCAAACGGTTACAGACGTGATTCATAGTAAGGTCATTCAAAATCCGAAGCAGCTATTGATCGATACAGAACTGAGAACTCAAAGTATCCAAGCATTGATCGTCAAGCGAAAGATCATTATGGATAATCACTTGAAGATGGTAGAAAATGCTGGCGGACAAGATACACTGTTTTTCCAAGAGCTGTTATTGCATTCAACGAAGGCAGCAGTACTCGATCTGGATATTCACATCTATTATGCAGCAGTTTCAGGATCTGTTACAAATACGATAACAAAAAAGTTTTTTCATAAATATTACACATTAGAAAAAGAGAGATTACCATTTTTAAAGAAAAATGAATTGCTCGATTTATATATGGATAAACGATTCAACTTTTACTTCAAAAATTGGTATTTGATCCGCATTAAACGGATTGGAGATGAGGATCTAAAAGAGGCGATCGATATTCTCTATCAAATTTATTCTTTATACAAAGAATTCATAGTTAAAAATTCAATAGAAGGTGAAAAATTCGAAGCTTTCTATAAAAAAGGAAAGTACAAGAAAATAGCAAAATACTTCACCAGAATATAGATTCAGAAAAATTTGAATTTTTATTTGAAAGGGGTGATGCGAGAAGGCTAACGTTTTTTCATCAGTTTAAGCAATTGCTTTTCAATATATAGGTTGCGATAAAAAAGAAAACTAAAAATCTACTCGAAAATTGGAGGAAATTAAAATGAAACTATGTACGATCGGTCTTGGATATATCGGATTACCAACCTCTATCATGTTTGCCAAACATCATGTAAATGTTGTAGGTGTTGATGTGAAAAAAGAAGCTGTGGATTCACTAAATCATGGAAAAATCCATTTAGAAGAACCGGGTTTGCAAGAAGCTTTGGAAGAAGTTATTTCAATGGGGACGTTTAAAGCTTCCTATGAACCTGAAAAAGCTGATGCATTTATCATTTCAGTTCCAACACCCAATTGTAATGACCAATATAAATCCTGTGATTTAACATATGTATTGAGTGCAGTACGCTCTATAATCCCTTATATTGAAAAAGGCAATACGATCATTGTTGAATCAACCATCGCACCTCGCAGTATGGACGATTTTGTTAAGCCTTTAGTTGAGAAAGCAGGATTTGTGGTCGGTGAAGATATTTTCCTTGTACACTGCCCTGAAAGAGTTTTACCAGGTCAAATTCTTCAAGAATTAGTGTTTAATAACCGAATTGTTGGAGGTATTACACCTGCATGTACAGAAGCTGGTGTTAAAGTATATAGTACTTTCGTTCAAGGGGAAATTATTAGAACGGATGCAAAAACAGCTGAAATGTCTAAACTGATGGAAAATACATTTAGAGATGTGAATATTGCACTTGCAAATGAATTAGCAAAAGTATGTAATGAGTTGGAAATCAACGCACTTGATGTGATCGAAATGGCCAATAAACATCCTCGCGTAAATTTGCATACTCCTGGACCTGGGGTTGGAGGACATTGTCTAGCAGTTGATCCATATTTTATCGTAGCAAAAGCTCCCAAAACAGCCCAACTTATTAGCCTTTCTCGTACGATCAACACATCTATGCCACAATTTGTTGTAGATAATGTTAAACAATTAATGAAAAGTGAAAATGGAAAAATCGTCACCGTTTTTGGTTTAACTTATAAAGGAAATGTTGATGATATTCGTGAAAGCCCAGCTTTAGAAATTTACCATATGCTACAAGCGCAAAGCGACTTTGAAGTTCGTGCATATGATCCACATGTAAAAGAGGAATGGGTCATGAAAGATTTTGATCAAGCGGTAAAAGACTCAGATTTAATCGTTATATTATCAGATCATGATGAATTCAAACAATTTAGCGATTCTATGTTAGCGAATATGTCCAATAAAAGAATTTTTGATACGAAAAACGTTGTAAAAGTGTTACCACAAGATGTTAACTATATGAACTATGGCAATCTCTACAAATATACAAATAATAAGGAAACATCTCTTGTATGAACTTCGCATGGCAAGTATTGAAAGAACAATTTCTTCATTTTAACTTAATAGTTAGACTTAGTTTATATGAAGAAAAAGGAAAATATACAATGCACTATTTTGGGATGCTATGGCAAATCTTGAATCCATTCATTCAAATAATGGTGTATTGGCTTATCTTTGGTCTTGGTATAAGAAAGGGATCACCAGTTGATGGTACGCCATTTTTCCTTTGGTTGATCATAGGACTTGTACCATGGCTATATATTAGCCGAACGATTGTTCAAGCATCTAATAGTGTATTTGCAAAGGTTAGTTTAGTATCAAAAATGCATTTTCCAGTTAGCGTATTACCAAGTATTAAAATTGTAGGAAATTCACTTTCATTATTCCCAATGATCGTGATTACAATTGTAATTGCTTGCTTTTATGACATATTTTCAGGTCTATACCTGCTACAATTATTCTACTATCTAGCATGCTTATATCTGTTTCTATTTGCGATCACACTATTGTTATCGACACTTACAACGATTATTCGAGATGTTCAAATGATGGTACAATCGGTTGTGCGATTGATGATGTTTTTTTTACCTATTGTTTGGAATGTCCATAACTTTCCTACCTTTTTTGTGAATATACTAAAACTAAATCCACTATTTTATATTATCGAAGGTTTTAGATATTCCATTTTAGGTGGACAATGGTTTTTTGAAGATGGCGCCTATACGCTGTATTTTTGGAGTATCAGTTTGCTGATACTGACAATCGGAGCTTATTTGCATATTAAATTCCGAAACAAATTTGTTGATTATTTATAATCGGAGGAAAATCTATGAATCCGAAAATTCGTTGCACAAACGTATCAAAAAGTTTCAGATTATATCGTAAACAATCTGATAAATTATTGGATATCATTTCGTTAAAAAAAGATAGAGATCAGTTCTATGCTTTAAAAAATATTGATTTTGAAATTAATGAAGGTGAAGCAATTGGAATCATTGGCTTGAATGGTTCTGGAAAGTCGACACTTTCTAATATACTTGCACAGGTTATCCCTCCAAGTTTTGGCGATATAGAAATCAACGGTGAGACATCATTAATTGCCATTTCTGTTGGTTTGAATCCCTCTTTGACGGGGATGGAAAATATTAAGATGAAATGTTTGATGCATGGTTTAACGAATGCGGAAATTAATATGATTCAGGATGATATTGTTGAATTTGCGGATATCGGAAATTTTATCCATCAGCCTGTTAAAAATTATTCTAGTGGTATGAAATCACGATTAGGTTTTGCGATATCTATTCATACAAATCCAGATATTTTAATAGTGGATGAAGCGTTGTCCGTCGGGGATCAAACATTTTATCAAAAATGTCTTAATAAGATTAATGAGTTTAAAAGTGAAGGAAAAACAATTATTTTTGTCAGTCATTCATTGTCTCAGATCCAAGCATTTTGTGATCGAGTCATGTGGATCCATTTTGGAGAAATCAAGATGTTTGACGAAACCAAAAAGGTAATCAGTGAATATAAAAAATTTATCCATACGTTCAATGCTTTAAGTGATGAAGAAAAGAAGATTAGTAGAACGAAAATGTTGGAGAAACAGTATACAGAAAATGTAAATGAGCCACAAAGTAAAGAGCAGCAAAAGAATGGCTTCAATCTATCAGTCATTTTGCAATCTTTTGTTTTATTAGTTGCGGTTATTGTAAGTGCAACATATATGTTAAGCTCACATTAACAGGCTGTGAGATCCTTCTACTAGATTCTAGTGGAAATGGAACAGAATGGACAAGTGGGAGATCAGCTGCCTGTAAAAGCTTGATTGGTTCAACCAACATCTAGAGAGGGATCTTTGTATGAGGTTTCACTTTATCTAAAAAAATCGGAGGTAGTTTTCATTGACAAACCAAAGAAAAATAAAAATCATGACGATATTCGGTACTAGACCGGAAGCAATCAAACTAGCTCCATTAATACTTGAATTAGACAAGCATCAAGAAGAAATTGAATCGATTGTAACCGTAACGGCGCAGCATCGCCAAATGCTAGACCAAGTACTTAGCGATTTTAATATTCATCCTAAGTATGATTTAAATATTATGAAGGATCGTCAAACATTAATAGATGTCACAACTTTAGCACTTAAAGGATTAAATGAAGTGATGCAAAATGAAAAACCTGATTTAGTTCTTGTACATGGTGACACATCAACGACATTTGTGGGAAGTCTTGCAGCGTTTTATAATCATATTCCAGTTGGACATGTTGAAGCGGGCTTACGTACTTGGAACAAATATTCGCCGTTCCCTGAAGAAATGAATCGCCAACTAACAGGTGTTATAGCTGATTTTCACTTTGCCCCAACCAAAAAAGCACAGCAAAATCTGCTCAATGAAAGTAAGGATCCCGAAACGATTTTTATTACAGGAAATACCGCCATTGATGCATTAGCTACAACCGTTTCTACAAATTATCATCACCACATATTAGAAAAAATAGGCCAAGATAAGATGATCTTATTAACTGCTCATCGTAGAGAAAATCTTGGAGAACCAATGAGACACATGTTTAAAGCGATTAAACAAATTGTAGATGAACATGAGGATGTTCAAGTGGTCTATCCTGTTCATCTAAACCCAGCAGTAAGGGAAATTGCCAAAGAAATATTAGATGGCAATCCACGGATCCATCTAATCGAACCTTTAGAAGTTGTCGATTTCCATAACTTTTTAGCTAGAGCCCATATTATTTTGACAGATTCAGGAGGTATACAGGAAGAGGCACCTTCTCTTGGTGTTCCAGTTTTAGTTCTCCGTGATACAACTGAACGACCAGAGGGAGTAGAAGCGGGTACATTAAAGCTAGTAGGTACAAATCAATCAAGGATCTATCAGGCTTTGAAAGAATTGTTAACCAACTCTGCGGAATATGAAAAAATGTCAAAAGCTTCTAATCCATATGGAGATGGACATGCTTCTGAACGAATTGTCGATGCAATCCTTTATCATTTTGGTATAAAAAATCATATGCCTAATCCCTTCGTAAAAAGTGAAGAAATGACCGTCCAAGATGGAATCACTTCATTTTAAAAGATGACTCAAAAGTAAAAATAGTATGCTAGAAATAATTCTAGCATGCTATTTTTTTTTTGTAGAATTGAAAACCCCTTGCTATGCGAGGGGTTCTAAAAAGCTTTTAGCTATGGACAGAAAAAAAACCCCGGTCGTACAATGGAGTTAGGTCTAGCCAACCGACTCTGTACGAAAGGGGATCCAAATGGATAATAAAAGTTTAGCACATACAACATGGAATTGTAAGTATCACATTGTTTTTGCACCAAAATATAGAAGACAAATTATATACGGAAAGATAAGAGCAGATGTAGGAAAAATATTACGCCAATTATGTGAAAGAAAAGGCGTTGAAATAATAGAAGCAGAGGCTTGCCCTGATCATATTCATATGCTGGTAAGTATTCCACCGAAATTAAGTGTTTCATCCTTTATGGGCTATTTAAAAGGAAAAAGTAGTTTAATGATTTTCGACCGACATGCAAACTTAAAATATAAATATGGAAATCGGAAGTTTTGGTGTCGTGGATTCTATGTAGATACAGTAGGCCGGAACAGAAAAGTGATACAAGAGTATATAAAAAATCAATTGCAGGAAGATATTTTGGAGGATCAAATGACGATGAAAGAATTCATTGATCCTTTCACAGGTGAGGAAGTAAAACCTAAAAAGAGGAAATAAATAGAACCACTTTAGTGGTAGTGTGAGAACGGAGTGCGGTTGGCGGACCTTTCAGTATGTCTTTAGACATGGGCCAGTACCCCAGCGTTTCACGCGCAGAGCAAACCACCAGTTATACTGGTGGCTCTGATTATGAAATATCATTAACACTACTAAAAATAGGCATGAAATCTAGGATAGATGAATAGAATTCTATTAACATGAAATGATTCTTTAAAGGTGGCTTGTGAATGAGTATATTACTTCTATTTCTGACAAGTGGAATATTCTTTATCTTTACGTTTATCGTTCAAACACTCGGTGCTAAGTTATTTTTTTTGTTGATTTCATTTTTATTGTTTAAATGGGGAACGAATCAAATTCTATTAGTGGAGAAAAGAAAAGAGGAAGAAATAAAAAAAGAAATGGAAGAATTACTACAAGAATTCGCCTATTCACAATTGACCGTATCTTCTGATTATTTAAATGCGCTTTTACTGGACGAGGCATCACAAACTTTATTGATCGCAAATAGAGAAAATACGGATTCTGGCTTTGAGGTAAGAGACTATCCTTTCGACAAAATATATGAAACTTCTATTGAGGAAAATGATCATCCAATCGCTTTAATATCCAGAAGAGGATTATTCGGTGGCTCTTTACTCGAGAAAAGAGAAAACTCATTGATAAATGTTACGAAAAAAGAAAAGGATTCTAAAAACGACATGAAAGAGGCAGAGGAAGAAAAAGAGGAAAAATCAAAAAAAGATAAAGAAAAGGATAAGGAAGGGATCAAAAAACTATGTTTGAAAATAGTTGTGGATGATTTAGATGATCCTATCATCGAATATGTCTTTTTAGAAAACGAGGAACCAATTGATCAAGATTCAGATGAATATAAGGATGCATTTAAGCTCTGTAAAAAATGGCATCAGATGATCAGCGTTCTGATAAAACGGTATGATTTATTAGATAAAGTAATTATCAGTCGTTATGAAGATTCAAATCGAGTGGTTTAAATTTACCGATTGAATAGATAAAATTCATCAGGCATTTTGATTAGGAAATATATGAGTATAAATGAGAAAAATTCCTCATTGTAAACGCCAATCTATATAGATCTTCGCTGTGGCTTGCTCGAGTCCTCGATTAGGCTTGCGCATTTCCTTCGTGCGGTGTGGATTCAGGAAGTCCATTCAATGTTCCGCGGGAAAGCGAGCAAGCCGTGGCGGAAATCAGCAAGTTATCTAAGTTTAAGTGGATAAAATTGGATAACAAACCCGTTTGAAAGTTTATTTAACTTCTAGAATCTAGTGACAATTGGATCAGTGAGTATGTAAAAAACACTTTGCAAAGTTCCTTTTTATAGGAATTTTCTAATGGCTGTATGTAATTTATTCATAAAAATAAAAATAGTAATGCTTTTTCAGAAAAAGAGTGCTATACTTTGCCTATAGATAATAATCCTTCGGGGTAGGGTGAAAATCCCAATCGACGGTGATGAAGAAATTCTAAGCCCGTGAGCCTTCATAGGCAGGATTTGGTGCAATTCCAAAGCCGACAGTATAGTCTGGATGAGAGAAGGATGTATGGAATGCTTTTGCTTATGAAATTTACGTGATTTCATGAGTCTATTTGGTGATGACTAAATTTAAACTTCCAATCCAACCCCGTAGAGAAAATCTATGGGGTTTTCTTTTTACTTTCATTTACCTTAAGCTTTTTGCAATGAAAGCGACCGACCGTTAACTGATCAGCCTCATGATTCAGAAGCATCATTTAAAAGCCATTACATGAGGACATAATGGATCGCGCTTCATGAAATGAAAGATGAAAATCCCAATCGATGGTGATGGAGAAATTCTAAACCTGCAAGTTTTTTTAGTGAGGTTTATCCCGCTTTAACGGGCAGTAACCCCCCATTTCAAAGTTTAGAAAGAAACGAGAAAGATAGATGGGGGATGAACTGCCCGTAAAAGTCCGATTGGTTTAGCTAACCATCATTGGGGGATGAAGAAAAACCCCAATGATGGAAGCTTCACTTTATCCCAAATCCAAAACTAATTGCATAGTTATTTAAATAGGAGAACAACAACATGGGTTATGGTAAAGTTTGCGAAAATAGAGTTCAATTGGCCTATTTTAAAATACCATTTACTACATATCCTCCTATTAACTACTCCTAAGGAAGCGTCTTTTGAATAGTTTTTTATTTGAATCAATTTCATAAATCATTTTCTTCTAAAAAAATACGAACGTTTAATAATAACTAATTTTGATAGTTGTGGAACGGAAGACGGCGACTCCTACGGGAAAAGCTTGAGCTGAAAGCCCCGCAGGAACGTAGTGACGAGGAGATTGAAGCCAAGCCCGTGGAAAGCGCCGTCTGGAGAGGAACAAAAATTTCTGAATATTAATGTTCATGCTGATTTGAAATGTTCGTGTTTTTTATCTGAATCTTGCATTATGAAATTAATTCATTTAGCAAAAAAATTTCCAAATGGGAGCGATTCATATGACAGATGATTTTTACATGAATTTTGCACTAC
The DNA here is from genome assembly GCF_007896505.1 of Rummeliibacillus sp. SL167. Lineage (NCBI taxonomy): Bacteria > Bacillati > Bacillota > Bacilli > Caryophanales > Caryophanaceae > Rummeliibacillus > Rummeliibacillus sp. SL167. The sequence goes on along the minus strand of NZ_VCBM01000001.1, from coordinate 1,046,210 downwards.
AGCTTGCACAGGTTGCTGAAGGACAAACAAATCCGAATCCTGTTGTTGGAGCAGTCATCGTAAAGGACCAAGAAATAGTTGGTTTTGGTGCCCATTTAAAAGCTGGGACACCACATGCCGAAGTCAACGCATTACAAATGGCAGGAGAAAAAGCCTTTGGAAGTACCATTTATGTGACACTTGAACCATGTAGTCATTATGGCAAAACACCACCCTGTGCGAATGCGCTAGTGAAAGCAGGGGTTAAAAGAGTTGTCGTTGCATCATTAGATCCGAATCCCTTAGTTGCAGGAAAGGGCATTGGTATTTTGAAAAAGGCGGGCATTGAAGTTACGACGGGTGTTTTAAAAGAGAAAGCGGGGCAGTTAAATAAGGCTTTTTTCCATTTCATCCAACATGAGGTTCCCTATGTTACCTTGAAACAAGCCATTACGCTGGATGGTAAACTGGCAGCGAAAACAGGCGATGGAGAAGCAATTACAGGTATCGAGGTTCAACACGATGTTCATCAGGAGAGAGAAAAAAACGATGCCATTTTAGTAGGCATTGGGACGATTTTAAAGGATAATCCAAGCTTGACAAATCGCTTTGGCTATACGAAAAAGCAACCTATTCGTGTCATTTTAGATACTAACTTAAGCATTTCACATGATGCCAAAGTAATGACAGAAGATATCACACCTACATGGATTTTTACAGGTTCAAACGTATCTGAGGAAAGGGTTAAAAGCTTTTTACAAGCACATGTCGAAATTATTCCATTATCAAAACAAACTATATCGATAGAAGAAGTATTAAAAGAACTAGGCAAACGTAAAATCATGAACCTTTATGTGGAAGGTGGAAGTGCAATTAATGCCAGTTTCTTAAAATCAGGTTATGTCAATCAGATCATCACATACATTGCACCAAAGATTTTTGGTGATGATCATGCAGTTCCCATGATAGGAGATCTCGATATTACACGAGTAAAAGATGCTTACCCTCTTGAATTTAAAAAAGTTGAGATGATTGGGAAAGATATTAAAATAACTTCTGTTCCGAAATGAGGTGTTTCATTTGTTTACAGGAATTGTAGAAGATTTAGGAACTGTAAAAGCAATTAAAAACGCAACGACAAGTATGCAGCTGACAATTGAATCTAAGAAAATCTTAGAAGACATTCATGTCGGTGATAGTATCGCGGTGAACGGAGTATGTTTAACTGTCATTTCTTTTTCAAGCAATCAATTCACAGTTGATGTGATGCCAGAAACAGTAAAAGCAACAAATATTCAATCATTGCAAACGGGGCAATTGGTCAATTTAGAAAGGGCAATGCCTGCAAATGGTAGGTTTGGCGGTCATTTTGTTTCTGGACATGTAGACGGCACTGGTGTTATTTTAAGAAAACGAAAATTCGCCAATGCTGTTTATGTAGATATTGGTATCAGTCAAGAATTGAGTAAGTTTTGCATGATGAAAGGTTCTGTCGCGATTGATGGTATTAGCTTAACGATTTTCGATATAAAACCAACTCAATTAACGGTGTCTTTAATACCACACACGTTTGACCAAACCATTCTTGGCATCAAAAAGGAACATGATATTGTGAATATTGAAAACGATTTGCTTGGTAAATATGTGATCAATCATATAGAAAGAAAAGAAGAAAAGTCCGGCATTACATTAGATTTCTTAAAAGAAAATGGATTTTAAAAGGCGGTGTTTGGAAATGTTTAATACCATTGAAGAAGCAATTGAAGATTTAAAAAAAGGTAAAATAATTATTGTCGTAGATGATGAGAAACGAGAAAATGAGGGAGATTTTCTTGTATTAGCCGAATTTGCAACACCTGAGAATATTAATTTTATGGCAAAATACGGTCGCGGTTTAATCTGTACGCCAATGTCTCAAACATTAGCAAGTCGCCTTGAGCTGAACCCGATGGTCGAAAATAATACAGATAATCATCATACAGCATTTACAGTAAGCGTCGATTATCAAACAACCGAAACGGGAATTAGTGCATATGAACGTTCTGAAACTATTTTGCAATTGATCAACGAAAAATCAACAGCTGGAGATTTTCGTCGTCCTGGACATGTGTTTCCATTGATTGCAAAAGAAAATGGCGTTTTTGAAAGACAAGGTCATACAGAAGCAGCGGTGGATTTTGCTATACTATGTGGTTCTGTTTCAGCGGGTGTTATTTGTGAAATTATGTTAGATAACGGGAAAATGGCAAGAGTACCTCAGTTACATGAAATTGCAAAGGAACATCATTTAAAATTCGTGACGATCGAAGATTTGATAAGTTATCGAAATCAAACTGAAACATTAATTGAAAGAGTCGCTTCCGTTAAACTTCCTACTGCATTTGGCGAATTTCAAATGATTGGTTACGCCAATCGACTAAATGACAAAGAACATGTTGCCATTGTCAAAGGAAAGCCACAAAATGAGGAAGCGCCACTTGTTCGCATCCATTCAGAATGTTTGACAGGCGATATTTTCCATTCAAAACGCTGTGACTGTGGCCCTCAATTACAAAAATCATTAGAAATGATCGAAAAAGAGGGAAATGGTGTCGTTCTTTATATGCGCCAAGAGGGAAGAGGAATCGGGCTTCTCAATAAATTAAAAGCATATGAATTACAGGAACATGGCTATGACACCGTTGAAGCAAACCTTCATCTCGGTTTTCCGGCAGAAATGCGTGATTATGGTCTAAGTGCACAGATGTTACGTGATCTGGGCATTACAAAAATTCGTTTAATGACAAACAATCCGGCTAAAATTGAAGGCCTAACAAAGTATGGAATTGAAATTGTTGAACGAGTGCCAATTGAGATTGAAGCTGTGCCAGAAAATGAGAAATACTTACAAACAAAGAAAGAAAAGATGAAACATATTTTAGCGTAGGAGTGAGTATAAATGGGACAAACATTTGAAGCAAAATTAATCGGGACAGATTTAAAAATTGGGATTGTTGTTGGAAGATTCAATGAATTTTTAACGTCAAAATTACTAAGTGGGGCATTGGATGGTTTAAAACGTCACGGTGTTTCAGAAGAAGATATTGATGTTGCATGGGTTCCTGGTGCATTTGAAGTACCTTTTATCGCAAAAAAAATGGCAGATACTAAAAAATATGATGCCATCATTGGTTTAGGCACAGTAATCCGAGGGGCAACTTCACATTATGATTATGTTTGCAATGAAGCAGCGAAAGGTATTGCAAATATAGGATTAACAACTGGAGTTCCAGTTATGTTCGGTATCGTTACGACTGAAAATATTGAACAAGCCATCGAACGCTCTGGTACAAAATCAGGAAATAAAGGATACGATGCAGCAGTTTCAGCCATTGAAATGGCTAATTTAAGCCGTATGTTTGAATAATGCTAAAAACTTTTTAGCAGGCGCATAAAAGAGGATGTACGAGCCATACTATAAAAGATTTCACTTGAGAGATCCTTTCATGACAGGAGGGGTTAACCAATGGGTGAACCAAGTCCAGGTGAGTATTTACTCTAGATTAAAATGTTAAAAATCTCAAGCTTAAGAAACGGAGTGAAGACCCGTGGACCAGGTCTGAGGAAAAAGCGAATGCATAACCATTTAATCATCATAAAGGATTTGTAAATCTAACATGATTGGGAGGGAGAACTCAATGGGTGATCCGCCGAAAAAGCGTTCATTACTCAGAAAGTTCATCTACTCTGGGCAGATTAAAATGTTCCATTCTCAAGCTTAGAAAACGGAGTGAAATACCCCGTGGATTAGCTCAGAGAAAAAGCGAAAAGCAGAACATTTTGACCATCATAAAAGGCTCAAAACTTTTATGAACAGTTTGTTGAATATCCAATGAGAAACAGAACAAAGTTCTTAATCCTCATGGCAAGTTCATCTACTGTGGGCTACATTAAAAGTTATGTCCCATATCTCAGGTAAAATGCTTCATGCATTAGTCTGAGAAGGAAAGCTAAAAACAATTTAATCTCATGAAGGATCGAGTGAAATCGGACCCGGAATTAATTTTCCGGGTTTTTTATTTTGATCCAGCAATACTTTTTATGCGACAAAAGCAGAGCGGCAGGAGCACATGTTTTTCATGCGATGAAAGTGCAGCGACAAAAGCTAATCTTTTTTGTAGCGACAAGTCAGAAGCAGCCAACTTCTATAGACAGCAAATTTTCTTATTGATCAACCATCCCATACAGGAATCTATTCGTTGGATAGCGAAAGTTAATGAGTAAGAGGCAGTGTTATCCTGTTAGTGGAGGGGATTGTATTGTTGAAACGTTTGTTGAACTATGTTGTTTGGCTAATCATCATTACATTTGTCATATATTTAGGATTAAGATTTCGAGTGTATTTAGGGAAAGAGGCAGAAGTATCTTTTGATAACTTACCAATTATGTTTTTTAACATCATTTTTCCTATTGTAATGGGTATGCTATTTCGACTGCCTAAGTTTCTAGGAGAGAAAAAAGGAAAAAAGAAGTGGCATTTGGATTGGCTCAAGCTAATCGCGATTGCATTACCCTCTCTCTATATTGCGTTGCTACCATATCTGATATACACATCATATGGGGAAAAGCTAATATTCACCAAACAATTGCTATTGCTAGGAGATACTGCAACAACTTTAACGACGATTGCAGGATTGGTTTTTGGTTATATATTGGTAGATAGTGTGAAAGTATAAGATAGAAAAACAGATTTTGATGCTGAACCAATTTCAAGTGTATAAAAAGAAATATATCAGTGATACTAAAAAAGATTCCACTGTTAAATCCAACATGATCAGGAGGGAAGAACCTATGGGGAAATCGGACCATTTAGATCCAAAATCTCAAAAAGTTCATCAGCTCTGGACTAGGTTAAAACATTCAAAATCTCAAGTGAAAGGTCAATCGGAGATTACTCTTCATAACCGTCTTTTGAGAAGCGAAGCGAAAGCTCGGCAATTTTAATCATCATGTAGGATAAAGGTGCAATCACATTGTAAGGATTGTCTTATTAAATTTAAGGCAAGATCCTACAAAACAGCAAAAGCATGGGTGCTGAATTGAACAGCATTCATGCTTTTTTTGTATACAGTGGGAGATGAAGAAAACCTCCCATTGATGGAAGCTTCACTTTATTTTTGCTAACTCACTAGACAAACACTTGTTTTCATTTGGTTTTAAATCCGCCTTTTTTTAATGCGATTATGTGAAATTTTAGTTTGCTTGAATGGACAGTAGTCGTCACTGCTTTTCTCTTTTTAAGTGGATATACGGCAACAGGCTATCGTTTTTATAGTGCTGCAAAATGATCATACTCCCTTCAACACATTATTTTTTCATCTGAAGTTTATTCCATAGGTAATCGACACACTTTAAAGGGCAAATACATATCCTTTACTGAAGAGGTGGTGAAGGATGAGAGAAGAAAAACAAGCTAAACACCATAACCCTGTCGAAATTGAACAGCAGGAATGGAAAAAAAGACGGTTAAATGATCGACTGAAGCAGACATTAACAATCGCTTCACCTATTTTTCTCTTATGTTTATGGGAATTTTTATCCCAGACAGACTTGATTGATGTACGTTTCTTCCCGCCGCCAACAGAAATTTTACGCACCTTCTATAACATGATTGTTAGTGGAGAATTATTCCATCATATATGGATATCACTCTATCGGATATTTGCGGGCTTTTTGTTAGGCGCAATACCCGGTATTGTCATTGGCTTATTGATGGGATTATATTCACCGATTCGACATTTCATCTCACCAATTGTAATGGCACTCATGCCGATTCCAACATTAGCTTTGTTGCCAATTATTATCATTTTATTTGGAATTGGTGATTTTTCTAAAATTGTCACAATCGCAGGAAGTGTTTTTTTCCCAGTTGTCATCAATACGACTGCTGGAGTGGTCAATATCGATTCCATCTATTTGGATGTTGCTAAAAACTACGGGGCTAATTCAAAAGACTTCTTTTTTAAAATCGCTCTTCCAGGTTCATTACCAGTCATGATGGAAGGTATTCAAATGGGGCAGGCAATAGCACTTTTAACAATCGTTGCTGCTGAAATGATGGGTGCGACTTCTGGTATCGGCTATTTAATCTGGACTTCTTATAAAGCATTTTTACTGAAAGAAATGTTTGTTGGGCTTATACTCATCTCATTTTTTGGTTATCTATTTTCGCTAGTTCTTCGGTTTCTTCAAAAGAAAATTCTTCCTTGGAGGTGAGGGAATGAGAGAGCAAACAAAAATTTCGATTCGCAACCTAACGAAAGTATTTTATAAAAAAAATAGTAGTGTAACGGCTTTAGATCAAGTTTCAGTAGATATTTCGGAAGGCGAGTTTGTCTGCTTAGTCGGCCCGAGTGGATGTGGGAAAACGACATTACTTAGAATTTTGGCGGGATTAGAAACAACTAGTGCTGGTGACTTTGAGATTAAGCAGGGCAAGGAGGATAGACCTCTTCAATCAATGGTTTTTCAAGAAAGAGGTATTATTCCTTGGTTGACAGTTGAAGATAATGTAGCTTTTGGTTTAAAAATGAGGCACTTACCCAAAAACGTGGTGAAAGAAAGAACAGATTATTATCTTAAAAAAGTGGGACTTGAGAAGTTTTCTAAATTATATCCTAAAGAGCTATCTGGTGGGATGAAGCAGCGAGTAAGCATTGCACGTGCATTTGCGAATGATTCAGAAATTTTACTAATGGATGAACCATTCGCAGCTCTTGATGAACAAAACAAATTTATCCTTCAAGAAGAATTATTATCTATTTGGGAAGAAACAAAGAAGACAGTACTTTTTATTACACACAGTATCGATGAGGCATTACTTTTAAGTGATCGTATTTTATTGATGAGTGCGCAGCCCGGAAAGATTATAAAAGAAATCAAAAATGACTTGCCAAGGCCACGAAATATCGAACAAATTCGTGCAAACCAACAGACTGCAGAAAGCTTTATTGAAATATTAAAACACTTGCATGAAGAAGTTCAAAAATCTAGAAAGTAGTTTGTTTTAAAGTAAAGGGGGATTTCAATGGGAAAACGGTTAAAATGGGCGCTCGTGATTCCGTTACTAGTGTTTGCCATACTGATTGCGGGATGTTCCGATAAAAGCACTACTACGACCAATAATGCTCAAGTGGACAATAGAATAGACAAAGATAATCCATCAGGGGATCTTGCACCATTAAAAAAGAAAGCAAAAGTTGTAATTGCTGAGGATGGAGCAGCTTCTGGAGCAGGATTCTATATTGCAAATGAAAAAGGCTATTTTGCAGATTACAATATTGAAGTGGAGTTTGCACAATTTGCCAATAGCGATGATATGCTTCCAGCAGTTGCCGCAGGTGAAGTAGACATTGCAGGAGGTGTCTCTACAGCATCCTTCTTTAATGCTATTGCACAAGGAATTGACGTTAAAATAGTAGGGGATAAAGGACATAATATACCTGGAAAATCTTATTTTACATTTGTCATTGGCAATAAAATGAAAGATGTAATCAAAGATTATCCTGATTTTAAAGGAAAGAAAATCGCTATTTCTTCTAAAAATTCGATCGATGCTTATATTTATGAGTTAATGCTAAAACACGCCGGATTAACTAAAAAAGATGTGAAAACAGTTGTTATGTCAGATTTCGGCAGTATGCTAGGTGCATTAGAAAACGGTTCTATTGATGCAGCGCTTAGTATTGAGCCATTAATAGCGCAAGGTGCCAGCAAAGGGATCGTACATCGTTTTGGCGACGCAACTGACTTTGCACCGGATTCGCAGATCGCGTTAGTATTAGCTTCTCCTAAGTTTATGAGTACTGAAAAAAATATATCACTTCGTTTCATGCTTGCTTATCTAAAAGGTGTTCGTGATTATAATGATGCCTTTACAAAAGGAGAAGGAAAAGCGGAAATCGTTCATATCATGACAAAATATACAGCATTAAAAGATCCTGCAATATGGGATAAAGTGCATGTAACAGGTTTAGATCCAGATGGTGCGATGCGTATTGAAGATATTCATAAACAATACGAAATGTATAAAGCCAATGGTGCAACAGAAGGGAAATTTGATTTTGATAAAGCCATCGATACGTCTGTTACCGAAGAAGCTGTCAAAATTTTAGGTAACTATAAATAGGAAAAGTTTTGAGTGTTTGTAAAAACGATTAGGATGAATGCTTCGTTCAGCAAAATGCCTTTGAATTTGTATAGACTGTAATGACGCTGATATGGAAAATAGGATCGATTTAGGCAATTCAATAAAGTGAAACTCCATCAGTGGGGGTTTCCTCATCCCCCACTAAAATAGAGGAACTTAAGTGAAAAGCACCATGTCCTGTGGCAGCACCCGAGTGACCAACATCTTGTTGGCTTGAACCAATCAGGCTTTTACGGGCAGTAGTTTCCCATCTATCTTTCTCGTTTCTCTCTATCTTGAGATGGGGGTTTTACTACCCGGGGAAAACACAAAAATCTTTAAAGCCTGAATAGTGGGCTTTAAAGATTTTTGTTGTAGATGAACAAATGCTGAGGCTATTGATGAACTGGTCTCATTTGGACAATCTATTGGTTATTCATTTAATTCTTTGATATCGGATATTTTGAAGAAACTATTGTCAACATCACCTTCAACATAGTCATAGTAAAGGGAATATTGACGATGACGTTCGATCGTATTCTTTTTCCCATTTTTGGTTTCTTCAATTATCTCTTTTGTATCAACGGTAAAGTCTGTGTCCGACTTTCGATTGATGTTAGAAATTGTTAGTTTGTTTACTTCTTCTGTTGTTTGGGCTTTATGTTTTTCATCGATTTCCTTTAAAAGATTTTCATATAATTTTGTATCATGCATAATATATTCATTTGCTAAAGGTGTAAAGTCGCCCGTTTCAATTGCTTTTGCATATTCGACAGGATATTTTGCGACAAAATCAGACAACTTTTGCTGCTCAACATCCGTCATTTTCTGACCAGTTATACTTGTTGTTTCTTCATCTTGTTTGTTAGAAGCTGTATCTTTCGTACTGTCATTGGAAGATGGTTTCTCTGTTGTAAAAGCTTCCGTTTTTTTGTGTTCTTCTGAATTTTTTTCTGTAGGATTTCCACAAGCGAAAAGTAAAGAAGCTGTTAAACAAATGGAACAGAATAGTTTCCAGTTTTTCATATTGGGCCCCCTTTCATAGGCTCTTTTTAAATATCATAACCTATTTTCTGCGAAGTTGATACTTTTAGATAAAGTGAAACTTTACATGATGAATTTTTGAAACAAAGTTCTTTTGTTTTTTCTTATAATGGAGTAATATTTAATTAATCATATATGAAAGGTTGGTTTTTATGGCAGAAAAACCTTTATTTATTCCAAGACCTTTGGTTCGTGTGAATCAATGGATTATTTTATTAAGTACAATTGCTACGTGGGTATTTCAACAACCATTTATTTTATTGATCCCATTAATCGCTAATCTGATGGGGTTATTCTTTAATTTTAACCCATTTATGAAATTAGCTCGTTTATTTTTAAAGAAAAAACCTTCTGAATATATCCCTGAAGATGTTGTACAGCAAAAATTTAATTCATGTATTGCGATCACATGTTTACTTCTAGGATTTATTGGATTTGAATTAGATAAACCAGTGATGGGCTATATCTTTACAATAATGGTTGCAGCGGCTTCTGGTATCGCTATTTTAGGATTTTGTATTGGTTGTTTTATCTTTTTCCAACTAAAACAACTTCGTTATAAACTAAGAAAATCAACGCATGCATAATGATTAACGAATATTTTAATATATTGATAAAATTTTTTATTGAAAATCCTTATAATACGTGCTACAATAATATCTGTTCTTAACAAGGGACACATTCATTATTGCCGATTTAGTTTAATGGTAGAACGGTGGTCTCGTAATCCATTGATAAGAGTTCGATTCTCTTAGTCGGCATATTGTAGCAAAAGCAAGTTTTATAAACAATGTTTTAATTCCTTATAGATGCTAGTGTATAAGCATTTGTAGGGAATTTTTATTTTGGCGTTATGATTATAGTTTTCGCGACTTTTTTATCAACACTGTACAATTACTACACAAGTTACACATCTGCTTGACCATTTGGGGGAAGAATCAGAAACAAGAATCAGAAACAAGAATCAGAAACACCTAGACTTGATGAAAGTTATGCTACAACTAATGTTACGAACCTTATCTGAATTCAATTGGCACATTATAACAACATTTAAACACTATTAAGGATTACTCAACAATCTGGCTGTTTGTTGAATAGGCAGGGATGGAGAGAACCATTTCTTCATAAATAAATTTTTGTATATGCCTCTTCATAAGCCATTTTCCATAATAACAGAGATATGCTCTTGTCATTATCATAAAAATCCGATATTACTACTTTGTTGAAGTGGAATTAGCGAAGACTCCTGTGGGAAAACGGACTAGACGAGACCCCGCAGGAAGCGAGCGGACGAGGAGGCTCGTCAGTTCGCCCACGGAAAGCGAAGCTAATTCCACTTCAATTAATATCATATATATACTATAAATTATTGTGTTACTACACTTTTTCAGCGGCCTCCTTAGTTGATCTCTTTAAGCTCCTGTTTTTATTTACATTTGATAATTTAATATTTATATATTTTTATGAATCAGGTCCTTTGATTCATAATAAATGGTTAATGTTTTGAATAATCATACATTGTAGAGATATTAGTTAAATAATTTGTTGGTATTTTGTAACATTTGTCTAAAAGTTGAGTAAAATGTCCTAAAACCACTTCTGCATTAGTAAGAACTGCGATATAATTTATTTGTAGTAAATATATCCCATGGAATATACCATTTTAGTAGATCTACTTTTCTGTAGCAAGGGGTATGACGATGCCCAAAGAGTAAAATGTTGAATTATATTTTGGGAGTGGATGAAGTTATGGTACATTGGTTAAGAACAAATAAATATGCATCTGTTGTTTTGTTATTGATTCGTCTGTATCTTGGATACAATTGGCTTTTAGATGGTTTTTCAAAATTGTGGGGAGATTCGAGTCCTTTTAATGCGGCAGGATATATGCAAAATGTTGTTAAAAATCCTGTGCTTGGTCCAGAAAAAGATGTTTTATATCCAGTGTTTAATGGATTTATCGAAAATATTGCATTGCCACATGCACAACTGTTTAGCTTTTTCGTGGCGTGGGGAGAATTTCTGATAGGGCTTGGATTATTATTTGGTGTTCTGACAACTGCGGCTACTTTCTTTGCACTATTTATGAATTTCATATATCTGTTTGCTGGTACAGTTTCAGTTAATCCACTTTATATTTTGCTAGGATCTATTTTACTTTTCAGTGGGTTCAATGCCGGTAAAATCGGCGGAGATTATTGGGTCATTCCATACATCCGTCGCTTTGCAAGAGAGAAATTGCATTTGGGGAATTATTCAGGTTCATCACAACCACCAGCTAATGTGAAATAATAAACGAGTAAGTGTAAATATTAATATTGAAAATTTATAATCATGAATTAGATAGCATGTAAGGATGTTTGAGTAAAACGGATTGATGCCACTTTGTTGGTGTCAATCCGTTTAATTTATGACTAGAGATAATGTGACATGCAAAATGTATCGGTCTTGTGATGCCACACAGCTTTTTGTAGTACATTCTGTGATGTTAGAATCTTGTTGCAAAATGATTTGAAATAAAACTAAGCTAATAAAATCATGTTTTTTCCAAATTAAGCCGATAAGCTTCTGAGTATGTATGAAGTAAAAAGGGTGTGGCCACAATAGAACTATGGTGATACTATTTTCAAATTTTGGAGGTATAGATGATGAAAATGACAGAACAAGCGGCCTCTTTTTTTAAAAAAGAAATGGCAGAAAAAAAGGAAGATACTTTACGATTTTATAATTTGGCTGGCTGCTGTCATCCAACATTGACAGCTGAGTTCGAGCCTGCAGAATATGGAGACAAGATAGAAATTGTTGAACATATAAGGATTGCTATTGAACAAGCTGTTGTTGATGATTTGAAAGATGTAACGATTGGGATTGATGATAGTGGGGAAGAAGTAGAGCTTGTTTTAGATGGCTATGTTTTTCCAGATGCTTGTGACTGTGAGGAACATGATCATCAATAAAAATGAGAATTGAACATTTATTATGAAAAAAGTGCACAAACATATTCAGAGTATGATAAAACTATCGGATGAATTGAAAAAATTTTTGTGCCAAAATTATATAAAAAAGTATGTTAATTAGGAAACAATCAGGGTGAATATTTGGCTCCATCTTAAAGAATACTGTATTTTTAGCTCCATGTATATAAATTTTAGCTGCAGCTTGTTCGACTCCTCGAAAATGCATTATGGAATTAAATTTAATTATAATAAATTCTTATAAAAATATTAATTTACCATTCATTTACCTAATGATATTTGTGCTATAAAATTTCAGATGGGTTGATTAAGATTAAGAAGAAACTGGAAAATGTATTTGACATAATCCTAAAAAATATATTTTTTAGTTCCATTTATGTAGATCTTCGCTGCGGCTTGCTCGACTCCCTCTTAAAATGTTGTTATATCAACGTTTGCTAGAGTTTTTTCGTGTGAAAAAAATTTTTTCTTGGCCAAGATAGAGTGAGAACTAGTTTGATATTTCCATTTGTTTAAATAAATAACAATGTCAATGTACGCTACGCTAAAGTTAATTGGAAATGAATTAACTCTATTGCCATTATTTGATACACATTAGATTTCTGCAATGCTTATGATGACGTACCCTCCCATTTCTCTTGGCGTCTAGCGCGTACATTCCTTCGTTCGGTCTATTCATAAGGCAGAGGCGGCTGGTTTGCTTCCTCGGAAAAAGCGAGCAAACCGTAGCGGAAATCAGCAAATACTCTATATTGAAATGGATAAAATTAGATAATTAAAAATGTCTGATAAAAACAAATAAATTAGGTACTACCATGGTCGAACTTTTAAGTGTGAAAGAAAATCAACTTTTAGTAAAGGGTTTGGACGCGATTGATGGAACACACATTATTGATATAAAATCTGTAATGAAAGAGTTTTTGCCAAAAAGGAACAGTTATTCAACCAGAATGGACGACCTCATTAATGAAGCAATATTGGCATAAAAAAGAAATACTTTAATTCGTTTTGAATGATATTCATTTTTTTGTCAAGAATAAGAAGAGATAATTCTTACAGAGGTGAAAATCATGATTCAATTTGAATCCAGTATTGAAGGTAAAAAAGCAGAATTTGGGTACATTCGAGATAGTTTTGAACGTTTTGGTTGTAGTTTTTGCTCTAATTTTGAATATCATGAAGGAAAATTCGACTCCATTCTCCATAGGAAAGATGGCGAAACCATTTATCTACGGATGCCTTTTCGTGTTATAGATGGGGAATTAGATCATCATTCTGCCTATATTGAATTTGGAAGACCTTTTGTGATTAAGCATGTTGTAAATCTTGGATTAGATTACGATGAAAATTCATTGCTAACGGTTACTGGAGGACTTAGTCAGTTCCAAGAACCTATCGACAAAGATGGGGAAATTAAAGATAAAAATCAGTGGGTCCAAGCTGGAGAACAAAAAATTGATGAAATGCTGAATTCGTTAGAAACAGATTTAGTATCTTAAGACAGATTGATCCTCATGACTAGGCAGCAAGTCCCCCGTATCGAGAATTCAGTAAAAGGTATAAACGGGGGACAAAGGCTTGGGATGAAACCGCCATAAAGTGAAGTTTCACTTTAGGATGCGTCCATACATAAAAATGACAAAAGGAAGATTGAATCATACGAAAAGTATTCGGAATAAGCCTATTAGCTACCAGTTTTTTCATCCAAATCCGCTTGTTCTTTAATACCTTTTCCTAAATATTTACCGTTGAAGGGATTAAAATATATTTCCATATATTTTCCTTTTTTTGTTTTTCCTTCAATGATAAAAACAGGCTCCTGCTCATCATTTCGTTGAATTTGAAAATGATAGTCATCAGAAGAAGATTTTTTAGAATGAATGGCTTTAAGACCATATTTTTTGATCGCCAAGTTGATCAATTTATCACTATCAATGTTTATATCTTGATTTTTAATGGGCTTGTCATCGGATGCATCTAATAGGATGTATTTTTTTAGTTTTCCATTTTCAATGATGACATTCATACGATATTGTGCATTTGGGAGACTGATCATGCTATTCCAATTTGGCTTCTTTCCTCCTTTACCACTTGTTTCTTTGTTATTGACACTAGAAATGCTGATTAGTTCAGGCGTGTGATCGTATGCTTTTCCTTGTTCAATGGAAAGCATAATGGCTTCACGTAAGGTAATATTTCTATTGGGCGTTGAATGGAAAGATTCAACTTCAAATTCAGTCATTGGTGCGATTCTGCTTTGAACTATATTTTGTTTTTCTATAAAAAATATTTTTTCTAGATTAATGGAGTACCAAAAGCAAAAAACAAGGATAAAAAAATAGATAAGCCGCAAATATTTCATACACAATTCTACCGTCCTTTTTCGAATCATGATCATTAAAATAATGGCTGATACTGTATCATATTATTCAATCCGTTGTTTTAGAAAGGTTCGTAAAGGGAAAATTTTAGATATTTCCTTGACGAGATAAATTTTTTGAATACCTCTTTTAAAATCTTTTCAAAATGTAACCTATTACATGATCCTCAAAACCAAGCTTTAAAAAGCCTGGTTTATAGCTTCTAATTCCTATAAATTACAATTGTGTTACAAATTCATTTCAAAAACGTGGCGATATTTAACTCTTTTGTAATGATACTGACGCTAAATTCTCAATAGGATGTAGAACAACAAAATACAATCATTTATCCTACATGAACGACAGACAGTCTCTATTTTAAGACTCAAATAGATAGGTTGAGGATCAAGAAAGTCTTCATTGTATGAAGTTTCACTTTATCAAATCATGTGTGTTGATTTTACAAAAATTAGGGATTTTTATTTGGTGTAATTTTTGAAAAACTTGTATTTTCAGGACCATTTATAAAGATTGGAGCGGAGGCTTGCTCGACTCCCGCGGGAAAAGCGAATAGATGAGACCCCGCAGCGTAGCGAGGAGGCTCAGCATTCGCCCGCAGGAAAGCGAGCAAGCCGGAGCGGAAATCAACGAATTCCTCTATTTTTATGGATTAAATTGGATAATCAACCGTCTGTTATCAAATTGAAAACTACAAACATATCTCTTAAAATTTAGTCTTTGTGAAATAACCATGGGGGATTAGCTCAAAAAAAGCTGGATCGCTAGTTTTAAGCAGAAATATGAAGAAGATTTTACTGAAAATGAATGAAAAATGAAAGGTGATGTTTAATGCTAAATAGGTTATTCAAAAAATTTTTCGTATTAAAAAGTTTTGTTGGTTTAAGTATTTTGATTTTTGTGCTATTGATAGGGACTGGTTGTTCGCAAAGTGATCAATTGGTAAAAGATCAGCTTGTTCAAGCAGATAAGGTCATTGTAGAAGAAAATGATAAAATTATAGATCAAAAAAGTGTAGATTCGATTGAACATGTTCTAACATCCGAATTTACAAGTCCAAAACTGAAGTATAACAAAATCATTCAAAACAGCAAAAATTTTACGATAGTTGGTGGTGAGAAAGTTGTAAAGGCATCAAGTGGGAGTGAACTATATAAATACATTGAAGGTTTATATAAATCTTCCTTCACTGAAGCAGGATTTGAAAAATTTTTCATCAGTTCGGCTTTTAAATATACTCTTCAATCAAAAGATGTCCATATTAAAGTGAATGATATTTCAATTAAAAAGAATAAAGACGATGAACAAGGTTATGATTTTATCGTAAAAGTAAAATATCAAAAAAATGGTGGTACGGAAAAGGATTATAATATTAAAGGAATCGTAACACTTCCTGAAAAAGGAAAGATTAGTGAAATCACATACTTAGATGATGGGGGATTAATGCAAAAGATCAAAAACAATAGCTAAAAAATATCGGATAGTTTATTCCTTTACATTTATCCCGCTTTAACGGGCAGTAAGACCCCCATCTCAAGATTTAAAGAGAACCGAAAAGATAGATGGGGGAACAACTGCCCGTAAAAGTCCGATTGGTTCAACTAACTATCAGTGGGGGATGAAGAAAACCCCCACTGATGGAGTTTCACTTTATTAGATACGCAAAAATTGCAGGATTTTGGATTATCTATACCTGCTATTTCTTTAAAAGAAGGTTTAGAAAGAGCTTATAGATGGTTTGGTTATCAGGAATTTGAAAGAAAGTATCATCAGTTCCCGCAATTAGAGAAAGTGATGATGTACAAAAGAAATTAGAATAAGAAACAAGTATTTTATGAAAATAGTAAACATCTTTGGCATAGCAAGAAAATTCATTTATAATAATACCAATTGTTGTGAATAGAGAAATGAGGGTTTGTATGTTTCAACCATTGGAAAAAGGCGATACAGTTGGTGTGTTTTCTCCTTCAAAACCGGCTTCGGTGACGGCCTTCGAACGTTATGTCAGAGGAAAAGAAAGGCTTCAATCGCTGGGCTTAAAAGTAAAAGAAGGAATTTTAACAGGAAAAGAAGATTATTATAGATCGGGTACGCCAAAAGAGCGAGCAGAAGAATTGAACGCATTACTTCTTGATCAAGAAGTAAAGATGATTATGCCATCTATGGGGGGGACAAACGCGAATAGTATTCTACCCTATATCGATTATGAAGCGTTTAGAAAAAATCCGAAAATGATCGTTGGTTTATCTGATGTGACGGCTATCTTATTAGCCCTATACAGGAAAACTGGAATTCCTGTTTTCTACGGTCCTTCCGTTGCCTCTACTTTAGGTGAATTTCCTCCATTAATCGATGATACCATGCACTATTTTCAAGAGATGTTTATGGAAAAACAGAAAACACCTTATATTGTACCAATGCCTGAACAATGGTCTGATGAGAAAGTAAATTGGCTAGAGAAAACAATTGAAAAGAAATTGTATAGGAATAAGTGGATTTGTGTGCAAAAGGGGATTGCACAAGGTAGACTAGTAGGTGGGAATGTAAACACGATGTATGGCACGATCGGTACTGAATATTTCCCAATCATTGAAGAGGGAGATCTTCTATTAATAGAAGATACAACTAAAACAGCTGCAATTGTTGAAAAAAATTTTGCGATGTTAAAACTACATGGCATTTTGGACAAGGTTTCCGGTATTATATTGGGGAAGCATGAGCAATATGATGATTTAGGAACAGGTAGGAAGCCATACGAAATTTTATTGGAACAACTTGATGGAAGAGATATACCTATTTTAGCGGATTTTGATTCATGTCATACACATCCCTTGCATTCAATGCCATTGGGGCGGCAAGTCGAACTGAATGCGACAGAAAAGAAAGTGATATTAGTGGAAAATTGGTTTTGATTGGGAGTGGTTTTATGTACATAGGTGGTCAAAAAGATTTACAAGCTTTAGATCAATATACAATTGAGACATTAGGTCTGCCAGGGACTATTTTAATGGAAAATGCGGGATCAGCAGTTGTGGAAACATTATTGAAACATTATGAAGATGTTGAAGCAAAAATTGTCGTGTTGGCCGGTGCAGGAAACAATGGTGGGGACGGCTTTGTCATTGCAAGAAAACTTTATGATCGCGGTTTAAATGTTGAGCTTTGCTTACTGGTTGATGAGGAAAAGCTGAAAGGTGATGCTTTAACACACTTTACCATTTATCGAAATCGTGAATTACCTTATTTCCACTTAACAACAGAAAATTTCGAGAAACTTCGTGAAAAACTGAAATGTGCTACGATTATTGTAGATGCCATGCTTGGAACAGGTGCTAAAGGCATGCTGAGAGAACCTTATCGTTCTGTCATTCAACTGGTCAATGAGTCTACAGCATTCGTTCTGTCTGTGGATATTCCATCGGGTGTACAAGCAGATGATGGGCGTGTAGAAGAATTTGCGGTAAAAGCTGATCAAACAGTTACATTTGTGATGCCGAAGAAGGGCTTCTTTTTGCAGGATGGACCTAAATACATTGGTGATTGGAAAGTGGTTGATATTTCAGTTCCCCCATCATCAGTCAAAAAGTTAAAACTTGAATTACCTCATTTAATCACAGATAGTGATGTTTTTGCACAGCTACCAAAACGTCCTTCCAATGGGCATAAAGGAACATTTGGTCATGGCTTAGTCATAGGTGGTTCAAAGTCATATGTTGGTGCACCTATTTATTCCGCAAAAGCAGCCTTTCATTCGGGGATTGGCTTGGTTTCTTTAGCAATACCGGAAAGCAATTACGAAATTGCTGCTGTCCAACTTCCAGAAACTCTATTTTTACCTTTAAAAGCAGAAGACGGACATTTTACACCGACAGCTCTGCATCAGGTAGACTTATCAAAATATAAAGCTATTGCTTTTGGACCTGGTATTAGTCGATTTGTTGGTGGCGAAGAGTTCGTCCAAGGATTATTCAAACAACTTGACCGTCAGACGATAATCTTTGATGCAGATGGTCTCTACTTTTTGAGGAATCAAATGCATTTAGTCAAGGATTATAAGGGTTCTGTAATCATTACTCCACATCCAGGGGAAATGGCTACAATGCTTGATACAACTGTAAAAGAAGTTGAAACAAATAGATTGGAGATTGCCCAGCAATTTGCTGGAAAATATCATGTCTATGTTTTATTAAAGGGACATCGCACAATCATTGTAACCCCTGAAGGAAAGACTTGGATCAACCCACTTGGCCATGATGCATTGAGCAAGGGAGGCAGCGGTGATGTTTTGACAGGTGTGATATTATCATTATTATGTCAAGGCGCAACTCCAGAACAAGCTTTAGTTTGTGCAACTTTTTTACATGCAATGGCCGCAGAGAGTAAAGCGGAGGAGCTATCTCATTATGGTGTGACACCCAATACTGTCATCGAGGAAATTCCCAAAATTCTAAACAAGATGTTATAAGATGATGATGGCAACAATATTCTGTGCTGTTTGCGAAATTTGAAGATTGTTGTCCTTGAAAGGAGAATGAGCTTGCGAAATTTAGCATGGTACATATCTTTGGCCATTACATTTTTCGGCTTTATGATGATTGAATTTTATTTTACGCAAGAACCCTCTAAAAGTGCTCCACATGGAAATGATGCTTTTATACCGATTACAATTCTCATTCCCTTTTTGGTTTTAAGTCTATTGATTACCTGGACTGTGGGAAGAAAATATTTTGCTATCCGCCCTTTAAAGAGAGCGTGGGTATTTTTATTGATAACGATCTTTATTTTATTCGTAGGGATAACAGGCGAATATCAGCTCATTGAACGATCTTTACATGCTTTACACGGAAATTGGAATGATTCAGATTCCGTTATTTATGGGAAAGGAGCTTTTAATTTCTATACCAATAGCTGGTACTTTAACGAGAACAGCTTTTTGCTGATTCATCTCATGGCATTTTTATTGGGCTTCTTTGCACGAAATACAGAGTGGCAAATGGATGAGGAAGATAAAAAGAGCATCGATGAGGAGAAAACTGAAGGGTAATGGTTTTAATCAAGTTGCAAATGGACTTTACGGTTATGAGTTTGTTTGTGACTTTTTTATGCGAAAGAGTTAGAAAATTTTACTTTAAATATTAAAAGTGTTCGTATTTTTCATCTAGATTCTGCGTTATGAAATTGTTTTAGCTTGATGAATAAAACGCTCCAATATTAGAAAGAGAAAGAGGTGTATTTTAAATGTTACAGACAGAGAGATTGAAGCTTAGAGATTATAGGGATGCGGATCTACCTTTTTTGTCCTCTTTTTTAGCAGATGAGCGGATGATGAAGTATATAGGCAACGGGAAAACAAGAAATGCAGAAGAAGCTAGAGACTTTTTGAATTGGATTTATGCTTCATATGCGATTCATCCAGATTATGGTTTAAAAATAATTGAATGGAAAGAAGAAAGAAAACCGATTGGACATGCAGGGCTTGTACCTCAAGAGATTAAGGGAAAACAACGAATTGAAATTGGATACTGGATTGCTCCAGCATATTGGGGGAAAGGTTTCGCAACAGAAATTGCCCAAGCATTAAAAGAATATGGAGAAAATAACTTACAGTTGCATCAAATGATCGCTCTCATCCAAATGGGTAATCTAGCCTCACAAAAAGTAGCCATTCATATAGGAATGACGAAAGAAAGAGAAATTGAACGAAAAGGAAAAAGAGTGAATATATTTTCAACAGATGATAAGTTATTTTAAAATCAGGCGTGTTGATTAGGAAAAAAATAGGTGATAAATTGGACAAAATTCTAAAAAAACATGTATCTTTAGCTCCATTTATGTAGATCTTCGCTGCGGCTTGCTCGAGTCCTCTATTAGGCTTGTGCATTTCCTTCGTGCGGTGTGGATTCAGGAAGTCCATTCAATGTCCCACGGGAAAAGCGAACAGTTGAGACCCCGCAGCGAAGCGATTAAGGAACGGAATTGTAGTGCGCCACGTCCTGTGGCAACGACTCCGTGACCAACATCCTGTTGCCCCCCGCGTTCGCCCGTAGGAAAGCGAGCAAGCCGTAGCGGAAACCAGTGAATACCCTTATATTTTGTGAAGAAAATTGGATAATCAACAAACTTGTTAAAATATAATAGAAGAAATTTTAAAATGGTTAAATACATGATGAGGTGTATTATATGGATATCAATATTTTTAATAAAAATGAGAAGCCTTATTTTCATATAGCTACTAATGAAAAAATATTTAATCGATTATATGAAGATACGTGTAAAAATTTTAAGGATCACTCTAAAAAATTTGTCGCCATTATTGAAGGCGAAAAATGCCACAACGAAAAGAAATTATTTCAAGAATTGGCAGATAAGTTGAGTTTTCCTAATTACTTCGGCAATAATTGGGATGCCCTCAACGATTGTCTCAATGATTTAGAATGGTTAGATTGTGAACAATATATTCTATTTATCAATGATTTAGATGCAATGTTTAAAAACAAACAAGAGAATTTAAAAATATTTTTAGACATACTAGTGAATGCAACGATTGAATGGAATGAGGGAAGAGAATATAATCATTTTACAGCAGCACCCCTTCCTTTTCACATCGTTTTTTATAGCGAGAGTAAAGCCACTCATGATTTGCTTTTAAACCAAATACATCTGGAATCTATCATGTTCTTACAAGATTTTTAAGGAATTAGATCTATTCATCCAATTTGATGTGGTCGTGATTGATTTTTTGAGTTGATCTGCGCAACATAGGCGATTTATGAATGTT
The DNA here is from genome assembly GCF_007896505.1 of Rummeliibacillus sp. SL167. Lineage (NCBI taxonomy): Bacteria > Bacillati > Bacillota > Bacilli > Caryophanales > Caryophanaceae > Rummeliibacillus > Rummeliibacillus sp. SL167. The sequence goes on along the minus strand of NZ_VCBM01000001.1, from coordinate 1,024,889 downwards.
GTTTGCTTTTTTGTTCTACTCATGTAGTCTTTTATACATATTGATTCCTGCAATTTTAAAGCCTAATGTTTTATATAATCTCATCGCTTTCTGATTTGTCCCAAAAACATGAAGTTTGAAATATAATATATCTCTTTCCTGAAGAATTTCTTCTATTTCTGACATGACCTGTGTACCTATTCCTTTTGCTCTATAGAGATCGAACAAATAGATTTCATATAAAAAAGCACTCCTTTTTTCATCTTCAATCTTTAACCACACATACCCACAAATCTCTTTTTCATGAACAATTTTATAGAATTCATGATATGAAGTTTTAAATCCGTTTGCCAGATAACCATCTAATAGATTTTTAGCACGAATTTTAGGGTCTTCTGCTATTTCGTAGGTATGACTAGATAAAGTTTCTGTATATCGCTTTTCTTTGTCAGTGATATAATCTTGAAAATCCGATTCGTCCATTTCAACTAATAATGTCATTCTTGAATCCCTCACTTTTCTTCATCTGCCTACTGTTATATAATAAAACTAACATAATATAAAAAACATGTATATTAAATATGAATAATAGCACTGTCACTGATGAAAATATTGTTAATACTATTTTCAACATATCATGTAGCGTTTCTTAATAGTATGTTTACGAGGAGGAGAATTTTTGAATTCCATTGCATGGATGATTGTCGGCTGTGAAATAATGTTTTGGATCGTGATTATTTTAGGTTTGGTGACGCGATATGTTTTGAATCTAAACAAATTAGGTATTTTTTTATTAGCTTTAACGCCATTGATCGATTTGGCTTTATTGATTACAGCAGGGATCGATTTATATCATGGAGCGACTGCAACAGTAGCACATGCGATTGCAGCAGTGTATATTGGTGTTTCGATTGGGTTTGGAAAGAGTATGGTTAAATGGGCGGATGAGCGGTTCCTTTACTATGTAAAAAAAGATGGAATAAAACCTAGGCGTTTGTATGGCTTAGACTATGCAAAACATTACTTAAAAGGTTTTGGCAAACACGTAGTATCATTTTTGATAGGAGCAGGCTTGTTAGTATTAGTCATTTTCTTAATCCATAACTCATCTCAAACGCAGGCTTTGCTAGATGTTTTAAGAATATGGGCAATTGTTTTAGGGGTTGACTTCATTTTCTCAATTTCTTACTTCATCTGGCCAAAACAGCGAAAAGCATAATGGAAACATCTATTGGAATGCTTTAAGAATTAGTTACGTTTGACATTAATTCATGAAAGAAAAAGATGTATGGTGGAAAGTTCTTGAGGAAAAAATAGAAATTTTATCAGCTGAGGATTTGTCCAATATACCGAGAATATCCCAGTGGTAGAGATAAGAAAACTTTTTATAGATCAGATGATAATAACGTTTCAATAGGACTTATTGTATCAATTTTGAAATCAATCTTTAGTTGATTTTATAAGAAAAAGGACGACCTATTTATATGTAAAGCTTTTAATTATAAGGAAATCGAGGGTGATTTACTTGCAACATCGAAAGTTGAGAAGATCTGCAATAGATCGATCAATCGCTGGAGTTTGCGGAGGAATTGCGGAGTATCTAAATTTACCATCATTTTGGGTTAGACTAGCATTTGTTATAATTCCCTTTTCTTTACTTCTATACATAATTCTTGCCAATATATTGCCCATCAGCCCCAAAATGCTTTATCCTGATTCAACGGGTATAAACAATCGTTAATCAGAGAAATTCAGGCTAAAGGCGCAAAATCCTGTGGCATTTTATCTGTGAGGAAGTGTAGAGTCAACCGCAATGATTGAAAACTTATGTTGATACAAGTTTTCAGCTAGCACGCATATCACGCATTTTAAAGAGGGGCCTTTCAAGCAGGCTTGCAAGATCCGGACGCAATTACGCTGTGGTATAATTGATAAAGATTAACTTTTTTAAATAATTATAATGATGATGAAAATAGTGAAAGGGTTATACCACTATAAAGGGCATAGAATACTATTAAAATCAGTACTCTATGCTTTTTTGTATGTAAAGCTTTTGGGTCTCCTTTTTTCGATTGGTTCTATGGGGCTGAAATCTATATCTATCAATTAAATCGTACAATCACAGAAAAAATGTACATAACATACTTTTCAAAGTTGATACCCTATTACTTTTGAGATAAACATATTTTTGTTATTACGTAATTATTTAATTTCTACAAAACTATTTAAAGAAAAGATTTAATGAGTGCTTATCTTCAACTGAGAATTTACTCATGAGTTTTAGTACTCAAATCATTGTTTTGTAGATAGCACCAAAACGAGGGATTATTAAGAGATTGTAAAGAACAAAAAAGAAAAACTTTATATACCTAAAGACTTGACGTAGATACAAGGTTTGATAAAATTATAGTACATTAGGTTTATTAATTAAGAAAAACAAAATGAATATAGTCACATAAATGTAAGCGTATTCCTATTTTTATATAGGAAAGAGAGGGTGATTGTTTCTATATAAGTGATAAAATTGTATTATAAATATATTTATTATATTATAATCCTATTGGAGGAAAAATTTTTATGAACATAAGCAAAAAGCTAAATTTGTCATTTTACGGAATCATTATTTTATTTATTATCTCTATTATTCTTAATTTTATGAATTTAAGATCGATCGATGCAAATGTTGATGAAGCGCTCGATAACCGTGTGACACAAATCATGGTAGTGGATGAAATTCGTACGGATTTGGCGATGCAAGGACTTTACGCAAGAGCATCTATCATAGATCCAAATGAAGAAAATCGTCAAAATCTTGAAGAATACGCGAAAAATTTAGACTCTTCCATTGCACAATTACAAAAACTTATTCGAAGTCAAACCATGCAAGGATATTGGAAAACGATTAACACGGCAAATATTTCATTTAATAATGAAATGGCAACATTAAATACAGCTCTTGATCGAGGAGATAACAAAAAGGCTGCCGAAATTGTTAATGGTCCTTTAAAAGATGCCAATATAGCCATTTTAAATAGTTCGGAGAAAATGATAAATTATCAGCATAAACAATTAGATAATACCAAAAATAGTATTCAACACTCAATAAGCTCTTCTAATGTAACATCATTAATTAGTCTGCTGATCTCAATAGCCATTGTTGTTTTCCTCATTTTATTCATACGTCGAACTATTATTCGTCCATTGAACCTGCTTCATGATACAGCAAATATTATTGCTGATGGAGATTTAACAGTAGCAGATATCTCAATTAAAACAAAAGATGAAATAGGTGCGCTTGGGGCATCTTTCAACAAGATGAAAAATAGTTTACGAAACTTAATCGCGAAAGTGTCAGAGAATATCGAGCACTCCACAGCTGCTGCTGAAGAATTATCGGCAAGTACAGAAGAAGTAGCAAAGGCTTCTCAAGAGGTTGCTGGAAAATTGGAATTAGTATCAAATGCTGCGACATCCTCTTCTGAAGTTGGAAAAGATACATCGATTGCGGTAGAAGAAACAGCTAAAAGTGTACAATCTATTGCCCATTCCACACAAGAAGTGCATCAGGAAGCAACTGAAGCACAAACAACAGCTGAACGTGGTGGACAAACATTAAGCTCTACGCACGAACAGTTGAAACGTATTCAAGAATCATCATATGATACGCGTACGCGTGTTCGCCAATTGGCAGAGCAATCTGAAAAAATCGGCGATATTACGAAAGTGATTACAGATATCACGGATCAAACCAATTTATTAGCATTGAATGCTGCGATTGAAGCAGCACGTGCAGGAGAACATGGTAAAGGTTTCGCTGTTGTAGCAGAAGAAGTGCGGAAATTGGCGGAACAATCTAGAGCGTCAGCAGACGAAATTGTAGAATTAACGAATAACATTCAAAATGATACAGAGGATGTAGAAAAATCGATTAATACTACAGTTGTCGATGTAGAAAGTGGTGTAACGTTAATTGAAGAGGCACAGCAAGCCTTTACACATATTTTAGATTCAGTAGATTCAATTACAGACCGTATTGAACAAGTGTCATCCGCAGCGCAAGAGGTGTCTGCAGCAACAGAAGAAGTATCAGCCTCCGTTCAAGAAATGGCAAATGGAGCAAATAGTGCTGCTGGAGCCATTGAATCAGTAGCCGCGGCGACCGAAGAACAGGTAGCAACGATTCAAGAAATTAATTCAGTAACGAAAGAAATGACAGATCAAGCAGTCAAATTACAAAATCAAATACAAGAATTTAAAGTGTAAAATCGTAGAGTTTTTTGTTTTTCTGATAATGTGTAAAATATTTCAGTTCATCTTTTGAAATAAACTTATCTTTTATAATAGAGAGCCCTTTCTACTCATTATAATGAGTATGACAATCTGTTAATTGTTTATAAAAACCGTCTTTTTCTTTTATTTTGTATCAGTATTTACAAATATAAAAAAAGGCGGTTTTTTTGTTCTTTAGAAAGCGACAATCTCATTAAAAAATACATATGAATTTCTGCTTCAAAAACTACTGTCTTGGATAAAAATCAATTTTTTGTTATTAAATTGTTAGAAAATTGTAAAAAGTAGTCAAAAAGTGGGTTGTATCGATGACTATCGTACTATAATGAATATACAAAAAATAAGGGAGTGATCGTTATGGGGCGTAGATGTCTATTACTGATATTAATAGGTATATTGCTTTCATCTGGATGTGGCAGAGGGCAAGAAAGTCAGATTGATCATGTGAAAGATAAAATGAAGATTGGCATTATGCTCTCAGATGTAGGACTTGGCGATCAATCCTTTAGCGATTCGGCTTTTAAGGGATTAGTTCGAGCACGTGATGAATTAGGAATTTTGTTTGATTATCGAGAAATCAAAGATACAAAAACTTATGAAAAAGGGTTAACCGAACTTGTGAAACAGGGCAATGATGTCATTGTAGGGTTAGGATTTATGGTTCAGGAAGATTTAGAAAAAGTAGCAAAAAAATACCCTAAACAGCAGTTTGTTCTTATTGATGCCGTATCTAACCTTCAAAATGTTAGTTCGATTACTTTTAAAGCAGATCAAGGAAGCTATTTAGCTGGCGTTGTAGCAGCATTAACAACGAAATCAAATGTGTTGGGATTCATAGGTGGAGACGATGTTCCCACTATTCAACAATTTTCTGAAGGATTTCAGAAAGGTGCTAAAGTGGTTAAACCTAATATTACGATTATTGAAAAATATGCAGGTAACTTTGGAGATGACAAGCTTGGTAGTCAAATAACAAAACAGATGATTGCCCAAAAAGCAGACGTAATTTATGCAGCAGCTGGCTTTACAGGTGTAGGGATGCTGAAAGAAGCACAAAAAGAAAAAGTTTTAGCAATTGGTGTAGATACCGATCAATATTTCTATGCAGAAAAAGCTGTAGTGACATCCATGTTGAAACATGTAGATGTGGCTTTGTTTGAAATCGCGGCACAACTGACCAAAAAAGGTGTAGTGACTAAGAAACAGCAAGAATTGGGGATAGATGAAAATGGAGTGGGACTGGCTCCTATTAGGGTTGTTTCTTTAACAAAAGAACAAGAAGATCGTTTGAAGAAAGAAAAAGAAAAACTGACCAATGGTAATTATTAGGGAGGTTATCAGTCATGACACTCAAAAAGAAATTAATATTGAACTCTTTAGTTGGATTATTATTGGCAATTTTAATGATCGCGTTCATATTGTTCAATATGGTTGCTATTCAATCATCAAATAAGGATAATGTTGCGATTTTAATAGATGTACAAAAATTGGATGCTAACATGAGTATGACTAAGCAGGCCATCAATAATTTTTCTTTTACAGTCACAGATGCTAACAAAGCAGAAGTAGAGCAAAATATAGAAAAAATTGATTTGCTTATGAAACAATTATCTAAACAATTAACAGATGCAGATAGCGTCAAAGTTTTTAAAAAAGTAAGCCAAAAATATAACATATGGAAAAAAGAAACGACTACTTTTTTAAATACAAAAAATCAAGCGGAGGCAAAGAAGCAATCGATCCGAATAGACGGTATTTTAAATGATATATATTTACTTAATTTATATGTGAATGATGATTATGATACTATTCAAAAAAATTTAGAAAATAAAATATCATTTATAGTTACATCCGTAGTGATTGGCAGTATTGCTCTAATCATTGTTGCAATCATCATTAGTATCCAGATGATGAGATCAATCACTAAACCATTAAAGAATCTTGCTTCTCATGCAAGCCAAATTTCACAAGGAAACTTAAATGTGGAGTTGTTTAAATATGCAGTAAAGGATGAAGTGGGTACGCTAACTACTTCCTTTTCGCTGATGGTCAAGCAGCTAAAGGGACTTTTATTTTCTATTGAAAAAGTTAGTAAAGAAGTTGAGGGATTTGCTAAAGAAATTGAAACAGACAATGGTGGCTTGACACAAATGAGTAATCAGGTCGCTATTGCTACTGACGAATTATCAGTGGGCTTTCAAACTATTTCAGAAGATTTACAAGAAGCTGTGTCACTTATTGAACAAGTAGATCTTGAATTGCTAACAAATGTTGAACGCTCACAGGAAGTAGTTACATATGGAGAGGAGTCAGTAGAAGCCATTCAATCTGGTCAACAGGTGATGGTCATTCAGCAAGAATTAATCGTAAAGAACAAAGAGACTATGCAACAAATTGAAGAAGCGACAAAATTATTTGTTCATTACACATCCAATATTGGGGATATGGCACAAACTGTTTCAAATATTGCGGATCAAACAAATTTGCTTGCTTTAAACGCAGCTATTGAAGCGGCTCGTGCCGGAGAATCTGGAAAGGGCTTTGCTGTTGTAGCAGAAGAAGTGAGGAAATTGGCAGAAGAGTCAACAAAAGCGACATCACAAATTTTTGAAATGGTGGGGCTCATCCAAACTGGCATCGTTGATATCTCACAATCCGTCACAAACGGTGTAACTATTGCGAATCAACAGCGTCAGTCAATGGAAGAAGTAAACAAAACATTTGATCATATTGAGAAGAAAGTCCAAGGAATTGCGACCGAATTAACAAGCTTACAGTCAGCTATTCAACAGTCAAAAAAGAGAGGGACTCAAGTGCTTCAAAATGTGGAAAGTATTAGCGCGGTAGTCGAACAATCTGTAGCAGGAGGGGAAGAAATATCAGCCTCAACAGCAGAACAACTGACATCTTTTAAAAAGATGGGAGAAAAAGTAACAGATTTACGTCAATTAACGGATGATTTAAATCAAACATTAGCTATATTTAAACTAAAATAAAGATGAAGCCCATGATGGTGAGCATGAAGTTGAAAAATATAAATGAACATGTTTTTTAAAACCAAATACAAAGGAGAAAAGTGAATGAAAAAGCTATTAGGGAACCTTAAGCTCATTCTAAAAATCGGTATACTTTTTCCCATTATTACAATTTTTTTAGCTGGAATGTCCATCATCAACTATATTAGTGCATCTAAAGAATTGCAAAAATCAATTGAGAACGAAATGGCGTTGCTAGCAGACAATGTAGGTAATTCAGTAGAAAATAAATTACACTCACACGAACAGCTCATTTATAGTGCAAAATCTTCTATAGAATCTGCGGATAAAGTGATGACAAGGGAGCAATTTAAACAGTTTGCTGAGCAATTACTCCCATCCAATAAAGAAACTTATGGAATGGGACTTTGGCTTGAAAAAAATGCAGCTGGTGGAAAAAACTTTGGACCGTATGTATATAAAGAAAATGAAAAAATGGTTTATACAAATGTCTATGAAAAACCTTCTTATGCTTTTCATACGCAAAAGTGGTATACAGATAGCATACAATCATCAAAAATAACCTATACAGAGCCTTATTTCGATCAATCATTAGGAAAAATGTTTATCTCATTTGGTGTTCAAGTAGTGAAAAATTCAACTCCAATTGGGGTTATTACAGGTGACTACGTGCTAGATTCCATACAATCGATTGTATCAGATGTCAAAATACGAGATAGTGGTTATGCATTTTTAATGGATCATAACGGAAAGTTTTTAACACATCCTGATGCTAAGAAGGTTAATAAAGAAACCGTCCAAAAATTTTTAAAAATTCCTATTGAAAAATTTTCAAAAGAGCAACAACTAATGGAAACGACTATTAAAGGGATAAATTATACATTACAATATAAGAAAATAGATGGTGTACCATGGAAACTTGTATTACTTGTTCCAACAAAAGAGTTATATGCAGATGTACAAGGAATGGTCTACCAACAAATTGTGGTCAGTATTGTTTTGATAGTATTGATTGCAATTATTATTTATTTGTTAGCCCGTTACATGCGTGGTGAAGTACAGGTAATCAATAAGCATTTAGGTCATCTTGCCACAGGAGATCTAACGCAAACAATGTCTGTTGCTACTAAAGATGAATTTGGCGAGATGGCGCAATATTATAATCATTCTGTCAAAGCATTAAGGAAAATGGTCAAAAGCATTTTAACTGAATCTGAAACAGTTGCTTCCACCGCAGAAGAGTTGACTGCAAGCGTGCAAGAGGTCAACCATTCCGTAACAGAGGTAGCTATTTCTATTCAAGATGTCGCAGAAAATACAACTAAACAGCAGGTTGTAAGTGATCAATTAGAATCCGCAACTACTCAATTGGCTAATGAAATGACAGACGTTAAAAATACCCTAGAAAGTACGGTAACCCATTCAGCTGCTACATCTGATTTAGCAGTAGAAGGGGCAAAACAAATTTCATTATTTGTTGATGAATTTACTCACTTGCATACGCAGATAGAAGATTCAGCTAATTTAGTTAGTAACTTAAGCGTTCATTCTATAAAAATAGAGAAAATGAGCCAACTCATTTCATCCATCACAGAGCAAACCAATTTATTGTCTTTAAACGCAGCTATTGAAGCTGCACGAGCTGGAGAAGCAGGAAAGGGCTTTGCAGTAGTAGCTGGAGAAGTGAAAGAACTCGCTGAACAAACAAGTCAAGCCTCTCAGGAGATTGCAACACTTGTGCATAATGTCCAAAATCAAATTAATAAAGCGATTTTAATGATGGAGCAAAGTCGTTCTATTGCTCAGAATGGGATTGTTTCTGTTCAACAAGCCGGGGTAAATTTTGATACTATTGCAAAAGCAATTCTGGAATTAAAACAAACGATTGAGCAAACTAGTTTTAGTACAACAAATGCATATGATAAGCTGACAAAAGTGACTTTTAAAGTTCAGGAAATCAGTAAACAAGCGGTTGCAACAAACGATCATACGTTAAACGTCTCTGCTATCACAGAGGAACAAGCTTCAACAATGACTGAAATGGCAACTGCCGCTGAACAATTAGCCAAGTTGGCTCAGAATCTTCAAGAAGAAACAGGAAAATTTAATGTATAGAAGATTTCCTTTGAATTTTAAAAGGCTTGTTTAAAAAAAGGAACTTCGCTATTGATTAACTAGGATACACAAGATTTAACCTGCACAAAACATAAAGTGAAATTTTTACCAAAAGACTTGTTCCTAGCAAAAACTAGGTCAAGTCTTTTATTGTTTGAAAATTTTTTCATGTAGAGCCAGACCTGGGAGCAACTGCTTGTGACAGTTTACTTTACGCTATTTGCTATCTCAACTAAACTGTCCATCGATGACTTTAAGTTACTGCTTTCATCCATGCTTAATATATATTGTAAGTTATTTTTTTCAAAAACTAATGTATCGAATCCAGTTAAGCTTTTACTATATATAGCTTCACTGCCATTATTCATTTTGATCTTTTGTTTGATGTTCTTTTCTTCAAATTTCTCTTTATATTGAACTGGTTTGATCAAAATTTTAAAATGGTTCTGATCTTTTTGGGCATTTAAAAATTCAAATTCTAATTCATCATCTACTTCTCCATCTAAATCATTAAGTCGACCAAATGCATGTGTAAACGAAATTCCCGGCAATTTTGAGGGCAAAGAAATATCCGTTTTGAAATGTTTTTGCCCATCTATAAGAGCAGTTGCTATATCAGTGTAGCCAATATCAACATAATACTCTTCAAAATCCTTTTCAACTGCACTGCTCACAAAAGGTTCAGATAAAAAACTAGCTACAATCGGTAACATCACAATGATCGTTTTCCGCATTTTGACTCATCCTTTTTAAACTTAGTTATAACAATAGACTGATACAAAACATGATTTTTTATGTAAGCAAAACAAATTTAAATGATCTAAAATATAGTTTATTTTATAAACCTCGATAGTCTATATTTTTAAATAAAACAAACCGCATTAAGGAAAAGTATTATGCACTCTTTTAGATGGTATTCATTCGTTAAACTTTAACGATATCAAAGTGCAAATAAGAATGGAAATTCACCTATATCCATTAAAACTGTTTTTCAAAGCGTAAATCGGTGAATTCTATTTTCATTGAAAAAAGACTGGCAGGCATACTCAAAATTTGGCTTTGTCTGCAGTCTGTATGTATTCATGAATAAATATTTAAAAAGTTTAGGAATAGGGTAATCGTAATAATTTTTCCTATTATTCAAAGTCCCTTAGCTTTCATAGCATAAAGTAAATTAACTAACCTTGTAATTTCTTTTTGCTTTTTTTGCACTTGAAATGTTTCTATTTGTTTTAGTTCTTCTTGACTGATATTCGAAATGATTGACAATTCTTGATAGCTAAAGTCCAGCTCTTTTCGTAGTTTTATAATATTCAAAATTTGTTTTTTATACTCATGATCTTGCCAATTTTTTAGAAATGGCTCAGGATGGATTGACAATTGATGAAAAGTTTTCATAAAAACTTTAGCTGTATTAAAAGCATCATCGACTGAACAATGAGGAGTTCCTTCAAAGGTTAGGCCTAAAGTTTCTATTGCTTTTAGCAAACCTATTTGGTTTCCATTTTGATGATTTTTTAAAACCGAAAATGCCTTTTGCAAATCAAAATATTGTGTAAAATAATTCCCCCTAAGTTGATAGAATCGTAAATTTTTTTGCAATACAGTGCGATCCTGTTCTCCCCAAGAACAAAATATGTATGATTTATGCCCGAGCCATTTATAAAAATGTTTTAGAACAATAGGAAATTTATGTGCTAACCAACGATCTACTTCCTGTAAATTTGTTAATTGCCTAATTTGAGGTGATATTTTTTGGGGTGGTCTTACATAAGAGTGAAATTTTCTTCCTAATATTAATCGCTGATCTACTTCGCTTACCTCAACAGCGCCTATTTCTGTAATATCTTGGTTGTATAATTTACCATTTCGAAAAACTGAATTCCATTCTAAATCAAATATAATAAACTCCATTATACCGCCTGCCTTTTTTCCTTTTTATTATTACATATAAATATTAGAAAATTCAAACATCAATATAGAATTGATCATATCTTCCATTCGCTAAGTTAAAAAAACGCTTGAATCTGATCCGTTCACCATAGTTTATATCATACTAACTTCATTTCATAATTCAAAAAAAGATAGAAAAACTACATTTTCCACATATACACTTTCAAGATTTAAATTTGTCTATTCATGTGAAAAATGAATCAATGGAAATTCTGTTTATAAAGCTATGAGTAAATATTTTAATATACTACTAGTAGTATGCTATCATAAAATTAAATTATCTCGAAGGGAAGATATACATGAATTCTCCATTTACATTTATATATTCAGCACCAGAGGACGTAGAACAGGGAAAGTTATATCCCGCAGTGTTCCTCATGCATGGTATGGGAAGTAACGAACATGATTTACCAGGATTACTAGACGAGATCAAGGATCAATGTTTTATTTTTAGTTTACAAGGTCCTATTGTTCAACAACCGGGATATGCTTTTTTTACGATTGAAGAATTTGGAAAACCACATCGTCATGTATTTGATCAAGTGATTGTGCATATTATGAACTTTATCCAAGAAGCTATTACTGAATATCCGATCGATGCAGAAAAAATCTTTTTAATGGGTTTCAGTCAGGGGGCTATTCTTTCCAAATCTTTAGCTTTTGCGATGGGAAAAGAAAAATTAGCTGGAATTGTTGCATTGAGCGGATACATTCCTGAATTTGTGAAAACAGAGTATAAGAAGCATTCTATCGAAGGGCTACCTGTATTCATTTCACATGGCACATATGATATGGTACTTCCCTATCAATGGGGAGAGGCAAGTCGAGACTTTTTTGCCGAACAGGGCGCAGACGTTACATTTCAATCCTTTGAAGATGGACATGGCGTGACGCCTGATATTCAACAAGGTCTCATCACATTTTTAAAAGAGCATTTTTAAAAGTAAATTGAAATTGATTGAAAATTAAAATATATTTCTATGGAAATAGTAAAAAAATGTTGACATATCTCATTAGAATGAATAGAATTACATTAAACATTGTTCGATAGGTAGCAACTTTATAGCAAGGTTGGCCTTTTGAGTTGAGATGAGAATAGTTGAGCATAGCTGAGAAATTGAAGATTAAGAATAGTAGCATATGCAATCATTGTCAAGAGAGTTAGCGGTGGGTGGAAAGCTGACCAATGATCTATGTGAATGGACTTAGGAGAGCATTCGTGAAAAAGTGAGTAGCGAATGACGTTTAATCTACGTTACAGATTTTAAGGGGAAGTTTTCGAACTTCAACTTGAGGTGGCAACGCGGTATGTATCGTCCTCATGAAAGAATTATTCTTTCATGGGGGCTTTTTTATTTCATCGACTCCCTCAGCAACATAAAGAAAATTATCATCATTTCTCAATCTCGAACAGATATATGGTTTTAGAGATATTGCACAAAACAAATTCTTGAACTGTATGATCAAATGCACAGTAAAGAAAATGAGGAGAGATAAATATGAAAAAAGCAATTGAACAACTCAAAAATCGTCAACATTTAACGTATGAAGAAATGTTAAATACTTCTACAGAAATGTTTCAAGATGAAACACCCCTTGAGGAAATTGAAGAATTTTTAATCGCATTATCTCAAAACGGGGAAACCGCCTCTGAAGTAGCAGCTCTTGCAACGGTCATGAAATCCTTTGCATTAAATGTTCCCGCAAAAGAAGGACGATATATCGATAATTGTGGGACAGGTGGAGATGGCTGTAACAGCTTTAACATCAGTACAACAGCAGCGTTTGTATTAGCGGCAACAGGTGTAAAAATCGCAAAACATGGTAACCGCAAAATTTCAAGTGCAGCTGGAAGTGCAGATATACTAGAAACATTAGGAATCCATACAAACTTTACAATTCCAGAAACAATTGAGCTTTTAGATAAAGAAAATCTTACTTTTTTATACGCGCCAAATGTTCATCCCAAATTAAAAAGAATTGGTCAAGTGAGAAGAAAGATTGGCAAACCAACTATTTTTAATTTAGTGGGTCCTTTAACGAATCCCGTTGACTTAGCAACACAATTTACAGGTATTTATCGTCCAGATTTCTTGATGGAATATGCAACGGTCATGAAAATACTTGGTAAAGAACGCGCTGTTGTCGTAAATGGGGCAGGTGGCATGGATGAAGCATCATTAGCTGGTGAAAACCAATTAGTACTTGTAGATCATGGTGATTTAATCCCATTCTCCCTCCGTCCCGAAGATGTTGGCTTAAAAGAAGCTCCGATAGAAGCCATCCGTGGTGGGAATGCTGAAGAAAATGCCGTGATTTTAAAAGAATTGTTAAAAGGAAAAAGGGATGCTTACTTTGATGTTGTCGCTTTAAATGCAGGTATTGGATTATTTGCATATGGTCAGGTAGATAAAGTAAAAGACGGTGTAGAACTTGCGATTGATACGATTGAGTCTGGCAAAGCATTGGAAAAATTAGAAGCCGTCATAGCCTTTAGCGAAGCACATCGAAAGGAGCAACTATTATGACCACCATCCTAGATACAATCATTGAAAAAAAGAGGGAAGAAGTACAACGATTAAAAAAAGAAAACCTTTTACAACAATCTGAGGAAAAAATTCGACCTTCGCTTTATGAAAAGTTAAAAAGTGCGAAAACACTTCAAGTGATTTCTGAGATTAAAAGAGCTTCACCCTCAAAGGGGATCATTAATAATGGCGTAAATCCAGTAAAACAAGCCTTATTATATGAGAAGGCGGGTGCTGCATGTATCTCTGTTTTAACAGACACCCCATTTTTTAAGGGAACATTTGAAGATTTAAAAAATGTGACAGATGTTGTTCAAATCCCTGTACTTTGTAAGGATTTTATTATTGATGAAATACAAATTGATTATGCGAAATTCCATGGCGCTTCCGTTATTTTATTGATCGTTGCTGCGTTATCAAAGGAAAAACTAGCATCCCTGTACCAATACGCAACATCCAAAAATCTAGATGTGTTAGTTGAAGTACATGACGACAAAGAACTTCAAACAGCTTTAGAAATCGACGCGAAAATAATTGGCATTAATAATCGGGACTTAAAGACATTTCAAGTGGATCTGCAACATACCGCAACCATTGCCAAAAAATTTCCTTTTCAAGAGGAACGGGTGTTAATCAGCGAAAGTGGTATGAAAACGGTTGAAGATGCGAAGTTTGTTGCCGCATGTGGTGTTAGTGCTATTTTAGTTGGTGAAACGCTAATGCGAAGTAATGATGTTGAAACAACATTAACAGCATTACAAGTTCCAAAGGGTGTTGTAGCACTATGACAAAAGTAAAAATATGTGGCTTGATGAACAAAGAACATGTAAATACGGCTGTTCAATCAGGGGCTGATGCGATTGGATTTGTTTTTGCGAAAAGTAAAAGACAAGTTTCTATTGAAAAAGCGGCCCAATTAGCAACAGCTGTTCCAGCGAGTGTATTAAAAATTGGTGTCTTTGTTGATGCGGAGCCGGCATTTATTGTCAAGGCTTATCAAGAAGTGCCATTAGATTATGTTCAATTTCATGGTCATGAAACAAATGAAGAGATTCAAAGACTAGGTCTTCCTTCCATAAAAGCTTGTTCTGTGAAATGTGAAGAGGACATTGAACGAGCATCTACCTATGATACAGATTATTTGTTGTTCGATGCACCTGGTATT
The DNA here is from genome assembly GCF_007896505.1 of Rummeliibacillus sp. SL167. Classification (NCBI taxonomy): domain Bacteria; kingdom Bacillati; phylum Bacillota; class Bacilli; order Caryophanales; family Caryophanaceae; genus Rummeliibacillus; species Rummeliibacillus sp. SL167. The sequence goes on along the minus strand of NZ_VCBM01000001.1, from coordinate 1,009,863 downwards.
GAGTTTGCAGGTGGCAGTGGGAAAACATTCAATTGGAACTTGTTGTTCAACCATCCAGCATTAAAAGAGCGAAAAATTATCCTTGCAGGGGGATTAAACGCTTCAAATGTCAAACAAGCCATTGATATTGCTAACCCTTATATGTTGGATGTGTCCAGTGGTGTAGAAAAAAACGGACAAAAGGATCATGTTCTAATCAAAAGATTTATCGAAGCAGCAAAAGGAGAGTGTCTTGTAAATGGTAAAAGAACTAAGTGAACAAAAAGCGGGACGATATGGCAAATTTGGTGGTCAATTTGTGCCAGAAACATTGATGACGGCTTTAAATGAATTAGAAACAGCTTATGATGAAGCGACAAAAGATCCATCTTTTCATGAGGAATTACAATATTATTTAAAAGATTATGTGGGACGTGAAAATCCACTCTATTATGCGGAACACTTAACAAAGAAAATAGGTGGAGCAAAAATCTATTTGAAACGTGAAGATCTGAATCATACGGGAGCACACAAGATCAATAATGCCTTAGGTCAAGCACTTCTTGCGCTCAGAATGGGCAAAAAGAAAATTGTTGCTGAAACAGGGGCAGGTCAACATGGTGTTGCGACGGCAACCGTTTGTGCACTTTTTGATTTAGAATGTGTTATTTTCATGGGAAAAGAAGATGTCAGACGCCAAGCATTGAATGTATTTCGTATGGAATTATTAGGTGCAACTGTTGTTTCTGTTGACCAAGGTGGCGGCACTTTAAAAGATGCTGTCAATGAAGCACTGCGCTATTGGGTCACAAATGTAGAAGATACGCATTATATTCTAGGATCAGCTTTAGGACCACATCCATTCCCACGTATTGTGCGTGACTTCCAAAGAGTTATCGGTGATGAAACAAGAAAACAAATTCTTGAAAAAGAAGGTAGATTACCGAACGCTATCGTCGCTTGTGTAGGGGGAGGCAGTAATGCTATCGGTATGTTCCATCCATTTGTCAATGATGAATCCGTCAAATTATATGGTGTCGAAGCTGCGGGAAGTGGCATCCAAACGGGGCTTCATGCAGCAGCTTTTGCCGAATTAAAAGAAGGCGTGTTGCACGGAGCATATATGTACCTATTGCAAGATGATAATGGCTTTATCCAAGAGGCTCATTCAATCTCAGCAGGTTTAGATTATCCTGGAGTAGGTCCAGAGCATTGTTATTTACATGATATTGGTCGTGTAAAATATTCTTCAGTCACAGATGATGAAGCATTAGAGGGATTAAAATTATTATCCCGTACGGAAGGCATTATCCCAGCATTGGAAAGTGCACATGCCATTTACCGCGCTGCTGAAATCGCCAAAGAGATGAAACCTGATGAAATTTTAGTCATTTGTTTATCCGGTCGCGGAGACAAAGATGTTGAAACAGTTCGAGCAGCAATGGGGGCAGAAAATCATGACAACTAAACCTTTACAATCAGCAATTGAAAAGAAAATAAAAGCCGGTCAAAAAGCATTTATTCCTTACATCATGGCAGGAGATGGCGGGCTGAAAGCTATTCGAAAGCAAATATTATTTTTACAAAATGAGGGTGTCACTGCTATTGAATTAGGCATTCCTTTTACAGACCCTGTTGCAGATGGTCCTGTTATTCAAGAAGCTGGAAGTCGTGCATTAAAAGAAGGGGCAAACTTAAAAGTAATTTTAAATGAAATGGCTCAATTTAAAGAGGACATTCAAGTACCACTTATTATTATGAGTTATTTGAATCCGATCCTTGCTTATGGCATTGAAAAATTTGTTGCAAAGTGTGAGGAAGTGGGTATTGCCGGTTTGATCATCCCCGATTTACCAGTAGAAGAATCTGAAATGATTCGATCAAAGTTGATAACATCTCCCGTCGCATTGGTTCAGCTTGTATCCTTGACGAGTCCTCAAAACCGAATTGAAAAAATCGCGAAGGCGGCGGAAGGATTTATCTATGCAGTTACTGTTAATGGGATTACTGGCGTTCGCAATGAATTTGGCAAGTCATTAGATGCGCATTTGCATAATCTTAAAGAAATCAGTGATATTCCGGTTCTTGCCGGATTCGGTATTTCGACACCTGAACAAGTAGAGAAAATAGGAGCAATGGCAGATGGTGTAATCGTAGGTAGTGCCATTGTAAAAGCCTTCCATGAAGGGAATGAGTCAGCGATCAAAGCGTTATTGCCAAAGGTTGTAGTAAACGATTAGGCATTAAACGTAAATGAAACAAACACACGCTGGGAGTTTTCTTCATCCCAAACTTGTGTGTTCAACGAATCAATTGTGATTTTATGAGGAGGAAAGCTGCCGCTGATTGCTTGATACTTCCTTTTGAAGTGGAATCTTACTGCTGTTAATCCTAGATAAAGTGAAGCTTCCATCCATCAGTGGGAGTTTTCTTCATCCCGCATTGACGGGGTCTTACTGTCCACGTTAACGCGAGATAAATATAAATGAACAACCCGTTATGAAGTTTCATAACGGGTTTACTATTTAAACTAGCAGCAATTGGGGGAAAGGCTATTTCAAATAGGTGATCAGTTGTTCTTTATTTCTAGGAAAATCATTTATATTTGAAATGATGTTCTTAGCTTGCAAAACTTCTGCCATTTCAAAAATCCATGGCTTTTCTAAATGTGCTTTTAATAGTAAATCTTCTTGTTTAAAAATATGAATAGGATCGCCATGATAAATCACTTCACCATCACTCATGACAATAATCTCATCTGCCCACTCATAAGCAAAATGGACATCATGCGTGGATAAAATAATGGTTTTATCTAATTGATGAATTTGATTAAGCAACTGTAAAATTTGCTTGGAATAATACCCATCAAGTCCAGCTGAAGGTTCGTCTAATATAAAAACGTCCGTATTCATCGCCAATACACCAGCAATGGCGACCCTCTTTTTTTGGCCTAAACTCAAAAAATGTATAGGTTTGTCCTGTAAAGGAGTAACTTCTGTTTCGGTCATAGCCCATTCAACCATTTCATTCACTTTATCCTCAGACCAACCTAGATTTAATGGACCAAATGAAATATCTTGACGTACATTTCCAGCAAATAATTGTGAATCAGGATCTTGGAATACAATCCCCACGCGTGAACGTAATCCTAGTAATGATTTTCGGTCATATTTCATCGGGCGATTTTCAAAAAGAATACTGCCAGAAGACGGCTGAAGGATACCATTTAAATGCTGAAATAGTGTAGACTTTCCTGCACCATTATTTCCAAGAAGTGCGATCTTTTTACCTTTGGAAATAGTCAGAGATAGATCATTTAATGCTACAGTTCCATCGGCATAACGATGTGTTAAATGTTGAATTTCAAAGTATAAATCATTCAAACGAGGATTCCTCCAAACTCAATGTAAACACCAATGATGAGTACAAAGACAAAACTGATCAAAGTCCAATTTCTTTTAGAATAATGATAAGAATCTTCAAGAAAATTCACTGATTCATGATAGCCACGAGAATCCATAGCTATTGAAAGTTCCTTAGAACGGTGAAAAACATGGACGAATAGGGAGGAAATTAACATTCCCAAAGAATGAAAGCCTCTTTTTATCGAAATATAGCCAAGTCTTGAATTTTGTGCCTGAAAAACGCTAACTGAAATTTCTAAAAATACAAAAATGAATCGGTACGTTAACTCGGTTAATTCAATCATTAGTTGTGGTACCCTGCATTTTTTTAAAACTTGCATTAAATCATGGACAGGTGTTGTTAACGTTAAAAAATATAAGCAGCTAATACTACTTAAAACCGAAAAAAATAATTGAATACACATTTGAATACTTTGAGTTGTGATATACACAGTGCTGTTTAAAAATGAGAATTGCCACACCGAACTGTGTAGCAATTCAGCATGTTGAGTAAAAGAGAATAGTATTCCAACCATGCTGCTCAATAAAAACAATCCAGGTATACAAAGTAATTTTAAATAATATGTCCAAGGTATTTTAGCTGCAAAAATAATGAGTCCGCTCATCATCGAAAAAGTAATAAGAGAAATCAAAGCATCCTTGACTGTCAAAGAAAAAATCAAAAGAAAGAGCGATAAAACGATTTTTTCTACGGGATGGGTTTTTGCTAAATGATTGATATAAGCATATTGATCAATAAGTAGCATGCTTTCCTTTGCCCTCTTTGTTATCATCTTTTTTAGATTTACCACGTGATAGTCCGATAAAGTAACCGATAAAACCTGCTCCTATAGCAGCCTGCAAGGAGAATAATAGACTTTCAATCTCACCACTTGGCGGTTCCCAAATGTTAGAAAACCATGGATGATAAGAAGAGTCGATTTTCGTTATTTCCGCTTCAGCTTGATCGTCTGAACCACCAAATTCCGCACCCTTTTGGAAGAAAAGAGGAAGAACAGCCAAAATAATGACTAATGCTATTAACAATAAGTTCTTTTTCATTGTTGTTCTGCTCCTTTTTTAAATACTTTCAGTGCTTTTAACTCTGCTAAATTGTATTTTTGTAAGAAGTTCATGATGACAACTGTAAGAATCCCTTCACTAATGGCTAAAGGAATTTGTGTAATAGCGAAAATGCCACTAAATTTTGTAAATGAAGCAAAGAAACCGCCTACATCAGAAGGGAAAGCAAGTGCTAATTGGATAGATGTCACTACATATGTACCCAAATCACCAAGTGCAGCGGCTAAAAATACTGCCCATGAAAAAGATAATCCCATTTTAGTAGCTCCTTTATATACGCCGTATGCAATAAGAGGACCGACAATCGCCATAGAAACTGTATTCGCACCTAATGTAGTTAATCCACCATGTGCAAGCAATAATGCTTGGAATAAAAGAACGATAAAACCTACCACACTCATAGCCATTGGTCCAAATAATATAGTACCGAGGCCTACACCAGTAGGATGAGAACAACTACCTGTAACAGATGGAATTTTCAATGCTGATAATACGAATGCAAAGGCTCCAGATAATCCTAACATCATTTTGGTTTCTGGATTTTCAACAATTGTTTTTCGGATGGAGCGGAATCCAATCACTAAAAATGGAATGGAAACTGCCCACCAGAAAATAGCCCATTCAACGGGTAAAAAACCTTCCATAATATGCATAGCAAAAGCTGGTTTTGGTACAATCATAATGGCTAGAAGAAAATAAACTAGTTTCCAATTCAAATATTTTTTTAAATTTTTCATTTTACCAATCCTCTCTATTACTTATTCCATTGTGACATTTAAAAGTTTCTTTTGTTGCACCTCCATCACACCCTATAAGGACAATAAAAAAACACTTCTTACGGATAGAAGAAGTGTTGATGAATAGTAAAATAATACTAATTGCTTAGCATGTCTATTCTCACACCTATCCTCGTAGGCTGAAACTAATTCGCATTTCATGGCAGGTCTCCTGGCTTAGCGTCATCATTATACTTTCACCTTCCCATCATTGACAGTGGCATCTTAAAAGCATAACTCGGCTTTACAGTGGCGGGACCGCGTTTGTTTTGCACAAACTTCCCTTTTAAGCTAAATATCTAAATTCAGCACCATAAAATTTATTGAATTGTTATATTACAAATCCAGTGTATCACGATTATATGCCCAATTCTATCTTTTTATTAGAAGAAATTCTGATGATTATAAAAGTTTGTTTTATAACAGTTAATTACTAAAATTTTAGAGAAATATTGTACAAGAAATCTATTTTTTAAATTGAAAAACAGTCTATAAGATAAAAAATATATTTTAAATCATGACAAAATAGTATATGATGATGACAGTTTAAAATTTTTCTAACAGGTGAGATGAAAACTCGCTGATTATAATGCAACAAGTTTTTTTGAATTGATCGATCTATACACCTGTTTTTCTAATGAACAATTACATACTATTTTTAAAAGTGCTCTTGTAGATTTTCAAGGGATAATAGGGAAAACGGTTCAAAGCCGGTGCAGCCCCCGCTACTGTAAACATGGATGAAATGATAAAACTCACTGGTCAAATGACTGGGAAGAGATCAGAGTAAAGTGAAATGTAAGCCAGGAAACCTGCTTTTAAAAAGTACGATACTTTTCGGAGGGAAAGGTAAAAACTATGGTACCAGCTAACAAACTAGTTTTTAAACCTTTATTCCAAGAATAAAGGTTTTTTATTTTCCTTTTTCTATTGATAAATAGGATGAAAAGGAGAGTGGATATGGTAACTTGGGATTTATCGGGAATGAAAAGTCATTTATTCATTTGTAACGGAAGTTCATGTATGAAGAAAGGAGCAGAGGAAATCACCCTCGCCATTCGAGATGAGATTACACAATTAGGGATGGACGAACAAATCCATACAACTAGAACTCGAGTTGCAGCCACTATTGGGATTCACAAAAACAAATAAATAAAAAGGGGAGAAGTTCACATGGCAAAACAAGGTAAACTATATGTCGTTGGTTTTGGCCCTGGTGATTTTAAACATATTACGACGCGAGCAGTAGAAGCACTTCAAGAAAGTGATTTTATCATTGGTTACAAAACTTATGTTGAACTAATCCAAGATCTCATTACGAATGAAAAAACAATTATTAGCACAGGGATGACAGAGGAAGTTTCAAGAGCTCAAGAAGCAGTTCGACAAGCAGAAACCGGGAAAATAGTAGCTGTCATTTCAAGTGGTGATTCAGGAGTCTATGGTATGGCAGGACTCGTATACGAGGTGTTAATCGAAAAAGGTTGGACCGAGGCAAACGGGATTCCAATCGAAATCATTCCAGGTATTTCTGCTATCAATTCATGTGCCTCTCTATTAGGGGCACCTATTATGCACGATTCCTGCACAATTAGTTTAAGTGATCATTTAACACCATGGAATTTAATTGCTAAAAGAATAGAAGCTGCCGCCATGGCGGATTTTGTGATAGCACTTTACAACCCACGTAGTGGACGTAGAACACGTCAAATTGTTGAAGCTCAACGTATTCTCTTGCAATATCGATCACCCGATACACCTGTTGGATTAGTGAAAAGTGCTTATCGTGACCGTCAGCAAATCACGATTACCAACTTGAGTGAAATGCTTGAAAATGATATCGGGATGTTAACGACTGTCATTATTGGTAACTCTTCCACATTCCTTTATGACAATAAAATGATTACCCCACGTGGCTATCAAAGAAAATACACGTTGCATGCGGATAAACAAGCATTAAAACCACATCAACGCTTAAAAGAGGAAGCTGAACCATGGGCAATGGATCAAAAAACAGGTGTTCAGCGTATTCAATCTTCTGTAGCTGTTGTTGAGAAAGTCCCAAAGGTTGAATCGATCAAGACAGAGCATCCAAAAGTAAATTCATATGAGATGGCTCTGGAAGCCTTAAAACGCGTGACTGGTAAACAACCTGAAACTACAACTACACAATACATCCATCAAGATTTTGAAGAAATATTTGAATTAGCTGTAAGTCCTGGTGTTGCCAATAAAAAGTTTACACCCGAACAAATGATGACTTTAGCCATGGTTGTAGGTGAAAAAGGCACCATGGAATATACACCCAATCATCAAATTCTATTAAAAATACCTACTTCAAATCCCGATGAAATTACATCCAAATTACAAAATGTAGGCTTCCTGCTATCACCAGTAGGAGATGTTTTAACATTAAAAGCTTGTGATTTTTGTGATGGTGAAAAAACGGGCGGGATTCCTTACGCAGAAGAAATTCAAGAAAAATTGGGTGGTATGCAATTACCAAAAGAGTTGACAATTGGCTTCAATGGTTGTGGTATGGCTTGTTATAAAGCGGTCAATGAAGATATTGGCATTATTTACCGAAAGGGGAAATTTGATTTATTTTTAGGGGCCAAACCTGTTGGAAGAACTGCACATCCCGGACAGCCTGTAGCAGAGGGCATTGAACCAGACAAAATCGTAGAAGTCATTTCAAACATTATGAAAGAATATAAAGAAAATGCACATCCAAATGAACGATTATTTAAATATTTCAAAAGAGTGAAAAATATTCAGGGATATATTTATCAAGATATAGCACCAAAAATAAAGATTGAACCAGCACCTTGTGGTGACTAATGATGATGGAGGTAAAAAAATGAAAGCCATTCTATTTGTAGGGCATGGAAGTAGATTAGCAGCAGGAAACGAAGAGGTGACACAGTTCGTCGAACAATTGAAACCAACTTTAGATAAAAATCTACTTGTTGAAAGCTGCTTCCTTGAATTCGCATCCCCCGATATCGCACAAGGCATAGATCATTGTGTTTCAAAAGGTGCAACAGAAATTCATGTAGTGCCAATCATTCTTTTGCAAGCAGGACATTCGAAGATTCATATTCCAGCTGCAATTGATGCAGGAAAAGAAAAATATCCAGATGTTCACATCATCTACGCAAGACCACTTGGGGTACATGAAGGTATTTTTGAGATCTTAAAAGAACGCCTAACGGAAACGGGTTTTCAGATTGAAGAAAAAAATGACGATACGGCCATTTTGTTAATCGGACGAGGTGGAAGTGATATAGATGCAAATAGTGATTTCTATAAGATTTCTCGAATGCTTTGGGAACAACTTAATGTATTGACAGTTGAATGTGCTTTTATGGGGGTCACTTATCCAACTGTTGATGAGGGAATGGAACGATGTGTGAAATTAGGTGCGAAAAAAATCATTATGCTCCCTTATTTCCTATTCACTGGTATATTAATGGAAAGAATGAAAGATATGCGACAAACATATGCAGTAAATTATCCAGAAATAGATATTACGCTAGCTAACTATTTTGGCTATCATCCAACTTTAAAAAATGTACTGAAAGATCGCATCACGGAATCGCTACAAGGTGAAGTCAAGATGAATTGTGATACATGCCAGTATCGTTTGAATGCAGCTCAGTTTGTCGAGCATCATCATGATCACGACCATGGTCATCACCACGAGCACGAACATCATGATCATGACCATCATCACACTGACCACGACCATGATTATTTAGTAGGTGTTGACAAATGATTTTCATGTTAGCTGGTACAAGCGATGCAAGGGAACTGGCCATCAAAATCGAAGAAAGCGGCTGGAAGGTGATCGCAACGGTTGTAACAGAAACAGCAGCCAAAAGTTTAAGGGAGGCTGGTATTAGCACAAATGTTGGACGCTTAACGGCGGAGCAAATGGCACAATTTATCAAGGATCATCATTTACAAGCAATTGTTGATGCGAGTCACCCATTTGCTGAAGAGGCTTCCAAAAACGCTTTAGCTGCAGCTTCAATAGCTAAAATTCCTTATATCCGTTATGAAAGAGCAAGTCAAAGTTTCACGCATCCTTTAGTCACTGTCGTTCAAGACTATGAGGAGGCAGCAGCACTTGCTGCCAAAAAACGCGGTGTCATCATGTTAACGACAGGTAGTAAAACGCTCGGCATTTTCACCAAATATTTATTAGGATTAGAAAATACTCGTGTGCTTGCTCGTATGCTGCCGAGAGTTGATAATATGGAAAAATGTCAGGCATTAGGGGTAGCGCAAAAAGATATTATCGCTATGCAAGGACCTTTTTCAAAAGAGTTGAATGTAGCACTTATTTATCAATACAATGTCACATTGATGATCACAAAGGAAAGCGGCAAGGTCGGTTCTGTTGATGAGAAATTGGAGGCCGCATTCGAGTGTGGCATTGAAACAATCATGATAGCAAGACCAAAAGTAAAATATGAAAATATGCATTCTGATTTTGAAGGAATAATTCAAGAGCTATCTTCAAAATTAGAAAGCGAGGAGGAATAACATGAATTCTAAATCAGATTTTAAACCAGTTACTGTTGACCCTAATAAAATTTATGATCATAGTTTTGCAACGATTGCGGAAGAATATGGTCCTCATGATTTTACAGAAAACGAATGGAAAGTAGTACGCCGTATTATTCATGCATCCGCAGATTTCGATTTAGGGAGAAGTGTCATTATTCGGCCTGAAGCTATTGAAGCAGGTATTCAAGCCATTCGTGCCGGCAAACCCGTTATTGCAGATGTCCAAATGGTCGAAGTAGGAACGGGGCATAAACGATTCCAAAAATATGGTGGTGACGTTCACTGTTATATTTCTGATCCAGATGTTGCAAAAGCGGCAAAAGAGGCTGGCGTGACTCGTGCCATCATGTCTATGCGAAAAGCCGCAAAATTGCATGAAGGAGGCATTTACGCTATTGGGAATGCCCCAACAGCATTATTAGAACTTATTCGATTGATCCAAGAGGGCGAAGCAAAACCAGATTTAATCATTGGTATGCCTGTTGGCTTCGTTTCAGCCGCAGAATCCAAGGAAGAATTGGCTAAAGTAACAGAAGTCCCATATATCACGAATATTGGACGTAAAGGTGGTAGCACAGTTACTGTAGCTGCCTTAAATGCTATTTCCATTTTAGCTGATCAAGTGTAAAACGATTCTAAATGCAAAAGAAAAATAAAAAAGATCCATCGCAAATGCGTCATGGCTACACAACAGGCGCTTGTGCGACAGCTGTAACGAAAGCGGCATTAACGGCACTCATCACTGGTGAGGCACAAGAAACGGCTACGATTCATTTGCCGATTGGAAGAGATGTAACTTTTACAATCGAGAAAAGCTTATTTACCAATGATGCTGTCAGTTGTGAAACGATCAAAGATGGTGGCGATGATCCAGATGCAACCCATGGAGCAACCATCGTTTCCACTGTAAGTTGGCAACATGAGTTAGGGATCACCTTAGATGGCGGTGTTGGTGTCGGACGAGTGACAAAACCAGGTCTTCCAGTGGCAATTGGTGAAGCAGCGATTAACCCCGTACCTCGTAAAATGCTCTATTCAACCATCGAAGAAACTTTATCCGAATTTAACGTGAAACGCGGCGTAAAAGTGGTGATCTCTGTTCCTGATGGAGAAGAAATCGCCAAAAACACATTAAATGGTCGACTTGGTATTATTGGTGGTATTTCTATTTTAGGTACTCGTGGAACAGTAGTCCCTTTTTCAAGTTCTGCCTATAGAGCAAGTGTTGTGGAAGCGATTAGCGTTGCACATGCAACGGGGAATGATCATGTCGTCTTAACAACAGGAGGCAGAAGCGAACGTTATGCCATGAAACAATATGAAGGGCTTCCTGAAGAAGCGTTTATTGAAATGGGAGACTTTGTTGGATTTGCCATCAAGCATTGTAAACTGAAAGGGATCAAAAGAGTTTCATTAGTAGGAATGATGGGCAAATTTTCTAAGGTTGCTCAAGGCGTCATGATGGTACATTCAAAAAGTGCACCGATCAACTTCGAATTTCTAGCACAGTTAGCGAAAGATGTTGAGGCATCAGATGAAGTTGTAAATGAAGTTTTAGCAGCAAATACGGCATCACATGTCGGTGAGATTATGATAGAAACTGGCAATCGGAAATTTTTTGATCATTTGTGTGAGGCATGCTGCATTTCTTCTTTGAAACATGTAGAAGGTGGTCTTGTGATGGATACGGCTATCTATTCGATGAAGGGTGAATTATTAGGAAGGGCTGATGGAATTGACACAATCGATTAAGTTGATTGGAATAGGTGACAACGGACAAGCAAGTTTATTACCACAGTATATAAAGTGGATTGAGGAAAGTGATGTGCTGATCGGTGGCGAAAGATTGTTAGCGTTTTTTCCTTATTATAAAGGTGAAAAGCTTGTTGTTAAAAGCGGCTTAAAAAAATTAGTGGAAACCATTCAAAATGATACGAGAAATATAGTTATTTTAGCATCAGGAGACCCATTATTCTATGGACTTGGTGGGTATTTATCCAAAAAAATAAAGATAGAAGTATATCCATATCTGAGTTCCATTCAGTTAGCCTTCTCAAGAATAGGAGAAAGTTGGCAAGACGCTTATATTACAAGTGTCCATGGCCGTTCAATGAAAGGCTTAGTTCAAAAAATCGAAGGCTATGATAAGATTGCGATTTTAACAGACTCAGAAAATAACCCAAGTACGATCGCCAAGTATTTGCTACAATTTGGAATGACGGAATATAAAGCATTCGTCGCAGAAAATTTGCAGGGAAATGATGAAAAAACAGGCTGGTACTCCTTAGAAGAAATGAAAAACAGTGATTTTTCACCTTTAAATGTCGTCATTTTAAAAAGAATAGCACCATCACCCAAATGGACATTCGGAATCCCAGATGATGAATTTTCACAAAGACGACCCGATAAAGGTTTGATTACGAAAAAGGAAATTCGTGTATTGAGTTTACAAGCTTTGCAATTACAAAGAGACAGTATTATGTGGGATATCGGAACATGCACGGGTTCAGTAGCAATAGAAGCTGCGAGAATCGCACGTGATGGGCAAGTTTTCGCCATTGAGAAAAACGAAGGTGACTTAGCTAATTGCATTGAAAATCAACATAAATTCCGAACAGATCTTACAGCCATTCATGGCAAAGCACCAGAAGGTTTAGAAACTTTTCCGAATCCAGATGCTATCTTTATCGGAGGAACGGGAGGAAATATGACAGACCTTCTGAACGTTTGTTGTGATCGATTAAAGGATGGTGGACGAATTGTCCTAAATGCTGCAACGATCGAAAATTTATATAAAGCACTTGAATGTTTCAAAGAATTGAATTTTCATACGAGCATTCTACATGCACAGTTAGCACACAATAAGCCGATTTTAGGGATGAACCGCTTTACACCACTTAACCCTATTTATATGATAACAGCTACTAGAAAGGAAGAAATCAATGACTAATATTGGTACTTTATATGGTCTTGGTGTAGGTCCGGGTGATCCAGAACTCATCACAGTAAAGGCTTTTCGTGTTATTCAAGAAACGCCAGTCATTGCGTACCCAAGAAAAAGAAAAGGCAGTAAAAGTTATGCGCAGCGCATTGTAGATGTATACATACGACCAGGCGAAAAAGAGATGCTTGGACTCGTTTTTCCAATGACAAAAGATCAAGCGATTTTAGATGCTGAATGGCGTAAAACCATTGAAATTGTTTATGACAAATTACAAGAAGGAAAAGATGTTGCTTTTGTAACAGAAGGCGACCCCCTTTTGTATAGTACATTCATCCATATGATGAAACTGATGCAACAACTTCACCCTGAGATCGAAGTCAAAACTGTTCCGGGTATCTCTAGTTTTAACGGCTCGGCTTCGCGTCTCGGTATTGCATTGGCGGATGGCGATGATCATGTAGCGATTATACCAGCTACCGATGAATATGATGTGATGCGTAAAGCCATTGAAGATCATGATGCCGTTGTTTTTATCAAAGTGGCAAAAGTAATCGATTTGATGATTGAAGTATTGAGAGATTTGAATTTACTCGACAAAGCTTCTGTTGTAACCAAAGTTACTTCTGAGGAAGAAGTGATTTGGTCAATAGATGAACTAGAAGGGGCAGATTTAGAATATTTAACATTAATGGTGGTGCGTAAATGATGAAGAAGATTTATATCGTTGGAGCAGGACCTGGTGATCCAGACTTAATCACGGTAAAAGGGTTGCAAATTTTACAAACTGCTGATGTTGTGATGTACACAGATTCCCTCGTAAATGAGGAATTGATCGCCAAAGCAAAACCTGAGGCAGAAGTGTTAAAAACGGCGGGTATGCACTTAGAAGAAATGGTTGAAGCCATTATTGATCGTGTCAATGCTGGCAAATCAGTTGCACGTATCCATACGGGAGATCCTGCGATGTATGGAGCGATTATGGAACAAATGGCCTTATTGAAAAGGGCTGGTATTGAAGTGGAAATCATTCCAGGTGTTAGCTCTGTGTTCGCATCTGCAGCGGCTGTTGGAGCTGAACTGACGATTCCAGATTTAACACAAACATTGATCTTGACTCGAGCTGAAGGTCGTACACCTGTACCAGAATTCGAAAAACTACGGGATTTAGCAAGTCACCATTGTACAATCGCATTATTTTTAAGTGCTACATTAACGAAAAAAATTGTCAAAGAGCTTCAAGCTGCCGGTTGGTCGGATGACACACCTGTTGCGGTTGTCCAAAGAGCCTCATGGCCAGATCAAAAAATCGTTCGGACAACTTTAGCAAATTTAGATGAAGATATGCGTAAGAACGGGATTCGAAAACATGCGATGATCCTAGCCGGTTGGGCTTTAGATCCAAATATATATGACAAAGATGAATATCGTTCCAAATTATATGATGCTACATTTACGCATGGATTTAGAAAAGGTGTGACACCACAATGATTGAATTACAAGAAGGGATTCAACCAGAAGTCAACCAACAAAATCCATATGCCATTGTAGCCATTACGAAGCATGGTGTACAACTTGCGCGAAAATTGCATTCTTTTATTCATTCAGATGTGTATTATATGAGTAAGTTTGAACAAGGCGATGAAGAAACAAAACAGATTCAATTGTTTTCAGGAAGTGTTCGAATACTTCTTCCGACTCTTTTCAAACAGTATAAAGGGATTATCCTAATCATTTCACTTGGTGCAGTAGTTCGAATGATCGCTCCTATTTTAAAAGATAAGAAAAAGGACCCTGCTGTTGTTGTAATAGATGATCGTGGAGAAAATGTCATTAGTGTACTTTCCGGACATCTTGGCGGTGCCAACCAATTAACGCGTGAGGTCGCACATGTTTTGAATGCACGTGCGATTATTACAACTGCCTCTGATGTGCAAAAAACAATACCTGTTGATTTGTTTGGTTCACGTTTTGGGTGGGAATGGGATTCACCAGAAAAACTAACACCCGTTAGTGCATCTGTCGTCAATGAAGAACATGTGGCAATCGTTCAGGAATCTGGTGAAACCAATTGGTGGCATTTAGAAAGCCCTATGCCTGATCATTTAAAAATCTATCCAACCATTCAACAAGCGATCGAGGCAAAACCAGATGCAGCACTTGTGATTACACACCGTATTTTAACCAAAGAAGAGGAACAAATTCTTGAAAATGGTGTACTTTATCGGCCTAAAAATGTGGTCATTGGCATGGGATGCAATCGTGGGACTTCTGCTGAAGAAATTGAACAAGTTATTCAAGAAACATTAGAGGAACTTCAAATTTCCGTCAAAAGCGTAAGAGCACTTTGTACCATCGATTTAAAAAAAGATGAAGAAGGCTTTTTACAGGTTGCATCGAAACATGGGTGGGAATTTGTCTATTATCAACCAGAACAATTGAATGCTCAGAAAATCGAGGCGCCTTCTGACACCGTATTTAAATATACAGGTGTCTACGGTGTCAGTGAGCCTGCCGTCAGAATTTATACTGGTGCAGAAGATCTAGAACTCGTCAAGAAAAAATCAGGCAATACGACGATATCTGTTGCATTGATACGATAAAGTGAAACTTTCATCAGTGGAGTTTTCTTCTTCCCCACTGAAATAGAAGAACTCAGGTGAAAAGCGCCACGTCCTGTGGCAACACCTGAGGGACCAACATCCTATTGGCCCGAACCAATCGGACACATGCGGCAGTTGATCTTCCATCTATCTTTTTCGTTTCTTTTTAAATCCTGAGATGGGGATCTTACTGCCCGTTAGAACGTGATAGGAGGAAAATAAGATGTCAGCAAATAGACTAGTCATCGCCGGTACTGGTAGTGGTGTCGGCAAAACAACCTTTACGATTGGGCTCATGGCTGCCTTACAGCAAAAAGGCCTTCGAGTTCAGGGATTCAAATGTGGACCCGATTATATTGATCCTACATTCCATACAGCAGTTACAGGTAGACCTTCTCGCAATTTAGATAGCTGGATGTTTGATGAAAAAACGGTCGTAGACATCCTAGAACGAAATAGTCGAGATGCAG
This sequence comes from Rummeliibacillus sp. SL167, assembly GCF_007896505.1. Classification (NCBI taxonomy): domain Bacteria; kingdom Bacillati; phylum Bacillota; class Bacilli; order Caryophanales; family Caryophanaceae; genus Rummeliibacillus; species Rummeliibacillus sp. SL167. Next base: position 994,032 of record NZ_VCBM01000001.1, on the reverse strand, counting down.
ATATTTCCATTATTGAAGGTGTAATGGGGCTCTATGATGGAAAATCTCCATTAGAAGATCGAGGTTCCACAGCTGAAATCAGCATCTTAACGAAAAGTCCTATATTGCTTATCGTGAATTGTGCAAGCATGGCTCGTAGTGTGGCGGCCATTGTCAAAGGTTTTCAACTTTTCAATGCGAAGGTCCATGTAGTCGCTGTCATTGCGAATCAGGTTGGAAGTGAAGGACATTATAAAATCGTAAAAGCCGCGGTGGAACAAGAATGTGGAATTCCAGTGGTTGGCTATCTAAAAAAAGAACAAAACATCGAAATGCCAAGTAGACATTTAGGACTTATTCCAGCGATTGAACGCGGTGAACTACAACCATTTTTTCAACAGTTGGGAGATTTGATCCGTGCAACTGTTGATCTAGAAAAAATTTATGAGTTATCGATGGCTCCTGAACTTTCTGCTATTCAGCCAAGTATTTTTGATGTTCAAAAGGATCAGCAGGTGAAAATTGCTGTCGCGAAAGATGCTGCCTTTAACTTTTACTATGAAGAAAATATCGAATTACTTCAAGCGAACGGGGCGGCAATCGAGTATTTTGCTCCATTAAATGGTGAAGAAGTACCCGCTGATGCAGATGGTCTCTATATTGGAGGAGGCTTCCCTGAGGAATTTGCGCAGCAGCTTGCGCAACAAACGGATGTAAAGAAATCTATACAACAAGCGATAGCAAAAGGAATTCCAACATTAGCGGAATGCGGAGGTTTTATGTTTTTAACGGAGGCTATCTTCACAACAGATGGCAAGCGCTTTGAAATGGTTGGGTGTATCCCGGGGACGATACAAATGCAAACAAAGCGGGCTGCATTGGGATATCGTGAAATCTTCGGTACAAAAGGAAACTTTTTAATCAAGGAAGATCAAGAGGCAAAGGGTCATGAATTCCATTATTCTACTTATTCAAAACCGGAAAATATTCATTATGCCTATGAAACAAAAAGCCGCTTCAAAAAACGAGGAGAAGGCTATAGGCATGAAAATTTAATCGCAGGCTATACGCATTTTCATTTTGCTTCTAACCCACAACTAGCTGCTCAATGGATCGAACAATGTAAAAACTACCAGAAGAAAGTTGTGAATACAAATGGGTAATTATTATCCAATCATGCTGAACATAACAGATCGGCCTGTTGTAGTTGTTGGTGGTGGGTCAGTGGCTACACGTAAAGTTACTAGCCTGTTAAAAGCACAGCCTCAAATAACAATAGTGAGCCCAGAATTGTCACCAAAGCTTCAACGATTAGTGGAAGAACAATCGATTGAATGGAGAAAGAAAACATTTGCACCAGATGACCTAGATCGTGCATTTTTGATCATTGCTGCCACCAATTGTTCTGAAATCAATGAATTCGTAGCTCAATCTGTTCATCCGTATCAACTTTGTAATGTTGTCGATCGGGAAGATCTAAGTCAATTTATCGTTCCATCTGTCGTTCGTCGGGGACCATTAGCCATCGCTGTTTCTACATCCGGTGCCAATCCAAAACTTGCTCAAAAAATCAAGAAAGAGTTAGAAACACAATATGATGAAACTTATGAAGACTACGTTTTATTTTTACAACAAGCAAGACGTCAAATTATTGATGAAATAACAGATGCCGAATTAAAAAGTGTCCTTTTGTCCGCATTACTAGATTCAAAATTTTTAACGCTAACTAAAGCAAAACAAATACAAGAACGCGATCAACTATTGAAGAAATTATTGAAAAAGGGGACGATTCAATGACTCCAGGAAAAGTATATTTAGTTGGAGCAGGTCCTGGTGATCCCAAGCTGATCACTGTTTATGGATTAGAATGTATACAGAAGGCAGATGTTATTGCCTATGATCGTCTTGTCAATCCTGCTCTATTGGAACATGCGAAAGAAGGAGCAGAGCTGATTTACTGTGGAAAATCCCCTGGCAAGCATCACCTGATCCAAGAACAAATTCATGAATTACTCGTTCAAAAAGCTTTAGATGGTAAAACGGTCACACGCTTAAAGGGTGGAGATCCTTGTGTTTTTGGACGTGGAGCAGAAGAAGCCGAAGTATTAGTTGAACATGGTATTGACTATGAAATTGTTCCGGGGATTACAGCGGGAATTGCGGCACCAGCCTATGCAGGCATTCCGGTTACTCATAGAGAATTTGCTTCAAGTTTCGCCATTGTAACAGGTCATGGTCGTGAAGAAAAAGGACAAGATCATTTAAATTGGCAGGCATTAGCAAGTGGGATCGATACGATCGCTTTTTATATGAGTGTTGGCAATCTTGAATATATTAGTCAAAAGCTGATGGACAATGGCAAATGTTCCACTACACCTGTAGCAGTGATCGAATGGGGCACAACAAAACAGCAACGTACTATCACAGGAACATTAGAAACCATTTATGATCTTGTTACGCAAGAAAAATTCCACAATCCATCGATGGTATTAGTCGGTGAAGTTGTGCAATTACGAGAAAAAATCAAATGGTTTGAAAAACAAACAATTTTAGCGGGGGACAGAAAATGACGATTATTGAAGCGATTAAAAACCGTCGAGCCATTCGAAACTATGCAGATCGGCCTATCGAAAAAGAAAAAATCGAAAAGTTATTAGATGTAGCGACATATGCGCCAAATGACCGCTTACGACAACCATGGCATTTCTATGTGATTCAAGGAGATGCGATGAAACGATATGAAGAAATGGCGACGGAGTACTTGCAACAACGTTTTCCTACAAAACCACATTTAGTAGAAAGCTCTCTAAAAGTTGTCACGACGACACCTGTTGCGATTGTTGTAACTTCGGCAATAATTCCAGATAAACCAGATGATTCAGAGGATAATATGTTTGCGACTTGCTGTGCGATCCATTCGATGTGGCTAGCAGCGCAAGAGTTGGGCTTGGGCTTCGTATGGCGGACAAGAGGGGTCGGCTTAGTACATGATGAACGAATGCATCAATTTATCGGTTCACCCGAAAATGAAAAAGTCATCGGTACTATTTTCATCGGATATCCTGAAGAGGGAAAAGAAGTTCCTCCAACAGAGAGAATCTCATTTGATGAAAAAACAACTTGGTTATAGAAAAAGGGGGATGTGAAAATGGCACGTCAAGGATTGGTTTTGATCTATACAGGGGAAGGAAAAGGAAAAACAACTGCTTCACTGGGGGTTACACTTCGAGCGATTGGTAGAGGGTTACAGGTGAAATATATGCAATTTATCAAATCACCTGAACGTACATATGGTGAAGCTTTGGCTTTCAAAAAACTAGGGGTGGAAATCGAACAAATGGGCATTGGTTTTACATGGACGAAAACACCAGAAGAGCACCGGGAAGCTTTAAGGATCGCTTGGAAAAAAGCGAAAGCTGCATTAGCGGATCCCTCTATTGATCTATTGGTACTGGATGAACTAAATAATGCTTTATCGATCGACAAATTTCCAATCGATGATGTCCTACCGTTACAAGAAGTAGTGGAGGCTATTCAAAATCGACCCTCAACGATGCACCTTGTTATTACTGGTAGAAATGCAAAACAAGAATTACAAGAGATAGCGGATTTAGTGTCAACCATTGAAGCGACCAAGCATTATTATGAAAGAGGAATACCTGCTGTCAAAGGATTAGAATTTTAATGGAAGAAGGTAGCGTAAGCCTATGACCGCTAAAGCTTTAATGATTCAAGGTACTGCATCTGATGTGGGAAAAAGTATGATATGTACAGCGTTTTGTCGAATCTTTTCTGATGATGGGATGAAGGTTGTTCCTTTTAAATCTCAAAATATGGCACTTAATTCTTTTGTAACGATCGATGGCGGTGAAATTGGCAGAGCACAAGGGGTGCAAGCGGAGGCTGCTAGAGTCATCGCCACGACAGATATGAATCCGATTTTACTAAAGCCAAAACAAGATATGGTTTCTGAAGTGATTGTACATGGCAAGCACTTCATGGATATGAGTGCCACTAGCTATCGCAATGATTTTGTCGAAAAGGCAATGCCCATTGTGAAACAATCTATACATAAATTACAAAATGACTTTGATGTGATGGTATTAGAAGGCGCCGGAAGTCCTGCTGAGATCAATCTTAAGGACCGAGATATTGCGAATATGCGCATGGCTCATGCTACGGATGCTGCTGTAATTTTAGTTGCCGATATTGAGCGAGGGGGTATGTTTGCTTCCATCATTGGCACGTTGGCACTCCTCGATGATTCAGAAAGGGCTAGAGTAAAAGGAATCATTATTAATAAATTTCGTGGAATGAGAGAGCTATTGGACGATGGCGTTGCATGGCTTGAAAAGGAAACAGGAATTCCTGTATTAGGGATCATTCCATATATTCAGGTGAATATCGAAGCGGAAGATTCTTTAGCTCTATCTTCACTGCGCTTTAAAAGACCAAAACAAGGCGAGTTTCCGATAGATGTAGCCATGATTCGTTTACCACGAATTTCAAATTTCACAGATGTTGATCCGTTTTTTGATGAACCAGAAGTAGGGGTTCGCTTAGTTCGTCATGTAAAAGAGCTTGGGGAGCCAGATCTGCTGATCATTCCGGGTACAAAAAATACGATAGAAGATCTACAGTGGTTAAAGGATGAAGGATTCGCCTCAGCTATTCAAAAACTCGCCAAAAAAGGTACATCCATTTTTGGAATTTGTGGAGGGTTCCAACTATTAGGTAGAGAGCTCCAAGATCCTTATGCAGTCGAAGGGGACGGTCGTAGCGCGACTGGGCTTTCCCTATTACCTGTCACTACCATATTCAATAAGGATAAAAAAACAGTACAGATGTCCGGTCATACTGTATCAACTATTTTTGATACGATGTCACTAACAGGTTATGAAATCCACCTTGGTCAAACAGTGATAGAAGATGATCATTGCGTACCATTTATGAAGTTGTCTGATGGCCGCTGTGATGGGGCTATTGCGATGGATGGGCAAGTGATTGGTACGTATTTTCATGGGATCTTTAACAATCAAGCATTTACGCGAAAAATGGTCAATCAACTGCGTGTAAAAAAAGGATTGCAACCACTCGACCAACAAATCCAATCCGATGCAGAACGTAGAGAGGCTGCCTATCAATTATTAGCCGATCATGTCCGGCAACATATCGATATGGAGCGGGTCTATAAAATGATCGGTATACCAACTCGAGCACAATTTGATCCTTCATAAGGAAACTGCGATTTTGTCTCAAAATATAATCGTTGCTGCCAAGCACTTTAGAATGCCAAGTTGTTCTGTAGACACTTCCGTAGTAACGAAAAGAGCCCCATTTCTCAAGTTTAATGCTGAGAAATGGGGCTTTTTTATAGTCACTTATAGTGCAAAATAGCACTTAAACTAGATGCAGGGGAGCTCCTAAAGTAACTGTTTCATGCTGCTTTTTAATTTAATTTTATAGTGGCTGTATATCTGTGCATAACAAAGCAGATGCGTGAATATGCACCTATCACAGTATCAATTTCTTTAACTTTGCCCCGACTTTTTCCTGCTTTACGAACAATGATAGTTACTTTAAAAATAAAATACTAAATATTCAGATTTTATTCGTAGGGTGGTAGTAAATTTTATCACATGTGTTGATTTTACAAAAATCAGGAATACCTATTTGGTGTAATTTTTGAAAAACCCTGTATTTTCAGGACCATTTATATAGATCTTCGCTGCGGCTTGCTCGACTCCCGCAGGAAAGCGAGCAAGCCTTCGCTACAATCAACGAATTCCCCTATTTTTATGGATTAAATTGGATAATCAACACGCCTGAAATTTTATATAAAAATTACTTTGACAGATAGAGTACAGTTCATTATAATTACTCTATGAGATAGAACTCTATGTAATGGAGTAGTTTGCAGGCAAGGAAGTGACAAATTGATTAGAAGTGATATTATTCGCGGACATTTGGATTCCATTATTCTGCGATTAATAATGGAAAAAGATCGCTATGGTTTTGAAATATCGAAGGAGATCAGTTTGCGTACAGGTAACAAATTTCAAATAAAAGAAGCTACGCTGTATGCAGTATTTCAAAGATTGGAGAAAAAGGAATTAATTGAATCATATTATGGAAGTGTTTCAAAGGGAGGGAAAAGAAAGTATTATCGAATCACTACGCTAGGAAAGGCATTCTTCAAGGAAACGGTCGTTGAATGGCAAGAAACAAAGGAAATTATTGATCTATTTATGGAGGGATTTAATTGAACCGATTAACGCAACATGTAAACGACTTATTTAAAGATGTTCCAGAAAGTGAACAAAAAGCATCGATTATGCAGGAAGTGCTACAAAACCTCGAAGAAAAAGTGTGGGACTTAATGGAACAAGGGAAAGCTGAAGAGGATGCAATTAATAAAGCCATTGTTGAATTTGGAGATATCGAGGACTTGACAAAAGAACTTGGGGTCAATAAGTCCGCAAAACCAGGGAAATCAAATAAGAAAAATAATACTAAATTAAACCTAGAATATTCGATTTGGGGAAGTGTATTAATCATTGCCTTGTTTGTCTTTATGAATTTCTATTATTCATCTCATGTAATTTGGTTTGTTTATCCGACCTTTGCTGTGCTTTGGTGGCCGTTGACGATGTATTTTAGATGGATGAAAGTGAAAGGGGAGAGTAAAAATTGAAGAAATATGATATTGGATTTGTTGCTACAGGCAGTGTAATGACCATTGTATTTTTAATCCTAGTCAATTATTTTACAAGCGTTCAATACCCCTGGTTTATTTATCCAGTCTTCATATTAGTGCTATTTCCACTGGGGTTGTACTGCGTATATGCAAAGAAATATACGCTATTCTCTATGGTAGGAAGTTTTCTGCTTTTGCTTTTTCTTATCACAGAGAACTATATTGATATGCCTAGTTATCCGTGGTTTTTCTATACGGTGGAACCTATTGTAATGTGGCCGGCCCTTATGTTGCTTGGAAAGCGAGCAAAAAGCATGACCACAGCTCTTATAGGAAGTTTTTCTTTTATTCTATACTATATAATTTTAAATATCTTTTTAGCTCCTCAGACTCCATGGTTTATTTTTCCGGCTTTCGCGATTCTTTGGTGGCCGCTTTCCCTTTACCACATAAAACGAAAATCCTATTTTGGATTCTCTATCTCTGCTTCTTTGTTTATTAGTCTATTTTTTATCAGCATTAATGCTATCTTTTCACCACAAGAAATCTGGGCTGTTTATCCAATCTTTACCGTACTTTGGTGGCCATTAAGTATGTATTATTTTAATTATAAGAAAAGTAATTAATTTATTTGATTCAATTGGAAATATATAAATATTCGAAATCGGAATATATTTTATTTTACATGTTAATCTAAAAATATGTAAATGCTAAACTATAATGAAAATTTATCGCTAAATAAGATTGAACACTTTCGTCAATAAATAACCTTAATCCTTTATAATATTTGGAGGTAGTAAAATATCCTTTAATCCAAAATAAAGGTAACACATATAAAAACAGTTTTTGAGAAGTAGTTTTTTACCTATCTCAACAAATTATTAGAGGAACAAGTAAAAAGATATGTTTTAAATCGTTATACCAAAAAGTTTTATATGAATTCATTTTTGAGAAACTATTGTTTGATATTTAAGTATTTGAATCAATTTCATCATGCAAAATTCAGATAAAAACACGAACATTTCAAATCAACATGAACATTAACATTCAGAAAATTTTGTTCCGCTCCAGACGCGCTTTCCACGGGCTTGGCTTCCATCTCCTCGGGTCGACACGGTGTGGACCCCGAAGCCGTTGCCACAGGACGTGGCGAACTTAGGCTTTGTCCTTTAAACGTTCCTGCGGGGCTTTCGGGCTCAAGCTTTTCCCGTAGGACTTTGCATAAGCCTCTTGAACTAACACCGCACGAAGGAAATGCGCAGGCATTTTCGAGGAGTCGCCGTCTTCCGCTCCACAATTATCAAAATTAGTTATGATTAAATGTTCGTATTTTTTAAGAAGAAAATGATTGATGAAATGGATTCATTTTTGTTTTTTCGATATATTTTTAATCCACTGTGTATTCGGAAGAACCACTCCCAACATATTGGGCTTTTAAATATAAAATTGACCCCTTTGAATATTGAATAATCAAATCCAAAGGGTATTTTTGGTTTTATTTTATTCTAAATTATAGCCCGTCTTTTCCTTAGTATCAATTAATTGTTCTTTTATTTCCTGCAAGGCAGCCTTATAATTTTTTCCAGCTATTTTTTTAATCATTTTTTCATTATCTTTTGAAATTACGAAATTATCAATTACTATAACTTTTTCACCCTTTATAATATTTCCATTGTCATCAAATGATAAGCTTACATGGTATCCAGAAGGATCCTTATTAATACCAGGATTTAGTGTTTGAGGGAAAAAGGATGAACCTGTACCATTATTTTGTCTAATATATACAGAATAATATTTATTATTATATTCACTATATTCACTATATTTATCTTCGCTTTGATGTACATCATTATCCACATTTGATTTAAATGGTAGTTGCCACTGTGAATCATTATTAAGTTTGCTTGTATCATTGGAAGTGGCATCATTAACTCCATCTCCTTTACTATGAATAAAGTCGTAATATATACCGCCAGACAAAAGGAGAATCATAATCGCTAGGCTAATTTTCACTTTCTTATTCAATCGTTGCACTCCTTTCCTTTATTACTTTTCAATTAGTACCTGTTTTGTAATATTATATTCTTTAATGATCAATAAGATGCTTGTTAATAGAAAATCAAAGATAATAAGCCAAGCAGTTATCTTTACCAATAAAATTATATTATCAGCAATAAAAAAGCAAATCATAAAAGCTAGATTCCAAAATACTAATATTGAAAGATAAACTAAACTATGCTTTTCAAAAAAATTATAGCCAAATATCCATTGTAATGCTAAGGACTGTTTATTCATTTCCAGATAATAAATTGCCGAAAAGAACAATAAAATAGCTGCTAAAATTATTAATAACCCACAATAAATTAAATTTAATTGAAGTGTTTCTGTATCATTTGCAATCTTTAATTCAACATTTGAATAAGCAACAGATATAGGTTGCCAGATATCATTTAAATCATACTTTTTAAGAGTATTTTTTGTCATCTCAAAGGGATCTTTATTTTCACTATTCTTAGTATAATAACCATACCCCATAGATATGGTATTAAATAATATTACTGGATCAAATTCACAATTCACAATTATGGCAATTGGATCATTAATTTCATAGTTATTATTCTGGGCCATGTTTGCGTAATAAGTAAAATAAGATTGATTATTTTTAACATATATTATGTTAACATCAACTGGCTTAGGATCTTTTATATTAAAAATCCCTTCGTAATCTTTTGAAATCGAGTTTTTTATATTTATTTCATTTTTCTTGAACTGCATAGGTACAAGGACGGTTATTTCGTTTTTATTTTGTCTTGGTATTTCTACATTTTTATCTTGAATATCCTTGATTGGATTAACAGCTAGATAATTTTTATTAATTTCTACTTTTCTTCCATTCATCCCCCATGGATCTGAATTCAACGAGGAATCTTTATTTAAATAATAATTAGATGGAGATATATAAAAGGCACCTTGAGATTCCAACTCTTTATATAATAATCGAAAATTTTTCCGCATATCTTTATCATTTTGAAAACTAACCACTTCTTGTCCTGTAGCAGAAACTACTCCCAAATAAGAATAATCTTTTAGTAAGGACCATTTTTCTTGTTGCGAAATTGTTTTTTTTAAACTTTGAAAAGTACTAATTTCTTGCTGTAACCCTAGCAAAAGGAAAACAGCTAATACGAAACGCACAATAATATTTAAATAAAAAAATACTTTAATGGGTTTTTTATTTTTAATCATTTGAGGAATGTTAATATTTTTAGTTCCTAGCCAAGTTATAATAAAAATTAAAGATAAAATTGTTAGTAATAAGAAGATGTTATTCATCCAAAAATATATAAATTCAAAAAATTGTTGATACTGATTATAAAAATACAAAAATAATAGTAATGCAAGAATTGCTGTTAATAAAGAAAATAAGAAGATTTTTATATATTTTCTTAATAAATAGGATCCTATTTGCCCAAAATTATAACCAAACATATATCTTACTGCGATTTCTTTAAAATTATTGCTAATGTCATATAATAGTGCAAGCATTATTAACAAACATAAAATAAGCATTCCGATGTACATCATTTGTTGGTAAGGGTATTTTGTCATCAAGCGCTGTGACTGTTCCATTGACAATTTAATAGAAAGTCCTTTTTCTGAAGCTATTCTTTTTAAATTATTAGTCTGCTCTGTGCCAACTGACGTATAAGTTCCCTTAATATCTTTTGTTTTTTCAGCAACAATCATTGGACGAATTTCAATTGGATCAAAACTATGAAATATTTCTAGTTGTCCTATCTGATGCTTGTTATTTGTTTTTTCTGTAGAGAGAAAATCTTCAGGATCACTATTTTCATTCAAGAATTGACCAGATGTTAATTTCAGATTTTTGAAATACTTACTTGCATCATAGAGGGTCACATAGTATACTATCGAATCTTCATTTTTTGTATTCTTTTCATAGGACACTCTTTGTAAGTTAACTTTTGCCTCTTCTGCAGCCTCTTCTAATAATTGGAAGTTCTCGAATTTACTTTTATTTGGATTTCCTTCTTCTATTAAAATATTCCACTTTTCATTTGAATTTTGATAATTAAAATTTTGAAATTGTATAAATTCAAATTGTTTAATAGATAAAAAATTTACAATAATAAGAGTGGTAGTTAAGAGAAGGAATAATAATTTCTTCATAATTATCTTCTCCTCATAGTCTTATTGTTCTTGAAAAAAATTTAGTTAAGTCTTTATCATGAGTAACCATAATAATTGTCTTCCCTTGTTCATGTAATCTCTGAAACAATGATACAATAATATCTCGATTCTCAGTATCTAATGATCCAGTTGGTTCGTCAGCTAAAATCAAAGAGGGGTTTTTTAGTAATAATCTTGCGATAGCTATTCGTTGTTGTTCTCCTCCACTTAAGGTATATACTTTTTCTCTGCCATAATCAAATAGCCCTACTTGTTCCAGTGCTAAAGACATAGAATTATTTTTTTGTGTTTTTTTCATTTTTTTATGTTTAAGAGCAATTTCCAAATTTTCATTTACAGATGCATTATCTATTAAGGCATAGTTCTGAAAGATAAAGCCTAATTCATTCCTCAATAATAATCTTTTTACTCTTTTATGCTGAATATTTTTCCCCATTATTTTTATTATTCCTGAATCAGGTTTTTCTAATGTACCTATCATATTTAAAAGGGTAGTTTTTCCTTTACCACTTTTCCCGACAATACCAATAAACTCACCAGGCTTTACTTCTAAGTTAAAATCATTAAAAATGGTCTTTCTTCCGAATGATTTATTTATGCTTTTTATCTCTATCATATGTATTACCTTCCTCTATAAATATTGATATATTGACGGTTTGACACAATCAAAAAAGTTTTTAAGATTACTATTTATGCATTTTGATAATTAAAATATTTATCATTAATTAGGTACACTTTGCCAAAGTCTACTGGTTAAAATTAACTTTCTTTTCTAATATGTGATGCATATTTGGATCTTTGCACTGCTTATAATACGTACCCTCACATGTCTTTTGATGTCTGTTCTCGTACATACCTTTGTTTGTCCCAATCATAGGTCAGAAGGTTAGTAATGCACCTTTTTTTAATAAAAGAGGATTTATTTTTAAAATAAACCCCCTTTTAAACTTTCTTATCTTATAACATATTTTTGATAAGTAACAGCATAAGGACCGTTAAAATCTAAATTTAACTTCGACCAATATCCAGGGTTTGCAACTGGTCCATAATAAGTAAGATTGTTTTTGGATATACTACCAAAGTGTCTATAATCAGTGTGGTAGTAGTGATTATACCACTGCATTTTTGATGAATCATATCCATAATTCCATGTTTCTCCAGCCTTTGCAGTTAAAGGTATAATAGAACTAATGCCCAATAAACCTAATAAAACAAATGTAATAGCTTTCTTTTTCATAATATTCACCACATTTCTATTTAATTCCAATTATACTTTTTTGAATCATTAAATACAAGTATTTCTTTTATTTCTATTTTTATAAATTTTATAGAATTGATAAACAATTAAATCTAAAAGTAATATTAAATCTCGTGTGTTGATTAATCGAAAATTATACGATATCTCCTTCCTTCTTAATTCAAATCTCGATATATTGTTTCATGAATACTTTGTCATCGATAAAAAATATATTTGGAAAATCGTATGACTATATTTAAATCAAAATCTAGTCAACCGAAGTATCTGTAATAACATTTCTTCCTTTATAGTACAATTGATCTTCCAATGTCATATTTTCTTTTGCTGTTATATCTGTGGGGGTTAGCTTACATATACATGTTTTACTTCCAAGCGAAGATTGATAGCGTGCCACATGTTGGGAAGCCAATGGTGTACTGAAATAACCTGCTACATACTTATCCAGCAGTGCTTGCATAACAGTTGTTGCTTCTTTTAAATCATTGACTATTTGAATGTTTCCAAACAGCATAATACTCAGATAAGCGGAATCGGTATGGGCAGGAATGGGGGAAACCATTGTCCCTTCAAACCTGCTAATAACGAAAGTTGCAAGAGGATTATTTTGAATAAAATCTATTTTTTTCCCTTCCGATGCTCCATGGAAATAGATACTCCCATTTAACCAGACATAGTTTAGCGGAACAACATATGGTTCGTTATTTTGGGCTAATCCTAAAAATCCTGTTTCAATACAGAAACGTTATGACTTACTAAAATGGGCAGAACATCAAGATTCTTATATTATTGAAGATGATTATAATAGTGAATTTCGTTATATCGGGAAACCGATTCCTTCTTTAAAGTCATTAGATCAGTTTGATAGGGTTATTTATCTAGGAACGTTTTCAAAAAATTTACTTCCAGCTGTTCGATGTTGTTATATGATTCTGCCTGATTCTCTTGTTGAGTCTGCAGAGGCGATGCTACAGCAACAAACTCAAAATTGTTCACCCCTTTTGCAAAGAGCGATCGCTATTTTTATGAGGAAAGGATATTTCGAAAAGCATGTACGCAGGATGAAAATAACCTATCAAAAGAAACAGCAAATACTGGTTCAAACAATCAAGGAACAATTGGAAGATAAAGTTGAAATAGTAGGTCAACAGGGTGGATTGCATATTTTATTGAAATTAAAAAACACGAACGCAGATACATTAATCGAACGTGCTATGAAAGTTGGCGTTAAAGTATATTCCCCAAAAAAATATTGGTTAAATCCCGACGAGGTGTCTTATATTATGCTTGGGTTCGGTGGTGTCAATAGCAAAGATATCGTAGAAGGGATTACTAAACTGAAAAGTTGTTTTTAGTGCACTTTTATCATCATACTAGGCGTGTTTATTATCCAATTATATCCATAAAAATATTAGGTATTCGCTGATTTACACGCCTGTTATCGTACAATAAAAGAGAGAGAGAAAAGGGGACCGTATCCCTTTTATCTCTCTCTTTTTACTTAAAGCTGTATCCAAACATATCATCTGAGTTGCTATAGATTTCTAATCTTTATCATTATCAGTTTCTCTATGAAATCGTTTATTCACAATATTTTTGGGTACATGAATGACTTATTCACACCAAGTATACTATCAAAGACTTTCTTCACTCTTTCGGTCTAACTCTGGATGTGAGACACTATAAAATGGAGGCTGCGTAGAACAAAAAATAAACTTATATATATCTAATACTCAATATAGATCTATATAAATATCCTTAAATGTTAATATATTTAAATTTTACATATTAATATATATAATGTATAATTATCAATTATATTAATGTAAATGATATAATAATAAATTTTAGGAGGGAGTTAAATTATATTATTAAATTTTAGTCATTACTTTATTTTTTGAAAATTTTTAATAATTTTAAAGCCGTCTTATTTGTTGCAAAAAACTATTATTAGGAGGGGTTGTTTTGAAAAAAAGTAAATTATTTATAATTATTTTATTGGTTTTCTCAGCTTTTTCTACTACTAATGTTGCCACAGCAGAGGAAAATACCAACGTTCAGACTACTCAATACCAGCAAGATAATGTAGTCACTCTATCGAATGAAATTTCAGATTTAACTTTTGAACAAATTGAAGATAATTCAGATAAATTAACTGATGAAATAAATGAATTAACAAATGATGATTTTGACAATTTGATGCATGAATTAACAATAAAAAATTCAAAGGATTACCAAACATTAAAAGAAAAACTAGAATTAGTTGATGTAGAATACGAGCCAACTTTTAAAAAAATATCAGAATTTGCACCACTTACAATAGAAGCAAATGAATTGACACTTACAGCATATTCTACTAAGCGTGTAGGCGATAGTTTTTGGAGAATAAACAGTTCTTGGTCAAGTTCACTTTCAGAAGGACGCCCTGCAAGTTACGATTTAGTTTCGATTGAATGGGATCCAGATAAAGCAAGTTATTACGGCTATAATGTATCTAGCTCGACAAAAAATCCTACAACAGCTAGAGATGGCAGTAAAAGGGGATCTGGTATCTACTTGTTTAATTCACAAGATAAAACTTATATAGCGCTAGATTCTTATGCAGTGGTTTACGTAACTAAAAAAAGTGGTTCAAAACTTGATTATGGAACAAAATATACTCATTCATATGCAAAAACTGATGTAACAATCAGTGGAGAAGCAAATTTTGAATTCCAAAAAACAGGAAAAGTAGGTGGCTTCACTTTTAATTTGTTAGCAAAAACTAAGGAATCTAAATGGACATTATGGGACGACAATACGCTAAGTTGGTGATAATATATTTTTATCAAATTTATATAGAATATGAAAAGTAAAGGGCTTCACAAAAAGCCTTTTGCTTTTTACTTTATTTAAAAGGAGATTAACTATTGTGAAAAAACGTCAATTTTTCTATTTTTCATTTTTGTTATTAATATTTGCTCTATTTGGATGCACAGAAACGCCAAAAGAAGAAAAACAAATTTCTCCCATTGTACAATCAAATTCAGAAGTATCTTCTTTAACCGATAAAGAGTTCTCAAATTTAGGAGGATTAAATGATTTAACAAATCCTACAAAAGAAAATTTCAAAAAAGTTGAAATTAAAATAAATATTTCTAATTTCAAAACATTAAAAAATCCAAAAATCAGTTTGAATGATAATTGGAAAAGTGTTTTTGGAGACAACTATTGGTTTGGAAGTGGTTCAACAGAAGACGATAAATTTATCTATAATTATAAAATGGTTTTATATACAGAAAATCTTCCTGATGAAGAAATTGAAAAAAAACTAAAGTCAGCTAAATATAAAATTACTTGGAAAAATAAAAACGATCAATTAGAGACTAAAACATATACATTTGGAGATAATATAAAATTTTCAAAATAATCTTTTTTTAGAAAATATGGTGGATTTATTAATTTTAGCTAAGCATATTCTTAAGGTTGCAAATATTTTGATGATTGAAGGACATTGTTTCAAATTTTCATTAAAAAATAACGGATCAAACCGATTTACTTTATCCCGCTTTAACGGGCAGGAAGACCACAATCTTAAGATATAGAGAGAAACGAGAAAGATAGATGGGGGATCATCAACTGACCATAAAAGTCCGATTGGTTCGGGCCAACAGGATGTTGGTCACTAGCGCTTTTCACTTCCGTTCCTCTATTTCAGTGAGGATGAAGAAAAGCCACACTGATGGAGTTTCACTTTATTTAATATATAGAAGTGGAAATTTAAAAACTCAAACTTCGACCTTTCTTAAATACCCGTAAAACATGCACCTATAGTTATTACATCTTGATAAAAAACTCATTAATATGGCCCCCTTAAGTTGCATAAATAAAGTCTAACTTAGAGAGGTTTTTATATTGTTTCATAAATGCTTGTCATCGATAAAAAATATATTTGGAAAATCGTATGACTATATTTAAATCAAAATCTAGTCAACCGAAGTATCTGTAACAACATTTCTTCCTTTATAGTACAATTGATCTTCCAATGTCATATTTTCTTTTGCTGTTATATCTGTGGAGGTTAGCTTACATATACATGTTTTACTTCCAAGCGAAGATTGATAGCGTGCCACATGTTGGGAAGCCAATGGTGTACTGAAATAACCTGCTACATACTTATCCAGCAGTGCTTGCATAACAGTTGTTGCTTCTTTTAAATCATTGACGATTTGAATCTTTCCAAACAGCATAATACTCAGATAAGCGGAATCGGTATGGGAACGTTTTCAAAAAATTTACTTCCAGCTGTTCGATGCTGTTTTATATCATTCTGCCTGATTCTCTTGTTGAGGCTGCAGAGGTGATGCTACAGCAACAAACTCAAAATTGTTCTCCTCGTTTGCAAAGAGCGATCGCTATTTTTATGAGGAAAGGATATTTCGAAAAGCATGTACGCAGGATGAAAATAACCTATCAAAAGAAACAGCAAATACTGGTTCAAACAATCAAGGAACAATTGGAAGATAAAGTGGAAATAGTAGGTCAACAGGGTGGATTGCATATTTTATTGAAATTAAAAAACACGAACGCAGATACATTAATCGAACGTGCTATGAAAGTTGGCGTTAAAGTATATTCCCCAAAAAAACATTGGTTAAATCCTGACGAGGTGTCTTATATTATACTTGGGTTCGGTGGTGTCAATAGCAAAGATATCGTAGAAAGGATTACTAAATTGAAAAATTGTTTTTAGTACACTTTTATCATCATACTAGGCATGTTGATTATCCAATTATACACATAAAAATATTAGGTATTCGCTGATTTACACGCCTGTTATCGTACAATAAAAGAGAGATAAAATGGGACCGTATCCCTTTTATCTCTCTCTTTTTACTTAAAGCTGTATCCAAACATATCATCTGAGTTGTTATAGTTTTAATCTTTATCATCATCAGTTTCTCTATGAAATCGTTTATTCACAATGGTTAGTAAAGGCGGGATCAAAATGTAGATATAGAGAATTCTAAATAACTGGTAAATCGTAATCGTTGCTACATCCGCATGAACTTCATGACCGATAATGCCCATTTGATCCATCCCACCAGGTGCCAAGCTTAAAAAGCCTGTAATAATAGAGGTATGTTCCAAATACTTCATAATGACAATACTCAAAACAAAGGCAATCAAAATCAAGATGATACTACTTAAAAAAGCAAAGAAAAGTTGTTGTTTTTTATTCTTCAATGATTCTGGATGAAGAAGTAGACCAATATGTATCCCAACAACAAACTGACTTATATTTAATAATCCCGGCGGCATTGAAGAGGCGCGTATGAAAGTCAGATTACACAAAACGGTGATGATCAACGGACCAAGTAAATAAGCAGCTGGCAGCTTTATTTTTCTGCCTATAAGGGCAGCGATTGTACATAATACCATATAAATAAGAAAATGAGACCAACTGAGCGTTCCTAAAACCGTATGCATATCAGTTGACTTTGCCTTGCTGCTTGGTTGTAAGAATGGCAAGTGTACAATAAATGGAACTAATATAACGATCATAATGACACGGATTGTGTGAAAGAAAGTAACTGTCGATAAGTTGACTCCTTTCATATCTTGAGCAAATGCTATAATTTGTGTTAATCCACCTGGTACGCTACTTGTTAAAGCAGTCGGATAATCGATTTTCCCGTATTTGGAAACAAGAAAAGCAAAAAAACCGCTGAAGGCACATAAAAAGGTCGTCACTAATAGCATCATAGGTATATCTAGAAGCATAGCTTTTAAGACCTCTTCATTAAATGCAATACCAAGAGAATAACCAATAACGATTAATCCTGCAGATTGGATTTGTTTTGGCCAATACATGTCAAAATGGAAAATTCGATTTGCAAGTAAGATGGCTATCATTGGTCCAAGTAAATAGGGAACCGGTATATGAATTAGTTTAAAAAGAATGGCTCCAACTAAACCAACAAGCGCAGTTCTTGCTATCATTTTTATATTACTTTTATTCATCACTATATCCTTTCTATATTACACTTATATTATGACAGATTCGTGAATAGAAAGAAAAGGATTTGCAAAAAAATTAGAAGAATGGATGAGATGTTTTCAAGTGAAACTTCACACAGGGGAGAGTTTTATAGCTTGGTAATAAAGGTTGATTAAAGTGTTTTGATCCTTATTTAAAAGCAAACGTAAAACTCCATTTTGAAAAAAGATTGATCAAAATAGAGTTTCTCTTTTTAACTAAGTACGAAATTTTTATAAAAAAGTTTGATTATTTTAATATTACTTACTCAAACTTCGCAGAGTGAAATCGGCAAATAAGCCTTGATGTAGCTGGGAAGACCGTCCACCCAAAGCTGTAGTTGATTTTTGATTAGTTTTTGTATTTTCTTATTTGTCTTTTTTAAGGCATCTTCAAGAAGCTCGATTAACTGCTGTAAAGCGACAGCCCAATCAAGATCATTTACCTCATCACAAAGTTCATAAAATAGACCGCCGAGAGTACGTTGGTCTGTGTGACAACGATTTTGCCAGGACAAAACAATGTACCGTGTAAATACAATTGTTGTATGGCTTATCAGTAAATCATAAGAAAGTCCTTGAAATTCCTTTTGAAGGCGTAATAGTGATTTCGTTGCTTTAAAGAACACTTCAATATCCCAGCGCATTCCGTAAATACGAATGATTTCCTGCTCGGATAATGTGCAGTCTGTGCTTAGAATCGCTAACCAGTCCCTTTTTTTATTTCGATTTTGAACAAACACTACCTTAATCGGAATCCCGTGTGCTGTAGTTGTATGGATGGAGCGTAAAATCCCCTTTTTTCCTTGTACAGGAATGGCAAGGCGATAGAGTTCTTTTAAAGAGACACGTTGATGCTTCACGATGTAGCGTTGATTCGTTGGTTTGACCATTCCAATCACATCAAGACCTAAATCAACTATGGATTGAATAAGAGGCTCATGGGTGAACCAAGAATCCATTAATACATGATGGGCTGTTACTCCTGCCTCTATAGCTCTTTTAATCATGGCTGGAATAATCTCAGGTGCGGATTGTAACGCCTCCAAACGACGTTTATAACCTAGACAACGTTTATCTATCTCTGCTGAAATACCATTAATTTGGGATTTAATAGAGCTAAGTAAAGCAAAATCGACAGGCATAAACGTATAACCGTCGGACCAGCCGAGCGTAAGCATACGAAACCCTTTATAAAAGCGTTTTGTCAAAGAAGAATGATCCGAGCAGCGAGCTAGAAGTTCCACTTTCTTACTACGATTGCGGTCAAACATGGAATCATCAACAATCAGTACTTTCGGACGCTCTAGATTCGTTAACGCATCAACCTTTCTAATCGTGTTAGCACTTAACAACGTTAAGAATCGACGCCAAGCAAACTTAGAATGATTTAAAAATCGGTATACAGCATCTTTTGCGGGATAACGATCACCTTTCTTTGAACTAAGCAGAGTAAACCACTTCTTGTGATGAAAAATTAAGCAAAAGATCACTTGAAATAAATAGGAACAAGAAAAGCCAAATCGCTTCTTGATCCCCGCATTCCGTAAATGTTTGAGAATCTCGAATTCATCAAAAATTGATTTTAATTCTTTTGGTAGTTGATTGTTTTGGTCATTTTGCTCTATCATATAAGGGACACCTCTTCTGTGGTAGTGATTTCTAGACAATCTCACTATACCAAAGAATGAGGGGTTTTTTTATATGATTTAGCATTTTGTCAAGGAACATATTTATATTCAAACAGAGCTTACAGACACTATAGATGTACTAGATTTTTTAGGTGCGAAGTTTGAGTTACTTATTCGTGATATCCATAAATTAATTTCAGTACATCTTTTTTATAAACAGTACAACTATTTCAAATCAACAAGTTTCTTCATTTATTATTGTATGTTAGTTGAAAAGATGGGGCTTGTATATCTCAGCACTTGTCCTACAGCCTTTCACACGATTTGAGACAAAATTGTGGATTACATAAAAAATTTGCTCATTCTTGAAATAGAATGAGCAAATTCGCTAAAACCACTTTATAAATTATTCTTCAATCCGATTGTTGCCTTTACTCTCACTTCGGCATATTTCTTCGCATCTGCTTTTTCCCCAACTAATGAACCGATCCATCCTGCTAAAAATCCAAGTGGTACAGAAATAATCGCTGGATTGGTCAATGGGAACAATGGCGTACCTGTTAGGATAGCAGTACCTTCTGGGCTCCAAATATTCGGACTTAAAATGACAAGAACTACCGCAGTGATCAAGCCTGTTGCCATTGCAGCTACTGCACCTGTCGTATTGAATTTTTTATAGTAGATGGTATAAATAATGACTGGCAAATTCGCACTTGCAGCAATACAAAATGCAAGTGAAACGAGGAAAGCTACATTTAAAGTTTGAGCCCCCAACGCTAAAATAATTGAAAATATGGCTACACCAAGTGATGCCCAACGAGCTGCTTTCATTTGTTGCTTCTCAGTAACATTTCCTTTTTTAATAATCTGACCATAGATATCATGAGCAAATGCTGAAGCGCCTGATAACACAAGTCCCGCTACTACCGCAAGAATCGTCGCAAAGGCAACGGCACATACAAATGACATAAGGAAATCTCCACCCAATGCTTCTGCAAGCAGAGGGGCAGCCATGTTTCCAGCAGCATTAGCGGCAACGATTTTTTCAGCTCCCACAAATTTAGCGGCACCAAAGCCTAAGAAAATCGTTAAAATATAGAAGATACCAACAATCCAAGTTGCTGTAACAACTGAGCTACGAGCCGTTTTTGCATCTTTCACAGTAAAGAAGCGCATTAAAATATGGGGAAGTCCAGCAGTCCCAAGTACTAATGCAATCATCATTGATACTGTATCCCAACCATTCGTGTATTTTACACCTGCATTTAAGTATGCTTCTCCATGTGAAGTAGCTGTTTTGACAGATGTGAACATTTCTAAAATATTGAAATTAAATTTTAAAAGGACAAGGAAAGAAATAATAACAGTCCCGATCATTAATAAGATAGCTTTAATAATTTGTACCCAGCTTGTTGCAGCCATACCTCCCCAAAGAACGTAAATCGTCATCATCACACCAACGATTAAAACGGCTACCCAATAGGGAATACCTAATAATAATTGAATAAGTGCACCTGCACCAACTAATTGTGCAATCATATAAAATAATACAATCACAATCGAGCTAACTGCTGCAGTCCCACGAACTTTTTTCTGATCAAACCGTGCTGTGATCATATCCGCTAAAGTGTAACGTCCAAGATTTCGCAATGGTTCTGCTACAATATATAGAACAACTAAATAAGCGACTAAATAGCCAATACTATAGAAGAAACCATCAAATCCAAATAATGCAATGGCACCAGCGATCCCTAAGAAGGAGGCAGCTGATAAATAGTCGCCCGCAATGGCGATGCCGTTTTGCCAACCAGTTAAACCACCACCTGCCGTATAAAACTCACTTGCAGAATTTGTACGTTTTGAAGCAATATATGTCACGATTAACGTTAAAGCTACAATTGCAACAAAGAAAAATACGCCAACTGTACTCATTCATATCCACCATCCTTAGCCTTGTCGATTATTTGCTGTGCATTTTCATCAAATGATGCCGCTTTTCTAACATAAGTCATACATAAAAACCATGTCATGATAAAAAGACCTAATGAGTAGATCCATACCCATGTAATATCACCAAAAGCTTTACCATCTAAAATGGAAGTAAAAGAGGTGAAGATGGGAAGTAGAATATATAATGCTAAAAACAAAATAGCCACTGGTACAATAAATCCACTTTTCTTTTTTACCAACGTATTAAATTCTGAACTTTCAGAAATATTAACATACTCTTCTGCAGTAAAATCAGCTTTCCTCCCCTTAGAAAACTGATTTAGTGCATGATCGCGAACAGCTGTTTGATTTTCTTCTACAGTACTTGAAAGATCTGAATTCATATAAAATCCCCCTTTGCCTAATTGGTGAGTTTGAAAGTGCTTTCAAACTCTTAAAATAATCATATTCAAATTTGACAAAAATAGCAACATTTTTTGAACAAAAAATAATTATTTTTCTATTTAATGAATATTATTTTCTTCTTTAAGTAAAAATCCACTATTCAAGATTCAATCGAATAGTGGATTTTTATCCCGCATGAACGGGCAATAATATGTATCCAAAATTAAGAAGGCAGGAGAGAGAACAATTGCCGGATGTACCCGATTGATTCGGGCCAACAAGATGTTGGTCCCTGAGGTGTTGCCACAGGACGTGGGGCCTTTAACCTGAGTTCCTTTATTTCAGTGGGAGTGGAAAGTGTCACTTTATAAGTATAAATTGCTCCTAAATGGCAACATTTTGGAAGCCTATTGCGTTGTATAAAATTAATAGACTCCCCTTATCCAGCTTTAACGGGCAGTAAGACCCCCATCTCAAGATTTAGAAAGAAACGAGAAAGATACATGTGGGATGAAGTGCCCGTAAAAGTCCAATTGGTTCGGGCCGACAAGATGTTGGTCCCTGAGGTGTTGCCACAGGACGTGGCGCCTTTAACCTGAGTTCCTTTATTTCAGTGGGGGATGAAGAAAACCCCAACTGATGGAGTTCCACTTTATCTTACGACAGAATGATCTTTTTCAATCGTGGCATCTTCCGTTGTATGCCACGTTTTTTCTAACCATTTAAAGAGTATAATAACCAGTGATGTTGCCCCTTCTGCTATCGGGAAAGCCAGCCAAATATAGTTACTATTCAACACTAATGGTAAAAAATATAATAATGGTAAAAAGAATAGGAAACTACGCATCACAATAATGATCATGGACAATCGTATTTTCTTAATGGATTGATAAAACTCTGCTTGTATCAAATTATAACTTAAAAATAAATAGCCGATAAAAAACAAGTCAATCCCTTCTTTTGTATAATCGATCACAGATGGATCTGTTACAGCAAAAAGGGAAATGAGTTGTTCCTTTAATAACCAACCCATCAAGAAAACGACTAGACCGAAAATGAGGCCTGTTTTGATGCCTAGTTGCAATACTTTTTTCAACCGTTCATTCAATTGAGCACCATAATTAAAACTAACGATTGGTTGAACGGCTGAGCCGATGCCAATGAAAATCATGATAAACACAGCATGTAAATAGTTTACAATGGCATAAGAAGTAACACCAATTTCTCCAACAAAATGGCTAAACGCAATGTTAAAACCAACTACCGCAATTGCTGCCGAACCTTCTGTTATAAAGCTTGGTGAACCTATTTTCAGTATTTCTAAGCATGTTTTTACATCAAAATAAAAATGAATAAATTTTAAATTATTTTTCTGAGTGAAAAAGTGTGATACAAGTACGAACAATCCAGCGACAGTTGAAAGGGCAGTTGCATAAGCCGCTCCCTTAATCCCCATATGCATTTGAAAAATAAAGAGATAATTGAGGATAATATTCAGCACTGAGGTCAAGATCAAGCCCACCATAGCTAACTTGGGACTACCATCATTTCGTACAAAAATACTGAAGATATTTTCTAATACATAGACAAGACCAAAAAGTAAAATGACATGCAAATAATCTTCAACATATGGCAATACTTTGGAACTGGCGCCGAATAAATAAGCAATCTGTTCCTGCTTCCATAGGCAAATAATCACTAACACGCCAACAATGGAAATGGTCATTATCACACTTTGTGTGAAAATAGATCTAGCCCTAGTAATATTGCCTTTACCCATTTCAATCGAGTAGAGTGTTGCACCTCCCATACCAATCCATAAAGAAATGGAAAGTAAAATAGAAAAGATAGGGACAGCTATATTGACGCCAGCAAGTGCTAAGGTCCCGACACCATTACTAACAAAAATTCCATCTACTAAAATATTGACAGACATTAAAACCATGCCTAATAATGATGGAAATAAATACGATAAAAATAATTGATGGATTGGCGTTTCCTGCAATTTTGTAGTTGTTTCAGTCATCATATTCTCCAAATCGGAGCAACACGCCCTTTCATTAAACAGTAAGTCTTCCATTATTCTATAGTATACGGTAACCATATAGTCAACTAGGATATAAAGTGAAACTTTAATCAGTGGAGGTTTTCTTCATCCCCCACTGAATAGAGGAACTCAGGTTAAAAGCGCCACGTCCTGTGGCAACACCTGAGTGACCAACATCTTGTTGGCCCAAACCAATCGGGCTTTTACGGGCAGTTTATCTCCCACCTAACTTCTTTCCTTTCATTGAATTTTGAGGTGGGAGTATTACTGCCCGTTAATGCGGGATAAAAAGTTTCTTTGAGGTGAACAAAATGAATGAAATTTCGCATAAATACTTTACAACTGGGGAATTCGCAAAAATATGCCATGTTAAAAAGCAAACATTATTTCATTATGACGATATCGGGTTGCTCAAGCCTGAGGTCAAATTAGAAAATGGGTATCGCTATTATTCGTATCAACAATATGAAATTTTCATCGTGATCGAATTGTTAAAAGATCTAAATATGCCATTAAAAGAAATTCGAGACTTTTTAACAAATAAAACACCAGAAGAAGCAATTCAACTTCTGCAGCATCAATTAACTCAAATCGATCATAAAATACGTAAATTGAATCATACAAAAACAATTGTCGAAACGAAAATAGCTAATATTCAACAAGCGTTGCATATAGATATTGAGGATATAAGAATTGAAGAAATGGATGAAAGCGTATTGTTTATTAGCCATTCTATTTTAGATGCTTCAGATAAAGAATATTTAAATGCCGTTACCGACTTTATAAATCTTTGCAATAGCTATGAATTATATATAGGCCATCCAATTGGGGCAATGCTTGCAAAAGAAGAATTACTCCAGCACCAATTTGAAAATTATAGTTATTTATACACAATGATGCCTCAACATTTTCTTGAAGCTTCTACGATTATAAAACCTGCTGGAAAATATGTAGTTGGGTATCACAAGGGGGATGATAAGCAAATGGCATCATCCTACTTTAAAATTTTTAAGTTTATGGAACAACATCATTTAAAACTGAAAGGGTACGCATACGAAGAATATATCTTAGATGAAATTTCGGTCAACAGAGAAGAAAACTACGTGACCAAAATGATGATACAAGTGGAGGATGAAAATGGATAACTAGCTTGTTTTTATTCTCCTTAAAACAATATATTTCTATTCAATTCAAATATTTTCTGCTATTTTTAGAATTCCATCTGTATCAACTTTTTTATAGGTTTATTTGAATTAGGGTGGGATAAAAGCAATTTTAATATAGAACGGCGGAGATTGATTATAATGAATTGGATCTTTTCTAGCGAAGAATTTACCATGTCAATCATCTAATAGCTCTCTAAAAAATAAAAAGGTTCCCAAATATGAATTTGGGAACCTTTTTTATGTTAAAATAATAGACATGAAGATCAAAAATAGATAATTCAACTGCAAAAGTGGCAATTTGAAATGAAAGCCCCTATTGATGATGCCAATTTTAATAGATAAAATGATACGTTTGAAAAAGTCGATCATATATGAGAGAGGGATACATACATATGAGTCAGCAAAAGCCAAAAATTCTTCGCGATTTTCTTATTTATCTCACCGCCATCAAGGGAAAATCAAAACGAACACGCGATGAATATGAGTATGATTTAACATTATTTTTGAAATTTTTACTAGCAGTTGAGCAGCAATTGGAACTTGAAAAAATAGAAGAAATAGATATCAGTCAATTGGATGTTGCCTTTTTCAAAACGATCGCTTTGGAGGATATGTATCTATTTCTGGAGTATTGCGAAGAAAATCGACATAACTCTGCTTCTACAAGAGCTCGCAAGGTGGCAACATTAAAATCATTTTTTAAATATTTGAAATCAAAACGCCACTTAATAGAAGAAAACCCTGCGGAAGATCTTGAAACACCAAAAATCAGTAAACGTCAACCCATCTATTTGAGTTTTGAGGAAGCAAAAGTGTTTTTGAAAGGAATTCAATCCAAAACACATCATTACAGGGATTATTGCATGATGATGTTCTTTTTGAATTTAGGAATCCGCGTCAGTGAACTTTGTCATTTAAATTTGGATTCGATTCAAGAAAATTTTTTAACTGTAACGGGAAAAGGGGATAAAGAGCGTACCGTGTACCTTAATAACGCGTGCACATCCGCTTTAGCAAACTATTTGACACATGAAAGAAGCCATATAAAAGAAGCAGATCAAAATCCAGCGTTGTTTTTATCACAAAAAGGGACTAGACTAACTCGACAACGCGTTGCTAAAATCGTGAAGCAGATTAACTGCACATCTGGTCTGAATAAGAAAAAACTGACACCTCATAAACTGAGACATACTTCCGCAACAATGATGTACAAAAGTGGGGCTGATATTAGAAGTCTTCAACAAATACTTGGTCATTCCAATGTATCCACAACACAAATCTATACGCATGTTGAGGACAAAGAAATTCAACAAGTAATCGAAAATAATCCTTTTAATGTTTAAGTTTAAAATATTATTATTATGTAAACTAATAACGACTTTCATTAAAAAGCAAATTTGATGGTAATGATTTTAAATATCTCGCATGAAACAAAGCGGGAACTTTTGTTTCTAAAAGATTCCAGACTACTTTAGCGATTCAAGCTGTTTTAAAAATTTGCATATCAAGAATAAAGCAGCATGTTCTCATAGATAATGAAAATGAAACAAAATAAGCGCACAGTTGTCATTCAAACAGGCAACTGTGCGCTTTGTGTAAATATATTTTATGAATAATCTCATGTTTAAATCAATGTCATTGAATCATTGATAATTAACGGAGTAATCTTCAGCTTTAATCATTTTTAATTTGCGTTCAAATAAGCGAAGTAATGCTGTGTTTAAAATAATTGGTAAGACAAAGAACATGACTAACATAATCATTGTATTATGCAAATTCCAACCACCATCAGCTAGATTGATATAGTTTAATGGTCCAATTAAACCTGCAAGACCAAACCCTGCACTGTAGGGGGTACCTGTAATATTTAGCATACCGCCTAGAGCACCTAAAATCGCAGCTGTAATAATCATTGGAAACGCAATTCTTGGTTTCATAAAGAAGTTACGCATTTGGATTTTAGGCGATCCCATAACATGAGCTAAAGCAGTACCAAAATTGTTAGCTCTATAACTTGCGATACACATACCAACACCTGAGGCAACAACCCCTAAGTTTGCAGTACCTGCACCAATGCCGGATAACATGATAACGGTTGCAACACCAATCGTGGATAGAGGTGAAAGAATCAAAATACTAAAGATAACTGCGATAATAGCTCCCATTAATATTGGTTGCAAGTTTGTCACATTATCAATGGCAACTCCTACATAACCAGCACCAGTTCGAACATAAGGAAGTGTAAATAAGCCGATTCCACCAGGGATAAATAGAGATAAAGCAGGCATCAATAAAATGGTATAATCCTTAAAACGATCGCCGATAAATTGTACAAATAAAACAGCTATTGCTGCTGTTATACCAGTATTAATAACAACACCGATTCCTTGCATAGTGATGGCACCGCCGTCACCCATTTTCCAAACGCCACTACCAACCATTGCTGCTAAACCAACACTTGCCGTTTGGATAGGCGTTAATTTAAATGTTAAACCAATCATTACCCCTGTGATAACAGGGAGAAGGCTCATGGCCAAAACGGAAATATCTAAGATATATTGGAAAAACGGAACATACGGAATAATCAGTTTTAAGATTTCTCCAACTAATGCATTTGGAATGAGAGCTACGATAATTCCCATACTCATGCCAATTAGTAGTTTGTTGAAAAAGTCTTTCATAAATATCAATCTCCAATCAATTGAGTAAAATAAAGTAATGTTCTAAATTATATAACATATAATGTTACAGTCAATAGGGAATATTCTAAAAATTGTAGGCAAATCACTTAAACGAGATAATGTGCGCTTTATCGACAAAAATATACAAAAAATGATGATATATTTTTTCTGACAATTCAAATCATTTTATACTTTTTGCACATGATAAGAGACAAATAACTTGATAATGTAAGCTAATTTTGTGATATTTCTAATAGATGGTTGTATGAAGAAATACATTCTATTCAATATTTTCTGCCTTGAGAAGGAATGATATTTTTGTACACATAACATGACAACAAGGCGGAAGATAACACAGTAAATTTACGCAGATAGATCCATAAAATCAGAAAACCATTCACATAGCAAACTTTCATAAATGATTCTCTTAACCTCTTTAGATATTTCTACATCGTATAAATGCATATAATTTTATTATGTAAACTAAATTCATCTTTCAAACGTAAGGTACGATTAATCACATTAGTACTTCATAAAGTCGACTCTAAATATTAGCTGATCTTTATTATTTTCCCTTCTGATCCTTTTCTTTTCCTTCTTATATAAGTAAAATAGGAAGGGTATTTTATTTGAATTGAGGGAGAGAAATTATGAACGATAAGCGTTATAAAATTGCTCATCGCGAAGCGCTTATTGGTATTGCATTAGTTATCATCAATTTTGCAATATGGTTTGGCTTTGCATATGGGCTCGGTTCGGGTGATCCGAAAAAATATTCATATGTATTTGGCTTTCCAGCTTGGTTTTTCTATAGCTGTATCGCTGGAACGATCTTTATGATTATATTGCTCATCATTGTCATCAAATTCTTCTTTAAAGACGTATCATTTGATACGGAAGAGGATGGTGATGAACGATGATACATTGGCAAGTAATCATCCCGCTAATTCTTTTTTTGGTGATTATCTTTTTAATTGGTATGTGGGCAAATAAACATGTCATGCAATCAGATTCATTTTTACAGGAATACTTCCTTGGCGGAAGACAAATGGGAGGATTCCTGCTGGCCATGACCATGATGGCTACATATGGCAGTGCATCTAGTTTTATCGGAGGTCCAGGAGTAGCTTATAATACTGGACTTGGTTGGGTTTTACTATCGATGGCTCAACTTCCAGCAGGATATTACGTATTAATGGTATTAGGAAAGAAATTTGCTATTATTGCTAGAAAGTATAAAGCTATTACATTAATCGATTTTCTACGTGAGCGTTATCAGAGCAACTTTGTTGTTATTGTTTCCGCATTAAGTATAATCATCTTCTTATTTTCTTCCATGGCTGCGCAATGGATCGGCGGTGCACGGTTAATCGAATCTTTGACCGGATTGCATTATACAACTGCACTTTTTATATTTGCTATAGTAGTCCTTGTGTATGTAATTGTCGGAGGATTTCGTGCTGTTGCACTAACCGATGCTGTACAAGGCTCTGTCATGTTTTTAGGAAGTGTTATTTTACTGATTGGGACCATTATTGCCGGCGGCGGAGTTTCCAATATTATGGCTGATCTTGTTGCAGAAAATCCTAAACTGGTATCGCCATTTGGAGCAGATGGTAGTTTAACACCTCTTTATGTATCAACGTTTTGGATTTTGATCGGTATTGGTGTGATTGGTCTACCGCAAATCGCAGTACGTGCCATGTCCTATAAGAATTCGGCAAGCATGCACTCGGCTATCATTATCGGAACGATTGCACTGGGCACCGTGATGTTTGGCATGCACTTAACAGGGGTATTCGCACGCCCCGTATTACCAGGTGTGGATATTGGCGATAAAGTCATGCCACTTTTAACGTTAAAAGTGCTGCCACCGTTTTTGGCAGGTGTTGTATTAGCGGCACCAATGGCGGCTATTATGTCTACCGTAAATGCGCTCTTAATACTTGTAAGCTCTACAATTGTTAAAGATATTTATCTAAACTTTATAAAGCCACAAGCTAATGATGACGAAATCAAGAAGCTAAGCTTTTTTGTCACTACTTTAATAGGTGTAGCTGTTATTATTGTTGCATTAAAACCGCCAGATCTATTAGTTTGGCTCAATCTTTTCTCATTTGGTGGTCTGGAATCCGTATTTGTTTGGCCTGTAGTATTAGGTCTATATTGGAAAAAAGGAAACAAATATGGAGCCGTTTCATCGATGCTTGTTGGCTTAATCAGTTATATTTTGATTTATGAAAAATGGAAAACAACTTTTTTAGGCATGCATACTGTCACAACTTCCATCATATTATCTCTTATTGCGTATGTAACCATTAGTTTAATGACTCATCATCGATTTAAGGATTTCAAACATATTATTTAATATGTAGATTAGAGGATATGGTTGATTAGACAGTATCCGAAAAAAAGGGGACCACTTTTACAATATTGGGCGTGTATGAACATAACTATGAAAAACGTCTTCATTCTGCCCAATTGGATGTAGTTCAACAGGATGTTCAAATAAAACAAATCTTAAAACTCAAACTTCTTGATAAAAATTGAAGTTTGGGTTTTACTCATATTTCAAAAATTTGATTTACACACATAGTAACAGCGCACCATTATGTACGAAATCTTTTGATTTATGAATTGAAAATGTTTTAGGGCAGCGGTCATAAATTAAAACTTTATACAGTTGTTTTCTTCATGCTTTTTCATATACAAAGGATAGGGCGGTCGCTTATGAAAATATACGTTTGTCTTGATGAAGGATCTTACTGCCTGTTGAATGCAGGATAAATATATATTATTAATTTTTCAGATAATTCTGTTGACAACCGCCTATTTCTGTTATATATTATTAACAGCAATAAAATTTGTTATATAACAGGAGGAGATATATATGGATATATATCGAGAAGGATATGAACGATATTGTAGTGCTTGTGAGGAGTATGGATTAGAATCGAAAGACTTTTACTTTTTTATCAATCATTTAACAGAAGAACAACTCAATGCTTACAAGGAGCATTCAAAAAGGAGCGAAGAACAAAATGTCTGATGTCGCCGCGGGTAACTTATAAAACCTCTACTAATCAAAATGTTGGTTGGTAGAGGTTTTATAACGTTTACAAAAAAATGGCGTTCAAGTAAAAAAAGCATTTACATGTTTTAGTGAATATGAAATACTATAAACAATAACAATTACATAGTCTTAGATAAAAGTGCCTAATGCGTATTAGGATAATAGGGAAATCAGTGAAAGTCTGATGCAGCCCCGCTACTGTAAATATGTTGAAAATCGTGTATGCCACTGGCTTTTAGCTGGGAAGGTGCGAATATTCATGTACATATAAGCCAGGAAACCTGCTTTTATCTGCGTTTCTGATCTTCGAGGGGGAGGTGTGGAACAATGAAATGACAAATAATGATTATTGACATTTCACGTCCAAGCACTCTTTACATTTTGATGTAAAGTTTTTTTATGGAGAAATTTAATTGCCTCTATCCTAACAAGACAGATCAATCTGTAATTATGCAAAAGAATGGAGGCTCTTATATGTATTCAAACAAATCTTTTAAAAAGTGGATCGCACCGATTTCACTAGCTAGTTTACTGGTAGCATCTCAATTACCTGCTACCATCACTGCTCATGCAGAGGAAAATACAACTGTCACAACGACTGTTGGCAAGGATGTTAGCTATCAAAATGCCCTTTCTTCTTCAAGCGCTTTTCTTTTAAGCATCACACCAAATCCAACATTCGCCGATTGTGATATTGTCACAGATTTGGCACGAGCTAATCTACCAATTGTCCCAAAAGATTATTATGAACAATACTATCAATCTCTTGTAAATGAATTAGATACGAAGCAAGGAGCTATTTCAGATTCACCATCAGCATATGCAAAACAAATTTTAGCGGTTACAGCCATCGGAAAAGATGCGGAAAATGTTGGCGGTTATAACCTTATTCAACTGATGGCAGATGCCTATTTAACAGCGCAAGAAAAAGATCTGCTCTACGATATGGATAACTATTATATGCTGTATGCATTGGATGCAAAATCATATCATTTACCAGCGGGCGAGAGGTATCAAGCATTAAGCCGTGAACAATTAGTTTCCAAGCTATTAGCTTCTCAATTTACAGATGAAGATGAAAATAATGGCGCATTTGGTTGGGATAAAGCATGGGGAGCAGATAAGGACGCTACATCTATGGCTGTGACGGCTTTAGCAAACTATTCTAATCAAGAATCCGTTCAACAGGCGATTGAAAAAGCCTATTCATATTTAGGCAATCAAATCAATGAACGTGCTGGATTTGTCGGTTACTACGGTGATGATAGCCCAGAAACAGTATCTCAGCTAATTATTAGTTTAACTGCCAATAAAGTGGATCCGAAAACAGACGTTCGATTTGTGAAAGAAAATGGAGCTTGGACGATTTCCAACTTGCTTACAACATATGATAGTATTACAGGTGGCTTCAAAAATGCGCCAAAGGCAAAGGAACCTAACGTTATCTCATCAGACCAAGCGAATCGCGCTCTACAAGCTTATGACCGTTTTGTAAACGGGAAAAATAGCTTTTATAATATGACAACAGATGCTAATGCTGACGAACTACAATATGATGTGAAGGCACCTGAAAAACCAACTGCTGCTACAGTTGCTGACAATGCAACGACTATCACAGGTAAAACAGAACCATATGCCACAATTACAGTAAAGAATGGTAGCAAAATCATTGGGACAGCTCAATCGAATTTCACAGGAAAATATTCTGTTAAAATCAAACAGCAAAAAGCAGGGACTCCCCTTCAAATCGTTGCGACAGACTTAGGAAAGAACAACAGTGGATCAATCACTGCCAAAGTAGTTGATAAAACGGCTCCAAAAATATCAAAAATCGGTCAAGTAAGTGATCGCACGACAAAAATTACAGGGACAGCTGAAGCGAAAGCAAAAGTCTATGTGATCAAAAATAATAAGGTAATCAAAACTGGGACTGCTTCTACAAAAGGCGCATTCTCATTGGCTATCCCAAAACAAAAGGCAGGAACAGTCCTAACAGTTTATGTCCAAGATTCAGCCAAAAATAAAAGTAAAATCGTCAAGATTAAAGTTGTAGACAAAACAGCGCCAAAAGCACCGAAAGTCCATAAAGTGACGAAAAAATCGACCAGAATTACAGGTACGGCAGAAGCAAAATCTAAAGTATATGTCGTGAAAAATAAAAAAATCATTAAATATGGCACAGTATCTTCAAAAGGTAAATTCTCATTGTCTATTAAAAAACAAAAAGTAGGTACCAAATTAACCATCTATGTCAAAGATGCTGCCAAAAATAAAAGTGCTAACAAGACGATTATTGTTAAATCGAAATAAAACAATTGAAAGTAAATAGAATCATAGGGTGTTAGAATTTACTTCTAACACCCTATTCCCATCTAGTTTAGGAGGTGTATTTTTTTGAAAAAGATACAATTTATTGTACTGTCTTTTATCATCGCAGTACTATGTCTTTCAGGTTGTAAGGTTCAAACTGTTGAACAACATGATCAAGAACAACAAGGAACAACCCTTGACCAAGGAAAAGTGAAGGTTGTAGAAGGCTCAGAAAAAAACAAAAATCCACAGGAGAAAACACAAAAGCAGCAACAAAAATCAGCTAGCTCAACTGAACAGAAAAAAGAAACAACAAGTGATTTTAAGAAGGAAACGACAAATTCAAAACAGCAAGATACAGCATTACAAACAGAAAAATCAACAGTTGAAAACAATGGTTCAAATCAAGAAAAAACGATATCATCTCCTAAAAAAGAATCTGCAGGCAAAGAGCAACAAACAAAACCAACAAAGGATAAGGTAGTTAAACAAGAAAAACAAGATAAAAATACTGTAACGAAAAAGAAATCAACGACAACACATAAAGAAAAAAATCCAGCAAAGCAAGCAACTGTTACTGAAAAGAAAAAATATGTCACCATATCCATTCGTGTTGACACACTTTTGAAAAAAGAAAATTATGAAAGATTAGAGCCAGCCTTACAAAGTGCAAAATATGTACCGAAAAATGGTGTGATACTTTCTACATCCACCTATGAAATTCAACATGAGGACGATTCAGCTTGGGACATTACTTTACGTGCCTTACAACAGCATCACATTCATTTTGAATATGAAGGTGCTGCTAAAAAATATGGAAGTATCTATGTAGAAGGCATCAATCATTTATACGAAAAAGACGCTGGAAAATTGTCTGGCTGGATGTATAGCGTCAATGGAAAAAATCCAGGTATTGGCTGTGGAAGTTATGAGGTTAAAGATGGCGACCATATCGTTTGGCAATATACGGTTGATAATGGCAGAGATATAGGTTTGTAATGGGTGAAGGAGGAAAAATTATTGAAAGCTTTTGCTAACTATCATCCAATTGTGATTTTTTTATATTTTGTTTTTGTGATAGGATTAACGATGTTTTATATGCATCCAATTTATTTAATCATTTCACTCGCAATGTCCATTCTTTTAAGTTTGCAAATCAATCAAAAATCATTTCTCCGCTCTTTAAAATGGATGGTTCCTTTGTTTGTCATTGCAGCCTTGATCAATCCTTTAATTAGTCATGATGGTGAAAAAATCATTCTATATATCGATGATAATCCTATTACGATTGAGGCCATTGTCTATGGATTTGCCATGTCAGTTATGATTTGTACCGTTATCTTTTGGTTTGGCTGTTATAATAAGCTAATGACTTCGGATAAATTTCTTTATTTATTTGGTAAAATTTCGCCAGCCTTTGCCTTAATCATTTCGTTAACGCTTCGGCTAGTCCCTCGATTCCAACAACAAATTGGCGCCATCACTCAAGCGCAAAGGGCAGTCGGTATGGATGTGACTTCTGGGAATTTATTGCATCGTATCAAATGTGGCATTCACATTCTATCTATTCTAATTACTTGGGCACTAGAAAACGCCATTGAAACAGCTGACTCCATGAAGGCTAGAGGATATGGTTTACCGAAACGCTCTACATTTTCATTATTTTCTTTTGAAAAAAGAGATGCCCTAACACTGACAATAATGTTCATACTGATAACAATCAATGTTATTGGAAGCTTTTTAGGATATACGGATTATTATTTTTACCCAACATTTAGTGATTTAGCGTTGCAGCCCATATCTTTACTATTATATACAACTTATACTTTACTATTGGCATTACCAATTATTATTGAGCTTTGGGAGGCATTCAAATGGCGTTCATTGATATCCAACAACTAACTTTTAGCTATCCACAGATGGAACAGCCCGTTTTACACCATATCGATCTATCAATAGAAGAAGGGGAATTTGTTGTGTTATGTGGAGTATCTGGTTGTGGGAAGAGTACTCTGGTAAAACATTTAAAGCGAGAAATTACTCCACATGGTGATGCTACTGGTAGTGTTCTTTATAATGGAACACTTCTAAACGAACTTTCAGATAAAATTGCTGCTTCAGAAATAGGTTTTGTTATGCAAAGTCCTGAAAATCAAATTGTGACTGATAAAGTTTGGCATGAGCTCGCTTTTGGTTTAGAAAACTTAGGATTTGACACAATGACCATTCGTCGGAGAGTGGCTGAAATGGCCAATTTTTTTGGCATCCAAACATGGTTTCGAAAAAACACGATGGAATTATCGGGCGGTCAAAAACAAATCTTGAATCTTGCTGCGATAATGGCGATGCAACCCAAATTGCTTATTTTAGATGAACCGACCTCTCAATTGGATCCGATTGCTGCAAGTGAATTTATCGCAACTTTACATAAGCTAAACAAGGAACTTGGCTTGACGATTCTTTTAGTAGAACATCGTTTAGAAGAAGTGTATCCCATAGCGGACAGAGTAGTTATCATGGATAAAGGAGCTATTATTTGCAATGGTACGCCTAAAGAAGTGGCAAAGGCTTTACAACACGTAGATCAGCATCATCCCATGTTAGGGGGCTTACCAACTCCACTTCGAATTCACCATGCATTAAAAAGCCAAACAAATGCACCATTAACCATTCGAGATGGTCGGCAATGGTTAACCAACAACTTTAAGGCACAGGAATGGCAATCGAAAAAAATATATGATAGATCTTTTGAAAAGAAAACGGTTTTAAGTGTTAAAAACGCTTGGTTCCGTTATGAAAAAGATGGTTTAGATGTTTTAAGAGGTTTTTCAATCGACGTGAATCAGGGAGAAGTCATTAGTATTCTTGGTGGCAATGGTACAGGAAAAACAACGGCTTTAGGTGTAATGTCTGGTATTCTGAAGGCCTATCGAGGGAAGATAATGATTGATGGAAAACCGCTAAGAAAAATTTCAAATCATGAGTTATATCATCAATGTTTGGCAGTGCTTCCTCAAAATCCTCAAACGCTTTTTGTCACAAAATCTGTCATATCGGAATTACAATCAACTGTCGAAACACAAAATCTAACAAAAGAAGAAGAAAATCTTCAGATTCAAACAATCGTTCGTAAACTTAACTTAGAATCACTGCTTGAAAGACATCCATATGATTTAAGCGGGGGAGAACAGCAAAAGGTAGCCCTAGCAAAGGTTTTATTATTAAAACCTCGAATTCTTCTACTTGATGAACCGACAAAGGGAATGGATGCAGCTTCTAAAACCGTTTTAGCAACTCTTTTAGAGCAACTAAAAGAAGAAGGAGTAGCGATTGTTATGGTCACGCATGATATTGAATTTTCTGCATCCCATTCAGATCGTTGTGCACTTTTTTTCGACGGATTAATTGTTTCTACTGATGAGACACGAACTTTTTACAGTGGCAATCATTTTTACACAACTGCTGCTCATCGAATGTCTCGCCATTTATTTTCAAATGCTATTACATGTGAGGATGTGATTGAACAATGCAACCAACAACAAAATCGAATGATCCATTCTTGAAGAAAAAATTTATCATTACATCCATAATCGTGCTCATCTTGACGCCACTTTGTTTATTATTAGGTGTCACTTTGTGGCAAGATCGTCGTTATAATATTCTTTCACTTATTATGGTCATCCTTGCTTGCATCCCTTTTTTTCTGTCTTTTGAGCATAAAAAGCCAAAGCCAAGAGAAATTTTAATCATTGCTGTAATGTCTGCCATTGCGGTGGCTGGCCGTGCAGCATTTGTATGGGCTCCTGCCTTTAAACCTGTAACTGCAATTGTTGTGATAACGGGATTTTCATTTGGACCTGCGGCAGGATTTTTAACAGGAGCAGCTACAGCGATTACATCGAATATTTTCTTTGGTCAAGGACCATGGACACCATTTCAAATGTTTGCATGGGGAATATTAGGTTATATTGCTGGTGTTTTAGGAAAAACAGACTGGATGAAGTACAAAATATGGCTAATCATTTTTGGCCTACTAAGCGGCATACTCTATTCTTTTATCATGGATATTTGGACCGTTATTTCATATGACGGTAAATTTACGTGGAGCCGTTACTTCGCCGCTGCGGGTACAGCGATTCCTTATACCGCTACATATGCTATCTCTAATATTATCTTCTTACTCCTTCTAGCAAAGCCAATTGGTGAAAAGTTAAAACGGATAAAAATTAAATATGGCCTACTAGAAGAATAGATTCATAGTAAAAAAAGGCTGTTTTTTATGTGAAGGCATAAATAAGCAGCCTTTTCCTATATTTTAAGGCATAATAGAATAGAAAAGCTGTTTAAATAGCTTTAAAAATCAAAAGTTTTTGCTATTATCGTAGGAATGGAGTACGAAATTGTGACCAATCGGAAATTACATAAACTATCCAAAAAAAGATGGCTTTCTATTCTTTGTTTAACAAGCTTTTGCTTGATACTTTATCCAACAAATGTTGATGTAAAACAACCTACAAATGACATGTTGATTTCTTATAAAAATAATGATGGGAAAGAGTTTATCTTCCAACATGTCACAAAAGTAGAAAAAGTATTATCTAGCGTTGGAATGGTAAGAGCAGAGATCAGCCAAAAACAACTTGCCGAACTGAAAGAAAATAAAAATATAGAATTTATCGATAAAAGTACAAAAAAGATGACATTGGAAGCCACCCCATCTACTGGGACAAACTCACTGCCATCTCTCACTTCGTATTGGAATATGAATATGGTGAAGGCGCCGACCTTTTGGGAAAAAGGGTACATGGGGAATGGAGTCAAAGTGGCAGTCATTGATACAGGCGTCAATAATATCCCCGATTTAAAGAATGTTGTCAAACGTGTATCTTTTGTGAAGGATGACCCTAAAACCAAAACAATTGATGAATCCGATCCTTGGGATAGAGGGCATGATGGCGAAGGACACGGAACAAGTGTAGCAGCTGTGATAGGAGCACAAATTGGCGGGAAAACATTCAACACTAAAATTTCAGATATCATTGGTGTTGCACCAAAAGTTCAGCTATATTCCTTAAAATATGCTGATGGAACAAAAGATGGAAGTATAGGCGAAGTCATAGAGGCGATCAATTGGTCTATTCAACATAAAATGGATATTATCAATCTTTCATCAAGCATTTATGAAAACAACAGTTCTCTCAAAAAAGCGATCGATAAGGCTGTCAAAGCAGGAATTATTTTTGTAGCTTCGGCAGGGAATGAAGGTAGCTCTACTCCAACCTATCCTGCGAGATATAGTAATGTGATTGCAGTCAGTTCCATTGGTAAGAATAAAAAATGCAGTGATTTTTCGAACATAGGAACAGCTATCGACTTTGCAGCACCTGGGGATTATATTTCAACGATTAATAGTAAAGGTCAATTTTTCTATGCATCAGGAACCTCTTATGCGGCACCACATGTAGCAGGTTTGATGGCATTATTAAAAGAAAAATATCCATATAGTTCTTCTAGTGAGCTCATTCAAAAGTTAAAGACTAGCGCTTTAGACTTAGGGGCAAAAGGGAAAGATACGAAATATGGATACGGTTTAGCACAATTGCCGAAGCTTTCAACTATAAAACTGAAAGAACTAGCGAATGTAAAGGTATCAAAAATAAAAGATCATCGTGCAACGATTACGTATACGATTCCAAATGACTCTACTTTTAAAAAAGTTGCACTAATCATAAATGGAAAAGTAAGATATACAACCAAAGCATCATATACTTTGAAGAATCTGTATGCGCAAAAATCTTATAACGTATTATTGAAAGTCATTAACAACAATGGCGACAGTTCAGAGGGAGTCACTCAAACGTTTCAAACAAAAGAGGATATCACTCCTCCAAATGAAATCAGTTCACTGAAACTGTCAAATTTAAAGATCGATTCCGCAACATTAGCTTGGACAAATCCAGTAGATGATGATTTTGATGTGACAGAAGTCTATCTAAATGGAAAACTTATTAACACCGCAAATTTAGATTATTTATCGATTAAACATCTTCAACCAAATACCGATTATCAAATTTTGTTGAACACGATAGATAAAACAGGCAATAAGTCGCATGGTATATCCGCAACGATTCATACACCAACAGCAAAAACGATTCCAACACCTGCTGTCTATTCAGTCACAACTAGCAGTCATTCAATATCCGGAAAAGCAAAGCCGAACACTTTCATAGTTGTTAAGAAAGCGTCAAAATCGATTATTGCAAAAGGCAGAACGAATCAAGATGGAAAATTTAAATTAAACATTCCATTTCAAGCTGTCAATACAACATTAACGATTACTGCTGAGGATTCAGTTGGAAATAGAAGTAAAGCTAGACAAATAACGATTCAACAATCGAAAAAAGCGGCACAACCAATCGTTCAGAAAGTTACTACGAATACGAAATACTTACGTGGAGAAGCAGAACTCGATTCAAAAGTTTTTGTTTATCGTGGCAGTACGTTATTAGCTTCTGGCAAAGTAGATTCTAAAGGTCATTTTTTACTATATATTAAAAATCAAACGCACCATACAACTTTAACAATTTATATAAAAGATCGACTTGGCATCAAAAGCAAGCCGTTGAAAGTGGTTGTACAATAACAATATAAGAAACACCTGCGAATTCGTATGGTGTTTTTTATATTTATAGAACGATTGGTATGAAAAATTTTAATAATGATGATCATTATATTTTTTATGATTTTCCACTATTTAGAAAGTAATTTGATATACTATTGTTAAATAGTCTAAAAGGTGGGGAATCTTTATGAAAAAGAAGAACTTTCAACAGACAGTAGGCTTTAGCGTCAAAGATACGATCGCACTGTATTGGCTTTACGCAACACAGGACTCCGAAAAGTACTCTGTAGAAATTCATCAACATTTTCAGGAGGAATTCCCCGGTCGTAAAGTTGGTTACGAATATGTAGCTCGTGTTGCAAAACAACTAGAAGCAGAGGGCGCTCTTCAAGCTAGACAAATTCACAAGAGGATTCTATATACATGCACTGATCTTGGAAGAAATCGTCTTCGCCGCTACAATGAACTCTATTATGAACGGTTTCATGAAATTGTCTTAGTGTTAGATCGTTTCTATTATGAGTTAACAAAAAATGGTGAAAAACCACCTAAACCAGAGCATCCGCTACCTGAAGAATTTAGAAGCTATTTTTCAAAGCTTATTTCTGTCAAAGATGCCGTCAGATACTTAGCTTTAAAGCTTGCTCAAACTCGCTCTAGCTTTTATATGGCCGAGGTGGGTCAACAGCTAGAGGATCTATTCGGCTGGTGTCCTTCAAATGGCTATCTCTATCAAATCGCATGGGAGCTTGAAGATGAAGGATATTTAGTCGGTTCTTGGCCAGATGAAAAACGGACTGTTCGAAATTTACGTGGGACAGATGAAGGAGTATCTTTTTATCGAACCATTGCGGCTTCTTTAGAAGAGCGAATCACAGCCATTCGCCACTATTTGCGTTATATGTTGAAATTCTTTACCCAGATCCACGTCAAACAATAAAATATTGAATATTCGTACAGCATTGATTATAATATGGTACAAAGCTAAAATTTTAAATTGAAAACGTTGAGCAGGAGTAGTAAGTGAGAACAGATTGGCGCAGAGAGTCGACATGTGGTGAAAGTCGATCCAATTTTCTTATTGAATGGACCTGTGAGTGATTACTTGAACCGTTTAGTAGGGTAGTCCGGCACATACCGTTATATGTGAGTGGTAGCGAGTCGTTACAAATAAGGTGGTACCGCGGATTTCCCGTCCTTCATAGAATTTTTTCTATGGAGGATTTTTTATTTGAATAACAACTATGGCCATCTTCACCATTATTGAACTGACTCGGGAGTATTTTGATTCGCATGTTTTCAAAAGGTTAGAGCTTAGAAGAGCAGAGAGAAGGAGTTAAAACAAATGACAGTTGAGACAAGAATGTACGAAATGAAAACAATCCAAGGCGATATGTTAACACCTATTTCCATTTATCACGCTTTAAACGGATCGAAAAAAATGTTATTCGAATCATCGGCCAAACATGAAGAAAGCGGAAGATATTCGTTTATTGCTGTTAATCCATTAGCAGAATTGATTTCGACCAATAATGCGTACCAATTATTCAATGCTAAACATGAACTCATCCATTCAGGCGTCGATGCATTTGCCAAGTTGAAATCATTATTACCTACTGAAGAGGAAAAATTACCTTTTTCATTTTTTGGTGGGGCGATCGGATATTTTGGTTATGAAACCGCATTTTATCATGAAAAAATAGGCACAATGTTGAAAGATGATTTACAAATGCCTGATATGCATGTATTATTCTATGATACTTTTATCGTGGTCGATCATTTATTGCAAAAAGTGCATATCGTAGCAGTAGATTTATTGCAAAAGGGAATCACACATGAACAATTAGGGCAGCGAGTAAACGATATTGAAAAACAGCTCGCAATGCCTGTATTCACCCAACGCGATCATGATACAGATACGATTCAATTTCATTCAACTATTGAAAAAGAAGATTTTTGTCAAATGGTCATTCAAGGCAAGAAGCATATTGAACAGGGGGATATTTTTCAAGTAGTGTTATCTCAAAGATTTGAAGCTGATTTTACAGGAAATCCGATGAACCTTTATCGAAGACTTCGTACAGCGAATCCTTCACCATATATGTTTTATATGGATTTCGGCGATTATGTGATTCTTGGAACATCTCCGGAAAGCTTAGTCAAGGTCAAGGGGCGTATAGCGACAACGAATCCAATTGCAGGTACTCGCCGAAGAGGGAAAAGTACTGAAGAAGACTTGGCACTGGAAAAAGAGCTGCTACAGGATGAAAAAGAACTTGCTGAACATCGTATGTTAGTTGATTTGGGTCGTAATGATATTGGAAAACTTTCTAAAATTGGCACCGTAAAATTACCAAAATATATGAACATCGAACGTTATAAATATGTGATGCATATTGTTTCTGAAGTAACAGGGGAGTTAAAAGATGACATTCATCCACTCGATGTGTTATCGACAACTTTGCCAGCAGGTACTGTATCTGGAGCTCCTAAAATTCGAGCTATGCAAATTATCAACAGCTTAGAGCACCATAAAAGAGGCGTCTATGCAGGGGCTGTCGGATATGTTTCAATCTCTGGAGATATGGATATGGCGCTTGCTATCCGTACAATGGTTGTGACAAAGGGAAAGGCATATGTCCAAGCCGGAGCAGGGATTGTTTATCATTCTGTTCCTGAAAAAGAATATGAAGAAACATTAAACAAGGCAAAAGCTTTGTTGGAGGTGCACGCATGATTTTACTGATCGATAACTATGATTCATTTA
Organism: Rummeliibacillus sp. SL167; assembly: GCF_007896505.1. Lineage (NCBI taxonomy): Bacteria > Bacillati > Bacillota > Bacilli > Caryophanales > Caryophanaceae > Rummeliibacillus > Rummeliibacillus sp. SL167. The sequence goes on along the minus strand of NZ_VCBM01000001.1, from coordinate 951,240 downwards.
CTTATAATCTATATCAACAAATTAGTAGTCTTGGAAAAGAAGTTAAAGTTGTTCGAAACGATGCTTTAACTATTGATGCAATTCGTCAATTACAGCCAGAAGCGATTGTTATTTCTCCTGGACCCGGAACACCAAAAGAAGCGGGAATCTCAATTGAAGTGATTCAAAAACTTTATAAAGAATTTCCGATACTAGGGATCTGTCTAGGACACCAATCAATCGGGGAAGCTTTTGGCGCTAAAATTATACAAGCGAAACAAATTAAACATGGTCTGTTTTCAGAACTAAAATTTGAACCAACAGGATTGTTTCAAAATTGTCCAAAACCGCTCACTGTCATGCGTTATCATTCTCTAGTCATCGACCCAAAAACGCTGCCTGAAGAATTAAAAGTCACCGCCATTGCCAAAGATGATGGAGAAATCATGGCGATCCAGCATCGAGATTATCCTGTATTTGGTTTGCAATTTCATCCAGAATCTATCGGAACCAAAGAAGGAGATTTAATGATCCAATTGTTTTTAGATAAGTATTGTCAGCAAGTAGGGCAACAAGTTTAAATTGTTATGGATGAAGTCGATTAAATAAAAATAGGAAGCAACCATCTATCCTTAGAATAGAACAGCATGTAAAGCTTATACCAAGCATGCTGTTTTTATTTTGAAATACAATTTGAAAAAAATGATTAAATATAAATTCGATAATATTATTATGTAAACTTATTTTTGAGACAGCATTCAACAGATTTTTAATTTTCAATTAAGAAGACATAATCCACATCAAGACTCAAATAAAAAGAGAGGATAAGTGAACTGCTGCTTATAAAGTTCAAGTGTTTAACTAACATACCTTTTATTTAATACAAAATTGAAAAAATATTAGAAAAAGAACATTACATAAAAAGGGATTGTTGGAACAAAGTCATCCTTTTCGTACATAAATCTGATTTATGAGCGGAAAAAATATTTTTTCTTAAATAAGGAATAATTAGTATTTATTATGATCAAATTAATAGTTGAAGAAATGTACAATGTAAATTTTTTAATGAAAAAAACTGTTAAATTATCAGACTGGTTGATTAGGAAAAATTAGGACAAATATATGAATATAAATCAGAAAAATTCCTTATTGTGAACTCCAAGCTATATAAATTTCCGCTACGACTGCTCAACTCTCGTGGGAAATGCAAGCAAGCCGTAGCGGAAATCAACGAATTCTCCCTATCTTTATGGATAAAATTGGATAATCAACACGTCTGAAATTATTATTTATTTTTCAAAGTGATGCTTTCTGTTGCTTAATAAAATATATATTGTCGCAACTAATTGAAAAAAAGGTACAAATACTAAAAATCTTCCAATTGACCACCAAAATATACTGGCTATTCCGATGTTTAAAATAGTCCCTATTAAAAGAATAGTAAATGACTTTCTTTTTAGTCCATACAATGACCAACCAAAAATAATTACAAAAATGGCCAAAACAGCGGGTCCAATTACATCCCAAAAAATAGGACTGTTCATATGTTTCCTCCTTTTAAATGAGTTAATTTTATACAATTATACTCTTTTTTATTCCAATTTTCAAAAAAATGAATTTTGTTTGTATTTATATAAAATTACATTTATCGGATAAATAAGTGATATAGAATCCAAGGATGCCCGTACGTAAATTCTTGAAAACTATTTATAAGGCTGGATCGATATGGGCAAATACTACTCAACGATAAAGTCCAAAGTGGCTAAACCATTAGAATTAACTTGTTTAATCCACATACGTACAGGAATCAATTGAATATGTAATCTCCTTTACACTTTCTGATATCTGGTTACCGCATTAAATTTAGTCATAAAATACTACCTCACAATTGTTAGATTGTATTTATTATACAAAAAATTTTTTATCACTTATAACTAAAAAAGGTGTCAGTTATATCGACACCTTTTTCTAAGCTAATTGAACTGTTGTTTGATGAAGATTTTCTGCTTAACCAAAAGACTTATTAATAGCTGCTGCTTTTCGATTAAAAGTATAACTTTCCGACATCTAGACTACCGATTTGATCCCATTTGATCCAAGCAAGAGCGAGTTCTTTCCCAATTTGAATATAAAAAGTTGTTTCTTGATCTGTATAATCCTTTTCGCTGCGATTATAGATTGATAAAATTTCCGCTAGATCTTGATCTCCCTTCAAATGAGCTGTATAAATCTCTTTATAACTTACAAGTTCGGGTTCTGAACTTAGCGCGTCCTGATCAAAGTCGGCGATCGCATGTGCCAAATGGCGCAAAGTATTTGTGTCATAATAAAGGATAAAGGCACCTTTTAGGGGCAAATCTTTTATTAATATTTCTGGTAATTGTTCATACATTTTTTGTGTTTCTTCATTCAACCCAAAGTACTCGATTTTTGCAATTTCAATATGTAACGCAGATAAATAGGCAGCTACAGCAATTTTATTTTGCTCCATAAGATAAGCAACTTGGCCAATCCCACGATATAAATGGCTGTTAGATGGTTGTAACTTGATCGCTTCTGTATACTTATTTAACGCTTGATCGTAGTGACCTGTACGCTTTAACTCAACTGCTTGATTTACCAATTCTTCGACATTTGACATAATTTTCAACCTTTCCTGAAACCTGTATTTCTCATTGCTAAGTTTACTATAAAAATGAAGGCAGAGCTATCAAAATAAGAAAGATCATGGAAGGAGATTTTCTGTCGTTTTAATGATGTCGCTTAATCAAAAATGCAAATCCTGAATGACGAAAAAATGGCTAATATACTTTTTCATCAGTTCATACAAGTAGTTATTCTACTGAACATGAAAAAAGACATGCCAGGCATAAGGATAAAGCTGTGCATGTCCAGATTCAATTGTTTTGCTTGTAAAAAATCACGAAATCAATTTTGCAATAATAAAGGCAATACCTGCAGCTAGGCCACCGACCAATGTCGTTTGAAAGGCACTCTTAAATGGCTTTGCCCCTGTAAACTTTCCTTTGACAAACCCAAAAATAAATAGGGCAATCAGCGTCATAATGACGGAAAGAAGTAGGGCAGAGTTAGCATTGGAGATGATCATATATGGGAATAGAGGAATAAGACCTCCGACGATATAGGATCCACCAATTGTAGCGGAGCTTGTTATTGCACGCTTTGGTTCGGGCTTTTCAAGTCCAAGCTCGTATTTCATCATGAAATCTACCCATTTTTCAGGATCTTTACTCATGGCATCAACTGTTTCATGGATCGCCGATTCAGGTAAACTCCATTCACGCAATATGTCAGCTACTTCTTGTCGTTCTCGATCAGGTAATTCGATAATCTCTCTTTTTTCTCGAGCCAATTCGGTTGCGTAGTGTTCCTCATCCGTACGTGCAGCAAGATAACCACCAAGCCCCATAGCAATTGATCCTGCAGCGATTTCAGCTACTCCTGCTATGACAACGAGACTTGCATTTGAAACGCTACCTGATAAGCCGGCAGCAAGTGCAAAAGGAACCGTCAATCCATCAGACATCCCAATAACAATATCGCGAATTAAATCGGATGCTAAAAAATGTTCTTCAACATGTGCTTTTTTATCTATTTCGGTCTCTGGCATCAAAAAACTCCTTTCATGCGAAACAGCCTTTATTCATGTACAAGAGGTAATAATTCCCCCTTATTGCTTATCATACATAAAATATAACATATCTCTTTCCTCATTGAGTAACAACCTGGTTTAAGGTCTATGATAAGAATCTTGGATGAATCTGATACAAAAATGAAATTTGGAGGAGAACTTACGAACAGGGCTATGGCATACTAAGTTCAATTTTCAGTGATATAGTAGCAAAATTTATATCAAAAAAACTAAGAAAAGAAAGCGTAGAGATTATCATTTCTGGCATATTACATATTGTTTTCGGGCTCGTTATTTTACCTTATAGTTTAGCTGCTTCTATCCTATTTTTTGTGACGGATAGAATACTAAAAAGCAACAAGAAAACTTTCATTGGTCGAAAGCCATCAAAAGTTTTCTTCTACCATTTGCTTTAGCTATTGTTTCTATGGGGACCGCTTGGATAGTCGAGTTTATAAGCAATTTTGAGGATTATTTAGTGTAGGACTTGATCAATATTAGAATTTAACCCTAAAATAATCACAATTATCAAAGCCGATTTACTTTTTTGTAGTAAATCGGCTTTGATGTAAAAGATGAAAATAGGTACTTTTGTTGTCATATAAGAAGATTGAAGGTTTTTATATGTATTTTGGCATTAAGTGTTAGGATATGCTCATTCAATAATATTTTTATTGTTGCTGCTGATCATTGTTAAGAATAAAGATGAATCATTAAAACAGCTGAAACGATGAAAACATCTCGTACTTTAATGTTGACATCCAATTTGATAAGCAATTTCAATTTTCTCACCTCCATATCCAATTAGTTCTATTTTGCCCAATCAAAAATTTTTTATACTCACAATGGGGTAGATTTGTGATTCTATGTTACGTTAGTATGGAAAGCTAATAAAATATTCAACGCAAGCAATATTATAATCACAAAAATGCATTGACTCCTACCTTAGGGGGTAGCTTATTATGTTTTTGAGGTGATGGCTATGTTAATAAATGAAGTATGCAAAAAATGTTCACTTACCAAAAAAGCGATAGAATATTACGAAAAATCGGGACTTGTCCATCCGAAAATCAGTGAGAACGGATATAGAAATTACGATCCTGATGATATATCTATATTAAAAGAAATCTCTGTCCTCAGGAATCTAGGATTAAGTATTTCTAACATAAAAAATGTTTTTGCAAGCAGTAATAAATCCTTAACATTATCAAAATATAAATATTTAATGGATTTAAATAAGAAAAAGTTAACAGAACAACAAAAATGTTTGGAACTTTTGATGGAAGACTATGATATTGATCGAGGAATGGAATACATTCATTCTAATCTCGACTCTTCTTTTACTATTCGAGAAAAATTAGTACAATCTTTTCCAGGTACGTATGGTATTTATTTGTCTATCCACTTTGGACCATTTTTAAATGGAGAAATAGATACTAAGGAAAAGGAAGAAGCCTATACAAAAATAGTCCATTTTCTTGACCAACTAAAAATTTCTAAAGAAATGGAAGAGTATTTGGAAAGCGTCATTCCTTTAATGAAACAAGAAAACCTAGAAAAAATAAATACTACTTTCCTTGATTCGATCAATGATATAGACAGTTACATTGCCAATAACAAAAAGGGGATAGAAAAGTACATTACATTCCGCAGCTCTAAAGAATATGAATCAACCCCTTCATATAAATTGCAACAATTGCTATTAGAGTTCCAGAAAAGTAGCGGCTATCAAGAAATTTTTATCACAAATTTGAGAATCTTGAGCCATTCTTATCGTGAATATTCAAACAAACTACAGGAAGCAAATAAATGGTTTACTGAAAAGTTTCCGCAAATGAAAGATTCTCGTTTGGAATAGAGATCCAACATTCATAGAACGAAATAGTTTAATGATATAACGACGTTTACTGAAAAGTTTTTGTCTTGATAGAAGTTACACTTGACGTATCGATAATTCTTAATATAATGATTTGTATGAAACAATCGATAATTTTTTATCAAAATTATACAAATGTCATTGTTTCTTATCTAGACATAAATATGACTAGGCACTTATTATAATAAGAGGAAAAAGGGGAATTCGAATGGGAAAAAAACGATATTCACCAGATTTTAAAATGGAGATCGTTAAACAATATCGCCTTGGCACTGCTGTAAATAAATTATCAAGCGAATATGGTATATCAGAAGTTACAATTTACAAATGGATAAAATTATACTCACCTGTTGAAGATGGCATTGAAATGACAAAAGCAGAAATTTTGGCAGTTCAAAAGGAGAATGTACGTTTAAAGCAGGAGGTTGATATTTTAAAAAAGGCTATTACCATATTCGCACCAAATTAGATGAAAAAAATGTGATCAAATTTATCGAACAGGAAAGTAAAAAATATACAGTTAAATTACTGTGTAAAGCATTAGAAATACCAAAAAGTACATATTACAACGAGGTACAAAAAAACGAAAAAGTAACACGTTCAGCATCAGAAGAATTATTGGAAAGAATTGAACAAATTACAGTTGAAGAGGGGCAACTTTACAATGCTTCTCAATTATATGAAATATTAAAAACACGTGGTTTTCAAGGAAGCGTACGAAAAGTACAGCGTGTACTAAAAAAAGCTAGGGAAACAAACGAGAAGGACACTCGGAAACCTATTGTTAATAATGGATTTGAAACAACAGAAGCTAATGAAAAATGGGTACTTAATATCAGTTATGTCCCAACATGGCATCAAGGCTGGACTTATATGGCTACTATTATAGACATACATACGAAGTGCTTAGTAGGATTCAGTTTTGACAAGTCTTTAAGTGAGTACTTGTTTGCAGATGCTATAGAAAAAGCGTATGTACAATATAAAGTACCTCAAGAACTATATACAAATTTGCAACCTAATTTTATAGCATACTGTAAAGAGACCTGCCATAATAAAGGATTATGCTTACCATTAATCCTTTATAAAGAATATTTATATGACGATGAATGTCTGGCAGCAATTGTACCTTTCTTAACAGGTATAGAAATCCGTCTTCGACATGGTCATGCCTCACCCCGTACTTGGAATTAAAGTTAATCATAATCAATCATGAGAAGGCGAATAGTCATACTATTCGCCTTTTATTTTTATTAAAGTTATAAATTTAACTTTTTTGTGTCTAAATTGTTGACGTTTTATGACTGAACATTTATATTTACTAGTGTTAGGGTTTCGAAACTTATTTGAATAATTTCATAAAAATATGAACATTTGATAATATTGATTATTACCGAATAAAAGACAACTGCATTTGAGATAAAGATTTGCATACGCAAAAAAAGGAGGCAATGCACGAGTCACATCCTAAGATATTCGATAATCAGTAATTTGGTTAGAACATCCCTATGGACATCGTTTACATTAAAAAAGCTTTGGAGACTAATTCTTTATTATCTATAAATAAATGTTTGAATCTAATATAGAATTGATTTATGAAATGATTCATTTGCCTAACAAAAACTATTTAATAAATAAAAAATAAAGGAGAGATTATTAATGAAGGCATTAGTATACGCTGGCCCAGGTCAAAAAGAAGTTCGTGAAGTTGAAAAACCACGTGTCATAAAAGATGGAGATGCAGTTGTCCGTATGTTAAAAACCACAATTTGTGGTACGGATTTACATATTTTAAGTGGTGATGTACCAGCCGTTAAAGAAGGTACAATTTTAGGCCACGAAGGTATCGGCGTTGTAGAAGAGGTAGGAGAAGGCGTCTCTAATTTCAAAGTGGGGGATAAAGTAATCATTTCATGCGTTACTTCTTGTGGTAAATGTCACTATTGTAAACAATCATTATATGCCCACTGTGAAGATGGAGGCTGGATTTTAGGACATTTAATAGATGGCACACAAGCGGAATATGTACATATTCCACATGCTGATAATTCTTTATATCATATTCCAAAAGGGATTTCCGATGAAGCAGCAGTAATGATTTCTGATATTCTGCCAACTGGCTTTGAAGTTGGAGTGCTGAATGGGCAAGTATCACCTGGTGATGTGGTCGTAATCGTAGGGGCAGGTCCAATTGGAATGTCCGCTTTATTGACATCGCAATTTTATTCTCCATCTAAAATCATCATGGTTGACCTTGATGACAATCGCTTAGAAACATCTAAAAAATTCGGTGCTACACACACAATCAATTCACGCGATGCACAAGCCGCAATTGATCAAATCTTTGAACTTACTGATGGGCGTGGTGTAGATGTTGCCATTGAAGCTGTAGGTTTTCCAGCAACATTCGATATTTGTCAACATATCTTAGCACCAGGTGGTCATTTAGCAAATGTTGGTGTACATGGTAAGCCAGTAGAACTCCAATTACAAGACTTATGGATTCGAAATGTAACCGTTACAACAGGCTTAGTATCAACAAATACAACACCAATGTTATTAAAAACACTAGAAAATGGAAAGATAAAACCTGAAAAATTAGTGACGCATCATTATCAATTTGAAGACATAGCTGAAGCGTACAAGACATTCGGTAACGCTTCAAAAGAACAAGCTTTAAAAGTTATAATAGATTTTGAATAACAAGTATTTCACAGTGCATAGCTTAAATAAAGCCAAGCGTTTGGTTTAATAGAAATTTGTCCAAATGATTATGAATCACATTGAATTTTGCATTTTAAATAAATTTAAAAATAAATTTATAATCTGGAACCTTACGAAAGTAAGCGCTTACTTCTAAAACACCTTCGAAATATATTTCGAAGGTGTTTTTACATAATATATAGATAAATACAAATATATGGATGACAATGGATGACATATGGAGAAATATAGAGAAATATATTATGTAAAATTTTAGTTTACATAATATAAATTCTAGGAAGTTGTATTTCATTTATAAAGTATACTTATAACAGTGAGATATTTGAGATTTTTTTAATCTAATATAAAAAACTTCAGTTATAATCGTTACTGAAGTTTTTTATAGCTGTCGTATTTAATTTTTTGTACGACTGAATTTAATTTTAAATTTTCTTGTTTTAATTAGCTGTATAAATTGTGTGTAATATTTCTTGGCTATTTTCGGACATTGCTTTAACCAAACATATCCATTGAATATTTGTGTTTTGATGACCTTGTGCCAATTTGCACAAAACATTTTAAAACGCGTTAATCGATATTTGTACTCTTTTCGTAATTCTGGGATTGAGTCCAAATTAGATTCTATAGACCGAATGGCTATATCAAATTGATTTTCAGCCATTTTCGCCTTTATCTCGATCAATATTAAAGGTATTAAGCATGTAGATAAAATAAGCATGAAAAAAACAAAAAACAATGCTTATCCCCCTTCCTATTCTCTATTTCTACTACACACTATTCCCTTATTTATATGTTTTAAAAACTGTGGCAACACAAAATTTCGTAAATAATGAAAAAACCATCCATTTTGTTTGGATGGCGTTGATTTATATATTGGCGTATTGATTATCCAATTTAATCTATAAAAAATGGCATTCATTGATTGCAGCGAAGACTTGTTCGCTTTCCTGCGAACGAATGCTGGGGGCAACTATGCCAAACAGACACCCCTAATTTTTGTCAAATCAACACGCGTGATAATATATATGATTACTCAACCTAATACGTTTTCTTAATCTTAAGAGGTACTTCTGTGCAATGCAGTAATGAATTATTTTACTGGATTTTTCCGAATTGCGGATAAAATAAGAAAAGAAACGATAGCGATTCCTATCGCTACGACAATAGAAAGTATGAAATGTGGATCTTTTAGTACGAGTGCACCACCAATAAATGAACCTATACCGATTCCCAAATTTAACAGAGAAATATTATAGCTGAATATTTGACTTGGATCACCTTTAATAAATTGAAGCAAGGCATATTGCACAGTTGGATTAGTTCCCCAATGAAATAAATTCCAAAGTAACACACCGAGTAAAACAACTATGATATTTTCAGTGTAAAATAATAGCATGAAAAGCGAGATAATATATACAAATACAATAATTGAACCAGCCATATAGTAACCAAATTTTTCTGATAATAAGTTTCCTAATTTTGATCCAACGACACCTGCGACACCTGCTATGAATAATGCAAGGCTAACAGTTGTTAAAGAATGCCCACCGTCTCTTATTATTGGTTCCAAGTATGTAAAGAGCATACTATTTGAAACCATCATTAACCATAGAAAGGTAAGAATAATTATAATTCCCTTTTTGTCGAGAATCTTATATTCCCCTTGTTTTGCATTTTCCTTTAATTCCGGTTTTACAGATGGAATAAAGAAAAAAATAAGTAACAAGCAAAAAATAGCCATTAATCCTATCAAGTAAAATGGAATAGTCCAGAAAAAATGAGCTGCTAATAACGTACCTAAAGGAACACCTAAAATATTAGCTGCACTAAATCCAACATAAATATTGGACACAACTTTTGCTTTTTTCTCAGGTGCTACAAGCTTCGCGCCTATCGCCATCAGTTTGACCGTAACTAAAGAAGCGCATGCTGCTAATAAAATACGTAATATACATAGTAGTAAAAAGGAGTTGACGAAAACTACCAAAAAATTAATTATTATAAATATAAACAGACTGATCAATAATGTTTTCTTATCATGAAATCTTGAGGTTATTTTAGTTAAGATTGGGCTGAGTACAGCAAAAGAAACAGCATAAATAGTCACCAACTGACCAATTAAAGATGTTTGGACATTAAAAGCCTCTGACATTGGAGAAATAATCCCGACTACAATTAAATCAGATACGCCCACAACAAACATTGTTAGAAAACCAATTAATGTTATTTTTCCTTCGATACTTATCACAACGACAATCTTTCTAACATGGTTAATTGTCGAACATGATCTAGTTCTTTATAAGTTCGGCGGGATATCTTGAGTGATTTTTTAACTGAGTTCTCTTGTAACTCAGTTTCTGCCATCTTCTTAATAGAGATTCTCATCCAACACTCAATTAGTCTTTTCTTCGGTTCTTTTAAACCAAATTTACAAAATGCTTGATGTGTAGTTAGCATACTGCATTTCTTAGAATCAACAAGTATACCATCAAAGTCAAATATTATATTTTTAATATTCATCAGATATTACCTTCTTCTCATAAAAATTTTACCTCTCTTAATAAAGTGTATCTTTCATAATTCATAGCTGCCCAATATTATGTGAAGAGTATTAATACTTACTTCTACTTAAATCTACCTATTTTCCTGTTACTCTAGTTCTTTATTTGTATAGTGCTAAAAGATCATTAAAATACTCTATGAAAAAACAGTCATTAATAATACGCGTTTTGCGATCTCCCATTAAGCATATAGAAATAATATCCTTATATTTCACAAGTTTTTCTTGATTATTGCTAACAAATAGAATATTATGCCCCTTACATTTAATAAGCTCATTTTCAGATAGAAAAGAAATGTTTAATTTTCCTTTTAATTTGTTTAATAAGAGTAGTTCAAAAGGTTTGCCTAGTTGATTGAATTCAGTTAATTCCTCTAATATAGATAAATCTGTTATCATATCGCCGTCGATTACGACTTTTTCTGGTATATATTCTTTATATAACCAGGGCTGAAATGGTGGCTCATCGTTTGTATCTCCTATGTAATAAGAAAATTTGACAGGTGAGAATTTTTCCTCCTCCCCAATTATTGGACCTAATCCAGAATGTACCGGACAGCCATCAAATTTCATAGCTAAATTTCGTACAGTATGTTGTGCTTTTGCTTTATTGCTTTAATTTTATTATCAGCTTTAAAAAAGGCGTTTGATTTATTGAAAGTCTGCAAAGCAAGCGTCAAAAAAGTATTCAAATTTCTAGAATTTCTGTTTAGGTAACTGTTTGAGCTAAAATTGATAAACCATAATTCATTTTTGAATCTAAATGAATAATTATCTTCATTAGGATCATTGCTATCATCAGCAGGATCACACATTTTCTTCATTTTTGATAATAAACTCCATGATAAGAATTGCTTTGCTTTTATGTTCATATTGCCTAGTGGTTGGAAATATACCAATAGTCCAGCAAGCCCACTTTCTTTAATATCCATCGAGTTAATTGCATCAAGATATTCATCTATATCATTTGACAGTTCTTCAGGATTATAGGGATAGTTTAATGTCGATACATAATGTAGCTGTCTTCTATAACCTTGAACGCCAAATATGCAAGGAAAATTTTCTTTTGTAATTACATTTTCTGTATGCCAAAATTCTTGTTTAATCCAAGTGAATTCTTCAGTCAAATTTGCCAGCTCATTTTGCTTAAAAAACAAATTACACCCTTCCTTGTTACGGATTTATTATGTTTGATGATAGTATATCTTATAATGAACAACAAAAACTTTGTAACTATTAAGTAAAAATAGATTAAAAGGTAATACATGTAATATTATTTATTAATCAATTATACTTGTCAATATTTTTATTTAAAGTAAAAAACATTTAAAATAGAATAGGATTAACTTTATGGATAATCAACTGCCCCACTTATACAGATCGCTTTCTTTTCCGCAATATTTTAAATTTAATCTATTCTCCTATCTTTCAAACAGAACAGCAAATTTAAAGTAATGAGGATATCTAATAATCCTAGTTTTAGTGGGCATCCATTTTTAGTTGAAAGATCAAAAAAGGAGTATCAAAGCGATGCCCCTTAAAAATGTATATTCAAGGTGTCTTTAACTCCTTGATAAGTTATGAGTGTTTTTCCTTTTCTTCTTTTCTTCTTTAATATAATATTGGTCACTTTGAATCATAAGAAACTACTTTTACCTATGCGCAAGATTCACCACATCTATCTGTTCTACTGAATCAATCGATATTGGTTCACTGGTCGTCCAACACCACCATATTGAATATCGATTTTCACTTTGTTTTGCTTTTCAAGATAATCTAAATACCTACGTGCAGTCACTCGTGCAAGACCTACACCATTAGCTACTTCTTCCGCAGAAACTGATTGCTCCTGAATACCGATAAAAGAAACAATTTTTTCGAGTGTAGAAGCATTCAAGCCTTTAGGTAGCTTTATATCAGGTTGATGCGGCTTTAGTTGATGATGAAGGAGTGCATCAAGTTCCTTTTGAGTCATCTCGCTTTTTTCCTCCATTTTGTTTTTATATTGACGATAATTTTGTAATGTATGCTTCATACGTTCAAAGGAAAATGGTTTCATAATATAATCAAAAACCCCTAATTGGAGCATTTTCTGAATGGTCTTCATATCATTAGCTGCTGTAACAGCAATGACATCCACTTTAAGCCCCTTTTCACGTATTTTTTTCAACGTCTCAATACCATCTTGCTCAGGCATAAAAATATCCATAAAAACAAGATCCGGTTTCAGTTGTTTTATTTGCTGAATGCCTTCCATACCATTTTTGGCAGTACCTATTAAGGAATAGCCTGGAACCTGCTCGATAAACTGACGATTTACTTGTCGGACCATTGGATCGTCTTCTATTAATAGAACCTGTATCGGTTGCATCATTTCATCCCCTTTTATACGTAAAATGTAACAAAAATGCTTGTCCCTTCACCAGGTGTACTCGTGACATCGATTGTTCCGTCTAATTTTTTGACGATATCCTGAATGAGATAAAGACCGATTCCATGATTTTCATTTTTTTTCGTTGTATAGCCATTATCAAAAATACGTTTAATCACTTCTTCTGACATCCCAACACCATTATCTTCCACTAAGATCGATAAAATCTCATCATCCTGATCGATACTAATCATCACTTTTTTATCATCCTTTTTTGCTAATTGCAAGGCATCAAAAGCATTTTCGATCAAGTTTCCAATGATCACAACAAAATCGTTAAAATCTAATTGGTCCGGCAAGTATGTCAATTGGCTGTTCATATCAATTTCCACATCAATTCCAAGCTCTTTCCCATGATTGATCTTACTCAATAACAATCCAGAAATATTTTGATTTTTAATACGGTCATTTAGAAAATTGGCGATATCATCTTGTTTTTCTTTTACCTCTTTTATATAACTAAGTGCCTGTTCATAATGACCAAGCTGTAAAAGCCCGGCAATTGTATGAATTTTATTCTTATGCTCATGATTTTGAATTCGTAACGCTTGTACAAATTCTTTGACACCTGTCAGCTCTTCAGCCAATTTTTTCACTTCTGTACGATCTTGGAATATGGCCATTGCGCCCACCATCTTACCATCGACTTCAATAGGTACACGATTGCTCATAATATTATGTTGGTTAATGAATAATTCCTTATTATAAATCGGGCGGTTATAATCAAGGATTTCGGGCAAGCGGGTATCGGGCAAAATATGATATATTTTCTTCCCCACTAGGCTTTCTTCTTCAACACCTAAAATTTGCTTTGCCTTTGTATTGAAAATGGTCACCGTGAAATCATTATCAATGGCTATGATTCCTTCATGCATCGCATTAAATGTTTCTGTCCGCTCTGTATACATTTCCGCTATTTCATGAGGCTCTAGATCAAACATTTGCTTCTTCATGTTCCGACCAAGCAACCATGCGCCCCATGCGCCAAACAATAAGGATAACAATGTTGCAATTAAAATTTCTTTACGGATGCCATATAAAATTTCAACAATAGTAGGCAAGGTATATCCTACAATGACTACACCGATCTGTTGGTGATTCGCATCCATAATAGGAACAAATGCACGTATTGTTGTACCTGCTTCTCCTTTTGCCTTGGATAGATAATAATGTTCTGCAAAAGCGGCATTTTCATCACTAGTTTTCGATTTTTTGCCGATCAATTCTTTGACAGGATGCGATAAACGAATATGTTCCATATTTAAAACCACAATATATTCTGCTTTGTTGATAATACGGATTCCTTCGATTACTTCATTAATTGTTTTTGCTTGATCTGTTATTTTTTTATCTGCTGTCAATTCATGTTGAACTTCAGGAAGCTTAGCAACTGTTCTTGCGATCAGCATGGCTTGGTTTCCAAGTTCTTTTTCTTTTGTAGATAAAATATTCCCAATCACAAAAATCCCAGCTACTAAAAATGAAAACATGATAATGAAGAAGGTGAGCGACATGATTTTACCATTCATAGACAGATGTTGCTTCTGTTTCACCGTTCTTCCCCCAATCTGCTAGTATAAGAATATTGTATCATTAGGAATTATGTTAGAATAGAAAGAAAATATCAAAATGTTGGTGATTGCATGAAAGTATATATCACAACCGCCATTTTAACAATTGTGCTGCTCCTTGGTGCTATATGCTATAGGCAGCAGGTTTGGCCAAATGCCATGCTACCGGTGGATGAGGAACAACAAGGATTAAATAAACAAATCGTTATTAACTTTAGTCATGTCGTTGCGGAAGATACACCCAAGGGACAAGCTGCTATAAAATTTGCGGAGATTTTAGAACAAAAATCAAATGGACGCATCCATGTCGTGATCTATCCAAATGGCATGCTCTATAATGATAACAATGAGTTAAAAGCATTACAAAACAATGATGTTCAAATGATCGCCCCAACCTTTTCTAAAATGACAAAAACAATTCCTACATGGGAAATATTAGATTTACCTTATCTATTTCACACTGATGAAGAAGTAAAAGATGTCTTAAATGGGCGCATTGGTGAACAATTACTCAATCAGTTAAATCGTGTCAATATTAAAGGATTGGCTTTTTGGAATAACGGCTTCAAACAGATGAGTTCTGAGAAAAAGCCATTGTTGAAATGGGAAGATTTTAAAAACTTAAAGGTCCGTACGATGCCAAGTCATGTATTACAATCACAGTTTGAGCTACTAGGTGCAAGTTCGATTAATACTTCTTTTGACGAATTATATACAGAAGTCGAGAAGCATAAGATTGATGCTCAGGAAAACACCTTGTCTAACATTTATTCAAAAGGATTTTATAAAGTCCAAAATCATATTACTTTGACGAATCATGGTTTATTAGGCTATGCCGTTTTAATGAATGAGGATTTCTGGAATAGTCTTCCTCAAGATCTTCAAGATGATGTTGTGGAAGCTATGCAGGAAGCAACTGAATGGAATTTTCAAATAGCCAAGAAATTGAATCAGCAAGATTTAGAGAAACTAAAAAAAGATCCCAATATCGATCTCAATACATTATCTGTTGCAGAACAGAAAAAATGGGAGAAAAAATTCAAACCACTTTATTCTTCCTATGAGAAGAACATAAACTCAACCTTTTTGGAAAAAATTCGTTCTGAGATTCATCATTAAAATCGTTCTGTATTAGTACAAAAAGAGCTTAATTCATGAGAATTCAAAAAATTTTTTGGAACAGCCATTTCTTCACAAATTTTTCTTATTCATTGCTATGACTGGTTTTGTCGAATAATGTAGAACTAATATACATGATAAGACCAAAATGACCAAAAAGAGTTTTATCACCATAATAATCGTTTTTATGATAATCGTAGTATGATAATTCATGTAAGCGATAACAAAACAGAAAACTCTACTCACAAAGAAGGCATGGCTATGAGAATTAATTTTAAAAACTTAACTGTTCAAGTAATTTGCGCAATTATCTTAGGGATTATTGTAGGCGCTTTATTCCCTAGTTTTGGTGCTCAGCTGAAGATATTAGCTGATATCTTTATCAAACTCATCAAAATGTTAATTGCCCCAATCATATTCTTAACTGTTGTCACAGGTATTGGAGGAATGGGCAATTTAAAGAAAGTTGGTACTATCGGCGGCAAAGCACTTATTTATTTTGAAGTCGTTTCATCCATTGCATTAGCAATCGGTTTGATCGTTGTTCATATCATCCAACCCGGCAAAGGCTTAGATACATCATCTGTAGATGCAGGAGCTGTTACTCAGTTCACGAAACAAGCTGCTGAATCCAATCATGGTTTTGTAGCATTTATTACAAACATTATTCCAGATAACTTTTTCGGTTCTCTTGCAAACGGTGAATTATTACCCGTATTATTCTGTGCGATTTTATTTGGGGTAGCTGCTGCATCCATTGGTGAACCAGTCAAACCAGTTATCAAACTTTGCGATCAAGTTTCGGAAATCTTCTTTAAAATCATCAATATGATTATGAAAATTTCGCCAATCGGTGCATTCGGTGCTATGGCATTTACAATCGGTAACTTTGGTTTATCATCATTGTGGTCATTAGGTAAGCTGATGCTTGGCGTTTATGCAACAATGGCACTATTTGTAATTGTTGTTCTTGGACTAATCGCAAAATTCTTTGGTTTCAATATTTTTAAATTCATTGCTTATATTAAGGATGAACTATTCCTTGTTTTAGGTACATCTTCTTCAGAATCAGCATTACCATTGATTATGCAAAAGCTTGAAAAGTTCGGATGTTCAAAACAAGTAGTTGGTTTAGTAGTCCCAACTGGATATTCTTTCAACTTAGATGGTACATCTATTTATTTATCAATGGCTGCCATGTTTATCGCACAGGCTTATAATGTGGATCTATCATTATGGCAACAAATTTACTTATTAGGTATTTTAATGATTACCTCTAAGGGTGCTGCAGGGGTAACCGGTTCAGGCTTCATCACTTTAGCAGCAACATTGGCTGCATTCCCGATGATTCCTGTAGAAGGTATCGCACTACTAATTGGTGTCGACCGTTTCATGTCTGAGTCTCGTGCTATTACAAATATCATTGGTAACTCAGTTGCTACAGTTGTTATTGCAAAAACAGAAAAAGAATTCAATTCTGAACAGCATCACCAATTAGAAGAAGAAATCAAATTAAAACATGCACACACTCATTAATAGCAGACCGTCATAAAAGGAATTCGATCTCCTTGACAATGACTTTCGATAATGCCACCCGCTCTCCTTGTTGCGGGTGTTTTTTTATATGCATGATTTAATGTTTTAATGCAGGGGAAAAGAGAATAAATTTGGTAATTGAATTGTCAAGAACCTCAACTTTAAGGATAAAAATGAAATTCTTTTTCAATTCCATCGGAAAATTTGACTTCTAATTCTATTTTTCGATAGGAATCTTCAACATTAAATATAGATAGGATTTCTTTTTTAACATCTGCATCAGGGGTGCTTTTATTGAACTTTAGCTTTTTTAACAAAGGATGAATCTTTACCAATGCATCTTTTCCAATCTTTTTTTCATATGTTCTCTCATCTTCAAATTTGACTTCAATGCCAATAGACTTTTTCTCATATTCAACTTCGAAGGATTGATCGTTTGGATACTCTATATCTAATGAAAAATCGATAAAGCGGAGTGGCGAATTGATGTTAGGTTCATTTGAATTGACAGGATGTGAGCTATTTGCAGAAACAGCTACCATTTCATCACTGTTAATGGCTGATGGATCATTTCTGCAACCCAATAGTATAAGTACTAATAAAATCATCCATACATAATTTACCCGATTTCTCATATCAACAGCTCCTTTCGCCTACTCTCACTATGTCCTTTTCAAAAATGATTCATTCATTTCTCAAAAAAAATAACGTAAAAAGTGATTGTGCATCCACTTTTTACGTTATTTTCACATTTCATAATAATCCATTAAGGGGTAAATGTATATGTCTTTTCTGTTCCATTTGAAAATTTTACTTCTAAATTAATTTTCTTATAGGTGTCATCAATATTGAATACGGATATGATTTCTTTTTTAACTTCTTCATCTGATGTTTTGTCCGTAAATGTTAATCTTTTAAACAAAGGTTCCAGTTGTGCGTATGCTTCATTTCCCTCAATTTTCTGATTTTCACGTTCCTTTTCAACTGTTGCTTCTGACCCATCTTTTTCATTTTCATAGTCTACCTTATATGCTTGATTGGCGCCATAATCAACATTTAGTGAAAACTCTGAGAATGGGAATGCTGTCCCAGCAGTTGTATCGTCCGTTGTGTCTGTTGTATCATCTGTAACTGTGTCATTATTATCAGTAGATTCTTGGGTCTCCGTAGGCTCATTCGCTCCACTTTCTGAAACGGGCGCGTTTTGATCAACATTTGTTGCATTATCATCATTTGCTCCACAACCAAATAATAGGATCGTTAGAAGACATAATGGTAAAAATGAGAAGATTTTTTTCATTTTAAGCAACTCCTTTCATGACTATCTAAAGTATTCCCTATTCTTTTTAATTTAGACATTATAAAGTCGTTTTTCTAAAAAAAATATAACCATGTGAATTCATTTCATTTGTTCTTGATAAAGCAAAAAAGATCATTTAAAAAGGTTTCTATTCAACCCCCTTTTTAAATGATCCTCTTTATTGCAAATGCTAATCTTTATACTTATATTCTTGGTTCAAGGGTCTTAAACGAATCATGACCTTTGCCTTTACTTCTTTTTGGTAATCAATGGTGCCGAAATCTCTAGAATCCATCGAATGATTGCGATTGTCCCCCATTACAAATATCTTCCCTTTACCTACTTTTATATCGATATCTTTTGTCTTCATGGGTTCTTTGATATAAGGCTCATCGATTGCTTTCCCATTGCGATACAGTACATTTTTTTTGATCTGGATATGGTCACCTGACAAACCAATCACACGTTTAATAAATAAATCATGGCCTGCAACAATTTCAGCATCGAAACTGACAATATCATTATATTGAGGTTTTTCATAACTATATGCAAGCCGGTTCGATAGCAAATAATCGTCTTCATGTAAATTATTTTCCATACTATCTCCAACAACGATCTCTGGAGAAATAATTGCTCGAAAGCTGATCACTAAACATATCATTACAATTAATGTTAAGAAAAAATTTCGCAAATCCATATATAATCCTGCATATTTTTTCATTTTATCCGCCTAGTTTCTACTATGTAATCATCTGATTCAAAAAAGATTGTCGCCCAATTTAGATAAAAGGAGACACTACTTTTCGGGTAGTCTCTCCGCATACGTATCATGACCATTCTTTTAAGGTTTTTTCACAGGTCACTTGGTTGATCAATCGTTGTATTCCTTTCGAATTTTCAATGGCTAATTCCATTTCTGACTGATAGCGATCTCTATTTTTTTGTTTTTTCGCAATAATAGCTTCTATGCTATGCTTCATCCAAGGCTGTAAAAATGTTTGTTGGCGAGCAATTCCATATTTGCCAGATAGAGCTTCTGCATAGGCAACATTGTACGTTTTGAGTGGCCCGTTCTTCATCGAATTGGCAATATTTTTTGCACTTGCTATATCACCTAAACGAACTGCACGTTGAAATTCATAATCCATTCGCCCATCTAGTTGATTTTTAAATTTTTTGATGAGTCGGTCAAGTGCTGCGATTTCATCTTCCTTTGTACCATTTTTTATAGCCAAAATATACGCATAAGTTGGGTTGTTTTTTTGATATCTTACTTGACGTAGAATAGCTTTTGTATTTTTAGAAGAGGTCATAGTATATGCGTAGTAACCAACTAGACCTATAGCAAGAATGACAAAAAATGCAATCGAATAATTGGTAGGTACCTTTAGCCAAGTAAAAATACCGCCTATAGCTAATACGACGAAGTAAAACAATAAAAGTCTTAAGATATTCATATCCATTCTCCAATACTGATAAAATGAAACCTTTCACAGTGTGAGATTTCTTCATCTTCCACTGAAATAGAGGAACTCAGGCTAAAAGCGCCACGTCCTGTGGGGACCAACATCTTGTTGGTCCGAACCAATCAAACGTTTACAAGCAGTTAATCCCCTAGTTTATCCGCTATTTGTCACTAGCATCTTAAGGTAAGGATATTACTACCTCTGTTCATACAAGATAAAATAGTAAATAAACATTCAATTCTATATTAACAACGCTTGTATAATTGAGCAATGAATAGATGCGTTTACATCAATATTTATGAAATGAATTTCATTCTTACACCATATAATTACTAGTTTCCTTGCATATATTAGTTTAGAAAGGGGTTTCCTTACTAGTTTTTAGAGTTTGCAGTAACTCTTTCTGAATATCATTCAAAGGAGAACGCTATGAAAATATCTTTACAGTATTCAGGCAATTACTCAAAACTTTTATCATCAGAGATACACCATAAAATTCAAACGATCCATCATCTTATGGCAACAAGATCTGGAACAGGTGCCGATTATTTAGGTTGGGTCGATTGGCCACACTCTATTCATCTAGAATTATTGCGAGAGATTCAAGAAACAGCAGACAAAATTTGCGAGCAATCGAACGTTCTCATTGTCATCGGAATAGGTGGTTCTTATATAGGTTCAAAAGCGATGTTAGAAGCATTATCCACTAACTTTGAATCCTCCCATCCAGTTGAAATTATTTTTGCTGGACATCTAGTGAATGGGTCGTATTTAAAAAGATTAATGCACTATTTAGATAGTAAAGAAGTTACAGTGAACGTCGTTTCAAAATCCGGTACAACGACAGAGCCCGCCATCGCCTTTCACTTTTTAAGAAATTATATGGAAAATCGCTATGGTGAAGAAGCTAGCTCAAGGATCATTGTCACCACGGATGAAAACGAAGGAACATTACGCTCCCTAGCGATTGAAAAAGGATACAAACGATTTGTTATACCCCATAATATCGGTGGACGTTATTCTGTATTGACAGCTGTTGGTTTGCTGCCCCTTGCAGTGGCTGGCTATGATATTCATCAATTGATAAATGGTGCAAAATCGGCTGCAGAAGAATATTCAAAACTAGATCTGGAGAAGAATCCAGCAATCCAATATGCGGTGATTCGAAAACACCTATATGATTCTGGCTATCCTGTTGAAATACTCTCTACCTTTGAAGGTCAATTAAAATATGTACAAGAATGGTGGAAGCAGCTCTTTGCTGAAAGTGAGGGAAAAGCTGGAAAAGGAATTTTCCCTACCTCTGTGCTCTATTCAACAGATTTACATTCCCTAGGACAATATATTCAAGATGGTCAACGTATTGTCTTTGAAACATGTCTGCTCATCGAAAAGGTGCAGGAGGATTTAACATTTGTTAAAACAAAGCAAAATATGGATCAATTAAATTATTTGAATGAGTTATCATTACATGAATTTAACCATATCTGTTATAAAGCTGCTTCACTAGCCCATTTACAAGGTGGTGTACCACAAATAGCTATAACGATTGAACAAATAGATGAAGAACATTTAGGGCATCTCTTCTATTTTTTTATGATGGCATGTGCCTATAGTGCTTATCTATTAGATATTAATCCGTTTGATCAACCAGGAGTGGAAGAATACAAAATGAATATCTTCAAGTTTTTAAAAAAACCTGCGTATAGCTATCATAGACAGTTACAAATAAAATAGGAACCTGTTTCGATCTACAAAACAGATTCCCCTATTCCTTTAATGCTGAAATGACCGTCATAATTGTTGGAAGTATAATGATCGTTGCTACAAGAAGCCATATGACACCCTCCAACTCGGCATTGTTTCCCTGTGCAATATGAATCGTTTCCCAGATAAGAAGAGCAAGTAACAAGCTGCTCATATTTTTTATAAAGGAAATCATGAACACACTTTGCTTAACTTCTTGTTCCATTTTCGTATCGGTTATTTTAATGGGAAAATAATGCCAATCTGGATGCTTTTCTAAAAGCTGTAGAGCAGCACCCGTTAAAAATATAATAATGGGAAACAACAGCAACTCCCATTTTGAGCCATATCGATGGATCTCCCCTTTTAATCCAAAGTATGTAGGGATTTGTGCTGGGATTGTCGACCAGTTGAACGATAAATAAGCTAATGTTGCTACAAACAGCCCGAATCCAAAAGTATCCATTATATGCATAATCAGCGTCTTTTCAATAGAATTCGTTGATTGCGGCTTCACGAAAATCACACCTTTTGTTTTTGATGGAAACAACAACATTTATAGATCTACCTTATCTTGTGTCATAATCATGACTATTATGACCTTAAATCTCATACAAAGGTACAAACTGCCGAAAATAATATGAAGTTCCCAATAGTAACTTTTTAATCAAATGCTAGTTCGAATTCGCACGATTTTCTATAAATCTTATAAATCTCATATCAATTCTTGGATATTCTATTTGTAACATGGTAAAATATGTTTCTATAAAAGGAGGATTGATTGTTTTGACAAATGAAATCGTACAATTAAATAACGGCGTACAAATACCCGCAGTTGGCTATGGGACTTTTAGAGTGAAAGACAGCGATGAACTTGCTGAAAAAGTTACATTGGCCATCAAAGAAGGATACAGACATATTGATACCGCACATATATACGGAAATGAAGTAAGTGTTGGTCGTGGTATTAAAAAGGCAATTGATGAAGGTATTGTGACACGTGATGAATTATTTGTCACTTCGAAAGTTTGGAATAATGGACTCACATATGATGAAACACTAGCAGCCTATGAAGAAAGTCTTCAAAAATTAGCCCTAGATTATTTAGATCTTTATATTATACACTGGCCAGGACAAGATGATCGTTACATTGAAGTTTATAAAGCACTTGAAGAACTTTACAATAATAAGCGTGTAAGAACAATTGGTGTAAGCAATTTCCATGTACATCATCTTGAAAAATTACTAGAACAGGCAACCATCGTGCCAGCGATCAATCAAATTGAATTTCAGCCTCGCCTAACACAAGTGGAGGTCCGTGAATTCTGCAAAAAACACGGAATTCAAGTGGAGGCATGGTCCCCTCTTATGAATGGTGAAATTTTAAATGATCCGACACTTATTGAAATTGCGAACCAACATAACAAATCGACTGCTCAAATTATTCTAAAATGGGACTTACAAAATGATGTGATCACCATTCCGAAGTCAATAACACCTTCTCGTATTCGTGAAAACATAGATATCTTTGACTTTACTCTATCAAGAGAAGATCTTGAGAAAATTTCTTCATTGAATGAGGATTTCCATTATGGCCCAGATCCTGAAGTGTTTAATTTTAAATAATTCAATAGATTAACATTGTGCTTAGGCTGCAGCAAACTTTAAGTTTTTTGAGTTTGCTGCAGCTTTTTTATTTGTCATTGTGGATGAAAATAATTTGGGGATTGAGGACAACATATAGAATAATTTCCACTTTTCTTTATAGTTTTATTAGATCTAGTTTGTGATGTGTACCTTCCACAAACTGATACACAATTAAAGACCAAAATTATAATGAAGATCCGGTTCACCATCTAGGCGAACAATGAATATGTGCCCGTTGAATATGTGAGCTTACTTTCTATTAAAGCAAGATGAATCATGTTACAATAATCACATTCTATGACTAAAGGAGTTTTTTGTTTTGAAAGCACTTGTTTTCAATGAATTTGGCAATTCCAACGTCTTACATTATGAAGAGACCCCAAATCCAGAAATTCACCCCAATGAAGTTCTAGTTCGTACCAAAAGCATCGGACTGAATTTTGCTGATATCTATAGAAGAAAAGGAAATTATCACTTAGCTGGGGAGCCGCCTTATATTCTCGGCTATGAAGGTGCTGGTATTATAGTTGCTATTGGAAAAGATGTGACACAAGTGCAAGTTGGAGATCGTGTAGCGTTTGCAGATGCCCCTTTTGCGAATGCAGAATTAGTGGCCGTTCCATTCGAAAAATTAATCTTATTGCCTGAGAAGATTTCTTTTGATGTGGCATCATCTATCCTCTTACAAGGATTGACAGCTCACTATTTAACCAAAGATAGTTATCAAGTGCAACCGAATGATACAGTAATCGTGCATGCGGCATCCGGTGGCGTTGGTCAGAATTTAGTACAAATCGCAAAAATATATGGCGCTAAAGTGATTAGTCTTACCTCCACAAAGGAAAAGGCGATTAAGGCATTAAAAATTGGTGCTGATCTTGCTTTTACATATGATAGCCATTGGTTGGAATCCGTTATGGAATCCACGAACGGCAAGGGTGTAGATGTCGTTTATGATTCGGTAGGCTCTACACTTGATGACAGTTTGAGAGCAGCTCGTATAGGTGGTACAGTCGTATTTTATGGAATGTCAGGAGGAGATCCTTCTCCAATCGATCCCCGCATGTTAATGGATACTTCTAAAACGTTAACAGGTGGCGATTTGTGGAATGTCCTTACTTCATTTGAAGAACGTCAAAAGCGGTCTAAGCAATTGTTTGATTGGATCATTGAAGGAAAACTTCAGCTTCAATCCCCTACTGTCTTCCCTCTTGCAGATGGTGCAAAAGCGCATGATTTTCTTGAGAGTCGAATGAGCACAGGAAAAATATTATTAAGACCATGATATTTGCAGATATTAACTAAATAGACTTACCAACTCCGTAAAGTGGGGAGCTTATTCATCCCCACTTTAGTTTCTATAGGCAGTTGATTCCCTACTGATCATTTTAAAGGATGATTTTCCTTCCAATTTTAAAAAGGAGTGGTATTAGTAGCAATAGACTGACGCCAACCATTACCGTAGAAATGATGAAATCACTCCATCTAATCAGCTGATTATTAAACATTTTGATTATAATGAAGGAATTGATAGGAATCATAAGCAAGATTCCTGTCATTAGACCAGGTGCATACTGTCTCGTGAGGATCGTTACAACAAGGTGCGGAAAAATCGCATTAAGAATCATGGAGCCTACAAAACCTACAAATACCCATTTTACGATATGACTTTCAGGAAAATATGTATACGAAAAGGAGGATAGATAGGCTAACATCGTTATAACAATAACAGCGAAATGGAATTCCTTTGCTGAAACATTTTTTTGAAACTTCGAACCATTTTGTGACCACTTAGGCAGCCAAATGGTCTCTTCTAAATTATGCAACGTAATAGCCAAACAAAAAAAGATACATAGAGATTCCACTCTGATTTCTCCTTTCTAATCCATTACACCTAAGTGTAATGGTATCCAGATTTTTTCAAGCTTGCTCGAAAGACTGCTTTTCAAAATCCGTAACATTCAACGTCCACCATTTACTGGAATATTATTCATTATAATAAAGAAATAAGTTCTCGATCAACATGATAAAGCGTAAAAAAGCTGTAGACAAACGCCAAATTTTCGGTTTTGTCTACAGCTGAAGGCAGATCTCAATATGCTATTTTTATTATAATATTTCTTTAATGATCTTTCGATAATAATTAGAGGTTAAAATTGCAAAGATTGAATATAAAAGGATGTAGATGCCCATTGTAATTAGGAGTGGTACGACTAATTCTGACCCAAAGAACATCCAACCAGATTTTACTGCGAAATAGCTATGGAAAATTCCTATTAGTAAAGGTAATCCAAAACTGAATAACTGTTTACGATAGATACCTTTCATAATATCATCCGTTGAAAAGCCAATTTTACGCAACGTCATAAACGAATCTCGTTCCTCTTCTGCTTCTGTCATTTGCTTAAAGTAAAGAATACTGCCCGTTGCGATTAAGAATGCCGATCCTAAAAAGCCAGTTATAAAGATGATAAGCCCCACGTTCTCAAGGTCTTGTTTATATAATTCATCTTTCGCATCGATTTGGATCATTGTTGTAACACCATCTTGTTCGCCCATTTTAAATGTACCATTATTAGTGGCTTTCTTATACAAGGATATTGCTTCCTCCATCTGACTTGGCTTTGTAATGTTATACCCTACGAAAGATTTCCATATTGTCTTTTTCTGAACGGATGTATTTTTTTGTAATTGATAAAACAACTCGTCTTGAATAATAATAGCTGGATTTCCATAAGTAATTTGCGATGATATGCTAGCTTGTTTTTCTATCTCCATCAGTTTTACTTTGTGTTTTTCTTTCCCCACATACACGATCATACTTTTCCCAATCTTCAATGGCATGAATTTTCGAAAAACATCACTATACCCTGCCATGATAGCCTCATTTTTAGCTAATTGGATTTTGGGGAAAATTTTCTTTGCATCACTTTCTTTAATGACGATATTATCCATAGAAATATTTTTGACAAGATCTTCATTTAACTTTTCCTCTAACAAAGGGGTCGTATCGATTTTGGCATTTAGAAGGTCAAAATCATATTTTTTATAGTCAATATTCTCTTTTTGTAATGCATTTTCAAATTTTTGTTCCCCCTTGTGATTAAGTATAGCCAGATCATATGGCATATAATTTTCTGTTTGAGCATCAACAGAATAATAGGAAATATAAGATAGAGACAGAATCGCTAACGCCATTGCAGTCATCAACGTAATAATCGAAAGCGATAATGCATTGCTCTTCATTCGATGCATGATGGGGGTAACTGCTAGTACATCATTTAAAGACAAGTGACCATTTTTGGAAATTCGAATCATGTTCATGATAAATGCGATCGAATATCGAAATGTCAAAAAAGTTCCTATAATAACGCTGCCTAATATCGTACCCATTTTTATATATAAGTCTTTTAAAGTGATTGTTTTGTCCATTTCAAAAAGAACGGTAGATAGATAATAACCGTAAATGATCAATCCCATTCCCACAATACCTAATAGGATTTGTAGTGGATTCATCTTTTTCATCTTTTGTTCTGCTTTACTTGTTGCTTTAAATAGATCTAATAAAGACGTACGATGAACGACCCACATGGTTTGAAGTAAAACAATCGCTAATAACAAGGCAAATACTAGTATGGTTTGAAATAGAGCTGCAGTCGAAAAGTCAAGTGTTACCTCTCTTTTTGTGTTGATCACCTTCAGGAAAATCAAAGCGAAAAAACGAGAGAAGAAAAATCCAACTAGAATACCAATGGCTGTTGCGCCAATCCAGAGGACCATATTCTCAATTGTCAGCATGTATGAAATGGTTGGCTTTGGAATACCTATCATTTGGTATAAACCAATTTCCTTGCTACGTCTTTTTAAAAATAATTGATTGGCATAGAAAACAAAGAAAAATACGATGATTACTAACAAAATCGAACCAACCTTAAAACCAGCTTCTCCTTTCATACTGGAGTGCGTTAATTTCACAACTGCCTCATTATGCTGTAAGGTTACAAACGAAAAATATAAAGCTGCACTAAAAATAAGAGCGAAAAAGTAGAGATAATAGTGTTTAATATTCTTTCGCATACTACGGATGACGAGCGTACTAAGCTTCATAACCGTCACCGCCCAGTACACCTTGTGTTTTCATAATTTCTTGGAAAAATTGAGTACGAGTTTTATCGCCTTTATAGACTTGCGTGTATATTTGTCCGTCTTTTAAGAAAAGTACTCGGCTGCAATAGCTTGCTGCCACTGGATCATGAGTGACCATCATAATGGTTACATGATTTGTCTTGTTTAAGGTTCCTAAGCTTTCTAACAATGCTGAAGCCGATTTAGAATCAAGAGCACCAGTTGGTTCATCGGCAAAAACAATACTTGGCTGAATGATCAATGCACGTGCAGCAGCCGTCCGCTGTTTTTGTCCTCCTGAAATTTCATTTGGATATTTTTTTAATATATCTTGAATTCCTAATTGTTTAGCTAATTGTTGGCAACGGGTTTCAGCCTCTCGCTTACTCGTTTTTCCTACAGATAAAGGCAAAAGAATGTTTTCCTTTACCGTTAATGTATCGAGTAAATTATAATCTTGAAAAATAAAACCCATTTCAGTCCGACGAAATGTTGATAGCTGCTTGGATTTCATCTTTTGCAATGATTGCCCATTGATTTCAACGATGCCTTCAGTGGGACGATCAATGGAGCAGAGAACATTGAGTAAAGTTGTTTTACCCGAACCTGATGGGCCCATAATACCCACAAATTCTCCCGATTCCACTTCCAAGTCAATCCCTTTTAATACTTCTTGAGCGAACAGTTTTTTGCCATATACTTTTTTGATTTTACTTGCTTTTAATATACCCATGAGATTCCCTCCTGCTTTTACTACTAATATTTTATAAAGAAAAGGATGTGGAATCGTTCGATTGACGTGACAATTTGAATTTTAAAATGACATTTTTGTCACTTTGCAATGGTTGTGACAAAATCATTGGAGTTCGGGAATGTCAATGTAAATGTACTTCCTTGGTTGACGATCGAATGGACATCAATGGAGATTCCTAATTTCTTCGCTGAATTTTGTGCTAAATACAAGCCCATACCGGTAGAGGCACTTTGTTTTCGTCCCATTGAACCTGTAAATGATTTTTGGAATATGCGTGGTAAATCAGCAGGATCGATGCCTTCACCAGTATCTTGTATATGTAATTGTTGATGTCCTTTTTCATCAGTTGTTACATAGATTGTGATCGTGTCTCCCCTATGGCTATACTTCACGGCATTTGATAAAATTTGCCGGATGATGAAGGAAAGCCATTTTTGATCTGACAAAACGGATACTTCAAGATCAGCAACGTCAATCGCTAAGTTTTTGGCAAAGCACCAAGACTGAAGCTCTTTGATTTCTTTTAAAACGATTGGATGTAGAGAAAATTGATCGAAGACTGTATCCTGCTCGATATTAGCAATTCTCAAAGTGTGCAATGTTTGATCAAGCAAGAGGTGGATTCGAAGCCATTCAAGCTCTAAAGGCTTTCTTGTTGCAACAGGCAAATCCTCTATCATCAACTTCATAGCTGTTAAAGGTGTTTTTACTTCATGAATCCATGCTAAATGCTGATCCCGATCTTCTGAAAATTGGATCGTTAGCTCATTCTTATATCGTTCCAGTTCTAATGCTGACTCATGCAGCTTTGTCAAAATGAGCTCATCGATCCGATGGAATTCTTGGGGCTTATTTGTGATACTTTTCACTAATTTCATTTCTTTTATATAGCGCCAGACCAGGAAACACATAAAGAAAAAAAGAAGCGTTGCATTGAGATAGGTTGTTGAAATATTGGAAAACTCAACATCTAAATATAAGAGGATGTTCATCCAAATCATGCAAAATACAAAGAAAAGAATCCAAGCAAGCCTCTCTCTTAAAAACAATAGAATCAATGTGGCACATCCTTTGTAACTGCCATATAACCTAATCCTTTTTTGGTGATAATGACATTGGTTAAAGAAAGTTCTTCCAATTTACCTCTTAAACGATTCACATTAACGGTTAAAGTATTGTCATTAACAAAACGTTCATCGTCCCATAATTTTCGCATTAAATCATCTCTGGATACAATTTGGTCTTTATGCTCTAAAAGTATACGGAGGATAAACTGCTCGTTTTTAGTGAGTTCGATCGTTTGATTATCTTTCGTAACAGAGCTCATTGAATAATCGATTGTTGCGCCATTCCAAATAACATGCTCTACGGTTTCTTCTGTATAATCATAGGTTCTTCGCAAAATGGCTTGTACTTTTGCTAGTAATACATCCATATTAAAAGGTTTTTGGATATAATCGTCTGCACCCATTTGCATCGCCATCACCATATCCATTGGCTGATCTCTTGATGATAAAAATAGAATCGGTACTTTTGAGATGGAACGTATTTCACGACACCAATGGAATCCATCAAAAGCGGGCAACTGAATATCGATAATAACAAGCTGCGGCTGGATTTTATGAAAGGTGCTAATCACATTTTTAAAATCGTTAGGCACTTCCGCTTGCATATCCCACTGTAAAAAATGCTTTTGGATGAGTTTAGAAATAGCCTCATCATCCTCTATTAATAAAATATTGAATGTCATAGGAGGACTCCTTATTAAGTATTCTTCCATAATCATAACAAAAAACGATCATGCAAACTAGAAAGACTCCACCTTATCTTCCATTGAACGATTCGATTTGTCAGCTATTTTTGGCTTCATCTGCTACGACAGTAAAACCTTTTCCGTTAATAAGGCCTATCAAACGATACAAAAAAGCCTTCTTATCTTTAAAATAGATAGGAAGGCTCGTTTTTTATGATAATTTATATTGTTGAATGCTTTGTTGTAACTCTTCCGCTTTTTCTGTTAAATCTTTTGAAATATCATTAATGTCATCGAGAGTTGTCACTTGTCCATGAACAGAATCATTGATCTGTTGGATCTTATCAGCGGTATTTTCAGATGTTGAAGACACATGATTCACATTTGCTGCCACTTCCTCTGCAGAAGCAGAGATTTGTTCAGTTACTGCAGAAATATTCGAAATACGATCTGTTATGTTTACAACCGCTTCCGTAATTTTGCTGAAGCTTCCCCCCGCTTCTTCTAGAAGTCTCACACCATCTTGAACATTTAAAAGCCCTGTATCAACTGCTTTTTCTACACCTTTTGTTTTACTAACGATACTTTGTGTTATTTCAACAATTTGTTCCACTGAACGATTCGATTCCTCAGCTAATTTTTTTACTTCATCTGCTACGACAGCAAAACCTTTTCCATGTTCTCCAGCTCGTGCCGCTTCGATGGCAGCATTTAACGCTAAAAGATTGGTTTGATCAGTCAATTCGGTAATAATATTCGAAAACTTATTGATGTCATTTATTTCTTTATTCAATTCATCCATTAAATCTCGAACTTGTTGCGTAGATTGATGAATAACAGCCATTTGTTCGTTTGCATTAGTTATTGTCTGAATCCCATCCTCTGCCAATGTCTGCGTCGTCACCGCTTGATCTTGCAAACTGGATGTTTCTTCCGCAATTTGTTGTACGCCAATGGCTGTTTCATTGGTTGCTTTGGAACTATCCTTTGCCGAATCAACATTTTCAAGCACTGCTCTAGTTATATTGTCAATTCGATTTGAAATGGAATTTGATAACTCATCAACTTGTGTCACATTGCTTTTCAACTGTTCAGACGTCGTAGCGAGCATCGCTGAATTTTCCTTTGTATTTCCAATTAAAGAACGTAGAGACTTTTTAAGTTCTTTAAAGGACTCCGCCAGAATTTTTATTTCGTCCTTTGTTTTTACTGAAATATCTTGACTGGTCAAATCTCCTTTTGCAAGCAGTTGTACCTGATGAGTGATCTTCGTCAATGGCTGAATGATTCGATGTCTTAAATAGAATACCTCTACAAAAACAACAAAACACAATACGCCAATCATCGATAACATGAATTCTTTCGTATGTTTAGAACTTTGCGTTGCTTCATATTTTACTTTATCAACAGATTTTAATTTGTCTTTTTTTAATTGATCCATATAATCAAGTAATTGATTGCTTACATCATATGTTGCGCCATAAGCAATATCCTTAGCCGTGTCCTTTTGTTCATTGTTTATATTTTGTATGACTTTTTGATTATAGCCCATAATATCACTTTGCGCGGTCTTCGCTTTAGCTATGGTTGTTTGATAGCTTTGACCGATTTCTTTTGAAAGCTGCTCAATGGATGCGTTCGTTTCTTCTAATGTTTTTTCAAGTTTTTGCTGATTGTCATAAGATGGATCAGCTAAATATGTACGATTATATAATGTTTGCAAAGCAATATTTTTTCTGATATCTCCGATTTGTACAATTTGTTGCATTTCTGTATCGATGATTTTTGTATAATTTCCATTCATTCTGCTTAACTGGATAACACTAATGATGATAATGATAATACTCAGCGCATTGATAACGCTATGTGAAACGATTAACTTTACCCTTAAATTCATAATGATCCCTAACCCCTTTTAAAGATGTATTACAGATAGTATATAATACCTATTACCATGTGTCAAAACTCATTTTTTCTATATTCGCTTAATGCTTTTAGATTATTTTTTATATATAGACTATCGAGGTATATAAAAATATTTAAATAATTCATTTTTTGTAGAAGTACAAAATAGACAAAATTCATTTTTTAAAACAGTTATGAATATCAATGTCATGCTATAAGTTTCAAGGAGTCCTTATATATCAACATTTTAATGGCTTTGCTCTTTTAAGACCAAAAAAACCTTAATGACTTTTAAAACCATAATATTGTAAACGTTTTCTTTTTATTTATGATGGAATAAAGAAAAAATAAATTTTGATAGAAAGAAGGCGAATTGATGAAATTCAATTTTAAGAGTCTAACATTTCAGGTGATTACAGCCATTATCATTGGGATCGTTGTTGGGGCCATTTTCCCTGAATTCAGTGTACAGCTGAAAATATTAGCAGATGTTTTTATTAAATTGATTAAAATGCTGATCGCACCCATTATCTTCTTAACAGTTGTCATTGGTATCGGTAGCATGGGCAATTTAAAGAAAGTCGGTAAAATTGGTGGAAAAGCATTAATCTATTTTGAAGTTGTCTCAACCATTGCACTTGCGATTGGCTTAATCGTTGTACACGTCATTAATCCTGGACATGGGTTAGATACATCCGCAGCAAAAGGTGGAGATGTTTCTGCTTATACAACAGCTGCTGCTGAAACAGAACATGGACTAGTACCATTTATCATGAGTATTGTGCCTGATAACTTCTTTGGCTCTCTAGCAGCTGGACAATTATTGCCTGTATTGTTTAGTGCCGTTCTTTTTGGAGTTGCTGCCGCTTCTCTTGGTGAAACTGTAAAACCAGTGATGAAACTATGCGAACAAGCTTCAGAAATTTTCTTTAAAATCATCAATATGGTGATGAGGCTGTCGCCGATTGGTGCATTTGGTGCAATGGCCTATACAATCGGTAATTTTGGTCTCGAATCATTAAAATCTCTCGGTCTATTAATGATAGCCGTATATATTACGATGTTCTTGTTCATCGCTTTAGTACTTGGTTCTATTGCCAAATTCTATGGCTTTAATATTTTCAAATTCATCGCTTATGTCAAAGAAGAAATTTTCTTAGTTGTCGGCACTTCTTCTTCAGAATCAGCACTCCCATCCATGATGCGTAAGTTGGAGAATTATGGATGTTCCAAACAGGTTGTAGGTCTTGTGGTGCCAACCGGCTATTCTTTTAATCTTGATGGTACTTCCATCTATCTTTCAATGGCCGCTATGTTTATCGCACAGGCATATGATGTTCCAATGTCTATTTGGCAGCAAATCACTTTACTTGGTATTTTAATGTTAACGTCTAAAGGTGCTGCTGGCGTAACAGGTTCTGGTTTTGTGACACTTGCCGCTACATTAGCTGCTTTCCCAATGATCCCAGTTGAAGGGATCGCATTATTAATCGGTGTCGACCGCTTTATGTCTGAAGCCCGTGCCGTTACAAATCTTATTGGGAATGGCGTAGCTACAGTCGTTATTTCAAAAAGTGAAAAAGAGTTTGATCCTACTGGTGCGCAAAACCGTGCAATCGATGGAGAAGCAAGCACTTCAGGGAAGCCAGAATATATTGCGTAACAAGGAACTATCACAGCTTAATATTTTATCCCGCATTAAGAGGCAGTAAGACCCCCACTACTGATGGAGGCTTTACTTTATCTAAAAGCGATCAGATCAAATTTGACTGAGCAGTGTATACAGTTCTATATTTAGAATACTTAGACGACTTTTTAGCAAGGAGAAATTTGTACTCTTATGATCACCAATGTACTATAATGTAGTATATATTTTGGACACCTGCGCCATGAAATGAGGGAATGCTATGTCATCAGATAAACAACCATCACAAGTTTCTTCTGAAAACAAACAATATTCAACAGAAGAAATGATGCAAGAAATTCAAAGATTGGCAGGACTATTATTAAAAGAGGACATCACTGAGGAAGAATATTTAAAAGAAAAACAAAAGCTTCTCCATATGCTGAAATAATTTGGAACGCGGAATCTTTCTTTATTCCCCCACTACTTGTGCTTGAAGCAAAGGTCTTACTGTGGAATAAAGATTCATCTCAGGCTTTAAAGAAGGTCGTGTTATTCAGAAAAAGGCAATCTTCCATTCATTTAAAATCAGAAGATTGCCTTCGTTTATATGATGGCATTTACGTTTATGTAAACACAATGTGAAGATTAGCCATTCGAGCAGATTTTCACCATTTATGATGAATGTCAATACATATATCCCCTTATCAATGAATAGCACTAGCTATTTGGTTGTCAACTTCTTTTTCAATATCAAGTATTGAATCTGTTGGCTCAAATCTTTTTATAACCTCTCCATTACTTGCGACCAAAAATTTGGTGAAATTCCATCGAATATTATTTCCAATTAAGTATTCTGGATATTCTTCTTTTAATTTCATCTTTAAAACTTTTTCTTCAATCGATTCATCACTTAATTCTCGATAAGGTACTTCATGCTTTAAATAATTAAATAATGGAACGGTTTTATCCCCATTAACTTCTACTTTTTCAAACATTGGGAATGCAACACCATAATTGCGTTGGCAGAAAATATTTGAGTCTGTTCCATCTTCTGGATTTTGATCGCCAAACTGATTGCACGGGAATCCAAGTATGACAAAATCTTTAGCTTGATAACGATCGTATAGTTTTTGAAGTTCTTCAAATTGATATGTAAATCTGCATTTACTAGCTGTATTTACGATGAGCATGATCTTTCCTTTAAATGTTTGCATTGATAAAATCTCACCATTAGGTTTTTGAACCAAATAATTATATATACTCATTCAGAATCCTCCAATGTAATCAATATGCACTAATTATACATAATCTTTGATAGGAGAATCAATTTAATGAACTTATTATCTACAACCCGATGAACAGGAGTTTATAAGCCATGGCTAAAATAACGATTATACGCAGCATTATTATATCCTATCAGGTTTCTTAGATGAATTCGTCAAATATACAACTGCTTTTGTATCAGTATCGATGATAAAAGGTTCACCACTGTACTTCACCTTGAAAAAGCCAATTGTTATTGTATAATATTTATCCCATTTATCTTTGAAATAATATCCTCGTAAATAATCAGAACATGCACCTGTTGCGGTAGCTTTTGGTTGATGTTTAGTAATATTATTTTTATTACTATCAATTACAATCGCACATGTCTTCCTAAACTCATAATCATCTTTTTTTAACTCAGCATGTGCCTTTTCTGGAATTAATGTGATGATTAATAATGCCGCCATGCTTGTCCCTAAAATCATTTGACCTAGTTTTTTTAGATTCCGTTTCATAAAATCACCTCTACTATATTGAGAATACTCTATTTACAAAACTTCACAACAAACAGATACCCATTTTAAAACCGCTTCACTCCTTGTCCATACCGATGGTCAATCACAGCACCTTTGTCATGTTATACCAGACTTCCCCACCATGTTTAGATTGAGAAATTCCTTTGTTCTCATAGCCATGCTTCTCATAAAAACTGATTAATCTTTCTAGACATGTTAAAGTAACCGCTGTGCGATTCTTCATCCTCGCATTATTTTCGAGATATGCTAATAACACTGTGGCAATCCCCTTTTGTTGATGTGTGGGATGGACAGCTAATCCTAGAATACTTTGAACTCCTCCTGTTTTGGGATTTTCCTTTGTTTCACTAAAAAGGTCATCTGTAATATATGTAGTTTCCATTACAGGGCCGTTCACATATCCTCTAATTTCTCCATCTTCCTCTGCTACTAAAAAGCTATCTGGGATCATGTGGATTCGGTTAACAAATGCTACGTCCGTTGCCGCTTCTTCCTTTGTGAAGCAAAGTTTCTCTATTTCCATTATTTGATAAAGTGAAGCTTCCATCAGTGGGGGTTTTCTTCACCCCCCACTGATGGTTAGCTAAACCAATCGGACTTTTAGGGGCAGTTGTTCCCCCACCTATCTTTCTCGTTTCTCTCTAAATCTTGAGGTGGGGGGTCTTACTGCCCATTAAAGCGGGATAAAAGTCTTCTATTTTTACTGGTCGGATGATCAATTTTTGCACCTCATAGATTTTCAAATAGTGTCCTTGAATTCTGCAATACTTCCTGTTCTTTTTGTCGCATGAACTGCTCCATAAATGCCCAATCAGGTTCCCCTTGCTTGACTGGCAGCATAATTTTTTGAGCATTCATACGTGTTGCACTAAACTTATAGCCATAGGCATACTTTTCCTTTTGCTGAAGAATAATGGTTTTCAGAAAGAGGTAATGATATTTATTGGCATGATCGATTTGAAGTTTTATCCGTTTAACATCATCAGAAAAAATAGCTTCGTACGGATGATAGTGATTTTCAACAACACTTCCATTGTAGTTGACACCTAATACATTTTCATCTAAGCTGCTGTTGACATCTGAAGTCCATGCAGTAATACCATTATTACCATCTGTTGCACCAACAAACGGCCTAGAACCTTCATGCATATCTTTTTTAGTAAGGCGTACACCACTTAGGATATCGAAGTATTTTCGATCTCCTAAACTGAATTCTCCCCAATCGGCATCCAACAAGCTATGTTTATCTGTGATATTATTTGAATGAGGAAGTTGTATTTGATTATTGATTTGCTTGGTTTTCATATGAATATAATACTCCATGAATTTCCAATCTGGCTCATCATGATCATCTACTGGCAGCATGATCCTTTTCTTCTTCAGTCTACCAAGAGTCGCTCCATTACCGCCCCAACTTAATGTTTCCAATTGTTTCTTGATAAGTGGGATCAAGAAAAAAGCAATTTCTTTATTCATCACTGGCGTTTTTAATATTTGAATATTTTGTCCAGTATAAAAATCATAAGGTTGATAAAAGACCGTCTGTGTATCAAGACCGATACTAATCACATTTCCTTTATTCATCTGTTGTTTTTGTTTGGAAATAAACATATCTAAACCGTTGTTTTTATCAGAGCGAGTAATGTATGGATGTAACTTTTTTGTTGTATGAATGAGTTTGTTTTTATCAACACCATTTAATGTGGCATGCAAATCGAATAACTCTGTATCCCCAAGAGAGAACTCAGCCCATTTATGGCTATTTAAATCAATGCTCATCATCTGAATCACATCCTTCAAATAAGTATCCTCTTCCATGAGAATACATGTCAAATTGGAATGTTAAATAATCTGCTATTGTCGTTTCAAAGTCTTTATCTGTTGGTAGCTCATCATTAAAATAATAGAAACCGTGTAGCCATTCATCCTCTGGCTCAATCGTCGTTTTTACGATAAATCTAGTATTATCGTCCGCATTACCCTTTAACACATCTAGCAAATGTTGGCGCTTACTTTTTTCCGAGCCATTCCCCATCAGTCCAACATGTTTTCTAACCTCATAGCCATCATCAGTAAAATCAACAAAGTTTACACGTTTTTGTGGGTCATGCGGAATACCGGATGTAAAGATACAAATGCAAGGATTCACGCCAACACTATGAAAAGTACTCGTATTGAGCGTAATAACAGTTTCTAAGGTGTTTTTCTCAAGTATTTGTTTTTTATATTGCTTTTCTTCTTTTGATTTCCCTACCATTGTACTAATCGGCACAATGGCTGCTAGTTTCCCATTGGGCTTCATCATTGCTAAAGCATGTCTAATAAAATTGATCTCGCTTAGATGTTTTAGATTTTTCGTCTTTGCTTGACTATAAGCAGGGTTCATCAATACTTTAGTAATCAGATTACCTTGCAGATGTTCCTTATCTTCAACGTGGAACATATCACCTTTAATAAGGTTGGATTTACCATCACCGTGAAGGATCATATTTGTTGTTGCAATCGTGAAAAGCTTTGCCTGCAACTCAATTCCAAACAAGTGATGTTGTTTAATCTCACGGATCTGTTCTTCTTTCTCAGAATGAGATAAACTTTTATTGTTTTCAACATCTGAAATCATACGTTGCATAGCTGAGATTAAGAAAGCACCTGTGCCACAAGCTGGATCCAATACATAGTCAAAGGGTTTAACATCGATCAATTCAGCCATTAGTGAAGTGATATGTCTTGGTGTCAATACGATGCCTAGTGTGTTGCCATCGCTACTACCATAGCGAACAAACTCTCCATAAAAATTCCCCAAAATATCGATGTCATTGTTAGACTTGATCAAATCCACTACTTGATCTTTTAACTTGTTAGCGTAGTAGTGAAGCGGTGTCATATTTAGGCTAGAATTGATCGTATTGAGAATTGGATCTGTTCGAATAGACCGAAATGAATCAAGCAGTACGCCATATTTTTCGTATCGCCCGTTCCAATCTAGATTTTCGATGAATGTTTTAATCGCGTTAAATATTTTATCCCCATCACGCTGTCCCTCTTTGTCATAGCCCCTTAACTGTTTTAGGTCAAACGTTTCTTCTTCTAATGCCAATAAGATCGCACTAATGACTGTGGCTTTACGTTCCCCTTCAAGATTCCCATAGTTTCGCAGATCTTCATGCAGCTCTTTTGCTACCTGTTGAACTTCACGTAACTCACGTTCAATTTTTGGCATCTCGCCGTCTATAGCTACTCGCCAGTATTCATCAATATTCGTTTCTGAAAAATCATCGAATGATTTGACATCATCTAACTTACGGATTTCTGTATCCGTCACATAATAGGGTTGGATTTGATAATAATGTGAGGTGCCAGTAACCCCTATTGCAATTACTTCTTTATAGTTGATCTTTTTATCAATGATGAGCTTGGCAAAATGAACAGCCCCATTTACAGCGTATTCGCTTCTTGCTGGAAGAGTGGTATCTACTTGACCATCTTTTAGAGATTCTAACTTGTCATTGGACAATTTGCGCTGAACGATAAATAAATGGTTTCCACTGACAAAAATAAACTCTGCTTTTTCTCCCATTAACGTAGATTGGCTTTCCCCATTTAGAGCTTGATCTATTTCATTGATATTCGTTTTTGGATATGTATAGCTGATGCCCGCATGATCTAAAAAATCTTTTACTAAGAAATCTGTATCTCCTTCCAAATCAATGGTTTGATGGTTTTTAGAACATGTATTTTGTTTAATCATGGTGTACCCAACTCCCTCACTTTTTGACTACTATTATTGTATCAAATTAGTTAAAATTAAGGAGCATTGAATTAAAGAACTCAACAATCATCTATAAAGTAAAGCTTCCATCAGTGGGGGTTTTCCTTATTCTCCAGTGAGGGAAAGGAACTCAGGTTAAAAGCGCCACGTCCTATGGCAACACCTGAGTGACCAACATCCTGTTGTCCCGAACCAATCGGGCTTTTACGGGCAGTTGATCCCCACCTATCTTTCTCGTTTCTCTCTAAACCTTGAGATGGGGGTCTTACTGCCCGTTAACGCGGGATAAATTTGAAAAACTTGCTGCGAGTCAAAATTTTTCTTAGGTATAAAGTCAGTCACCCCAAATATGTTGCTCAAGTGAGAACAAAACAACCACACAAGGTCTTTGATACCAAGTGTGGTTGTTTTCGCTTATTCTTCATCATAGTCAAATTTATCAACATAAAATCAGGAAAGTTACATTTAAATCCATCTTATTCCAAAAAAATCATGGAACTGCGTGACGGAATTAGGATTTTCAGGACCTGTAATTTTTTTTAAACGTTCCACAATACCCTTTTCGATAACTCATCTAGCTTGAGTGCTTGTTTGACAAATGTCTTATCCACTTCAATGCCACGGTCATTGATGATTGGTTCAAGTAATATTCTTGCCTGATTTCCTCGCTAAACGGAATTTTGATAGTTTCATTCTTAGCCTTGTTTTTGCGACACCAATTTATCGATATCATCAAATGCATTTTCTAAACGTTCCACATGGTATAATTCGTACATATCATAGATTAAGTTCGTCAAATCCAGAGAATCCCACTGCTCAAGCACTTTCTGAGCAGTGGTTTTCTTGTTTTCCGCATATCGCTCAATAAGATAGATGAAAAAATCAGCTTGTTTACTCATCTTCATCACTCCTTAAATATTGCGAGTTTCGAGGATTACCTGTAACTCGTTCACTTTCCCACATGTCAAAAACAATACGTGGACTCAACTTATAAATTTCAAGTTCAGGATCAATTAACATCTTATAAGTTTCTGACTTAAGAAAAGAACGAATGGCCTCCATATCATTAAAGCCATACTTTTCAATCATTAATTGCGTAACTTGTCTGTCAAAGAAATCAATTGTTCTTGCAGGAATTTTGGTCATCTAGGCTCACTCCTTTCAAATATCAATAAATCAAGTGCCTTAACTGTTAAGAAAGCATATTGATCAGTCAAGTTTTGAGGTAGTAAACGTCGTACCGCTTCTTCCTTTGTATATTTATCATCTATATAATCATCAATCACAGGCAAAGTCGAGTCATTTGCAACTGGACCAATCACTAAGTCATAAGGATTTTCAAGTAGTTGTTCTTTACGGTTATTTACAACAAAATCCAGCCAATCTGCATCAGCAGTTTTAAATTGGAGTATGTTTAATTCACTTATTTTTGATTTATCGATTGTGTAGATGTTCAACGTAGGTTTTCCGGTTCTTCTCCGACGCGAAACAATTTTTGCCCATCTTGTTGCTTGTTCTTCACTTGAAGTTAGATAAAAACCAGCTCCAAAGTCCAATGCTCGTAAATTAGGTCGAATTTTTGGATGCATAACTTCTACATTACTTCCATGGAAAAGTTTCAAATCTTTATTCCTCCTTTTGTACAATCTAATTTTTCGTTTAATCAACAAGGAAGTTTTTCCTTAATTATACCATTAAACGAGCAATCCAATTCATTTTGCAAATCAATCTTGTTCTAAGATAGCAGTTCAATTAGCGCATATTTTCCGCTTGTATTCAAAGCTAAAAAATGAATGGATGCAGTCATCAGAACATTCAAATTGTTGATAACTACACTAGGTGGTTAATATATCCATGCAAGAATACGAAAAAGACATAGCCGAAATATTCAGCCATGCCTTTTTCAAAAGATATAAATTTCTTATTGAACGTACCAAATTGGTTGCTTTCCTTTTAACATTAAAAACAAACACAATTTATATTAAAAACACTTGTTATATCAAAGTCTATCTATATATTCAATACTTTATCCAAGAAGTCCTTCGCACGTTGAGTGGATGGATTTTTGAAAAACGCTTGTGGAGCTGTATCTTCGATTAACTGACCATTGTCTATAAAGAAAATTCGATCAGCCACTTCACGAGCAAATCCCATCTCATGCGTGACGATCAACATCGTCATCCCTGTTTTCGTTAAAGATTTCATAACATCAAGAACTTCTTTTACCATCTCTGGATCAAGCGCTGATGTTGGTTCATCAAATAACATAATATCTGGTTGCATTGCTAAAGCTCTTGCAATCGCAACACGTTGTTTTTGACCACCTGATAGACGGCTTGGATATTCATCCTTTTTATCATATAAACCAACTTGCTTTAAAAGCTCTTCACCACTTTTTTCAGCTTCTGCTTTCGTCAGCTTTCTTACTTTCATCGGAGCATATGTTAGATTTTCCATGACCGTTTTATGCGGGAACAAATGGAAATGCTGAAATACCATGCCTACTTTTTCACGGACCTTCATCAAGTTTGTTTTTTTCTCTGTCACATCTTGACCATTGATGATGATTTTACCACTAGTCGGTGTTTCGAGTAAGTTGATGCATCGTAAAAAGGTTGATTTACCTGAACCAGAAGGACCGATGATTGCGATAACCTCGCCATCTTGAATCGTTGTTGAAATACCTTTTAGCACAT
Source organism: Rummeliibacillus sp. SL167 (assembly GCF_007896505.1). Lineage (NCBI taxonomy): Bacteria > Bacillati > Bacillota > Bacilli > Caryophanales > Caryophanaceae > Rummeliibacillus > Rummeliibacillus sp. SL167. Next base: position 909,202 of record NZ_VCBM01000001.1, on the reverse strand, counting down.
CGTTTTTGCCATACGATTTATGCAAATCTTGTACATTAATCACCTATTCTCATCCTTTTCTCAACCAATTTACCAGCATATGATAGCACTAACACGATCAAATAGTAGATGACCCCAGCAATGAGCAATGGCTCAATATAGTGGAATGTCGCACCACCCACAATATATGCACGGCGCATTATATCTAAAGCACCGATTACCGTCACGATGGCTGATTCTTTTGTCAATGAAATAAATTCATTCATTAAAGCCGGAATAATATTTTTTAACGCTTGTGGCAAAATAATATCTTTCATCATACTAGCATAAGAGACACCTAAAGCTTGTGCTGCCTCGCTTTGGCCTTTATCAACTGCCATTATGCCACCTCGAATGATTTCAGAGATATAAGCCGCTGAGTTTAAAGAGAAAGCAAGAATAGCGGCAGGCATAGGTTCAATCTCAATATTCGGGAACATTTGCGGAATCCCCATGTAAATGATGATCAATTGCAAAACAAGTGGTGTACCACGAAATACAGAAGTATAGAAATCAGCCAGCCATTTAAGGAATCTGATGCCACTCAATTTAACAAGTGACAGCAAAACCCCGAGAATAAAACCTAATACACATGCAATTGCTGCAATTTCTAATGTAACGACAATCCCTTTAATGATATAAGGGATCGATGGCATAATTGGCGTAAAATCCAAATTCATCTTTAGAACCTCTTTCTCCTGTTACTCAACCTTGAACCATTTTGCTCTCATTTTATCGATTTCTCCAGCATCATCTAATTCTTTTACAGCTTTGTTGAATTCTGTAACCAATTTACTGCCTTTAGGAAATGCTGCTGCCTTTTTTTGATTTTCAACGCCTTCAATGGCTGAGTATTTTAAATCATTATTTTGCTTAACATAGTTTTTGGCAACGATATCTTCTAGCACGATGGCATCAAGTCTTCCAAGTTTCACTTCTTGTATCAATTCAGGTACACGGTCACGAGTTTCTACTTTTACAGTTTTTAATTTATCCTTAATCGTGTTTGCTGTATCTTCTTCAATAGAAGAAACTTGTGCACCAATTTTTTTACCTTTTAAATCATCAATGCCGTTAAAAGTAGCGCCTTTTTTCGTAATAATATAATCTACTGTATCGTAATACGAATCCGTGAAATCTACCACTTTCGCACGTTTTTCGTTTGGTGTAATACCAGCCATGGCAAAATCAATTTTTTTAGATTGTACAGCTGGGATTAAACTATTGAATTCCATATCTTGAATTTTCAATTGATAACCCATTTTTTTCGTAACTGCTTTCGCTAAATCTACATCAAATCCGATGATTTCATCTGATTTTGCTGAATCGATATATTCAAATGGGGCAAAATCTGCTGATGTTCCCATTACTAATACTTTTTTGTTGTCTTGATCATTGTTGTTGTCAGTCGCAGTTTTATCTGAATTAGATCCACATCCTGCTAGTGATAGTGATAATACAGCGGCTGCTGCAAATAACCATTTCTTTTTCATACTAAAAAGCTCCATTCTATAGTTGTTTATATATATTCTCTCATCGAGTGCTCAAATTATTGCATAATAATACGGGTAAACTGCAAATCATGAATATATATGAATTAATATTTATAAATATAATAACATAAATTTTTAAAAACTAAAGTCTTTTTACGTAAGAATGTGCTTTTTTTCGAAAAATATGATATGAATTTTCATTTGAAACGTAAAAATAATATCTTTGTCGAATAAAATCAATTAAATACGAGATTTTTGTCGTTTTTCCTTATTCCTCGGGCAATATTTATTTTTTTGAATATTTCCTATCTTGTGTGAGTTTTGATTTATTCAACTATACAGTTTTAAAATGAAAAAACCAAAATGCTGATAAATCAACATTTCAGTTTTGTTATAAATGGATCAACCTGCCTAGCTAATACATATACTTATTTCAACAAGTATCTAATATGGTGAAGCCCCACTTGAATAGTTCTTTATTTTCCAACCGTTAACAACATTTCGCGAATCGTTTTACATGCAACGGCTGTCGATGCACCAGATGGATCATAGGATGGAGATAATTCTACGACATCTGCTGCAACAATATGGTTTAACTTTTGTAATTGCTGAATACCAATTAATAGCTCTTTATACGTTATACCACCCGGTTCAGGTGTTCCTGTCCCTGGAAATGTACCGGGATCTAGTACATCCAAGTCAATCGTAATATATGTAGGAACATTTTCTAGCTTTTCTACCACTTCACCTAAAGTATCAATCGTAAAGCGCTCCATATAAGTATGTTCTTTGGACCATTCAAATTCTTCTTTTAAACCTGAACGAATACCAAATTGAAAGATTCGTCCATCTCCCAAAAATTCATGACAACGACGAATAATGGAGGCATGCGATAGTTTTTCTCCCATATATTCTTCTCGCAAATCAGTGTGTGCATCAATATGGATCACATGCAAATCTGGATACTTTTCATAAACTGCTTGAATAGTTGGATAGCTGACTAAATGCTCTCCCCCAACCATTACAAATTTTTTGTTATCAAAAACAAGTGAACGACTAAATGTTAAGATTTCATCCATTGTTTTTTGCGTATTTCCAAGAGGCAGTTCTAAATCTCCACTATCATAAATAGCGATCTCTTCTAAATCACGATCCAAATAAGGTGAATAAGTTTCTAATCCATAGGAGTCCGGGCGAATCGCTTGCATCGCAAAACGAGTGCCCGGTCTAAAGCTTGTCGTCCCATCAAATGGAATACCGAAAAGTACAAGACTAGACTCTTCATATTGATGGTCACATCCAATGAATGTTGATACATTTAATGGCTTATTTTGCATATGTTAATTACTCCTTCATTTGCTTCGATGTTTTTATATGGATTCAGCAAAAAACTCCCATCTCTATAGGTGGTGGGATGAATGCTGTTTTTCCTAATTCAGCAGATGTGCAAATGCCTGCCGAATCAAGATAAAGCCTCCGGCGGATGTCACGGATTTTGAAGAGGAGTTTTTCGAGCAAGCTCGAAAAAAATCCGGACGCAATTACGCTGGAGGCGTAATTGATGGTTTCACTACCGTAATATGATGCTTTAAAGCAGATTCGGTCAGAACATTACCGAATGTTTTAGAGTAGTAGTGATATTGTTGAATAACATCTTCTGATATTAATTCTCCTGGAATGACAAGTGGAATACCTGGAGGATAAATCATCAACAAATCCGCACTGATTTTTCCAAGTGCCATATCGATTGGTAACAATTCATGCTCGGCATAGTATGCATCCCTTGGACTCAACAATAATTTATTGGGATGAGTAGGTGTTACATTGGTCGAATAGATCGGTATTTTTCTGCCGTATAAACGATCGATCTCACAAAGGGCATATACTAATTTTTTCAACGATTCCTCATCATCAGCTGTCGTAACCACAGCCATAACTACATAGCCTTCAGCTAATTCCATTTGAATTTGGTACTTTTCTTTTAGCAGTGTATATACTTCAAAACCTGTTAACCCGCTGTCGTTCACACGAATCACCATTTTAGTCCAATCATAAGCATGCATATTCTGTTTTTTTACATAATCATTTTTTAGCACTTCAAAGCATGTATGCTGTTCGATATCATGAATTGCCTTTTCTACAAGTGGTTTTAAATCTTTATAGCGATCATACCCGTACAATGCAAGGTCATGTCTTGCAACGTCTAAGGAACTCATCAATAGATAGTTCGCACTTGTTGTCTGTAACATGTTCAACGTTTTTTGCATAGTTTTCGCTGAGACACGGCCTTCATTCAAAAATAAAATCGAACTTTGAGTCAGCGATCCTCCTGTTTTATGCATACTCATTGTAACGATATCGGCACCTGCGACAATTGGATCTATTTGACCTGGCATAAATGGCAGATGTGCACCATGTGCGCTATCCACAATCACAGTAATATCCCGATCATGCGCTAACCTGCAAATCGCCCTTAAATCATTCATCGAACCAAAGTAAGTCGGATATGTTACTAAGATTGCTTTTGCTTCCGGATATGCGGATAAAGTTTTCGTCACACTTTTTACTGAAATCCCATGTGAAATCCCGAAGTGTACATCTACTTCTGGTTCAATAAAAACAGGTTTTGCCCCACTTAAAATTAAGCCATTCATAACGGATTTATGACAATTCCGAGGCACAATTAATACATCATCAGGTTTACAAGTAGCTAAAATCATCGCTAAAATACCTGATGTTGTACCATTCACTAAAAAGTATGCTTGATCTGCCCCAAAAGCATTGGCCGCCAGCTGCTGTGCTTCTTTAATAACCGATTCGGGATGACTTAGTAAATCTAACTCTTTCATGGAGTTGACATCCATTTTCATCGTCATTTCACCAAGTATATTTTTTAAGGGACTTGCCTGCGCACCCATTTTATGACCAGGAACATCAAAAGGTGTTACATCCTTTTTGGCATAATCTACTAATGTTTCAAATAATGGCATTCTTTCTTGTGCTTGAGCAAATTCTCTGATTTGGGTTTGTTCTTGAATGCTATTCATTATTCAATGCCCTCCACAATCGATTTGCGAACTAATTTTGAATAATAGGGTGTTGAAATCATTTCAAGAATATGATTTGTAAAATATTTTTGAATTTTATGAAAATATAATTTCAAAACAAACTTAGATGGCAATAAAATAAAAACAGTCAATATTAAACACCTCAACTAAAAAATGTTATTTTTAGCATAGAAAAAAGCTCTCCAACCATTAGAAGGAAAGCTTCGATTAGTATCAACTGCTTATCCTCTTATCGTTCACAAAACTTCGTACATTTTGCGCTCAGGTTGAGCCCCAAAATCTGATTTTGATCAGTCTGGTTTGCCACCGTATCTTAGACCCCTCGTCTCAACGGTTATTAATAAGAGCAACTTTATTCATGCTGAGGCTAATAATAATTGATTTCACGAAAACTGTCAAATCGTTTTTGGGGATAAATTTCAGTTTTGAATGATCTAATTATTGTGTAATTTAAAAATTAAATATGTATAAATTAAAACTGTTCTATTCAGTTTAGGACTTATCTAAATAAAAAAGCGACTAAGTTTCTCTATTCAGAAAAACCTGCCACTTTTAAAATACGTTTATTTATTAAGGATTATCATTAATTTGCTAATAATTAACTGTAATTTTCTGTGATTAAATAATTTTGAACAGCTGATACAGATATACGTCAAAATCTATACTGTTATACTACAGTATCTTTTAAAAAAATGCTTCAAAATTTTTTATTAAGTATGTTGATAATCTAATTTTGCACACAAAATATAGTGTATATGCTGATTTTCGCTACGGCTTGCTCGCTTTTCCGAATGCGAACGCTCAGCCGCTTCGGGGCAACACGATGTTGATCCAAAAGTCGTTGCCACAGGAAAAAAGATATGGATTCGTTTATGTCATCAAATATTGCAATTGATCTGCATAGGTTAGAGAAGTTGGATTCCAATTTCGTTTCTGACATTCAAGCATGGTATAAGAAAAACCTATTTTACGAATAAATTCAATAAATTTTCCATCTAACCATGGTGGCGTCCAAGCACCTGAACGACAAATATGAATAGCTGATATTTTCGTCTTTTCATCTAAATCATTTATTGTTGGATATTCAATATGATATAATTCGTTCATTTGTTGGAAATTTTCAGGCTTTTCAGCCGTATATGGACCATAAATGATATGGGCTTCTTTTACTTTTTTGTTTTTTAGTAATTTTCCTAACCAGTTTGCACAATTCAACTCAAACTCAAGAGATGGTAGACCCCCGTAACCCAAATCAGAATGAGCGTCAAAAAGGTATACATTATCACAATTATACATCTGTGCAATTTTATAAGATAAAGCATGTGAATCTGAAACAAATATATGAACATGCGAATCAAACTCAAAAATTTTCTTCATCTTCCCCCAAAACTCATCGGCCTCTTCAGAAAGTTGATATCGTTTTTGAAGATCTTTACCTTCCGATTTAAATTGAAAATATCGCTTATACCACAAATCATTTACTGTTTTTTTGTTTTCAATAGTTGATACACAATTTTTGTTGTCTAATGAAATAAAATAATCCCAATCTATTGATAATAAATTGTTTCCCATGATAACCACCTCTAATAAGTTCGTTCAATCATAGATTATCTATTTCGTCATTTTATTAGCCATTGAAGTCATTGAGTGCTATATCTTTTATAAGCTAATTGTAGTTCTTAACAAATTTAAAGTCAATTTATCCATATATAAACAATTAAAGGATGTTCGTTAAAGTGAGGGTTCCATCAGCTGGGGTTTTCTTCCTCATTGAAATAGAGGAACGGAAGTGAAAAGCGCCACGTCCTGTGGCAACAACTGAGGGACCAACATCTTGTTGGCTCGAACCAATCGAGCGCATGCGGCAGTTATTCCCGCATCTGTCCCTATTTTGCGTTTCTCTCTATATCTTGAGGGGGGTCTTACTGCCAGTTAATGCGGATAAATAATAATAAAACAGATGATCTAAAAAAATAAGTCAGATCATCTGTTTACTGTACTAATTTTTTGAGATTTGTAAAAGACAGGCTAATCGTTGATCGTAATTTTGTGTTCATAAAGTTCTCCTGGAAATTCAATAGATAAAAATGATAACAAAGAATGGCTTAAATCGCGTGGGATGCAAAAGTGGACGTTGTTGATGTGAGTATGCCGACCGAGCTTATAAATGCTCTCAAAGAGGGAATCCTTAGAATAATGCTGATGATCAATACGTTCTCCCACTTTAGAAACATACTCCACAATATAAAATCGATCGTCCTTATGAATGTTGAGAGTTAACAAAAAATCACTTCCTTTCGGTAGTTTCACTATTTACATTAAATAGTAATTATATTATATCATAAAGCAGAATTATTGTGACACTAATAAGCGCTATTTTGTTCTATATAGCATAGAATCCCTGATAGGATCAATCTTCAGGCAATACAAATATAAATTACTTTGCCCCACTCTTTAATGTTCTATTCGGACCTTTGCCAATCATGCATCAAGCACATCTCCACTACTTCAATCCAGCTATAGCCAAGAAGTTTTCAAAAAGAAAATGCGATCCACATACAAAAAGCACAGAATACTGATTAAACAACATTCTGCGCTCTGTTTATCATGATAAAACGGAATCTCTGCTTTTTAGACAATACATTCCTATTTTATCACTTTTACTTCAATTATTGGTATTAAATATATACTTTATCCTATACAAAAAGCTTAGAGGAGGCTACTGTAATCTTGCAAATCGATCATAAACATCTTGCAAATTTTCACAACCAATCTTTTTGGCTCTTTCAATATAAAGGCTCCATAATTTCGCGGTCAATACTGCATCACCTAAAGCGTGATGTCGATTAATAATCGGTATATGATTATGAGAACAAAAATCTTCTAACTTAACAATACTCAAGTTTCGTTCCACTATTTTGAACAAAAATGCTGTATCCACTATTCGGTACTTAAAAGGTGTTCTAAAATAATGATTACTTGCATATTTCATAAAACTTCGCTCATGATTTGCATGATGGGCAACAAGTGTTGAATCTTTTACAAATTCAAGAAATTCAAGAAAGACATTTGCTGCTGGAGGAGCAGATTGAATGGCCTCATTTGTAATACCCGTCAGTTTTATGATTTCAAGTGGAATATTCTTTTCAGAATGCATGAGTGAATAAAAGGTTTCGTCTTCAAGAATATTTGAACCGTTCATCCTAATGGCACCAATTGATAATATTTCATCTCCCTTTTCTGGATGAAAACCTGTCGTTTCAATATCAAAAACGACTACATTTAGTTCCGTTAAAGGGATTGTTAAAGCTTCTTCCGGCTGTATTTCTTTTTGCAAGCCTCTCAAAAATGCAATTTGCTGAGCATTTTGAACTTCCCCTAAACCTCCTGAATTCCGTTTACCTTGTATGGATCTTAACAACTGCTGAAACGGTTCAAAAGCCATAATTAACACCCTTTTTCAATAAGCTCGATTACTTCGTCATGAATTCTTACACCCGTTTTAAGAATTTGCTTGATTTGCTTTTTTTTCTCTTTTTCAAGACCTGCAATTCTTAAATAATGTGTGTCTGAATAATCATTTACTTTATATAAAGATAGCCTATACTTTAATAAAAGTTCGAAATTTTGTTCACAATTTTGAAGCAATTGACCATATTCCTTTTGTTGAGTTAACCGAGAAATACGTGCAAGTGTTGAAGTTTCATATATTCCTTCTTTAATTGCCAATATTCGTATCGCATTCACATACGGAACAAAGGCTGAATACTTCAAATCTATACAACCTTGATATGTACCGTAACGTTCCACCAAAATTTGTCCCAAAGGTCCAATGATATTTTTTATATGCATTATATTTGCTAAAAATCGTTTTAATAGTTTTGGATGCTTTAATTGATAGTCATAGATGACGGTTTTCAACTGCTTGATATATGGCTCTTCACCCTCTATGACTCTAGCATCATAAAATATTTGTAAATAGCGGATCGCTCCCCAACTTTCAGATTCCATCCAGGCAAGCAATTGTTCTTTCCACCCCTGAAAAGATTTGCACCACAGCGGATTCGAACTCATAATATACCCCTTACAATACGGATATCCCACAAATGCAAGACCATCCGCAAGCTCTTCCCCAAGAGCTTTAAAATAGAGATGACATTCTTCAGAATCTTCCATATAGATCATGCCGTGATCTTGATCACTAATGAAACCTTGTTCAAATCTGCCACCGCTTCCTGTTACAAACCATGAAAAGTCGCAAGGTGGCTCCCCTTTGTTTAATTTTTCAATTGCCACCTTTAACACTTTCCGCATAATTTGATCATGGAATGAATTAAGACCTATTAAATCATTTTTAAATGTAGAAATATTTTGCTCTTTCCATTCTTTAATGGACTCATATGTTAACACCCCAGTGTTCAAAAGAAGCACTTCCTTTTTGTAAAAAGCCTAAAAATAGGCTTTTTACTTATGAACTTACGTGAGTTTTACTAGCGGTAACATTTGTATCTTTTTGTTGTGTTACCATTTGTTCTGGATAACCATAACTACCATGTTCGCTAATATCTAACCCCATAATTTCTTCTTCTTCAGTAACACGAATTCCTCCCATGACTTTCTTCATTACCCAAAGAATTAAGAAAGAAATGACGAATGCATATAGTCCTGAAACAAGAACACCTGTAAACTGTACACCCAATTGGTGAAGACCGCCACCATAGAATAATCCTGGTTTACCGACAGTAGCTAATTCCTTTGTAGCAAAGAAACCAGTTGATAATGTTCCCCATATACCTGGGATACCATGAACAGATACGGCAAAGATTGGATCGTCGATTTTTCTGCTTTCTAAGAAGCGAGCACTATAGAAAGTTAAGATACCTGCGATGAAACCAATTACAACTGAAGCCCAAACATCAACAAATGCACAGGATGCAGTAATGGCGACTAATCCAGCTAAAGCACCGTTTAAAAGTGTAGGAATATCAGGTTTACCTAGTACGATCCATGAAATTAAAGTTGCCGCTACTGCACCAGCCGCTGCAGCAAGGTTTGTGTTAAGTGCAACGAATCCAAAGAATCCATCTTCTACTGATACTGTACTACCTGCGTTAAATCCGAACCAGCCAACCCAAAGTAATAGTACTGCTAGTGCAGTATACACTTGGTTATGACCTGCAATGTTATTAGAAGAACCATCTTTATTAAATTTACCAATACGAGGTTTTAAAACGATTGTTGCTGCTAATGCTGCCATAGCACCTGTTAAGTGAACGACAGTAGATCCTGCAAAGTCTTGTTTACCATGTTCAGCTAACCAACCGCCTCCCCAGATCCAGTGAGCGATTACGGGATAAACTAAAATACCAAATAAGATCGTGAAAACAACATATGCTGAAAATTTCGCACGTTCTGCAAAACCACCAAGAGCAATTGTTATAGAAATAGCAGCAAATGCTAATTGGAATACGAAGAAGACTGTCGTTGCTAGACCAGCATCTTTTACTTGATCTCCAGAGTAGAAAAAGTCCGTCATTCCTGTAAAGAAGTTTGCATTACCTCCAAATATCAAACCGTAGCCTAACGCCCAGAATACTAATGATGCTAAACCAAAAGTGAAAATCGTTTTGCCGGCTACATGACCAGCATTTTTCATTCTTGTGGAACCGGCTTCTAATAATATGAATCCGCCAATCATTAAAATAACTAAAACTGCCGCAACCATCGTCCACAAGCTATTCATAAGATACGTTGCATCCATGAATATCAACCTCATTTCTTATGTTATTTTTCCAAACAAACTTATGTCAGTTTTCATAACACGTTTGTTGTTAATTTATATTTTACACATTAAAAAATAATAGTCAATAGAATTTTCAGAATTTATTTATATAATGTTATAAAATCTAACATATATTTGTATAAAACGTTTTCATGATCAAAGAACTACTATATTTTCTGATGAAGACATAGTATTTGGTTCTTTGGTTTGTTCTTCATGTAGATCCATTTATTTCTCTTTTCCTATTTTTATAAATTCGGCCAAATTTAAAACACCTATTGACAGTTTTCTTGAACGAACTGTCAATAGGTGTTATCGTTACATCATTTTGCATATTTATTGAAATGAAATAGCTCACGTACTAGTAATCGTTCTTACATACCCATAATACCCCATAGGATGAGGATGCCTGAAAAACGTTAAAAATCGACCATATCATCCTAAAATAAAATCAAACTTCACATAGTGGGAGTTTTTTTCATCCACACCATGTGAAGTTTGTATGTGTTGTTCCGTATTAAAATAACGTTTTGGTTACATCTTTTATGCAAGTTTTTAAACTAAATTGGCATAATCATAACTAAATCTGCATATCTGATTGCCAGCACGATGTCATGACTCTTTTATTGCAGGAACTTTTTGTACATGAATAATTTCACCGTCTGTATCAACATCGACTGCATAGGAGCCATTTGAGAATCGATCTGCTAAACGATATTGGTCTTCCCTTAGCTCTTCTTGCACGCCTTTTTCAGTAGTGATGAGAATGCCTTCCCCTTCTTCTACGTATACGACTGCACAAATTCGATGTGGATTTTTCTTCAATTCACGAAGAGTTAACACACCACGTAGTGCACGATTCCCTAATTCCACTTCATCCAAAGCCATCTTCTTGACTGCTCCGCGTTGTGTCACGATCATTACTTTTCCTTTATGATGCTCTGGAATGACATTAGCTACTTGTATAAAGTCACCGTCTTTTAAATTCATCGCTTTTACACCAGCTGTTTTGATACCCGTTACTTGTATCTCGTCAAGCTTAAAGCGGATGGCATAGCTACAGTAAGTTGTTAAATAAACTTCAACTGTTGGTTCGACGATGCCCGCAAAAATGACCACATCATCTTTTTTAACATTCATCATTTTAAGCGGTTTTGTATAGCGTTGTACAAAGAACTCAGCTAAAGCCGTACGTTTGATTTGACCATTTTTCGTAATAGTTAAAACGTATTGGTCTACTTTAAAGTCAGCTACACCACAAGCATTAATAATTTTTTCATTCGCATCCAGCGGTACAATACTTGATATATGTTGGCCTAGATCTTTCCAGCGAATATCTGGCAATTCGTGCACCGGTTGGAATATATAATGTCCTTTATCTGTAAATAACAATAAATGCTGCTGTGTATTTAGCGTTGATTCATACAGCAAATGGTCAGATTCTTTGATGGCAAAATCTTTTCCGTTTGACGCGTTGTATGAGCGAATACTTGTACGTTTAATATAACCATCTTGTGTCACAGTGACGACTACATCTTCACTTGGGATCAATACTTCCATATCTAATTTGATCTCTTCTATTTCCTCTTGGATAAGAGATCGTCTTTGCTCAGCAAATCGTCTTTTTACTTCTTCCAATTCTTTTTGAAGTACCTTTATCAACTTTGCATCACTATCTAAAATACTTTGTAATTGTATAATTTTCTTTTCAAGTTCTGCTTGTTCTTCACGTAATTCTGTAATATCTGTATTGGTCAAACGATATAATTGTAAAGAAACAATTGCCTCTGCTTGAACTTCTGTAAAGGCAAATCTTTGTTGCAAGTTGCTTTTCGCATCTTTTTTATCTTTTGAAGCGCGGATAGTTGCAATGACTTCGTCTAATATAGATAGAGCTTTCATCAACCCTTCAACGATATGTAAACGATCTTTTGCCTTTTTCAAGTCAAATTTGGAACGTCTAGTGACCACTTCTTTTTGGTGTGCAATGTAGGCATCTAAAAGAAGTGGTAAACTCATCATCGTAGGACGACGGTTATAAATGGCAATCATGTTGAAATTATACGTTACTTGCAAATCTGTATTTTTTAATAAATATTTTAAAATCGGTTCGCCACTAACATCCTTTTTCAACTCGACAACAATGCGTAAGCCGGAACGGTCAGATTCATCGCGTACTTCTGCAATTCCCTCTAAACGTTTGTCTAGACGCATCTCATCCATTTTCTTCACAAGATTTGCCTTATTGACTTCGTAAGGTATTTCCGTAATAACAATTTGCTCTTTTGAACCTTTTAACGGCTCGATTTCAGATTTTGCACGGACAATTATTTTACCTCTACCTGTTTCATAAGCCTTTTTAATACCATCAATCCCTTGAATGACTCCACCTGTTGGGAAATCTGGACCTTTAATGACTGTCATCAATTCTTCTACCGTTGCATTCGGCTTTTTCATACGCATTAATACAGCATCCAAAACTTCTTCTAAATTATGAGGTGGGATATCTGTGGCATAACCAGCAGAAATACCTGTAGAACCATTGACTAATAAGTTAGGAAAACGTGAAGGCAATACAGTTGGCTCCATATCTTGGTCATCGAAGTTTGGAACAAAATCAACTGTTTCCTTTTGAATATCACGTAACATTTCAGCAGCAATCGGAGATAAACGTGCTTCTGTATAACGCATTGCTGCTGGGGGATCCCCATCAACTGACCCGTTATTACCATGCATTTCGATCAGCATATGACGTGCTTTCCAATCTTGACTCATGCGTACCATTGCTTCGTAAACGGAACTATCACCATGTGGATGATAGTTACCAATTACATTCCCTACTGTTTTAGCAGATTTACGAAATGGCTTATCATGCGTGTTGCCTTCCATAAACATTGCATATAAAATACGGCGTTGCACAGGCTTAAGCCCATCTCTTGCATCCGGAAGAGCACGATCTTGAATAATATATTTACTATATCGACCGAAACGATCACCGATGACTTCTTCTAAGAGCAAGTCTTGAAATTTCTCTGATTGTGTCATTTAAGCTCTTCCTCCTCTTTTGTAATAAATTCACTTTCTAAAATATTGTTATCTTCTTCAAGACCAAAATCCACATGTGATTCAATCCATTTACGACGTGGCTCAACTTTGTCTCCCATTAATGTAGCTACACCTTTTTCAGCACGATCTACATCATTGATTTTAACGCGTACCAGCGTTCGTGTTTCTGGATTCATCGTTGTTTCCCAAAGTTGTTCGGCATTCATTTCACCAAGACCTTTGTATCTTTGTAGAATATATCCTTTACCGATTTTTTTAATCGCTTGTTGCAAATCCTTTTCTGTCCATGCATATTCTACAACCTCTTTACGACCAGTACCCTTTGATACCTTATATAGTGGTGGTAACGCAATATACACTTTTCCGGCTTCCACAAGTGGTTTCATATAACGGAAAAAGAATGTCAACAATAGTACTTGTATATGTGCACCATCGGTATCTGCATCGGTCATAATGATCACTTTATCATACGCTGAATCTTCAACATTGAAGTCAGATCCAACACCCGCTCCAATTGCGTGGATAATCGTAGAAATTTCTTCATTCTTCATGATATCTTGCAATTTTGCCTTTTCTGTATTGATCACTTTTCCTCGGAGCGGCAAAATGGCTTGGAATGTGCGATCCCTTCCCTGTTTTGCTGATCCACCCGCAGAGTCCCCTTCGACTAAATACAATTCATTTTTCGCAGCGTTTTTAGACTGAGCTGGCGTTAACTTACCAGATAAAATCGTGCTTTGTTTTTTGGACTTCTTACCGTTTCTGGCATCTTCTCTCGCCTTTCTCGCCGCTTCACGAACCTGTTGTGCACGAATTGCTTTTCGTACAAGTGAAGCACTCAGCTCTGCATTTTCTTCTAAGATATACATCAGCTTCTGAGAAATAACAGCATCCACTGAACTACGTGCTTCTGACGTACCCAGTTTTCCCTTTGTTTGTCCTTCAAACTGTAACAGATTTTCTGGAATCCGAACAGAAATAATAGCTGCAAGACCTTCACGTATATCTGAACCGTCTAAATTCTTATCTTTTTCTTTTAGTAGACCAATTTTTCTAGCATAATCGTTGAATACGCGAGTCATTGCAGCCTTTGCTCCTGTTTCATGAGTACCGCCATCACGAGTTCGCACATTATTGACGAAAGACAAAATGGTTTCTGAATAACCATCGTTGAACTGGAATGCAAATTCTACTTCAATTTCATCTTGCACACCTTCAACATATTTAACAGGATGAAGGACATCTTTTTCCTCATTCAAATAAGCTACAAACGCTTCAATACCATTTTCATAGTGATAGATTTCATGGCGTTCTGTTGCTTCTTCGATTAACTCGATTTTTAAATTTTTTAGTAAAAATGCTGACTCACGTAGACGTTCTGCTAATATGTCAAAATTATATTTACTAGTAGAAAAAATTGTATCGTCCGGCTTGAAATGAATAAATGCACCTGTTTCTTTTGTAGAACCAACTTTCTCTAATGTTGTTACAGGTTTACCACCGTTTTCAAAGCGCATACGATACTTGCTACCATCACGATAAATGATGACTTCTAGCCATGAAGATAACGCATTCACTACAGATGCACCTACACCATGTAATCCACCACTCGTTTTATAACCACCTTGACCAAATTTCCCACCCGCATGTAATACGGTGAAAATCACTTCCGGAGTTGGTTTACCAGTTTTATGCATACCTGTAGGAATACCTCGGCCATAGTCACGCACGCTAATACTTTGGTCAGCATGAATCTTTACAATGATATGATTGCCAAAACCAGCTAGTACTTCATCTACGGCATTATCAACAATTTCATATACGAGATGATGCAATCCACGGCTATCTGTAGAGCCGATATACATACCGGGACGCTTTCTAACTGCCTCTAATCCTTCTAATACTTGAATATCATCTTCATTGTAAGACGTGATTGTCTGTTTACTTGTCAAAAAAATTCCCCCTAAATACAAACACCCGTTCTACTTTTATCCATATTAAACACAATGATTAGAACTGTCAACTTTTGCATTTTATATACATTCAGCATTTATTGTATCAAACGTTGAAACGAAATCAAAATAAGAATATGATGGTAAAGGATATAAAGTTGACAATTGTGTGATCTTTATTAGGATTCATGATAAACTATTAATACATTATAATAGTACCAACTACTAAAAGTAAGAGGGAGTTTTTTTATGGATATTATTCTCGTTTTGGTTTTAGCCTATTTAATAGGTTCGATTCCTTCAGGTCTATGGATCGGCCAAATTTTTTATAAAACAGATATCCGCAAGCACGGTAGTGGCAATTTAGGTGCAACCAATACATTCCGTGTGCTAGGAAAAAAAGCAGGCATTGTCGTCACCTTGATGGATATTTTAAAAGGAACAGTTGCTACCCTTTTACCAACATTAGCTGTTTTTTCTAACAGTGGTGTACATCCTCTTATTGCAGGTGTTGTGGCAGTATTCGGACACATGTTTCCTATTTTTGCTGGCTTTCGAGGTGGTAAAGCCGTTGCTACTTCAGCAGGCATACTACTCGGTTATCATTGGCCAATCTTTATTTTATTAGTCATTGCTTTTTTACTTTGTCTAAAAGTATATAAAATGGTCAGCCTAGCTTCTATGTTTGCAGCAATCGTAGCTTTTATTTATGCGCTTGTCTATGCTATCTTACAACAAGAATATCTACTTTTGATCATTATTACGATACTTGTAGTCTTTATATTCTATCGCCATCGTTCAAATATTTCACGGATTAAAAACGGTACAGAACCTAAAGTTACTTGGTTATAGTGAAAAAGGAGTGTTCACATGAAAATTGTGATGACGGATCAAGCTCTAAATTGGTTTTATGATGAAATGGAAGTCGAAGCAGGTGATTTTATTCGCTTTTATGCACGATATGGAGGAGCTAATCCCTTTCACGAAGGCTTTTCACTTGGCATGAGCAAAGATGATCCCTTGAATCCTTCAACGGTTTTACAACATAATGGTGTCACTTTCTTTATCGAAGAAGATGACGTTTGGCTTTTTAATGGTCACGACTTAATCGTAGACTTCGACAAAGAACGCGACGAACTTCGCTATGAATATAGATAAATAGTAACACGCCATTGTTTGAATACATGAAAAAACAGAGCACAGAATGTTGATGGAAAACATTCTGTGCTCTTCTTATTGCGCCTATTCATCATTTTGGAAAATTTCTTGTTCCATTCTTTTTTATCAATGATTAATCTTGTATTTCTGCGATTTCTTTATACTTATTGTACCAAACTTCATCTACACGATTGAACGCAACTGGTCGGAAATTCTCTTTTTTTACTACGATATGTTCAGAAGTCGCAGTAGCAGCGATTGTACCATCAGTATGTAAAATTTCATAAGCATAAACTGTACGCATGCGGTCTTGTGATTTCACCCAAGTACGGATGATTGCTTTTTCTCCATAGCGCATGGCTGCTTTATAGCGAATGTTTACATTCATAACAGGTGAAACATAGCCATCTGCTTCAAATTTTATAACTGAAAAGCCAAGATCACGAATCAGTTGAGTCCTTCCTAATTCCAGCCAGATCACATAATTAGCATGATATACGACACCCATTTGATCGGTTTCTGCATAACGAATTTCAATTTCTTTTTCACTAACAAACATTTCTTTCACCTCTTTCCTTAGTATAGCGAATTTCCATTTAAAAATCTTATATGAATATTTTTTTGATAGAGTAAAACTTCACTCAATGAGAGATTTCTTTATCCTCATTGGATATTTTCTTTCCTTACTCATATCTTTATACTTAAATGTGGAGCAAAAAAGCCTTCAATGATTCAAATTCTAAATCATTGAAGGCTTATATAAATAAAGGTGAAGCTTCCATCAGTTGGAGTTTTCTTCATCCCCCACTGATAGTTAGCTAAAGCGCAATAGGACTTTTACGGGCAGTTAATCTCCTATCTATCTTTCTCGTTTCTGTCTGTATCTTGAGATGGGATCTTACTACCCGTTAAAGCGAGATAAACACAATGGGGGGTTCTCTTCATTACTCGCTAGCGTTAGTGGCAGCAAAAAACACATCAGATTTCACAGATGGTCGATTTCTCGCATCTATTTACTATTTTGTACTAAATCTAACTGTCTGTTGATGCTAAAACAAGGTAAATTACCTTTTACTAGCTTCTTTTGCCCCAAACAAGCCAATCGACTTATTTTTATACCAAACACTGTTCCAATAGCGATGTGGCACTGGACCATTCCCAGCGTATGGTGCAATTTCTATCGTCAAACCAGGTTTCTTTTGATTGATAATAAACCAATCTGCAGAAGACCCTGATCCTCTATAATACAATGGTGGTACCACTGAATATCCTGTTACTTTAGCAACACTTTTGGCTAGTTTTAAATCTCTTTTTAAGTTAGATCCTTTTTGGAAATTGAACCAATAAACAATTTGTCCAGATGAATGATACGATAAATTTGTTTTAAAATGATGACGGCGTACAAAAGCTTTTAACGACCGTGCTTCTGGTTCAGAAAATACGGATGGTCCTTTATAATCCATGTAGGATTTGGATGTGTAAGCTAAATACTTCCATAATCCATCGAAATTTCGATTTAAATCGACTCCACGGCCATTTGCTTTCCAGCGTTTAAAATTGCTACTGCCGTGATTGTATTGTTTAAGACGTGCTCTATACTTTGAATCTATTGAATTTATCCCCTTTTGAACAAGTGTAACACCATCAGGATTCATCATTGGGACAAACCAAATACTGGTTTTATTCAATGTGCTTTTGACATTATATCCTGCGAAAGAAGAACCCTTACGATAAGCGACCGTATAATTATCGATCATTTCCATTAAAACATTTGTCGTCATATGTTCCCTTGCATGGATAGCTGCATCCATTAAGATTTCTTTTTTTCCATTGCCAACACGTAATGCATAGATAGAGCGTCCCTGTACGGAATACCCTATCTTTTCAATCTTCGTAAATTCAGGATATAACTGTGCAACTACACGAAGATAATAATTGTACATTCCATAAGTAATATTTTTAGTAGGGTTGACCATATTGGAATGATTGTAGTATTTCAGATTAACATACCCAGATTGCCCCATAAAATCGATAATTCCTTTATTCCCCTTCAATCCTTTAAGGGAAACAACTTGACCTTTAGAAATGGTTCCTATTTTACTTCCTTTTGAGGAATAAACGGAATTTGTCGAACTCACTGTTAATGAAACAGGATAGGTAGCTTTTAACAATTTGCCTAGCGAAGCAGATTTTTCTGTAGGGATCGTACCGTTTTTGGGTATCATATAGGCTTCATGACCAATTTGAATGGTATGATACTTAGCTGTAGATTTCGCTATTTTAACAACAGCCCCATTCATCAATGTGCCTATCGCTTTATATTTTCCTTTCACAGCCTTATATAATTTGACAGAATTTGTCGCTACTTCTACATAGCTATTTTTCTTATAAGTTATATTTACTTGGTTAAAAGGGATATATCCCTTTACGCCTGCTACTGACACAACATAATAATTGGGGGCTATGTCCAAAACTTTGAAAGTTGTAGCATTGGTCCCGATCACTAAAATTTTCGAATGACTGTCTTTTGATTCATATATTTTAAAATTATTTTTTGTTTTGATCTTTAAATTACGTTTTCTTGTCAACACTTCTGGTTGATCATTAGAACCCACTAAATTTTCACTTTGAATCCAATATGTATGCCCACCAATTTGCACTGCATAATAATTTTCATTTTTTGATTGCTCAACGCTATATGTACAATCACTTGCAGGCAATGTCACATTTGTCGGCTGTAAGGATTCTGGTGTGACAAGGATAGAATCTTTCCCTATTTTCGCAAAATGAAGTACATTTTGAAATTCACTGTCAGTTGTATTAGGTAATTCAGCACTATCATCCGACAATTCTTGAACATTTGAATAATCTTCAGCAGAATTTGAAACTTTTATGTTCTCCTGATTATTCTGATCAGTCGCAAATGCATGAATAGATAGTAACCCCATGGACAACATGAAACTGGTTGAGTATAAAATGAATCTTTTTCTTTGTTTTATCATGTAAACATATCACCTCATTACATTTTGAGTCATTTAATAAAGTGAAGCTTCACGCACCTGAATGTTTTACTTTTCACTTCCTACTAATATGGGATTAAACCAATTATTTGGTAGACTCTTCTTTATCATACACTTCTCAAGTCACTTATTAAAGAAACGATAGGCACCTTTATCAAAGTTTTCGTTAGCAAAAAAATACATGTGCACAATTATTTGTACACATGTATCGAAACTTCAATCATAAACTTATTTTTCTAATTTATGACGTAATACCATTTGTAGGATACCACCATTACGGTAGTAGTCTACTTCAACTTCTGAGTCAAAGCGAGCAAGTGCTTTGAATTGTTTTGTAGAACCATCTTTAGCAGTTGCTGTTACAGTTAAAATATCACGAGGCTTTACATCATCTGTGATATTAACTGCAAATGTTTCTTCACCAGTTAAACCTAGGGATTCAGCGTTTTGACCATCAACAAATTGTAATGGAAGAACGCCCATCATCACTAAGTTAGAACGGTGAATACGTTCATAAGATTCAGCAATAACTGTTTTAACACCTAGAAGGTTAGTACCTTTAGCTGCCCAGTCACGTGAAGAACCCATACCGTAATCTTTACCAGCAAGTACGGCTAAGCCAGTGTGGTTTTTAGCATATTTCATAGCTGCATCATAGATGTATTCAACTTCGCCTGTTGGCCAGTAAGTTGTGAAACCACCTTCTGTACCTGGAGCGATTTGGTTACGGATACGGATGTTCGCAAATGTACCGCGCATCATTACTTCGTGGTTACCACGACGAGAACCATAAGAGTTGAAGTTACGTGGTTCTACACCTTTTTCGCGTAAGTATTTACCAGCAGGGGTGTCTTTACCGA
Organism: Rummeliibacillus sp. SL167; assembly: GCF_007896505.1. Taxonomy (NCBI): domain Bacteria; kingdom Bacillati; phylum Bacillota; class Bacilli; order Caryophanales; family Caryophanaceae; genus Rummeliibacillus; species Rummeliibacillus sp. SL167. The sequence goes on along the minus strand of NZ_VCBM01000001.1, from coordinate 888,785 downwards.
TTGCACCTGCAGGAGAGATGTGGTCAGTTGTGATAGAGTCACCAAATTTAGCTAACACGCGTAAGCCAGAAAGCTCTTGAATAGCTTCAGGTTTAGCAGACAAGTGTTGGAAGAATGGTGGGTTTTGGATGTAAGTTGATTTTTCATCAAATTCATATAATGAATCAGTTGAAATTTCGATTGCATTCCATTTTTCATTCGCATTGAACACTGTTTCATATTCTTTTTGGAACAATTCACGAGTAACGACTTTATCTAATACTGAATTTACTTCATCAGATGATGGCCAGATATCATCAAAGAATACGTCTTTGCCATCTTTGTCTTTACCAAATGAATCATTTTTAAGGTCTACGTCAACAGTACCAGCTAATGCGTAAGCAACAACCAATGGTGGTGAAGCTAAGTAGTTCGCTTTTACTAATGGGTGTACACGACCTTCAAAGTTACGGTTACCTGAAAGTACGGAAGTTACGAATAGATCGTTTGATTTAATAGCTTCTTCGATTTCAGGAAGTAATGGACCTGAGTTACCAATACATGTAGTACAACCATAACCTACAAGGTTAAAGCCAAGAGTATCTAAATATTGTTGTAAACCAGAGTCTTTTAAGTAACCAGTTACAACTTTAGATCCTGGTGCCAATGAAGTTTTAACCCATTTTGGAACAGATAAACCTTTTTCAACCGCTTTTTTCGCAACAAGACCTGCAGCGATTAAAACATATGGGTTTGAAGTATTTGTACAAGAAGTGATAGCAGCAATTCCAACAGCTCCTGCAGGAATTACAACGTCACCGTCAGCAAATTTAGCAGTTGCTGTTTTAGTGAATTCATCTTCTGTTAAACCGAAGCCTTGAACACCAGATGGTGCTACAACAACTTCATGGTAGCGTTTTTTCATGTTAGAAAGTGGAATCAAATCTTGTGGACGTTTTGGACCAGAAAGGTTTGTTTCAATTTCTGCCAAATTAATTTCTAATACATCTGTGTAAGTTGGTTCTAATGCTGGATCAAAGAACATATTATTAGCTTTTAAGTAAGCTTCTACAACTTGAATGTGTTCTTCATCGCGACCAGTCAAACGCATGTAATCGAGTGAAACGTTATCAATTGCAAAGTAACCACAAGTTGCGCCATATTCTGGAGCCATGTTAGAAATTGTTGCACGGTCAGCTAAAGGAAGTTCAGGTACGCCAGGTCCGAAGAACTCAACAAATTTACCTACAACGCCTTTTTTACGTAATTCTTGTGTCACTTTAAGTGCTAAGTCTGTAGCAGTTGAGCCACTTGGAAGTTTACCAACAAGTTTTACACCAATAACTTCTGGAACTGGGAAGTATGAAGGTTGTCCAAGCATACCAGCTTCAGCTTCAATACCACCAACGCCCCATCCAAGAACACCAAGACCGTTGATCATTGTAGTATGTGAGTCAGTACCTACAACTGAGTCTGGGAATGTTTCGAATGTGCCATCAGTGCCTTCGTTAACATGAACAACTGGAGCTAAGTATTCCAAGTTTACTTGGTGAACGATACCAGTTGCTGGTGGGACAGCACGGAAGTTATCATAAGCAGTTTGTGCCCATTTTAAGAAGTTGTAACGTTCAGCGTTACGTTCAAATTCAAGGTCCATATTTGCTTGTAATGCAGAAGCACTACCGTATTTGTCTACTTGCACTGAGTGGTCAATAACAAGATCGACTGGGATAGCTGGGTTGATTTCATTTGGATCTCCACCCATTTCTTTCATTGCTGTACGTAGTGATGTTAAGTCAACAACTACTGGTACACCAGTGAAGTCTTGTAAAACTACGCGAGATGGTTTAAAAGGTACTTCAGCTTTGCCAATTACATCTTTACCCCAATTGGCTAGGTTATCCACATGTTCTTCTTTGATGACATAGCCGTCATATTGACGTAATACAGATTCAAGTAATACCTTAATTGAATAAGGAAGGCGTGAAACTTTTGCGATGCCAGCTTCTTCAATTGCAGCTAAACGATAAAAGTTGTAAGTTTTACCGTTAACTTCGAATGAAGAACGACTGTTATGCAAGTTGTTGTTTGCCATTGTTTGGTTCCCCCTCTAAATTAACTAATGAAAAGGCTTTATATGAGCTACTTTTCTCCACACATAATAATAATCGAAAAAGATACATAAGTAAATAACATTAAAATTATACTTTGTTATAATTTTTTTGAATGACCATCAATCTAGAAAGCGTTTACGAGTATTTTCTTTAGGAATTTCACAATTTTTTCTCGATTTTGTGAATTTATGACGATTTTTAGAAATAATTTGATAACAATGATCACGTATAGAAACCGGAACTATTTTTAAAAGAAAGAACAAGAAAAAAGGAAATTTTAATTTTTTTACAATAAACAATACTGCGTTAGATTCTGTTAATATTTTTCCGTTGTGATAAACAACAACGGAGTCGAGATTTTGTGTTAAATTTGGAGACAATAATGTTGCTGCTATCTCTCCCTGCAATGATGCAAATATCAAAGTAGGCTTTCTTTCATATTTTAAAACGAACTGTACAGATTTTTGGCAAAATCCACAGTCGCCATCATAGAAAAGAATCGAATTCATAATCTCCTCCCCTTTTCTTTAAAGCTATAATGAGTCATGTCATAAATAGTCATCCACTTAAAATACACCTCTTAGAGTGAGCATTTTTTATTATATTATTCATCTGAATCAATTTCATAAATCATTTTCTTTTTAAAAAATATGAACATTTAAGAATAACTAATTTTGATAGTTGTGGAGCGGAAGACGGCGACTCCTCGAAAATGCATGCACTTTCTTCGTGCGGTGTTAGTTCAGGAAGTTTATTCAAAGTCCTACGGGAAAAGCTTGAGCTGAAAGCCCCGCAGGAACGTAGTGACGAGGAGATTGAAGCCAAGCCCGTGGAAAGCGCCGTCTGGAGCGGAACAAAAACTTCTGAATATTAATGTTCATGTTGATTCGAAATGTTCGTGTTTTCCATCTAAATTTTGCATTATGAAATTGATTCATCTATTAAAAAACTTTTTATGTACCAGTTGGAGCAATCGCTCAAAAAAGTTTACTTGAATCTTGAAATGATATTTTATACTGCCCGTTAAAGCGGGATAAAGTGGGATATATACAATGGCTCCTACTTTCTTCCAAATTTTTATTTCCCCCTTGAAATGAGTTCTTACGATCTGTTAATATGCGATGACAATTGTAATACTCCATAACCTTTAAACATTCATAGTGTAACCGACTATACATGATTTTCACTGCTCGCATCATCTGTAACTGTTTCATTCCCATGTTACCATAGATAAGTTTTAGTTTTCCATAATGCAACAACATAGCAAAATGGAAATATATGAAAAACCATTTATATAGTGGCTACCTATATGTTTATCCCTCAAAGCAAAAAAACTATTTAGGAAAACTAATTTCTTAGTCTCCTAAATAGCTATTATTTGTTGGATCTTGTTAACTAAATTGTACACGCTTTTTTTCATAATCTTTAATATAATCTTCATATTTAAAGGTTAATGCAATTTCATCCCAACCGTTTAAAAGCATTTCCTTATAATAAGGATTTATTTCAAAATGATAAACTTTCCCATCAGCTGTTAACGTTTGGTTTTGAAGATTTACTTCTGCCTCCAATACTGATTGTTCACCTTTTGCTAATAATTCTTCAATTTCCGATACTTTCAATTCAATAGGCAAAATACCATTTTTGAAGCAGTTATTATGAAAAATATCCGCAAAACTTGGTGCAACAACCACGTTGAAACCATAGTCTAAAATGGCCCATGGAGCATGTTCACGAGATGATCCACAACCAAAATTTTCATGAGCCACTAAGATTTTAGAGCCCTTATACTTAGGTTGGTTTAAAACAAAATCTTCTATTGGCTGCCCGTCTTGATCGAAACGCCAGTGGTAAAAGACAAACTGACCAAAACCTGTTCGTTCAATCCGTTTTAAAAATTCTTTTGAAATAATTTGGTCCGTGTCGACATTTTTGCGATTTAAGGGTGTGACGACACTTTTTACGATATTAATAGGTTCCATATTTTACACCTCCATCACACAGGTACATTCATGATTTCGCGAACATCTACAAAGTGACCAGCAATTGCGGCAGCTGCAGCCATCGGAGGGCTTACAAGATGGGTTCTTGCCCCTGTACCTTGACGTCCTTCGAAATTACGGTTCGATGTTGAAGCACATCGTTCACCAGCTGGTACAACATCCTCATTCATTGCAAGACACATACTACATCCTGATTCACGCCATTCAAAACCAGCATCCTTGAATATTTTATCGATTCCTTCCTCTTCAGCTAGCTTTTTCACTGAATGAGAGCCTGGAACGACAATCGCACGAACATTTGGATGAACATGCTTTCCTTTAATAACATTAGCTGCGGCACGCAAATCATGTAAACGTGAATTTGTACAAGATCCGATAAAGACATGTTGGATTTCAATATCCGTTAATGGTGTACCTTCTTGTAAATCCATATATGTTAATGCTTTTTTCAATGCCTGTTTATCTGATTCTTCTGTGTAATTGGAAGCATAAGGAACTGTTTTTGACACACCGCTTCCCATTGAAGGATTCGTACCCCATGTTACAAACGGTTCAATTTCTGATGTTTCAATCACAAGCGTTTTATTATAGGTCGCATCTGGATCAGAAGCAAGTGATAACCAGTATTTTTTAGCTTCCTCAAATTTGTCTCCTTGTGGTGCATACTTGCGTCCTTTAATGTAGTCAACAGTAATCTCATCAGGGCTTATTAAACCAGCTTTTGCTCCCGCTTCAATGGACATATTACAAATTGTCATACGTTCCTCCATTGATAATTTATGGATCGCATCACCCGTAAATTCAACAATATGTCCAGTACCTACATCAATACCAAATTTCGCGATAATAGCAAGAATGATATCTTTAGCCGTTACGCCAAAGCCAAGCTCACCTTTTACGTGAATTTGCATCGTCTTTGGTTTACTTTGCCAAAGTGTTTGCGTTGATAATACATGTTCCACTTCACTAGTACCGATACCAAATGCAATGGCACCGAAAGCACCATGAGTTGATGTATGGGAATCACCACATACAATCGTTTTGCCTGGTTGAGTTAAACCAAGTTGTGGACCAATAACATGTACGATTCCTTGATCTGGATGCCCCATATCTGCTAATGGAACACCAAATTCTTCACAGTTTTTGGCTAATGTATTAATTTGTGTCTTGGCAATTGGGTCATTAATGATCGGTAAGTTTTTTGTAGGTACGTTATGATCCATTGTGGCAAAACAAAGATCTGGTCGACGAACGTTTCGATGGTTTAGGCGAAGCCCCTCAAAAGCTTGTGGAGACGTTACTTCATGAAGCAAATGAAGATCGATGTAGAGTAAATCTGGTTTTCCATCTTCGTGATATACTACATGTTGGTCCCATACTTTTTCTATAATATTTTTCCCCATTATTCTTCACCTATTTTCTTTTCTAAATATAAGTAGTTATAATACTGTCTGACACAAAGCTAGGATCTATTTTATTTAAAACTTTTTCTGTCCATTCATCTGTGGTTAAAGCTTGGTTTCCAGAAGTCGCTAAATCTGATGTGAAGAAACCATCATTAAAGGCGGCATTAACCGCATGTTCGATTTCTGTTGCTTCTTCTTTTAAGCCAAATGAATAACGTAGCATCATAGCAACTGATAAAATGGTCGCAGCTGGATTAGCAATACCTTTTCCTGCGATTTCAGGTGCTGAACCATGAACTGGTTCATATAATCCGAAATTATCAGAGCGAATACTTGCAGAAGGAAGGACTCCTAAAGATCCTGTTATAACAGAGGCCTCATCACTTAAAATATCTCCAAACATATTTTCTGTGACAAGAACATCATAGGCTCCCGGATTTGTAATCAGCTTCATAGCTGTTGAGTCAACTAAACTATGTTCAACTTCTACATCTGGATATTGTGCTTTTTTCTCATCAACGATTTGTCTCCACAAACGTGATGTTTCAAGGACATTCGCTTTATCCACAGATGTTAGTTTTCCTCTTCGAACGCGAGCTAATTCAAATGCATTTTCAACAATGCGTTCAATTTCAAGACGACTGTATACTAATGAATCTATTGCTTCTTCGTTTGTACGCTTACGTGGCTCACCAAAATATAAGCCACCTGTCAATTCACGTACGATCAGCAAATCAACTTCTTTTACTAAATCATCTTTCAGAGGAGAAGATTTTATGAGTGATGGAATAGCCTGAACGGGACGCAAATTTGAAAACAAATCAAAATGCTTGCGAATACGTAATAATCCTTTTTCAGGTCTTAGCTCAGCTGGATTATGATCCCATTTTGGACCACCAACTGCCCCTAAAAGAACGGCATCACTTTCTTCACATAATTCAATTGTTTCTTGTGGAAGTGGATCCCCATGCTGATCGATGGCAGCACCTCCAATCGTAGCATATGCAATATGAAACGTATGGTGGAATTTTTTGCCGATAGCTTGTAGCACTTTAACCGCAGAAGCAACAACTTCAGGTCCAATCCCATCACCAGGTAAAACGGTAACTTTTTTCTCCACAGTAACTCCTCCTCAGATACTAAACTGCTTCTAATTCATAAACCTATACATACTAATATTCATTATATTTTCCGCATAATTTACTTAAAGAAGCAGTGGAAGCTGCTTCTTTAAGTTATAGAATAAGACATTCATTTATCAGGGTTGAGTCAAGATTATGCTTTTGTACCAACAGTTTCTTTGTTCAATTTTTTACCTACAAATGGCATCATTGCACGTAATTCTTCGCCCACTTTTTCAATTGGATGTTCAGCTTCAGCCTTTTTGATCGCATTGTATTTTGGACGACCTGTTTCATTTTCTTGGATCCATTCTTTCGCAAACTTACCGTTTTGGATATCCGTTAAAACAGCCTTCATGTTTGCTTTTACATCTTCAGTGATCACACGTGGACCTGATACATAATCGCCCCATTCAGCAGTATCAGAGATAGAGTAACGCATGTTAGAGAAACCTCCTTCGTAGATCAAATCAACGATTAGTTTCATTTCGTGAAGACATTCGAAGTAAGCACTTTCTGGTTCATAACCTGCTTCAACTAATGTTTCAAAGCCAGCTTTAATTAAGTGAGTTACACCACCACAAAGTACTGCTTGTTCTCCAAATAGATCTGTTTCTGTTTCTTCTCTAAATGTTGTTTCAAGAACACCTGCGCGAGCTCCACCAATACCTTTTGCATAAGCCAAACCAAGTGCCTTTGCTTGACCAGTTGGATCTTGATAAACACCGACTAATGCAGGAACACCAGCACCAGAAACATATGTGCGACGTACTAAATGTCCTGGACCTTTTGGTGCTACTAAGAATACATCTACATCTGCTGGCGGTACGATTTGTTTAAAGTGAATGTTAAAACCATGGGCAAATACTAATGCGTTTCCAGCTTCAAGACCTGGGGCAATTTCTTCTTCATAAACTGCTTTTTGTTTTTCATCTGGAAGTAAGATCATGATGATATCAGCTTCAGCGGCTGCTTCTTTAACAGTTTTTACAGGAAGTCCATCATTTTTTGCTCTTTCAGCTGATTTTCCTGGACGGATACCAACTACTACATCGTAACCAGATTCTTTTAAGTTTTGCGCATGTGCATGACCTTGTGAACCGTATCCGATGATTGCGATTTTTTTACCTTCTAATACCTTTTCATCGATGTCTTGGTTATAATACAATTTTGCCATTTTAAATTCCCCCTGGGTTTTTTAGTTTTTTTATTTTTATTGTAAAATCGAAAGTTGCGGTGATGGCTTCAATTGAGCATCACGTACAAATGCAGTTACACCTGTACGAGTCAGTTCTTTGATGCCATACGGCCGAATCAATTCGATAAATGCATCGATCTTTTCTGGATTACCAACGATTTGATAAGTGACAACATTTTTTCCCATATCAATGATGGAACCGCGGAAAGGATCAACAATTGAATTGATTTCGGCACGCAAATTCGGTGGAGCCACTACTTTAATAAGTGCCAGTTCTCTCATAACGATAGATTTATCCGTAATATCGTTAACTTTGATAACGTCAATTTGTTTGGATAACTGCTTTACAAGCTGTTCAATTTTTGCTTCATCTTCAACATTGACGATGAACGTCATTTTTGAAACACCTTGTTGCTCGGTATGACCAACAGTGATGCTTTCTATATTGAATTGACGTTTCATTAATAGACCTGTAACACGGTTTAAAACACCACTTTGGTTTATAACGGTAACAGTAATTACTCTTTTCATCCTTTTTTCACTCCAATCATTTCAGATAGTCCTTTTCCTGGTGCTACCATTGGATTTACTAATGTTAGTTCTTTCACTCGGCAGTCTACCAAAACAGGTTCATCTGATTCGATCGCTTCTTTGAATACAGCTTCCATGTCGTCCACTTTTTCTACTTTGTAGCCTTTGATTCCATAAGAATCAGCAAGTTTGACGAAGTCTGGTTGTACTGGTACCAATGAAGAGGAATAACGTTCTTCATAGAATGTTTCTTGCCATTGGCGAACCATTCCTAAGCAACTGTTATTTAAGATGAAAATTTTTACTGGCAATTTGAATTCTTTCAATAATGCGAGTTCTTGCATGGTCATTTGGAACCCTGCATCACCAACGATGGCTATAACCTTTTCATCAGGATGAGCAAATTGTGCACCAATGGCTGCTGGGAAACCAAAGCCCATCGTTCCTAAACCACCGGATGTTACCCAATGATGATCTTTTTTAAATGGATAGTATTGTGCTGTCCACATTTGATGTTGACCAACATCCGTCACAATAGTTGCTTCACCATTCGTTAAACGATGGATTGTTTCAACTGCATATTGAGGATAGATCGTCCCATCGCCATCATCATCATACCAAAGTGGATACTCTTCCTGGCATTCATGTAAATATTCATGCCAAAGTGTTAAATCCTGTACCTCAAATGTTTGCTCTAATAATGCGAGTAGTGCTTCTTTAGCATCAGCTACAATTGGAATTTCAGTCGGTACGTTTTTACCGATTTCAGCCGGATCAATATCGATGTGAATGACTTTTGCATTTGGTGCAAATTTCTTTAGGTTACCGGTTAAGCGATCATCAAATCGAGAACCAATGTTTAGAAGTACATCGCAATTATTAATAGCCATATTGGCTGTAAATGTTCCATGCATACCAGCCATTCCAAGGAAAAGTTCATGATTTCCATCAATGCTACCAAGTCCTAATAGTGTATTCACTACTGGGAAATTGTATTTTTCCACAAATTCAGTTAATTCTTTTGAAGCATCAGCTGCTAAAACACCAGCACCTACTAATAGAAGTGGTTGCTTTGCTTCACTGAGTAATGATACGGCTTTTTTTATTTGCAAATAATTTGGATGCAATGTTGGTTGATATCCCGGTAAGTTGATTGTTGCTTCTTCTACTGCATTCGAATCGAAAATAGCATTTGCAATATTTTTCGGAATATCAACGACAACTGGACCTTTACGACCTGTTGAAGCTATATGAAAAGCTTCTTTGATGATTCGTGGTAAGTCCTGAACATTTTTTACTTGATAATTATGTTTTGTAATTGGTTGCGTGATTCCGACAATATCTGCTTCTTGGAAAGCATCCGTACCAACAACAGTTGTTGCAACTTGACCAGTAAAGACAACGAGTGGTAAAGAATCCATCATAGCATCAGTTATTCCAGTAACTAAATTAGTAGCTCCTGGACCAGAAGTAGCAATGACTACCCCTGTTTTACCTGATACTCGTGCATAACCTTCTGCTGCGTGAATAGCACCTTGTTCATGACGAGCAAGAATATGCTTAACCGGATTACGGTAAAGCGCATCATACAAAGGTAAGACGGCTCCACCTGGGTATCCAAATATTATTTCAACGCCTTGGTTTTGTAACGATTCGACAAAAATCTCAGCACCCGTTTTACTGGCTTTACATTCATGATCAACTTCTTGATCAGTCGCAGGTTGTTGTTTCTTTAGCGGAACTTGTGCATTCATCATTGAACTCCTCCCTAGGAAATTTGATTTTTATTAATAAAAAAAGCTTTTTCATCCACGCAAAAGAAGACCTTTGCGTAGGGATGAAAAAAGCTTCCATGGTACCACCCTATTTTTATAGTCAAAAAATGACTACCTCATGAATAGAACAATCTATTCTTTGCTTAACGAGCACAAAAGTATGCGCCCGAAACTACCTAATTGCGTTAGCGTTTAGTAGTTCACTCCGAGGGGATGTCAGTATTAGTTGTATCATCGGTTCTCAGCAACCCGATTCTCTGTAAATACAAAGTTCTAATACCTTTAACCTCATCAACGTTTTATTGTTTATTGGATTTGAAATTATATTTTCATAACTCCACCTGTAGAAGCGGAAGTCACTAATTTTGAATAACGAGCTAAATAACCTTTTTTAATCTTTGGTTCAAATGGTTTTAAATTTGCTCTTCTTTCAGCTAAAACTTCAGCTGGGACAAGTAATTCTATTGTCCTTTTCGTTAGATCAATGGCTATCTTATCACCATTTTCAACTAATGCTATTGGACCGCCTTCAGCAGCTTCTGGGGAAATATGACCGATTGAAATACCACGAGAAGCTCCCGAGAAACGACCATCTGTGATCAATGCGACGTCCTTCCCTAAACCACGTCCCATAATCGCAGAGGTAGGTGCAAGCATTTCTGGCATTCCCGGTCCACCTTTTGGACCTTCATATCGTATAACCACGACATGTCCTTTTTGAACAGTACCATCATCAATTCTTGCTTGTGCTTCCTCTTGAGAATCAAATACAATTGCTTCTCCAGTAAAATCACGAATGGATGGGTCAACTGCCCCTACTTTAATAACTGCCCCATCTGGAGCAATGTTACCAAACAAGACGGACAAACCACCTACCGGACTATAAGGATTGTCTTTTGTACGAATAACTTCTGTATTCGTAATTTCATGTCCCTTCACTTGTTCCTCGATGGTTTTTCCTGAAACCGTTATGCGATCTTTATGAATAGCACCCGGAATCTTACACAACTCATTGATAATAGCACTAATACCACCAGCAAGATGAACATCATTCATAGAATAACTTGATGCTGGCATTATCTTAGCTAGATAAGGAACACGCTTGGCAACCTCGTTGATATCTTCGATGTTATAGTCAATTTCTGCTTCATTTGCAATAGCTAGTGTATGTAAAACGGTGTTTGTTGAACCGCCCATCGCCATATCGAGTGCAAATGCATCATCAATTGTTTCTTTTGTAATAATATCACGAGGTTTAATATCCTCTTTAACCATTCGTATTAAATGTTTTGCTGCTTCTTTCACCAGTTCATATCTTTCTTCCGATGTAGCAACAATTGTACCATTACCTGGTAAAGCCATTCCGAGCATTTCCATCAATGAGTTCATAGAGTTCGCTGTGAACATTCCTGAACATGAGCCACAAGTTGGGCATGCACTTTCTTCAATTTCTTTTAATTTTTCCGCAGTCATCAATCCACTTTTATAGGAACCAACACCTTCAAAAACAGAAGTGAGCGATAACTGTTCACCTGTAGATAAATGGCCAGCTTCCATAGGACCACCGGAAACAAATACGGAAGGTACATTCGTTCGAACAGCTGCCATTAACATTCCTGGTGTGATTTTATCACAGTTAGGAATATAAAAAACGCCATCGAACCAATGCGCATTAATAACTGTCTCTGCTGAATCCGCGATTAGCTCACGACTCGGCAACGAATAACGCATTCCGATATGTCCCATCGCAATACCATCATCAACACCAATGGTATTGAATTCAAATGGAATGCCACCTGCCTCACGAATTGCTTGTTTAACCACTTCACCAAATTTTTGAAGATGAACGTGCCCTGGAATGATATCAATATATGAGTTACAAACTCCGATAAATGGTTTATCTAAATCTTTCGTTTTAACACCAGCAGCGTATAATAAACTGCGGTGTGGAGCTCGATCGACTCCTCTCTTAATCATGTCACTTCTCATTATGAAACGCCCCTTATTTTACTGTAGCTTCTTCTTCGTATACTTTGACGCCTTCTTTTTCAACGATTTCACGGAAACCTTCTAAAATATCTTTTGTTACCTTTCCTGGTTTTCCGTCACCAATTACTCGGCCGTCAACATTTACTACTGAGATGACTTCGGCAGCTGTTCCTGTTAAAAAAACTTCATCTGCAACATAAACATCATGTCTTGTAAATACGCCCTCTTCAGCAATATATCCGCGTTTTTTCGCAACATCTAAAATAGCATTACGAGTAATACCTTCTAACGCACCAATATATCCTGGTGGTGTTATCAATTTTTTACCTTTGACGATAAAGATATTATCCCCAGAACCTTCTGCTACATACCCTTCATCATTCATCATCAATGCCTCAGAAACACCAGCCTGTGTCGCTTCAAGCTTTACAAGTATATTATTTAAATAATTTAATGTTTTTGTTTTAGGACTTAACACGTCAGATCGATTCCGTCTGCTTGATGCAGAGATAATTGAAATACCTGTTTCGTATAATTCAGCTGGGAATAATGCAAGTGGTTCTGCAATAACAATGACACTTGCTCCTCTTTTGCATGTTGATGGATCGATTCCCAAATTTCCTACACCACGAGATACAATCATACGAATGTATGCACTGCGTAATTTATTTGCTTTTAAGGTATCCTTCACAATTTCGGTCATTTCCTCAATCGTGTAAGGAATGGTAAGTAAAATTGACTTTGCTGATTCGTACAAGCGAACTAAATGTTCTTGTAAGTGAAAGACATTGCCATTGTATGAACGAATTCCCTCAAAAACACCATCGCCATATAAAAAACCATGATCATAAACAGAAACTTTAGCGTCTTCCCTTTTCACTAAATTTCCATCAAGAAAAATTAACTGCTCCCCCACACTCTCACTTCTTTCTGTAAATTACAATAAAATGTTTATCAGCTACTCGCCTAAAAAACATTTATTAAATTGTTGCTATCATAGTACGTATTTCCATCGAAGTCAACAGTATTTTTAGAATTGTCAACTAATTTCGAATTTTGAATACTGTTTGTATACGTTTTTATCCCGTATAAGTTAGACTTTTTCTATTTTTTGTTTAAAATTAAATTTTTAGAAAAATGAATTAATTAATTTAATTTCGAAATTTCCATCTGACATAATTTAACTAGTTTTTACACAATTATGTTAGCAACATTTTCTTTTCTGTTAAACGTAACAAAATATTTTCAGAAGCCTATTTTTCTTGTATTTTTGAAAGCGGAGCTATTTCATAAATATATTTCAGCTTATAAATACGAACAATTTAACACACATCATTTTTAATATTCAGATTTAGCTATTTCACTTTGGTTGAGGATTTCAATAGAGATTGGTTTCAATTTATCTCAATGATGTCAGGTACAAAGCCGTGTCACAGGACACAATGCTTTTAGACGCTGTCATTAAACCCCTTCTTTGGGGATTCAGCTCAAGCTTTTTTGTGAAGAACTCTAGATTTGCTTCGCTACATCAACAACACTGCACGAAAAAATGTATGTATTTTCGAGGACTAATTGTTTTTCGCTGCTCAATATTAAAATGATATATTCTAAAACGTTCGCATTTTTATAAAAAGCAGCCAATAAAGTAAAGCTTCCATCAGTGGGGGTTTTCTTCATCCCCCACTGAAATAGAGGAACTCAGGTTAAAAGCGCCACGTCCTGTGACAACACCTGAGTGACCAACATCTTGTTGTCCCAAACCAATCGGGCGCATGCGGCAGTTGATCTCCCACCTATCTTTCTCGTTTTTCTCTAAACCTTGAGAGGTAGGAGTCTTACTGCCCGTTAACGCGGGATAAAAGAAGAAAACATCCGACTGTATCCATAATTGATCATTAAAAACAAAAAAGTACAATTCAAATCAACGTTGAATTGCACTTCATCCACTTTTCGGACAGTTCTATCTCATTCGTTTTCTTCAGATTGTTTTATTGAAATAAATATCGCTAATATGAATGCAATAACCGCGAAAACAAATGAACCAGTATAAACAGAACGTATTCCTCCAGCTATAATTTCGATAATCCGATGAATTTGTTGAGCAGAAAACAAAGTATGATCAAATGAACCATTTAGATTAATAGATTCTGCATCGATTTCTTTTAATGGATGACTCGTTGTGATATTAAACAATACGCCGAAAATAGCTGCACCAATCGATTGACTAAACGTATTGATAAAAGAATTTAGCCCAATAGCTGTACCTAATTGTTCTTCTGTAGAAGATGCTTGGACTGCAATAATAAGCATTGGTGCGATAAAACCCATTCCTGTTCCTAAAATTCCCGTAGCAAGAAATACAAAGAGCGGACTTGTGGTAGAAGATAAAAACATTAACATCGTCGTTGAAATGACCAACAAGATGGTCCCGATTTGGATGATCCTTTTATTTGTTATCCACCCAACTAATTGACTGGATAAAATGGCGCCAACCGTCCACATAACAGAAAGAGGAGTGAGCATGAGTCCCGCCTCTGTTGCATTTTTTCCTAATACAGATTGCGCATAGATCGGTAAGTATGCTGAAATACCGATAACAATCGCCATACAAAATAAAGTTAAACCATTTATGACATTCAACCGTTTATTTTTAAATAATGTGAGTGGAATAATTGGTTCATCTGTCCTATTTTCAACAAAGATAAAGATACCAAGAAATACAATGGCAGTTATATAGAGTATACATTGTGTAATGGTTGTCCATTGCTGAGTATTACTTCCCTCTATAAGTGAGTAAAGCAATGCCATCATACCAATTGAAAAAAAAGACGCGCCTAAATAATCGATTTTTCGTGATAAAATGATTTTTTCCTCTTGATAATATTTAGCGATTAAAATGATGGTCCCAATCCCAAAAGGTATATTCAATAAAAATATGAAATGCCAAGTTAACTGATCCACGATAAATCCTCCAATGAGAGGACCTATAACACCTGAAACTCCCCAAACCATACTAATATAGCCTTGCCCTTTTGCTCGTTCCTTTTCTGTTTTAAAAAGCTCTCCAACCATTGTTAAAGTAATAGGCAAAATAGAGCCTGCTCCTATACCTTGAATTGCCCTATAAACGATGAGAAGTCCCATTGATGTGGCCATACCGCATAATAACGAACCGATTAAGAAAATCGTAATCCCAGCTATGATTATTTTTTTTCGCCCCAATAAATCAGCTAGCTTTCCAAAAATAATGGCAGAAATCGCCGATGTTAATAGATAAGCAGAATAGATCCAACTAATTAGTTCAACGCCAGATAGGTCAGCCGTAATGCTTGGAATGGCTGTCGATACAATCGTTCCCTCTATTGCCGCTAAAGCAGTTGCAAGTAGGATTGCCACAAAAACTTTATTCATATAAAAACCCCAATTCTATAATTCAACTTTCCTTACCACTAATTACTTATGTTAACATGAAAAGATAAAATAACCTACTTTCTACCTTTTGTATCTAGTATGTATTGAAAATTTTTGCTACTATGGATAAGTATTTTATAAATATACCTTATTTATAGTGAAAATTAATATGTTTAGGAGGTAATTACATATGTGGGAAGATTTTAAAAAATTCGCTTTGAAGGGAAATGTTGTGGACCTAGCAGTCGGGGTTGTTATTGGAAGTGCTTTTGGTAAAATTGTTTCTTCATTGGTAGCAGATATCATTATGCCTATTATAGGGCTTTTAATAGGGAAAGTAGATTTTAAAAGTTTACATTATCACGGCATTATGTATGGTAATTTCATTCAAAATACATTTGACTTTTTTATCATTGCATTTTCTATATTCATCTTCATCCGATTAATTTCAAAACTACATTTCAAAAAGAAACAAGAAGAAATTGTTGAAGAGGCAGCAGTTGAAACAACTGAAGACGTACTAAAGGATATTCGTGCATTGCTTCAAGAAAAAAAATAGAGCAGTCGTTAAAGAAGCTCAAGTTGCATCCTACATAAAAAAGCACAGAACAAATGTACTCTGTGCTTTTTGTGAGGGCACTGAAAAAATTACGTTTTTTAGTTGTGTAAATGAAATTCAATACAAAAAAGGCAAATTGCCGTCTTATTTGGACGATAATTTGCCTTTTTCTTCCTCTCTTTTTTACTCTTTTTCGCTCAGAAGTTTTAGTATTCGCTTGAGGTTGACTACAAATATCGCTGTAGCTCCTTGAATCTCCATGCCAAATAGACCTGATGATGATGCTGTATCATACCCATGTCTATGTTTGAGTTCACTATTTTTCGCTTCAATTTTATAGCGAGATTTTGCTTTTCTTTTAAATTCATCGGTTTCTTGAAATACTTCCTGGTCTTTGTGTTCCGTTGATTTGATTGTCGTAGAATAAGTCTTACTTTTTGACCCTTCTTTAAAACAACCTTCACTGTAAGGACAAACTTTACATTTTTCAATATCAAAATAATAAGTTTGTCTTTGATTTTTTCCTACGTTTTTCTTATTTGTTCGTGCTTTCCGAATGGCCATATGACCAGCTCTACAAACATACATCCCTGCATCTTTATTAAATTCAAATTCTTCTTCTTTCGTTCGAGCGCCTTGTGTAATTTGTGGGTTTAACTTTGATACTAATTCAAAATTATTTTCCTTTGCATAGCGGATATTATCTTTTTCAGAATAAGCTGTGTCTCCAATGACTGTCTCCACTTTCATCCCTGTTTCTTGGCTTTTTTCAATTAACTCTTGTAGGTATTTTCCATCACTTTTTTCTCCTGTTGTCACAATAGCAGCTGTAATAATTCGTTCATCACTCATCGCAATATGCGTTTTGTAGCCAAAGAAAGAAGAGTCAGCAGTTTTGTGTCCAACACGTGCATCTGGATCATTGGAATAGCTAAGTTGTTCTGTGTAATCTTCTACTACTTCCTTTAGCACATTTAATTTTTCCTTAACGGCAGGAATCTCAGCTATGTGTGGTTCTGTTTCAATAACAGTAATAACTTGACGGCAATAATCCAATTCCTCCTTCACTTCGTTAGAAGGAGTTTTCGGTGGAAATTTCACTTTCATCGATTCATCGATTTGATAGACAGCTTTTCGAACAGTTTTGGATTTTTCTTGTAAAAATTCTTTCGGTGATTTTTGATGATAACGTGCTTTCGTATGTGTGGCATCCACGATGATGGATTTACTTTTAATGAGTTCTTTTTCCAATGCAATCTCAACTGTTTTCCCAATTAGCATATCTAATAAACCCTCATCTGGAAGACGGAGTTTTCGGAATTTTGTTAGAGAACTTGGGTCAATCACAGAATCTTCTGGAGCCATATCGAGGAAATATTTAAACGACATATCATATTTAGAACGTTCTACTACATCTACATCTGATAAATCAAAAATGGATTTAAGCAATAGATATTTGAACATGCGAATGGGTGACTCAGCATTGCGACCATTATCAAGACAATATTTTGTTTTTAGTTCTTCGAGGATAAAAGTAAAATCTACAAGTTCATTGATTTTTCGAAGCATATTTCCCTTAGG
>NZ_VCBM01000001.1:0-870838 GCF_007896505.1 Rummeliibacillus sp. SL167 | reverse complement strand
TTCAAATGAAAAAAGGGTTCTTTGTCAAATAACGTTGGTGAATAATATATGCCGACTAATTATTGGAAGATTGGCCATGCTTTTAGGCAGCCTTACACTGCTTAGGGGCGTGGCTTTTTTGTTCTGTTTTCTTAAAGTCTGTTTCAAATGGTTTGAGTTTAAAATGTAAAATAATTCGCTTTTTGTAATGATCGAAATTTCTATAACCATACGCCACGCGATTTAACACTTTGATTTTATTGTTCATCCCTTCGATTCTTCCATTGTTATAAGGATAGCCAAAGCTGTTTTGTATGTATGGAAGGTGCTTCTTCAGTGTTTTTAAGCTAGTTTTCATATAATTGGAAATGAAGGGTTGAACTGGATTTTCTAAGCTTGACGCCAACAGTTGAAAATCTTTCGTTTCCATTGCTTTTAAAAGAATTTGATAGAGTTCGTAATTCGCTTTTAATACGGGATCATATGCCAACATCTCCTCCAAGATACTGATTTCGAGACGTTGTCCAAATAGCGGGTAGTATTTGTATTCAACACTAGAAAGCTCTGATGCCTTTTTAAGAATTAGCTTCCAGTAGCGCTTCAGCCGACGGTACTTTTTCAAGTCTTCATTATTTGATGTTCTGAATTGATTCATCACATGGACACGGCACTTATTCATGGACCGATTGATTAACTGAACGAGGTGAAACCGATCGATAATGATTTTCGCATTTGGGAACAATTCCTTAATGACATTTACATAGCCTGCATTCATATCAATCGTTACCGTCTCTACATTTTGGCGATCTGTTAGACTGTAATTTACCATGAAGTGATTTTTAATGGCGAAGCTATCACGACGATCTAGAATGTCTAAAATATCCCCATTCAACACATTGATATACTCAAAAGCCATCGCACCTTTTGCGTATTTAAATTCGTCAAAAGAAAGATGTTTTGGGAGTTTAGCATGATAGGGCTTGAATTGTTTCGCACCCTCATTAATCACGCGTTGAACAGTTGTCGGTGAAACCGAACAATCTTTAGAGATGGATTTTAGTGATTGGGCTTCAGCAGATTTAATCATCACTTGTGCTTTAACATTCTTTGAAATATAACAATTTTGTTCGACTATGGGTGTTTTAGCCGTGAAACTGTTGTTGCATTTTTTACAAAGAAAGCGTTGTTTTTTTAATAATAGATAAGTCGGATTAACCCCAGTGAAAGGAAGGGTAATACGAGATAATTGAGTCCCATTTTTATAAATGGTAAAGTTCGTGTTTTCAACCCCACAATTTACACAATGCGTAGGGCTGTAAGTCAATGTCCCACTGATATATTTACAAGCCTTTCCTTTAAAAGTACCTGCTTTAACACAATCTTCATCAAATGTAATGTTTGGGTCTTGAATATCGATTAAAGATTTAATACTATTAGAATATGACAAGTGAGTTTCCTCCTGAATAATGGTTTTAGTCGACTTTAATTCTACAGGGAATCTCACTTGTTTTCTATTATAAAAAGAAAATAACGTTAATGAAATCCCGTCACCTTCTCCAACTTTCAGGAGGAGGTGATTTTCATTCACCAACGTTATAAATTGTACAACCGAATCAGAGCCACCAGTATAACTGGTGGTTTGCTCTGCGCGTGAAACGCTGGGGTACTGGCCCATGTCTAAAGACATACTGAAAGGTCCGCCAACCGCACTCCGTTCTCACACTACCACTAAAGTGGTTCTATTTATTTCCTCTTTTTAGGTTTTACTTCCTCACCTGTGAAAGGATCAATGAATTCTTTCATCGTCATTTGATCCTCCAAAATATCTTCCTGCAATTGATTTTTTATATACTCTTGTATCACTTTTCTGTTCCGGCCTACTGTATCTACATAGAATCCACGACACCAAAACTTCCGATTTCCATATTTATATTTTAAGTTTGCATGTCGGTCGAAAATCATTAAACTACTTTTTCCTTTTAAATAGCCCATAAAGGATGAAACACTTAATTTCGGTGGAATACTTACCAGCATATGAATATGATCAGGGCAAGCCTCTGCTTCTATTATTTCAACGCCTTTTCTTTCACATAATTGGCGTAATATTTTTCCTACATCTGCTCTTATCTTTCCGTATATAATTTGTCTTCTATATTTTGGTGCAAAAACAATGTGATACTTACAATTCCATGTTGTATGTGCTAAACTTTTATTATCCATTTGGATCCCCTTTCGTACAGAGTCGGTTGGCTAGACCTAACTCCATTGTACGACCGGGGTTTTTTTTCTGTCCATAGCTAAAAGCTTTTTAGAACCCCTCGCATAGCAAGGGGTTTTCAATTCTACAAAAAAAAAGCGAGTATGAGAACGAATTGATCGTTCTCATACTCGCAATAAAAATCAGAAAGGACTTTTTCAGTGGCCTCCTTTTTGTATGGCGTATTTTTTAAAAGACTACCGGCAAGTCTTTTTATGATTACTTTCCGTCTTCAATAATGGTTTCCATATCAACTGCAATTGTATCATACGGTACATCTTTATATCCACTATAGCTTTTTACTACGATACCATCCTGATTCACTAAGAAAAAGCTTGATCCATGAACGACCTGATTCGAATTTGGATCATCTTTGACTAATGTTTTAAATGATTTTAATGCAAATTGAGCAATATCATCTTGAGAGTAGCCTGTTAGAAGATCCCATTTTGAATCATCTGCTACAGGGTACTGCCCTATATATTTTTTTAGTCTCGCAGGTGTATCTGTATCAGGATCCACACTAAATCCAACGATTTTGTAATCTTTTAATCCCTTTTTTTCAAAAGATTTTTGGATATCTGTCATATTTCTTGTCATTGGTGGACATATACTTGTACAGTTTGTAAAGATAAACATGGCAAGCCACGGTTTTCCTTTCAAACTTTCTAATGATACCTTATCACCGTTTTGGTTCGTATAGTTGAAGTTTTGCACTTTCCAGTCCGTTTCTGCTTTAAACTTTTCACTACCACCGCAGGCAGATAATAGTACAGATAAAACCAAAAATAATGATGCTATGATCCATCTTTTTTTCACTTTGTCTTTCACTCCTCATCTGCATTCATCTTAACGAATTGTACCACATTTTACAAGAACACTGTTTGAAAGCTTTAAGACGAATTTGTGAAACAGTCAATCAGTTTATTTTAAATTCATCAAGGCATCGTGAATTGCTTGAAGTTTCGTTTCAACTCGATGCATCAAATAGAATGATACAAATATCGGAAATCCCATTTCTTGAATCATCGTAATCCATTCATCCATCACAATTCCTCCTTCCTAGTGCCCATCAATTCGACACTCCAAAAAGTGTGCTATCAAGTGAAGCTTCACACCGTATTTTCTTGATCCCAACTGCGTACATACGAGGGGGACCTAATTTTTATAGGCTGCCGCTCCCCTGCATATTCTCCTTTTACTGGAATCTTGAACTAAGTGAAGTCTTCCTATCGTTAAGGCGCTATTAAAAAAGCTGCCTGCACTATCAAAAAGATAGAAAGGCAGCTTTCTCTTTATCCATTATGCATGTATCTCAGTGACTGTACGTTCTACATAACGAGCACCTACAATTTCTGAAAGTGATGCACCATTGATAGCAAATACATTACTTGCTAGCACCGTATCCATCACTTGATATACTTCTTCAGATGTCAAATTACTTTTAGGTGTATCAACACTGATAGAACAGTTTGCTCCACTAGCGGTTTTAAATTGTAATTGCAGTACCTTTGCCATTTCTTTTCCTCCTCTACTATCATCTTTTCGAATTAATCTTGTATTGCTTCTTGCGTTGCTACACTAGTCCCGATAAACGGGTATTCAAACAAACTAGCAAGCGCTGTTCCAACGATAGCCAAGTTATCCAATGATGCTTGTTCTGAAATATTTTGATATGTTTTTGTTTTTTCAATGACTTGGCCTTTTTCATTCAAACCTTGTGAAAATTTTAAACGTAGTGTTGCTTTTTCAAATGTTTTCGTCGCCATCTCCATCACCTCTCTTTCACTAATTACATAGACTTTCATCCTTCAAAAGAGGACAAGGAGTGCAAATTTTTTATTTACCTTTTATAATAGTAGGGAGGTGAATGCGGTGTTAAACGGTCCTTTTTTGTGGTTTATACTATTTTGGGTGGTCGTACTTATCGGCACAATAGCAATCGGCGGTTTCTTCATGTTCCGTAAATTTTTGAAATCCATGCCAAAAGATGATGGTAAATCCACTTTAGATTGGCAAGATTATTATGTAAACAAAACTTTGCATTTGTGGCATCAAGAAGAAAAGGATTTATTGAATGAATTAGTTAGCCCTGTTCCAGATCTATTTCGTGATGTTGCTAAACAAAAAATTGCAGGTAAAATTGGCCAACTTGCATTAGATGAAAAAGCAAAGAAGATTGATTTTGACTTAATCATTAGAGGATACATACTTGCCACGCCAAAACGTGATCATAAATTCTTACGGAAAAAATTAAATCAAATGGATATTGATATTTCTCCTTATGAAAACTTTTTAGATGAATGAAAGCTTAGACTCCACAATCTCTTTGAAGCAAGATTCTTCAAAAGTCAAAAGCACGAATGCCGATTGAGCAGCATTCGTGCTTTTGATTGTCTAGATCATATGACAAAGAAGACCTCTTCTGAAACAAACTCATTATTCAACTATGTTGTAAAAAGCGTAATTCTTTTTCCACTTTTTTATATTGGATCAACATCGCAATACGCCATGGTAAAATCATCGAAAAGGCTAATATCCAGAACATACCACCAAGCTCTCCAAGATGGAAAGAACCACTTAAATATACCTTTGCAACCGTTCTAATAACCAATAAGCCGATTAATATGAAAAAGAAAGCTTTAGAAGGCTTCAAATAAACTTCATCCTCTAAAACTTGGAATTTTGAGGTTGCAATAAGAACTGTTGAAAAGACTATACCAGCAATAACTGCCTCTAATACTTGCGACCATGCCACATGAAAATAGTCAAAACAGAACATAAATGCACCTGATGACATAGCAATTGGTGGAATAATAATCTTTTTCACACTTGCAGGTTTTTTGGATGATCTAGAACGAATCATCATCATCATAATCCCCATTAATACAACAGCCACAGTAGAGCCAATTAGCATAAATTGAGAAGGAATTGAACTTAACATCTCACAA
The DNA here is from genome assembly GCF_007896505.1 of Rummeliibacillus sp. SL167. Lineage (NCBI taxonomy): Bacteria > Bacillati > Bacillota > Bacilli > Caryophanales > Caryophanaceae > Rummeliibacillus > Rummeliibacillus sp. SL167. The sequence goes on along the minus strand of NZ_VCBM01000001.1, from coordinate 865,651 downwards.
TCACCTATCTTTAAAAAATTATTCTATCATTTGACGTATAGTCGATACTAAACGTTCCCTCTCAAAAGGCTTCGTAATAAAATCTTTTGCTCCATTTTTAAGCGCTTGTAAGATAAGCTTTTGTTGCCCCAATGCAGTAACAACACAGATTTTTGCATTTGGATCATCTTTTACGATTTCCTTTGTAGCCTCTAATCCTGACATGACTGGCATTGTAACATCCATCGTCACGATATCAGGTTGTAATTTGAAGTATTGCTCAATTGCTTGCTTTCCATTTTCTGCTTCTCCAATTACAACAAATCCTGCCTCTTCAAGCATCGTTGTAATAGCATTTCGCATAAACAACGTATCATCTACTACTAATACAGTTGACAACAATTTCACCCCATCACATTAATCTAAAATTAAAAGCCCTGAAATCCACCAAAAATTGGTGTTAATAATTGATTTAGGTATGTCATTCCATCAAAGAACAAAATAATTCCTACCGCAATCATGATATAACCACCAATTTTAACGATTTTTTGGCTATTTCTTCGAATCCAATTCATCCGTGAAATAAAGAATGACAGAACAAAGAATGGAATTGAAAATCCTAGTACGTAGGCTAACATATATCCCATCGCAGACTCTGGATGTGTAGAACCCAACAAAATAATTGAAGCTAATATTGGTCCTGTACAAGGTGTCCAACCCGCTGCAAAAACAAGTCCAATAAGCATTGATCCTATATATCCTGATGGTCTATTTTTAAACTCGAATTTATGATCTTTCATCAAAAACTCTGGTGTAAAAATCCCCGTAATGATCAGACCAAAAACAACAATCAAAATACCCCCGATTTGACGGATTAAGTCCTCATATTGGACAAAAAAACTTTTTACAAAGGTTGTTCCAAAGCCTAATGCGATAAAAATCACAGAAAAGCCCAATAAAAAGAATAATGTGTGTAAAACTGCTCTTTTTTGTAGCATTCCTTTTTCATTTTTTAACTGATCAAAAGAAACACCAGTTATGTATGAAAGAAATGCTGGATAAAGAGGCAATGTACATGGTGAGATAAAGCTTAAAAAACCTGCCCCAAAGGCAAAAAATAAATTTATGTCTGTATTCATATGCAGATGTCGCTCCTTATAAATTCTACTACCATGTTACCAAACTTTACATAAAAATTCTCAACTTTTAACTGTGAAATTTTCTCGAACATTTAACATGTTACGACTATTATAATGCTATTTGACTATAAAAGCGAAGGATTTATATGGGATTTCATCTTATATTTTTGTACTATTACGAATTCGTGGAAAATATACGTCTTATCGATGAGAAGAATTTAGAGCTATTTTTCCTGATTTATAGCAGAAGAAGCGGTGTGAAAACAATTTTTTCTACAATAAATAGCTTAAAAAAACAGGGTTTTTCAAAAATTATGTCAAACAGACACGCCTAATTTTTATCAAATCAACACGCGTGTTACAGAAATTATCCATGGAAAAAATGGAATAGACATGTATGCGGCACAATCGATATTTAAATTTTAATTATAAAGTTAAATATATCCTATATAGAGTTTTCTTTATCTTTTTATGGATGCTAGTTTATCCAATGAGATTATTGCAGGTAATTACCTACACTTAGTTCTTGCTTTGAACGTCATCAGTTAACGCGGGATAAAATACTTTACTTTAAACAAAAAAGCCAGCTTCCCTCTGGAAACTGGCTTTTTCTGTAGCACACTATGTATGCTTCTTCATGGAATTAGTCCCCCTCTGTGGACAGCCTTCCAATTTTATCTACCCTTTATAGTAGAGTTTTAAGCATGAGACAATTTTTCTTTTGCCTTTTCAATTTGGATCTTCACTTGATCGAAACCTGTCCCACCAAGGGAATGACGACGTTTAACAGCTGTCTCCGGTGCTAATACATCGTACACATCCGCTTCGATTAGATTGCTTGCCTCTTGCAAGTCCTCAAGAGGAAGGTCTAATAAGTAAATACCTCGTTGAATGCAAAGAAATACTAATTTTCCTGTTACTGCATGAGCTTCACGGAATGGCATGCCTTTAGTAGCCAAATAATCCGCAAGTTCAGTTGCATTTGAAAAGTCTTGATGAACTGCCTTCTTTAAAGTATCCTTTGAAACAGTCATTGTACGTACCATACCTTCAAAGATTTTAAGAGAACCAATAATCGTATGAAGTGTATCAAACATACCTTCTTTATCTTCCTGCATGTCCTTGTTGTAAGCTAACGGAATTCCTTTTAACACAGTCAGCAAGCCCATTAAATTGCCATATACACGACCTGCCTTCCCGCGAATCAGTTCTGCCATATCAGGATTTTTCTTTTGTGGCATAATACTTGAACCCGTTGAGAATGCATCATCTAACTCGATGAATTTGAACTCCTCAGTTGACCAAAGAATAATTTCTTCTGCAAATCTTGATAAATGTGCCATCAATAATGAACTATTGCTCAAAAACTCTACGATAAAATCACGATCACTGACAGCATCCATACTGTTTTGATAGACATTTGAAAAGCCCATTAGTTGTGCGCTCAATTCACGATCGATTGGAAATGTCGTTCCAGCTAGAGCCCCTGCTCCAAGTGGAGAGATATCTATACGTTTAACCGACTCGTTAAATCGTTCTTTATCTCGTTCCAACATCCAAAAATACGTCATTAAATGATGTGCAAAAGAGATTGGCTGTGCTCGCTGTAAATGCGTATATCCTGGTGCTAATGTATCGATATTCGCTTGTGCTTGTGCGATAATCGTTTCTTGAAATTTTGTAATCAGTTCAATTACTTCTGTTACACGTTTTTTCAGGAATAAATGCATATCTGTTGCAACTTGGTCATTGCGACTACGCCCTGTATGAAGTTTTCCTCCTACAGGACCCACCAAATCGATTAGCATTTTTTCAAGGTTCAAATGGATATCCTCATTTTCCACTGAAAATGTAAGCTCATTGTTTTGTGCCTTAGCTTTTAGTTTTTCTAGACCGTCTTTAATCGTGTTGACTTCATCTTTTGTAAGGATACCGGTTTCACCAAGCATGGTTACATGGGCAATACTACCTTCTAAATCCTCCGTTACAAGCTGTTGGTCAAACCCGATGGATGCCCCAAATTCATCTACCCATTGTTCAGCGGACTTTTGGAAGCGACCTCCCCAAAGTTTACCACTCATGCTTGCACCTTCTTTGCTCCTTTGTTGTTGACCATTGCGTTTACTTTAGTTGGTAGACCAAATAATTCGATAAAGCCTACAGCTGAAGCATGGTTGAATTCGTCATCTTTTGTATAAGTAGCTAATTTTTCATCATATAAAGAGTTTGGTGATTTACGTCCTTCTACAATTGCATGACCTTTAAACAATTTCACACGAACTGTACCATTTACATATTTTTGAGTTTCTTTTAAGAATGCTTGGATTGCTTCACGTAATGGGGAAAACCATAAACCATCATAAATAAGCTCTGTTAATTTTTTTTCAATTACTGGTTTAAAGTGAGCCAATTCTTTTACAAGCGTAATATCTTCAAGTTCCTTATGTGCAAGAAGTAATGTATGTGCACCTGGAATTTCATAAACTTCACGTGATTTAATACCAACTAATCTATTTTCAACATGATCAATACGTCCGATACCATGTTTACCAGCCAATTCATTTAGTTTTAAGATTAAGTCCGCTAATTTATATTGAACGCCATCAAGCGCAACTGGAACACCTTGTTCAAATTCGATTTCAATGACATCTGCTGTATCAGGTGCATCCTCAAGTGCTACTGTTAAATCATATGCATCTGCTGGTGGTGCAGCCCAAGGATCTTCCAAAATACCACATTCGTTTGCACGTCCCCATAAATTTTGGTCGATAGAGAATGGACTGTCTAAATTGATTGGAATCGGAATATTTTTAGACTTTGCATAATCGATTTCTTCTTCACGACTCCAAGCCCATTCACGAACAGGAGCGATTACTTCTAAATTAGGATTTAGTGATTTAATAGAAACTTCAAAACGAACTTGGTCATTTCCTTTACCTGTACAACCATGTGCAACAGCGACTGCGCCCGTTTTTTCTGCAATTTCTACTAGTTTTTTAGAAATTAAAGGACGAGATAAAGCAGAAACTAAAGGATATTTTTGTTCATACCAAGTATGTCCTTGTAATGAGATCAATGCGTATTCTTCAGCAAATTCATCTTTTGCATCAACGATATAAGATTCAACCGCACCAACTTCAAGTGCCTTCTTTTGTACAAAATCTAGATCTTTACCTTCACCTACATCTAAACAGCAAGCTACTACTTCATAGCCTTTGTCTTTCAACCATTGAATTGCTACAGATGTATCTAAACCGCCTGAATAAGCCAATACTATTTTTTTCGCCATATTGCATTCCTCCATAGTCACTGTATGTTTATGCGTTGATATATAATATTTATGCATTCATCTTAACACGTAATAAAAATGAATACAAGTGTATTTTCTTGCATTTTTTTAAAACTTTAAAATGACCATCAATTTAAGCTAAAGTACTTTAAAATTTAGGTTTTGATCGTAAAGTGAAACTTCACACAAGGAAGATTTTTCTTCATCCTCACTGTATATAAAGTGAGTTGATCAAGCTTTTACAGGCAATTGATCCTTCTACTTATCCTCCTGCTTTTTACAGAAGTTTTGAAGGAGAGGATCTTACTTGTATGATCAATTACGGAGTTTTCGAACTTGCCTGAAGAAAAGCGCCTTTTCAAAATCCATGACATCTTTACTCTTGTATTAAGTAAAACTAAGTTAACTTCTTTCATTAATTTAGTTTTAAAATAGACTCGTATATATTATTGGTGAAAGTTCATTTTATATAAGCTGAAACTGAAAAATGGCAGCACAAGCAAATGAGCTAGTGAAAATCACATAGTGGAAATCCTTCTATGACATGGCAATATGATCTTTGCATAATGAGGAGTTTCCGACTCATATATGGAAAGCCTACACCTATATTGCATTCGAATGAGAATCCGCTTTTTGAACAGGATTTTTGAACAATACACGCAAAATTTCATGCAATAAATGTATATAGCATACAATATTCACTTTTTATAAAAGAAACGTTTCCCTACCTTTTCTACAATACTTGGAGCAATTGCATATAGTTTACTTGAAATCCACATATATCTTGGTAAATTAACTTCTCTAGTTGTTTTACCAATTGTACGAATCGTTGCATCGGCAACTTTTTCGGGCTGCAATAATACATGCTTCATCGCTTGTTTATAAGAAGCTGTCTTATCTGCATGATCTATAAAAGGTGTATCAATAGGTCCTGGATGAATGCAGGTGACATGGATATGATATGGAGCCAGTTCCAATCGCAATGCATTCGTATAACCTATCATCGCATGTTTTGTCGCTGCATATACAGATGCTTTTGGTGTTGCAATCTTTCCTGCCTGCGAACCTATAAAAATAAGCTGACCATGTTTTTGCTCTTTCATCCTCTGCGCAATATATTTTGTTAATAGCATAGGTGCCTGAACATTGACATGCAACATTTCTAGTAAGTCTTCATCTTCCATTTCAGTTACGTATTCAAACGTACCAATACCAGCAGAGAAAATAGCAATATCAAGTTGTGGAAGCTGCTTGATAAGATGATGTACCCCCAACGGAGAAGATAAATCGCTTGGAATGGTCACGATATTATTCGTTGCCAATTCATTTAAAGATTTTTTATTTCTTCCTGTTGCAACAACATGATGCCCTTTCTCCGCTAGTTTATTTGCAATGATTTGCCCAACACCTGATGTTGCCCCCGTTATTAAGATCGTTTTATTTTTTAGCATACCAATATACACCATTCTCATCTTTTACTTCTGTAATCAAATCCTGATCTAATAAATAATCAATCTGTCCAATAGTTTGTGATAAAGTTAAACCGAGTTGAGATTTGTAAGGTATAGGGAAAATTTCTACATTGATCTGAAAAATATTTTTTGGACGTTCTTCTAATAATTTTAAAACTTTCATAGCCCTTATATGTTGTTTTTCAAGTCTTTCACGGACTAACTCTTGAACATTAGTAATTTCGCTCCCATGCCCACTATAAATTTTGTCAATTGGTAAAGTTAATAGTTTTTTCAGTGATGCATTATATTGTAGTAGGGATTTTGCCCGTTTTGCTTTTGGATTAAGTGGTGGTTCAATTAGTGGGTTCGATGAAATATTCGCAATTAATAGATCTCCACCAATCATTTCTTTTTTTTCTTCATTCCAAAAAACAAAGTGACTTTGTGCATGCCCTAGTGTTTCAATAGCGATAAGACCTTTGTGTCCTGGAATTTCATCTCCATCATGGATAACACTCGTTAATGTACGTTCTCCAAGCATCTCTATAGATCTTGTCATCTTTTTTGCCCAAAAATAATATTCTTCTGGAACGCCTTCTTCTTTTAATCTATCCAAGTAAAAATCATAATGTGAATTGATAAAGACAGGATCTCGGCGAAGCCATGCATCCACATAAATATGCCCTAAAACCTTTGCGTTCGGAAAAGCATCTATCCACCCGACATGATCTGGATGATGATGTGTTAAAATGACTTGTTCGATATCCTCCATTTGATATCCAGCATCCTTGATCCCCTTTTTTATAGCTTCCAATGCTTCTGGTGTTTTAGTTCCCACATCAACGATTGATAACACATCATCTTTTATTAAATATGAATTCACAGTCCCCTCTGGGAAAGGTACAGGTGAAATAATTTTATGAATCATCGTTAGTCCCCTTTTTCTTTTTAAAATGAATAACTATTCACTTTATTGTACATTTTTTTTTAATAATCGTCATCTTTTTACATTGACAAACCATGTTAGATTCACTATACTCATTTTACATATGCAAAGCGAAGATGAAGAATAGTACAAAAATAATAAGTTTTCAGAGAATGTGACCATCGGCTGTAAGTCGCATAACCTGTTTTTTTGGAACCTACTTCTGAGCAACTGTGGAAACACGGTCGTTTCTCTGCGATAAAGAGGAAATGAAGTTGTGCTATTTTTTCATGTAGCAAAACAAGGTGGTACCGCGGAATCAAGCATTTTCGTCCTTAAATTAGGATGGAAATGCTTTTTTATTTATCAAATTCTGTTAAAAAATACTTTATTTATTGGCTACAGTTGAGCACTTATACGCTGCACTCAGTCGAAGATATCACTTTTCCTCCTTCTTTTAGGATCATTCCTTTTGCATAGTATGAAAACTTGTCCATTATCATTGATGAAGTATAACAGAACCATTTGTAAAAAATGCATATGTCCCCATCCGAAAATGCTTGAAAGATGGAGACAATTCGTAAAATGAGCTTATGAAAGCTTAAAAAATGAGGAGGCGACTAAAATGGAGACAATTGTATTTGCTGGTGCTGGCTCAATGGCTGAAGCATTAATTCATGGCTGGGTTAAAGAAGGTGTTGTTTTGCCCAAATGCATTTATGTCATGAATAAGTCTAATCAACAAAAGCTTCAACGATTAGCAGATACCTATGGCGTACAAATTGTTTGTGGGAGTCGCGAAATTGTGAAAAAAGCTGATTGTTTAATTTTAGCAGTGAAACCAAAGGATATTCAGCAAGTAATGGATGAATTATCACCATTTTTGCCATCAAATACAGCTATTTTATCTGTAGTAGCAGGGGTTTCTATGAACACAATCGAACAAACTCTAGGTATAAGACCAATCGCAAGGATTATGCCAAATACTTCTGCAACCATTGGTATGTCAGCAACTGGGGTTGCATTCAATCAATCTGTTACAGCTTCTCTAAGAGAAGAATTTATGCAAATGCTTGAAGCAATTGGTTTAGTCATTGAAGTGAAAGAGGACGAGTTGCATGCAGTCACTGCCTTATCTGGAAGTGGTCCGGCCTATCTTTATTATCTAGTGGAAGCATTCGAACAAGCTGGTGTAAAATTTGGTCTATCTCAAGAAGTGGTACGACAATTGGCTATTCAAACAATTGCTGGTGCTGCTGAGATGCTAAAACAATCGAACGAGGAACCAACAGAATTACGCAGAAAAGTTACAAGCCCTGGCGGCACAACTGAAGCGGGCATTAAAGCTTTAGAAGAATATCATTTTGTAGATGCGATCGACGCATGTATCCAAAATGCAGAAGCAAAATCTCGAGAACTTGCTGCCGTTAAAGTAGCTAAATAAAAACCTTGTTGATTCATTCGTTATTGAGAATGAACTAACAAGGTTGAGACTAAAAAGTAAACCACTTTTGGTTTACTTTTTATGTTTATCAGAGGAAACAGTGTAGCGACCAGATGATTTAGATCGGCTTGTAAAAACAGCTAATAACAAGAAGAAACCCGCAATAGAGAAATACAATCCAGAATGATTTGCTTCAACACCGGTTTGAGGTAATGTGTCTTGAACAAATTCAGCATCATTTGATGATGCTGTTTCTTTTTTTATATGGTTAGTTGGTTTAGAAACCGTTGTAATGACCGATTTGGTAGTTTCAATAGTATTTGGTTGATGAATAGAAGTTGCAGCATTTGCAGTATTGCCATTTGAAAAACTGAAGCCTACAGCAAAAATACTAATCATCATAGCAACTATATATTGTTTAAACATTTTATATCCCCTCTATTATAAAATTCTAATCATATTAAAGGAACTTTTTGGCCCCGTCGGTACATTATATACCTATTTGTCTATTTTAACTATAAATCTTTACAAATCTTTTATAAAAAATTTGCAAAATAAGGCTTTTTTCTTACAAAAGGTTTTGAAAGCCGTAATTTAATATTATTGAATTTATATTCTAATATTTAAGGGATTATATAGTTATTTGATGATAAATTTAGTATGACTGTATCCTTCTTTACTTTTTTTCACTTCTAATAAGGCTGGCATAGCTTCTTTCAATTCAACTACATGCGAAATGATGCCAATCATTCTACCAGTGTTTTGCAGTTCGATTAATGTATCAATTGCTTTGTTTAAAGCTTCCTCATCAAGAGTACCAAATCCTTCATCAATAAACATCGTTTCTATTTGGATATTACCTTGGTAGGACTGAATAACATCCGACATGCCTAAAGCAAGTGACAATGATGCATTAAATTTTTCTCCACCCGATAATGTTTTCACATCTCGATTCTGTCCCGTATACGCATCATACACATCTAAACTTAATCCACTTTGTTTTCCCCTTGCCTCTTGTCGATTGCTTCGAACAAGTCGATATTGTCCGTTAGATATTGGCTTTAAGCGCTCATTCGCAGCTTGAATGATTTGTTCTAAATATTCGATCTGTAAATATCGTTCAAATGAAATTTTCATATCATTTTGTCCACGAAGCAGATCATATAGATCAATAATCTTAGAACATTTTCTTTCAAGTGCGGCAATCTGATGACTGACTTTTTCAATATTCCCTGCTAATTGTATAGCATCTAAATGATATTGCTTTGTTTTGTGCAATTCATCACTTGCCTTCATGGAATGTTGTCGAAGTTCTTCTAATTGTTTTTCTAATTGTACTTCATCTTTTAAGGTCTTTCCTGCAAAATCAGCAGCACCATCTTTTAATTGTTCTTGAAGAGCATATTTTTGTTTCATGTAATCCGTCAATTGTATTTCAAGTTGTTCTAATACATCTGGTTGTATACGCGCTGCTTGATAGTCACTTCCCCTTTCAAATCCAGCTGCTAAGACCGCTTCCTTAAATCGATTTTGTGCTACTTCCAAAGCATCTTGTGCTTCTATTTTACTTTGTTCGGCACTTTGAATAGAAGCCTCCAACGATACTACTCGGCGATGCATCAAATCCACTTGTTGCTGTGCCTGTTCAAAACGATCCTTTAGCTGGGTTCGTTGGACAGTAGTGGTTTGGATCTTTGTATGAAGCACTTGAATCGATGAAATGGTTTCAGGTATTTCTTTTTGAATACGATTCCATTTTGCCTGTGCCGCATAGTAGTTTTCCAAGTGAGCATTCTTGTCTTGTTCCAATTTTTGTTGTTTTTGAGCTTGTAATTCTAATTGCGCATCTATGTGTTGTTTTTGAGTTTGTACTTGATCAAGTTCTTTCTTTTTTTGCTTGAGTTGTTGAATTTCTGATTGGAGTCGTTGATATTGCGTCAATAATTGTTGCCCGTCTTTTATTTCCACTCCTAAAAGGGCTAACTTTTCTTCGAATTGACGAAGCAGCTGTGCACTAGCTTGGACCTTACCATGCAACTCAAAATACTGATTAGTTGCTTGTTCTGCCTGTGATCTCAATTTAGAAAGCCGTTGTTCGTTAACCCCACTTTCACTATGGGCTGCTTGGATAGGATGGTGTTCGATGCTTCCACATACAGGGCAAGGTTGTCCATCCACCAGTTGTGCCGCTAAGATAGTTGCCTGATTGCTTAGCCATTTTCCTTCCTCAATTTTGTACTGTGCAGTGTACTGATGATAAATACGTTCTTTCTCTACTTCCAAATCTTGAAGCTGTTTTAATGCCGTTGATTGTTGTTGCCAGCTTTGCCACGCCGACGTTTTTTCCTTTAATAGTGAAAGTTGCTCATTTTTTTCATCAAATGGAACTAATTGTTGGGTTAAACTCGCTACTGTGCAGACTTGTTGAGACTGTACTTGACTTAAATTTCCCACTTCTCTTTTTAATAATTCTATGGATTTATTGTCTTGGTCAATAATTTGTTGCTGTTGCTTTGATAAATTTTCTGCTTTTGCTAATTCGCTAAACGTTTCTTCAAGTTTTTTAAATGACGCCAATTCAATCGTCAGTTCATCGATTTTTGGTTGATTAATCTTTTCATTTTCAAAAAGGTGGATGGCTTGTTCCAAGGCTGTCTTGGCAGTCTGATAGGATTCTTGTAAATGATTGAACGCCTGCTCCTTTTCTTTTTTCAAACGAACATTCTCATAATAGTGTTCTTCTAAAGGAATGATATGACTGGCTTTTTTCGCAGCATCTATCTTCTGTTTCATTTCTTCATAACTTTTAGATTGTTGCTCTAGCAATCCCAATTGCTCTTCTTTATCTTGATACGCACGCAAACGTTTATTGAATTCTTTTGTTTCCACAACTAATTTTTGTTGTTCTTCTGTTTGAAATACGATTGCCTGATGTACCTTTTCTTTCTGCAGCAGCTCATTTGAGTAGAATTCGATTTCTTCTTTTAAGGCATCTACCAATTGGTAGATATTCAAATGTTCTGAAGATAAAACTTGTTGTAATGATGATTGACGTTTGGGTAATGCCGTTTTTATATGTTCAATATGTAAATGTTGAATAGACTTTGCACTTGTTAATGCTTTTTCAGCCTCATCCTTTTTTTCTTTTAAGCGATCTGCTAAATGACGATAAGAATCCGTTTTAAATATTTTGCGAAGAATCGCTTCCTTATTTTCCGTTTCAGAGGTCAATAACTTACGGAATTCACCTTGAGGTAACATCACGATTTGTTTAAATTGATCTTTTGATAAACCGATAATTTCCTCCATTTTTTGATTGATTTCGGTTACTTTTTGTGATTCAACAACAGGTCTTTCTCCTTCAGAAAGAATTTCAACAAACTCTAATTTATCTCCTGTTGCACTTTTATTGCCCTTTTTCTTATGAGCAAGCTGACGCAAAATTCGATATGTTCTCCCCTTCATTGAAAAAATTAATTCAGCAGAAGTATGTGTATCTTCATTTGCAAAATCACTACGAACTTCTTTCATATCAGCACGGTCTTCACCACTTGCGGAACCATATAAAGCAAAACAAATACCATCAAAAATAGTTGTTTTGCCTGCCCCAGTTGATCCGGATATCACAAATAATTTATGTTCTCCTAATTCTCTAAAATCAATTATTTCAGTATCCTTATATGGTCCAAAAGCAGTAAGTTTCAGCATTAACGGTTTCATACATTTTTCACCTCCACTTCACGTTGTAATAATAATTCCTCTTGCAGTACTTCTCGGAAAAGCTCAATAGTCTCATCATCTGCATCTTTTCCTAAAATTTCTCGATAGAATGATGTAAATAATGTCATTTCATCCATTTTTTGACGCGATACAATCTCATGTTGTACATCACTAAAATCTTTTAAAATGACACGTTCAACATGCATCGCGTTTGGATAGACAGAACGGATTTTTTCCATAGGTGAAATAATGGGGGTATCATCTAATAGTTTTACAAAAACATAATCTTCGCTTTTTGGCGACTTTAAAATTTCTTCCATAGTGTTTTCAACTGTTTTAAGATCTCGTTTTGGTATTAATTCTTTTTTGGTAACACGAATGGAGCCATCAGCAGATAAGTCGACCATTAAATACCCTTTTTTATGTGTTTCCTCTGAAATAGAATATTTTAATGGCGATCCCGAATAACGGATTTTTTCAGAATCTACAAAATGAGCTTGATGTAAATGACCAAGCGCTGTGTAATGGAATGGTTCAAATAACTTGGCATCAATACATTCTGAACCCCCAATTGATAATGGGCGCTCTGCATCAGTAGCATTCTCTTCATCGGCTCCATCTTTCGTCACAAAAGCATGTCCAACTAATACATGTCTGGCACTTGAATCCAGTGAATCAACCACATTTGCTATAATTTTTGCCATTGCATCTTGTTGAGTTTTAATCGTATCATCAGCATATAAATAACGTACATGAGAGGGATCCGTATAAGGAATTAAGTGAAAGTGAACTTCACCAAATTCATCATGTAACACAACAGGTTTTAAATCCTTTGATAAATTCCCCATAATATGGAGACCTTTTGCCCCCATAAAACGTGAGCCAAAGTGAATACGTCCTGGACTATCATGATTGCCTGATATAGCGACGACTGGAATATCTCGTTTGATAGCGATTTCCGAAAAGATATCATCTAATAACGCCACCGCTTCCGTAGCTGGAACCGATCGATCATATAGGTCTCCTGCTATAACGACTACATCAGGCCTTTCTTCATCAATATCTTGCAAAAATTGCTGTAAAATAAACGCTTGGTCTTCGATCATGGAAATACCTTGTACCAATTTTCCCAAATGCCAATCTGCTGTGTGAAAAATCTTCATATGATCACTCCAATCTTTAAAACTATTAACTCTATAAGGATATTATCGACTTTTTCAGCTAGTAATGTGACAAACGAAAGATGATGACGGTTCTTACATTAAACAAAGTAAAGTGATTACATATATTCTATCATAATTCGTAAAATAGAACAAACGTTCTTTGTTATATCAATTTAAAAATCTTATGGATATTTAGCCAAAATCTAAAAAACTCGCTATGAAAATTCATAACGAGTCATTAAAATCATATATCTATCTTCCATTCAAACATCTATCAGAACATTGCGTTCGCCTATGCTAGCACTCTTCTCTATGCGTGAAGTTTTTTATCCTTTGCACCCTTTGACCAATCTAATTCATCTAAGAAATGCAATACATCTTCATATACCTTATCTCGTTCTTTTCCCAAAGTAATGATATGACCAGAGTTTTGATACCAGATAATTTCTTTATCTTCTGTTTCAACTGTATCATAAATATAGGGAGCGCTTTCTTGGTATAAAGAATCATCCAATTTACCTTGTAACACTAGTGTTGGTGCATGAATCTCTTCAATTTCTTCAGAAGTATGCTGAATCATTTTTTGGATTTCATCAATAGCTCCTCGTGGGAGTTTTTCTAATGTCTTTAGTTCTTTTTCGATTTGCTCTTCATCTTTTCCTTCAATTTGCTTGTATACTCTTGCGTAATTGTATAAACGTTCAAACAAACCCTCTTTTGTTCTTCGTTTAATTGGCGCACACATTGAAACAACACCTTTTACCGGAAACTCGGCACCCACTTTTAATGTAAATACACCGCCTAGAGAAATACCAACAACAGCAACTTCTTCATATCCTAATTCTTTTAAATGATGATACCCTCTCGTTACATCTTCCCACCAATATTTTGCACCATATTTTAAGATTTCTTCTGCGCTTACACCATGCCCTCGATACATTGGTGCATGGCATGTATAACCCTGTTTATTTAAATACTGGCCTAGTTTCTTCACATCTTTTGTGCTTCCCGTAAAACCATGCAGTAATAAGACAGCCCGATGATCTCCTTCAAATGTAAATGGTTGCGGTGCTAATAGCTTCATCTTTTCTTGAACTCCTTTTTATTTTGAGTGCCTATATGATAATTTTCCTTTTCCACTAAAAATATTATTGTCAATTAAAAAGTTTATCATTCCGCATTTTTTTTCGTAGGCGCTCAATTTTTGTTCACATTTTATATTACATACAGACTAACACCTTTTACTCATAATGTACACTATATTATTTCATAAATTATTATGCGTTTTAGTTATAATTATAATGTTCTAAATGTCGTCTCCGATGATTTAAAATTTTTAGTCATAAAAAAATAATCTATAACAGTTTATTCTGTTATATAATAGAGGTACGTTAAAAAATAGGGGGATTATGATGAAAGTTTCTACAACAAGATTGGAAAAAGAAGATGCAAAAATCATTTATCAAGAAACAGCAGGTTTAGCCATCATTACAATACATCGTCCGCAAGCTAAAAATGCACTAACGGCGATTATGTGGGATGAACTACGAAAACTAGCATTGAAGGCGTTAGAAAATTCTAAAAATAAAGTTTTACTCTTAAGAGGATATGGTCAACAGTTCACTGCTGGTTCAGATATTAAAGAATTCAATTCCATTTCATTGGAAAAATCAGAAGAAGCATTCGTTCATATGGAAAAAACGATTTCCACCATCGAACATTTACCACTACCAACTATTGCAGTCATTAATGGCCCTGCGATGGGAGCTGGTCTTGAATTGGCTCTTGCATGTGACATTCGCATTGGTTCAGAGAAAGCCAAGCTTGGTATCCCTGTTGGAAAATTAGGTATTACGTTAAACAATAAATTTGCAGCACGTTTAGTGAACCTTATAGGTCCAAGTATGACAAAAGATTTAGTATATACAGGAAAGTTTTTAAAAACGGAAGAAGCCTATCGAGTTGGAATGTTGAATTATGTCACACAAGAAAAGGATTTAGATCGTTATGCCATAAGACTTGGAAAATTAGTGGCTTCGATGTCACCAGCTTCTGTATTAGCTGTGAAGCAATCTGTTCAAGAATGTATCGATTCCGCACCCGTACTTTGGAAAAGTTCTACTCCATTTGTCGACGCAAAGGATTTTCCAGAAGGTGTTCGCGCTTTCGTTGAAAAAAGACCACCTCAATTTACGCGAATATCATAAATAATCCTTATCTAAATTGTTTTTCTATCTTGCTAAAAAGTTATTAGCTAATATTCATGCAAGTCTATAGAATTTGGAAAAACAAAGGCTTTAATGTAAAAAGAATGGCTTCTCTTCTCTTTTAAGAGGGACAAAAATTAAATGTGGTTCAATCGCACACAAAAAGCATGAATAATTCGTATATGAATTATTCATGCTTTTTGTATATCTCTTAAAACCTATAAAAAACCAAAAATTGGTATCAGGCGTGTTGATTATCCAATATAATCCATAAAAATAGGGTAATTCGTTGATTTCCACTCCGACTTGCACGACTCATGCGGGCGAATGCTGGGGACAACAGGATGTTGGTCACGGAGTTGTTGCCACAGGACGTGGCGCACTACAACTCCGTTCCTTAATCGCTACGCTGCGGGGTCTCATCTATTCGCTTTTCCCGCGGGACATTGACTGGACTTCCTGAATCCACACCGCACGAAGGAAATGCGCATGCCTAATCGAGGACCGAGCAAGTCTCCGCTCCAATCTATATAAATGTTCCTAAAATACAGGGTTTTTCAAAAATTACACCAAGCAGGTACTCCTAATTTTTGTGAAATCAACATGCCTGTTAAATCAATTTAAGATTTAGGAGGAGAAAATGGAATTAATCTCAAAGGCTGAAAATAACGTTAAAAATCGTAATGTGCAAACGCTCATTTTATATCTGCTTTTCTTTTACTTTATTTGGGCTTTGAAAGAGTTGTGGTTCATTGATTACTTTCATTTATTTGAAGAAACAGCTTATGCTTTGCTGGAAGCAACAGCAAAAATCTTAGTTTGGATCGTTCCTATTGGGCTTTATGTAAAATATGATCTAAAAATAAAGCCAATTGATTATTTTCATATGAACGTTCATGTGAAAAAGGATTATTTTGGGGTATCATTCTTTCTACACTTATTGGTTTGCGTTTTGTCATTGAAGTCTATCTCATTAATAAAGAAACATTTCATTTTTTACTGCCATTAGACAGCTATCTTGATGGGTTTCTAATTGTAGGTATTACAGAAGAAATGGTTTTTAGGGGGTTTATCCTAAAAGAAATTAACAGCAGGATATCTTTTTGGAAGGCAAACGGAATTACATCATTATTATTTTTGCTTATACACTACCCGATTTGACACATGGGGCATTCTTGGCTTATCAGTCCCTAGTTTTTAATCCTACTGAATGGACACTAAATTTATATCAATGCTCTGTAATTCCAGTTCAAATTCTTGATCAAAAGCATTCCGTATATTTTCTTGTAATTCTCTAATAGGCAGTTGTTGATCCAACTGTATGGGTCCTTGTAAAATAAGGCTAACCGAAACTTTTGGTGCCGGTAATAGTACAAATTGTACTTTTGTTACCTTCCCAACCATTTTTTCTTTTTCACAAGTCTTTTGAATCATTTGGCTAAAGTATTGTTTATCAATATGACCAGTAGCCTGATGGAAATCAGGTTGAACAATAGTTGTTTCACCAATCTTTTCTTTTTTGGTTGAGAAAATTTCCATTCCTCTTTGTATGAATCGTTTGAAAAAATTTTGCTCAACTTCTATAACAGGAATAGGCATTATATGCTTGCCCTCTGTTTTACGAATAAATTTTGCTAATTTCAGTTCACTAGAAGATTTTAAATCTTCAATATGATAGTAATATTGAATTTCTCCGATCGCTAATCTTTGTGCAATTTTATCTGTCATTCGATCAGATGTGCCTATTATTAATAATTTGTCGATTTGCTGCGCTTTAATGGCATTTTGCACTTCTTTTGCGTGATCCTCATCTGAAAAGATGGCCCTTTTCACTGCTTTGTAGGCACTTTTTTCAAATTTTGCAGACGTACCAGCAATTTTCTTACCATTGACAATAAAAAGACCATCATCAATAATGCCAGCGATATCATGATCATGTGCAAAAAACAATGCAAAAGTACTTTTACCAGTTCCACTTGGCCCACTCAATGAATATATTTTCAATTGTATATCACCTATTCATCTTTATTTTAAACGTAAAAAATCAGCTGAGTAATTAAGTGAACACTTTCCAATAAAGTGAAGCTTCCATCAGTGGGGGTTTTCTTCATCCCCCACTGATGGTTAGCTGAACCAATCGGACTTTTACGGGCAGTTGTTCCCACACTCGTCTTTCTCGTTTTTCTCTAAACCTTGAGGTGTGGGTCTTACTGCCCGTTAAAGCGGGATCAATAATCATTCATTTGATGTAAACTCGATTGTTCATTATGTTACTTCTTTGTTCAAATGGATAATCTGCTTTTCTCATTATACTATTCATTTGATATAGAAAAAAAGTTAAAACACAAGCGCCTGTAAAAAGAAAAAGGCCAAGGCACTTGTTTGCACCTCGGCTAATAACATACTATTTTACACTTTAAATTGATGCGCTAATTCTTGCAATTCAACAGATTTTTTACTTATTTCCTGAATAACCCCTGTTATTTCTTGCAATGTCGCATTTTGTTCTTCTACAGAACCAGAAATAGTGTTTGTCGATTCAGCAGATTGGACGGCTTGTTTTGCAATCTCTTCAACTGAAGCTGTAACTTCCTCAGTTGCTGCTGATAGCTGTTCAGAAGTGGACGTTACTTCCTCTAAGCTATTTGTCATTTGATTAACTGAACTAGAAATATGACCAAAAGCTTCCGTCGCATTTGTAATAACATACACACCATCTTGAACATTCGTTAAATTACTTGTTACGGATTTCGCTACAATTTCTGTATCATTTTGAATTGTACTTATTAATGAGACAATTTGCTCTGCAGAATTTTTGGATTCCTCTGCTAATTTCCGAACTTCGTCAGCCACAACCGCAAATCCTTTTCCATGCTCTCCTGCTCTTGCAGCCTCTATAGCAGCGTTTAAAGCCAGTAAATTCGTTTGATCTGAAATCTCTGTAATCGCTTTTGTCATATTCTGTATTTCAGCTGATTGATTTTTTAGACGTGTGATTAATTCATTTGTTTGATCTGTTGTTTTAGATATTAACAAAACTTGTTCTTTGGCAACATTCAATATTTTCCTACCATTTTCTGCAAGTTCTGATGCTTGTTTTGCTTTATCAAATAGCGATTGAGAATTTTCTGCGATTGATTGGACACCTGCTGCTGTCTCGTTCATAGCTTGTGCTGCATCTTTTGCGATAACAGCCGAGTCATTTGCGCCTCTCGAAGTGACTTCGACACTATTTGATACTGCATCAGCTGCACTAGAAATCTCCTCAGTTGAAGCCGCAAGTTCTTCCATTTCTGCAGATAACTGACGTGAACTTTCTCCTATATTGATAATAATCGTTTGTAAATTTTTCTTCATTTCATTAAAAGATGACGCCAATGTTGCAATTTCATCTTTTGACTTCACAACAATATCATCTTGCGTTAAATCTCCAGATGCAATTTGTTTCGCACCTTCTACGACCTTTAATAGAGGCTTCACAATGATCCGTCTTACTCGATTCATAAAAAGAAGAGCTGTAATCATACCGCAAATGGCAATGATAATCGAAGCAATTTTTGCTATAAAAGCACTATGATTGACGTTGGCCTTTGCTGCAGCCAGTTCCTTTTGCTGATATTTTTCAATAGCAGTGATATTCGTCATTAAACTTTGGTGAGCGGACTCCGCATTATTCAATTCTAAAGCTACGCTATCGTCTTTTCCCGCTTTTTTATACTCGATGATTTTATCTATGACTTGATTGTAGGTAGCTATTGTCTCACTCATACTCTTTGTATAATCCTTGACAATTTTGGAGTCAGCACTTTTCTGAAGCTCATCAATCAATTTTGTTGTTTTTTCTTGATATCCAGTTAATTTTTGAGAATTGGATGCATTATTATCAATAATAAAACCTCTTAAATATAATCCTTCACTGGAAATATTCGACTTAATTTCATTAACCTTTTTTAAATTAGTTACATTGTCATTGATAACGCGACCAAATGAGTCGACTACGCTATCCATTCGATTGCCATTTAACCCCATGAGAATCATTATGTAAACAAACAAAATAATAAAGCCTAAGCTTATTTTCCTTTGAACAGACAATCTATGTCATCTCCCACCACAATGAATTTTATGCTATATAAATAAATACAATTTTATACCAGCATGATTATCGAGTCAATAGTAATGGAACTTTCTTACTAATTATCCCGTATATTAAATATTAAAGTAAATAATTAATTGGACAGAAATACCTTATTCTATAAACATTTATAAAAAAAAGAAAGGTACAGAATGCTGTTAAATCAACAATCCGTACCTTTTGTACCGTACACATTCTTCTTCTAAAAGAAGACAATTTTTTGCATCAAATCTTAAATTTCTTAACAGCATCACTTTGTTCAATCGCCTTATTGGTTAAGTCGTTTGAAACAGATGTGATTTCTTCTATTGTTTCTGCCACTTGCTTCACATTGTCGCTTACTGATTCTATTTTTTTAGTTGAATTTTCAGAAGATGTTGCAATTTCACTTACTGAAGCCGCAACCTGCTCTGCCGCAGCAGAAATTTCTTCCGTTATAGCAGATACATCTTCAATTTCTGATTTCATATGATCTACAGCTTGTACAATCGTTTCAAATGAAGTCCCTGCTTTTTGAATTAAATGGACACCAT
Source organism: Rummeliibacillus sp. SL167 (assembly GCF_007896505.1). Taxonomy (NCBI): domain Bacteria; kingdom Bacillati; phylum Bacillota; class Bacilli; order Caryophanales; family Caryophanaceae; genus Rummeliibacillus; species Rummeliibacillus sp. SL167. Next base: position 845,666 of record NZ_VCBM01000001.1, on the reverse strand, counting down.
CTTCAACTGTGTCTAGATTGTCTAAAATCGCTTTTTCGACATCTTTTGTGTTCTGCTGTATTTCTACTGTTAGACGTTCGATTTGACTAGCTGATCGGTTAGATTCTTCTGCTAATTTCCGAACTTCATCTGCCACCACAGCAAATCCTTTTCCATGTTCCCCTGCTCTCGCTGCCTCAATAGCTGCGTTTAACGCAAGTAAATTTGTTTGTTCTGTAATATCCGTGATCACTTTAAGTGTATTTCCAATTTCCACTGATTGTTTATTTAATGATTGGATTAAATCTGTTGTATCCTTTGTTGATGAATGGATAAGCACCATTTGTTTTTCAGCATTAGAAATTTCTTTTTGTCCGCTATTAGCAATATCAGATGTTTCACTTGCAGAGGTATGTAGATTTTGTGCGGATTCCGCAATTTTTTGGACACCTGCTGCTGTTTCATCCATCGCAACTGCACTTTCTTTTGCAGCATATGTGGTTGATTGGGCTGTTTTTGATGTAACTTCAAGATTTTGTGATACTTCATTTGATGATGCAGAAACTTCTTGTGTAGAGGCCAACAATTCTTCCGCAGAAGAACTCAAGTGCTCTGAACTAACCGATAAAGAGCTTAATAAGTCTTTTAAAGAGTGCTTCATTAGATTAAATGATTTGGATAGTTGTCCAATTTCATCTTTCGAACGTACTTCAATATCTGGCTCCGTTAAATCTCCCTTAGCGATTACATTGACTGATTCATTTAACTTTACAATTGGTTTCGCAACTACTCGATGCATATAATAAGCCATCAAATAACTAAAAATAACAATAGCAATTACAATGATAATCCCAAGAATCAACGCATTTTTGGCTATGCTTTCAGATTTGGTTTCCGCCTGTGAAAATAACACCTTTATATATTTTGACAAATCTTGGGTAGCATTCAGTGTTTCTAAATAGGCTGCTTTCCCATTCGTATTTGTCTGTTCAATAGCTTCTTTGTGTTTACCACTCTTTTGCAAATCAAGTACTTGATCCGAAAATTTATCATAATTGTTCACTTCAGTAGATACTTTCGTCAATAATTCTTTCGATTTTTGACGCTGTAAATTTCCTTCTAAATTCTCTATTTCCTGATTCAATTGTTTTCTAGTATCCATTAATGTTTGTAAATCTTCTTCATTTCCTAAAAGATATGATCTAATTAATTGAGCTTTTTTAGCAGTTAAACTTTCAATTTTGGCTGTTGCACTAATTTGAGGTAAGCCCGTATTTATAGTTGAGCTATATTGTTGGTTTATCTTGTTTAGCTGACCTAATATAACTAAAAATGCAGCAATAATAATCAAAATGATGATAGAAAAACTACCCAAAATCTTTTTACTAATAGACATAATGTTCCCCCATTTGACAATTTTCTTAGTTCCTATCTCTTAGTTCTTACATACCATATTATATAGGAAATATACGAACATGAATAGTCTTATAGTAAATAAATAGATTATCAATCGGCAGTTCCATACACAAAAAATACACGATAGGAAAGTTCTTTATAAATAAAATTTTATTAGTTTTTCAGGCGTGTTAATTATCCAATTATATCCATAAAATTAGGTATTCGTTGATTTTCGCTACGCTACGGGGTCTCATCTATTCGCTTTTCCCGCGGGAGCGTACACTAACATTGTTATTTATTTAAACAAATGGAAATATCAAACTAGTTCTCACTCTATCTTGACCAAGAAAAAAATTTTTTCACACGAAAAAACTCTAGCAAACGTTGATATAACAACATTTTAAGAGGGAGTCGAGCAATCCTCCGCTCCAATCGTTATAAATGACGCTAAAATACAGAGCTTTTCAAAATTACACCAAACAAACATCTCTAATTTTTGTAAAATCAACACGCATGAAATTTTATTAGTTTTTATACACTATTCAATTAAAGAGCAACTTCATAGACGGAAACTAGTTTTTTTGAAGCAATCAAAGCTTACAGCCAGTTGATTCCAAACCTACTACTCAAATCTTGAGGTAATGTCTGACTATATCAATACTGTGAGACAAACGAACAGTCCAAAATCTCCACTTCATGCTTCATTTTTTTGATGGTCCTTCAATTGTCGAAGAATTCGTTTTCTATATGCCACAAGTTGCCATATTGTTAATAAAATCACGATCCACAAAAAAGGTTCCTTTACACTGAAACCAACAGAAGACTTACCGCCTGCTAACGGCAAGATAAACATTAATACGATCAAATAAGTCATCACCGCCACTTCGACATAAAAATGCATCATTCTATCTTTGATCGCTGGCGTATATACACTAAACAATAATAATCCGAACCCTACTATCATCCAAGTGATATTTGGAAAGGCTTTCCATATCGTCCATTGCTGATAGAAGTCAAAACACATTAATAATGTGGCACCCAATAACCCACTCACTAATTTAAAAATATTCAATTCTTACATTCCTTTCGATTCAGCATAGCTTAATGCAACTTCATCTCGTGTAGCCTTTTCCTTATCCTCTACCAGGGTTAGGTTAAAACATTTGATCTTTTCAAGCAGTTATCACATTACCTATCTTTTGCCCATTACTTGAGTCATACTGCCTGTTTGATACACGATAAAAGGGGCATTTATCCATTCTTGTTTATACGAAAAAACCGACAAACCCTATTTTATACGCCTCTCTTATTCCCCCATATATATGTATGTAATTGAGGAAGTACCTTCACGTTTGTCACATCATCATCCGAAAGAACTTTTTCGATTAACCATTCATACTTTTGTAAAAGTTTATGGACTAACTTTAAATGATCAGTTGTAGTAATATCAGCATTTCCAACTTGAAAATAGAAAGAAACATCTGGATAACGATGATGAACCTGTTTACCAAATTCATAGTCCTCATTATTGAAAATAACAACTTTCAGTGAAACTTGGTGATCATTCTGTCCCCTTTTCAATTTTGCGAATATTTCATCGAGAACCGCAAAGTTTGTTTTCATCCCTGAACTTGGGGGCTTAGGAGAAATAGTTAGTGCATCTATTTCATAAAACCATTCCTGCCACTTGCTTCCTTGGGTTTCTACACCGATCTGTATATTTTTTTCTTTTAATAAAGATATCAAATCACTGAGGTTTTTCAATAAAGCAGGGTTTCCTCCCGAAATGGTTACAAACGAAAAACCATCTCCTCCAATATGCTTTAACTCATCCCATATTTCTTCAGCTGACATTTGCACAATTTGCTCTTTCCCAGTACCATCCCACGTAAAAGCAGAATCGCACCAAGAGCAGGAATAATCGCAACCTGCTGTACGAACAAACATTGTCTTTTGACCAATAACCATTCCTTCACCTTGAATGGTGGGACCAAAGATCTCCATCACGGGAATTTTACTCAATTTCCATCCACTCCCGTCTAGCTTCAGCATAGCTCGTCGGTGTTTCGAACAAACGTACAAATTCAACACGAGCATCATTGCCTAAATTTTTCTTGTGCAAAGCTTCTGCCATTTTTTCGTAAATCCAAACTACGATATTCTCTGCTGTTGTATTCATTAGAGGAAGTGTCTTGTTTAAATAGCGATGATCCAAATGAATTTCAATTTTTTCTTTCCAGATATTCTTTATATCATTAAAGTCGATCGTTAAACCTCGATCATCTGTGAATCCGCTGATACCAAATACAACTTTATACGTATGACCATGCAGATTTTTACACTTTCCTTCATAGCAGTGTAGATGATGAGCGGCATCAAAAGTAAATTCTTTGCTAACGAGCACTCGTTTCGAATGATATTTCAATTGCTTTCGATCAATATCTTCATCTATCTTTTGTAACTGATCGATAATTTCAAAGTCATACATATTTCAAAACTCCTTATAAAGTGAAACTTCATCAGTGGGGGTTTTCTTCAGCCCCACTGAAATAAAAGAACTCAGGTTAAAAGCGCCACGTCCTATGGCAACACCTGAGGGGCCAACATCTTGCCCGCCCGAACCAATCTTACGGGCAGTTGATCTCTCATCTATCTTTCTCGTTTCTCTCTATATCTTGAGATGGGGGTCTTACTGCCCGTTAATGCGGGATAAAAAAACAGCACCTTAAGAAAAGTACTGTTTTCTTAGTTTTTTTAAGAGGGTAGCTAGAACCTCTGTAGCGTATGCAATTTTCCTCGCAAGTGAGATCTCCACCAGTTCAAAAACAAGCACTAAGTAGAGAATACTGTGCGGATAAGTTCAATGGGTTTAATTATAGTATTCATTTTATCTTTCTATTATCAGTAAATCAAGGTTGTACGTATATCTTTTAGCATCCAATGTTTCACATCCATTGAATAAATGCTATAAATTTCGACAAGATTAGTGCTAAGTATAAAGATAGATGAATTTTTAGGGGGCTTTTCATGAATATTGCAGATCGACTCGTGATTATTGGATTCACTATAATAGCAATCGTTATGATCACTATTGTTATTTTTCTAGTATATATGATGGTATTTGATCGAAATCAAAAACGGCATGCCGTTTTAAGAAACTATCCAGCCCTCGGCAGAATCCGATACTTTTTTGAAAAAATTGGTCCTGAAATGCGTCAATATTGGTTTAACACAGATCTTGAAGGCAAACCATTTTCACGATTGGACTACGAGCATATTGTAAAAGGAGCAAAATATATGAGAGAAGTTGCTGCCTTTGGCTCAAAACGTGATTTTGAAACAGGAGGTTTTTATGTTCGTAATGATATGTTTCCTAAGTTAACGGAAGAATTAAAATTGGATCAATACGTAAAAGTCAAAACAAAACGATATATTTTATTGAAAGATCCACTATTTTCACAGCGAGAAGAAAAATGGGAGGATGAGGAGTCATCTGCCTATTTATTACATGATGATGATGCCATTGTCATCGGTTCTAAAACCAAACATCCATTTGTCGTAAAAAGCCTTATTGGAATGTCAGCGATGAGTTATGGTTCCTTAGGAAATCAAGCGATTACAACATTATCGGAAGGATTGGCTTTAGCGAAAGGAACATGGATGAACACAGGTGAAGGTGGTCTTTCTCCCTATCATTTAAAAGGTGGGGTTGATATCATTATGCAAATTGGGCCTGGATTATTCGGTATTCGAGATCAAAATGGAGAAGTAGATTGGGATGAGCTAAAAAAGAAAAGTGAAATCCCAGAGATCAAGGCCTTTGAACTCAAGCTCGCTCAAGGTGCCAAAGCACGAGGTGGACATATTGATGCTGAAAAGGTGACACCTGAAGTGGCAAAGATCCGAAGAGTAGAACCCTATCATTCAGTAGATAGTCCAAATCGGTTCCATCAGTTTAATAATATAAAAACGATGTGTGACTTTATCGAAAAAATTAGAAATCATACTGGTAAACCAGTTGGTATGAAAATTGTTGTGGGTGGAAATGACAGTATTGAAGAATTAGCAAAATATATGAAAGAATCTGGAAAAGGACCGGACTTTATAACCGTTGATGGCGGCGAAGGTGGTACCGGAGCCTCCTACCAAGAACTAATTGACAGTGTTGGTCTACCAATTAAATCGGCATTGCCAATTGTTGTGGCAACATTAACAAAATATGGGGTTCGACATCAAGTTAAAATTATCGCTTCCGGCAAAATGTTTACACCCGATCGAATTGCTATTGCTCTCGCAATGGGAGCAGATTTAGTCAATATCGCTAGAGGATTTATGATTACAATAGGCTGTATCCAAGCAATGAAATGCAATTCCAACGCCTGCCCAGTTGGAGTTGCCACTACCGATCCTGATTTACAAAAGGCATTGGTCATTGATGAAAAAAAATACAGGGTAGTAAATTACCTTATTACTCTTCGAAAGGGACTATTTCGTATTGGTGCAGCTGCCGGCATCGATTCTCCTGTCCATTTTAAGCCCGAACATATTATGTATAAAGATGATAAAGGTGTTGTCATCTCTTTAGAAACGATCCTTCAAAAAATTAAACAACAAATAATAAAGTGAAACCTCGTATAGAGTTGTCTGAAATGCAATTTATCATCCATTGACACCACTGAAAAAGTCGATGTGCTTTCAAAGATAGGAGAAAAATCACCTTTTGACTCATCATCAAAGAAAAAATAGTTTCTTATCAATGAAAAGATAGTTTTCAGTGGTCTCAAATCTTTCATACAAATATTAAAAATTTTTATAAATACATGCAATTCACAGCAAGATTCTAATGATGGTGAACTAGCAAAGAGAATCGTTACCTTGCCATCCGTTATTGTCACCTCAGCAATAATTCATCCTATCTTTCCCTCATCAACACGCCGAGATTCATATTTTTTTGACAATCATAGAGATTAATGATACGATAACCATTGATTTTTTATAAATCCTATCAGAATACTCGGAGGTTACTATGAGAAAATATTTTTCGCTTATGTCACTGCTAATTGCATTAACTTTAGTTCTTGTAGCATGTGGCTCAAACAACAACAAAGATGAAAAGGAATCTTCAACGTCTAAAACAACAGACTTGTACGATACGATTAAAAAAGAAGGCGTTTTAAAAATTGGAACAGAAGGCACTTACCCACCCTTCACATTCCATGATAAATCAAACAAGCTTACTGGCTTCGATGTTGATATTGCAACAGAAGTAGCAAAACGTTTAGGTGTAAAGGCTGAATTTAAAGAAACACAATGGGACGCCATGTTTGCTGGACTTGATGCCAAACGATTCGATATGATTGCAAACCAAGTAGGTATTCAACCAGATCGTCAAAAAAAATACGATTTTTCTGATCCATACATCGAATCAGGTGCGGTGTTAATCGTCAATAAAGATAATAATGAAATTAAATCTTTTGAAGATATAAAAGGTAAAAAATCTGCTCAATCATTAACAAGTAATTATGGTCAAATGGCTAAAAAATACGGAGCACAATTAGTGGGCGTAGAAGGATTTACGCAAGCAATATCTCTTATTGGTTCTAAACGTGTAGATGCAACTATCAATGATAAATTGTCATTCTTGGATTATCAAAAATCACACCCAAATGCACCAATCAAAACCGTAGATGCTGAGTCCGATTTAGCACAAAGTGGTCTAATGTTCAGAAAAGATAGCGACAAGTTAGTGGAAGCAGTCAATAAAGCATTAAAAGATATAAAATCAGACGGAACATACGCAAAAATCTCTGATAAATGGTTCGGTGAAGATGTTTCTCCTAAATAGTATTTTTCAAGATCCTGAGCGATTCGATCAATTAGTATCGATTGCTCAGTCTTCTCTTTTACCAATGGTAAAAGGAGCCATTCAATATACGATTCCACTAACGATTATCACTTTTGTTCTTGGACTAATTCTTGCTATCTTGACAGCGCTAGCCCGGATTTCAGCAAGTAAAATTTTGAATACAATTGCACGTATCTATGTTTCCATTATTCGTGGAACACCTTTACTTGTTCAATTGTTTATTATCTTTTATGGATTACCTAATTTAGGTTTTACAATAGATCCATTTCCATCTGCGATCATTGGATTCTCACTAAATGTAGGCGCTTATGCCTCTGAAATTATTAGAGCCGCCATTTTATCCATTCCTAAGGGGCAATGGGAAGCTGGCTATTCTATCGGAATGAATCGTACACAAACACTTAAACGCATCATTTTCCCTCAGGCTGTTCGTGTATCTATTCCGCCATTATCAAATACTTTTATTAGTCTTGTAAAAGATACGTCACTGGCATCGCTTGTCCTTGTATCTGAAATGTGTCGAAAAGCACAAGAAATAGCTTCGACGAACTATGAATTCTTACTACTCTACTCTGAAGTAGCTATTTTATATTGGATAATTTGTACTGTTCTTTCTATTATTCAAGGACGAATTGAATCCCGGCTAGATCGATATGTATCAAAATAATAATAGAAGGACAAAAGACTTCTGGTATTAAGTCAAGTATATGATTGATAAAAGCTAGAGAAGAATTTCTAAAAAAGAGTACCCAAGAAGAAAGTTTTCCATCTATCATTTTTGGATGTAGCCCTGAAGATAAAAACTATTCAATTTTCAAGGAACAGTTATTAACTTAAAATTTATTATACGAGGAGTATTAGATATGATCAGCATCAAAAATCTTCATAAATCATTTGGTGACTTAGAAGTTCTTAAAGGAATTGACTTAGAGGTAGAACTTGGTAAAGTGATCGTCATCATTGGTCCTTCCGGTTCTGGCAAAACGACTTTGCTTAGATGCTTAAATCTACTTGAAATTCCTTCATCTGGAGCAATTGAAATAGATGATCATCTAATGAATTTTAATGGAAAAGAAATTCCTCAAAAAAAGATCGTTTCATTTCGCAGTTTAACAGGAATGGTTTTTCAAAATTATAATCTATTTCCTCATAAAACTGCCCTTGAAAATGTAATGGAAGGGCCTGTTATCGTTAAAGGAATTCCAAAGAAGCAAGCTAAAGAAAAGGCAATCCAATTACTCAATAAAGTAGGACTTGCTGATAAAATAGACGATTATCCTTTTCAATTGTCTGGTGGTCAACAGCAACGTGTAGGTATCGCACGAGCAATGGGAATCGAACCAAAAGTGATGCTCTTTGACGAACCTACATCTGCATTAGATCCTGAACTTGTAGGCGATGTATTGCAAGTTATGAAAGATTTGGCTGAAGAAGGCATGACGATGGTTGTAGTCACTCATGAAATGCGGTTCGCCAAAGAGGTGGCAGATGAGATAGTCTTTATCGATCATGGTGAAATTGTTGAAAAAGGAACACCAGATGAGATATTTACGCATCCTCAGCACGAACGAACTCGACACTTTTTAGAACAAATTCAATGATGGGACTTGTTATCCCCTATCAAATAATAACGAACATTAAAAAGGCACAAATGCTATTTTAAACTGCCCCCATTGTTATAAACATGATCTAACAATGGGAGATGCAGTTCATTGATTCATTAGCATTCGTGCTTTTTCTTCTTATTATAAGTTTTCACTACAAAAAATGTGGGATTTTTCAGAATCTCATGTTAAAAACCTTTAACAGTAATTAAACGATATTAAACTTAAAAAAAACCCGACTTTCCATAAGAAAATCGGGTTTTTAAAACTTTGCTTAATATACTAAACCATATAACGCTTTAATATGTGATAGGTAACGGATGTTACTTGCTTCTTTCATCAAAGTAGCAGGCAAGCCTTTAAGTTCAGTGTTGTTCGCTCCAACTGTAGCTACACCATCTTTACGTCCAAGTGAAGCAAGTGTACCAGAGTTAACTGCTTTGAACTCTTTCAAAGGTTGACCTTTTAATTGAGCAAATAAGTTATATCCTGCAGTTTCCCCCATTTGCCATGCAACTTGAGCAGTTGGTGCATATAATGGACGAGCACCTTCTTCAGGGATCAATACAGAACTATCACCAACAACGAATACATCAGAATGAGAAGTTGATTGTAAGTATTCGTTGATCGTTGCTTTACCACGATTTACTTCTAAGCCAGATTCAGCAACAACTGGAAGTGCAGCTACGCCACCAGTCCAAACAAATGTATTTGCTTCGATCACTTGGCCATCTTTAAGAGAAATTTTGTTACCCTCAACGGCAGTTACAGGGAGACCTGTTAAGAATTCTACACCGCGTTTAGAAAGTGATTCTGTCGCACGTTCAATAAGAGTATTTGGTAATACAGGAAGAATTTTTGGACCTGCTTCCACTAATTTAACGTTAAATTCACTGAAGTCAACACCATATTTTTCAGCCACTTTTGGCATATGATCGATGATTTCACCAACAAGTTCGATACCTGTTAGACCGCCACCACCGATAACAATTGTACCATCTGCTGGATCTTTTGTTTCAGCGTAAGCTTTAATTTTAGATTCGATATGTGCATTGATGTTATTTGCATCGTTAACAGATTTAAGGACCATACTGTTTTCTTCTAATCCTGGGATACCAAAATATCCAGTTTGGCTTCCTAAAGCCACTACAAGGACATCGTAAGATAGAGATGAACCGTCATCTAATTTAACGAACTTGTTATCTGGTGAAATTTCAGTAACTTTAGCGATGTGAAGATCAATGTCTTTCCCTTTGAAGATTTTTTCTAATGGGAATGCAACTGCTTGTTCACTAATTGTGCCACCAGCTAAACGGTGAAGTTCTGTAATAATTTGGTGAGTTGGAAATTGGTTGACGACAGTAACTTCTGCGTCATCTTTTGTTGCGTATTTGCGGAAAGTTAAGGCAGTTAGAACGCCACCATAACCAGCACCTAAAATGATGATTTTTTTTGACATAATTAATCCTCCGTAATCAGAATCAGTATTGATGTTAAGAAAAGACTATTTTAAATTTTTATGTTCTTCGTTCACTTGAAGGAAGGCATTCGTAAAACGGAAAAATTGTTGTACTTGTGGATCTTTTAGTAAACGAATGATACCAAATAGTCCAATTGTTTCAGTGCTTTCAGCAGCACGATCTTTTGCTTCAATTGCTGTTGCAGCTAGACCTTTTGCTGAGTTCACAACTGGAGTTGCGATTTCACCTACAGCACCAGCAATATCATTTTTTAATATTTCATCTGTTGATAATGATACTGCAACATCATAGATTTTAGTTAAAGTTGTTACCATTTCAGTTAACTTAGGTAATTCGTTAACCAATGCTGTAATAGAATCTTGTACCTCAGGTTTTAATAATTGATCCAATACATCAAGTTTTTCTTGGCTTACAGCGGGTTGCCCAGCTTGTAATTGATTAGTCGCTTCTGACATATCCAATTCTCCTTTGCAATAACTATTTACTTATTATTTGTGAATACAGATAATTTAAAGAAGTCATACTCAATCATCTTTCGACATTTCAGTTGTTTGATGAATTTGACCAACAATGCCCAAAATCATACCACGCCACTTTTATCGCATTAATGGCAATCCATTCTCCTCCTCGAGATTGTGAAAATCCAATAGAGGATGGAATAGAATCATTTGCCAGTAAAAGCTCGATTGATTTCGAAATATAGACGTTGTCATAGCTAGTAACTATTTAGCCTATGTTTCCTTTTCCATCAATAGGAGATAAATCCTGATGATGAAAGTTTACCTTTTTTAAAAGTGCTCGTTTTTCAATAGAAACAATTGTCTTTTTGACGATTTAAATTCAACCTCTACCTTATAATTTGTGGAATGAACCACTTTTATAACTCTACATTTGATAATACACCTTTCTTTATAGAGTTTCCATTAAATTTGAACATTTCATGTGAAAAAATGCACAAAGAATTGAATTATTTGTTTTTTTAATATTATATCCTTGACTTTTAACATTTATTTATTTATGAATGCATTGAATTTATTGTCCACAGATTCAATCAAGAAAATATGAAGGGAATTTACGAAAAAATATAATATTTTTTCTTTTACTTGTTCATTCTTATGTTATTCTAATAATTGTAAAAAGCAGTTTTATATAGAGGAGGAAATTAATTTGTCATTATTTAACATTCGACATGCAGAAGGTATTCATATTATTGTTGATGTCAAAAAACATAAAAACCATATTGAGTTAAAAACAGTAACAGGCGAAGAGCTATTTATCATTGCCCTTACAGATGAAAGTTATACCGTTTATGATGACCGTTTTGCAGGAGCTTCCAAACAAATGAATTCCATTGAAGCATTCCAAATCGATGGCAACTTTAGAAACTTAGATTTTGATAACATGCGTAAGTTATTCACGGATTCTTTTGATTGTTTAATAGATGAATTCGCAAAATATGTCGGAACAAATGAATTAGTGGATTTAGATGCTATTAAAGATGCCTTATCAAAAGATGCAAAAGGGATTTATTTCAAAATTATTTCTGATAAAACACCTTATCAAATGTAATCTGGGATTTTTTAGCCGATTTATTATGTAAAAACAGGAATACAGGCATGTTGATTTTTCCCTAATCAACATGCCTGATTAAAATATTATTATGAATATATATTTTCATTTCCAACTATGCCACGCAAAAATATACCAGATCTTTAGCATCTAGATCTACGCATGAACCAATTGAATTTTATTAGCAACGCGATTGGTCAATATGCTTGTTGCCTTTGGAAGAACAGCAACAAAAATTGGATTTAGGACAGGAGCAGCAAGTCCACCTGCTTTCATTTCTAAGTGACCAGTCATTTGTGTTTTGTTCGCACCTAATTCAACATCTTCAAAGTACCCTTGACCAGAAAATTTATCTGATAAACCGGTTAAAGTGAAACTGATTTTATGTGGTTCTTCCCATTCTGTAATATCAATTTGTACTTTGACTTCTTTTTTCAAAACCCCAACATTCCCTGCAAATGTCCATGTAGATTGTTTGTCATTCAAAATTTGATGTTCGCGATATCCTGGTACTAATGTTGCCCACTTTTCCATATGACTGACAAAATCCCAAACTTCTTTTTGTGGTACTGAAACTTCTACTGTATGTGATGCTGTTGCCATTATGATCACTGCTTTCTCTATAAAATCATTTCGTGGTTATTATACTATAATATTAATCTGTAAATCGACCTTTGAATCCTATTTTTCTAACTTATTCGCGAATTTGGCCATTTCCCGAAATATAGTATTTAGTAGATGTTAATGCAGGTAATCCCATAGGGCCTCTTGCGTGCAATTTTTGGGTGCTGATTCCAATTTCGGCACCATAACCAAATTCAAAACCATCTGTGAAACGAGTGGATGCATTATGATACACGGCCGCTGCATCTACCCCAGTTTGAAATTTTGCTGCATTTTCAAAGTTTTCCGTAATGATGGCTTCTGAATGTTTCGTCCCATATTGATTGATATGATCGATTGCCTCTTCTACATTTTTCACAATTTTTGCACTTAATGATAAGGCTAAATATTCTGTTCCCCAATCCGTTTCTGTTGCTTGCTTGACAGCTTCATTTGCCTTCTGAATGGTTGGATCTCCATAAATGGTCACCCCTGCATTTAGCAAATGATCGATAAACTCTTTCCCATGAGATGCAAACCATTTTTCATGGATTAGTAGACTTTCCGCTGCATTGCAAACAGAAGGTCTTTGTGTTTTGGCATTCATGACGATGTCCTTCGCCATTTGAGCTTTTGCTGTTTCATCGATAAAAATATGACAATTGCCCGCGCCTGTTTCAAGTACTGGAACCGTTGCCTTTGAAACAACTGTACCGATCAAATTTTTTCCACCTCGAGGAATGAGTACATCAATATATTTCTTTAAATGGAATAGTTCTTCCGCTGCCTCATGACTTGTATTTTCAATTAATAGAACAGAATCTATAGGTAGTTTAGATTGATTTAGTGCTTCATGGATAGACTTCACCAATGCACGATTAGAATGAATGGCTGAAGAACTACCACGTAAAATTACTGCATTCCCAGTTTTCAATGCTAATGTTGCTGCATCAACAGTAACATTAGGACGCGCCTCATAGATCATTCCGATCACACCAAGAGGAACACGTCTTTTTTCAATATGCAAACCATTTTCCTTATCGATTTTTTCCAGGCACTCGCCAACTGGATCTGGTAGACTAATGACTAATCGAATACCATCTACAATCCCCTGTATCCGATCTTCTGTCAATAGAATGCGATCTAACACAGATGGTGAAAGACCTTTTTCTTTTCCTGCCACAATATCTTTTTCATTTTCTTGGATAATCCGTTGTTGATCTATTATTAACTGTTGTGCAATTAGCTCTAATGCTTCATTTTTTTCTTTTGTAGATTGTTGGTTTAATCGGAAGCTAGCTTGCTTCGCTAGTTTACCTTTTTCTAAAACTTCTGACATAACGAAACCTCCTCATATTCGAACCCAGCGATCCCTATGAATCACTTCTATAAATGGTGCATCGATTTCACTTGTTTTTTTGCCCATCGCTTTCTTCAATAATTCTGAGGAATAAAAAATTTCCCCTCTTCCTAGAAGTCCATCAGTGCCATAGACTTCTACCACATCTCCTATAGAAAATTCGCCATTTAACCCAATTACACCTGCTGGTAATAGACTTTTTCCATGTTCGATTAATGCAATTTCTGCACCATGGTCTATCGTAATTTTTCCAGCCACTGGTGAAAATATGGAAATCCATTGTTTTTGACTGTTTAAGACAGGTAATTGATCGTTTTCAATATAGGTACCATCCCCCTTGCCATTTAAAATTTCTAAGAGCTTATTTTCTCCCTTTCCTCTTCCTATGAATACCTTTTTCACCCCTAGATCATAAGCTATCTTTGCAGCATGTATTTTTGACTGCATGCCGCCGGTACCTACTTTTGAACCTTCAGCTGTCGCAAATTCTAATTGTTCCTCCGTAATTTCAGTTAATCGATTAATACGGACAGCATCTGGATTTTTTTTAGGGTTAGCATTATAAAGGCCATTAATATCCGTTAATATAATCAACTGATCTGCATGTACTAAACCGCTTACTAATGCTGATAACATATCATTATCCCCAAAGGTCAGTTCTTTAATAGAAACCGTGTCATTTTCGTTAATAATTGGTAAGACTGAACGATCAAGCAGTTCGGAAAGTGTTGCATATGCATTTTTGTAGCGATCTTTTTTCGAAAAATCCGTTCTTGTCAATAAAATTTGTGCCGTTACAATGTCATACGTACTTAACTGTTCAGTATAGGATTGAACAAGCAAGCTTTGTCCTACAGCGGCAGCAGCTTGCTTTCCTTTTAGTGTAACAGGTCTCGAAGAATAACCAAGCTTTCGAAATCCACATGCAACAGCACCTGAAGAAACAAGTATTACTTCATGACCCGTTTGCTTCAATTTCGCAATAGCTTGTATATGATCATGAAATTTGAGCTGATCTATCTCCCCTTTTTCATTCGTCAGAGAGCTACTTCCAATTTTCACGACAATTCGTTTCTTTTCCATCACACAAATCCTCCTAACAAAAAAACCCTTTTCATCCTAAAAATAAGGACGAAAAGGGTAACTCTTCGTGGTACCACCTTAGTTGAATATCATCGTATTCGATACTCCACTCATTTCTCATAACGCTAGAGACTGCGCCTAGTTTTGCTAGGAGCTATGAAGTAGGTTCTGCATGGTTCTGTTACAATGCCTTTCAGCCGATGAACATTGCTCTCTTTCACAGAAGTGACATACGTACTAATCTTCACTTCGCTTATATTATCTATAAGGATGCAACAAATTATGTTGAAAGTCAATAAATTTAAACGAATTTCTTAAAGTGTTCTATACTTTTTCAATGAGAAAATATTTAAAATGATAAATACGAGCGCAAACCCTACTAAGACTGACAAATCGAAACCTATGTCCTTAAAGCTATAGCCTTTATACATGACACCAGTTATGGCATCTGATGCATAGTAAAGAGGCATAATTCTACCTACATTTACTAGCCAATCTGCCATCCCATCCATCGGGAATAGTCCTGTAAAGAATACTTGAGGAATAATGACCAATGGAATAAACTGTACCATTTGGAACTCTGATGATGCAAAACTAGATAGTAAAATGCCAAGTGATAGTGCAACCAATGCCAAACATAAATTAATGAGAAGTACATTCCAAATAGAGCCAACCAACACAACATCCAACACATTCACTGCATAGAAAACAACAATTAGTGTTTGGATGATAGCAAAAATACCATAACCTGTTAAATACCCTAATACAACCTCATATCTTCTAATTGGAGTCGATAGTAATCTTTCTAAAGTGCCCGTTGTACGCTCTTTGAGCAATGCAATACCAGCAATTAAAAAGACAAAGAAAAAGACAAAAAAGCTTACTAGAATAGGGCTAATGACATCAAATAAAACGGTATCCTTGTCTCCATAAACGTAATCGATCGAAATAGGTATAGCCTGCTGTTGTTGACCAGATAATGTTTGTTTTAACTTCAATTGAAGTGCTTTTGCGCGACTTGGCTGATCGTTTTGCAGTGTTAACAAAACTTTGCCATTTTCCACTTTTAGCCAACCATCTAATTTATCATCAAGCGCCTGTTGTTGAGATAAATGATCATATTTCTTAACGTTAATATCACCATGTTCAATCAGCGTGACAACTTTTTCATCGAGTCCGACAACCCCTAAAGTAGTATCCACTTCATCTGAATGAAAAATGAAATACATCAATGTTAAAACAAGTAATGGTGCTAAAAACAATAATGCCATCGTTCTTTTATCACGAAACATTTGCTGCATAATGCGTGTCACTAATGCGAAAAATCTCATGCTTGATACCCTCCTGCCTTCAAAAATACATCATCAAAATTGTCTGCATCAAAGGCTGTCTTCAATTTCTTTGGTGTGCCTTGTGTAAGAATTTTCCCCTCACGCATTAACGCAAGTTCATCACATTTTTCTGCTTCATCCATGACATGAGTGGTGATAAAAATGGTTTTTTGTTCTTTATCCCGAAGTCGCTCCAATTCCATCCATATCATTTTTTTCAATGCAGGGTCAATCCCAACGGTAGGCTCATCTAAAATGAGGATTTCTGGATTTTGAATCAACGCAATCGCAAGAGATAAACGCCGTTTCATACCACCAGAATAATCTTGCACTTTTCGTTTTAAGTCATCTTTTAATTGGACAACTTCTGCAGCATAGGCAATTTTTTCAGCTCTTTGCTTTTTAGATAAGTGATATAATTTAGCGAAAAATTGTAGATTTTCATTGCCAGTTAAATCTGTATAAAGAGCATCAGATTGTGCCATATAGCCTATTTTCTCGATTAAATCAAATTGTGGAACTAGCTCGCCTAACACTGTTACTTGACCTTGATCTGCTTTTAACATCCCAACCATTACTTTGATTAAAGTCGTTTTCCCACAACCAGAGGGACCAATCATCCCAAAAATTTTTCCTTTTTCAACTGTTAAACTAATATCCTGTAAAACAATATGTTTACGAAATTGTTTTTGAACATGAGAAATCTCAACGGAAACAGCCATTATCATCACTCCCTTCACTAAACACTGTGTTGACTATATAATATAGTGTAATCGTTCAAAAAATTGAACTCAATAAACAGTGTTGAAAAAAGTGTTGAACGTTTTGCGTTACGCTTCAACGGTATCATTAGGACTATAAATATATGGCTTTATCAATACGGCTTAAATAATACCTCATTCAACGTACTTCATGATTAATGCTCAAAGTGGGAGACTACCTCAGCAAATAATCCTGTTCCGCTAATTGACTGCGTTACCAATTTAATTACAAAATCTACATTTATCTATGGATGAAATTATCAATTAAAAATAGTAAAAAATATTCCATATAAAAAAGCGCCAATCTTTTAAGATTAACGCCCCAATCAACAATTGTATCTACCAGTTATAAATGAATGTAGGGTTATTGTATTGTAACTTTTCCTTCAATATTAATGATAATTCTTGCTTTTCTTAATAGATTTCCAACTTTACATCCTCTATCCGCTCCTTCTATCACTCTATAAGTAGATTGGATGAGTTCTTCTGTTGCATTAGTGTCTAAAATAATTTTAGGATAGTGTATGATATGAAATCCATCCTCTGATATAGTTGCTTCAGAATTGACCATTAATTCAACTACAGGTAATTTTCTACTTTCTAACATGTAAGTAAGCGTTTCTATATAACAAGTTGTTGCGGAACAAACAAGTAACTCTTGCGGTTCTGCACCATTGCCATTTCCACCTGAAGATTTGGAAATAGCAATTTGAGTGTCGACATTCTCTCCTTTTAAAGAACCCGTTCCCATGATTCCTCCATTCCATACAGCTTTCACTTTAGTTTTAACATTATCCATATCTAACATTCCTCCATTAAAAATTCTATACATTTTATTATCCAAGCAGTGCATAGGATGATTTCCAACATTTAAGGTGCGACCCTTATTTAGTACTTTTCTATAACTCAACTTGGTCAATACTATCATACCTATAGGAGTATGTAGAGATTTTGCTACTATTAAAAAATAGCCTGAATCGGTCGATTGAATTCATAGCGCTTTGTACTCCGATCATTTTAATTAATAAACACTCTATTATGTGACATTAATGACGAATTGCACTAATCTTGTTTTTAATGCACATCAAAAAAACAGCCAAACAAAGCGACAATATATACCCACTGTGGTATGATGTTCTTGTATAAGTTTCATCAATTGGCTTTCTTCATTTATTTTTGCTGATTAACTCTACTAAGTGAAGTTAATCAGCTTTTTTCTACAATACGATGCCAGCATGACATCAGAACCTATCTAATCATTGATCCCTCTGTTAAAAAAATATGCGTCTGAAAATACCTAGATGACTCCGTTTTGATAAAATATTAATAGGCTTTTTAAAATGTTGAGAGAAAGGTAGGATCATGGTTTAATGGGAAAAATTCATGAACAAATGAACTCAGAAACAAAGCAAAAATTAGAAAATGCTTTTATCAAAATAATGGCTGTTCATGGAATTCAAGGCGTTACAGTCAGAGCCTTAACGAATGAGACAGGATTAAATCGTGGAACGTTTTATCTACACTATTCGGATAAATTCGACTTAATGGAACAAATACAAGAAAGACTGCTTGCTGGTATGAAAAATTGTTTGAAAGATGTTGAACCATTGGAAGGGTTAGGTTTTATCGAAAACGGGCAACCTTACCCGCCGATCATTCAAATGTTCACGTACTTTCGCAAAGAAGTTCATGCCTTCAAAGTATTGCTTGGTCCCACTGGTGACCCGTCTTTTGCCATAAAGGTAAAATCAATATATAAAGAAACGATTTTGAAAAAGCTCCTGCCACATATTCCAAAAGAGAGCGTTCAAAATTTTGCAAATGAAGAAGTAAAGAAATTTCAAAGCTACTTTCTTTCATTTTCAGCTTCAGCTATTTTCGGATTGATTGAAGAATGGCTGTCTAATGACGCGAAAGAAACGCCAGAAGAAATGGGCATTGTTCAGATGAATATTATTAAAATGATTCGTTCTCAAACAGGAAATATGAAGTAAGGATATAAAGCCATTTAGATAGAGGACTCCAGACATATTAATCATCCCAATTTATCCATAAAAATAGATGATGAACTGATTTTTGGTTTTACGCATATGTATTTTTACAATTATAGAGGATCTTATTATGTTGGACTTTTGATCTATACAAGAATAAAAGCATCACAGAGAATACATTTTATTCATGTATCACCTGTGATGCCTTAATCGTTCAGGTTATTGATTGAGTTTTGACGGGTTTTCCTTATTTGCAGGTTTCCCTTTATTTTCATGATTATTGTTTGCTTTTGCTGCATTATTTTGACCAATGACCTCTAGATCATCCGGACTTAAATCGTAGCCTGCACCATATTCTTCACGATCTGTATGGCTCTTATTTTTCTTTTTCTTCGCCATCAAGCTCACCTCCAACTATAGAATTCCCAAATTCATCAATTCTATACATAGAAGTTTTTATGT
Source organism: Rummeliibacillus sp. SL167 (assembly GCF_007896505.1). Classification (NCBI taxonomy): domain Bacteria; kingdom Bacillati; phylum Bacillota; class Bacilli; order Caryophanales; family Caryophanaceae; genus Rummeliibacillus; species Rummeliibacillus sp. SL167. The sequence goes on along the minus strand of NZ_VCBM01000001.1, from coordinate 826,178 downwards.
AACTACTCCACAAATTGGACAAGGGGCATACTCTACCTATCTAGAGCATACCCCTTGGATTAAATTTATTAGCTAATTTATAAAAGTCTATTATTTTCAACCCGATTATTCGGGAAATAGTACGAGAAAGTACCACACTTTCTTGCCGCGGTAAAATTCCACTGGAAAGCCTTCTAACCTAAGCAACGCAAACCCTACCTTCTTTTGCGTCCTTGTGACCCTTTAGCCACGCCAGTGTGAATAAGTATGATCAAAAACAAATAGCAGAATGCCAATTTTCACCAAACTAGCTAATCAGCATAGATAATATTATCTCATAAAATTATCCAAATGTCCACTCATTTTGCTTGAACGCGCAGTAAAATCTCCACAAACACAAATAAAGTGAAGCTTCCATCAGTGGGGGTTTTCTTCATCCTTCACTGAAACAGAGGAACTCAGGTTAAAAGCGCCACGTCCTATGGCAACACCTGAGTGACCAACATCTTGTTGGCCTGAACCAATCGGGCTTTTATGGGCAGTTGATCCCGCCCCCCATCTATCTTTCTCGTCTCTCTAAATCTTAAGAGGGGTGTCTTACTGCCCGTTAAAGCGGGATAAACTCCAGAGGATACGAGATTGGACCAACTGCCTTGTAAAAGCTCAAATTGGCACAATCACCCCTAGTGAAGGGTAATGAAAGCCGTGCCGAGTAAAGTTTCCACCATAATCTTTCACTATACATTCTTCCATTTTAATGAGGACAAAACATTGGAAACATAGAGATTCATCTATTGAAATTCAAAAACAATTTTCCCTTGATCTAATTTCAGTTTTGCGGAAAAACTAGTTCCTTTTTTGGATTTGAATCCTTTCATTTCTTTTGTAATCCCGTTTTGACAAAGATCTTTTACCTGATTAGGCGACAATTTTTTACCAGCAATCGTTTTTGAAACTGTAAATTTACAGCCTGCTTTATAATTTGAACAGCCATAAAACGATTTTCGATCAACCATTTTTCCTTGATGGCAAATTGGACATGCTACAACTGGTTCTTTGGATTGTGCTGTTGTTAATGCAGCTTGTATATTTGTACCTGCTACTTTTGCTGGTGTTACTTCAATTAAATGATGAAGAAATTTGGAAATACTCCCCAAAAAGGCTTCTTGTGAGCCGTTGCCATTCCCTATTTTACGAAGATAAGTTTCCCATTTTGCTGTCATAGAAGGACTTGATAATAGAGAACCTTCGATGGTTTCACAAAGAACTCTTCCTTTGTCTGTAATCGTCACAATGTTTTTAGCTACTTCTATGTAGCCATGTTTTTTAATGGTTTCAATGATACCTGCACGCGTTGCTTCTGTCCCAAGTCCTTCTACTTCTTTTAAAATATCACTTTCTCCCTCGTCTTCTATCAATTTCCCACAGGTTTTCATCATCTGAACAAGTTGTCCCTCCGTATATGGTTTTGGAGGCTGAGTGGTTCCTTCATGGATGTGAATCTTAGCTTCTACTATTTCTTGTTTTGTAACAGCTGGTAATAATGGTTCTTCATCTTTTTTCTTTTTAATCGACATAGGCCATAGCTCTTGAAAACCTTTATCAAGCTCCACTTTACCAATCGTTTTAAACTCAATACCTTTTACATCTGTTAGAATGGTCGTTTCTTCATATTGGTAGTCTCGATGAAACATAGCGATTGTGTTGCGCACGATTTCCATGTAAATGTTTCGTTCCATTGGTGGCAATCCCACTATTTTCTGTTCAGATGGTATACTTTTAGTTGGGATGATGGCATAGTGCTCTTCTACCTTTGAAGAATCTACATACCGTTTTTGTGGACGATTGTTTACCACTTCAAATGCCTGTCCAATGATCCTCTGATAACTAGGAACCTGCTTGACCAAATAATCAAATTCTGCTTCTGTGATCCATTGACAGTCTGAACGTGGATAGGATACAAGTTTCTTTTCATAGAGAGATTGGACAATTTCTAATACCTTTGCAGGGCTGTATTTCCATATTTTATTGGCTTTTGCCTGTAAAGTAGATAATGAATGAAGCTTTGGCGGTTTTACAGATTTTTTAACCTTCTTGATTTCTTTTATTGTACCAGGCAGGGACTCATTTTCTTTGATATTCGCTTGCATTAAAATGGCTTCTGCTTCTTCTCGTTTATCCTTTTTAACAGCGGCCTTTCCTTTATAAGGTCCCTTCTCAGATAAGAAATCCCCCGTTAACTCATAGAAATTGGATGGCTTAAAGTTTTCGATTTCTATTTGACGTTTATAAATCATATAAACGGTTGGAGATTGTACACGCCCAATTGACATCGTTTCCTGCAATCCTTTTGCTTTTAGAAGCATGGTATAAAGTCTACTTGCATTCATACCCACTAGCCAATCACTGATTTGCCTTGTTTGTGCTTCACGATATAAGAGTAAATCTTTGCGGTTGTCTCTTAAATGGGCGAATCCCTTTCGAATTTCATCAATTTCTAGAGAGTTGATCCACAATCGTTGGATTGGTTTATTACGTACACCTGTTTGCCGTAAAATGGAATAAAAGATATTAGAACCTTCACGATCAACGTCACATGCATTAATGAGGATATCCGCTTCTCTAAAAAGTCGTTTTACTTCTTGAAATTGATCCCACTTTCCTTTTGATACGCGAAACTCGTATTGTTCAGGAATCATTGGTAACTGAGCGAGTGACCATCTTTTCCATTCCGGTTTGTAATCTGCAGGTTGTTTCAGTTCCACTAAGTGACCGATTCCCCAAGTGATTGTTGCCCCTTGAGGAAATGTAGCGGATGGCTGCAATTCAATATAGTTTTTTGTTTTCTTCGCCACTTTAAATGCGTCCGCATATGCCTTTGCTTGCGAAGGTTTTTCAGCAAGTATTACAACACGTCCCATTTTTTGGTCACTCTCCTTTATATATAAAACAGACATTCTTCATAAATCTTATCACAAAATAGAATAACCCTCTAACCACTAGAATGATAGAAGGTTCTATTGGAGTTTAATATTGATATGTTACATACTTTTTGGTACTTCAATACCTAACAATCGCATAGATTCTTTTAATACAATCGCTACACATTCACATAATGCTAAACGACCGTTTAAAAAATCATCAGGCTCCAGAATTTTTGTATGACCATAATATTTGTTAAATACACGAGCTAATTTCAAGACATATTTTGCTACAATTGAAGAATCAGTTAACTCATATGCTCGCTCGATAACAGCAGGAAATTCTACTAATTGTGTATAAACCGTCCATTCATAATCATTTATTTCTAGTTTATATGATATATTTTTTTCCATTGGCTACTTTTCGAAATTGCTTCGCCAGCATAAAGCATGGAAAAGCGATATCACCAAGATATTCATATTTTGGTTTTTCTAATAAGTTTTCAACTTCTTGAACTGACACTTTACCTTTCAATACTTTTAGTAATCGTTCAATTACAATGTTTTCCATTAAATTTTCTCCTTTTTTACAAAAATAAAAACCCCCGCCTCATATTCAGAGACGAGAGTTAAACCCGTGGTACCACTCTAGTTGTTGAAATAGATCAACCACTTAACATTGTTAACGAGGGAACTCCCCGGAAATCCTCTACTATCATTCAAGTTTCTTCTCCAAAGTGCGGTTCATTTTCATGACCATACTAGGCTCACATCTACCCTCGCTTGCTGAAATCGTACATGAAAGTTACTCTCTTTTTCACCGAATTGTCATTATCGAATTTTTAATAATTTACCATAAATTATTCATTCTTTCAACTCTTTCAAAAAAGAAAAAATATTCACGTACAATTTGTAACTTTTATGAAATAATTACAGATGTTATAGAATATATTAATAACACTGTAAAAAGATCTTAATAGAAAGTTGATACAGTAAAACCAAATGATGATTTATATATGAGGAGGAATATGATTGTACATTTCAAAAATAGATCAAGTAGAACAGATTTTAGAAGCGTCACATTTAGAAATTACCGATCAACGAGTCGCTATTGTAAAGTACTTACAAAATAATACGAACCATCCTATGGCTAAGGATGTTTTTGATGCATTGCGCACAAAATTTCCGTCATTAACGATCGATATCGTAAACAGAGAGCTTGAATTATTGCTAGAAAAACAATTGATTCGTAAAATCTCTATTATGCCTACCTTAACAAGATATGATGGTAATTTACAATCACATTATCATGTAATTTGTATTAGATGCCACCAAGCTACGGATTTTCATTATCCAAATTTGATTGATATTGAAAGCATTGCAAGCCAGATTACCAAGCACCAAGTCTATGCGCATGAGTTGATACTTTTTGGTGTTTGCGAGGAATGTAGCCGTCCCGATCACTACTAGCTTATTTTACGTGTGTAGCCGGTTTCCTGTAATAAGGCTAGTAGTAATCCCAACAGCTGTTATCGTAATAATTGACAGCATAAATGTATGACCAGATATCAATAATCCCCCCATCGTTATCACGACAGAATCAATAGCAAAAATGATAATGCCTACATTAATCCCTATTTTTTTGCTTAAAAAAAGTGCAAGTAGATCCGTTCCACTTGTGCTTATCTCAAATCGCAGCATCAAGCCTGTCCCTAAACCGACCAAAACTCCGCCAATAAATGAACTAAACATAGCATTCATATCTATAAGAAAACGTAAAGGTTTAAACAAATCGATTAAAAAAGAGGAAATCATTAGCCCATGCAAACTGTTGTAAAAATATGTTCTATTTTTGAACCAAGCAATCCAAAATATCGGTACACTTAAAACTAAAATCGTCAATCCTATTTTGAGCTTAAAAAGGTAATTGAATATTAAAGATACACCGATGAATCCCCCATCAAGAATTTTGTTAGGTGCTAAAAATACATTAATGCCAGTGGCTAAAAAAACACTACCGATGATGATCACTAAGCCTTTCTTAAAGAAAAACATATTAGCCTCCTCAAAAGCTCAAGCATGTATTTATGCTATGATAGATTTTGGCTAAAAATGATTGACTGCTTTAGAAGACCACCCATAACTACACAGTAAAAGTTTTTTCATCCACCTCTGTGTGTCAGTTGAACCAATCAGATTTTGACAAACCGTTGACTCTCCATATGTGAGAAAAACGCCTCATTGCGAAACTTCAATCTATATAAATCTTCGCTGTGGCTTGCTCGAGTCCTCGAAAATATATACGCATTTTCTTCATCCGGTTAAATTGGAGGACTCAACACATCTGGTAGAAATATTATTCTAAAAAAATATAGACAACTTTGAAACTCTTTCTATAAATAATTCGTATAATTATAGAAATCAATTAAGGGAGGATATATGATGTCAATATTACATAAAGCTTTAGCGAGTATAGGGATTGGATCTGCAACCGTTGAAACAAAATTGGAGAGTTCAGTTTATACGGGTGGAGACACTATCCAAGGTGAGGTACAAATACATGGAGGGAACGTAGAACAACAAATTGATGCTATCTATTTGACCCTTTACACAACGTATAAGGGTGAAATTAATGACACAGAATTTATGAAAAAAGCTGTTATTGAAAAAGTTCAAGTCACAAAACCTTTAACGATTCAAGCAAATGAAGAAAAAAACATTCCATTTTCATTTACATTACCGATTGATACACCTGTGACAATCGGAAGATCACAAGTTTGGATTAAAACAAATGTAGATATTCCAAATGCTATTGATCCAAAAGATGAAGATTATATTGAGGTACAACCTTCTGCTTTGGTGGCAGACATACTAGAAGAGATTTCAAATCTCGGCTTCAGACTCCGCGAAGTTGAATGTGAGCAAGCCCCTTATCACTTACAATCTCACTATCCTTTTGTACAGGAATTTGAGTTCATCCCAACAAGCGGTAGTTTCCGTGGAAGACTAGATGAAATCGAAATTATTTTCACCTCTCAAACTCCCGACTATGTGGAAGGAATGTTGCAAGTAGATCGTAAAGCGCGCAGCTTAGGTGGGGTGTTAGCTGAAGCATTTGAATTCGATGAATCTCATGTTAAATTTTCAGTAAATCAGTCAGATATTCCAAATCTTCATGGAACACTACATCAATTAATTTCGAAATTCTCGTAATTTATAACTTTTCTTCTGCTTTTTCCTAACCGATACCTGTTATTAAATAATACGATTCTTTTAAAAATAAAATGAGGGTTAACCATAATATTATTAGGTTAACCCTCATTTTTTCATATACAGATTCGAAATAATCAGCATAAAAATTTACTGATGTCTTGAGGTAAGAATCTTATTGCCTGTTAATATAGGATAAAATCCATCTTGTATGCTTTTTAGCTGAACAAAATGGATTTTGTCGCTTCATCCTAAAAGCCTAGCAAATACGAGGTAGCATGACACCCGATAAACGATGCAATGCTCTTTTTACCCCAAGAGGCGTTTCGATTAACAATTGACCTTTTGATGTATCTGTTACTTTTCCGATACATTCAGCATCTTGTCCTTCTGGCAACTGACGAATGGCTTCTAGTACTTTATCTCCATCATCATGTGCCACGACAATAATTGCTTTTCCTTCATTCGCCAAATAGAGCGGATCGTAGCCTAGAAGATCACAAGCACCACGTACTCCATCTTTAATCGGGATCGCATTTTCTTCTAATGTAATCGTTACACCAAAATCCTCTGCGATTTCAACAAGTGTCGTTGTTAGACCACCCCTCGTTGGATCACGCATAATACGTACTTGTTTCGAAACAGCAGTAGCCTTTTCAAGCATTGTATTTAATGCCGCACAGTCACTTTCCACAGCACTTTTTATGCCTAAATCTCCTCTAGATGTCAGTATCGCAATTCCATGATCTCCTAATGTTCCTGAGATAATCACATCATCACCAACTTCAAAAGAAGGAACTGTTTCTGTTTCTTTCGTCAATACGCCGATCCCTGTTGTATTGATAAACAAACCATCGCAACCACCGCGTTCTACTACCTTTGTATCGCCTGCAACGAGTAACACGCCTGCCTTTTTCGCTTCGTCTGCCATATCTTGTACAATCGTTTTTAAATCTTTTAATGCAAAACCTTCTTCAATGACAAAACCACAAGTTAAATACAAAGGTTTTGCTCCACTTACGGCTAAATCATTGACTGTTCCTGATATGGCAAGTTTTCCAATCGAACCGCCTGGGAAGAATAGTGGTTTTACAACAAAAGAATCCGTTGTGACAGCTATTTTACCTTGTTGCACTGGAATAATGGCCGCATCAAATTTAGATTCTTCGTTGTTCCCAAAGGCTTTCACAAAAACATCTTGTATTAACTGATGGGTCAATTCACCACCATCGCCATGTGCCAAATTAATCGTTTGTGACATTTAGCCAAGCCCCCTCATAAATAGATAGGCCGCTGAACAGCTACCTTCATCTGATACCATGCAAGGACCAATCGGTTTGCGAGGTGTACACGCTTTACCAAATAAAGGACATTCCTCTGGATCGATTTTCCCAACAATAATCTCACCACAACGGCATTTTGTCTTTCTTGGTTCTTGTTGTTTAATATTAAACTTGAGTTTTGCATTGAATTGACGATACGCCGGTTTAATATCCAAACCGCTTTTAGCGATCGTACCTATACCACGCCATGCCTCATCGCATTCTTCAAAATATCGAGCCATTAGATTGCGAGCGGCACTATTTCCCTTTTTTGTCACAACAGATGGATAATCGTTTATAATCTTTGCTTCACCATCATAGGCTAACTGTACAAGCTTTTGAACACTACTTAGCAGTTCAGCTGGTTCAAAGCCGGCAATCACTCCAGAGATATGATAATCATCCACTAAAAAGCTATAGTTTTCTTCCCCTAAAACGATGGATACATGTCCTGGCAAAAGAAAACCATCTAAAGCTACTTCTCCTGATTGTAGTAAATATTCTAATACTGGACGAACGAGCTTTGTGGTCATCCAAATGGAGAAGTTTGTTAACTGTTTTTTTTCTGCTTCTTGCATCAATAAAGCCAAAATAGGGATAGTGGTTTCAAATCCGATGCCCAGGAAAATAATTTCCTGTTCAGGATTGTCTTCCGCAATTTTAATGGCATCAGTTGGTGCATATAATACGCGCACATCTTTTCCTTTTGTTCTTTCTTCCATCAAGGAATATTTCGAACCTGGTACACGCATCATATCCCCAAACGTACAAATAATCCGATTTTCTCCTTGTGATAATTCAATCATCGAATCAATGGAGCGCTGATCTGTTACGCAAACAGGACAGCCAGGCCCAGAGATAAGGCGTACATATTCTTTCAATGCTTGTTTAATACCTGATTTTGCTAATGCATGTGTGTGTGAACCGCATACTTCCATAAAAACAGGTTTTCTATGAAAACGTTGTTTGAACATTTCTGCTTTCTCTATGACCAGTTCTAGCATGGGTTTAATAATTTCCGGATTAGAAGATTGGTTCAGAATTTCGCGCATCAACCATCTTCCTCCATTCAACAACACTTTCTTTTGCATATTGTTCGTTGATAATTGAAATAGCCTGTCCTGCATGGACGATCACATAATCACCAAGTTCAACTTCTGGTACAAAAATAATCCCTACATTTGTTTGTGATCCCATTACATCTACTACAGCACTATATTCATGTTTTTCAATTATTTTTGCTGGTACTCCTACACACATGGTTTTTCCTCCCTTTTTGCTGCTGCAACCATTAATTGTCCATATGATAAGCCACCATCATTGCATGGAATATGCTTATGACTATAAACTTCAAATCCTGCTGCTGTTAAGCATGCCGTCAATCGTTCTTTTAAATAACGATTATGGCAGCTACCACCTGATAAAACGATCTTTTTACTATATTGTGGGAAATTGTCCCGCAAACGGTTCATCCCTTCAACTAAAGCCTGTACAATCGTTTCATGGAAGGCTGTACTCATTTTTTCTACTGTTTTCCCGTTACGAACATCTTGCACTATTTCAAGTAGCATTCTACTAAAATCAAATACTAATTTTTGTTGATTCTCTTGAATTTCATAGTGATAAGATTCTATTTGTTGATCAAACTGAGCTAGTTCTGACAGACGAATGGCTGCTTCACCGTCATAAGTAGATTTTTCACAAATACCGATCATGCTGCTTACAGCGTCGAACAATCTGCCGCAAGTTCCTGCATAAACTGTGTTCAATCCCTTTTCAATCATTGCACGAAAAACAGGTATTGCTTCTTTATGCGAAGGAAAAAGCTGCTCGCATAGTTTAAATCCTTCATCACCTAATAATGTTAAAAGCATACCACAAGCATTGCGCCATGGTTCACGAATACAGACCTCACCACCTGGTAAAGCTGTATATTTTAAATGGGCCAAGCGCTGAAACTGCCTGCAATCCCCATAAAATATTTCAAATCCCCATAAGTTCCCGTCCAAACCATAACCTGTTCCATCCAAAATGATTGCAAATGTCTGTTCTTCCATGTCATTATCTGCCATACAAGCCGCCATATGTGCATGATGATGTTGGACTTCCATTACTTCATCAAACGAAAACTCTTTTGCTAATTCACGCGTTTGATAGTTTGGATGATAATCAACAACGCCTATTCGTTGATGTGGTTGAATCCATTTCAACAAATGTTGCAATTCTTTTCTATAGTGATGAATCGTAGAAAGGTTATCCAAATCACCAATATGCGGACCTATAAAAATTTGATGATTTCTCCCTAAAGCAAACGTTGTTTTTTGTTGTCCACCAAATGCTACAATGCCATCCACATTCATCTTGCTATATAAGGCATCTGGTACATAGCCACGAGATTTTCTGAAAAAATCTGTTTTACCTTGAACGATTTGAACAACAGAGTCATCAACAGGATGTAATATTTCACGATCATGCAGCAAATAAAAATCAGCTATTTCTCCTATATACGGATGACAGTCTTCGTTTTTATACACAATTGGCAAACCGGAAACATTGGCGCTTGTCATGACAAGTGTCTTGTTGCCTGCTTCTTTTAACAAAAGATAATGTAAAGGAGAATAAGGAAGCATAACCCCGATTGTCTTCATATCGGGCGCCACTTTTTCGGCTAAATGATATTCCTTTCGTTTTTGTAAAACAACGATGGGGGCTTCTGCACTTCTCAACAATTCCTCTTCTTTAGATGAAACTTTTGCAAAACGCTTTACATCTTCAATTGAAAAACTCATAACAGCCAATGGACGATGAGGACGATTTTTTCGCTTTCTTAATAAAGAAACTGCTTGATCATTAAGAGCATCGCAACATAAATGAAAGCCGCCAATACCTTTCACCGCCATGATTTTACCTTCAATAAGCAATTTTCCGGCCATCTCTAATGCTTCGTCACGTTCCGCTACAATGTTGCCATCATGGCTTATTAATGTGACGTGTGGACCACATTCTGGGCAAGCGATTGGCTGTGCATGATGTCTCCGGTCTAACGGATTATGATATTCCTGCTCACAATTTGGGCATAGTTCAAAATCAGACATGGATGTATAGGGACGGTCATAAGGGAGTTCATCAATAATCGTATAACGGGGACCACATTGCGTACATGTAGTAAAAGGATAATGGTAACGACGATTATAAGGATCATTTATTTCCGCCAAACATTCATCGCATATACCAGCATCCACAGGAATAACAAGCTGAGATGTACCTTCCCGTCTACTTTTAATAATCGAAAATTCCTTATATCCGATAAACGCTTCTCTTTGTATCGTCATTTGATCAATTCTGGCTAATCTTGGTGCTTTCTCTCTTACACTTTGTAAAAAAAGTTGAACATCAGATGCTTTTCCTTCGATAAATGCTTCTACACCATCCATATTATTTTGCACTGTACCTTTTAAGCCGTATTGTTGTGCAAGTTGAAAAACAAAAGGACGGAATCCTACTCCTTGAACTCTTCCAACAATCGAAACTTTTACTGTTTCAAGCATGCTTGATAGGCCTCGTCAATCCAAGAATACCAGCTATTCATACCTTCCTGTGTTTTTGCTGACAATGGTAGTAGTGTGGATTCAGGGTTAATACCTTTTAAGTCTTCTTTTGCTGTTTCCACATCGAAATCTAAATATGGCAGTAGATCTACCTTATTTAAAAGAACCAATTCCGTACGCATAAACATTTGTGGGTATTTTGGAATCTTATCATTTCCTTCTGGCACGCTTAAAACAGCTACTTTATGATTTTGACCAAGATCATATCCAGATGGACATACCAAATTCCCAACATTTTCGATAAAGAGTATATCTATTTCTTCAAGATCGAACTCAGGCAGTGTGGCAACAACCATTCGTGCATCAAGATGACAGCCGCCGTGGGTATTGATTTGTACTGCTTTTGCTCCTAGTTGCCGAATACGATCCGCATCTTTTTCAGTAGCCAAATCTCCTTCAATAACACCAATGCGATATTGCTTGGATAGTTTTTTGATGGTTTCTTCTAATAAAGTCGTTTTTCCTGCACCTGGTGAACTCATTACATTGATAACAAGTGTTTTCGTCTTATGAAATAAGTCTCTATTATAATCCGCAGCTACATTATTATTGGTTAATACATTCGTGTTTAATTTTACTTCCAAATTCATTACTCCCCTTCATAGGATAAAACTTGAAATGTTTCACCTGAGATTAATTTGCCAGATGGCATATGACACGATGGGCAAATAGAAATTTTGAAATCCGGTTTGTAAACTGTCTTACAAAAAATGCATTCTGACATAGCTTCTTCAAATTGAATATGAAGACTAGCATCTTTTGTAAACAGTTGTGCATTCTGTTCTTTATATATTTCAAATGCCATTGTCAATGCATCTGGCATAGCATTGCTCAACTCACCGACGATCAAATCAATTCTACTAAATTGTTTAATCCCTTTACTTTCTGCATCTTTCATAATAATGTCCAGTATATCTCCCATAAGGGCCATTTCATGCATTTCATCACCTATTTCAAACAGACTTTCTTTTTCTTAAACCAACATAATAACCATCTTCAGCTTTTTTTAGAGGAAATTCTTGCAAGCCGTTTTTTTCATGGCTTGCAAGAGAATATTCCTTTTCGCAGTACATACATTTACATGTTGAATCGATTTGAACTATCGTTAATAATTTTTTACAAGAAGGGCAAAACCCGTCATAAGCATATAATTTTTTATTGTCATGAACGAGTATGATTGTTTGGCGATCAATATACTTTTCTTCGATTTTATTGGTTTCACTCACCCGATTTGCCACATGCCACCATTGCAATTGCGACAATACATCAAGTGAGTGATTCCATTTTTCAATCTTATCTTCCATAATTGGGGCACAAGCATATTGAACCGTTTCAACAAGACTTTTCTTTATTTCTTTCAGAAATTCTAATCGATTCATATGATTTCATTCTTCCATTTGTTGATTTGTTTCTCGACTAATTGCACAAGAGCTGGTAATTGAGACTGATTGGTTGTCGTAAGACCAACACCAAGTTCTAAGGAAGTGGGCTGCATGCCAATCATCATAACATGCTTTGGATAACGTTCCCTCAATTTCGCAGCGAGGAGAACTTCTTGAAATCCCAATTGATGGATAGACATTTTAACCCCATAATAGGTGGGAATCTCCTCGCCTTGTAATTGAATAATATGCCCTCCCTCTTTACCAGCATTGATCGCATCAAGGACCATTAAATAATCCGTATCTTCCACCACACCTAGAAGACTCATGCCATCTGTCGCACCATATACCAATTCTACCTGATCATCACTACCATACAACTCTTCCAATGGAGATAAAGCATATACGCCTAACCCTTCATCTGTGTACAACGTATTTCCTATACCTAATATTGTAATTTTCTTACATATAGTATTTGTCATTTTTTTCTCCTGGCATGCTTTCATCCTTTATGTCTTCAATGGAATCTTTTGATTCTGTTTTATATCCTGTAAAAATGGAACTCATTGTACCATTCTTTGATAAATAATCTTCACGGATGGATAAATAGATATGCGCAACAACAAAGGCCATAAATGCCCATGCGACTAGATGATGCCATGATCGAATGTCAAAACTATCACCAAATATCACTGGTACCCATTGAAATAGTTTGCCTAAGAAAGATTCTGGTTGTGGCTCTGTATATAGGTAATATCCCGTAAGAATCATAATGATAGAACCGACACCGATAACAACCCAATAACTTAATTGTGCTAATGGATTATGTCCAACAAAATGTGGCTTTTTATTTTTTAAAAACAAGTAAAACTTGACGCTTTCCCATGTATCCTTCCAGAAAATTTTGCGAAATAGATTAGACGATGCATACTTATTGCCAGCAAATGTCCAATATAATCGAACCAGTAAATTCGCTGTAAAGATGAAAGCAGAAAAGAAATGGATATATCTAACCCATCCCATGATAAAACCTGATGCTTCTCCTTGTATCATTGAATCAAAAAATGGATTTCCAATATAAATTCCTGTAATCATAAGAGCAAAAATAGCTGCGGCATTCACCCAGTGAAATATTCTTACTGGTAATTCCCACACATAAATTTTTACAGTTTCATTATTTACTTTTTCTATTTTTGGAGGGTATTCGTTTTTAAAGGCCGACTCGCTACTTTCGTCTAAATGATATGGATTTGCCATATGTCACTCCTCCTATCCAATACGAATTTCTGTTTGCGTATCCGATTCTAAATCTGTTAAGTGAACCGCACATGCTAAACAAGGGTCAAATGAATGGATGATCCGAATAATTTCTAGCGGTTGTTTTTTGTCAGCAACAGGCGTACCTTTTAAAGATGCTTCATACGCACCAATATTCCCCTTTTTATCTCTTGGTGATGCATTCCAAGTAGTCGGAACAACCGCTTGATAATCTTTTGTTTTACCGTCTTCAATAACAATCCAATGTCCTAACGCGCCACGTGGTGCTTCGATCCAGCCGACACCTTTAGCACTTTTTTTCCATGTTTCAGGCTCCCATTTTGATGCGTTAAAAGTGACTTGGTTGCCATTTTTGATATTCGCTAATAATTGATCCATATCTTCACGCATCCATTTTGCGATTAAAACAGATTCTAATCCTCTTGCAATAGTTCTTCCTAATGCAGATTGTAAAGCAGACAAAGGTATTTTTAATTTTGCAAGTGTGTCATCCACAAGTGTTTTAACATCTTTACGTCCCAATGCATAGCTAATCATGATTCGCGCAAGCGGACCTGTTTCCATTGGTTGACCTTTATATCGAGGTGATTTGATCCAGCTATATGCTTGATCTGTATCTAAATGTTTATAAGGCGCTTCAGGACCTGTATAATGTAGATTGGTTTCGCCATCAAATGGATGTAAGCCTCCGTCCTGCGTTTTCCCCTTATACTCGTACCATGAATGATCGATAAATTCTTGAACTTGTGTTGGATCTTTTAAGTCGATATCATGGACCTTACTTAAATCACCATTCAGAATAACGCCGCGTGGCATACGGTAACTATCGATATCATAATGATCTTTTGGTGCAAAATCACCGTAGCTCAAATAATTGTTGAGACCACCACCATATGTCCAATCCTTATAGTAAGAACCGATAGCTAATAAGTCTGGGATATACACCTGATTGATAAATGTATTGGCTTGGTCAATCAATTGTGAAATATGTCCAAGTCTTTCCGCATGAATCCCATTATCACTGTTGATATCTAGAGGTGTTGCCATCCCACCAACTACATAATGGGGATGTGGATTTTTCCCTCCAAGAATCGTTTGAACCTTCACGATCTCTTTTTGCCAATCAAGTGCTTCTAAATAATGGGCAACCGCCATTAGATTAACTTCTGCAGGAAGTTTATATGCCTCATGTCCCCAATAACCATTGGCAAAAATACCAAGTTGGCCACTATCTACTAGTTTCTTAACTTTATTTTGAACTTCTTTAAAGTAACCTGGAGAAGAATTTGGCCAATCTGAAATAGATTGAGCAATTTTGGAAGTCGCTTTAGGATCCGCATCTAATGCACTCACTACATCTACCCAGTCTAGAGCATGCAAGTGATAAAAATGTACAACATGGTCATGAAGAAATACTGCAGCATTCATAATGTTACGAATTAAATGAGCGTTTTCTGGAATTTTAATATCCAGAGCATCTTCAACTGAACGAATGGATGCTAAAGCATGTGTAGACGTACATACACCACAAATTCGTTGCACAAAAGCCCACACATCACGAGGATCACGTTCTTTCACAATTACTTCAATTCCCCTAACAGCTGTCCCTGAACTGAAGGCATCTTTAATAACACCACTATCGTCAATATCAGCTTCAACACGTAAATGACCTTCGATTCTAGTGACTGGATCAACTACAATACGTTCTGTCATTATTCTTCACCTCGGATTTTTTCATCATGCTTTTTCTTTGCGACAGTCGCAGCCCCATGAATAGCAACACCCGCTGCCGTAGCACCTAATACTGCAACTCCGACCTTGTCAGGATTAATCGTTATTTGCGTTCCTGGTACTTTTGCACGTCTTGTGAAGAATGGTCCATTATCCCAGAAATTACTTTCTGAACATCCGATACATGGATTTCCTGATTGGATTGGATAACTTGTGCCACCATTCCAACGCATTTCTGCACATGAATTGTACGTTGTAGGTCCTTTACAACCTACTTTATATAAACAATATCCTTGTTTCGCCCCTTCATCATCAAACGATTCTACAAATAGACCGGCATCAAAATAGGCGCGTCGATTACATTTATCATGTATACGATGGCGATAAAATGCTTTGGGTCTTCCCGCTACATCTAACTCTGGTATTTCCCCAAATGTGATAATATGGGCAATTACCCCTGTCATTACTTCGGCAATTGGTGGACAACCGGGAACCAAAATAACGGGCGTATTTTTCACAAGTTTTGTAATTGGTTTTGCTTTAGTTGGGTTTGGATAGGCTGCAGGAATTCCTCCCCAAGATGCACAGCTGCCATAAGAAATGACGGCTTTAGCATTTTCTGCCGCACGGATAAATGTATCCTTGGCACTTTTACCACCAACCATTAAATAGCCCGCATTGTCAGGAACACTTCCTTCAACTGCTAAAATATATTCACCTTTATACTTTTTAATAACAGTTTCTAGATTAGATTCTACTTGTACACCTGAAGCTGCTGATAATACTTCTGTATATTCAAGTGAAATCATGTCAAATATAACACTTTCTATTTTAGGATGAGTAGATCTGATAAATGACTCTGAACATCCTGTGCAATCCTGCAGTTGTAACCATAATACTGGCACCCGTTTTTTCGTTTCCATTGCTTCTACAACATTGTCTGTTTGACTAAAATCAAGCCCCATCGTTGCAGCTAATGCCGTACACATTTTTAAAAAATCTCGTCTGGAAATTCCTTGATCTAGCGCCGATTCATAAATTGTCTTCTGTTTCTTCATTTTATCGAAGCCTCCCTTATTCAAAAAGCGCTTACAAATTAAAGCAAAATTTCAAATCATTTTATATGAAAGAGCTGGTATGCCAAAAACTACTATTGGTATTTTCACTACAATGCCCGTATTTATAGTGACAAAACACTAGATTAAGTGAAACGGCACATTATGGAATTCTTCTACAGTCCCCATTGTGTTAGCTAAATACCAAGCTTTTTCCAGTAGTTGATCTTCCCACTTATCCTGTTTTATTACTTAAAGTGTGGACTCACGGGTTTCAATCCCCCTTAAAGCAAGGGTTTTATGCCTATTTTCGTTGAACACCAATATTCAAATTTAACAACACCAACATTCATTTTCATAATAGCAAAATATCGCAATACTTACTGTGACTTTTGTTACACCTTATCTACTCGATACGAGCTCATCTTAGTATGGAAGAGGGTTTGCAATTTATCCCACTCGCTTTTTATGACCAAATAACCAAAATTAAGATATTTTAATCGTTTCTCCTGTTTGTGTAGAAACGACAATACTGTTAATATACTAACTGTTTAGTAAAAATGTTGACTTTCTATTCCATTCAATTTACAAATAAAATTTCTCTGTCAAAACAATAAATTTATTTTTGGTTTGATGACGCTTTGCTTTATTTAAAAACGTTAACAAAATGGACATATTGTTTAATTTATAACTTTGGTAGAATAATATATGAATTTAGAACATTTACCTAATTAGCTTCTTTCAATAGGCTATCAGACTTGTCGAAAAGACATAAGTTGGAATATATACAATCGATATAATCCATATCTTATACCTTTCCAACATTAGTGAGGGGGGTAACTCCTTGGAAAATCAAGAAATGAACTTACTTGAACATCTAGATGAATTAAGAAGACGACTTATTATTACAGCTGTTGCTTTTCTAATCTTTCTTAGCGCTTCTTTCTTTTTCGTAAAGGATCTTTATCTGTATTTCACAAGATATTTAGATACCAAATTACTTGCGTTAGGGCCAAGCGATATTATTTGGATTTATTTCACGATTGCTTGCATTGTCGCGATTGCTTTAACCATTCCCGTTTTAGCATTAGAAATTTGGTTATTTGTGAAGCCAGCGTTAAAGAAACACGAACAAAAAATAGCTTTATCCTATATTCCAGCTTTGTTCCTTTTATTCATAGGAGGTTTAGCATTTGGATATTTTGTGATTTTTCCACTTGTGATGAGATTTTTGGTGAATCTTGGAGAAGGAGTAATGGATATTTCCTTTACGGCAGATCGGTATTTTAAATTTATCATTAATATTTCTTTGCCTTTTGGAGTACTTTTCGAACTGCCCATTGTTATGATGTTCCTAACGTCATTAGGAATTATAAACCCTTATGTGATGGCTAAAGTTCGAAAATATGCTTATTTTGTTTTGATCGTTATTGCGGTTGTCATTACACCACCAGAATTTATGTCTGATTTTGTTGTATCCATTCCTTTGTTACTTTTATATGAAATTAGTATTTCATTATCTAAAATCGTCTATAAGCGCAAGCAAAAGAAAGCAGCATCAACTGAAGATGTATCATAAAGCGAACTTTCGCTTTATGGGGATTTTCTTCATCTCCCGCTGAGTGTTAGCTGAACCAATTGGGCTTTACAGACAGTATATCTCTTTACTTATCCTCCTACTTTTACTTGGATCTAGATATGGGGATCTCTCCTACTGCCTGTTCATGCGGGATAAAATTATAACTTTAGGAGGTTTTTAATATGTTTTCAAATATAGGGATACCTGGATTAATTATTATTCTCGTGCTAGCTTTAATTATATTTGGCCCTAAGAAGCTCCCTGAAATTGGTAGAGCAGTTGGTCAAACATTAAATGAGTTTAAAAAATCGGCAAAAGAACTGACAGATGATACAGTAGATGAAATCGATCAAGTGAAAAAAGAAGTGAAAGAGGAAAAAGAAAATATCAAAGAAATTGTCAAAAAATAAGTTGTATTTACAGGCGTGTTGATTAGGAAAAAATAGGTAACAAATTTAGCATAATTCTATAAAAACATGTATTTTATCTCCATCTATGTAGATTGGAGTGGAGGCTTGCTCGACTCCCGCGGGAAAAGCGAATAGATGAGACCCCACAGCGTAGCGAGGAGGATCAGCATTCGCCCGCATGAGTCGTGCAAGCCGTAGCGGAAATCAGCGAATACACTATATTTTATGGGGAAAATTGGATAATCAACACGCTTGTTGTATTTATAAACATTTGGCTTTCGTAAAACCTTAACCTATTTTACCAAGTATATTGATGAAGAATAATTAAAAAGACAAATTCCCTATCTTTTGGAATTTGTCTTTTTTGGTTTTAAAAAATCTTTATTCTGAAATAACTTCAATTGGAATATGCTTAAAGCTTGTCACATCAAATAAACCTGTATCCGTTAATTTAATGCTAGGTATAACTGGTAATGCAATAAATGACAAGGTTAAAAATAGGTGGAATTTCAGTTCCGGATTTAATCGTAATAGAGCTTTATGTAAGTCATGTAACTTTTCTGCTGCTATTTCAGCTTTTAAATCTGTCATTAGACCTGCAATCGGAAGAGGTAAAGCGCTTAGTACCTTACCATCAGCCACTATAACATAACCCCCTTGCATTTTTTGAAGTTCAGCAAGCGCCAGCAAGATATCGGCATCATTTGTTCCGCACACAAGTGCATTATGGGAATCATGTGCAACCGTTGTAGCAACTGCTCCCTTTTTTAAACCAAATCCATGTACAATACCAAGTCCTATATTCCCTAAATGATGATGACGTTCAATGACAGCAAGCTTTAAATAGTCATCTTCTACAGAAGGAACAAATACACCGTTTTCAACTTCAACCTTCGCCACTTTTTTATGAGTAATGAGCTGATTTGGTTCAATTTCAATGATGTTGGCAAGATTCCCATTTTGAAAAGGGATGGCTAAATCTTGCAAGGATCGTTTTGGAATATGGACGGATTCTAAAATCGATGATGGGGCTTTGATAGAATCATTATGAGTTGTACATATTTCCCCATTCTCAGCAACCTTTTTACCATTTTTCCAAACAGCTTGCGGTTTACATGTGGTTAAATCCGCTAGCAAGAGAAAGTCGGCAACATAGCCTTCAGCTAGGGCCCCCTTTTGATACAATCGATAACATTCTGCTGCATTTAATGTTGCTAGTTGAATCGCTTGAAGCGGTTCCATCCCCTCTTCTATTGCTATAGATATAGAGTGATTAATACTGCCTTCCTCTATTAGCTCGTCCAAATGTTTATCGTCTGTACAGAATAAAAAACGTCTCGCATTTGAAGAATTGACTGCCGGCAAAACATCCCGCAAATTCTTAGCAGCAGAGCCTTCGCGAATCAGCACATACATTCCCTGTTGAATCCTTGTAGCCGCTTCTTCCGCAGTAACGCATTCATGATCTGTTTGAATGCCAGCAACACGATATCCACGAATTTGGGAAGCGTCTAAACCGGCTCCATGACCATCTATAATATTTCTTGTCGCTTCTGTTTGAATGATTTTTTGCAACATATCTTTTTGACCGTTCAAGACTGCTGGAAAATCCATAACCTCTGCTAATCCCAGAACATTTGGATGTGATAAAAATGGTTTTAAGTCCTGTGCGTTCAATGTTGCTCCTGCATTTTCAAAAGAAGTGGCAGGTACACTGGATGGCAGCATCACATAAATATCCATTTCCGCACTTTGTGCATCATCCAACATATATTGAATACCTGCTGCCCCTGCTACATTAGCAATTTCATGTGGATCTGTAATAACTGTCGTAATCCCATGAGGCAATAAAATTTTACTAAATTCAGAGGGTGGCAGCATAGAAGATTCGATATGAATATGCCCATCTATTAAACCAGGAATGACATACCCTCCATTTGCATCTTCCTCATATGTCGCTTCAAAAATCCCTTCATCATCTATAGCTACAATTATTCCGTCTGTTACAACAATATCCGCTTTTCTCCATTGAAGATTAAAAACATCTGCAACTTGTGCATTACGCAAAATGAAGTCGGCTTTCCTCTTCTGTTGAGAACTTAAAATTCTTTCTTGTGTTCTTTCAATTTTATCATTCATTCCGTTGTCCCCTCCATATACTTTTTAATGTTATACCACAAACACCCAACTTTTACCAAAATAATTTTATCTGAAATTGAACAACTAATTTCCATAGCAATGTTAGATATTGACGGTATTTTTTAATTATTTCACTATATATTACACTTACACACCCATGAAATATCCGATTATAAATAAAACAAAAACAATGAATTCATTGATGATCAAATATTGTCTCTTATTTTCAGCTCTAAAATTGAACTCCCTACAAAAACGATATATCAGAATAATGATTGGTATGAGAAAAACAAATAAGACATGAATAACCCCCAAGTAATAGATGGACCCCGTTAAAATGACTATGCCTCCTCCAACTATGCTACGGTCTATCCATTGATGCTTTTTATCTACGTATTTAGGTGTCCTTTTAATAATCGGAAATTTATCTTTGATAATAAGCCCTACTAGAAAAGAAATAAGGAAAATAGGTGCATAAAAATTCAATAAACCAAATAGAGAATTTGGAAAACTAGAGGCGGCTTTAATCGTTTGTAATTTTTCTGCAGCAGCACCTTCAATTTTATACCATTTATCATTTTTCATATCTTTTATATAAAGTAGCTTCTTGTTTATATCTATAAATATTATTTTTAAAAATAATGTTCCTTTCAAATGACTTTTGTGATCAGTGTAATTTACTTGCACATCTCTAATTATCGTGAAAAGTGGTTGTATGTTCTGTTTCTGTATTGGTTTAGCAGTTAATAGTAAATCCTTCAACTCTGTATTCACACCTTGAAATGGATCTACTTTTTTTTCCATACCAAAATAAAAATTTGCATTATCTCGAGGAAAATAATTTAATGAATGCGAGCTAGAAACATTTATCGTTTGTATATAGCGATGATTTCCTTGAAGGCTAGAAATCATATCTTTCCCTCTACTCAATTGAACTGTAGTTGTAGGAGATTGTGAAATCAAAAAGAATAAACAACACACGAAACCAAACATGACTACTGTAATCATTGGCCGCCATAGTTTCGTCCTTCTTAAAGAATTTTTATCTTCTTCTATTCTGTTTAAAAGTAATTGCAAACTTTCTTTCTTTTGTTTTGAATCACGCTTGATCAATGAAAGCTCATGGAATAGTGCATCTAATTCCTTCTTCATCGCTTACTCATCCTCCTTTTCCTTCATTATTTTCTTTAATGATTGAATAGCACGTGTCGTATTATTTTTTACTTTTGCTTCTGTGCAACCTAGTACCATGGCCGTTTCCTTGATCGATAGTCCTTCTATTTTTCTTAATATCAGCACCTCTCTGTATGCTAATTTTAAATGAGTGATCGCTTTATAAAGGGTAATGAGTTCCTCCTCTTTTTCAAAGATTTCGTTCGGTAATAATTGATCATCTTGCCACACATCATTCGATACGAATGGGACAAATTGGATCATTCTTTTTCTACGATAATGATCATAAACTAAATTTCTTGCAATTTTTCTGAGCCAAGTATAAAGGGTGGACTGACCTGCAAATGTATCAAGTCGTTTGTATGCTCGAAAAAATACTTCTTGTGTTAAATCTTCCGCCAATTCTTTATTGTTAACGAGAAAAAATATGTATTGATAAAGTGAAACTCCATCAGTGGGGTTTTCTTCATCCCCACTGATGGTTAGCTGAACCAATCGGACTTTTACGGGCAGTTGATCCCCCTCTTTATATCTTGAGATGGGGGTCCTACTGCCCGTTAAAGCGGGATAAATGGTATCGCTATGTTGTTCATATAATTGTTCGAACAGTTTATATCGCATGAAAATCCTCCTTTCACAGCTATAGACGAACGAAAGTAGAAAAAGAATCAACTAATCCTTGAATCCATCCTAATACATACTACAATTTTCTATATCATTTATTTTTTAGAATTTTTATTATTATAATACTCTATTAAGAGGAAAGAAGGATGCAAATGATTGAGCTAAAGTATTTTGAACAATCGGACATGGAACAGTTGATCAATTGGATTCCATCAGCAGATTTTACATTACAATGGTCAGGTCCTACATTCCGGTATCCATTAACCATTCAGCAATTAGAAAATTATCTAAAAAACGCAAATAGAATGGATTCTGACACATACATTTACAAAGCCATCGATCAAGAATCCAACCAAGTGATCGGACATATTTCTTTGGGCAAGATCGACAGAGTCAACCAATCGGCAAGGATTGGAAAAGTACTAGTTGGCTCTACAGAAGTTCGAGGAAAAGGAATCGGGACTGAAATGGTTAAAGCTGTTCTAGCCATTGCCTTCGAAGAACTAAAATTACATAAAGTGACATTGGGCGTATTTGATTTTAATACTCCAGCTATTCATTGTTATGAAAAAGTGGGATTCGTGAAGGAAGGGATGCTAAGAGATGCACGAAAAAACGGAGATAATTATTGGAATTTAATCGAAATGGGCATTTTAGAAGATGAATGGCGGCGTATTTATTCATAGTTGTTCTTGAAATTCTGTGTTATTTTTGCCCTACCAAAAGTCCAATAACAAAATCATCATTGGACTTTTGGAAGATATTAAGCACCTGTACTTTCCACATAATTCTTTCTTAAATGCACTTTTTGAATTTTTCCAGATGCTGTTTTTGGTAATTCTTTTATAAATGTAACACCTGTAATGGCTTTAAAATGAGCCAGCTTGGAGCGAGAAAAATCGATGATATCTTGCTCTGTTAATGTTGCATTTTCGCGCAATACAACGTAGGCATGAGGTGTTTCTCCCCATTTTTCGTGTGGGATAGCAATGACAGCTGCTTCAAGAATATCAGGATGATCATAAAGTACCCCTTCTACTTCAATAGAGGAAATATTTTCCCCACCGCTTATAATAATATCCTTTTTTCGATCCGTTATGGCTACGTATCCTTTTTCATCAATATGCCCTACATCCCCTGTGTGCAGCCAACCGTCTTTTATGGTGTTGATAGTCGCTTGTTCATTTTTCCAATACCCTTTCATCACCCCATTACCGCGCACGATGACTTCTCCAACCGTTGCCCCATCATGTGGCACTTCATCGCCAAATTCATCTACCACTTTCACTTTTGTTCCAATCATGGGTGTGCCAGCCTTTGCTTTTAGTTGATATTTTTCTTGATCAGTTAAATCTTTATATTGTGGAAGAATACGAGAGACAGTACTTAGTGGGGATGATTCTGTCATACCATAAACTTGTATAAACTCCCAACCAATCTCTTTTTCTACCTTTTCAACAAATGCAACTGGAGGCGCAGATCCTGCGATGACCACGCGAAGTTTATCTGATAACGTAGGATGATATTCTTCATAATATTGAATCAGCGAATTCAATACCGTTGGCGCCATATGAACAACTGAAACATTGTGCTTTGCCATCGCATGAAAAATTGCCTCTGGTGTTGCCTTTCGTAAGAAGACTTGAGATGAACCATTTGCTGTATAATAAAATGGCGACCCCCAACCGTTTACATGAAACATCGGTAAAACATGTAAAAGTGTATCTTCATCTGTTACCCGTAAATGATGCATCGATGAAAGTGCATGCAAATAGTTGTTTCGATGTGTTAGCATAACACCTTTTGGATCTCCTGTTGTACCACTTGTATAAAGTAAACTGGCTACATCATTTTCATCCAATTCTACACGATTAAACTTACCATCATCAAATACAACAAGCCATTCGTCATAACCTAGTTCTGAAGTTTCTTCATCTTTATAGTGAACAATAATTTGTTGAACCGTTTCTAGTTTTTCTTTAATCGGAACAATCAAGTGATAAAAATCTTGATCAACAAGTAAAATCTTAGATTCACTATGATTTAATATAAATAAATAATCGTCAGGTTTTAAACGAATATTTAACGGCACCATAATGGCACCTAATTGATAAATACCATAAAAGCCTTCATACATCTCAACTGTATTGGAAGCTAAATAGGCTACTTTATCCCCTTTTTTCACCCCAAAGGATTGTAGCCCGCGAGATAACTGATTGACACGTTTATTTATATGAGCGTATGTAAACGCTCTCTTTTCATCAAAAAGTGCTTCCTTATCGCCGTATAATTCCACTGCTCTGTCTAAAAAATCGGTTAATACTAATGGTACATTCATCCCTTATACACCCCTTTGTAAAATGGAATCAAATACATTTTACAATATCCAGTTATTTTTGTCATTTAAAAGATATAAATAGATTAAAAGAGAATATTTTATTTTTCACTAATGATTAATGCCTAAACATTCAATTGAAACAAGATTATATTATAAAAATATACATAAAAAGAGGAGCAACTCAAACCCCTCTTTGAAAACTCTAAAAAACGGAAAATTATAGTTTTTTAAGCAAAATATCGATAATAAATATTCTTCGCTTCCGCTACATCATTTGTACCATGGATCAATACACGCCCATCCGCAAAGAGAACAAGTTTATATTGATCAATTTGGCAATGAAGTAAATACGGATTACAATGAATATTTTGAACATGTGGAGCAAGATATTTCTCATATTGTTTCACGTCAATAGCTTGATACTTTGCTGGACGAATTTGGACCGTATTGCGACCACAGAGGACCGCTACCTTTGAAAGGGAATGGTTGGATAAATAGGGATACGTCGGGTTTACTCCACAGGTTTGACATGTATCCTGTTTCAATAAATTCACATTGATTTTACTGAACTCATTTTTCCATGAATCAAATGATACTAATTCATTTCGAAGAGCGTCCCAATCTTCTACCAATATTTTCAATGCTTCTGTCACCTGATAAGATACCACTTGTGCGACAGTTGGTGCAATAATACCCGATGTATCACATGTTGCTCCTCCCAAAGGCAGTGTCTTCATCAAACAGTTCAAACATGGTTTTTGGTGAGGCAAAATCGTATAGGTAATCCCATAGCTCCCCACACATGCTCCATAGATCCATGGGATGTTATGCTTTACGGCGAAATCATTCAGTAAAAAGCGTGTTTCAAAATTATCAGTGGCATCAATGATCAAATCTACATGTTGAAATGCTGAAAGTCCTGATGGTGTTAGATCCTGCACAAATGCTTCGACTTTTACTTCCTGATTGATCGCTTCTAATCTTCGCTTCGCCGCAACAGCCTTTGGCAAATGCTCACGCACGTCTTCCTCACAATATAATTGCTGACGCTGTAAATTCGACCGATCCACATAATCACGATCCACAATCGATATCTTCCCAACACCTGCACGAGCAAGCATCTCGGCATTTCCACTTCCCAATGCTCCTGCTCCAACAATCAGTACATGCTTTTGACAAATTTTTTGCTGTCCTTCATATCCAATTGGCGAAAACAATTCTTGTCTTGAATAGCGACTAGTCAATAACGCTCATTCCTTGTGTTGGACTGCTTGCTTGTGCTCGTGTTTTTTTCTCAATCATACCTGCTTCAAAACCAAGCCTACCTGCACGGATTGCTAATTTCATCGCTTCTGCCATTTGGACAGGATTTTTCGCACCCGATACGGCTGAATTGAGTAATACGGCATCAGCTCCCAACTCAAGGACAAGTGCTGCATCAGAAGGAGTACCGATTCCTGCATCTACAATAACAGGTACTGTTGCTTGTTCAATGATGATTTGTAAATTGTATGGATTCAAAATTCCTTGACCTGAGCCAATAGGAGAAGCACCAGGCATGATGGCATGCACGCCAAGTTCTTGTAATTTGTGAGCAAGTACTACGTCGTCTGAAATATACGGAAGTACAATAAATCCTTCCGAAAGAAGGATTTCACATGCGCGATACGTTTCAAATGGATCCGGCAATAACGTATCATCACAGCCAATTACTTCAACCTTGATCATATCACAAAAACCAGATGCCTTAGCGAGTTTTGCAATGCGTACAGCTTCCTCAGCTGTTTTAGCTCCCGCTGTATTCGGAAGTAAACGATAGTTTGATAGATCAATCTTATCTAGCAAATTGGGTTGTGATGGTTCAAAAATATTCATACGACGTACAGCAAATGTTAAAATTTCAGCCTCTGAAACTTCTATCGCACGACTTTGAATATCAAAATCTGAAAACTTTCCTGTTCCAAGTAATAATCTAGATGTAAATGTATATGGTCCAATTTGATACATATTAACCGCCTCCTACAAATGTCACAATTTCGATTGTATCGGTTGACTTTACAACCTGTGAATAATCTTCTTTTTGTAAAATAACTCCATTTTGTTCCACAATCACCATTTTATCTTGGAGTTTTAAATAGATAAGTAATTCCTGAATCGTTCCTACAGTTTCCGGTATTTCTATCGTAGTCCCATTAATAGACATAATTCCCCACCATTTTATTTGCCATGTATTCACCAACAAATGGACTCAACAAAATGCCATTTCGATAATGCCCCGTGGATACAAATAGTCCCTGAATCGTAGGATGTGCTTCCATATATGGTCGCCCCTCATTCGACTCTGGTCGTAAACCTGCCCAAGTACGATCCCAAGTCGCATCCTGTAAAGCAGGAAGGATTGAAAAAGCGCGTTGTAAAATATCTGCTACACTAGATGCCTTCACCTGTTCTTGAAAAGAATGAGGCTCCATCGTCGCGCCTATTACATATTTGCCATAACGTTTTGGAGCGATGTAAAATCGTTTCAAAAATAGCGGAGCCTTTAGTAAAGGACGATTACTTTTTAAGGAAATCACTTCACCTTTTACTGGATACGTACCATAATTTTTATTAAATTGCTTTAGAAATGGCGTACTCCATGCCCCTGTTGTGATACAAACCTGTTTGCAAGGGAAAAAGCCTTCTGTTGTTTGGACACCGGTCACTTTTTCATCCTTTACAACAATTTGTAGGACAGTTGTATATTCGAAGATTTCGGCACCGCTAGCTGCGGCCGCAAGTGCTTGTCCTTTTGTCAATGCTGGAGCTAAAACATGTCCGTCTGTTGGATAATAGACTGCACCTACTATTTCTGAAGAAACATTTGGCTCGACCTTTCTTACTTCTTCTGAGGAAAGTAATACGGCTTCCTCTCCTGCTGCTATTTGCCAAGTACGAATTTCTTTAATTCTTTGCCATTCTTCTTCCGTATGTGCAATCCGATAGATTCCCTTCGCTTCATAGCCAATATCAATTCCCGTTTTTTCACGGATTTTTTCAGCAACTTTTGGGAATAAGGCTCTGCTTTTTCTAGCCATATCATATAAAGGATCATATTCGTCCCATTCAGCTTGAACGCCTAGAAGCCCTGCGGCTGCGTGAGAAGCACCAGATGCAATGTCGTTTTTTTCAAGAATGGCTACATGTAGCCCCTGCTCTGCAAGACAATGTGCGATTGTACTACCGATGACACCGCCACCAATAATAATACTGTCATAACTTTTCATCTTCCCACTCCTCGAGTTTATATGCATATTCTTTTACTTTCTCAACTGGATCAATAGCCTGCCATATCCCCGACATAATGGCGATTCCAGAAGCCCCTGCCGCACAAACTTCCTTCGTATTTTGTGGAGTGATTCCACCAATAGCGATCACAGGCTTTAAAACCTTCTTTGTTAGCTGCTGCAATAATTTTGTACCACGGCAAGGTCTTCCTTTTTTACTTGTCGTATCAAAAATATGCCCGTAAAGTAACCAGTCGGCTTTTGTATCAGAGGCCTCTTCAAGGGAGTGAATGGATGCACCAATATGAAGAGCTGGAAATTTATCACTAATAATAGCGACGGGAATACTGCGGTAACCAAGTTGCACATGACTGATACCTGTAGCAAGCGCAACATCAATACGGTCATTCACGACCAGTTTCTCTAACGGAAAACCTTGTTGTTGTAAGTTTTGAATACAATCATATAGCTCAGATGCTGTACGATTGGGCTCTCGTATATGCAAATAGCTTAAATATGGTTCTAATTTTGGTGCAAAATGAATCACTTCCTCTAAGGAACGCTCACCATCCGTTATGATATGCAACTCTATTTTTTTATCCAATTCTTTCATCATCCCATTCTTCCATATCGAATCACCCGACGTTGAAATAAAAATAACGATTTATTCACTTCCTTTCGTTGCAATCCCATACAAAAAGCCACCTCTCAAGCTCGAAGAAGTGGCTAAAATTTTGTACGATATAACAAAAGTAGCGCCACTTCCCTTCGCTAGTATTATCTAGATCAGGTCATAAGAGTTGAGTTTTTCTCTCTCAGCATATACATGCACCCCTAGTGGTCAATCCCATATTTAGTTGTTCATAGAATAGAAGATAAAAACGTCCTTGCTTCCTAAGGTCAGGAAACAAGGACGTGTATATGCGATATCCTAATGCTTCCCTACGCTAGCATAATCTAGATCAGGTAAAAGGATCATGAGCTTACGGCTCTACTCTCAGCTGGCAACACCAGCTCTCCTAGCAATTATTGTATGAAATTACAAGTCAAAGTATAGCACTACCGATTTAATCGTTCAATAGCCTACTTGAAATTTAATAGATGTTGAAGATTGAATAATAGTATCAGTTGTGTTGATTAGGGAAAAATGGGTAATAAATTTAGCATGATTCTAAAAAACATGTATTTTAACTCCATTCATGTAGATCTTCGGCTTACTCGAGTCCTCGAAAATGTATGCACATTTCCTTTGTGCGGTGTGGATTCAGGAAGTCCATTCAATGCCCCTCGGGAAAAGCGAACAGTTGAGATCCCACAGCGAAGCGAGGAGGCTCAAGCCGCGCCCGCAGGAAAGCGAGCAAGCCATAGCGGAAATCAGCGAATACACTATATTTTGTGGAGAAAACTGGATAATCCACCCTTGTAAAAGCATATGATAAAAATAGTTTTTAGAATAATCACTAGCAAGCTATTTTGGGATGAGTATCTTTTCTTTTGAGTATTTAACATTTTTAATCCATGCAATAATGATTGAAATGATCAACACAAATCCTAAATAACCCATTGCTGGGTAAACAGCACTAACAAGTTGGATAAAGCCGACAAAACTTAAGGCGAATCCAGCTAAACCAATTACCCACACAATCCATTTAAAATGCTTGCTTTCTAACGGTACGATTCGAGCAGTAAATGCATAGAGCATCCCCACAGCTGTATTATAAATCATACCAAGTAAAGCAATGGCCATAATGACACCAATAGCAGGTGACATTTTAGTCGCTAAAAGAAGCATTGGCATATCTGCCCCACCAATTTGATCTATTTTTGTGAAAATTGCGACATTTATAAGCAAAATAAGAATACCTAGTCCGACTCCACCTAAAATCCCGCCATGTTTTGCTATTTTTTCACTTTTTTCTACTCCTCCCATAACGGCTAGCATCGATGCTCCTGCTGCAATATTATAAGATACATACAACAATCCTCCTAAGAACCAATTGGCAGCACCAGAAGTTTGTTTTTTCGCTAACATATCCATGTCAGCAGCACTTAAATCTGTGGTAAAAAGAGAATATATCGCAATAATCACTACTAATAATAAAAGAAAAGGTGTAATCGCACTAATCGCACTAATAATTTTATGAACATTAAACATGAGCGTTAATACTGTAATGATTAGCATAAACAAACTACCATACACGGCTGGAAGACCAAACTGACTTTCAAAAATGGAGCCTGCACCTGCTAGCATAACGACTGCAACACCAAATAAGAAAAATGTAATGACAAAATCTACAACAACTCCAATATATTTACCACAAATTTGATAGACAACTTCTTTATGAGAAGTCGCATGCAAGCGACTCCCTAATGTTGTTAAATTCATGCCTAAAAATGCAAATAGTGCGGTTGCAAGAGCTGTTCCTGCAACTCCCCACCAGCCAAAGCTAGTGAAAAATTGCAAGATTTCTTGACCAGAAGCAAAGCCTGCGCCAACAATGACGCCGATGAATGCCCCTGCCATTTGGATACTTTTCTTCATCGAACCGCCTCTTCATCTGCTAAGTTATATTCCTTCTTCTTCACCGTCAATTGATCGATACGTTCAAGGTTTGGTTCATAGCCAATACCTGGTTGATCCGGTACTGTGATATATCCGTCCTTCACGATTACTTCTGGATTGATAATATCACGATCCCAATAATGTTCAGACCCTGCAGTATCCCCTGGCAATATAAAGTTGGAAAGCGTCGTAATTGCCACATTGTGAGCTCGCCCGATACCTGACTCTAGCATGCCGCCACACCACACTGGGATTCCTTTTGACTGACAGTAATCATGGATCTTTTTCGCTTCAGTTAAACCACCAACACGCCCAATCTTAATATTAATAATGCCGCAGCTTCCAAGTTCCACTGCTTTCCGTGCATCTTCTAAGGAATGGATACTCTCATCTAAACAAATAGGTGTTTTGAGCTGTTTTTGTAATGTTGCATGATCGATGATATCATCTGAAGCAAGCGGTTGTTCGATCATCATTAAATGGAATTCATCCAGCTGCTTTAATAATTCAATATCTTTCAACCGATAGGCAGAATTAGCATCAGCCATGAGGGGGACATCTGGGAAACGCTCGCGGATTGCACGGATCACATCAACATCCCAACCTGGTTTGATCTTTACCTTGATGCGTTTATATCCCTCTTTTACATAACCATCTATTAAAGCCAGTAATTCATCGACGGATTTTTGGATGCCTATGCTGATACCGACTTCAATCTGTTTTTTATCTCCTCCAAGTGCAGAGGCTAATGTTTGATTTGTTCGTTTCGCATATAAATCCCATACAGCACCTTCAAGGGTCGATTTTGCCATATTATTTTTACGGATAGGTGCAAATAATTCATTTATTTCATCTGGATGTCCAATTTCTTTCCCTTTGATTAGTGGAATAAGAAAGTCTTCTAGTATAATCCAGTTCGTTTTATAAGTTTCTTCACTATACCAAGGAGCATCAAAGGCAACAGATTCCCCCCAGCCTGTATTTCCTAGTTCATCTGTTACCTCTAATAAAAGGAACTCTTTATTGACAAACGTACCAAAACTTGTGGTAAAGGGTGCTTTCATTTTCATTTTTAATTGACGAATTTTGATATTTTGAATTTTCACTTGTAAAATCCTTTCTATTGTGGAATATTCACTGTATTTTTTTGAACAACGAGATAATGATAGACAGGTTCATCGGATGATTTTACCAATTCAATCGCAGTATAGCCATTTTGGAATAATGTTTGAAAGATTGCACGTGTTTTCATACGCCAATCAATAGCTAAATCTAAATCTTGCTCTTTTAATTCCGTAATATCTGCTGGTACTGGTACTAGATAAGCCGTTTCTTTCCATTCCGTCATTTTCTTGAAGTTCTCATCTTCACAATACGGCAAATGTTGATCATTGTAAGACCATGTCGCTATCAAAGTGGGTGCATCCTCTACTCTTTTTTCAAATTGATTGACATAATCGCTTGTCAGCCACCAATCTATTTGGAAACGATCTGATGGCAAACCGCCATTTAAACCATCGTCCATTTTACCATAGCAATCTTCAATATATGTGTCGCATACCCCATGTAATTTGCTCAGATTCAAATAGGCGTTACGTGTTTGCAATGGATCGTATGTCCATGTCATTTTTTCATAACCGATTTCAATCGCTAATTTTTTTTGTTGTTGTTTTAATTCTGCGCCAATCCCTAATTCTCTATATTCCGGTAAAATCCCCAGCATATGTGAGCATAGAGAGACTTGTCCATTTTCAAATCCTGCAAACCCATAGCTAAAACCCACTATCTTCTCGCCATCAAATGCACCAATCACTGTTCCTCCATGCTTTGCAGCAGTCAAAGTTTGATGGGTTGGAATAGGCGATGTTCCCCAAATCTCGTGTTCCAATTGTTGAACCATTTTCATGTCCTCATTTGTTTTTAACACTTTATACGTAATCATTATGAATCACTTCTTTCTTTTGCATATGCTACTGCATTCAATACTGTTCGTGTTAATATTTCAACACCCGTGATCAATGCTTGTCGATTAAATGTCATTTGAGGATGGTGCAAACCGGGATGTAGACCACAGCCTAATCCAAGCATCGTCGCTTTTATATTCGGACGTTTTAACGTATAAAAATGGAAATCCTCTCCACCTGGTGTTACGACAGGAGGTCTTGTATTTTCCTCTCCTACTGTATCCACAATAGCTTTACGCATCAACTGCATCGCTTCCTCATCCACCTCAGCGGCAGCAATATTAGCGTCGATCTTATACTCTATCTGAATACCATATTGCTTTTCAACACCTGCCACAGCATTTTCAAAATCATTCATCAACACATTTATGCCTTCATTCTTCTGAGAACGAGCGTCGATACAGAATTCTGCTTTTCCTGGGATGATATTCGCTGAACTGCCAGCATGGAATTTTGTGAGCTTGATCGATGAAGGAATCATCGGATCGACATGGATACTTTCTAATGCATTTACGAATGAAGCTCCTATTTCAATTGCGTTTTTTCCAAGATGTGGACGTGCACCATGAGCTTCTTTGCCTATTATAGTACCGGTTACTAATCTAGCAGCGCCGTGATAGATAGCAGGACTAAATGTACCATCCTGTAATTCTTGAATAGGTCTGACATGGACGCCAAATAAATAATCGATATCGTCTACTAAGCCTTGTTCGATAAAATATAGCGCTCCCTGCCCTTTTTCTTCTGCTGGCTGGAATAATACACGAATAGTGCCGTTTTCGGGATGGTGCAACTTTTGTAACAACAATAAAGTGCCGATTGCCATTGTCATATGTCCATCATGTCCACATGAATGATTGGCTTGAAACATACCATCGACTTCTTGCCAGAGCGCATCCATATCCGTTCGAAGACCAATGACAGGTTTTCCGTTCCCGATTTCAACATATAATCCTGTTGAACCCTCTACTAAATGTGGTTCAAAACCATATGATTGCAGCAACCGCTGCACATATAATGTTGTGTTATTTTCTTTCCAGCTTATTTCAGGATGATTATGCAAATATGTAAAGACTTCTTTTAATTTTGGTGTGATCTCTTCTACTAATTGTTTCACTTAAAATCATCTCCATCTAAAAATAAAAAACTGCTATCAACACTATCGTATTGTGCTTTATACATCTCATATTGTTTTGGTTCCTGTCTAGTCATTCCTGACACCAACGTGTTCAAGAATGAAATGACTACAGGCATCATATCGATTGTCGATGTTTCAGCAGTTCCAAGAGGAAAATAATAATCAGAATATCGATAAAGTGGTGCTGTGATTGTATCAGAGACCCCAATAATGATAACCCCTTTTTTCTTTATCATACGTGTCAACTCAATCGTTTCTTTATAGTAACGATGAAATGATAAAACAACCAATACCTCTCCTTTTTCCATATGATTCAATAATTGAATAATATCTTGCGATTGTGGTTCGATCATATAAATATCTGATCGAAGTAGATTTAACGTAAAACCCAGCCATTGAGCAGCCGCAAAGGAAGATCGTAAACCAAGTACATATATTTTGGGGGCGTTATGCAAGTGTTGGCAGCTATGCTGGAAATCTTCTTTGTTTAGCTGTTCAGAAACTTTTTGAATTTTTAATGCATCCTTTTTCATAACAGTTTCATGAAAGCTACCATCCTCCTCAATGTTGTTTTTTGATGCTAGGTAAATGCCTAGTGAACTTTTGCCATGCATAAACGAACTTCGAATGATCGATTGCAATTCACTATATCCTGATAATTCGATGGCATAGCAAAAACGAATAACGGTTGTTTCACTTACTCCAACAGACTGACCAATTTCTTGTGCAGACTTTAAAGCTACATCATGAGGAGTCGCCAAAATATAATTAGCTACCTTTTTTTGCCCTTTCGATAGTTGCTGAAAATGCTCTTGTATCAATTGTTGATACATGCTTTTTACCTCCAAAATGAAGTTGAAACTTTATTTTTTATCATTAATGAAGTTTTCACTTCATTTTAATATATATAACAATAGCACTTTTATTTTTTAAATTCAATCATTTTTCAGAAAATTTATTTTATTAAATCAAGTGTCATGATATGGAAAAATGAGGATGGGTGTTAATTGGTTAAAGGGTTGGTGAGCCATTGCTTATTCTTTGTTATTTTTCTTCGGCTAGTCTTACCGTTAATCTGAAGGGTAAATGATTAGCAAAGTTGATAAAATCTACAGCTATATCCTGTAAAAAAATGTTGTCTTCCATTGCATAGTTGCCCGCTAAGATTTGTTGATAAGCTTGCTGTGCCCCTTCCATTACATGGCCGTCTTCCGCTTCAAAATAAATACCTACATATTTTCCTTTTTCTTTCACGAAATTATAGGGATCTTCTTCTCTTACCCCTTGAAATTTGCTGATATTGATCAGCTTTTTGGAGGTACGATCATATTGGAGCATGACTCCAGCATGATGTCCTTCTGTCATGTAATTCATCATAAAACCGTCCTGTACAGTTTGTTGGTCCACTAGTAAATATTCATCTATATATTCTGCAAAAAATACTTTGTTAACACCCGTTTTAATATAATGTTCCAATTCTGACAATTTTTGATCCAATAGATTTTCTAATTGTTTTAGCTGCTTTATTTTATTTTTTACGGCACGCTTTTGTGAATAGAGTGTTTGCATTCCCTCTATAAGTGTATCGCTGTATAATTGTTCTTTGATTTCTGTTAGTGATAGCCCAACTGATTGCAATGCTTTAATCCTACTAAAATCATCCAATTGATCAATTGTGTAATAACGATAACCGTTTTCATCTAAAATAGCGGGTTTGAACAAATCAATCTGATCATAATAAAACAATGTTTTTTTATTGACATGACATAATTGAGCAAATTGCCCTGTTGAATATTTATCTTTTTTCATAATTTTCCCCTTGACTATCCACTAACTGGATACTTTATGGTGTGATTATAATGAATTGATGAGGAGAATACAATATGCTAGATCTTTCAGAGTCACCGATCAAAAAAAGTTTAATCACATTCGCCATACCGATTATTTTTAGTTTCGTGATCCAACAGCTATATCTTGTGGTGGATACGATCATGGTAGGGAAGTTTTTAGGAGCCGATGAGCTTGCGGCTGTTGGCAATGCAGCAAGTATTATTGGGGTTTTTCTTATTATCTCTGGTGGACTTGAGATGGGATGTGAAGTTTTAATCGCACGATTTATAGGTGAAAAGCAATATCAAACTATCTTCAGGAGCTCATTGGGCATTCTCCTATTTGCAAGTGTGACTGCCATTATTTTAAGCAGTATCCTCATTCTTTTGCAAAAACCGCTTTTTTATTTGATTAATATTCCAACGAATCTACATGGCTTAACAAGTGATTATCTGACTTTTTACAGTATAGGATTTATTTTTATCTTCCTCTATGATATTTCAAGAGCCATTTTGATCGCTATGGGAGATACAAAAATACCTTCTCTCGTTGTACTCTTTACTTCCATATTGAATGTTTTTTTAACTTTGTTCTTTATACTAGAATTACAAATGGGGGTCAAAGGTGTAGCGATCGCCACGATATTAGCTCAACTATTCGGCATGCTTGTGACAGTCATGATTTTAAGAAAGCGCCTTAAAGCTTTGCCCTTTGCGAAAGAAAAATTTATTTTTCCAAAATCTGAAGTTTTTAAATTACTCACGATCTCATATCCCCTAATGATCCAACAGGGAGTCATCACAGGTTCTATGCTGATTTTACAGGCGCTGATTAATCCTTTTGGAAGTCAAATCATCAGTGGCTATATTGCTGCCAATAAATTGATCATGCTTTTGATGATGATCACGGTTGGATTTTGCCAAACGCTTACCGTATTTGCTTCTGTCAATATTGGTGCAAAGAAACCGGAGAGAATTCAAGAGGCCTATCGCTTTTGTATGAAGTTTGTTTCTTTTTATGTTCTCGCCATTGTTGCTCTCGATTTCTTTCTTGCAAAGCCAATGGTATCTATTTTTATAGATGAAAAACAATATCCAGCAGCCATTGCATTCGGTGTGACCTTTTTAAAATATAGCTGTGTGATGATGTTATTCTATGGCTGGAAAAATATCAATGAAAGCTTATTGCGTGGCTATGCGAAAATGAAATCATTTTTAATCTCGAATATGTCAGATTTAATCTTAAGAGTGGCTATGGCTGCTCTGCTTTTGCCGATATTTGATCTCAATAGCTTTTGGATCGCCAATACAATTGGTACATTGATAGCGTTCATCGTATCCATGTACTTTCTTAAACGCCTTCACATCTTACATGTAAACGAAAAAAATAATCATTTTGAGGAGAAAATATGAAAATTCGAAAATTAGAGAAAAACGAAATGCCCCCAATAGAATTACTGTTGCTAGCAGATCCTTCAGAGTCTCTTATTGAAGAATATATTCAAAGAGGTGATTGTTTTGTAGCAGACATGAACCATCAAATCGTTGGAGTGTATGTATTGCTCCCAACAAGACCTGAAACTGTAGAATTAGTCAATATTGCAGTTATTGAAACTATGCAAAATCAAGGAATCGGAAAACAATTGATCATGAATGCCATCCAAACAGCCAAGTCAACGGGATACAAAACGATCGAAGTTGGAACAGGCAATTCAAGTATAGGACCATTAGCACTTTATCAAAAATGTGGTTTTCGGATAACTGGTGTGGATATAGATTTTTTCATTAGACGCTACGAGGAAGAAATTTTTGAAAATGGTATACAATGTAGAGATATGATTCGATTATCTCAAGATTTATCCCGTGTTAACGGGCAATAAGCCCCCACACTGATGGAAGCTTTACTTTATCATCTATAGAGCAGCAATTTTAAAATACTTTAACGCAAATATTTCTCCATGATCCGCCATTCCTCCACTTTTCCTTCAAACGATTTGATATTCTTCCCCGGCATTGGACTCGTTGATGGCATTTTGGCATAATCGATTGGCAGTAGAAGCTCTAAACCCATATATTTCTTAAAAATAGAAAAGGCCTTTCCTCCATTAAATAGGATTACACGAATATTAGGATAGGCTTTTAGTAATTCTGTAAAGTTATTGGGTATGACATTTCGAATGCTAGCATCTGAGCTTCCTTTTCTCTCACATGATCGGATCGTATCCCAAAGCCCTATATGGTGTGCCTTTAATAATTCTATTCGTTTCTGATAATTATCTGGCATCTCAACTTGTAAAATTTCACTCAGAATCCCCCAAAAATGATTACGCGGATTACCATAATACTGTTGTTTTTCAAGAGAAAGTCTACTTGGCATGGAACCGACAATTAATACATATGTAGACTCATCGATAACTGGGGATAAGATATTTTGTATGGCATCACGCATGTCGAATCACACATCTCCTTTACTTTTTGTCGTATCGAGTATGTTTGTAGATGAAAGAAAATCCACATAGCAAGTATGTGGATAGGAAAAATCATTTAAAATTTTTTTGCATTTATTTTTCGATCAGGAAGACCAAGTGCCGTCACCATTTCATTAAATGCAGAAAGCACATTATCATAAGCGATTGCTGCATTTCTTATATCAACTGTACAATCAAAATCTATCCCGACATTTTTATAATACTCTTGAAATTGATCTAGTTTTTCAAGAAAAGCAATAACTTCAGGAGATTCTTCTATTTTAGAATCTGTTAAAGTATAAACATAATATGAATGTATATTTGCTGAAAATCTCTCGTACAAATCAAAGCGGGCTTTTCCCTTTTTCTTTGCTGCATTCTTTAAATCTTTCATGCTTGCAAGAATATTTTCTCCTTGTTGTACAACTAATGATACATTTGATGAATCCATTACTATTACGACCTTTCTTACAACATATACCTTTTCATATCTATAATAGCACAGTCGTTGACGGATCACATTTTAGAAGAACTATGCATCTATGATTAAAACGATCCCATCATAATGTTTCCTAATGGTTGATTTTTTCAACTAAATTACACTATGATTCCATCGTTTTTACTGCACTTCTTGGCTATACTAAACATAGATCAAGGAGATGACAAGAATGAAAGACTTACAGTTTGCCAATACGATTGCTACTTTACGAAAGCAAAAAGGATTAACACAAGATGAAGTTGCATCTTTTGTAGGGGTATCAAAGGCCGCCGTTTCAAAATGGGAAACGGGGTTAAGTTATCCTGATATATTGTTACTTCCAAAGCTCGCCACCTTTTTTAACTTATCGATTGATGAATTACTTGGATATAAACCTCAAATGACAAAAGAGAATATTCAAAAATTATACGCAGAATTATCAAAAGATTTTGCAGTCAAGCCATTCGATGAAGTTTATACACGCATCAAAAATATGATTGATGAATACTATTCCTGCTTTCCATTACTCATGCAAATGGCTGTACTTTTATTAAATTATCAGCATGTGACAGGTGATTTACAGCAAGAAATTATACGTAAGGCGATCGAGCTTTGTCAGCGAATTGAAGAAAACTCAGAGGATCAACGTCTCGCCTATCAAGCTGGCTCATTAGAAGCACATTGTCAACTGTTCCTACAAAATCCGAAACGTGTGCTAGAGTTACTGGGGGATGGTGTAGAGCCCTATACTGGGAATGAAATCATTGTAGCCAATGCTTATCAACAATTGCAACAACCTGAAAAAGCAAAGGAAACATTACAGGTGAGTATGTATCAAAATATTCTTGGCGTATTAGGAATCGCACCCAACTATATGATGATGTATGTTGATCAACCTGAGGTATTCGATGAAGTAGTGCTTCGTATGGAAGGAATGATGCAAACTTTTGATATTTATAACTTGAGTTTTAATAATGCTTTGATCATTTATTTAACGGCTGCCCAAGGCTATATGATGCAAAAAAATGAAAAAAAAGCGATTGAAATGTTAAAGAAATACATCAAAGCTTCCGAATCCATTGTATTTCCAATCACCTTACACGGGGATGCATTTTTTGATTTAATCGATGAATGGGTAATGCGTGAACTCGATTTAGGGCCCAATGCTCCTCGTGATGAACAGACCATTAAAATGAGCTTGATCTCTGGGATTACAGAAAATCCAATATTAAAGCCTTTAATACTACGCGCTGAAGTAAAAACAATGATTGAAAATTTAAAGCATACATTAGGATGTGATTAATATGACATTACAAGAAGCACTCCCCTTGATCATCCCCATTATTATTTTAGAGTGGACACTTGCCATCGTGGCATTGATACATGTTTTAAAGCATCCTCATTATCAGTTTGGCAACAAACCCATGTGGATCATTGTCGTTCTTTTCATCCAGATCATTGGGCCTGTTGTGTACTTTATATTTGGAAGAGGGAGAGACATATGAGTATATTAACTTTGGAGCATCTTACAAAATCATTTGGAGCGCACCAAGTGATCGACGACATCAGTTACACATTAGAAGAAGGAAGGATTTTTGGTCTAATAGGACAAAATGGTGCTGGAAAAACAACCTTGATGAAGTTAATATTAGGGCTACTCCCCTCTACAAAAGGAAAAATTTTCATATTAGATGAAGAAGTCAGCTATGGATATACTGCCACGAATCGTCATATCGGTTATTTACCGGATGTCCCTTCCTATTATCCCTATATGACTGCTTACGAGTATTTGATGTTATGTGGAGAAATCACAGGCATGCCCAAAAATGTACGAAAAGAGCGCGTAGAACATTACTTACATCTTGTAGGACTAGCTAAAAATAAAAAGAGGATACAGCAATTTTCGCGAGGTATGAAGCAACGCCTTGGAATTGCACAAGCACTGATCAACCAACCAAAATTACTAATTTGTGATGAGCCTACTTCTGCTCTTGATCCAATCGGAAGAAAAGAAATTTTAGATATTTTACAATCGATTAAACATGAAACAACGGTTATTTTATCTACTCATATTTTGCATGATGCTGAGCAAATCTGTGATGAGATTGCTCTGCTGCATAATGGCAAGTTTGTTATCACAGGTAATCTTTCAGAAATTATGACTAAACATAGTAAACATCAGATACAAGTTACGTTTCATACTGAAAATCAGGCATGTACGTTTCTGGAAAAGCTTCCGTTTAACGAACAAATCGTTCACAAATCAAATAGTTTAATCATTGAAGCAAAAGATCTTACACATACGCAGCAACAGTTATTCTCATTATGTAATGCGCTTAATCTCTATCCTTCTTCCATAGAAGTGGTCCAACCATCGCTAGATGAAATCTTCTTGGAGGTGAGTAGATAGATGAATACTTTGCTTGCATTATTAAAAAAAGAAACTATGGAGTTCAACCGTACTTATAAATTACTCATTTTATTCGCTGTTTTTTTAATATTGGCTATTTTAAGCCCATTGGCAGCTAAGTTTATGCCAGATATTATGGCTCAATTTCTTCCAAAGGAAATTG
Organism: Rummeliibacillus sp. SL167; assembly: GCF_007896505.1. Lineage (NCBI taxonomy): Bacteria > Bacillati > Bacillota > Bacilli > Caryophanales > Caryophanaceae > Rummeliibacillus > Rummeliibacillus sp. SL167. The sequence goes on along the minus strand of NZ_VCBM01000001.1, from coordinate 785,150 downwards.
CAGAATGTTTTCCTACTCCTTCTGCCCTTGATTCTTGGGCTCAGTTTTTCAAAAATTTTTCTCAAATCGGATTATTCGTTATCGCCTTATTATTTGCGGGAATGATCATTCATGAGCGCAATGAAGGAACATTGATTATTTTACTGACAAAGGGATTACATCGAAGTTCTGTTGTTCTAGCAAAATCATTGTTTGCGATGCTTATTTGGACCATTATGTATTGGATTTCATTTAGTGTGACGTATTTTTATACTTGGTATTATTGGAGAGATGAGCATGTCCCCTTTTTAGCAGTCGCTGTCAGTCATTTATGGCTTTTTGGCTTATTATTGATCGCCGTTATTTTATTTGGAAATGTGTTGTTTAAGTCTATTTATGCCAATCTTCTTTGGACAGCTTTATTTGTGGGTATTTGGTTCATCGTTTCCATTTTCCCGAAAACGGATAATTTTAATCTTTTAAAACTCGCAACAAATGGGGATCAAATACTTCAAGGGCTTTATAGTGTTCATGATTACAAATGGATTTATATGATGGCTATCGGTTTTATCCTATTCATACAATTTATCACTATACAAATCTTTAATAAAAAATCCATCAATTAGGAAAGCTCACTGGCGGTTATCTTGTGGACGAATCGTTTTCATAATGCAAAACCTAGATGAAGAGTCTGAACATTTTCTATTAATATGAACAATTAGATGTGTTGATTATCCAATTTTCCACATAATCTAGTGCATCTGCTGGTTTCCACTACGGCTTGTTCACTTTTCACGAGGATTTATTTGCTACCTCGGAAGGTTTATTCGCTCTTTCGGAGATCTTATTTGTTTTTTCGAGGACATTGGATTGTCTTCATCGAGTATGCACTACACGAAGGGAAAGAGCTAGCTGAAATAAGGAGCTACATAAATGGAGCAAAAATACATGTTTTTTAGAATTATGCCTGCTTTATCGCCTGCTTTTTCCTAATCAAAACGACTGAAATTGGATATTTCTAGCCAAAGATTCTTTTCCTATTTGTTACTCAAATAGATCTATTTTTTTCCTTTTAAAAAAACTCACCAAAATTGTGACAGAATTGATTCATTTCTATGAATAATCATGTATAATTATCGTAGTATTTCGAAATGAGGCGATGACAACATGCATAGTTTAGCAAAAGAATTAAACGAAACTATACAGAAAGAAAACCCTTATGTGTATGACATGCTTTCTGGATTAGCAAAAGAAATATATTTTCCAAAAGAAGGAATTCTAAGCCAATCAGCAGAAGCCGGGAAAAAAGCCAAAAAATATAATGCAACAATTGGCACTGCATTAGAAAACGGAAAGCCTATGCATTTAAAGGTGATACAAGATACTCTATCTGCATATGATCCATCAGATCTTTATTTATATGCTCCACCAGCTGGTAAACCAGCTTTACGTAAAGAATGGCGTAAAAAAATGCTTGTTGAAAATCCTTCATTAAAAGGGAAAACGTTCGGTAATCCAATCGTGACAAATGCATTAACACATGGTTTAAGCATCGTCGCTGATTTATTTGCAGATGAAGGAGACGCTTTAATCCTTCCTGATAAAAACTGGGAAAACTACGAAATGGTATTTGGCATTCGTCGCCATACACACACTGTCACTTACCCACTTTACAATGAAGAAAATAAATTCAATGCGGACGGGCTACATAAAGCAATTCTTAGTCAAAAAGAGAAAGGGAAAGCCATTGTTTTATTAAACTTTCCCAATAATCCAACTGGCTATACACCTAACGCTGAAGAAGGCGCTGCTATCGTTAAAGCCATTACAGATGCTGCCGATGCAGGTATCAACGTTGTCGTACTCACTGATGACGCATACTTTTCACTGTTCTTCGAAGACTCTTTACACGAATCATTATTCGGTGCGTTAAGTAATGCTCACGAACGTGTATTAGCTATAAAAATCGATGGCGCGACAAAAGAAGAATACATTTGGGGATTCCGTGTTGGTTTCATCACTTACGGCAATACTAGTGAAGCCATTTTAGCAGCTCTTGAAGAAAAAACGAAAGGGATTATCCGTGCAACGATTTCAAGCGGACCACACCCATCACAAACTTTCGTGCTTCATGCGTTACAGAGCCCTGAATTTGAAGCACAAAAAATAGAAAAATTCAACATCATGAAAAGTCGTGCAAACAAAGTAAAAGCAGTTCTAGATAGTGGTAAATTCAATGATGCTTGGGATTACTATCCATTCAATTCAGGTTACTTCATGTGTTTAAAACTAAAAACGGTCGATGCAGACAAATTGCGTCTTCACCTTTTAGATGAATATGGTGTCGGTACAATCGCTCTAAGTGACACTGATCTACGCATAGCTTTCTCTTGTATCGAAGAAGAAGGAATCGAAGAATTATTTGAATTAATCTATAAAGGCGTAAAAGATATAGAAGCTTAGCCTTCATAATTAAAAATCACCATTTTTACAACGAAAAAATTTAAAGACGTTTGATAAAGTGAGGCTCCATCAGTGGGGGTTTTCTTCATCCCCCACTGATGGTTAGCTAAACCAATCGGACTTTTACGGGCAGTTGTGATCCCCCCCATCTCTATATATTGAGATGGGGGTTTTACTGACCGTTAAAGCGGGATAAAGGCGTACTGTTCTAGATTGTGCTCCTTTACTTTTTAAACTTCCTACATTTATTTGTTTTCACTATCCCAGCTAATATAGAAACTACCAGCAACTTCATCACCTGTTACAACAGCTCTATAAATTCCGGCTTTTTTAACGTTCATTTTCATTCGGTCTTCACTTATGGATTGAACTCCAACATATCTCCCCTCTTCATCCACTATATGAAAACCGTGTCCCCCACCGTTTTCAGCGTGAAATTGTCGCGTAAGAATCATTGTTTGACCCTTCACTGCCTTAATCGGGATCTCTTGCCGTCCATTGAAGTAATCAAATGATGCCGCATAGGAATTGTCTTTTTGTAAAGCTTTCCAGTTCTTTTTAATCGTATAATCTCTAGAAATTAAAACGAATAATGTGATTGGTACCACAATTGCAAATATGTATTTAAAAATTCTAGAGTGAGTTGAAAGAACGGTCCCTAGATAAAAAATCAGCGCGCAAAAAATTCCGACAGTTCCAGCTATAACAGTATACATAGATAAACCAAATAGAAGAAAGATAGCAAAACCTGCAACCGCATACAATTCTATTTTTGTTTTTAGTTGAGTGACCGAATATTTCTTGATTAGCCAATCGATGAAAATGGAAGCCAAAATACTATATCCAAAAATAAAAGTCCATAGAACATGGTTCGAAACCCCTTCAACAGTTTGATACATTTTCATATCCGAACTAAAGAATACAATCAAAAAGAAGAGAAAGAATAAAAAACCTGCCGCAGCAAATTTAGAAACGCAGTATGAAACCATTTTTTTAGAACTGATCATGCGAAGACACCTCCTATGTTTATCTGAAAAATAGAGGGAATTTTATTTGCATTTTTTATATACTTCAAAACATATTTACATACCTCTTAATCTATTCATCTCTGCAACGCCATTAATTATTTACAGATATATGCCTTAGATTCCTCAAAGTTTTAATCAACTCGTTTTTTCATAGAAACGACTTGAAGTTTGATTCCATTTTCCTTACGAACAACCTCTTGCTCAAAAATTTCATAGTCGAGTGAATGATATAGGTGTTTATTTCTGGGTACATTTACTCGAACTTTACATTGAATTTCAGGGATCCCTTTTGATCGTGCATAGTCTTCTAAGCCTTTTAACAATAATTTTGCAACTCCTTTGCCTTGAAATTCAGGTACTACTGACAACCGAGAAAAATAGAGATGATTTTCTTTTAATTGAAAACGCACCATTGCAATAGCCTCGACCTCTACAAAGCCTATCAATGCCTTCTCCCCCTTTAATAAAGAAGTTGAAATCATTTCGACGGTTTCATCTAATGCACTCGAGGGAGCTGGAAGGCTGTTGTATTCAGAAAAAGCTTTGATCATAATGTCATGGATAAGTGCTGCATTACTAGATTCTTCGATAACTATACTCATATATATCCTCCTTTCATATAAAATACATTATTTGGTTTCTTTATTCAATCCAAAGATAGTTGTAGGAACTTATTGCTTGTTACAGTGAAATAAACATCAACAATTTTAAACAGAACTTTATGAAAAAACCTGTCAACCATTCCAACTCGTTGACAGGTTTCTTTCTTGTTTTTTTATCTATTGATCGAGGCTTTAATGTTCACGCTTTTGTATATTTCTTAACCGCTGGCATAATTTCAGTGGCAATCAATTCGATATTTTTCATTATTTTTTCAAACGGAACTCCACCGAAATCGATTTGTGCCATAAATCGTTGGTGACCATATAATTCATACTGATAGAGCATTTTTTCAATAATTTGCTGTGGACTACCTACCATCAACGCTTGATAACGATCTGGTCCATCTTCTACTTGCCCTTTCGGATAACCTGTGCCACGAATATAATGCATCCCAGCATTCAAATGTGGATACATTTCTTCTACTGCATCCTGTGAATTTTCAGCTTGGATACGTTGCTCCGCACTGATATGCTCTCCATTGAATGGATTCATGACGTGATCGCCTAAAGAATATAGTCCAAATTCCATCCCTTTTGATGAATCGATTCGATAACTTTTCATATGATCGTCTCCTCTTAGTCAAGCGGTTCAAGATTGGCTTCAATCGTTTCACGTTGCCCTTCTAAAAATGGTGGTAAATCTAATTTTTGCCCTAGCTCTTCCACGGTAGAATCTACTGTAAAGCCAGGTCCATCCGTTGCCAATTCAAATAAAATCCCATTTTTATCACGCGCATATATGCTTTGAAAATAAAAACGATCCACTATACCAGAAGTTGTTAAACCATAATTGATTAGTTTTTCATTCCATACCATAAGTTCATCTTGATCATTTACACGTAATGCTAAATGATGAATGCTTCCTCTTCCTGGTTTTTCTTTAGGTGCTTCTAACTCTTTTACAACAATTTCGCCCGTACGCAATCCTTCCATATGTTGTAATCGTACAAAGTCACTTCCTTGTTCTACAACTGCAAAACCAAACAGATCTTTCAATAAATTGACTGTATGATTCAAATAACGCACCGTTATTTCAACTGTTCCCATTGCAAAAATCTGATACTCTTTAGGAACTTCAGATGTAGAAACAGGCTGCCAAGCAGGAACTTCCGCAACTTCACTATTTAAAAGTACCATTCGTAATCCCTCATGGTCCTCAAAAAATAGAGCATGTTGTCCCATATAATTTGTTATTTCACTATGTTTCACATTTAAATTTTTAAACCGCTTTTGCCAATAAAGTAGACTGTCATAATCACGAACGAGTAAACCAATTTGTGTAATCGCATTCGTTCCCCTTTTTGTTTTTCCAGCAATCGGAATTTCAAAAAATGTCAGATCAAGTCCTGGGCTACCAACTTCATCCCCATAAAATAAATGATACATAGATGGGTCATCTTGATTGACCGATTTTTTCACACGTTTTAATCCTAAAATATTTTGATAAAAATGATTGTTTTGCTTTCCGTTTTTCGTCAGCATTGAAATATGATGATGTCCCTTCATTTTGTTTCTCTCCTTTTATCATTTGATTAGTTAAGTGATAACTCAAAAAAATTACTGCTGTTCTAAATTTTTTTCATGTGCATACTTCTGTAATTTTGTTGTCAATTCGTACAATTTCTTAAGCTCTTCCTCTGTTAAAGCTTTATTGAAGAAGGAGGACTGAAATACCACTTGTTCAGGTGTTGCAACTTCTAAAATTTCTTCCCCTTTATTCGTTAATGAGATCTTTTTAATCTTCCACTCTTGTTTCCGCTCGATAAGACCATCTTTCTCAAGACGAGCCAACATTCTTGATATTCCTCCTTGCGTAACTGTTACTTTCTCCGCAAGTTCAGACTGTGTAATAGGTTGATAAGTTTGAATTTGGATTAAGACATCAAATTGTGCAGTTGTTAAACCAAAGCGTTTTAAAAAATCATTGGATAGATGATTGCTTTCTGTCACAAAACGAGTGATTCGCGTCCATATAAGCGATTCAAGTGTGTTTTTCTTCATTTTTGTCCCTCCTTTCCTTTTCTTATTATCACTTTACTAGTCAACTGATAAAATGTCAATTCTATATATTTTAGTGAAAATTTATCCATTCAAATATGGGCAATCTGTTGATTTCCGCTATAGCCTACTCGCTTTCCTAGCATTTTCCTCTTTTATCTTTGCTTTTTATTTGCGCCTTGATAAAAGGCAGAATCTTTATTATAAAGTTTTAATTTTTAACAATGACAAATAGAATGATGGGGAATTTCTTTATTTCTAGCACCAAACTCTTTGCTAGAAATAGAAAGAAATCCCCATCCAGCCATTTTCTTATTATATGAAACTGGACCTTCTTACTTTTTGGCGTTCCAAGTCATTGTCACCCTATTACTGATTGTTGAGATTGAATTTTTTACCAGCTTGTTTTTTTTACGCCTGGGATCTTCCCTTCTAAAGCAAGTTCGCGGAATTGAATGCGGGACATCCCAAATTTACGCATATAGCCTCTAGGTCTTCCTGTTAATGCACATCGATTGTGTAGGCGTACGGGCGATGCATTTTTCGGAAGCTTACTTAGCGCCTCATAATTTTTTTCTTTTTTTAATTGTTCGCGTTGCTCACGATACTTTTCTACTTCAAGCAACATTTTTTGATGTTTTACTACTTTTGATTTTTTTGCCATGAATTTTCCTCCTTTTTAAATCGTAATAATTACGGTTTACATTTTATAATTAAAGCATACTTATCCTATAAATGCAAATCAATTTCTTTCATACCTATTCTTATATCTAAACTAAAAATCTTAGTAATACAATGATTACTAAGATTTTTAGTGACTATAATGAATACGGCTTTCAACAGCTTGCTGTTTTCAATTATATTATTATGCTCTCATTTTCATATAAAGTAAAACTTCACTTAATGGAGATTTTCTGCTTATTCGTACGGGATAAAGTGGCATTTCACAGAGTGGGGGATTTCTCATTTCCCACTGACTGTTAGTTGAACAAAATCGGGCTTTTTACAGGCAGTTGTCCCCTCTCTTTTCCTTCTACTTGCTATTTGCTTCTTGAAATGAAAGGGAACTTACTGCCCGTTTAAGCGGGTCAAACGTCACGACTGCTGATATGGCGGCAACTTATGAACTAAGTGGCTCAAGTAATTGTATTGCTTATATAGCTCGATATCTGTACAAGCAGAAGCGGCAATTTGAAATACAACATCACAAGTATGTATAAACTTCGTTACAGATGCCTGAAATGCTTCCTTTTCTTCAGCAGATAAATTACGCTTAAAACGCGTTGCACCTTTATCGATCCATGCATTCAATTCCGCTTGTAGCTTAGTCGATTGATTGAAACCTCTTTTTAGTTCTGATTCGTGAACTGCTTTTACTTCTTCTTTTGTATACACTTGGTAAGACTCTAATTCTGCTAATAGATCATATAAAATATTCAAGTCTATTACTTCTTCAAATATCGGTGTTTCGTAATACGGCTGAAAAGAATCTTTTATATCTTGTGGATCATTGACGAAATCAAGCACAAATGTATCATTCTTACCTGGGTATGTACGATTTAAGCATGACAATGTTCGGACAGCTTTCATACCACTCAATGGCTTATCAACATACATTGTATGCAGTAAAGGTTCGTTAAAATCTGTTGGATGATTTTCATATACAATTAATATTTGGTAATCATCTAACCTAAATTTGGCTGGCAGTTCTTTTTCACGAAAGCCATTCATAGCTGATTCTGTATAAGAGATTCCTCCATCTTTTACTGTGCCAGGGAAAGCAACAACTGTTTTTAAATCTTCACAGCCAATTTTTTTGAGATACTCGTCAAATGCAAGTTTAAAGCGGACTGCATGCAAGCGACTTGCTGTTGTGACGATTGCTTTGGCACGACCGCCGATCTTATGACGTATAAAATTACGATAATGCTCGATAATAATCTCCGTTTTTTGTGCGATATCGTGCGGATCAAGTGTTGCAATTTTGTAAAAGGTTTTATAGGTCGTATAATTATTTAACACATCCAAGATAAAACCTTCCTCAATGGCTTGCTGCATGGAATATTCATGGAACGCATGAAGTTTGCCATCCTTACCAATTGTACCAAATCGCTCAAATATCTCTGGCCTTGGTGTTGCAGAAAATAGAAAGACTGAAGTATGATCATGTTTTCCATTTTTTATAATGGTTTCGATCATCTTTTCAATAGTACCCTCTATATTCTCCTCCTCATCAGCATTTTCTGATGACTTATCTGATAAAGCATTCTTCCATACAGCGAGAGCCTTCTCACCTTGAGAAAGACAATCTTCATCGATGATCAGTGCATATTTTTGGTATTTTAATTCAGAAACCTTTTCTTTTATAAAAGGGAGATTTTTCAAAGAAGCTATGATAATACGTGTTTCATCATTCAGCGCTTGATCTAGCTGTTGAAAATCCTTGTTGAAACATTTAACCGTATCAGCTGTAGGCTCGAGCTGGTTCACCATATCCTGCAATTGCTTATCTAGCTGTTGACAGTCTGTCATAACGATAACGCTGTTAAAGATTAGCTCATTATGATGATCACGTAGTTTTGATAAATGATATGCTAGCCATGACATAGAAATTGTCTTCCCACCTCCAGCACTATGCTGAATTAAATAATGATGCCCTGCACCTTTTTGCTGCACATCTGCTTCTATTTTACGCACCGCTTCCAATTGATGAAAACGAGGGAAAATAAGCGTTGGGCGTTCATCGATTGTGTCGCCTTTCGAATTCAAACACTCATCTTTTTTCACAAAAACAAAGTCCAATAAAATATCTAGCAAACTAATTGGCTGTAGAATCTCATCCCATAAATAATGCGTACGATAATTATCGGAAACAATCGAACCCCCTTTACGGTAGTTATCACCCTTGTTGAAAGGTAAGAATTGTGTTTCGGATTTATCCAATTTGGTAGTCATAAATACTTCATCGAAGTCAACTGCAAAGTAAACAACTACTCGCTCATTGAATCGGAATAACTGTTCTTTTGGATCAAAGGCATTTTCAAACTGCATGATCGTACGCTCAATGGTTTGACCAGTAAATGGATTTTTCAGCTCCATTACAACTAATGGCAGCCCATTGATGAAAACAACCATATCTAAGCTGTGATCAGTTTCATCACTATAATACACTTGTCGGCTTTCTGTGAAGATATTCTGATGATATAAAGCATCCATCATTGAGTTCGTCGTAATTAGCGGTTTGCGATAAATCAGCTGTAGCTTGACGCCATGATCTTCCACACCATGCTGTAAACAATAGACCAGACCATTTCTTTTTATACTTGTACAAATCTGTTCAAGCACCTTTATCTTGTAGTCTTCACCATATAGTTTCTCTAGTATTTCTAGTTTTTTCTTTTGAGTGGCTTCCAGAAATTCAAATAACTTTTCCACATCAATTGCATACTTTTTAAATAACCTGCTTGCTTCGCCTTCCAGTATACGTTTCTTGTAACCAATACGGATCAATGACGCCTCTATATTTGCTTCAAACCCTTTTTCAGATAAATTAATAGCCATTTTTTCACCCCGTTACGCTTCAATTTCTATATTCTGCATATCAATTTCTTTATCAAATTCAAATTTAGTTTTACCAGTTAATCTTCAATTTCTATATTCTGCACATCAATTTTTCCTGTAACTGCTTCATAGATTAGTGATTGGCGATATTCTTTTAGTTTTGGGACTTGTAATTTTACTTGGTTGATTATTTGATCAATTTTAAAAGTTTCTCGATTCAGATACTCCACAATTTGGTTTTGCTCTTGAATAGTATTGGGCATGGCAATACTAATATGTTTTAATGTTTCAGAGTAAATCACTTCAATAGTCGTTGCATTACTCAATAAATAAATTTGTTCTTTGATCAAATCTGTATCGTTAAAGATATACTCTAAATATGGGAGATTGACCATCGATTGGTTGACTTGCATTCTAATAAGACAAGGATGTAAGATACCTTTTTCAACATCTTTTGGAACGATTGCTACTTTACCGATCGTCCCTCTTGTAGTGATTAACAAATCTAAAGGCTTGACTTCAAACGCTTTTAATTCGTTAAATTTTTCATTTGAAATATAATACTCGCCTTTTTCAAAGTTTTGATCCAACACGGTCCTTTGGTTATAAACTTTTACATCTGAAGCTTCCATATCTCTATTCGTTAACTCACTTCCAAAGGGACCTGTTTTAATCGAACCTTTAGTAGATTGCAAAATATATTTGATCTTTTTTATTTCCCAATGTTCCGGTATTTTCCCAACCCATTCAACATTTGAATCTTTCATCTTGACATTTGGCTGTAGCCCTTTTGTTACAGCTTCAGTAATCATTACTCGACGTTTTTCTTCTAGAAGTTTTATTAATTTTTCTTTATACATCAATAAACGATCTATCTTATCTGTTTTTTCCTTTAAAAAATCGACGATGCTTTTCTGAACATCATACGGTGGAAAAGGAATTTGCAAGCTATTCAGATTTCCAACCGTCAATTGATTAATCGTTGAGGTTAAGCAAGACCCAATTTGAAATTTGAACAAAGGTGATTGAAAAACACAGGCTAAAAATTCTGAGTGACTTGAGCGAAATACCGTTGTAAAAGCACCAAAAGTTAAACCAGCACTTTTTTGATCAATCAAGGCACTTTTCCCTATAAGTTTTTTACTCCCATTACGAGAGCAGATTAATATATCCTTTTTACGGGTAAGCAGCTTTTCTGGTATGTCCATGTCTACATACACATTATCTGTATAAGTAATGACACCATCTTTGATATTGGAGGATCTTAGAACTAAACAACCTTCTGATTCATCGACAACATCTTCAGGCGAATATGTTAGACCTGTAATCACTTCGCCAAGGTATTTTAGTTTTTTTATTTCCCAATCTATAGGGATTTTTCCAATCCATTCAATCTCACTATATTTATAATTAGGATACACATTGATTGTCATGACCCCATCACCTTCTTCAACTGCTCATTGATACTTACTTCTAACTCTTTAATCTCAGCCAGAATTTCTTCTGAGCTGCGAAGCTTGGTATATTTATAGAACTGACGAGTAAATGACAGTTCATAGCCTATCTTCGTTTTTGATTCATCAATCCATGCGTCAGGTACATGTGGTACTACTTCCCTTTTAAAGTATTCATGGATATTTTCTTTTAAAGGTACATACTCCGTATCCCGTAAATCTGAATCTGCTTCGACTTCATCTTTTTTTCCCCTACAAATATCCGCTGTCTCATCTTTTTCTGATAATCCAGTTAAAATGGCTTTTAATATGGGGGTGCTTATTGAGATATCTGCTTTTTTAAATGCCGATTTTAGTATTTTTATAAACTCCTCACGGTTTTTATAAATTGTTTTACTTTTCATATTAAGGAGGACTTCGATGATCCTAGTTTGAGCGATTTTACCTGCCTCTATTTCTGCTAAATCATTTTCGCCTTTTTTCTTTGATGTTGCGAGACTTTGAAATGCCTTATCCTTTACTACTTTTTCAATTCGTTCATCATTTATTTGAAAGTTTAGACGTAATGGGCGTTCTATCGTGATTTTGTAGTAACCAAAATCCTCATTATCAAAGATTTTTACATACTCGCCTTCTCTAAATTCACTATACATATGAACGATTTTTTCGATTTGTTGTTGTGTAATTTCATTTTGTTTTTTGCCAATACTTTTTTTCATCTTTTTTGAGAGATGAACTGCATTGACCAACTGTATTTTTCCTTTACGATTAGCTGATTTGTTGTTCGTTAAAATCCAAATGTATGTTGAAATACCCGTGTTGTAAAATAAATCATTTGGTAGTGCAACAATACCTTCTACTAAGTCATTTTCCAGTACATAGCGACGGATCTCGCTTTCCCCTGATCCTGCATCTCCTGTAAATAATGGAGAACCACTCATAATAATCGCTAAACGTGAACCTTGTGGATTTTCGGTCGTGACTGGTTTCATCTTTGAAATTAAATGAAGTAAAAATAATAATTGTCCATCACTTGAACGAGGTGTACCAGGACCAAAACGACCATTATATCCTTGTTCTTTATGTTCCTTTAAAATAGGCTTTTGATATGATTTCCAGTCTACTCCATACGGTGGATTTGAAATCAGATAGTTGAACTTATTGTTTTTAAACTGGTCGTTTGATAATGTATTTCCTAGACGTATATGATGTGCATCTGCTCCCTTGATAAGGATGTCTGCTTTACAGATGGCATAGGATTCTCCATTAATCTCTTGTGCAAAAAATTCAAGATTTACATGAGGATTTAACTCTTGTAAATATTCTTGTGCAACTGAACCCATACCCCCTGTTCCAGCTGCGCAGTCGTACAGAGTTTGTGTTAAGCCATGTTTTGTTAAAATATCAGCATTATGCATAAATAATAATGCCACCATTAAACGGATAACTTCACGAGGTGTATAGTGATCCCCAGCCTCTGCATGTTCAGAAAAACGGCGGATCAAATCTTCAAATATATAACCCATCTCTACATTCGACACTTTATCTGGATGTAAATCTAATTCGCCAAAACGTTTAATCGTTATGTATAGCAAATCATTGTTTTCCATCTTGTCAATTTGCTTATCAAATTCAAAATAACCCATGATGTCACGTGCAGTTGCTGAAAAGCCATTAATATAGTCCCGTAAGTTATCTGCCATATGATCAGCGTCATTTAATAAATTTTTAAAGTTATACCTACTTGTATTATAGAAATTTTGTTTTGCAACATTCTTTAGGATGGATTCACGTGCATCTTCGCTGATATTTTTTAAGGCCTCGTATTTAGATAATACTTCATCTTTTGTATCCTCTAATACACAGTCGAAACGACGCAAAACCGCTAAAGGCAAAATCACCTTTCCATAATCTTTTGGTTTGTAAATACCGCGCAAGATTTCTGCAATCGACCAAATGAAACTTTCTTTATCATGGAAATTTATCACTACTATGTACACTCCGTCTCTTGGTAAAAAAATAAAATGTTTTTACCAAAATTGTACCACTAAAGTATACATATTTATAATAAGTATATTTTAAGTATACATATTTTTATTGGGGTATTCTCTAGCCTTTTATTTAAGAGGTGAGATTGATGTCAGAATTATTAACCCTGATCGGGGAAAAATTAAGATTGTATAGAGAAGCAAAAGGGTTATCTCAAGAACAATTATCTGGAATGACTGGTATAAGTCGACCACGAATTTCAAATATTGAATGTGGAAAAGTCAACATGAAATTAGAAACACTTGAAAATATCATGGATGCATTAGAGATCCATCCTAATGATTTATTTAATATTAGTAAGCTTGCTGGTAAAACTGAAATTAAAGAAAAACAAACCCTCTTGTATTTACATAATTCCGTTTTACGGGAAAGAGAATTAGATGAGATTAAATATATAGTAGATATAACTACAAAATTCTTAGATACTATAGATGAAAAAAAGAAAAAAAAATAAAAGCAGCTATAATTACCCTGAAGTTATCATAGTGTTTTACCTTGATAATGGTACCTGTCCTCTATACAAGTTAAATCACATATATCATAAATTTACTATTTAAAATAGTATTTAATGTTTTTTTACTATTTTTATTTGATAAAATTTAATTTGCATAAGCAACAGTCACCTATGCTAGAAGTTGGTCATATGAAGTTGCGGAGGATAGATGAACCTTAAAACGTTCCGAGGATTATCGTGGATTCATACAAATTTTGTAGAAAAATCCTTATTTCATATCAGTAATTAAAATAAAACTTCACCCAATGGGAGATTTTCTTCATTCCCCATTGGGTGCTGTTAGTTGAAACGATTAAAAAGAAATTTTTTAGCAATGATCTATTACCAATTAGTGTAGGATAAAGTGAAACTCCATCAGTGGGGGTTTTCTTCATCCCCTGAACTAGAGGAACGAAAGTGAAAAGCACCACGTCCTGTGGACAACACCTGAGGGACCAACATCTTGCCCGCCTGAACCAATCGGGCACATGCGGCAGTTGATTCCCCATCTATCTTTTCGTTTCTCTCTAAATCTTGAGATGGGGGTCTTACTGCCCGTTATAGCGGGATAAAATAGAGAATGATGATGTTTATCATAAATACATAGCCTAGAATGAATGTATTTCTATCTAAAACATTGATATGCCCAAATATTACTTCTACTTACAGTTCTAAAACTCCAACGGTTTCTTCTGTTGCTCCATCGATAGCCAATTAGTTGATCTCTTGTTACTACAATAGGATAAAACCAGAAATTTCCACCTTCAATTGTCCATATATACGTATTGGAGAATAGACAGGAACTTATACCGATAGAGCCTTGTTGCCAAGAAGGTCTTGATGGCGCAAATCTTGGTGGTGCAATCGTAGGCATTTGTCCTGTTGGTGGTGGTCCCCCTGGTGGTAATCCCCCTCCTGGTGCTCCTCCCGGTGGTCCAAATGGTGGCAGTCCCCCTGGTGCTCCTCCTGGTGGTCCTCCTCCTGGTGGCAATATTGGCCTCCAGAAGTTTTGCCCTCCTAGTCCAGATTGTGGTGAAGTCAATTAAATTCCTCCTTTCATCATAAGGTAATATATGTAGAAATAGGTGATTGTTCCTCGGCCATAGCCCGTGTTGATCAAATAACATAAGCTTCCCCCACAAATTGAATCAACAACGGTTTCAGATAACCACTAAAGTAAATTTTTTTGATAAATAAAGTGAAAGGTTTTATTCTCCCTACCTTTTCTTGCAGATAAGGTGAAACCTCTATCAACGAGGGTTTTTCCTCCCACTAATGTTAGTTGAATCAATCAGGCTTTACAGGCAGTTCATCCGTCTTTACTTGAATCCTAACTTTGCTTTTTTAGTTAAACCCTTATATAGGGGTTTCTTACTGCCTGTTTATGCAGGATAATTCGTAAATGGTAAAAAGTTATCTCCTTTTTTTAATGGTATCATATCCTAATATTGACGACTAAATTTGAAGGTGGCGGTTTTTTGTTTATTTATGTCGTACAAACCGGTGATTCCATCTTTTCCATTGCGAACAAATATCGTGTGACTATGGATAGTATTAGAATTACCAATGGTCTATCATCCGATCAAATCGTTCCTGGTCAAGATTTACTTATTCCAACAGATCAATATATTGTTCAGCCCAGCGATTCACTATACGTTATTTCTCAAATGGCGATGGTACCTATTGAACGGATCAAAGCTTATAATGGTCTCCAGTCAAATACCCTGACCATTGGCATGCAACTATATCTCCCTCCAAGAAGCAGATACAACGCGTATAGCTTTGGCTATATATATCCTACTACCCCTGAAAACGATCAATTGATGACAAGTACGTATGCACCACTGAATACTTACTTCGGTATTTTTGAACATCATGTAAATGTTAATGGAGATTTAAGCCCATTGGACGATCAAAGAATCGTGAATCTATCTAGACAAAACTTTGTGGCACCAATAGCTGTTATCACTAATCTCACAAGTACTGGTTTTAGCCCCTATATCGTGCAACAAGTCTTATCATCTCCAACGATAAGACAAAGATTAATCGATAATATTGACGAATTATTAAGGAGCAGAAACTATGCTGGAGTGAATATTGATTTTGAACTGGTTCCCGCTGAAGAAAGAGATCATTTTACAACTTTTTTAAGAGAATTACGAAATCGCATAAAACCAGCAGGATACTCCATTTCAGTAGCTTTGCCATTCAAAACGAGTGATGATAGCCCTTCTTGGAATAGAGGGTATGATTATAGAGGCATCGGTTCCGCCGTCGATTTCGTTTTCCTGATGGCATACGATTGGCACGAAGCAAGTAGCCAGCCTGGTCCTGTAGCACCGATCAACGAGGTAAGAAAAACTGTTAACTATGCGATTCAGACGATGGGAGCAAGCAAAGTAATTCTTGGTGTACCACGCTACGGCTATGATTGGACAATGTCTAATGGAACAGCTGTAAGCGCCAAAGCTATTTCCGTTGCAGATGCATACAAAACTGCCATGAGCCATAATGTGCCAATCTCTTATTCTGCTGAATACCAACAACCATTCTTTACTTACTGGGATGATACGGGGAGAAGACACGTTGTTTGGTTTGAAGATGCCAGAGGACTTGCTCAAAAGCTCCAACTTATTACGGATCGTCGATTAAGAGGCATCGGATCTTGGCATCTTGGATTACCATTTACACAATTTGCCGTCTTGTTAAGAGAGTTCTTCAATATTAGGAGAATTTTATAAGGTAGCTTCATTTTTAAGGAATACCAAGAGTGTTGATTATCCAATTTCCCTCACAAAATATAGTTGTATTCGTTGATTTCCGCTACGACCTGCTCGCTTACCTGCGGGCGAACGCGGGACTCAAGTAAGCGCCTTCGCTCCAATTTACATAAATGGAGCTAAAAATACCTGTTTTTTTAGAATTACGCCAAACTATCACTTATTCTTTTCTAATCAATACACTAGAAGGAATATCCTTTAAGCTTAGCTTTGGGATATTCCTTTCTTTATGGATATAGAAAGGAGATTTGATGGTCGCAGGCAATTGATCCACTCTTCTTTTTTTAACGGATATATTTGATCAAATCGTTCAAAAATTCATATATGAAATAACCCGCAAAAATAAATAATAGTCCTCCTGCAACGATAGAACTCCATTTGATCATATTTTTGCTCATTACTTTTCTCGTTGTTGCAACAATTGAAAGTAATCCAATATCATGCACTAAAATACCTGATAATACACCAACTGCTGCAATGATAAAACTTCCAGAATGTGTCGACTTATATGTTTCTGAAAGGACGGCTCCAAAAACAGATACCCAGAATACCAAATTTCCTGGAGAAACCGCAACTAGTATTCCATTTTTATATGTACTCCAAAAAGACTTTGTTGGTTTTTCACCAGCTAATGTTATGTCATGATCTGCATTTTTGATCGAATCATAGCCTAGAAGAGCTAAAAAACATGCACCAATAATCCATAATGGCATCTGGACATATGGTAATGACAATACAGAGGCGAGCCCAAAATATAAAGCGAATATTAAAGTAAGATCGATTGTCATTCCTCCTAATCCAACTGCCCAACCGTGGATAAAACCGTTTTTTAGGCCTTGTTTTGTCATTTCAACTGTAATTGCACCAATAGGTAAAGCAATTGCCAGTCCAACTAATAAATATTTAATATAAATTTCCAACTAAATCCCCTTTTCCTTTTACCTTGCCAAACAATCTTTCTCTCGATATGATATATGAAATATTCAACGTTCCAATATTCAACAAAAGCTTGTCCTCTCATTTTCAGTATTATTATGCTTAAAAATGTATAATAAGTCAATATAGTCATTAAGTGAAACTTCCGTCCATAAAGTTTTCTCCTCTCCATACAGAAAGAATGCAAGTCAGAGACAAGGCGTCAAGCTTTCGGACAAAATTTCAAATAATAGAATTCTAATGTTTTGCATTTAATAGATGAAATCTTTTAAGATGAAGATGGTGGAAATGAGAAATTGAACCAGTATAAATAGCAGTAAAAAAAGTCAGCAAATATGCAGTTTCCTAAAAATAAAATTTTTAAACACTGAAAAAATCATCACTATACTGGTTCTGCTGCTTTCCGCTCATGAACTATTATGAAAGCGAAGGAGGAAATTTCTTATGGCAATTGATCATCAACTAAAAGTACAACTTGGAAAGTCTAGTTTATATGTAAATCCAATCGGACTAGGTACGAATGCTGTCGGCGGACATAATCTATATCCAAATTTAGATGAAGAGGCTGGTAAAAAACTAGTTTCAGAAGGCATTGAACATGGCGTAAACTTTATTGATACTGCATTTATCTACGGAGTAGGTCGTTCAGAAGAACTAGTCGGCGAAGTCATCAAAGAAAGCGGAAAACGTCAAGATATTATTTTAGCAACAAAAGGAGCCCATGTTGTAAACAATGATGGACACATTACTTTTGATAATTCCCCCGCCTTTTTACAAGATGCAGTAGAGAGCAGTTTGCGTCGTTTAAATACCGATTATATAGATCTTTTTTATATCCATTTCCCAGATGAAAAAACACCAAAATACGAAGCCGTAGGTGCTCTAAAAGAATTAAAAGATAAAGGCAAAATTCGAGCAATCGGTGTTTCAAACTTCTCCCCTGAGCAACTAAAAGAAGCCAATCAAGATGGCTATGTAGATGTTTTTCAGGGCGAATATAATTTGATTAATCGTAGTGCAGAACAAAACTATTTCCCGTACATGATTGAAAACCAACTGTCTTTTGTTCCATACTTTCCATTAGCCGCAGGAATTCTTGCTGGTAAATATACAAAAGATACTAAATTTAACGATTTGCGCGCAAAAATGCCTCATCTACAAGGTGAAGCGTTCATCGCAAATCTCGCAAAAGTTGAAAAGCTTCGTGAAATTGCTCATTCAAAAGGTGTTGAAGTCCAACATATCGTATTGGCTTGGTATTTAACACAACCAGCTATTGATGTAGTTATACCTGGTGCAAAACGCGCTGATCAAGTATTAAATAATCTAAAAACATTGGAAGTACAACTGACAGCCGATGAAATCGCATTAATCGATCAAATTTTTTCTTAATACTACTGCTAAAAAGCAGAATTTGATCTTTATCACAGCAAATTCTGCTTTTTATTTTAAACATAACAATTGCTCAATCATTATATCTGACAAATGACGAATAGATACTTTATAATGCCAGTAAGAGTTAAATTAGGAGCAGAATATATGGTCAAACTATTCAAAATATTACTATTAATAATCGTCATTTTTGTTGGATATAGATTTAGTCAAGAGCTAAAAGACCATCCAAAATTAGTAGAGCAAATAACGACAGCCAGCCAAGATGTAAAAGATGAAGCGCTTAAAACCATCGAAAAACTTCAGAAACAAAAAGAACTCGCTGAAGAACAGCCTAAAGAAATAAAAGTGGATGAATTAGGAATACCTAAGATGACTAACAAAGCCAAAATGACGTTGGCCAGTGAATATCATAAAAAGTGGCGTGTATACGAAGATCATTACCAAAACTTTACCTTACTACTCCCCAATAATGATGGAGGTTATATCGCTGGAAAAAATCGTACAATATTTGGAGCTACCACAGGTAAAACAACTTTCAACACATTAAAACAAAAACTGGGAACACCACTTTCACAAATCCAAAAAGGAAACATAGTTTATGAACTTTCTCAAGACCAAGAACAATTGGTCTATCATATAGATGGTTATTTTGTCACCTTCTTTTTTGACCAACATAATCATTATAAACTCCGTTCTGTTCAGTATATAAAGAAAAATATTGAAATGCAGAAAAAAGGATATTATGGACAAGCTAGTCGTGAGTTAAGAGCTGCATATGAAACGTTGATGGTTGAGCTTATCAACGAAAGTCGTGTTGAATTTGGGCTAAAACCGTTAACTTACGATAAAGGTCTAACAGGACAAGCGCGACAACATAGCCAAGATATGATAGACAATCACTACTTCTCACACACCGGCAGTGATGGCAGCCAACCTTATACTAGAATGCAAGCTGCAGGTTATAAGGAGCAAATGTATGCTGAAAATATTGCTTATGGTCAATACAGCAGTATCTACGCTCATGAAGGCCTAATGAATAGTCTTGGTCATAGAGAGAACATCTTAAATCCGAAGCTAACACATGTTGGCGTTGGTGTAGCATTCGATACCAATAATGTTCCCTATTATACGATTAATTTCTACAGACCATTTTAAATTCTACTTTATAGGAGTTTCCAATCAGGCTTTTGCGGGAAGTCGATCTTTACTTTTTCCTTGCATCTAAGGAATCTTACTGCCGTTCATGAAAAAACACTATAGAAAACTAGAAAATTTCCAAGTTTCCTATAGTGTAAAGCTAAGTATTGATAGCTATTCAAAAAGTACTCTCAATCTATTTGATAAGAAAGAAATCATCAAAAGATTATATTTTTTTCTTGTCCAAGCTCCTTTGGTACCATTGTTTCTAATAAATAATTATCTTCTTCATATATTATTTTCTTCAACTCAATGCCAAAGTATTCTTTCATTTGTGGCTCAGTCATTACCTCACGTACTTTACCATGAATCACTTTCTTCTTCTTGGCTGTCATCAATACATGATTCGCTAGATAAAAGGCATGATTGGGATAATGCGTATTAATGATACAAGAGATCCCGTGTTCAATTGATAATTTTTTGATGGTTTGTAGAATAATGATTTGTTTCTGGATATCTAAATGTGATTCTGGTTCATCTAAAATCAATACTTCCGGATCTGATACTAGTGTCCGAGCAATCAAAGCCAATTGTAATTCTCCACCACTTACCTCATTGCATGATTTTTTTGCTAAATGTAAAATACCAACAGCTTCTAATGACTTATAGGCGGCTTCATAATCTTTTTTACTTGGTTTCGCCAACATGCTGATATAGGGTGCACGTCCCATTACTACTAAATCCTCGATCGTGAAGCCAAATATCATTTTATGTGCCTGAGGAACATAGCCAATTCTTTTCCAAATCTCTTTTCGACTATAGCTTTTTAATGGTTTATCATCAATGAAAGTTTGACCTTTTTTCCACTCCAACAATCCTGTAATACACTTTAGCATCGTTGTCTTCCCTGCACCATTCGGTCCAAGTATAGCCATTATTTCTCCATTATTTAACGTGAAGTTTATATCTGTTTCATATAGATTTGGTCGTTGTTCTTTCTTATGGTCATAATAATAGTTGCCATCTTGTACTTCAATCTTCATGACCAACCGCCTCCTGTTTTTCGTAATAATATAGCGAAGAAAGGAGCTCCAATAATGGCTGTCAGTATAGACAAAGGAATTTCGGTCGCCGTAATCGAACGAGCAACGGTATCAATAAGCAATAAATAAACCGCACCAATTGAGACAGACACTGGTAACACATGCTGATTATTATTTCCGACTAGCATACGCGCAACATGTGGAATGATCAACCCCACCCAACCAACGATTCCCGCTACTGCTACAGATGCCGCCGTAATCAACGTTGCGCCAAAAATAACGGTCCACTTTAACCGAGTCAGGGGAATTCCAAGTGATTTTGCTTCATCATCTGGTAATGTAAGTAAATTAATGCGCCAGCGCAATATATATAAAATAATCATACCAATGATAATAATTGGGCCACCGATCATTAAATCATGATAAGATGCTGTTCCTAAGCTCCCCATTAAAAAGTAAGTAATGGCTGGCAATTTGTCTTCTGGATCTGCTACAAACTTTGTCAGTGAAACCAATGCTTGAAACAATGCTGAAGTTACTACACCAGCTAATACATACATAAAGAGGGGAGAATCTTTTTTGTATCCAGCAATCATGAATGTAAAACCAATAGCACATAGTCCAAATATTAATGCAAAAAATTGTGCGATAAAACCCGTATTGAACAATAATATTCCTAAGGAAGCGCCAAAACCAGCTCCTGCAGAAACACCTAAAATATCAGGCGACACCAATGGATTGGCGAACATTCCTTGAAAACTAGCACCTGCAATAGATAATCCCCCACCGATCAAAATAGCCAATAAAATTCGAGGTAATCGAATATTCATCACTACGGTTTCTTCCATATTTGACCAAGTTTTAGGAAGGGGAAAAACATGCGAAAACAAAATTTTCAGAATCTCAGGCAAGTCAATGGTATATCGACCAATTCCTAAGGAAACAAGTGCCACAACAATTGGAAGAATCCAACATAAAGCGATTGTCCATTTTTTCATTTATCGTCATTCCCTATTCAATTACTGTAGTGCTGAATCAGAGGATGGGTGAAGAATTTTTTCAGCTTCGTCATCTGATACATCATAAGAATAAAAATCTTTATAATAATTCTTTATTTCTGTTTTCATATCATAAGTAAATAAATCCGGATAATTTTTTTGTGCCATCCATTTCAACATTAATGGTGCATCCCCATTTGGTGGGAACCAACGGTAAATTCCGACTGGCGTTTTATAAACTTTCCCCTCTTGAACTGCTTTTACTTGGCTCCAATCTTGCCCAGCAATTTTATTTTTCAATAAATCCTCTGGTTGTGTAGCCGTAAAATCGGTAATGTAGATGATATCTGGATTCCATTTATAAATTTGTTCCATGTTCACTTCTTTTGTTCCCACGATATCTTTTTGTGCCACATCTTTCGCCCCTGTAGCGTTTAACCACTGATTACCAAAGAAGTTATTTCCAGCTACCACAATGGAATCTTTTGAATGATTAAACAATACCATTGCGCGTGGTTTTTCAGATTCCTTTACTTTACTTAATTTTTCATTTAACTCATTTTGAACTTTTTTACCTTCATCTAAAAATCGGTCCGTGCGTTCTGTCGTTCCAGTAATATCACTAATCACTTTCAACCAACTATTAAAGGTTCCCATTGGCTCCGTATTTTTTACTGCGTCAATTGCCTTGATCCCCATAACAGGAATTCCTGTAGTCTCAACCTTTTTAATCGTTTTTTCATCAGCTGTGCCTTCAAAGTATATTTGAGGATCTATTTTCATTAATTCTTCTACATTAACTTCACCATTTTTGACAAACGATGTATCAGCTTTTAAAACATCTGGAGAAATTTTTGCTAAAATCGAATTTTTAGCGGCACTATATGAATTGGGATGCATCCCTACTATTTCTTTGGTTGAATCTGTTGCCACATACCAAGTTGAATAGAATGGTAAGATTCCTCCTGTCACAATGCGATCGACTTTAGTTGGGATTTTAACATCACGTCCTAACTGATCCTGTACAACTTTTTCTTCTTGTGTTGTTGCTTTATCTTTAGAATCTGTTGCATTGTTTGTTGCGTCGTTTGAACCACAGCCAGCTGTTAAAGCAGCGATTAGTGCTGTAGTTGCTAATAATGTTAATCTTGATTTTTTCATTTTTTCTCACCTCTATACTATTTTGCAAATCTATATGGAAGATTATATAGATTCAATCGAGCAATACCTTGCTCTAAAACACCGTTTTGGAAACTTATATATGGATATATGAATACACCATTGATTTCAAATGACCCCTGCTTTCTTGGATTATTTTAAATGATAACGATTCTCATTATAGTTGATAATTATTTTCAATTCAATGAGATTGATTATCATTTATAAAATTTCGACATAATTCGACAAAAAGTAAAACACAAAACACAAAAATGATGTAAAAACGCTTTCAAATCATCAATTATGTATTAAAAATAATGTTTGATTATTAAATAATGTCTTGTATAATTGGTGATGTGTTTTAAATGATTATCATTATCAATTACAAGGAGGATAAAATGAATAAAAAATTAACGATTTTAAAACTGGATCCTATGCATGCGTTTGGAGAAAGCAGTCGACATTCAGAAAAAACTTGGAAAGAAATTGATCAATATGATTTGAATCGACAAGATTTATCAAATATAGATGTTCTTGTTATCTCGAATTTTGTCGATCAAGAATATTTATTAAAACAGAAAACCATCATTGAAAATTTTCTAGCTGATCAAAAAATTGTTGTTTTTTGTGGGCATCTTTTTAGAATGTGGTTGCCAGGGGTTTCACCGTTTATCCCTGAAAGAGTTCAGACTTTTTCCGATTATGAAGTTTTTACGACTAACAATAATTCTGGTATTTTCGATGGTGTTACAACTGGAGATATGACTTATAACAAAGGGGTCGCAGGATTTTTTGCTCGCGGTTATCATCCAGTTGCCCATGATGTAGAAGTATTATTGCGTTTTAAAAGTGGACATCCTGTAACATATATTGATCGCAGTAGTAGTGCCGGAACAATCCTTGTTCATGCAGGAAGAGATTTATTGGGTTATAGTTCGAATCATAAAACAACTGGTAGAATTCCCGATCAACTTTATACATGGTTAGAAAGAGAGGTACAAACTCATGCGTAAAATAGGCGTTGTCTATAGTGGAAATGATGTTCACTATAAAACTTTTCATGAACCTAAATTCAATCAATATATCCACAAGTTAATCTATTTACCTGAATTTCAAAATACATCTTTAGATGAACTGGATGTTTTAGTCGTCCCTTCACAATTGCATAAACAATTATTATTAGAAGCTGCTCCTAAAATTCATGCATTTGCTAACGAAGGGAAAATCGTCGTTGCCCTTGGTCCACAACCATGGAATTGGCTACCAAATCAAAAATGGGAGGAACGACCAACAAACTTTTGGTGGTGGCTTGAAAAAAATGCAAAAAGCGGACTTATTGCGAATCTTCCTGAACATGAGTTTTTCAACTATATCCCGCTTGAAAATGCAACTTGGCATCAGCATGGTGTATTTTGGCCTCCTGAAGGATGTGAAAAGATTATTACTGCTGAGGATGGTGGCGCATTCTTATATATAGATCGTATTTCAACAAAAGGAACTTGGATCATTACAACTTTAGATCCTGATTATCATTTTGGCTCCTATTTTATGCCAGCAACTGAACGCTTTCTGGAAGGATTCTTTCCCTATTTAGCCATTGGTAATATATAACATACAGTGTGAAATTTCATCCATCATTATATATTCGTTGAGCCAAGATCCCCACTCCCATTCGCTTGTTATATGTATCTTAAAGTAAGAGCTTACAAATTGTTAATATGACAAAAAACTCGGCATTTCCTTCGCAATGGAAATGCCGAGTTTTTTGGTTCTTTGTCAAATAACGTTGGTGAATAATATATGCCGACTAATTATTGGAAGATTGGCCATGCTTTTAGGCAGCCTTACACTGCTTAGGGGCGTGGCTTTTTTGTTCTGTTTTCTTAAAGTCTGTTTCAAATGGTTTGAGTTTAAAATGTAAAATAATTCGCTTTTTGTAATGATCGAAATTTCTATAACCATACGCCACGCGATTTAACACTTTGATTTTATTGTTCATCCCTTCGATTCTTCCATTGTTATAAGGATAGCCAAAGCTGTTTTGTATGTATGGAAGGTGCTTCTTCAGTGTTTTTAAGCTAGTTTTCATATAATTGGAAATGAAAGGTTGAACTGGATTTTCTAAGCTTGACGCCAACAGTTGAAAATCTTTCGTTTCCATTGCTTTTAAAAGAATTTGATAGAGTTCGTAATTCGCTTTTAATACGGGATCATATGCCAACATCTCCTCCAAGATACTGATTTCGAGACGTTGTCCAAATAGCGGGTAGTATTTGTATTCAACACTAGAAAGCTCTGATGCCTTTTTAAGAATTAGCTTCCAGTAGCGCTTCAGCCGACGGTACTTTTTCAAGTCTTCATTATTTGATGTTCTGAATTGATTCATCACATGGACACGGCACTTATTCATGGACCGATTGATTAACTGAACGAGGTGAAACCGATCGATAATGATTTTCGCATTTGGGAACAATTCCTTAATGACATTTACATAGCCTGCATTCATATCAATCGTTACCGTCTCTACATTTTGGCGATCTGTTAGACTGTAATTTACCATGAAGTGATTTTTAATGGCGAAGCTATCACGACGATCTAGAATGTCTAAAATATCCCCATTCAACACATTGATATACTCAAAAGCCATCGCACCTTTTGCGTATTTAAATTCGTCAAAAGAAAGATGTTTTGGGAGTTTAGCATGATAGGGCTTGAATTGTTTCGCCCCCTCATTAATCACGCGTTGAACAGTTGTCGGTGAAACCGAACAATCTTTAGAGATGGATTTTAGTGATTGGGCTTCAGCAGATTTAATCATCACTTGTGCTTTAACATTCTTTGAAATATAACAATTTTGTTCGACTATGGGTGTTTTAGCCGTGAAACTGTTGTTGCATTTTTTACAAAGAAAGCGTTGTTTTTTTAATAATAGATAAGTCGGATTAACCCCAGTGAAAGGAAGGGTAATACGAGATAATTGAGTCCCATTTTTATAAATGGTAAAGTTCGTGTTTTCAACCCCACAATTTACACAATGCGTAGGGCTGTAAGTCAATGTCCCACTGATATATTTACAAGCCTTTCCTTTAAAAGTACCTGCTTTAACACAATCTTCATCAAATGTAATGTTTGGGTCTTGAATATCGATTAAAGATTTAATACTATTAGAATATGACAAGTGAGTTTCCTCCTGAATAATGGTTTTAGTCGACTTTAATTCTACAGGGAATCTCACTTGTTTTCTATTATAAAAAGAAAATAACGTTAATGAAATCCCGTCACCTTCTCCAACTTTCAGGAGGAGGTGATTTTCATTCACCAACGTTATAAATTGTACAACCAGTTTTTTAATGTAATTTTAAAAATAGACCAACGATCGAATAAATAATAACCGTTGAAAAGAGAATCGTCATATGAAACAGTGAATAGACAAAAAGTAATGTTGCCCATTTCTTTGGTTCCTTTTTATGATAACCGTAAATATTCATCACAAGCCATGCAATACTTAACAACAAGGCAACTAACATTAATCCTTTACTCAACGTACCTAGTAAAAAACAACTAGCAGTTAATAGAACCAAATAGATATTCGTTGTAATATAGGTTCGTTTCATCCCTTTTACAACTGGTAACATCGGAACATTCGCTACACGATAATCGTCTTGCTTTCTAATAGCTATCGCATAAAAATGAGGCATTTGCCAGATTAACGTAATGACAAATAATCCTAAGACCGCAGGATGCATAATATTCGGATGAATTGCAGCCCAGCCGATTAACGGTGGCATCGCACCAGAAATACTACCGACTTCTGTATTATACACAGTATGTCTTTTAGTCCAAATCGTATATGGAAAGACATAAAAGAAAAGACCTGCAAATCCAAGTAACGATGCTAATGGCGATGCTATATAAAGAGCTATTAATCCAATTATCATAGAACCGATTCCAATGATCCATACATATATGATTTTGATATCCCCTGTTACAGTCGGACGTTTTTTCGTACGCTGCATAATGGCATCAATATCTCTATCATATAAATTATTAAAAGCACCTGCAGCAGCTATTACAAACGCTGCACCTATAATCGCACAAATAATATCAAGCCATCGATCGAATGGATTTAACTCATACGTATAAAGTGCTAGCGTTAAACCGGCCACCATCGGAATAAGATTTGATTTTATAATGCCTGTCTTGACTGTCATCGCTACTATTTTTGACATTGATGGCTTCGATACAGTGACAGCTGTATCTTGTGATGCTTGATCTCGTTTTGTGTCACTACCCATTATTTCGTTTTTCATTCCTTTTCATAGCAAGAGCGCCACTATATTATAACAACTAACTGATAAAATTTCATATCTAATGTTTCAATTGTTGAATCTATTTAAAGCAAAGTGCTATCAAATCGCTTGGCAATATCCATCCCTATTTTTTTCTTATCAAAAGGCTCATCAACGCAACATAGGGCTAATTGAGCTCTATCAGTATACTTTCTAGGGGGCGTCCTATGAGCCGCTTTAGTTTAGGGCAACAGGACATTGGTCACAGAGTCATTGCCACAGGACACGGTCTTAGACTCTGTTCTTTCAATTGCTCGCTTCAAGGTAATCTGGTCGCTAACCTCTAGGGTCGCATTGGTTCCGCTTCAGTCCATTTATGCTACATAAACTATCAATCTCGACTTTTGAGAAGGGCCTATCAAAAGCGCTTGAACACAAATATTCATGTAGCCAAAAACAACAACAATACTTTGATCATATCAAATCTTAAGTAGAATATAAATAATTACATAATCATGTCACAATAATGACATGGTTTTCTCATTTTCCTTTATTTAGGGATATACAAGAACACTCGATGCTATAGAATGTGGCCTTTTAGCCTGAATTTCTCTGATTCAGTATATGTTTGTACACCCGTTGAATCGGAAATAAAGTAAAGCTTCCATCAGTGGAGGGTTTCTTCATCCCCGACTGAAATAGAAGAACGAAAGTGAAAAGCGCCACGTCCTGTGGCAACACCTGAGGGACCAACATCTTGCCCGCCCAAACCAATCGGGCGCATGCGGCAGTTGATCCCCCACCTATCTTTCTCGCTTCTCTCTAAACCTTGAGGCGGGAGTCTTACTGCCCGTTAACGCGGGATAAAATCGCATTCATCTCACTATCTATAGAGAGAGGTAGGAGTTTTCTGTACCTGTCGCTGCGCTTTCTTCGCATAAGATAAAAACATTTGCTCCTGTCGCTGCGCTCTCGTCGCATAAAACATTGCTGAATCAAGATAAAATATTACCCAAAAGTATTTTTTCTCTCTATACTTAATATATTCGTACAAAAGTATTCTATTAGGAGTGTTTTATAAATTGAAATACGGTTTTATTGGGCTTGGCAATATGGCCACTGCCATTATTAAAGGAATGGTTCAAAATAATCATTTTAAAGCTGCTGATATTTTAGGATTCAATCGATCATTCGATAAAACAAAAAATTTAGTGGATACCTATCAAATTACAGGGTGCACCACTTTGGAAGAAGTGATGAAAGCAGATGTAATCATTCTTGCAGTTCAACCACAATCTTTCGCTGAATTACTGCCAAAAGTAAATGAACACTTATTCCGTAACCAAACAGTCATTTCTATTGCTGCCGGAAAATCCATCAACTATTTGGAAGCTAATCTCTCTAAGGCTACCACCATTATTCGTGTAATGCCTAATATCAATGCGATTGTTGGTGCTTCTACAACATGTTTTAGTGCTTCAAAAAATGCAACAAATGAAGCGAAAGAAATGGTCATCACCTTATTCCAAACAATCGGTTCGATCGTTGAATTACCAGAAGAACAGTTCACCATCTTCTCCGCTATTGCCGGGGCATCTCCAGCCTTTAGCTATATGTATATTGATACATTAGCTAGAGCAGCCGTACGAGCAGGGATGGATAAGAAACAAGCACTTCAAATCGCTTCAAGCGCTGTATTAGGGAGTGCAAAAATGGTGATGGAAAGCCATGAACATCCATGGGAACTTGTCGATCAAGTTTGCTCACCTGGAGGAACGACAATTGAGGGTGTCATTTCACTGCAGAATGATCAATTTGAAAGTACCATTTTTGATGCTGTCAACGCTGTCATAAAAAAAGACCACTCTCTTTCATAAGCGTAACTTCTCAGCAAGTATATAAAATAGCATGCTAGGAGTTATCTTCCCAGCATGCTATTTTTGTAGTATAAGTCCCTTCCTATTCTTGCTGATGTCCTTTCATATATCTTGCAGATTCCTTCGCAACTGTCTCACACTGTCGCATAAACCGCTTACGATCATCTAAAACTTCAGCATTTTTTGTTAACCCTGCATTTTTTAATGTCTTTTCAAAAGCCACTGCATTCTGCTTATCAGCTTTCTTCCATTTGGCAACGGCATAATCACTATTTTGCGGCAAATTCCGTAGCACTCGCTCAATCTGAGATAAATTAGATTTTTCTCTTTTTGATAACTTCCCGTTTGAAGGATAGGATTCTCGCATAACATGATCAATTGCATTTTGAATTTTAGTGGATTGAAATGAAATAAGCTCTGGATTTTTCCACTTATTTTCCGCCTGATATTGTATCGTAGCTTGTAATTGAACAAGAGGTACTTGAATTTCATCTATAAGGTAACGATCTTGATAAACATTATGCTGAATTAATGAATAAGCAATAAAAATCAAGGTCAATAAATTTGAAATAATTAAAAAAGTTATAAACTGTTTAATTTTCGACATCACAACCTCCTCACTATTATTATATTGAATTTTAAATAATAAAAACGAGATTTTGAAATATTTACAAATAATTAATAGTAAACGTTTTCATTTCAAACGAATATCTGTTAATCTTATTTTATAGACCAGTTATTTAAGGAGGAGATTTATGATGGAAATGAAAGCAGTGACTTCTTCTAAATTAGCTTCTGTCGGCTATCGACCAAATGCAATGATTTTAAGGATTAAATTTATAAAAGATGGTGTCTTCGAATACTACGGTGTTCCAGAAACGCTTTACAACGGGTTAATAGAAGCTGAATCGCCTGGCCGTTATTTTAAGCAATTTATAAAAGACAAATATCGCTATGTAAGACTGCAAAACCTTTCTTAATGGAGAATCCCAATCAGTCCAATCATACTGCTAATCTAGACGATTTTGCTACGGGTGGATGTTTAGAATAGACAAGGATAAGTAGCGTCACTCGCTAACCTCCTGCTGAACCTTTCTCCAGCAAGAAGATTTTATGTAGCTTTCCTTACCCGTAATCAAGTAAAAATAGTGTGCTAGGAATACTCCTAACATACTATTTTTACTTTTGAGATCGCTAAGATATGTGTTAATCGTTACATTCCTCCCTTTCAGAATGCATGAAAAAGTCGTTTTCTGTTGTTCCTGCATAACTAGATTGTATGATTTTTCCACCATTTACATGATAGTAATATCTTGCTTTTGGTTCATCATTAAATACAACTTGTATCGTCCACTCATTTATATGCGATTGCCAAATACCTGTTACAGAATATTTTACAATAATACTCTTCATATCACTCTCATAATACTCTTGATTATTCATTAAATAGTCCAATGTATCTTCATATTTTTGTTGTTTTCCAAAGTCAATATAAAGGAAAAATACGGCCATGACCAACAGGACAATAGCTATTATAGGAATGATGCTTTTTTTAAACGCCATATGTCCACCTTCCACTTCATTAATACATGAAAAGCAAAAATCGTGTCTATTTTATCAAAAGATCGAATGTTTGTCATATTGATGACAATTTTTTTATGATGAAATAGATTCATATTTTTAAGTATTGGAAATTGGTTTGTTTTTATTGTATTCTTTATAGACTATGATATTGCAAGAGGTGATTTTCTTGAATAGCCATACAGAAACCATGGATAAAGTTGGTTTTCATGAAGAGGATTCTTTCCTACAAGGTATTAAAGATTGTATACCAACATTATTAGGATACATAAGCATTGGATTAGCTTTTGGTGTAGTAGGATCTGCTTCTGGATTAAAATTATTTGAAATAGCTCTGCTGACCATACTAGTATATGCTGGTTCCGCACAATTCATTTTTTGTGCCCTAATTCTTTCAGGTACTCCCGCATCAGCAATCATTTTTACAATATTCATCGTAAACTTACGGCACTTTTTAATGAGTTTAACACTTGCTCCCAATTTCACTAATTATTCGGTCATACGAAATATTGGATTTGGCACATTACTGACTGATGAAACTTTTGGCGTTGCAATAACTAAAATTATGCGGACCAAAAAGATAAGCGGTAAATGGATGGATGGTTTAAATATAACTGCCTATTTAGTTTGGATTGCTTCATGTATTGCAGGCGCTTTTTTAGGCCAATGGATTGCTCATCCTGAAAAATGGGGATTGGACTTTGCTTTGACGGCAATGTTTGTGGCATTGCTTATCTTACAACTTGCAAGCGTTGGAAAAACAAAACTTGCAAAAAATCTTTTGTTAATCGGTTTAATTGCCCTATGTATGTACGTTTTCTCATATTTTATGCCCTCTCACTTAGCGGTTCTTATTTCGACAATCGTTGTGGCTACTGTTGGTGTGGTGATTGATCGGTGAGTACAACTTCTATTATTTGGATCATTGTTGGGTGTGCACTTGTTACATGGTTACCAAGAATTGTTCCATTTATCTTTGTTCGTAATGTAAAATTGCCTGAAGTAGTGTTAAAATGGCTTTCATTTATTCCCATTTGTATTTTAAGCGCATTGGTTGTAGAAAATTTGCTAGATACAAACGGCTCGTTCGTAACATTAGATTGGCCAGTTTTTGCTGCATTCATCCCTACCGTAATCGTTGCTATTTGGACAAAAAGTTTATCGACTACAGTCATTGTAGGCGTAATCTCAATGGCGGTCATTCGCTTTTTCGTATAATCGTTTAATAAAAGAAGGGCTACACTATAAGTGTTCTTATTAGTGTAGCCCTTTATGTTCACTACGCCTCGACGTAATTGTGTTTGGAGGTTTTATCTTCATTCAGTGAACGTTTGGTCATCCACTGATTCGTCCACTACATTTCCAATTAACAAGCTAGTTGTTGAAGGAGGTGTCTTCTGCAGCTAACAGTTTGATTTTGCCACAAAAACAAGGGGTTTTGTCGCTTTGCTTTCGTCTCAGAAAATTGTGAATGAAGATAAATTCATCCTATGAAATGAGTAAAAAAAATTAGAACAGCGACGATCAAAATCATAAAAATCGTTTCTATGAAATTCATCTCTTTCTCTTTTTTGTTGCGCATTTGTTCCCTATATAGCTGCTGAATTCGTTTCTTATTTCCATATTTCATCTCTATCCCTCCAGATGAATAACTACGATTATGATCTAAAGCTGCTTCTCATGTATTGTATGCAGAACGTTCTACAAATGGTTTCCAAAATCTTCTTTTTTGATAAGTTCTGTTTCATATACTATTGATAGACACATTCAAATCGCTTAAATGGCGCTTTTCCTTGGGAATCTATAATGATAAGACTCTATTTCTATAAGAAACTTGATTTATTTACTTTTCCGCAAAAATTTACTTTTTTCTTGTGAAATTGTTAACCGAAACCGTTATAATAGAATCTTCCATAATCAGCAGAATGCTTCAACTCTTGCTTATCTTCTATTGAATTTTTAAAATCTTGCGGTAGACTTATGATCAGTTCCTACAAGATAAGAATCTTTATCCTAAAAATAGCTAGCAGTTTTCTTATTCTCTGAAAAAAATATGTTATGATAGAAACATGTTATTTATTGAAGAAAGCTTGGGGTTTATATTTTACAGAGTTTATAGCCTCTGTCGTAATGATGAATTGTTCGAATCTTTAAACTTTTATCGGAGGCCTTGTTTATGGAGTTACTTATACAATTAGTTATAATCATCCTAGCAACTAAAATTGCTGGATTTATAGCTACAAAATTAGGACAACCCAGTGTTCTTGGGGAAATTATCGTAGGGATAATAATCGGTCCTGCTATTTTAGGACTAGTAGAAAACAATGATATGCTGCAAACTTTCAGTGAACTAGGAGTCATCTTCCTTATGTTCTTTGCGGGTTTAGAAACGAATTTGAAGGATTTAACCTCCAACTTAAAAGCTGCTTTATCCGTCGCATCCTTTGGTGTCGTTTTGCCACTGTTAGCAGGTTATTTTGTGGGAATAGGCTTCGGTATGGACCCCTCCCATTCTTTATTCTTAGGGATTGTACTAACAGCCACATCCGTTAGTATTTCTGTGCAAACGTTCCGTGAATTAGGTCAAATGAATACCCGTGAAAGTGCTACTGTACTTGGAGCAGCCATTGCAGATGATATTATTGGCTTAATCCTGTTAGCGATCGTTTTGAGTTTGACAGTCGGTGGAAACATATCTATTTCCATGGTTCTGTTCAAACAAGTGATCTTCTTTGCCGTCATTATTTTATGCAATTGGAAGGTCATACCGATTATTTCAAAATCCATCGACAAATTTAAAATTCCTGATCTTTCTATGGTTTTTGCTGTTGTATTATGTTTTGGTTATGCTTATTTTGCTGAATATATGGGAATTAGTAATATCATTGGTGCATTCTTTGCGGGTTTATCACTTGCAAGCGATAAGCATCGTGAACAATTTGAGGATAAGCTTTCACCGTCTGTTAGCGTTTTATTTATTCCTGTTTTCTTTGCAAGTATTGGTTTATCCGTTACGTTTGAAGGGATCGGGGATCATATTTGGTTGATCATTGTTTTATGTATAGTCGCTGTCATAACGAAAATAATCGGTGGCGGATTTGGTGCCAAAATTGCTGGATTTAATGTAATGTCCTCCACTTTGATTGGTACCGCTATGGTCTCACGTGGAGAAGTTGCATTGATTACTGCTAAAATCGGCCTCTCTAAAGGATTATTTTCCCAACAATATTTTACACCAATGATTATTGCAATCGTTTTTACAACAATCGTGACACCGCCACTATTAAAAATTTGTATCAATAAAAAAGAACAACACGAAATTGAAAAACAATCTCACGCTGTTCACTAAATTATATATTTTTGACATGAGCAATACTCAAAAGCAGCGAGCAGAAAATTTTCTCCTAGCTGCTTTTTATTTGAGTCTCAAAATTATAAATTTTTCACTCGAATGCGAGATAAAACTCCATTTCTTTGTCTATTGTGCAAAGCCTCTTTCGCTTGCACATAAAATGTTTTAGAACATGGCTTAATGGAAACGATGCAAAGAATAGAAACTTTTCTTGCTATTAAAACGGTAGGTCCGAAGAATGTTTTTTCATATAAAATTCCATTAGTTTTTGAAAATCTTTATATTTGACGGTCACATATTGTTCTCCATCTCTAGTTTCAACGGGTAAATCCGCACACGCTTCCTCCATCGTTTTCCTAAAATGTTCTGTACCATCAATCACGAAGTTCCATTCTTTTTTCAAATGATTCACCCTTTCATTTCATGTTGTCATTCTATCATTTTGTAAAAATATATTTCAAGATTGTAACTATTATACTTTAAAATTGACTCATCGCCATAACTTGAGGTTGACTTGCGTTCTGCCAGCGCCTTTCAAGGGACCACTTCATATTCGCTCCATATCATCCCATCTGAACACTATCCCAAGAGTCAAACTGGCTCCAGTCCACTGACGCTACATGTTCAATATCAACCACGGCTTTTGGTGAAGGTTTGAAACGAAAATGTTCTCTAAAATACCACAGTCATCTTCTAACAATCTTCATCCATTGCTTTTTGAATCGCGTTTATCAATCATTCTTGCTATTGTTCACCTTTGACCTTTTTGCATAATCATCAATATAAAAGAAAGCGGCAAAAGCGGCAAGTGACAACAAATAATAGTAGCTTGCCCCATTTTTCACTTGCACCATATAGATACCTGCCACAAAAACGATAATGGCAATAATTCTTAGAAAAAGCACTTTAACATTCATATTTAATCTTCCTTTCTATTAAAACATAGCTAACTACAAAAATATGTCAAGCATCATTTCGAAAGATTTATTCATTTTTTAATAATATCACCACTATTGATACAATACACGTGCTAAATCATATCAAATTTGAGAAAATAAGTGTAGGGGGATTATATTAAAGTAGGGGGACAAAAATGGTCGAAAAGCAAATTACCAACCAATCAAATCTTAAAGATTTCAGAGTAGATGTTACACGAAGGATGCTTCTTTATAAATTTGCCCTTGATGAGATCTCAACAAAAGTGAATATTTTACAAGAAGAATTCCAATTGATTCATGAATATAATCCGATTGAACATATTAATACGCGTGTTAAATCACCGGAAAGTATTTTAAAAAAACTTCATAAAAAGAACCTTCCACTTTCACTTCAATCGATTCAAGAAAATATTTATGATATTGCTGGAATCCGAATTATTTGTTCATTTGTTTCAGATATTTATCGTATTTCAAAAATGATTCAATCACAAGAAGATATCGAAGTGATCCAAATAAAAGATTATATTAAAACTCCAAAACCCAATGGCTATCAAAGCCTTCATATTATTATGAAAATACCTGTATTTATGACCTATGGAGAAGAACATGTCTATGTTGAAATGCAGATTCGTACAATTGCGATGGATTTCTGGGCAAGCTTAGAACATAAAATCTACTATAATTATAACAAAAAAATACCTAACTATCTCACAGATGAGTTAAAAGAAGCCGCTGAAGCAGCTGCTCACTTAGATAGAAAAATGGAAAATCTGAATACGGAAATCACACGCTTAAAAAAGGCCAATTTCAAAGGTGAAGAAACAATCGGTGAGCAAACTGATACAGAACGCTTATTATTCAATGAAATTGAAAAAGTCACAGGGTATATGGTCAATAACAACAATTGATAAATATTGATAAAATCAATAGCAATAAATTATAATGCGATATAATTTTTTGATGGAGAGTGATAAAATGACAGTGAAAAATGCATATTTGAGTTATGGAAAGAAAGAAGCACCTGTAAAAGTTGAAGTTTTCTTAAATCTAGCCTGTCCGTATTGTGCAACTTTTTATGCCATCGCAGAGGAAGTGTTAACACCATACATAAATGAAGGAAAAGTTGAATTTGTGGTCAAACATTTTGATAAACCAAGAGCCATGTTATTAAATGGCGCGTTGATTAATACATTTCTACACTATAGTGAAAAAAATCGAACTCGCGAAATTATAAAAGAACTCTTTGCCACTCAAAAAGAATGGAGCCACTTAACAGATCACGAAATCAAAAAAATGTTGCAAAAAAAATATGATTTAATTGAAAGATCCGAAAATACTTCAATCAGCTTGAAGATACTTGGCGAAACCATCGAACGACATATTACAATGGTTCCAACGATCTTTATCAACCACAAAGAATTCCAATATCCACGAGAATTGGACGCAGATGAACTTCGCTATGAAATTGAACACCAACTTGCAAAAGAATAATACTATGAGAAAAGAGGATATATGCTCTGTATTGAGCAAAATATCCTCTTAAAATTAGAGGTGTTTATTCCTCCGTTCCAATCAGTATACACGAAGTTAAAAGTGAAGAATTTTTCATTGTTACGACTCATAATCATCCCAATCCACACGTTTGATAGTATAGCTATACTGGCTTTTCCTACCGTTTTATGATAGCATGAACTTTATATGAAAATGAGGACGTGAATTTTTTGATTAAAATCGAATTACCAAAACCAGATGTTGTCATTCGCCAACGCGAACAAAAACCAAAAGAAGGCGAAGCGATCATCCCTTCTATTTATGGATTTATCGATTTCCACAAAATCCCGCGAGATAAGGGCGGTCTTATCTTTTTCTTTAACAAAGACAATGAGTTACTATTTGTAGGAAAAGCACGCAAATTGCGTCAACGTGTAAAAAAACATTTTGAGGATCATGTTTCCCCTTTAAAAGATCATCGTGATGAGGTTCATAAAATTGAAGTATTTCTTGTGGATGATCCAATGGAACGCGACATTTACGAAACATATGCCATTAATATATTACGTGCAAAATATAATACGGATAAAGTCTTTTACGAATAAGTGAAAATTTTCCCTTCGTAAATTTTATCCATCTAAAGTTGAAATATCTTAGAAATGAGAACTTGCTGTTTATTATGTGATGTAAGACTCATCAAAACTTATGCTTTTTGGATGGGATTATGAATGTCCCCACTGGAATATAAAACTTTTATCCAGTGGGGATTTTCTTTGTCCATCATTAGGTGTTTTAAAACCAATTAGATTCTTTCAGATGGCACCGACTCTTCCTTACCCAACTAAAAAATCTGCTCGACCTTATTTTTAAGCAGAAGATCGGGCAGATTTAAAATAAAATGATGTATTTATAAAACCGTTCTTTTTTGACAATTCGCTTCACTTTATTCTTCATCTAAATTCAATATTTTAGGTGGTTCGTCCAATTGTACACGAATATGATCTTCAGTTATGTGGCATGAATAAAACGGATTCTTTTCTATTATCAACTTTTGGATTTCAACATTATTGATTGGTCCCATTTGTTCATACTGTTCAATATATGCTGGGTAATCAAACACAGTTTTCTCAATCGCCTGTAGTATCTCTTGCAGTTTCGTTTTTTCTTCTTTTGTTAAAATATAGCCCTCTTTTAATACATAATCACTTACAAATTTCAAAATAAAACTTTGTGCTTCAACAATACTATCAAATCCCTTTAACTTTTTGATCGCTGTTTGAATTTTTGCATTCTCAGTATTTCTTTGAAACTCAATCGTTGAAAAATCTTTTAAAATCATTGCCAATTGTTCTTGCACGACTTTGTTTAATAAATCTTTCGTCTTTTCAAATGATTTGAGTAAATTTTTTTCCTCTATTTTAAGCAGATGATACTTTTTCTCTAAAATCTGTTGCCGCTCATTTAATTTTTCTATTTGATCCACAAAATACTCGTTTTCTT
Source organism: Rummeliibacillus sp. SL167 (assembly GCF_007896505.1). NCBI lineage: Bacteria > Bacillati > Bacillota > Bacilli > Caryophanales > Caryophanaceae > Rummeliibacillus > Rummeliibacillus sp. SL167. Next base: position 746,988 of record NZ_VCBM01000001.1, on the reverse strand, counting down.
GACGTTTGCCAAATATAAATTTTAATAATGTTAAGCCATTTACTTTTTGATGCTTTTTATCCAATAATTCATATATATGTGTGTATTCCTGCCTTAGTTTCCGATATTCTCTTACTCTCAAAAGATATTGTTTCGCCTGATTATTGAACGTAAATAATTGAGTGTTATCACAAAATGGTTTGGATTCAATGACTTGAATCAACTGAAATAGTGTATCTACTTTTTTAAAAATAGTACTTTTTTTCTCATACTTTACAGATAACTCCAAAGTATAGCTGTTTTGTGCTGCTTCTATGGCCTGCCGTTCCTCAAAATGCTCAACATATTCCTTTAAAGTTAAAAAAGATGTCTGATATGGTTCTCTTTCTGGAATAATTTCGATCTCCGTCTGAAATCTTTTTAACCAATGAATAAATCGCTCCGTTAAATATGCCAAGCGTTTGGCTTGGTTATTAGCTGTTTTTTCCAATTCTTTTATAACAAGATCGATTTGGCTATGCCGCCATTTTTCATCATTATCATCTTTTAACGATACAGATTCTAGTGCCTCTTTTGAGGAAATACAAATCAAATCTCTTACATAGCTAGAAACCTGTTCTTCATAGGATGAAATACTATCTTTATGATTTAAATCGATCAAATCCAAGCCATTTAGAATCCCTAGTGGTATTATATTTTTTCCTTTTATTTTTTCAAGTAATTTTAACTCTTCTGGAACAATGGGCAAGCCATACTTAAAGATCCAAAAAATATCATCTGCTCGATTTAAGATGCTTTCTTTAATATATGCAGTATCATTTCCTGAAATTTGAAGAGGCGTAGTATCAATTAACGTGACCATTTTTAATAAATCATTTTGCACATATATTTCAATAAAATCAAGACTATCTCTCAATATTTTAGCACTTGAAGTTTCTAAACTAGTAAACAGCTCCACTTGTTGGATATCAAATGATGCAATTTGTCCGTCTAAAAAGTGGGCGCAAACTTTTTCCTTTTCCCCATAACAGATTATCGTGTTGACTTCTGTTGCTACTGCCACATTCGTGCTTAAAATGGGTCTCTTCAATAATGCATTAACTAAACTTGTTTTGCCACTATCTGTCATGCCTGCAAATAAAACAATCGTATTATTGGAAGCATCTTGAATAATATATTTTAAAATTTTCGTGGTTTCTCTTACATATGAATTCTTTGAAAGTAATTTATTTAAATACTCCAATTTTACAACAAATTTTTGTAAAAATTCGGCAGGTTTTTCATATTCCCAACGGACAACTGGTAGTTCTTCTTTTAAGTCATTAACCGTTATTAGGTCTTTATCCATCCATTAAATCTCCTTTATACTACTTAATCATTAGTATACATGAAAATATAACAAATGTTGTATAATTTTTATTTTCACAAAAAAATTACTAAGTGATTACCGATTAAATTTAAAAATAGTTCTTTTTAACTATCAAAAATAATCTACAAATGTTGGAACACCAGTTGGAATGATTTGCTCTAACAGCAAAATAGATTCGATATCACCTTTAATTCTCTCTATTTGATAAAGATAGGTTGGTCTTAAATATCCCAGCATCATTGTAATCAAGGTTTGGACAGTCATCTGCACTGCCTCGTCACTTAACTCATCACTTATTTTTTTGATTTGTATCCCCTCTTCATCTGAAGATATATCAAAAGTACCATGATTCCATTCAACTAACGGATCACTAACAGCCCATTTCATATGAAATGATTCTTTCGAAAAAGGAAATTGCTTTACAAATCCGTTCAAATCTACTATCCGTGCCATAAAGTATGGGGATAGACTTTGCTTAATCTCACTATCTTGCATTAAAAAGGCAACGGCTTCATTTCCAGTTGTTTTGCCATAAACTTTATAAACCATCGATTGGTGGGCATATACAAAATTCCAAAGCGCCTTACGAGCAACTTCTTTTAAGGTAATTAACTCATCGATATAAAAATTTTCTTCCATGATGCGGTAAAACATATAGCCAAGAGCATTGCCATCTTCATCATAGTAAACGGCCGCTTGTAAATTAGCATTGCTATCGATAAATTTCTCTTCCCAGTAATCCTCTTGGTATTTTTCATTCCAGGAGATCTCATTCCGAATCATAGCTCCATGTGTATGAATGGCAAATTGATGATACACTTCTTTTATATCTTCATGGGAAGTGGATAAACGCCGCACCTGTCCTGGAATTTCATCGTAATATGGAATTTGAGTATCTCGAATTTGATATTCGACAATATCACTCATTATTTCAAATCCTTTTTGACGATAATAAGGAATGGAATAAGGGAACAAATACGAAATATAATAACCATCTTTTTTCATCTGTTCTAGGCTTGCATAAATCAGTTTATGCATCAAGCCATGCCGCGAATATTCTGGATAGGTTCCTACCGCGGTCATACCGCCCATCTTATAAACACGATTATGAATATTTACTTCAAAAGGTAAATTTAAAATCTGCGCCACTAATTGATCTCCATCAAACCAACCAAGTGCGCTCCCTTCATTGAATTGCGTTGATTTAGCGGTCACAAATGGTCGGTCTTTGTTGATGGATAAATTGACTTGAAAAACATAGTTAAGTAACTCGATAGATTGTTTTATTTCTGTTTGCTTAATCTCTCGCATATGTAAATCGGATTTCATCGTTATACTTCTCCTTTTTAACCTTCACTATTTTTTTCATTATTTAAAAGCAGGCGTGTTGATTATCCAATTTCCCCCATAAATATATAGTGTATTTGCTGATTTCCGCTACGGCTTGCTCGCTTTCCTGCGGGCGAATGCTGAGCCTCCTCGCTACGCTGCGGGGTCTCATCTATTCGCTTTTCCCGCGGGAGTCGAGCAAGCCTCCGCTCCAATTGTTATAAATGACGCTAAAATACAGAGTTTTTCAAAATTACACCAAACAAACATTCCTAATTTTTGTAAAATCAACACGCGTGACAAAATATAGATAATTTTATAAAGTGAAACTCCATCAGTGGTGTTTTCTTCATCCACCCACTGAACTAGAGGAACGGAAGTGAAAAACGCCACGTCCTGTGGCAACACCTGAGTGACCAACATCCTGCCCGCCCGAACCAATCGGACTTTTACGGACAGTTGATCACCTAACTATCTTTCTCGTTTCTCTCTAAATCTTGAGATGGGGTCTTACTGCACATTAAAGCGGGATAAAAACTGTTTCCTGTACAGATCGGGAGCAATCACTTACGAAAGTTTATTTTTGGGACAGCTACATAATGCAAAAAAATGAAAAAATTATCAGGCGTGTTAATTAGGAAAAAATCAAGGTAAATATATGAGCATAAATGAGAAAAATCCCTTATTGTAAACTCCAATCTATATAGATCTTTGCTGCGGCTTGCTCAAATCCTCGATTAGGCTTGCGCATTTCCTTCGTGCGGTGTCGATTCGATGAAGCCCCGTGGGAAAAGCGAAGAAGCTTTAGAACCTGCACGAGCTATTAAGGAATGGAGTCTAAGAACACAATGTCCTATGGCAACAACCCCGTGACCAACATCCTGTTGCCCTGAAGCGGTTCAGCGACCACATGAGTCGTGCAAGCCGTAGGGAAATCAGTGAGTTACCTAAATTTAAATGGGCAGAATTGAATAATCAATACGTCTGAAAAATTATTTAAATTGTAATGTTCGGAGAGCCTCCGTTAAATCTGTAATGGCTAGTTGACAACTATAATCTTGACATATTTGCATTTCAAAGTTGCCTTGTTTTTGAATATGCCAAACATCAAATGGTCGGTATTGAATAAATAGCTCTTGAAGAACATCTTCAGAAGGGTTGACTAAATGAATTTCCTTATTTTCTGCTTGATGGGCAAGCATCAATTGTAATAACCATAATGTTGCAGAAGGATAACGATCGATATCGGCTGAAAAAGCTTCTACTATTTCATCAGCCCATTTTATATAGCGGTCATTTTCAGTGATTTTTCCGAGTCTCCAAAATTGCATAGCCAGCGTACTGTTTCCTGCTGGATAGGCATTATCAAAAGCCGTCTTTTCTCGAATAATTAGTCTTTCCGCTGCATGACTAGTGATAAAAAAGCCGCCTTTTTCCTGATCATGAAATTGTGTGAGCATTTCCTCTGCCATTTTTTCTGCTCGTACGATATAGTCATCCACGCCTGTTGCCAAATAGAGTTCGTTTAATGCCCATAAATAATTGGCATAGTCATCGATAAAGGCAAGCTGCTTGGCTTTCCCATCACGATAACTTACATATAAATGTCCATTTTTCATCAGATATGTTTGCAAAAATGTATCGACTCTTTTAGCTAGATCTATAAAGGATTCATTGGCAAAAACAGCGCCTGCTTTGGCAAAAGCGCTGATCAATAATGCATTCCAAGCCGTTAATATTTTATCGTCAATATGGGGATAAACTCGTTTTTCGCGATGATCCAATAATTTTTCCCGGCACCATTCCAATTCATCTCGTGATAAACTGCCTTTTTCCGTTTCAATAAGATTTGGAATATTCTCTCCTTCAAAATTGCCGTATTCACTTATACCATAAGTCTCTGCATACTTTGTCCCTTTATCTTTTCCTAATATATCGATGATTTCATCGTATGTCCAAGTATAATATTTTCCTTCAATCCCTTCACTATCAGCATCAATGGCGCTATAAAACCCACCTTTAGGATGCTGCATTTCTCGCTTCAGAAATGTGACCGTCTCAAAAACAGCTTGTTTAAAGGAAGCTTTTTGAGTGATCTGATAAGCCTCCGTATAGCAATGTAATAATAATGCTTGATCATAAAGCATTTTCTCGAAATGTGGAACAAGCCACAATTGATCAGTCGAGTAGCGTGCAAATCCAAAACCGATATGATCATAAATCCCGCCTTTATGGATTTGTTCTAGTGTTTTGATTGCCATCTGCAAAGCATCCTCTGTCCCTGTTGCCTTATAATACCGAAGTAGATATAAAATTTGCCCGGCTGTAGGAAATTTAGGTGCTGTCCCAAAGCCACCATATATTGCATCAAAATTCTGCTGAAGCGTTTGAAAAGCACGAGTAGTTACCTTATTGGAGATCGTTTCTTTTTGTTGATCGCTCATTTCTCTTAATCTTTCAACCAGCTGCTCTCCTATTTGAACGACTCTTTCACGTTCTTGGTGATACATTTTCGCCAAATATGGAATCATATCCTTCATACTCGGTCTTCCATATTGATTATATTTAGCAAAATAAGTACCCGCATAATATGGCTTTTGATCTGGCGTCAAAAACACATTGAGCGGCCATCCACCAGAACCCGTCAACATTTGGCAAACATTCATATAAATCGAGTCAATATCTGGACGTTCCTCACGATCCACTTTAATGCAAATAAAATGCTGATTTAAAAGCTCCGCGATCTCATCATCTTCAAACGATTCGTGTGCCATTACGTGACACCAGTGACATGTCGAATATCCAATGCTGACAAGAACAGGCTTGTCTTCTTGCTTTGCTTTTTGAAAGGCTTCCTCACCCCATGGATACCAGTTCACAGGATTGTAGGCATGCTGCAATAGGTAAGGCGAAGTCTCAGCAATGAGTCTATTGGGTTTATTTGTATTAGGCATTGGATCACCCTCTTTCTTTTTTTATTTACTTCCGATTTATCTTAACCATATTTAATTTTGTTTAATATAGTTTATTGCTCAATAAGATACGCAAAAAGAAGTTAAGCCCTTCATCACCTTCTTATATACTGAAGTAACTGGCCGTGTTAGATCTAAATGCTCTTTTAGTTAAGCCTAATTCATCATTTTGTTCTTTGTTTCCATGTATTGATGTATTTCTTATTACATATATTAATAATAAATTTGATAAACTGAATTAACCAACTGCTTCTCCCTCTCTGTTAGGATAGTTGTCGTACGATATTTTAGTGTTATAGTTTAGTGAATAACACGGAGGTTGATCGATATGACGGAGAGAAAAAGGGTACGATATTCGCAGGAACAGAAAGAAATGATTATTAAACGCATGATGCCACCGAATAATGAATCAGTAGCACAAATTGCGAAGGAAGAAGGCATATCCGAAGTAACGTTGTACAAGTGGAGAAAGTCTGCTCGTACAGCGGGTATGGCAACACCTGGAAATGGACAAACAAGCGACAAGTGGAGTAGCCAAGATAAATTTTTAATTGTGATGGAGACATTCTCCATGAATGAATTGGAATTAGCAGAATATTGTCGAAAAAAAGGATTATATCGTGAACAAATAGAAGCTTGGAAAAGTGTATGTCTTCAAGCAAATGGGCAAGCATTTGATCAAGCAAAACAGCTGAATGATGCCTTAAAGGATGAACAAAAGAGAGCTAAACAACTAGAAAAAGAGCTTCAAAAGAAAGAAAAAGCGCTAGCTGAGGCTGCGGCATTATTACTTTTGCGAAAAAAGGCCCAAGCGATTTGGGGGGACGACGAGGAAGAATGATTAGCCCGTCAAATCGCGCATTAGCTGTTGAACTTATCCAAGAGGCCCATCAAAATGGTGCGCGATTAGCGAAGGCGTGTGAGGAACTTGATATCAGTGTTCGAACGTATGAGCGCTGGGTAAAAGAAGGTGGTATAAAGGTTGATCAGCGTCCACTCGTGAAAAGACCTGTGCCAAAAAACAAGTTATCTTCGGAAGAAAGAGAAGAAATACTAACAGTTGTCAAACAAGGGGAATATGCCGATTTACCACCGACACAGATTGTCCCTAAACTTGCGGACAATGGGACATACATCGCCTCAGAATCTACCTTTTATCGTGTATTACGTGAAGAAAAAATGCAACACCATCGTGGCCGTAGCCAGAAGCCTGAAAGAAGGATTCCTGAAAGTCATCTCGCAACAGCTCCCAATCAAGTATGGACTTGGGATATTACATGGCTTGGAGGACCTGTAAAAGGTTTGTACTATCGCCTCTATTTAATGATCGATTTATTTAGTAGAAAAGTGGTTGGATGGGAAGTCTGGGAAACAGAAGAAGCAAAACATGCCGAATCGCTTGTGAAAAAAGCAGTTATCAATGAAAAAATTCAAGGAGCGCCGCTGGTACTACATTCAGATAATGGGAGTCCGATGAAAGCCGAAACATTCTTAAGTTTACTAGAAAAATTAGGCATTCAAAGTTCTTTTTCAAGACCGCGTGTGAGTAACGATAATCCTTATTCAGAGGCCATGTTTCGTACACTTAAATATCGACCGGATTATCCGTATAAAGGTTTTGCATCACTTACAAAAGCAAGACAATGGGCACATCAATTTGTCCAATGGTATAACGAGATTCACCTGCACAGTGGGCTAAATTTTGTAACACCGGTACAATGTCATACAGGTGAACATATAGCGATATTGGAAAAGCGAAAAAAAGTATATGAAATGGCAAAAGCAAAGCATCCAGAACGTTGGACACAAGGCATAAGAAATTGGTCGCCAAAAGAAAAAGTCGCACTCAATCCAATGCGTGATGAGGACAAGACAAAACAGTTCATGGAGGAATAATATCTCCATTTTCCTGTTGATCTGAAACGAAAGCAAGCTTTTCCTTTCGTTTCAGATCAACAGGCCAGCAAGCGCAGCGCGGTAGCCTTAATAGCATCTGGAGATGAAGGATATTTTTAAAAATACTAAAGTAGCTAATTGCGACAACTATATTGACAAACACCGGGTATGATGTAGCATCATCTGCGGGTCTGTTTGGCATGGAGATTCAAGGAGCGACAGCAATCTTCGCAGTCAACCTCAAGCGAATTCTAAAACTTCTCAAAGAAAAAGAGGGAAAATAGATAAGGAAAAAGGTAGATTATCGTCTAAATACAGACGATAATCTGCCTTTTTTATTAATATGGATTAACGATAATAAAAAATCATGGGTTTTTCAGTGGCCTCGTATAATAGGCATAGGGAGTCTTCCTCTAGTCGAAGAGTTTTTGTGGTGATTACTTTTTTCGACATTTTGGGGAGGTACTCCTTTTTCTACATTTCAAAACCCTTGAGACTGTAAGGCTCAGACTTTTGAAATTGATTCATGTATTTGGAATAAATAATTCAGTCACTAATTTCTTATTAATTATCCCCTTTGGATCGTTTCTTTTCCCAATATTAATTTCTACTTATTCTAATAATATGAATTTTAGAGATAATAAGGAGCGACTCCTTTATAAAAAAATTCTCTTGTTTTTTCTTGTACTTCACACTCCCCTAAATTCTTATAAATTTGAATTGATGTTGATTATAAGTGAGCGACAAATAAAACAATGGATTAATAATACAACAATGGGACTTAAATAAAAAATTTTATCGCAGCCTAAGCTGAAAAGTCTTTTTAAACTTTCCCCTTTTTAGGGCGCATTTTATAAATATCCAAAAATGCTTTTTAATTATGAACAGATAAAAAATCAATGAGATTCTTTGGAAATATTAGGTTGGCTAATTACTTTTAAGTATGAATGATTGAGTAAAAAACTGAATACTATCGCCATCAAAATTTGAGATAATCCACTAAGTAAAGGAACAAATGTTACACCTAATGTTTCTATAATAATCCCTGTAAATAATGCCCCCAGTTGAATTGAAATAGTAGTAACTGTACTCCATAAACCGAATATTCTTCCCTGAACTTCATATGGTACTTGCGTTTGCATGATGTATCTTTCATAGGGAGCTAGAATAGTGGTGCCGATTGAAAAAATGACTAAGGACAACATTCCTTGATATACATTGTCTGTAAAACTAAAAAGAACCCAGCCTAATCCAACCATTGCATAGAGTAGACTATATCTCCTTTTATTTTTAAATAATAATTTTTTTTCAGCAACAATATAACCTACAATTATCGCTACTAACACTTCTGTACAATATAAAATACTTATTCCATATTTATTCATATCATAAATATCTGTTACATATTCCTGTAACATCAAGTTAAAAGTTCCTATAATAATTCCTAGAGTTAATGCAGAGAATAAGACTAACCCAACTAGTCTATTTTTTTGTACCATTTTAAGTCCTATTAAAAATTCATCTCTGAGATTCTTATCTGATTTGACACTAGAGATTTGTTTCCATTTGCAGAAAAATATATTAATAGCAGAAATTCCATATAGTATAGCTGCAATAATCCATTCCATTTCCAATTCTAAAAATGATACAATTACTCCCCCTATAGAAGCTCCTGTTAACCTTATTATACTTGTTATTGTATAACTTAAAGAGTTGGCCAATATTAAGTCATCTTCTATGACAATATTTCTTACTGCTTTTTGAGATGCAACAGCTGCAAATGAATTGGCTATACCAATTAAGAATCTAGTAACAAAAAATAGTATCCATGCTAATTGAATCTCCATGTAAGGAATTAATATATATATTAATAATAAAAAGATATTTAAGAAATCCATTCGATAAATTAATTTTCTTAAATTAACTTTATCTACAAAAACACCTGTAAACATACTGAATAGAATAGGTGCTAATCCACTAATTGCCCATAAAAGACCTAATTGGAAACCATTCGAGGTAATCTGTTTTAATAATACTAGCATGCCAATAAAACTAATCCATGAGCCTAACCCTGTATAAATTGAGGAAAGCTGTAATCTTTTATAATCAGGGTATTTTTCCCAAAGATATACAATTTTGCTCTTTTTCATTATAAACACCCATCATAAAATGATGATTTATAATAAACTTCGTATGGATCTAATTTAATTAAATCTGTAAAGTCCTTATAAGTTTGATTTTCCATATAACTTTTAACGATAGCATATCCTAGTGAGTAACCTAACCAAAGAGGAATATCTAATTGATTCCCATACATAATTTTTTGTATTTCATATACATCTGTAATGTACAATTTATCTTCATATAAGGCTAAATAAGTCTTTAATTCATAAGGAGTTAAATTTGTTGCCCAGTTTCCTACAAATCCACCCCCAAGAATGCTTTCAACAAAAGCTTCTGAACACCCCTCATCAATAAAAACATCAAGTAATGTCTTAGATTTTTTTTGTTTTCCTATAAAATTTCTAAGTATATGCTGGTATTCATGGATACATATACTTTTAATATAATTTGAATTTACTTTATTTTCAATATCCAAATAAATATAGATATTCGAATCACCATCAGTATGAGCTAAGATGCCATTCATTTTGTCTAGATAAAATGAATTTTTTACGAGTGGCAATAGAAAGATTTGAGACTGCATCTCACAAGTTTTTTCAGAAGCAATTTTGAAATATCCCGAAATTTTTTCATCTATATCTTGATAAAAATTTTTTAATACAGATTTATCTGATTTATCTTCAATCATTCTGATCAATCCTAAATCTACTAACTGATCGATGTTCAATCGAGAAGCATTTTCTGACAACCCTGCACCTATTTCTTCAATAGAATTATATATTAGGTTTATTACATTCATTTATTTTTCTCCTTAATTTCTTCATTTGGGAACCCCAAAATATCATTTTATAAGTGAGAAATATTTCGTAAGAAAAGTAAGTCTGTATAACTGATTAATTTATAGTATTTATTAATTTGTTATCAAAATTTAGTAAACCTAACAGATCTTTTTCACAAATATCTATATTAAATTTTGTATTAATATTTGTAATTATAGATTCTAAAGAATCAATATAAGCTTCTGTTATTTTGACCCCTTTATAGAATTCTGTATATTTATTATTCAGCAGAAACATAAAAGTATCTTCATCTTTCCATTTATTAATATAAAGGTTATTTAAAAAATAATTCTGTTTTGTCATAGAAGATTCCCAATCATTCCATAATTCGTCAATAGTTATAAAGTGACCATTCCATTCTTTTGCAGGTAAACCGCTCCAAAATAAAGTTCCATGATTATTTGAATATTTCCATTCTACGCTATTATCACCTTTGTTAATTTCCCAGCTTTTTCTTAAAGGTAAAGGCTTAAATAAAGGAGACCAAAATCCAACGTCTATATAATACTCTTTTAAGTCAATTTCTACCGCTAAAGCAAAGTGTTGATATTCTAGTTTTAAAATCTTCACATTAAAATTTAAAGACTTCAACAAATTATATAGCGCCCAGGTGAAGTGCAAGCAAGTTCCACCTAATCTATTTTTTTTGACTGAAACGATGTAATCTTCCGGATGGCTATATAAATTTTTAAGTTCTTTTCTTGATTTGAAATCTTGGAATTTTCTAATAGTATCATACGGAATATATAATTGATGATTTAATATAATTTTTGATAGTATCTCAAATTTTGTTTTATTTTCGATAAATTCATAATTAATATGTAATAAATCTAAGTATTCTTTATGCCATGTCATTAGAATCTTCCTTTTCTCCAATACCATATACATATAACGGTATTTCATCATGAGGTAAGTTTAATTGTCTTTGTAATTCATCATCATAAAATCCACCTATAGCACAGCAACCTAAATTTTGATATTGTGCCACCGTTCTGGAAATATTTTGTCCGATATGACCAGCTTCTATTAATGCATATCTATATCCTCGAGAACCGTATTTATTGATTAAATTCTCCATTTTTGCTGTCATTACAACCACAAATGAAGCATCATTGAGGAATTGATTTATTGATGTTAAAAAATAATTATAATTAATAGTATCTCTAATATAATTTAATTTTCCTTTAGTTTTAATATAATGATACGTTCCATTTAATGGATGATTTTCAGATGTTAAAATATATAATTCAATCGGATACATACCCCCTGCTGATGGAGTTAAGGATTTAACTTTTTCAGCATTTAATTCTAAAAAGTAACTTGATTTTAAGACTTCCAATAAAATTTCTATATCCATTGGAATTTTTTTATATTTTCTACATGATGAAGTTACCGTTCCTATATTTCTAACAGAAGAATTATAATTTAAAGTATGTGAAGGGTATTTTTTTCCTTCAACATCTATTTCATAGGGTTTCCCTGGAGCATTTAAAACTTGAGAACGATAATTTTTGGAATTAATATGATAAAACTTATAAATGTATGAGTCATTCAAACTCAACACCTCCTTATGGAAATGGGTGTGGTTCTAGATTTATGTTTTTTTTAAGTTTTGTTGCTTTTTCAATGATTCTTGGACAGTTCAACAAAGGATCGTTAATCGATAAAAAACCTAAATTTGGTATAGAGACTCTAACAACAGACAAGTTCATTTCTTTTACATCTATAGTAGTTATATCTTTATAATAAATTTCGTATCCTTCATTAAAGAAATTATTTATAGTTTCTTCAAAATTTAGGCTATAATTCCTAAAAGTTTTTTTGGGTAGGGTTTCTGGCAATAGTTTTTCTAAAATTTCATCATTATTACCTACTAAATAATATAATGGGTGTTGATCCAACGTTGAAGAAGAATCTAACATATTAGGTACCTCTTCTTTATAATAGTGAATTATTTCAAAGTATATGGAGAATCCTCCAATACCTTCTTCTATAGATTTTTTGAGAGCTTCAAAACTATCTAGAGAACTAGCACATCCTAAATAAAAACCATTTTGATTTTTAACTTGGACAACAGTTAAAAATGTAGGTACCATTAAATCAGTTGTAATATCATAAGCTCTTAATTTTAAGTTGCAATAATTTGAAATATCTAACATCTCTTTTATTTCAAAATCATCAATTGAAGTTAGCTCAATTTCGAAATTTACTAACCCTAATAACCAAAAATGCATAAAGGAGTCTCTTTCTATACATTCATTAAATCCGCTAATAATAGCTTGATCTTTTGATTGTCCACATGCTAACCCTGTAGAAATAATATCTCTTAATGGCAAATTGAATGGAGGATTGCATAAATATATCAATTCGAATGGGATTAATATATTTTCATCATTTAATATACTTTTTGCATTAGACCAGGTAATAGGTTCATCTTTATTGAAATCTTTATATTCTAAGTACTTTTTATATTGTTCTGATGTATATCTAGTAATCATTGACGGATTTAAAGTTTTAATTTTTAATTTTTCTAAATTCGAATAATTTTCAAAGATAATTTTGTCGGCATTATAATAATTTGCGCAATATCTTTCTATACTTTCCCCAATTGCTGAATTCTGAGCAACATTTCTATTTATAGAAAAGCCTGAACCACTTATAACGAGATTTTTTTCATCGGCATTTATCAACGCTAAAAATCTATTAATTTGTGGTGATCCTGGCATAGGTTTTATTTCTTTAAACGTATGTGCGAAACTTGCTCTCATAGTATCCCTTAAGTAAAATAAATTATTCATAATACTCATCTCCACAAGATTTACAATTAGGTAACTTAAAAACTGGATATTTAGTAATTTCTAAATTTAAAATATCAAAAACAATTTCTGTATTAAAACATAAAGTAGGACTTGTTGATTTTGAAAGTTTCAATAATTCCTTCTCTATAAAAGGGGCTAAATATTTTTTAACATTCCCAGCACTCATTTTCCAAATATCATCATTAGTGTTTCTAGTTAGTCTAGTATTAAAGCATTCATAACAAGGGCCACCATCTTGGAAAAAATCGGTCCCATAAAGAGTTTAGAATCATCAAAAGAGTATTTTAACCAAGGAATTTGAAGGCTTTTCAACTGATTATTTATGTTTTGAAAAAATAGTTTGTTTTCATCATAGTCTACAGCAATTACTATATCCGCTGATTTTCTTTCTAAATTTTTGAGATTTTCAAAACTCATTGAATCATTAAGAATAGGGTTATCAAATAATTTTTCTAATTCATTTTGACTCAAACTCTCTGAAACTATACAAATCTTAATAAAAGATTTTTCTTTTATACTAACTATCTTATTTTCCTCCAAGCTATTAAATATATGTAAAATTTCTTTTTTTCAATATTATCAATAAACTGCAATATCCCATCAATTGAAATAGTTCCAGTTAAATAAGGAAATAATTGTAATAACGTATTGACTCCGTCTCCCTCAATTTCAAATCCAGTATCATTAGCTTTCTTAAAAATAAGCTTATTATTATTTTTTTGAATTACTCCATTTGATTGTATATACAAAATAATCACCTCAAATATTTATGATTATTTTTCTTTTGAAAGTACATTTTGGTTCAGTAATTTTTTTGTACGGCCTTCGCTTCCACCACCGCAACAGCAACCAGCTTGTAATAATTGTTGAGAAGAAGTTTTAGCCTTGATTGATTTCATGTCCACATTTTTAATGTTTAATTTCATTGTTTTAACATCTCCTTTAAAATATATTTGATTTAGAATTAAGTTAAGCATTATTAGGCTTTAGATGGAGGAATTAATGGGTTTGGGTTCGGTAGACTTTTTGGTCGTGCTTCACTTACACCACCGCAACAGCAACCAGCTTGTAATAATTGTTGAGAAGAAGTTTTAACCTTGATTGATTTCATGTCCACATTTTTAATATTTAATTTCATTGTTTAACACCCCCCTTTAATTAATATATAAATTTTATAAAAAATAAATATAATAATTTATATAATAAAAATATTTATAATTATAAATTTATTTTATTAGTATATATATAAATGCTATAATATATTTATATTAATAAATTGGAGGTATTATTATGTGGACTCAACATTTAATTAGCACTTCTCGTGGTACGTTTGAATTTTTTAAGCTGGGAACAGGATCTCCTTTATGTATTACACACCAATATATAGAGTTCAATGAAAAGGAGTATACTTTTGCACAACCTTTTGCTGAAAATTACAGTGTGTATCTTATAAATTTAAAAGGTTGTGGTAACTCTGACAAAGCTGTAGAAGAAAAAGAATATAGTATGGAGAATAGTGTTAAAGATTTAGAGGCAATTAAAGAAGCTTTGGGGTTTGCTAAATGGGGGTTTGCTGGTCACTCTACAGGTGGAATGCTAGCAATGCTTTACGCTCTTAACTTTCCGAATTCTTTGAATAAGTTGATTATTGGAGGAAGCTGCGCATCTTCAAAATATATAAATCATCCTGACAGTATATATTGTAAAGATAATTCTAATAACGCACGCCTATTAGAAATAATAGATTTACTTAATGACAGTTCTATAACTTTAGAAGAAAGACGAAAGTTAAATAAAGAATGGAATTTAATGTCTTTCTATAAAAAAAATGAATTTGATCAATTAATGAAAAATGTATATCTAGGTAAATCAATGATTAAAAGATTGAATTATTTTACATCAACGGATATTAGAAATTTTGATCTTCGTAAAGAACTGTATAAAATCTCCATTCCAACTTACATATATATTGGTAAATATGATAATCAATGTCCTTTATTTTTTTCAGAAGAAATTGCTAAATCAATTCCAAAATCAACATTTTCTATCTTTGAACAAAGTAGCCATAATCCATTTATTGAAGAAAAAGAAAAATTTAACGTTTTTGTTATATCAACAGTAAATTGAAAATACTATCTTATGAAAAATAAAAACCACTTTCAGATTGAGGTGCCCCCTAAAAGTTAGACACAGTTATTTCATTAGGCAAATGGATAAAATGAGTTCGGTATTGCACCGGACTCATTTTTAGGTGCGCCCGGCATGGATGATTACTTGGTGGTGAAAGTCCACTACAGGCTTGGCAGTAGGAACTGTTAGCGAATAGCTTGGTCTAGAGCCAATTGTATATGTAATAATTTCTCCGAATAAAGTTTTTCGCCGAATAATTTAAATTCAGTAATATCTGTTACCCATTTTTCATTTGGAGAAGTTGCTGTAAAATTACAGTCTAAAGTATTTGGCGCAATTTTGTCAATCGAACCTTTATAAGATTTATATTTTTTCATACGTACTAAGCATTTTAAACCTAGCTCTTTCATAATGCGTTGCACTTTTTTGTGATTCACTTTCTGACTGCGATTCGCTAACTTATCACGAATACGACGATAACCGTAACGGCATTTGTGTTCCTCGTAAATCGCTTGAATCTACGCTTTTAAATCAGCGTCTGGATCGGATTGATTCATTTTCTTGACTAAATCGTAATACGTACTACGTGGAATCTCAGCGAACTTCACGAGAGCTTTCACTGAATATTGATGCCCCAATCCAAAGATTACTTGCGCTTTATCTTGTTTGGTGATTTTCTTTGTTTTGAACTAAGGCATTCAACTTTTTTAAATATTCATTTTCCATTTCTAATTGTTTCATACGCGCTTCAAGTGCTTGCGTAGAGCTTTCTACTGGTACTTGTTTTGATCGTTTGCTTGATTCTTCATGGATGGACGCCCCTTTTTCTCTAGCTCAAGGGCATGTAATCTACCTAAATTGTATTTTGCAAGAAAAAATGCAGAGAGTTGCCACCCAATATTTTCAGGTTCTCTTAGATAGAGCGTTGGCTAAACGAAAGCTACTCTTCCTGTATAAGAAATAATGTGAGCATGATGGATAAGTCGATCCACTAGAGCTGCCGTTGGCTAATGCAACCCCCAATTCTTCTACTAAATGAGCTACACGATAAAACCTCACTTCATAACCCTTTTCGCAAGCACGTCTTCCTAATGCTGAAGCTAAATGAGGTTTGCCTGTACCTGGAGATCCTACTAAAATCAAATTCTCTTTTCTTTTAATGAAGTCTAAACATACAGCAATGGTTTGCTAGAAGGACAGATCAATCGATTAAAGACCATCAAACGGATGACCTATGGACGAGCTGGGCTAGAGCTATTAGAAAAACGCATTCTTTATAGAATGTAAAATAATATTTGTGGAATCTATGACTAACTAATTTATCTTTTCATCAAAATTCCGTAAGAACCACTTTTATTTTGCAATAAACATCTAAATCCATTCTCTTCTTCCAAGAAAGCAGTACAGTAGGTGTTGATAAATTAAAAATCGCTGCCGTTTCTCTATTAGATTACCTTGATTGTTCATATAATTAAGTACGTCTAGTTTAAACGCTGTTGTATAGCCTTCTTTAAAAGCTTTTTCGCCATGATACTCAAATTTTTTAATCCAATTATGAAATTTTTGAGGCTCCACTCCAAGTTGTAAAGCTAAACTTCGATATCCCTCTGTTCCATTTAAATAACGTTGAACAGCTTTGATTTTTTCTTCAACAGTTAATTAAGTAATAGAAAAACTGCACCTCTAATTGTTAGATCGTGTCTAATAATTGGGGTGCAGTTCCGATAAAGAAAGTGGTTTTTATTTTTGATTTATATGCGTAATTCATAAATATTGATTTTTCGGCGATTTAAAATTTGCTGAAAATTCATTTTTCAAGATTTTATTAATGTTCACTGGGTAAATCCGGCAATGAGGACGCATTTAAATTAAATTCTGAAGTAGTTGTTGTCACTTGTTGATCTGTATTGTTCAGTTGAGTAGCTAAATTGAAAAATGTAAAGTATAGCATACTTGATAATAAAATTTTCGTTAAAGTTTTCTTCATCTTGCACCTCCTTCAATATCAATTGAAACATAAAAAAACCATTTTTGAAAATTATTATGAAATTAATCGAGCCCAATTTCATATTTCAATAGTCTTATAATGTCTAAAAATTCATCTTTCCCTTGAATTTCAAAAATTACTTCAGCCTTATTAAAAAATTCTTTTGACTCATCTAGTTTTTTTAATATAGATGAATTTCTACCTAATTGGAAATACAACTCCCCTAATAAGTATAATGATTCTTGAGCAACACATAATCTTATTGCTTTTTTACAGTTTAAAATAGCTTCTTCTATCTTTTCCAAAGCACTTAAAGTTCGTGAAAAACCATACAAAATTCTTATTTCTAATAAAGCATCTGGACTATTTAGTTTTTCATATGCAAAAATACATTCTTTATATTTTTTTAAAGAAAGGTCATATTCTTTTATTTCGAAATACATAATAGCTATACTATTCATAATGCTTATATCTTGAATTGTATAGATTTCTTTATTTTTAATATTTTTAACAATATTTTCTAATTTTTGAATAGACTTGTTACCTGTATTGAATAAGTAATATTCACTAATTGCTTCATGCCATAATAAAAATTGTTCATCTTCAAAACTACTAAAATTATTTCTGTCTTTTTCGTTTTTTATTATATAATAAATAGATTCATAATCCTTTTTTCTTACTAATTTTCTTATTAATTCTTTTGTTTTAGCATTATTATTAATATATTTTGTGTATTTTGATTGCTCTTGTTCACCATAAAAAAAATAGTTAATATCCAGATTTAACTTTTTAGCTAATTGAAATAACACTGTACTTGAAGGAACACTTTCACCTTTTTCAAAATTACTAATCATGGCTTGTGTACAAATATCTTTCGCTAGCTGTGCTTGCGTATAGCCTCTTTTAACTCTAATTTCTTTCAAATTTTTTGAAATATTCTCTATCATATTATTCCCTTCAAAATTAATATATTAATATTGTTTTAGATTTCATGAAAAAATAAATTTTAATTTTTTATATTAATTTTATTATACTATATCCTAGTTAATTCTAGATGAAGAAGAGTTCGAAAACTAAACAAGAACACTTTTTACTATACTCCTTGCTTTGAACGAGAGAAGAATCTAATGGTGGACATCCTATTTCAAATATTAGGCTGCTTCACCCAATGGGTACCGATTTACTGGGTTATATGTGTGCTGCAATAGGTAAGGCGAAGTCTCAGCAATGAGTCTATTGGGTTTATTTGTATTAGGCATTGGATCACCCTCTTTCATTTTTATTTACTTCCCATTTATTTTAACCATATTGAATTTTATTTAATATAGTTTATTGCTCAATAAGTTACATAAAAAAGTTTCAAATGAAATTATTTATCTGAAAATTAGAACTTTTTAAAGGTGCTTAGAATATCGAAAATCTGCTGTTATCATAATCAATCAGCTCATTCCATTTCAAATTTATCGGCTCAAGAGTCGATTAGTTTATCTAGAATACAAGGTGAATCATTTTCCTTAACTCTAAAGAGATTCTTCCTTTATATTAAATTGCCTTATCTAAAAAAGTACGATTTCTTTTCAAGAATTGCGCCTATTGCTGTATAAGGACCGGTTCCAATATAGTACTTTTTTTATGAAACAAATGCTACCGTTATTAATTTTTGACCTATCAAAAATACCCCCCAAGCAACTATTCCTAGTGAAATCGCTAAAACTAAATGAACAGATTGCTTTAATGCTATATAAATTACAAGTAACATTAACACAGTTGCTGGAAATCCTGCTAAAACACCAAGTGTAAATTTGTTGATGTTTTGAGTAGATTCTCCTTGAATGGTTAACCAAATAATACTAAGGATACTGATTAAAGGCAAAGAAGCTACAATGCCTCCATATACAGGATATCGCCTAGCTAATTCTGTTACGATGCCAATAATGGCAGCGGAAATGATAATTTTTATTAGAAAATACATTTATTTTGATACCTCACTTAAAAGTCGAAATGCTTCAACTACCTTTTCTCTTTCATTAATCGATAATTTGCTAAGTGCATCTTGCAGTTTATTTTCATCTAATTCTGTATTTTTTCTTAATATTGCTAAACCTATATCTGTTAAATGTAAATACACCTTACGTTGGTCTTCACGCGATCTCTCTTTATACAACCAACCATTCCTCACTAATTTTTTCACATGTTCAGAAGCTGTATTATGTGAAATTGATAATTGCTCGGCAATGTCACGGATCATGACATATCGCTTTTTCTCAACCATTTGTAAAATGCGAACACTTTGATGTGAAATAACTTCTTCTTGCGTAGGATGTAAATTGAAATAAATATCAGTAAAGTATCTATTTATTTGTTGAATCATTAAAAGGACTCCTTTTTAATCTATCAAAACGATTATATCGTAATTAACGATATAATTACAATAAAAAAACTCTTTTCGCAATCAATATACTAAACAGCATATGACTATTTAAATATGTCTTATTGAGAAATAACCAGAAGTACCTATCTTTAAAAATTTCAATCCTCACTTTTTTCTCCTCCTATACTTGTGGACTCTCGTTTTTTTCTCGTTCCTACTTTAGTTCTCTTTCCCATTTCTGATTATGTTTTTTAACTCTTCTTCACTAAATAAAGACTTAGCAATACTCTTTCCAACTAATTCAAGTGTATCCTAAATATCACCAGAAAGTTCTTGTCTATCTAGAAGTGACGTTAGAAAGACCGTTTCTTTCTTAAATTAACCTGCCCCGTTTGTTTAAGTACTTTTTCCCACGATATTCTTTATATTTTAGCATTAATATCCAATCTAATTGTAGATTATTATTCAAGAAAACTCCTTGCGATTGATAGATTTATCATACCAAGAGGTGCTAGGGGTTTTGTATGCGTTATTTGAATACGGGCCTACAGTATATCTCCTTATTTATATATCTTTCGGAGGACTATAATAAAGTGGCATGGAAAACATAAATATAAATTCAACGACTTTTATCCTGCTTTAATGGGCAGTAAGACCCCTATCTCAAGATTTAGATAGAAACGAAAAAGATAGATGGAGGAGCGAATTATAAATTCAGAGATAATAGAAAATGGATGATCTAGGAAATTCAAATTTTTTAATCAAAGAAATTCGGCAAACGAATAAGATAAAATTAAAAGGACTGAGCCCAATACAATACTGAGTTCAGTCTACGTTGATGCATTTATATATATTCACTGCTATACTTATAGTATTGATTCTCAACCCCAAAAAGTTGATAAGGAAAAATTTATATTGTTTCAGTATTTAGTTTAAACACTTCTTTAATCGTTCAGTTGAAAGGTTTTACGAGCATCCGTTAACACTTTTTCTAAATCTGCACGATGATCTTTCAGCAATTCCTTAGAACGTTGATTATTTGAATCCTTTCCTCTTACATCAAGTGTTGGTGTAATCTCAATTTGATAGGATTCACCCTCTTCCTGCAAAATAACCCCATATTCTTCATCTTTAAATAGTTTTGGCCAAATAATGAATGTGTAAGCTATCTGTTTTTTAGGATATTTTTGTGTATAATATAAATTTCCTGTCAAATGGAGATAGGCAGGAGTTTCATAGCCATAAACAACATTTTTCTTATTATCATCGACATGATGAACATCGAATTTCTCATTTAATGGAACAACACGCTCATATGGTGCATATTGAACTTTTATAGCAACAAACCATATAATGTTTATTAACACAAATACAGCAATTATTATAAAGATAGCAAATAATAATTTTCTTTTCATCCCAAATTCACCACTCTACTTCCAAACTGTTTTATTTCCTCATCATGTGTAACTAACACAATTGTTTTTCCAGCTATATTCAATTTTTTTAAAATATCGATAACTTGTAACGCGTTTTTACGATCTAATGATCCTGTAGGTTCATCAGCAAAAACGATATCACACTGCTTCATCATAAGGCGAGCAAGTGCGACACGTTGCTGCTCCCCTCCAGATAATGAGTATACTTTTTGCTCTAATTTTTCAGACAATCCTACCTCCGCTAATGCTTTTTCCATACTAATAGACGAACGACTTTTTTTTTTGACAAGCATCAGATTTTGACGAACTGTTTTATGATCAACCAGAGCAAAGTTTTGAAAAAGAAATCCTATTTTTTTCTGAAAATAAGGCAATTGATTTTTCTTTTTTGAGATATCGATACCATCCACTAAAATCTGCCCCGAGTCAAATGGCTCAATAGCACCAATCATGTTTAGCAAAGTAGTTTTGCCACATCCGCTTTCCCCAGAAAAAACGACAAACTCACCATTTTTTATAGTTAAGTTAAAATTGTCAAATACAATCTTATCTCCAAATTTTTTACGAAGATTTTTTATTTGAATCATAAATTACCTCCTTTGAGAATTTTCGGGACATTCTCCTTATCTGCTTTTTTTAGCAAGAAAATAATGACTATTAACTCTAACACAAAGATAATTACGCTTCCCCATAATAAATAAGGCCATTCTTTCATCTCTAAAACAAAAGCACTCACAATAGAGAATATTATACCGAGTAATGTTACAGAAAGAGTAATCAGGATAAGTTTGCTATTTCGTTTTAAAAGACTATAACCAAGTGTTTTCTTAATAGCAATCTCTAATGAATTCACCTGATATTCAAGCCGTATAATTGACGTAATGATCAACATTTCGAGTACCAATACCAGTAACGTAAATATAGTATTAATATAAAGAAGGCGTTTCGAAATTTTCCATTGGGCCAAATAATTATCCCATACATTGGTCTTTACTACGAGCTGATTTTCTAGCTTGTTATCTTTGATAAACTTCTTGAAATCCTCATCATCAACTTCGTACATAATACGGTTGTAAGGGAAAGCAATCAAATCTTCTGCTAGGTTGAAATCTTCATCTTGAATAGACAGATTATTAAATGTAATGATTGGATTGCGGACATAGCTACTCGAAGAATCATATGTATTAATCGCTGTTACTGCTATGTCTTCATCATAAAAAATAATTTCAGATGAATAATCATGCTCTTTTCCTGAAAAGAAACTGCTGTTTATCTCATCTTTATATGGACTATTTTTCAACCTCTGTGGAATGAAATAGTATTCATCCTTTGTCAATGTCATAGACTTAAGTGAAGGTAATAATTTTTTTAAGTAGTTCTCCATTGTCTTATTCATATGTATTTCATTGATCTTCGAGCTACTTTTTGTGATTTGTGATGCATGTGACTGCTTAAAGAACTTTCGATAAAAGGTGTGATTATAAAACGTACTACGCTCTTGTTCTATATGGAACTGATTATTTATGGAGCCATCTTTTTCTCTATCCATCAATTCATAATTAATATTAACGTATGAGAAATTTTTTCTTTCCTTAAAAAAATCTTTTTGTTGATAGAAAATGTATGACTGATAAATAATATAAATGTTACTAGATATCACTATAGTTGTTATAATGATAGAGAAAATTTTTAGAATATAATTAAAACCCAATACTACATTTGAACTTCGGCTATTGGAAAAGGTTTCTTTCAAATTGTACTTAAATAGACTTAGATATAATATACTATTTACAAATAATATTAAAATGAAAGCTTTGATAGATACTTGAATTTTATAGTTAGGATTGGAAACGAGTTGCAGAATAAGATAACTAATAATAAAAAATAAACTAAATACCAATAAATCACTAACTATATTTTTAAAAATGAGAATACTCATTCTTTCTCCCATCGTTACGCGGACAAGATTTTCTTTTCGCTGACTAACGATGTCATAGAGCGTAAATAATATAATAACAATGGCTACCAAAATCCAAGTTGCAACGACAGGCAAACTACTAATATCACCAGTACCCTCACGAGGATGATTACCAGCATACTTATCAATTAGATTAATCTTAAAAGCTTTAGCCTGCTTTTTGGACCCTATTATATAATAGGTTGTCGATAAAGGCGTATCTTTAGAATTTTTGAATGATTGAAAATTAAATGAAACATTTCCAAGTAGTAAACTGCCATATACCCCTTCCTTGATATCAAACTTTTTTTGAATATAATCAATAGCTTTATCAGTACCATAGATTTGATACTCTATTGAATTAAAGTCAGTAGGGGTGCTCTTTACCGTAAAAAACTCAATATTATGCTCCTCAGCAGATTTTAATACATCTTCTTTCATCGTTTGGTTATCTACTTGATGAGGCTTATACATAGTAGTATATCGAAAAGTATCTGCAAACGAACTCAAGTAAAATACCTTACTCTCCCCAATAATCAATAGACAAATACAAATAGCACACCAAACAATAAGGTATTTAATTGATTTCACTTAATACCACCCCTAATGACTTTCTAACTACACATATTTACCCATTAAAATTGAATAGTATACTTTATGCTAGTCCCCTTATGTCTTACTTCAACCTTAGCCCAATTCGCTGCAGAAGCGCTGTCAGAGTATTTACCATTTGCATTATTAACAATCGCATAAGAAGTTTTAGACGTATGAGTTGTCCAAGTATAATCCTCGTCAATGTATGCAGTATTAAATCCATATTTAATCAACCAGTTTGTACCTGAATCTTTTGCTGACCAAGAAGAAGAAAAACCTTTCGAGTTACTATAACTATGACTTGCTGCATCCACTGATTTGGTGAATCCGAAACTTGCTCCTGTAATTAAAGATAAAGCTAAAGCACTACTAATAATCTTTTTTATCACAATAAAGACTTCTTTATATGGTATTTTTTAATCTCCTAGGATCAAATATATAATAATATAACTATATGGATTCGTAAACATTATTTTGTAATTTTCCAAAATAAAGTAGAAATTTAGAAATAATTCAGGATAATGTCCCTTAAAATGAATTAGCTTTAAAGGATATTTAGACTAAAAAGTTTGGACCAAATAATAGGTTTTCCTATCCATGACGTAGATTCAGAAATAAAAATAAGCTTTAAAGGTAATAATATGATGAAATAATATTTTCTATCAATTACAAATAGAACAAATGCCTTTACATCTGCCCTAAATCAATTTTCCTTAATTTTTTATGTCACTTTTCACTAGTGCTATATAAATTTTAAATGAATTTTCTGTTTTCTCGTTTTCCCGTTCTAGAAGAAAAACGAAGATATTTAAACAGAAGTAGTAAGCATCCATTTTTTTACTATAACCTTTGACGAGAGCGACAGAAATAATGAATCCTTATGGAACGGCACTACCTTTGATTTTTCGAATCCAAGTGTGCGCTGGTTTCCAAGGGCCTGCCTTTAACTACCGACTAATTTGTAAGTAGGTTCGTGAACTGTTCGTGTTGAGCTGAGCCAGTACGTTTAAACAGTAAACAATCATTGCGACGTACACTTGATGATGCACGGCTTGCTCGCTTTGTCCGTAAAATTTCTTGATGTTCAAGTGTTGTTTCATCCATTTAAAAAATAATTCGATAGCCCAACGTGATTTGTACAATTCAGCCATTTCGTCTGCCCTTAAGTCAAACCGATTGATGATCAAATGTAACTTGTTGTCTTTTGAATCCAGTACTTTGATGAGACGAAAGGCATTCTCCGCACGATTTTGTGTAGTTCCAATTAGAATCATTTCATCGGGCAATACCATCGAATCCTCAGAGAGCTCAAGTGGTTCTAGCACTCGTGTGACGGCGTTTTTTCGAAAGCGTGAGACAAAGAAATAATCATCGTCTGTCATGTGGTCGAATTGTTCGTAGTCGAAGTAACCACGGTCAGACACGTACATGCATTCTTTATCGTCTACCAGCATTTCTAATTGGCCACGACATGTTCTTTTGCATTCGTGAGGACTGCTTTATCTGGATAGGAACAGCCTTTTTCTAAGAAAACGAGCTGTAAATGAAGCCTGATGCCTGATTTTGTTTTCCGAAATTCATCCCATTTATGATAGTTCAAGTTCAGCCGTAGTGTCGGTGGTTTCTTGCGCTGTTCCAAGTTGTTTTTTTGACGAATTTGTGCAACTAAGTCTACAAAATGATTGCAATTTATTCCACAAAAGTAGCGGCAGAAACCCCTTATTTTTCTTTTAATACCCAAAAACCGATTAATATAATTAGGATACCGATTCCTGTACGCCAACTGGGAATTTCTTTTAGAAATATGTATCCGATTGCTACACTAACTAAAATCTCCATTCCTTTAGATACAATAAGCGTAAAGGTTAGGCTATCTACAATTTTTGTTAAAAACTTTACTCCGTATCCAACCATCATACTTGCAGATAGAAAAAAAGGGATAACCTTAATATAGTACCATAAAGTGGGCAAAAAATTTGGGTCAATGTGTGTATTATGGTAAGCGTAAATAGCATTAATCATTAATAATCCGCTTACCATTAATAAAAGGGAAAGAATAATCATAAATGTTTGTTCTCCAATTAGATTTGTTTCTACAATCTTTCCCCAATGCAAAAAAATTTATGCAGTGCAAAATAAGTACACATTTTGCACGAGCTATATTGAAGAAACAGGTGTTTTAACTTTCGCACAAATAAATTATGTAGTTCTGGTAATGTTCCTCATGTTTAGATCTGGAATGTTTCACAAAGTTTTGGCAGCCACTCATGATATTTTTCTTTTATTTTTTGGAAAGAATCCTTTTTCTCCTTCTATTCTTACTGTGCATTACCTACTTATTTATCTAGGAATATTACTTCTTCTGAAGACAAAACCTGATTTTTTGTATTAATAAAATTATCATGATTAAATTGGCATGCTAAAAACAATGGAATTGATTTTCCATTGCTTATTTTCGGTTCGGTATGTTATTTCATTGAACTTGTGATTTCAAACATTGTAACTAATATTCACGGTGAATACATGGCTCTCCATAATTCTCTATATATACCTTAACATACTCTTCTAAAAGTATTATTTTATGGTAAACATACTATCTACAATGTCAAGCCTTGTAAATCTCTTCCTAGTACCACTCCGAAGGAAATGCACATACATTTTCGAGGACTCGTTCAAGCCGCAACGAAGATTTCTATAGATTAAAGCCTACAATGAATAATTTTTCTCATTTATACTCATATATTTATCCTGGTTTTTTCCTAATCAACACGCCTGTTATACTTTCTTACTTTTACTAACCTGTTAAAGAGTATAATTTGGTTCTCTTTGATTTGAAAGATACAACTCGGTCGCGCACTGGTGAAAAATGGGTTTTCTCCCATTCAGGAATAGGATCGAGCGTCACATGGTCAGTGGCGAGGTGGTGGACATAGAAGGCACCTCTTTTCAATTGATAGATTCATCATACCAAGAGGTGCTAGGGGTTTTGTATGCGTTGTTTGAATACGGGCTTACAAATATATCTCCTTATTTATATATCTTTCGGAGGATTATAATAAAAGTTGTTAAATTTATATTCATGTTTTCCATAAAAAAGCTTCTCTCTATAAGTCCCAGGTGAATAATCCTTTTGATATAATTCTCTATTTTGTAGCTCTGGAACTATATAGTTAATAAAATCTTCAAAAGTATGTGGAGAGTGAAACTGAACTAGATTGAATCCATCAATATCAGTTTCTTCGATTATACTTTGAATTTGATTAACAACTTCTACAGGTTTCCCAGTTATTACTCTAAACCATTTACCATCAATCTTTCTTAGATTATCTAGAATATCAGTCACTTTGGAACCATTCAATATATCCTCTTTTTCGTATTTTGATAGATCTAAATTTTGTCCCCCACAATAATGTGCCAAATTTCCTTCCACACTCCAAAAAGCTTTATATAGCTCTATCTTTTCTCTTATTGCATCATCTGTTAATCCTGTGATAATACATAAACCCATAAAGAATTTAATTTCATTTTGTGATCTTCCTAAAGAAAATGCTTTGTTTTTAATATCTTTAATAAACCATTTTATAGTATCTATATCCTTTCCACCTAAGAAGATACATTCCGCATTTTTCGCTGCAAAATATCTCCCCCTTTCAGACATCCCAGCTTGATAAATTACAGGTGTTCTTTGAGGAGATGGTTCACATATATGTGGGCCTGGTACATTGAAATATTTTCCTTTATGGTTGATTTTATGAACCTTCGAAGGTGAAGCATAACAATCATTATTTTCTAAAGACACTGCATCGTTATCCCAGCTTAATTCCCAAAGCTTATAGCAAACTTCCAAAAATTCTTCGGCTAAATCATACTTTTCGTCATGATCTAAATATTGTTTTACTTCAAAATTTTTATCAGCGCTTTCTAAATGTGAAGTTACAATATTCCATGCAATCCTTCCATTTGTTAGATGATCAAGTGTACTCATTCTTCTTGCAAAACCATATGGATGTTCATAACTAGTAGAAAAAGTAACAGCAAAACTTAAGTTACTCGTTACATGTGCCATAGCTGATATTGGAATAAATGGATCATTTGCTGGAATTTGAACTGCTTCTTTTATTGAAGTATCAAGTCCACCTTTATACACATCATATAATCCCACTACATCAGCTAAAAAAAGTGCATCAAATCTTCCTTTTTCCAATGTTTTCGCTAAATCAGTCCAATATTCTAAGTTTTTATAATGAGCTCTTTTATTACCTGGTATCTTCCACAATCCATGGTTTATATGACCAACACAATTCATTTCAAATGCATTCCAATATATTCTCTTCATACCATTTTCCTTTGAGTTTTTTTATAATTTGAAATCCATAATCTTACCATAAAAAAATTGGAGAATATTAAGCATAGCCCAGCCATAATCATGATTTTTTGAATTCCTAGAATATCGCTTAAATAGCTGCCTACTAGAGTCCCTATTGGAATCATTCCCCATGTAAACATCATTAATGTTCCATTTACTTCAGCTCGCTTCTCTGAAGGAATAGTTAACGATTGGACTGTTAAGCGTGCTATACTTCCTATACTTCTAGAAAAGAGGCTTAAAAAAATCCCTATAAAAATAAACAATAAATAAAACTTGGTTTTTGGTATAGATATTAGTAATAAACCAAAACTCGGAATTATTGGTCCGAAAATCATAATACTAATAGAACCAAATTTTTTTATCAGGTGGGATGAAATAACTGATCCAATTAATGCACCGATTCCCGATATAGAAAGAATAATTCCAATAATATATTCACTTAATTTAAAATTCTTTGATAAATATATAATTATTAAGGAACTGTATATGGAAAAAGAAAAATTAATAGTAGCAGTAGTAAACATTATGGATTTCAAAATTGGATTTTTTATTATATATTCAAACGTATATTTAAGAGTGCTTTTCCGTACAGTTTTACTCTTTTTACTCGATTCATAACCTTTTATTAATACTATAAGGGGGATATTTATGAGTAGAACAATACAAAGAAAAATTATAGTATTGTTATAACCATATAAAGAAATAAGCCCCCCGCCAATAGTAGGAGCAATTAAATTAGAAATTGATTTACCAGTTTGTAAGACTCCAGCACCATTTGATAATTCTTCAGATAAGTATATGTCTGGAATCCACGCTGTAATAGCAGTTTCGATAAATACAACTGACAACCCTATTATTAAAATGAGTGTATAATATATCAAGATAGATAAATTACCATTATGAATAAAGATATAGAATAAATATAATAGGATGACTTCAATTCCATATATATAAATAATTAAATTTTTTTTATTATAGGAATCAACTATTTTACCTGCTAAATAACTAAATATTAAATATCCCACAGAAAACAAAAATAATGATATTCCAATTGAAAAATTATCTAATTTTAGTAATTTTAATCCTATTAAAGGTAGCATTATTGCGAATATTTCAAATACTATGATTCGAAATGATTCAGTAAATAATAATATTATATTTTTCATAGAGTAATCTCAGAAAAGTCGTTTTTAACTATATTATTTGGATGAATTCGTATAAAGAAATCTGTAACATCTTGTTTAAGTGTATTAAAATCGACATTATATTCTTCTAATAATATGTCAATAATATCCTGTTCTGATTTTCCTTCATAAGCCAATTCAAACATTTCTCTAGAAACATCGTCTAAAATATGATAAACACTTGTAGAGATATTATGAATCATACCAATTTCTGGCCAATAACGATAGTGGCGAGAAATCCACGTTGTTGAATTTTCGATAGAATCACGTAATAATTCATATGGAGTATTAGCTTCCTGTAAATAAGATGATACAGAGAATCTTTTTAATAGTACATCTAAATATCTCTTAATTTCAGAATCCTTTATCTTAATATTCCATCCTTTAAATTGTTGGGCAATCGGTGCGAACATAGCATCGGCTAAAGAAAATTCCCCAAATAGATAATCCCCCTCCCAATTATTAAAAGACTTTCTTTTTAAAGTTTTTTCCAATAGTGTTATAGTTTCATCAATTTGGTTTTTTGTTTCCTCATCTATTTCATGACCAATAGGATTTCTAAATGAATGAGAATAAGATATGCCACTCATGAGAGGCAAAAGATCTGCATGAATATGTCCACTAAACACACGAATGTCATTTCTCTTTCTAGGATCGCTTCCTAATAGGCTAGGATAGTTTTGAAAGTTTTCTTCAAGATATTCTGAGATTGCCAAGACATCGCAAATCACTGCATCAGTATTAGTATCAATCAATATAGGTACCCTAGGTAAATGTTCAACTATACTTCCCCGAATTAAATCAGTTGGGTCCATTTTGATTAATTGAGTAAGCTGACAACCACATCCACAGGCAGGCTCTTTAGGTAAATCATAATCGCCTTTTTTATTTATTGGAGTGATTCCAGTCTCCAAGAATTTAATTGGCCAATCTAATCCAGCTAATAATTCCGTATACGGTACTTCTTTTTCTTTTAAAATAATTGATGCCCTCATTGACCATGATGAAAACTGTTTATCTCCAATAATTAAATATAACATCTGAAATCCCTCCAATGATTACATATCAATTAATTACATGAAATAGAGTTAGTTAAATCTGTATTGAAGAAATATGGCAAATGGCAGCCACCACGACAACTATCTAATAATGAACAACCATTGCATGTTTCCCTAGGTTTAAGAACTTTTGAGACTTTATTGGTAAGCATTTTCCAATTTCCTTTAATGGAAGAAGATGTTACATCTCCAAAATAAACATTACTATGAGGGCAGTGTCTTAATTCTCCTGTAAATGATATGCTCCCCCAAGTTAACCCAGCTTCGCAGTGACCTGTAAGTTGTTTTTTACGTAACCTAACTGTTAAATCATTGTTTTTAATAGGTATGTCATTTAAAGAAGTACACATTCTTTGTCCACACGGCCAACCTACAACTAAGTCTTGTAACTCATTCATTAAATTATCAATTTTATTCATAAGAGGAAGTGTATTTGAA
Source organism: Rummeliibacillus sp. SL167 (assembly GCF_007896505.1). Taxonomy (NCBI): domain Bacteria; kingdom Bacillati; phylum Bacillota; class Bacilli; order Caryophanales; family Caryophanaceae; genus Rummeliibacillus; species Rummeliibacillus sp. SL167. Next base: position 716,137 of record NZ_VCBM01000001.1, on the reverse strand, counting down.
ATTGGCACTCCATATTTTTCATCATTTTTCCCTGTAGGTACATATCTCATAACACTAAATCTTTTAGATCCATTACTATAAGCGTCTTTAATGACATCAAGTGCTTTATCGAAATTGTCTTTGACTAATGTAAGTTCAGTTACAACTTCGATATCAGCTTTACTTAAAATCCCTATTGCTTCTATTGCTTTTTGATAAGCCTTTTTATGACCTGCCAAAAAATTATGAACAGTTTCATCGCCATGTAATGAAATCAAAACTGTTTGCACATTATAAGCTTTTAACCTTCGTGCATATTCTGGAGTTAAGAAGTGACCATTTGTAAATACAACTTGGTATAATCCTAATTTTCCTCCATACTCTAATATTTCTTCAATATCGGGATGTAAAAGAGTTTCTCCACCACTATATCGAACTGTGAAACATCCATTTTCACTACATTCATCTAAAATTTTTAAGATTTTTTCTTTAGATAAATATTTTTGGGGGAAAGCTTTAATCTTTTGTTTTACATCTCTGTCACTTAAATTTGGATCTATTTTCCATACATTGTAACAAAATCCACAATTCCAGTTACAAAGAGAAGTGACTTCAATTTCTAATCGTAATGGAAAATCTAGGAGACTTTCATGTTTCTTTTCAATATCCCATTCCCAGATATCTTCATTTTGCTTATTTACACTTAACAGAAATTCATTAAGATCTTCTTCTACAGTCTTCGTATCCACTGCATATTCAGCAATAATATAGTCTTTTACTTGTTCTAGAGTTCTGTTATCTCTTAATAATTTTACAATCACTAATGCAACTTCATTCTCAAATCTATATATCGTACCTTTATTACTGTCAAAAAGTATTCCTACATCTTCGCGGAATTTTAATGTTCTGATTTTATCTATTATTGACTCTAAATTAATGATTTTATTTGTCATCTTGAATTCAAGCCTCCCTATAGTTTAATAATGTAAAGGAATGGGTTTCCCCATCCCTTTACATTATTAGTTGCATTGCATAGATGGACCTGTAGCAGATTTTACTGTTGGTTTAATGTATTGTTTTTTATTTTTTTTCATATTATCACCTCCTCTCATTTATCATTTTAATAATCTGAAAATTATGAATTGGAATAAATATATGATAAACCTATATAATTGAAATTTCAACCAATTTAGTATATATATTTATATGAATTCAAAATAATAATATTTATGGCAAAATTATATACATATATATATGGAGGGATCGTATGAGGAGTTGGAAAAAATATTCACTTTTATTTATAGGGATAGGTACTTCATATTTAGGTAATTGGATTTATTTGGTTGCTTTAAATATTCTAGTATTAAATATGACAAACTCGGCTGCTGCAGTAGCTGGGATATTCATTGTAGGTCCTGTAGCCAGAATAATGACAAACTTTTGGGCAGGTTCTTTGATTGATCGGATGAATAAAAGAAAGTTAATGATACTCACAGATTTACTAAGAGGATTACTTATTTTCTGCATCCCAATTATGGATTCTGTTTGGGCGGTTTATTTGATTCTATTTGTGGTCAATGTTGCAAGTTCATTTTTTGGACCAAGTTCAACATTTTATATTTCAAAATATGTTTCGGATCCAGATAAGAAAAAATTCAATTCAGTCATGAGTGTATTAAATACCGGATCATTTTGTACCGGTCCAGCAATAGCAGGGCTTTTAATAGGCCTTTATGGTACTACAATTTGTATGCTAATAAATGCTATTTCATTTTTGATTTGTGCATTTTGTATTTTCTTATTACCCGATGTTAAAGATGAAAATTTGCAAAAGGAACGTATGACTATAACATTAAATGTGGTATTGAGTGACTGGTTAAACGTAAAAGAATTTATCATTAAGGAGAAATACTTTACTAAGGTATTTTTATTATTTGAAGCTGCATTAATGATAGCATTTGCTCTTGATTCACAAGAAGCAACATTTATTAGACGAGATTTAGAACAATCAGAGGAAATATATGGATTAATAATGAGTCTAGCTGGTATCGGTTCTTTGATTGGTGCTTCCGCATCAGTTGTTTTAGCGAAACGAATATCTCTTCAAGCATATATAGCTCTTGGGATGTTATTAACATCGATAGGATATTTATTATTTTACAGCTCTACAGAAGTATGGGCTGCACTATTCTCTTTTTTAATTTTAGGTTTCTTTATGTCATTTAGTAATGCTGGCTATGATACGTTTTATCAGAAAAATGTGCCCACAGAATTAATGGGCAGATTTGGTAGCATATCTTCATTATTCTTGAGTTTAATCCAAATATCTCTGACAATTTTTCTAGGATTTATGGCTGATTGGTTTTCATTACAAGTAGTAGCTGTTTCATTTGCTGCTATTGGTGTTTTAATGGCTATACTTCTCTGTGTTGGGGTATTTAATCATCAATATAGTGGCTATTATACTGATGGTAAAAAACATGAATAGAACAACTCTGGATAATTAACATAATTCTACATTATTTAAACTTTCCCTTCTACTACTTGGCTTTAATACGAATCAGGAAATTATCAAACAACCTTCAATAGTATCTAGAGATACTACAAGATTTTCAAATTTTGAATTGCTTAAGTTTATTCCTGTCAAGCTTGTATTAGCATAATTAGCTTTATCTAGTTCACAATGATCAAAATCGACCATTTTAAATTTAGATTCGTAAAAATCTGCATCATTCAAACTTGGATTTAGTAAAATAAACTAATTTACAGTTTGAAAAACCCAAAGACAAATAATTAGCTATACATGAAGAAAAAACTACATTTCTTAAAGTACTTCCGGAAAAATTAGCGCCTATCATTTTACAATTTTGAAATTCTATTTTATGAAATATAGAATCGCTAAAATCTGCATTTGAGAAATCACAGTTTTCGAATACTATATCAATCCATTCACTATTTTTAAAATCACATGCTATAAAGGAAGATTTAAAAAAATAAGAGTTTTCAATGATTATTTTTTCATTTTCAATTTTATCTATTACTTCATTTTCAACTTTTATATACTTATACTCTTTTAAATCCAATAGATGATCAGATAATACTATATTTTCAAGTATTTCAGGTATATACGGTGAAAGCAATTTATCATTTTTCAAATAAAATCCCTCCAATTTTTTGTATATTAACCCATTTATTAAAAATTCAGCTAAAAATTAAATAATTCCAATAGCATAATTCTGATTAGTAAAGTTTATATCATTTTATACATTTATTGTAACTACATTACATTTTCTTTCAGACCAATCTTTGATTTAATATGCTCCTTCTTGCTACAAAATGTTCAGTCATGAAACAAATAAGCCTATTGCTTCTATAGATTGTTTTAAAATTTGAAGGGATTTCATGACATCCTTTTCTACTTCCAGTGAATGATTCGCATCTGGTATCACCACGATTTGATGATTGGCTAAGGATGTTATTTTCTCTGGATCATAATGAGGATCTGAACTCCCTATGATTACTAAGCTATGGTATTTAGATTGCTTTAAATTCATATACAGTCTATTCATGGACAATACTGGTGTTAAGCTCATAAATTTAACAGGCATATGAAAATCTTGCTGCATATAGTGATTGACAATCGGAATGGTTCCCAGAGATTTGCCGATGAATGCGATTTCTTTATAAGACACTTCTCTTAATTGAGTAATGACAACTTGATTCACCAGTTCATATATTGTTTGTGAAATCATTTCATCTGACTGTGCAAACAAATCTTTTTCGAAGGAATAATGGATTTGTATCACATCATATCCCTTTTCCACCATGAGTTGTGTGGCATAATAAAGAATTGGTTTATCATATGTATAGCCGGTTCCTGATAATATGAAGCAAATTTTGCTGTTTTCTGCTCCAAACATGGTGCAACTTACATGATTAATCTTTAACTTTTTCCCCTTCATCGTCCATTTATCTCCAATCCTATTTTTTGTTTTTAAGCTTTTCATTTGGTTTCTATTAATGAATTCATTTTATCTATAAACCTATAAGATAAAATGGATTTAATAAAAAATCGAATGTTGGTCTAGCCCTCATTTTTAATCCACCACATGTATGAGCCTCCTACTATTTAGCCACTCTATTGTACTTTTATTTTACCGTTCTTGATCTTATTTGGTTTGTGTGCAAACTGATTTAAGAAATTATTCTATTTGAATCAATTTCACAATGCAAAATTTAGATAGAAAACACGAACATTTTAAATCAACATGAACATTAATATTCAGAAATTTTTGTTCCGCTCCAGACGGCGCTTTCCACGGGCTTGGCTTCAATCTCCTCGGGTCGACACGATGTTGACCCCGAAGCCGTTGCCACAGGACGTGGCGAACTTAGGCTTTGTCCCTTAAATTGTTCCTGCGGGGCTTTCAGCTCAAGCTTTTCCCGTAGGACTTTGAATAAGCCTCCTTGAACTCACACCGCACGAAGGAAATGCGCATGCATTTTCGAGGAGTCGCCGTCTTCCGCTCCACAACTATCAAAATTAAATGTTCGGATTTTTTAAGAAGAAAATGATTTATGAAATTGATTCATTTAAAATACCATTCTAATCATCAATCACAAGCTATGATGATAAACCTTATCAATACTTATTATACAAATATCCCTAAAAACCTTGTTGTGTTGTCATTTTTCTGGATTAGCATTGCATGTGATAGACCATTATTTCTAATAAAAATGACAAATTTGTCTATTATGTTAAATTCAAAATGACTATAACAAGAATGCTACATTTAGATGAAAGTTCGTACTATGATGATATGAAACTGTAATGTTAGCCAAATTTCACAATGATACAATCATTTTAGAGGAAATGCGATTAAAAATATCAAAAAATTAGCATCCAGCATTTCAGTTACTCATTAAGTAAAGCCTCACCATGTGAGGATCTTAATGCGAGATCACTTACGTCTCGTTGTAACTACGTTCGGATTTTTAAGTTTGCTCAGGGAAGCACCTCTTCAAAATCCGTGACATTCGCCGGTGGTTTTGTCCCTACTCTATCATTCCAATAAACTATTCAACTTCGCATTTTCTCTATTTTTTATAAATACATAAGTGGGAGGACTAATTTTGCAAAAGTCATATCATCATTTTTCTAAAATAATGATCATTACATTGACAGCATCACTTACTGTTCCAGCTATAAATGTCAATGCTGAGTCATTAGATACACTGAAACAGCAGCAACAACAAGTCGACCAGAAAAAATCAAATCTTATTTCGGATATTCAATTAAAATCCAATAAAATTCAGGAAAACAAATTACAACAGGATCAGTTTATGAATCAAATCAAAAAATTGGATCAGCAAATGATCAAAACAGATGAAAAAATAAGTGTCCTATCATCAAAAATCGAAGTCTCTAAAAAAGAAGTTCGTCAATTAAACGCTTCTATTCAGCAATTAGAAAAGAGCATTCAAGAACGTGAAGATTTACTTAAAGATAGGGCTCGAGCTATTCAAGAAAATGGGCATTCAATCAATTACATAGATGTACTTTTAGGCGCAAATAGCTTTGCAGATTTTATAGATCGTATTTCTGCTGTAACGACACTTGTTGAGGCAGACCACAATATTATTCAGGCACAGTTCAATGATAAAAAGAAATTAGCAGTTCAGCAAAAGAAACTCAAACAAAAACTAAAAAAACAACAAGAAAATTATCATCAATTAAAAAGTTTAAAAACTGAACTTGATCAGCAAAAACTAGAAAAAAATAAGCTGATCGACCAATTAGAAAAAACACAGAAAGAATTGATCTCTGAAAAAAACTTAAAAGAAAAGGAGTATTCAGAAACACTCTCTATTAGTAAAGACGTACAAAATAATATCGAAAAAGAACAAGCACGCTTGACAGAAATTGCCCGCCAACAAGCGGAAGCTAAAAAGACAAATACCAATTCTACTAGCTCTTCTCCTTCGACTTCAGAAAGCGCAACTACCCAAAGTACGCCATCTGTATCCAGTGGAACTTGGACAAGACCCACAACTGGCCGCATAACTTCCAACTCAGGTGTACGTGATATTGGAGCAGGTGCTGAAGTTCACTATGGACTTGATATTGCAAATGTGGAAGGTACACCTATAGTAGCTGCAGCAGATGGTGTAGTTTTCCGAGCAAGTCCTTTATCAACCTATGGCAATGTTATTATGATGACACATTCTATTAATGGTCAAACTTATACAACTGTCTATGCCCATTTAAGTGGCTATAAAGTTCATGTTGGACAATCCGTGAAAAAAGGTCAGCTAATCGGTTATATGGGATCAACAGGTCGTTCTACTGGAAGCCATTTACATTTTGAGATGCATGATACACCTTGGCAAGGACAAAAAGTAGGACTGATCAATCCATTGCGCTACATTTCTTTTTAGAATGATGGCTTAAAGATATATTCTTATGTATATAATCATTTGTAGATTCAAAACAAGGCCTATATGTTCCAGATTAGGGACTTAAAAAGATGTAAGGGCGAATACAATTTCCAAAAGAGCAAATAAAAAGGTCAAAAGAGCGAATAAATCCCCCAAGATAACAAATAAACCTTTGTAAAGAGCAAATAAACACCAAGAAAGAGCGAATAACGAACAAATTTATCACTTTTTACTATTTTGAGACAAAATTAAGCGAGACGCTAGGGCAAAAGTATTTCAGCTAATGAAAAATCCGAACTATGTATCGAAATTCTAATTAGGATTTCACATTAGTTCGGATCTTTTTATTATAATTCTATAAAATTCAACTATTCGGCTTTTAAAGAACTCATTTAGTTCTGTCCCAGCCTCAATCAAAAAATCATCATTTAAAACTGTGCTCCAGGTGGATTTTCTCAGCTCCTCGCCGTTCTCACGGACAACCTAATACTTGTTTTCTCACAAAGCTATATCTTAATAATTATTGTTGTTATTTGAAACTATCTTCCCTAGCCTTTTGTGCTGCTTTATCAGCCTTTTCTTTTTCCTTTATATCTATTTCATGTTGGCGTCGTTGATTTTTCTCTTGAAGGTGTTCAAGTTCTTCTTCACCAGCATATTCCATAGCCATCTCTGCTTCACGTATATTGTTTTTCGTATTTTCAATCATACTTTGTATTCTTAAACCACTAGTAGATCGATCATTTGAATCTGGGCGATGTTGCTTCGTCATTTGTACTCCCCTCTCATTATTTTCAATTTGTAATATTAGTTTGTGTGTAAATCATTTCTTTATACAGCACCAAAGGCTGTGATCGCAAGTATAATGGCATCACAGCTTTTTGTATTTTTATCGATATCCCTTTTTTCGTGCCGCTGTTTCGTCTTTCACTTCTTCAATCAATGCATCAATAGATTGTTTACGACGTTTATTTTTTTCTTTGATCTGTTGAGCTTGTTCGGGATCTGCAAATTCTTTACTTATTTCCGCTTCTTCAATATTTTCTCTTGTATTTTCAACCATTTGTTGCAAACGTTCCACATTATTAGATCGATCATCAGGTTTTGGTGTTTGTCGATGTGACATTCAGTTTCCTCCTACATCTTGTAGATTACCTGATTAGTTTGATGTACTTTGTCCATTTTATACATCATGTTGCAGTGGATAAAATCCTATTATTTGAACACATTAACTTCGGGAGGTGAAAATTGATGCCAAAACAAAATGGTTATAAGGCTAAAAATAAAAAGAATCACAATAGCAAATTTCGCAATCCAAAAGATACCAATACGCAGGACATCCCCGATAATTTTCGAGCAGAATTTGCCGCTGAATGGAGAGAAAATGCGATTGAAAATATCAACAAACAATCAAATGATCAAGTAGATAAATAATGACATGTATATTGATTAGGATATTTTGTAAACAAAATCGGCTAATCAAATGCCTGAAATAATGACAAATTATGAATCATCTCTTTTTTGAAAACACTTAAAATAAACCATTTTTTATAAAAACTATAAATAGGATTTGCCCATTCTAAAAGAAAAATAGTATGTTAGGGACCATTCTAACATACTATTTTTGATAGAACGCCTTTACATGTAAGTACAAACATTAAAAATTAAAGATACATAGTTCTTACTATTTCTCATTCATTGGTCTAAAGACAAATCATTTGTATGATGTATGATTAATCCATAGATTAAATCCTTTTGCAGATATAATATAACCAGAAGTTTTTTTATCTCTAGCTGCTTTTGGAACAACAATTAAGATTACAAAATGAATATAGATAAAGATAGCGAGGAGTTTAGGTGCAGAATGGCTTACTAGCTAAAAATAAAAATTACCGAATGATTTGGCTTGCAGAGAGTACAAGCAAATTAGGAGATTGGTTCAATCAAGTAGCTCTAAGTCTTATAACATTGTCTATGACCAATTCGGCTTTATCGATGGGATTCGTTCTTTTGTGTAGATCTCTTCCAGGAGTTTTGCTTAGTCCTTTATTAAGTCCTTTAGTGGATAAGTATTCAAAAAGGATAATTATGTATACATGTGATCTATTTCGTGCTGTTTTTGCCTTATTTTTTGCTTTTGCTTACATAACCAATAGTGTGTCCTTGCTATTTATCGGTGCGATTTTGTTAGGGCTATCTGGAATGATGTTCAATCCAGCGCAACAAGCCTCTATTCCACTACTAGTAGCTCATAAAGATTTACCAAACGCCTATGCATTGAATTCGAGTATGTCAGGGATTATCAGTGTAGTAGGTGCGCTATTCGGCGGCGTTGTATCTTCAATCGTTAGCCCAATCGTATGTTTTTTAATCAACTCTTTTTCCTATATGATTTCAGCTTTTTTTATCTATCTTGCAAAGTGGGAAGAAGAAAGAATCACCTATGAAAAAAAAGAAACATATGCTGATGCACTAAAAGTTGGATTTCATGAAGTAAAAAGAAATGACTATGTTCGTTCAATCATATTAATCGGAATCAGCTGGGGATTTGCCGGAGGAGCTTATTATATTGTTGTCCCATTATTAGGTAAATCCATTTACCAAATGGGCGGGTTAGGAATAGGATTGCTTTATTCAATTGATGGATTGGGAATTATACTTGGTGCCATAATCGTTAAAAAGTTTATAGGAACAAATAGGAAACGCGTAAATCTTGCATATGGTGTTGCTTATGTAACACAGGCTATATTCTTTACTTTACTTACACAATTCTCTTCAATTTTTACAGGGATTATGATGATTTTATTCATGCGAATAAGTTCTGGGATTATTATACCCTTGGACTCATTTATTTTACAGAAACATACGAGACCCACAATAAGAGCACGTGTATTTTCCATTCATGATTCCACTTACTCGGGGTTTATGCAATTATCTTATATTGTTTTTGGTTTTTTGTTTGAAAAGTTGGGGATATCATCTGTCGGTTTATTTGCAGGATCAATTTCGCTATTATGTGGATTTTCTTGGTTGTTGAAGTTAGGAAAGAATAATGATCTATGAAAGCATTTGCTTTTAGGATTCAAAACATGTTTCCTTTCTCTCTTTCCGAAAAGTGTGTTTTTTTACAACTAATATGAATTTTAATAGACAAATGTAACTGGTCCAGATTTTTTGACCTGCTCGAAAAAGTTCCTCTTCAGTTATCCTCCCTACTTCATCGGATTGAAGCCCCCGCTACGTACGTAAAAAGTACACAAAGAATGCTGTTACAACACTCTTTGTGCACCATTATTCTTCAATCACTCTTAACATTATTTAAAATAATCTGGTAATGTATATCCTTCAAATTCTTTTGTGGATGAGATGACATCTTTAAATTCTTTCGAATGATAAGCATCGATAATGTCCTTTACATATTGTTTCTTTACATTCTCTTTTTTCACTGCCACTACATTGATATAAGGTGACTCCATTTTTTCAAGTTGTAGTGCTGAAGTTAATTTTAAGCCACTAGATACGGCAAAATTCCCTTGAACAGCTACATAGTCTACATCTTGAAGAGCGCGTGGACCTTGAGCTGCTTCCATTGGAATGATTTTAATATTATATTTATTTTCTGCAATATCTTCCTGAGAAATTTTAATAGGATCTACATCTTTTTTTAAAGTGATCCAACCAATATCCTCTAAAATACGCATTGCCCGTGTCATATTGACAGGATCACTTGGCATAGATACAGTTGTTCCTTTTTTAGCTTCTAACTTTTTATGCTTAGATGAATATAAACCCATTGGTGGTGTAGGGACCTGAACGGCACCTGTCAAATCAATATTTTCCTTATCATTGATTGATTCCATATATAATGTATGTTGAAAGACATTTGCGTCAATGGTTCCTTCTGCAACAGCTAGATTCGGCTGTATCCCATCTGTAAAATTCACGTACTTGATTTTATAGCCTTTTTCTTTTAAGATCGGTTCGATTCCTAATTTAAATTGATCGATATAAGGACCTGGATTAAAACCGATTTTCAACTGTTTATCATCTTTTTTATCATTCGTAGGCGCGTCAGCATTTTTGGATGAATTGCCACAGCCGCTTAAAATCGAAAGTATCATTAAAATACTAAATAAAATAACCCAATTCTTTTTCAATTTTTTCTCCTCGTGTAAAAAGCATTATTTTTTTCATAGAATAATAAGTAAAACTATCTTTACAAATCAAAAGCATTTTGTTTTTGCTCGAATAACACACTTTTCGCTAATTGTGAAATGACGACATCATCTAACGGTGGATTGTATGCGCCACATTGCGCATCTCTAAATAAGCGTTCTAGTTTGTTTGATTTTGATAAACTTCTACCACCAACAATTTTCATGGCTTTTGAAACAATTTCTACTGTATTATTACAAATCAAAGATTTTGCTATACTGACTTCGTTTGCCAATTGATCCTTCTTTTCAGGCTCATGCTCTACTTGCGCAGCGATACTATACAAAATGCGGCGGGAAGAGTGATAAAGCAATTCGATCTCTCCTGCCTTTTGTTGCACATGTGCAGCGTGGTTAATCGTATCGCCAAGACTGTGAGAGTAAGTTTTTTTAGCAAATTCAAATGCATAGTCTCTTGCAGCGCCAGCAATCCCCAAATAAACTGCAGGAATTTCTAAAGAATACACACGACCATGTGCTAAAAAACGATTGGTTTCATTTGGACGTTGACGATAGAGGAGTGCCTCATCGGGTACAAAAACATCCTTTAATAGAATGTCATGACTCCCCGTAGCACGCATTCCTAATGCATCCCAAGTGTTAATGATTTCTACTTGCTCGTTTTTTGTAATAAGAAATTCACCCGTAATCCCCTCATCTTCTAAATAAGCAATAATCATAAATTGCTGTAAAATCGGTGCTAAAGAGGCATAAGCTTTTTCTCCTTTAATAAGGTAACCTCCAGGAACTTTCCGAGCAATTGTTCCAGGAACAGCACCTCTAGAAATATTACCTTTGCCACGTTCGCTATTAATGATATTTAATAAGGAGCCTTCTTCGACAGCCTTACGACTTAACTCTGCAAACACAGACTCTGGCCAAGATTTAGACTCTCTCACATTTAAAAATGTCAGTAAATTCCAACCAACTGATAATGCGGTAGAAGCATCACCTTTCGCAAGTTGTTCTTGGACAAGCAACATTTCATAAAGAGAAATTTCATCTCCACCATATTTCTTTGGAACTGTTAATTTAAAATAGCCAGCATCTTGCAGTATTTTAAAATGTTCGAAAGGAAATTCACCAGCCTCATCATATTGAGCAGCTGTTTTTTCAATTTTTGTTGCTAAATCTTTTGCATAATCTACTAATCTCTGCTCTCGATCATTGCGGATAAAAATATCTGTTGTCATGGTGTCACCTTAGTTCTTGTATACTGATTAACTGGTTTTACTACGCCTAAATGTTCACGTAAAGTATTGCCTTCATAATCTTTACGGAAAATACCTCTCTCTTGTAGAATTGGCACTACTTTTTCGACAAATGCTTCTAAATCACGTGGTAGAAGTGGGAATTGTAGCATAAATCCATCACATGCTTTTTCGTTGAACCAACGTTCCATTTCATCTGCTACCTGTTGTGGAGATCCGACGAAAGCATCTCTTTTCCCAACATTAAATAGACGTGCATATAAATCGCCCACTTTTAAATTTTCACGTTTAACAATATCGATCAATTCATTGAAATTACTTTGAATGCTATTTACTTCTGGATAATCCACTTCAATCGCAGGCGTATCAAGCGAATACTTAGAAAAATCGACATTCCCCATATAACCGGAAACGAATTTCAAGGCTTCATATGGATCTAGAAGATCTTGCAATTCCTTATGTCGCTGAATAGCTTCTGCCTCCGTATCGGCAACAACTGGTGAAATACCATGGAATACAACTAGCTCATCTTCGGAACGACCATGTTGTGCTAATTGGCTTTTTAATGTTTTATAATGTTCTTTTGCTGTCTTTATATCATCCCAATGAACGAATACGGCATCCGCTACGCGAGTTGAAAGCTTTTGTCCTGGTTTTGAAGCGCCCGCAACCACAATCACAGGATAACCTTGTGGGGAACGGGCAATATTTAATGGTCCTTTTACTGAAAAATGTTGACCTTTATAGTTCGCTTCATGTACTTTTTCACGGTCATAAAAAACACCGTTTTCTTTATCGTATACAAAAGCGTCATCTTCCCATGAATCCCATAAAGCGCGTATTACATCTGCAAATTCCTCTGCACGTTCATAACGCTTATCATGTTCAACATGTTTTTCACGACTAAAATTCAGTGCCGTTTGACCTGTTGCATCAGATGTCGTTACTAAATTCCATGCAACGCGACCATTACTGATATGATCTACTGACAATAATTGACGAGCCAATACATAAGGCTCACTATACGTAGTAGAAGCTGTCGCACCAAGACCGATTTTTTCTGTTGCGCTAGCTAAAGCCGTAATCTGAACAATTGGGTCAAAGCGATTTAAAATATGAGGATGCGATTCATGATTAATGGCTAAACTGTCAGCGACAAATGCAATATCAAACTTTCCTTTTTCCGCGATTTGTGCGGCTTTTTGAAGTGCTTTAATGTCAATGCTAGCATCTGCTTGTCCTTGTGGATGTCTCCATGCAGCAACATGCATCCCAGCACCGATCAAATATAACGACAATTTAATTTGACGTTTTTCTGACATCGTTCCATCGTTCCCTTCACTTAAAATTTGATCCTATTATTTTTTTTGTGAATAAGCATCTTTCCAAGTAGATAATTCATCTAATGTTAAATTGACAGGAATATAGTTGCCATTATACGTTTTCTTGATAAAATCAGATGTTTCTTTACTTTGGTAAATTTCAACGATTTTTTGATAGACTTTATTGTCTGCATCTTTTTTATCAGCAGCGATGATATTGATAAATGGTTTTGCTGTTTCATTTTCATGAATGATGGCATCCTTTAAAAATAGGCCTGCTTCTACTGCGACTCCATTATTAATAATGGCGAAATCAGTATCTTCTAATACACGTGGTAATGTTGCAGCATCAGCTGGCACGATTTTTAATTTTTTCGGATTATCTTTAATACGGTCTTTCCCACCATTTCCATCAAAATCGTCTGAAACTGTTAGAAGATTATTTTCTTGTAATAGAAGCAAAGCACGTCCCCAGTTTGATGGATCGTTTGGTACAGCGATCGTAGCTCCCTCTTTTACTTCATCCAACGAATGATATTTATTGGAATACATACCGAGCGGAGCAATGATAGTTGTTCCAATTGGTACAATATTTGTTTTGTTACTTTGATTAAATAAATCTAAATAGGCAATATGTTGAAAAGCGTTGATATCGATATCCCCGTCCGCTAATGATTGATCGGGATCCACTTGTGCAGATAATACAACTAGTTTAAGGTTAATATCTTCTTTTGCAGCTTGTTTTTTGATATATTCCCAAGTTTTGATCTCTGAGCTACGTATTCCTACCTTAACTGTCTTGTTATCACCACTATTTGCTTTTTTATCGTTGCTCCCGCAAGCAACCAATAAGATCGATAGTACAGCAACAACAAAATATAAACTCCATTTTTTCATGTTAGTTCCTCTTTTCTAAGATATATGTCTAAAATGTCTCTCTAATTTATTGCCAATCATTTGAATGAGTTGGACAAATACGACCAGTAATATGACGGTTACTAAAATAGTCATATCATCGAATCGTTGGTATCCGTATGTGATCGCCACATCTCCAAGGCCTCCGCCACCAACTGCACCAGCCATTGCTGTTGCGCCGATCAATCCAATCGTTGCAGTTGTTACACTTAAAATAAGTGAAGGAAAGGCTTCAGGAATTAAAAACTTTCGAATCACTTGAAAAGGAGTAGCCCCCATTGCCTTTGCGGCTTCGACGATCCCTCCATCCACTTCAAGTAAAGAATTTTCAACTAATCTCGAAATATATGGACCTATGTGTAAAACCAATGGAACGATAGCAGCCGTAGTACCGATTGCCGTACCCACGAGCAAACGAGTGAATGGTATGATGGCTACAAGTAAAATGATAAAAGGAATGGAACGGAATATATTCACAATTGGATTGACAATACCAAAAACCCATTTATTTTCTAGAATATGTCCTTTTCTTGTCACAACCAGAATAATCCCTAAAATAAATCCTAGAATTGCTCCAAAGAACAATCCAATGCTAACCATATATAAGGTTTCCCAGATCGCGTTTAGAAGGATCTCTGAACTCACTTCCATCTGCAATAACCTCCTCTATTTGTACATTTCTGTTCTTTATATATTGAACAGCTTTATCTGTCTCTGCTGAATCACCAATCATTTCGATGATCAAATTTCCAAACGGTACTTGTTGAAGTTCTGTAATATTTCCAAATAAAACACTGATGTCAACATTGAATTTTTTCGCTACCTCCGAAACAACTGGCTGTCCAACATCTACGCCTATAAATTTCAACTTGAAAATTCGTTCGTTTGGATTTGCTTGTTTAAGTTGTTCAAATATAGAGTCAGGAATTTCATCTCGTACAACAGATTGAACAAAGTTTTTAGTCGTTTGAGTTTTGGGATCAGAGAAAATATCCAATACACTGCCTGTTTCGACAATGCGACCTTTCTCCATAACAGCTACACGATTACAGATTTCATGTATGACTCCCATTTCATGAGTAATGATGAGAATGGTAATACCATATTCGATATTAACTCGTTTCAATAAATTTAAAATGGACTTTGTCGTTTGTGGGTCTAAAGCAGATGTTGCTTCGTCACAAAGCAAAATTTTAGGATTTGTAATTAATGCCCGTGCAATGCCAACACGTTGTTTTTGTCCACCAGATAATTGATTGATATAAACATTTGTTTTTTCTTCAAGACCAACAAATTCTAAAACTTCATTGACTCGTGACTTAATCTCTTCTTTCTTTACACCGGCTAGCGATAGCGGCATAGCTACATTATCAAAAACTGTTTTCGATTGAAGTAGATTAAAATGCTGGAAAATCATCCCGATTTTTTTCTTTTCTTTCCGCAATTCTTTTTTGGATAATTGTGTTAAGTCTTTACCGTCTACTAACACTTTTCCTTCAGTTGGTACTTCTAGTAAATTAACCGTACGAATCAATGTACTTTTTCCTGCACCACTGAAACCAATTACGCCAAAAATATCGCCTTTATTTATTTTTAAATTGACATGATCCAATGCACGAATTACTTGATTATGGATGTGATAATCTTTTGTTGTTTCGATAAACTCAATCATTCTTTCAACCTACTTTCTTTATCCCGCTCTAACGGGCAGTAAGATAAGATCCCCATCTCAAGATTTAAAGAGAAACGAGACAGATAGATGGGGATGAACTGTCGCATGCGTCCGATTAGTTTGGGCGGGCAGGATGTTTGTCACTCAGGTGTTGCCACAGGACGTGGCGTTTTTCACTTAAGTTCCTCTAATTTCAGTGGGAGATGAAGAAAACCCCACTGCTGGAAGCTTCACTTTATCACAAGTTTCTAAAATGCAGGTACGACAGCCCCACTATATTTTGTTTCAAAAAACTTTCTAGCCTTTTCACTTGTGAGCCATTTCACAACGGTTTGAATGGCAGGGTCATCTTTTCGCTCAGGTAATGCAGCAATGATATTCACATATGGGGACTTGGCATCTTCAATAATAAGTGCATCTTTAACAGGATCTAAGCCGCCTTCTAATGCATAGTTTGTATTAATAGCTGCAGCATCAACATCTTCAAGAGAACGATTTAATAATGCGCCATCAACACCAATAAATTTAATTTTTTTATCATTTTTTGTAATATCTTCGGTCGTGTAGTCGCCTTCTTTTTTAGAATCTAATTCAATAATTCCATTTTGGGCGAATAATAATAAGGAACGAGAAAAATTAACAACATCTTTTGGTACTGCTACTTTCGCACCCTGCGGCAAATCTTTAATATTTTTAATTTTCTTAGAGTACACACCAAAAGGTTCGATATGAATTCCAGCAACACTTACCAAATTCAACCCAGCTTGTTTGTTGATTTCTTCTAAATAGGGTGTGTGTTGAAAATAATTAAAATCTAATTCACCATCTGCTGTCATTTGGTTCATTTGGATACCATCCAAGCCTGTTTTAATATCTAACTTGACGCCATCTTTTTTAAGATCATCTGCTAAATACTCCAAAACCTCTGCATGAGGTACTGAGGATGCCCCTACTTTTAAGGTTGTGATTTTTTCTTTTGAACCATTATTTGCATCCTTTTTAGTAGAATTTGTAGCGGAATTAGTACAAGCAGATATTATAGTTAAAACGATCAATGTCAGGATCATTGCTATCCAATTTTTCTTCATTTACATCTCCTCTTTTCTCGTTGAAATTCAAATAAGCATCACTTCCATGTTAGATAAAAATTAGAATAGAATAGACTAGGACTTTTATTTTTATTATTCTTATAAATTTACTATGTTTTTAGATAACAAGTATTAAGATCAGATTCATTAATCGATAAATAAATAGTTTTCCAATCCTCTATTTAGAACAATGATTACAGTCCTTTAATCAATACTGGCTTCTAGGACATACAACTTCTAATGAAGATGTCATTTCCACAAATTCTACAACCATTTGTTTTCATTTTGCTTTGTTTAACTTTACTCAAATAAAACCCTCCTCTAACATGATTAAACCACCCTAATCCTATATATCCTATTAGATTTATAAGATTTGTTTTGAATAATATCATATTGTCCCGTATTGTTCAATGCCTTTATAAATAAATAATTGATAGAAAAAATTAATTCATTGATAGAAATTTTCTATCAATGAATGAGGAAGATAGATTGAATATCGTTGATCCATCAATAAATCCACAAAAAAATCAATGAGAAATGAATAGCCTCTCTCATTGACTAAAAAGTAAATTTTTTAAATTTTTGTGATCATTTTTTACATGATGAATCATCCATTATTCGATTTTAAACTCATATTTTTTTTCAAATTGAAAATCGCCTTCCTTGAAAGTTCTTTCTACAAAAGTCACACGATTCTCTTTATCTACTAATAAAACAGTAGATGACCTAGTACCGTAATTCGGAATTTTTATAAACATAGGTGATAACAATCTTTCCATTTCCACCCCAACACCTGTGTGGGGTAATTCTCCATCATCTGCTGTTGAACGATCGGTTACAAGGTTAAAAAGCATATCGATACTCACTTCTTCTTGATTTGTTTGAATATATTCATTTAATCTTGTTCTACCCTTTACAACTTTTGGCCACGGTGTATTGAGGGAATGATTGCTTAAACTATGTGTGCCTGCATTTATATCTTTGGACTCATCCAGTACATTATTGTAGTGGTACAAACCATTAGGATCACCAAGTATAATATTGTAACCACCGTAATTTTTTCTTTCTTTTATGAGTTCTTCCATAAAAATGTCCGGTTCCGTACCATTTGTCAAAAAATGACGAATGATCTCGCCACGCGAATAACGACCTGTTTCTGGTAAACTGGGATCACGATAATTTGTTATTGCTGCAAATCTGCCTTTTTTAGATATACCTAACCAAGTCCCCATTTGTAGTAAATCACGTCCAGCTAGTATATTGGGTTCATCTTCCCAATAATGTGCTGGCTTTGTAGGCCGTTCATAAAACTCATCACGATTGGCAACAACTATTAATTTATATTTTGGATGATTTTGAAAATGAAAATTGACTAAACACATATTCCATTACCTCTTTGTAATTTTCAAAATTTCTTTTCATCTTACCAGTAACAAAGCATTTTGTAAAACAATTGATAGACTTACTGATATTTAAAGAAAAAAGCGGCAAAACCGCATAGTTAAACACGATTTTCGCCGCCTATACGCCTTTATTCAAGATTTTGTCGAGCTATTTCAATCGCCTTTTCTTTCATCTTCTCAAATTTCGTTTTAGAGCTCTTTTTTGGAGATTTCGCTTTATTTTCTTCTGGAACTGAAAATTCTTCTCCTAATTCTTCATCATGTCCGTAGCTACCGTGAGATCTTGGAGTCATTTTATCAGGCATGCTATTTCCTCCTTTTTAGTTGAATTACGCTATTAGTTTGCTTTGCATCTTACATTTTATACAAATCAAAAGAAAAAGGATTTGTATAAATTTCGTAATATAGAATCCAGATAAAAAATGACTCATAAGCGATTGCTCTAACTCTGTTTATAAAAAAGTTTTTTCTTTCTATGTGGAACAGCCGAAAGAAAAGTCTTGCATAAATTTATCTTCATGATAAGCTATATATGAAAACGAATTAGCACTAGGGGTGTCCCTATTTGAGGACTGAGACTGAACAGTCGTTCTAAACCCTTTGAACCTGATCTAGTTTACGCTAGCGTAGGGAAGTGAGTTAGGACAATTATGTATGTTGTTCAGCCCACTCTTCCTTTGAGTGGTTTTTTTATTGGCTTTTCAAGCAAATTCATCTCGTCACCTATTGAGGTGGGTTTCTTCTGTACTTGCAGTTGCGTTTTCGTCGCATAAAACATATGCTCCTGCCACTACATTTTGGTTGCATAAAACATTGCTGAAACAAGATCAACAATTAAATAAGTTTGAATCTACTAGGGGCGCCCTTTGGCTGAGATTGTACCCTTTGAACCTGATCTAGTTCATACTAGCGTAGGAAAGTAGTTTCCAAGACATGGAATTTTATGTTTTATGAAACTGCTTTCTTCAAAAGGAAGCAGTTTTTAATTTGCAGTTAGAAAGGAGAAAAAATGACTGTCGTTCTAAAAAATGTATCTTATAGCTACACCAATGAGAAAAGGCAAAAAAATCTAGTTATTTCTCACTTGAATATGGAAATTAAAAATGGCGAATTTATTTCTATTATTGGTAGAAGTGGCACAGGGAAAAGTACCATTTTACGATTAATGACTGGTCTCCTTCAACCAGATGAAGGCGATATTCAAATCGACCAAAAAGACATTTCACTAGGGGATGTCGGATATATGCCACAAAAAGATTTGCTACTCCCCTGGCGCACGATCCTTGACAATATCATGATTGCTTCTGAAATTCAACAAGATGTACATATCACAAAAGAAGAAGCGGGCGTCTGGTTACAACGTGTAGGACTTAGTGGATATGAGCATGTTCTACCAAAACAACTATCTGGGGGAATGCGACAACGTGCTGCTTTTTTACGTACTTTATTGACAGGGAAAAATGTGCTATTACTCGATGAACCGTTTGGAGCGCTGGATGCATTAACGAAAAAAGAAATGCAATCATGGTTATTGTCCATGTGGCAAGATTTAAACAAAACAATTGTCTTCATCACTCATGATTTAGAAGAAGCCATTTTTTTGAGTGATCGGATTTTGTTATTACATCCAGATCACCGTATAGAAGAAATTTCAGTACCCTTGTCACGTCCACGTAAACCGGAAATGCTTCTTTCTGAAGAAGCTGTGACATTACGTCAAAAGTTGGAGAAGAAGATTGCCAATGAAACCACTTAAAAAATTTTTTCAAACCTATCGTTTATTTTTGTTATTTTCTATCATCGTACTAGCAATCGTTGAATGGCTTGTACGTGCAGAGATTATACCAAGTTTTATCATTCCCGCGCCAACTGGTGTTATACAGATGATTATTTATAACTGGCGTCCCTTGTTGATCGAGCATTTAAGTGCTACAATGCTCGAATTTATCATTGGGTTTTCGCTTGCTGTTATAAGTGGCGTCCTTCTAGCTATTTGTATGTTTTTTTCAAAAACAATCGAAAAAATGGTTTATCCAGCAGTTGTCATCTCACAAATGGTCCCAATTATTGCACTATCCCCTATCTTCGTCCTGTGGTTTGGATATACCATTTGGAGCAAGGTCGCTGTGACGATCTTGATCTGCTTTTTCCCGATTGTAGTAGGAACTTATGATGGATTGAAATCATGCGATCAGGAATATATTGAGTTGTTGCGCTCAATGGGTGCAAACAGGTTTCAAATATTTCAAAAATTACATATTCCAATGGCTCTTCCCTCCTTCTTTTCAGGTTTTAAGATGTCAATCGTTTTTGCACTCGTTGGAGCAACCATCGGTGAATGGCTGGGAGCAAGTGAGGGATTAGGCTACTATAGTCGAAGAATGTCTGGCAATTTAAATGCAGAAGGTGTTTTTGCAGCCATTACCATTCTAACCATCGTGGGAATTCTATTATTTGCACTAGCTTCATGGATAGAAAAAAGAATAATCAATAAATGGAATCAGGCACATTGATTATCCAATTTTATCCATAAAGTATTTATTCGCCCTTTGAGATAATTTATTTGCTCTCTCAGGGATTTTATTCGCTCTTTCAAAAGATTTATTTGCTCTCTCAAAGACTTTATTCGCTCTTTCCGCAGGATATTGGATTGTTTTTTTTCGAATATGTGCTACACAAAAGGAACGAGCAAGACGCAGCGAAGATCTATATAAATGGTCCGAAAAATACAGGTTTTCTCAAAAATTACGCCACAGACGGCCTAATTTTTGTCAAATCAACACGCGTGAAATGGAATCATTCTAACTAACAAATAGGAGTTGTCGAGAAATGAAAAAATGGTTAAATATAGTGATCCTATTGATATTCATCATAGTGGCTGCCGGCTGTAATGGAAAGGCGCAACCAAAGGAAGAGAATGGGAAGAAACTAGATCATATCAGTATTATGCTTGATTGGTATCCTAATGCTGTGCACTCAGCTTTCTATGTAGCTCAAGAAAAGGGCTATTTCAAAGAGGAGGGATTAAATGTCAAAATTGAAATGCCCGCCGATACAAATGACCCATTGAAGCTTGCTGCTACTGGAAAAGTAGATTTAGCCATTAGCTATCAAAATCAAACCATTTTATCCAAATCTGAAGGAATCCCAATTATTTCAGTAGCTGCATTTGTAAGGCATTCACTCGATGAACTAATGATGAAAAAATCATCTGGTATCCATTCACCAAAAGATCTAGAGGGAAAGAATGTTGGATACTCATCAAGTGAATTGAGTGAGGCTGTCATTAAAACGATGGTAGAAGCGGATGGCGGTGATTTTAGCAAGGTAAAAATGACAGATGTAGGATGGGATTTGATACCTTCTGTTGCAACAAATCGTGTAGATGCCATAATTGGAGGATACATCAATCATGAATTTGTTCTACTGAACAAAGAAGGCTATGATATGAAAAGCATACAAAATAGCGATTATGATGTGCCCGATAATTACGAGCTAGTACTCGTCACCGGTCAAAAAACATTCCATCAAAAAAAAGATGCTATTAAGAGATTTTGGAAGGCAGTTGCCAAGGGACAAGAAGAAGTGAAAAAAAATCCAAAAGAAAGCTTACAAATCCTACTTGATCATGAAAATGATAGCTTTCCATTGGATAAAGACGTAGAAACAAAAAGTTTAGAGATTTTATTACCACGTATGGAGGACGATGGTTTACCATTCGGCTATCAAGAAAAAAAAAGCTGGGGAAAAACCGAAAATTGGTTATTTAAAAAAGGTGTGATAAAAAATCATGTCAACATCAATGACGTAATGGATAATATCGTGTCAAAGTAGAAAACGAAGTAATCCATTCCCCCTTTCCTTATAGCCGTTAAGGAATTGTTCTATATTTCTCCTCTATTCATAAAATGAACAAATGAAATTTTATGAATAAGGAGATAATGGCAAATGTATATTGTTCATTTTTATGAAAACAAGACAATTGTATTGAGTCAATACCGTGAAACATTACCTGCAATCAATGATCCTATAAAAATAAAAGGACGCAAGGGAACTGTTGTTGATATCCTTACAACAGCAGAAAATAAATTTCATGTTCTAGTCGCTTTTGAAAAAGAGAAAATAAGGCCATCTCTTTCAAAAGAAATCGGTAAAAGAAGAAGATAAAGTGAAGCTTCCATCAGTGGGGGTTTTCTTCATCCTCCACTGAACTAAAGGAACTCAGGTTAAAGACACCACGTCTTGTGGCAACACCTGAGGGACCAACATCCTGCCCGCCCAAACCAATCGGACGCATGCGGCAGTTGTTCCGCCACCCATCTTTCTCGCTTCTCTCTAAACCTAGAGGTAGGGGGTCTTACTGCCCGTTAAAGCGGGATAAAGTGATACTCAGCCAGTGGGAATTCTCTTCATAATACAAAATGTTAGTTAAACGGAGTGGGCTTTTATTGGCAGTCGTCCCTCACTTCTCCTCTGCTTTTATTGGTGGTTTGTGCGTGGTTAACGCGGACAAATAGTTATCAGCAGAAATTGAAAGCCAAGGAGGTCATTTTCCTTGGCTCTTTGTAGTGGGCAACACATATCCTTATTATCTAATTACAATGATTTTTTATCCTTTTCCTCTAAAATAGGCAGAATGGTAGACTGTTTAACTTCTCGTAAAGCTAAGCTTGTTTGAATACGCGTAATACCTAATTTGTTTAATTTTCTAATAAAATTCTCTAATTCCTTACGTCCCTTATTCGCAACCTTTAACAAATAATCATATTCTCCTGTTAAGCAATGGCACTCTAAAATCTCTGGCATAGCAGCCAATTCATTCTCTAAAACTTCCAACTGTTTTGCTTGATGAACATTCGTGCTGATAAAGATAAAACATAATAATTCAAATCCTAATTTTTCTTGATTCAAAATAGCGACCTGCCGATTAATATATCCTTCATTCTCTAACCTTTTGATCCTTGCATGAATAGCAGGAGGGGATAAATTCACACGTTTAGCAATTTCTACATTACTAATTTGTGCATCTCTTTGTAAAATATCCAATACTTGTAAATCTAAATCATCTACTATTTTACTGACAATGGACTCCATCAAAACTCTCCCTTTCAATTCTTCAAAATCTCGCTTCGAAATATCGTCCAAACAAAATTAAATTTTGTATGAAGTATATTATTTTGATTATTATTTCAAATTAATACTATTATACAAAATTAAATTTATATATTAAAAAGAAAGTGTTAAAATTTTTAATATTAGATTTACCTGCTATGTTTATAAAGTGAAACTGCCATCAGTGGGAAGCTTACTGCCTGTTAAAGCGGGATAAAGTGAAACTGCCATCAGTGGGGGGTTTTCTTCATCCCCTATTGAACTAGAGGAACTTAAGTGAAAAGCGCCACGTCCTGTGGCAAAATCTGAGGGACCAACATCCTGCCCGCCCAAACCAATCGGACGCATGCGGCAACTCATCCCCCATCTATCTTCTCGTTTCTCTCCAAATCTTGAGATGGGGGTCTTACTGCCCGTTAAAGCGGGATAAAGACTTAGCGAACAACTTATTTTAGTTAGGAGAAATTTTTATGATAGAAGAAATAACATTTAGAGATGCAGACATTGAGGACTTACCTACAATCGTTGCCATTTATAACTCAACCATTGCAAGTAGAAAGGTAACCGCCGATACGGAACCTGTAACCATTGAAGAACGTATTCCATGGTTTCATGCACATAATTCTTCCAAAAGGCCTTTATGGGTTGTAGAATATCAAGGAGAAATTTGCGGATGGGTTAGCTTTCAATCTTTTTATGGAAGACCTGCTTATGATGCAACAGCGGAGTTAAGCATTTATCTTCATGAAAAATCTAGAGGAAAGGGTATTGGGAAAATGGTATTGCAGCATGCTATAAATGCTTGTCCTCTTCTTCATATCCAAAATTTATTGGGATTCATCTTTGCACATAATAATGCAAGCATGCACCTTTTTTCCAGTCTTCATTTCGAACAATGGGCTTATTTACCAGGAGTGGCTGAATTGGACGGTATCAAAAGAGATTTAGTGATCATGGGCAAAAAACTCATTTAAGCAATAGGACCGACTTCGAATGAGTTTCAAGAGTTTTTTCACATTCGAAACGGTCTGTTCCGCTATAGACGGGCACTTTTCAGGATAAACATCCATATTCCTTCTGCATCGAAAGTGAAACAGCAGATGCAAGCTGCTTCAAGATCATGATCGACATTGTGCAGATCACAAAGCTGAAGCCTCACCCGTCCAAACGGAAACATACCATTGAAAAGCCAAAAAAAGAATCATTCAGATAGATACGAATGGCACCCTTGTTACTTTTCGTATATTATACATAATCCTCAATGCTTCTCCATTAAAATGGGCTATACTTCCAACTTTCTAAAAATTGGAGTGTACGATTTCTCCCTATTTCAATTAAATTCTCTTTCGTTTCATCATCTAAGTCAAATTGGGTTGCGCTATAATTTTCAACAGGGATAAAGATAATACTCTTTTCATGCGTCCTAGAAATATATCGCTCATCATGAGCATTCTTCATAGTGCTAAAGAGTGCCTCAAATAGATTGAGGCCGTTTTTTATTTTATGTGGATCTATATGATCTTTTGGGCTACTTAATTTTAAACCGAGTATCGGATGTTCCTTACGATTATCTTCATCTTCAAACAGCCAAATTGGAAAATTGCTTAGCACACCGCCATCGACAACAATAGATTCCCCACCAGAAACTTTCAATTTGACTGGTTGAAAGAAAAACGGAACACCGCAACTCATCCTCAAAGCGCGGGATATTAAAAATTTCTCTGGATTTATACCATAATTTTCTAAGTCATCTGGTAAGACGATCATTTTACCGTTTGTTAAATCGGATGCAATCAACTTTAGTGCGCCTGCTGGCAAATCATCAAATGTATATACATCCTTATCTGCAAGCTTTTCATAGAACCATTTTTCCAACGCTTTTCCTTGATAAAGACCCATGCGGAAGTAAAGATTGATCCATTTCATAAAAGGCAATGAGACCAATGTTCTAGGTTCATCTAGAAATGTAGCCACATCTAATTCATCTAGCGCTTTTTCAATTTCATCCGCTGTATACCCAGCGGCAATAAAACATGCCATAATCGCACCCGCACTCGTTCCAGCAACACGGTCAAAATAAATTTCTTTATCTTCTAAAACTTGAAGTGCCCCTACTAAAGCGAATCCCTTTATCCCTCCACCGGAAAACACCCCATCTACTAGCAAAGCAATCCCTCCCGCTTTATACTCTTTACACTGTAAGAAAAATAGAGAAATTTTAGAACTTAAGTCGAAAAATTTCTTTCTCTACTCATATGAGATAAAGTGAAACTGCCATCAGTGGAGGTTTTCTTCATCCCCACTGAACTAGAGGAATGGCAGTAAAAAGCGCCACGTCCCACGTCCTGTGGCAACATCTGAGGAACCACCATCCTATTCACCCGAACCAATCAGACGCATGGGGCAGTTGTCCCCCATCTTATCCTTTCTCATTTCTCTGTAAATTTTGAGATGGAGTATTACTGCACGTTATTAAAGCGAGATAAAGCCCAAAAAAGATCTATACCTCTTTTATAAACCTGAATATACCACGACATTTTAGGCTAAGAAAGAGGCTAAGATCTTTTTTGACAGTGCTTATCATTTTTCAAAATTCCATTATGACAAATTTAACCAATTGAAATCATACGTTCAATAGCAAGACTAGCTTGTTTAGCCGTCTCGGATGGAACTGTAATAATATGTTTATTTTCTTTCAATGCATCTAACACTTTTTCGAGTGTAATCATTTTCATATATGGGCACACAGCTTTTGGATTAGCCGGAACAAATCGTTTTTCCGGATTTTGTTTTTCCATTTGATGAATAATCCCTACTTCAGTTGCTACGATAAATTCATCCGTCATTGAATTTTTTGAATGCTTAAGCATATTTCCTGTTGAGAGAATGTGTGTTTTATCCTTTGGCAGTACTCCCTCTGACTTTAAATACATACTAGACGTCGAACAGCCACATTCTGGATGTACTAGCAGTTCAGCTTTAGGATGCTGTTTCAAAACATCTTCAACATCATGTGGAGCGATCCCCGCATGAACATGGCATTCTCCCATCCATATGTGCATATTGGCACGCCCTGTTTCATTTTTGACAAAAGAGCCAAGAAACATATCTGGTAAGAATAGAATTTCTTTATCTTCGGGAATAGATCGAACAATATCCACTGCGTTAGAAGATGTACAGCAATAATCGCTTTCTGCCTTCACTTCTGCAGTTGTATTGACATAAGCAACGACGACAGCAGAAGGATGCCGTGCTTTCCATGCGCGAAGTTGGTCCACTGTAATGGAATCGGCTAATGAGCATCCTGCTTCAAGATCCGGTAAGAGCACAGTTTTCTCTGGATTCAATATGGCAGCAGTTTCTGCCATAAAATGTACTCCACAAAACACGATAACATCCGCTGAAGTATTAACAGTGGCACGTGCAAGACTCAGAGAATCACCTAGCACATCTGCTATATCCTGAACTTCTGGAAGTTCATAATTGTGAGCAAGAATGATCGCATTGCGCTTTTCTTTCCATTCTTGAATTTCCTCAACTAAACGACTTTGCATTTCAATAACTGGCATTTTAACGTTCCTTTCTGTGATTACTATAAAACGAAATTTCACTTGAGCTTTTTACGATGAATTTTATAGAACAGTACTTTTTAAACACCCTGTAGTTGATCTCATTTTTGTAAAAAACTTTTTCGTATACAGCTTATGAACAATCGGTCATAAAAAATTTTTTCTTGTAGCTGGATGCGGAGATTCCACTGCCTATTCGAGATCAATAACGTAAGCAGGCATACCCCCTCTTCGACTATATAGATGCAACAACCAATTTGCGCTCATCATTTTGAAGTTCTACCTTGACACTGATATCGAGCGCTTTATAGGAATGCGTTAGAAATCCAAGCGAAATATAGTGAACACCCGTATCTCGATAGCTTGCTAGATTACTTAATTGAATGCCGCCTGAAGCTTCTGTAATGATATGATTAGGGACTAATTGAATCATTTTTTTGATTTCTTGTGGTGTACGATTGTCGAACATAATAATATCTGCCCCTGCTTCAACCGCCTCTAAAACTTGTTCCTCTGATTCTGTTTCGACCTCGATTTTGACCATATGCCCAATATTTTCACGCACTAATGTCACCGCACGCTGAATAGAACCCGCAAATGAAATATGATTATCCTTAATCATGACGCCATCATATAATCCAAAGCGATGATTATACCCTCCTCCACAACGAACTGCATACTTTTCGATCATTCGAAGTCCAGGCGTTGTTTTTCTAGTATCGCAAATTCTCGTATGGGAACTATTAAGTGTTTTTACAGCTTTTTGTGTTAAAGTAGCAATGCCACTCATTCGTTGAACAAGATTCAGAATGACTCTTTCCCCTTTTAAAAGTGAAGAAATATCTCCAGAAATAATGGCTAATTTCTGGCCAACATCAATCGGCTCCCCATCTTTAACAAAGAGTTCGATGCTAATTTGAGCATTTAAAATTCGAAAGCCTGTATGCATGATCTCTTCTCCACAAAAAATTCCTTTTTCTTTTGCTAGAAAAACAATTTTTCCTGTTGTACTGTCTGGAAAAATCATATCCGTTGTGACATCTTGCTCACCAATATCTTCGATCAAAAATTGCTCAATCAACGAGCGTAGTTTCAATTTGTTCATGATAGACATCCTTTCCCCCATCACATTTCTGTATAATCGTTTTCTTACACCAATTGTCGTCATCTTCGTATGGGAAATCACTTCTAAAATGTCCTCCACGGCTTTCTGTCCGCTTCAATGCCGAATCAGTTATAAGATAGGCGGTAATATACATAAAAATAGCTGTAATATCTGGAACTGAGTAGGCATCAAGCTCTGAAAAATCATTTAGCTTTAACCGTTTCAACCAATTTTTTTGTTCTTCTAAAAGTTCTTTTGTACGAACAATTCCTACTTTTTTCATCATCATTTCTTTTAAGATTTGAACATCTGGCAACAATGTTTCTTTTTCTTGAATAGCAGGAATGTCTTCTGCAAACTCAGGATTTGGATGTTGATCCAAGCTGGCATTGATCCATCTTGCTAACTTTTTTCCTTGATAAAGCCCCTCTAAAATTGAATTACTAGCTAAACGATTCGCACCATGGAGACCTGTACATGCAGCCTCTCCAATTGCAAACAATCCATTGATGGATGTGCATCCTATTACATCTGTTTTGATACCACCCATCAAAAAATGACAACCTGGGACGACTGGAATTTTCCCATCCGCTATCTGGATATGATTTGCTTCACAAATAGCCGTGATGGAGGGAAATCGCTGCTGGAAATTTTGGATAGATCTTATATCCAAAAATACATCACGGCCTTTTTCAATGGCGTTAAAAATAGTTTGGGAAACGATATGTCTTGGCGCAAGGTCTTTCAATGGATGTACTCCCTGCATGATTGGAGTCCCGTCTTCTGTGATGATAATAGCCCCTTCTCCTCGAACCGCCTCTGAGATTAGTCCTTTTGTCTCCCCATCTTTATACAATAAAGTTGGATGAAATTGAATAAACTCCATATCAGCAATTTCAGCGCCTGCTAAATAAGCCATCACAATCCCATCACCAGTAACAGTTGGAGCACCTGAAGCAAAAGGATAAAGTTGACCACAACCACCAGTGGCAAGCACTACAGCATCTCCATAAAAAAAGCGGATTGTTCCATCTGGATCTTTTGCTTTTACACCAACGCATTTTTTTGACCTTGAATCAATGATCAACTGATAAGCAAAAATATTTTCCTCTACCTCAACATTTGCTGTTAGTCTGCTCATTAAATGCTCTATTACATTTTTACCTGTTGCATCACCACCGCTATGGACGATTCTCTTTTCACTATGAGCTCCTTCTAATCCTAGAAGCAATGAACCATCTTGCGCCTTATCAAAAATATGGGCTTGTTTAGAAAACTCATCAATGAGAGTCGGCGCTTCATTCAATATCTCACGAACAATTTTTTCGTTATTATGAAACCTTCCTGCCTCAAGCGTATCAGCAATATGCTTTGATGGATCATCTTGGCTTCCCATTGCAGCAGCAATTCCGCCCTGTGCCATATAAGAATTTGTGTTCTTTATTTGTGATTTTGTGATTATTTTTACGCTTTTCTCATGGCTAAGTGAAGTAGCCAATTGTAAGGCTGCAACTCCACTTCCAATAATTAGAACATCATATACTTCCATGATGTGCGCCTCCTGTGTTTACAGATGTCTTGACACATATATTTACACAATTTTAACTTAAAAACAAGGTTTTTATAGAAAAAGATCCTTATTTATTCTGGAAAACCATTCATTTTTAATTAATTGAACCTTTTTGCCATAAGAAAATATCCAGTTTATTTTTCATAACAACAGCAACTGTTTATAAAATGAGACTTCACTAATGAGTTTTCTTCATCCCACATTGTAGATTCATTAAAACAATAGAGCTTTAGTAGAAATTGTTGCTACATTTCTTTTGCCGCTTGTTACTTGCATCTTGATACGTAATTTATTTCCTGCGAAATAAATGCATGCTATCAAAACTGAGGCATGCAAAAAGAAAGGAAAATCTTTAACTCTGACCTTCCGTTTTCAGTTATTCAAAATCATAAATGATCGTATGAGTGCGCTTTATTCTAAAACTGACCTTATCATTTTATGCTAAAGTGATGCTTTTAAATAAGTCAGTTTTTTGCTAACGTTAGCAGTAAATTTAAAAAGTAAAGAAGGTTTATAACCATGCAAAAAACACAAAGTTATTCAAACTCGCACTCACAAACTTTTAATGTGATTTTAACCGCAATGCTTATTGCTCTTGTATTTGTGGCTACTGTTTTTTTAAATATCAAACTTCCTATTGCCTCTAATGGAGGGCTTGTTCATCTTGGCACAGCTATGCTTTTTATCTCCTCTTTTTTATTTGGGCCCAAAAAAGGAGCGATTGCTGGCGCCCTCGGAATGGGATTATTTGACTTGATCTCTGGTTGGACATTGTGGGCACCATTTACAGTTATAGCTCGTGGTTTACAAGGCTATATTGCAGGAAAAATTGCTTGGTCGAAAGGTCGTAAAGGCAACAGTGTCGCTTTCAATTTACTTGGTGCCATTCTTTCTGCTCCAGTCATGTTAGCTGTCTATTATCTATGTGAAGGAATTCTATATCATAATTGGATTGCACCAGTAGCCTCTATGCCTGGTAATATCGCCCAAAATGTTATCGGAATAATCGTCTCCATTCCTGTTTGTATTGTGTTAAAAAAGGTACCTATGTTTAAATAAAAGTAAAGTGAAATTTCCATCAATGGAGGTTTTACTGCCCGTTAACGCGGGATAAAGGTCACTCTAAAAGAATTTGAAAATCGTGTAAATAATCTTTATTCTTATAAGGCAAAATTTCATGATGTTTTCCTCAAGCAAAGAATGAACCGTATCGCTTACTATTTTCGCTCTTGCTTGTTTAGGATATAAAAAAAGTCGATTTACCCAAAGTGGTAAACCGACTTTTTTGATCCTAACTGCATTACTTTATATCATGACATTCAGTATCTAGAAACCTTATATAAAGATTCTTCCTGTTCTTTTAAGCCATGTTCATCAAAAATCTCAGTTAATTTTTCTTTGACTTCCTCTGATGTCACAATACAGCTATTTGAAAAAATCCTCTTTTTTATGATTAATTCATAACCTTTGTTGACCTCTTTTGAAAATCCATAATACTTGTGGTTCCTGTCAATGGGAACGAAATAAAATGATTTTATTTTTCGCCAAGCAACATAGCGACTGCCTGTTAACAATCCGTCTTCTGCAATTGCAAATAGATTTAACAGATTGTGTGCATTAGATAATGGAAGTAATAACAATAAATAAAACGATCCATCAAATTGTGTGTAAAATGCCCCAATGATAAACATGGTTATCGTTAATAGCAACACAAATGAATAGATAATAATTTCCATCTTTTGCTTTGAATATGTGGGAAGGTTTACGGGTTTTTGCGGATACTTTCGGATTGCGCTAAACTCTTCATTTGATGTCGGAAAAATAATGTTTTTCCTCATTTTGAATAAGAGTTGGATAAACATATAGGTATAGTATCCAATGATCATTAAAAATAGAAAGTCTAAAATAAGTTTCAAAATCATAATTCTCCTTTTATTTTCTCTAATTTCTAAATTTATATGAGCGTATTTCATACACAACAGTATTTTCCAAACTTCTATTCTATATACTTTTGCCTATAATATCATAAATTATCCCTATAAATGCAAATATTTTACCAAGCGTCTTGATTATCCAATTTAATCTATAGAAATAGGGAGATTCGTTGATTGCAACGAAGGCTTGCTCGCTTTCCTGCGGGCAAACCTTAAAACAATGTTTACTACCTATTGTTGTCGTATAAAAAAGACGAATCGGTACGCCTCACATACTAATTATTTATACAGATAATTCCAAGGTTATTTATTTTCTATAAGCCATATTTTTATGCATATATTACTAATTATATCATATATATGAATATCATATGTCGAAATATTGTATGGAAGGAGAATGTCTTGGAGATACATATTGTGCGTAGAGGAGAAACACTTTGGCAAATTGCTTCACAATATCATGTGGATATCCAATCTATTATTCAGGTGAATCAATTAGAAAATCCAAATGAGTTAGTAGTGGGGCAATCTTTAGTTATTCCAACCTCAGGAAGGACACATATTGTTCGTTATGGAGAAACCTTATGGCAAATCGCCCATCAGTATGGTACAACTGTGCAAGCCATTGTCCATGCGAATCGAATCCCTGCTGGAGCTATTCTATATGCTGGAACACCTTTAATCATTCCTAGAACGAAAACAACGATCGAATCCAATGCTTATACGTATCAATCTCCAGAAGAGGGCGCACAATCGATTAAAGAAGTTGGCGATCTACTGACCTATATGAGCCCCTTCGCTTATAAAGTAAAAGAAGATGCCACATTAGAACCTTTTAATGATGATGCTATACTGGATGCTGCCAAATCAAAGCAAGTAACACCACTCATGTCGATTACTAATTTTACAGCTACTGAAACGGGCTCTAATGTGGCACACATCATTTTATCCAATAAAAATCTAAGAGAAAAGACCATTGAGAATGTTTTAAAAGTGATGGATGCCAAAGGTTATAAAGGATTAAATATTGATTTCGAAAATGTTTTACCTGCTGATCGAGAAAATTATAATACTTTTTTACAACTGGCTGTTGATCGACTTCATCCAAAAGGTTATTTTGTTTCAACAGCACTTGCTCCAAAAACAAGTGCCGCTCAAGGAGGACTACTATATGAAGCTCATGACTATCCTGCACATGGCAGAATTGCAGACTTCGTTATTTTGATGACATATGAATGGGGTTATCGTTTAGGACCTCCGCAAGCCATTTCTCCAATTGACGAGATCCAAAAAGTCGTTGAATATGCATTATCGGTCATACCAGCCAATAAGATTTTTTTAGGCTTCCAAATTTATGCGAGAGATTGGAAAATCCCTCATGTTGCGGGGCAAGAGGCTGAAACCTTTAGTCCACAAGAGGCGATTCAACGTGCAGTAAAATATGGGGCTACTATTTACTTTGATGAAACCGCGCAATCACCATACTACCGCTATGCAGATGAAGATGGGCAACAGCATGAAGTTTGGTTTGAAGACGCTAGAAGTGCACAGGCAAAATTTGATCTGATCAAAAAATTCAATCTAAGAGGCGTTAGCTATTGGGCGTTAGGATTCCCTTTTCCTCAAAACTGGGCATTATTGAACGCTAACTTTACGATCAAAAAAACAACATAGCGATTTCAGGGGTAGTTCAAAATCCGGTACAACCGATGATTAGAGCATACCCTTTTTATTATTCTCGTATTGGCATGACAAATTCAAATTCCTTTAAAGCATAAAGATTATGTATCAATTGAAAAAAGTCCTATGCAAATGAATTGCACTGGACTTGATGTCATAAAGAAATATATTTTCCCCTATTCAGCTTATTTCAAATAAAATAATCCGCCATTAATAATTTCCATTTTGACCTTGGTATTATATCTTTCTTCTAAAGCTTTTGCTTCAATTTCGTAGAAATCCGGCTTTTCTTCTGTATCTTGATAAAAATATTCCAATACTCTTTGATCTCTTTTCCATCTTTTTTTTGCTTCTTCTATCCATGTATGATCGTCTAATTGGATGGTATGTTGAATCACTGCATCCAAGCGATTGATTGCTCGTACCGGCTTGATGATATATTGCAGAGGGATCGCCTTTTGTGGAACATCTGAAACTAGATCGATTTGAGTAACGATATCATGAAAGTCCTCAATAATCTTACCTGTCATCAAATTAATCCCTAAAGAGTAAAGCGTTTCTTTCGTTTTATCGCTAAAGTAAGACACTTTATAATTGACACCTAAATAGGGCGTTAAGATGGACGGATCGTCATATATACTTAGTCGTTCAAACATCTGTACATATGCACCCAGCTCCTTCGTAACTTCAAATAGCTGGTTCAAACGATAGGAACCAAAGTGAATCACTTCACCTTTTACATCATCTTTCAGATTATTTTGATCTGATATCAGGGTCAATTGAGAGGGGGATGGGACTCCGTTTGTACTTTCAATATATTTCCAGTAAAAAGGTCGATTCATGATCCTCTTATCCATATCAATGGTTAACTGTACAGTTAAATACTGCTCGCCTTCTTCTATAACTTGACAATCTGTTTCTTGAAAAAAATCTTTTAAATATCTGTGAACTTGTTTAGGAAACATATTTTCCTTCCTTCCTAAGTTTCTTACCCTATTTACATGGACTTTTTAAGCGCTAAAATTTCATCTAGTTCGCCCACCGCTTTTTCAAAAACATCAATTTTTGTTTGAAGTAAGTCTAAAATATTCTGCTCAATGGTATCAACAATAACAAGATTATAAATTTGCACATCATGTTCTTGTCCAAGCCTATGAACACGCCCGATCCGTTGTTCTAATTTCATCGGATTCCATGGTAGATCATAATTGATCACATGATGGCAGAATTGAAGGTTGATACCTTCTCCGCCCGCTTCTGTTGCGATCAAAACTTGTGCCTGCTCCTGAAAAAGTCGTTTCATATAATCTCTTTTACTTTTACTGAATTTCCCGTTAAATAGGACACTTTTGATTCCTTTCGTATGAAGAAACCATTGGAGATAAATTTGACTTGCACGATATTCTGTAAATATAATGACCTTATCATTCGCTTTTGAAATAATCTCATATGCCTTTTCTGCCTTCGCGTTAATCTCCAATGACATTAACTTCTCCATCATTTCTTTTACAAACTGGATACTATCTTCATCACTACAGTTTTGGCTCATATTCTCTAATGTCAAACTACAAGCTTCCTTACTACTACACATTTCCTTTTGCAAAGTAATCATGGAAAATGTTTCTGAAAAGACAGATGACACATCCCTCAATTGAGGAAACATCTCATACACTTCTCTTTCTTCTTTTGTAAAATGAACGAGGATGTTTTGAACACAACGATTTGTCCATTCTATGCCTGTATCCTGTCTTCGATTTCTCACCATCACTTGGTTGACCAATTCTTTCAAAAATTCATCGTTTTCGAAATTGTGTTTACTCGCTGAAAAGGCTCTTTGAAATACATCGAAGTTTCCAAGATGCCCTGGTCTCAGTAAAGAAATAAGATAAAATAATTCAAAAACATCATTTTGAATTGGCGTAGCCGTTAGTAACAAGCAAAATTTTTTCTTCAAACTTTGCACAAATTCATAAATTTTCGTTTTGTGATTTTTAAGTTTGTGGGCCTCATCAATAATAATCATATCGTAATCCTGATTATAAATGAGTTCTCTGTGGGGACTTTTTTTAGCGGTATCCATACTCATAATAACAATATCGATATGTTCTAATGAGCATTTCTTTTTATACGGAGTGGCTGGAATATAAAATTTGTTGTTCAATTCTTCAGCCCATTGATTAATCAGTGAAGCCGGCGATAATATTAATGCTTTTTTCACAAGCCCTCTTATGAGATATTCTTTCAAGATCAAACCTGCTTCAATGGTTTTTCCAAGTCCTACTTCATCCGCCAATATCGCCTTTCCATTCATTTTTTCAATGACAGTCTGAGCAACATCTAGTTGATGAGGAAGAGGAGTTAAGTTAGGTAAGTATTTGGGAGATTGAAGTCCTGTAAATTCAGTGATAAGATTTGCTTTTTCAATTTCGTAACACATATTATATAATGTCCAACTGTCCCAATTATGTTGCTCTAATCTTTCGGCAAATCCTTCTTCCCAATCAGGCGATCTTTCAATCATCATGATCATCACCTCAATTATTATTCTTTCATTTAACTTGTCCCAAAAAGCTTTAACTATGTTTATTTCATGAAAAATAAATAAAAGAATTATTTTGAACATTTTCGTGTATGTATACAAGACAAAAAACTAAGTAAATAAACGATGACAGCATAGTATATAATCTACTCTCCTTTAACATAAGACACTAATTCTATTCATGAAAGCTTTCCTTAGTCAAAGTGATTGGGGAAGGCTTTTGTTACCTTTATGATAGTCCGCAACAAGGTAGGTGATGATATGTCAGAAATTGTACCTTCTTATATATTAACGATCGACGAAGATGAGTTAAATATATTGAGGGAAAATTTATTGAATGATTATGCCGCTCCTGCCAAATTGATGATTGATCAAATAGATTATAAAATTCGACTCGGTTATCGAGGGGCATACACAAGGAAATTCCGCAAAAGGTCATACATCGTTCATTTTAAAAATGCCAATAACATCTTAGGAGCACATGCTATTCATCTTAACGCAGAATACAAAGATCCTTCCATTATGCGCAATAAGCTCTCTCTTGATTTTTTTCAGGATTTAGGCGTCCTTGCACCAGATTGCAAGCATATCAATTTTTTTCGCAATGAAACATTTAGGGGCATTTATTTACAATTAGAATCTGTTGATGACTTGTTCTTACAGAAAAGAAATCTTCCTCCTGGCCCTATTTATTATGCCACTAATAATGATGCAAATTTTTCTTTTGAAAGAGATGGCAGACGAAAAAGATCTCTCCTTTCTGGTATGCAACGGGCAAATGGATTACTTTCGGATGACCAATACCTTATTGATTTGATCACAGTTATTAATAATACGCATATGAAAGATTTCCATTATCACATCCAAAATTATATAAATATAGAAAAATACTTTAATTGGTTAGTTGGAGTAGTTTGTACCATGAATAATGACGGTTTCAACCATAACTATTCTTTATATCGTAATAGTGATAACGGCTTGTTCGAAATTATGCCTTGGGATTATGACGCGACATGGGGGCGTAAAATTAGTGGTGGCATTATGGATCACAAATATGTTCCTATTGAAGGAAAACCCGGCAATATGCTAAAAGATCGATTATTAGAGATACCTGACTTCCGTAAAATATATAAAGAGAAGCTAGAAGAAATCCTGGAGACAAAGTATACAGTCAACTATTTGGAAGACAAGGTAGCAGCCCTTCATGATCTTATCAGACCTTATTATCTCCTCGATCCATATATCAATGACAATATTGATATCTTTGATTATGAACCAGAAATGATTCTACAATTTGTCCGTAATCGCAATCTTTTTTTAAAAGCAAATCTGAAAAACCTCTATTAATTCGGATGAAACAAAGCGAATCTTCTCACAGAATGGACTTTCTTTGTCCCTTACGTTAGTCCAATTGATCTGACTTTTATAAGCGGCCAAGACCTCCACTTAACCTTTTCTTTTTACTTGAGTTTTGAAGCGGGAGGAACTTACTGCTCTTCACTGTTGGATAAAGCTGCTGTCCTTCAAACATTTTTAAAATGGATCTTTTTTGCTTATTCACAAGTTTTTTTAGCAGACATAAGATAGTTTGAGGAGGTGTTTTCTTGAATGGAGCATCACTATAGCAACAATAATAGAAACAAATCCAATCAACAATCTCAAAATACAAATTCACGGAAATTCAAAAAACACCGATCCATCTCAGATTTTTCGTTGGAAGATTTAACAGAAGGAAAACATATAGATTTGGTTGCAGCTGCATTGTTGCTTTCAGGAAAATTAAAAGTGGACTCTGTACGATTATTTCGTGGCTCTACGATCATTACGGTTAATTTAATAGGCAAATTTCAATCCAATAAAAAGAAAAAATCCGACCCATTAGCTGACTTCTTTGAAGAAAACGGTGATTTAACGTTTGATGAAATATTTGAAGCCTTTCAGCAAAAAATGGATAAAGGAGATAATTCATGAGCGAATTTGATCGAAAAAATTCAAATGGTAAGAGTTTCAATGGTAAGGGTTTTACGGGCTCCGTCATTTTGACTGTATTACTGTTTATGCTAGTATTTGGTTCAACTGATATAGAAAATTTATCTGAGGTTGAACTGGACTTGGAATAAAGTGAAACTTCTCATGGTGAAGTTTTCCTTCATCCCTAACTGAATGTTAGTTCAATCAATCCGACTTTTACGGCAGTTTCTCACACTTTCTCCTCTTCCTTTTTACTGGAACTTGAAGTGGGGATTACTGCCTGTTCATGCGGGATAAAATAATAGTTTCTTAGTTAAAGGACCTCCCTCGGGAAAAGCGAATAGTGAGACCCCGCAGCGTAGCGATTAAGGAACGGAGTTGTAGTGCGCCACGTCCTGTGGCAACGACTCCGTGACCAACATCCTGTTGCCCCCAGCATTCGCCCGCATGAGTCGTGCAAGCCGTAGCGGAAATCAGCGAATACACTATATTTTGGGGGGAAATTGGATAATCAACACGCTTGAGAAAGGATATTAAGATTGATGCATGCTATCTTTTTTTAGAACTATTTCTAATGTATATCCATTCAGTAATCATAGACATTATTAAACCGAGAATAAGTGGCATGACTGGCTCTACTGTAAAATATAATCCTTCTGCTTGATTATCATACGTATAGCTAAATGTCAGCCAATAAATGGAAAATTTTTGACCAATCAAAACCAATGCAACCGTTGTAACAATGAAAGCTGCTAATCCAACAAAAAATCCTTTTGATTGTAAGCTCACTTCATTCACTTCCTCATAATAAGTTTATCAACTTGAATACGTAAAACATCATGAAATAGTTTCAATTTTCTATTTTTTATTATCAAATACGAAATGTATCTAAGAAATTAAACTACACAAATAATATTGCAAATATTTCGTGACAATACAGTTGAATCGTATTATAATTACAAATTGTTCTAAACTATACATCAATCATTTATTTTCTTTCGTTCGACATTTTCCTTATGAAGTTCATGCATTTCATTTCGCCTCAAACAAGGATGTAGCAGAGCAGAGTCTAGTGAATGGATACAGAGAGTTTCATAATGCAGCATCTACTTAGTGGTGAATTTGTGGGTTTTCAGTTATGGATACTAATTCCCTAATTTTTCTATTATAGCAACATTAATTTCTTTTTTATAAATTAATTTCATTTAAAACATAGTTATTCAATAGGATTAATACAATTTGTGGTATAATATGATTATAGTTAACTTGAAGGGAAGCGATCACATGACCTTAGCAAAAGGATCATTAGCATATATAGAAGCACATAAAGGTGTACAGTATTATGAACAAACACCTGAAGAAGCTAGAGCGGAAAGAGCCGCTGCACCCATTCACCAGGTGTCAGTTGAAGGAATTGCCTCTATTGAAGATCGACTAATCACGGTATCTGATGGCGCACAAATCTTGGTGCGAATTTATACACCTGTTGGAACTGGTCCATTTCCAATCATTATTTACTATCACGGTGGAGGATGGGTTTTCGGTAACCCCGATTATGCAGATGGTGGTTGTCGCTACTTAACAGCTTCCTCAAAATCAGTAGTTGTATCTGTCGATTATCGACTTGCACCTGAATATCCATTTCCAACCCCAATTCAAGATAGTTATGATGCCCTTCTTTGGGTTGCAGAAAATGCAAAATCTTTACATGTGGATCTATCGAAATTATATGTAGCAGGTGATAGTGCCGGCGGTAATATTGCAGCTGTGGTCTCACAATGGGCAGCCGATAAAAACGGGCCAGAAATAGCTGGACAAGCGCTTATTTATCCTGTCACTAATATTAACTTTCATACATCCTCTTACGAAAAATTCGGTTTGGGATATGGCTTGGATCAAAAAGGCATGGTTTGGTTTATCAATCAATATATCAAAGATTCAAAGTTAAAATATAATCCTTCTGTGTCTCCGCTAATTGCAAAAGACTTGAGTAAAATTCCACGGACCATTTTGATTGCTGCAGAATTTGATGTTTTATTGGATGAGGGGATTGCCTATGTTACTCGACTTCGTGAAGCTGGAATAGAAGCTAAACATGTCGTGATGCCAGGGCTTATTCATAGCTATTTTAGTAAAATGGAATTCTTTGAAGAAGATACGAAAAAAACGACTGAACTCATTGCAGAATTTTTTCAACAGCACTAATGAATGTGTAACTACAAACGAAATAGTATAGCTACCTAGCAATCGCTAAATAGACTACTATTAAAGAACAAGAAAAAGGAGCTCAATTCAGCATCAATCTGAATTGAACTCCTTTGCTTTTCCATTAGTTGATCTGTGTTTTAAGGTTTCACACAAATAGCGTTAGATTTCTCACTATAGAAAAATTATTTTATAGAATGGAACTTTTGATTCTATTAAAATCATCGTACTTTTGAATCAATTTCATACGCAAATTTTGCATTATGAAATTGATTCTTTTATATAAATAATGCTATTTAGAATGGAAGTTTGTACCATCCGTTGTTGCTTTTACATAGCCAGCTCGAATGACGAAATCGCCAAAATGTTCGCCCTCAAGACGCTCTTTTGCATAATGGTGCAAGATTGGGCGTAACTCTTTTAGAATTTCTTCTTCTCCTACATTTTCGCGGTATATTTTATTCAAGCGCTCTCCGTTAAATGCAGCACCTAAATACATATTATACTTTCCTGGTCCTTTTCCTAAAAAGCCGATCTCAGCAATCGCGGCACGTGAACAACCGTTTGGACATCCTGACATACGGATTGTAATTTCTGTTTCCTGAAGACCTTCTTCCTCCACTATTTCATCAATTTTAGTAATTAATGACGGTAGGTAGCGCTCCGCTTCAGCCATTGCTAGACTACATGTTGGTAAAGAAACACATGAAATCGAATTACGACGTAACGCTGAATAATGTGCCCCATCCGTCAGCTTATATTTTTTGATAAGCCTGCTGATCCTACTTTTTTGTGAAGGCGCCACATCGCTAATCATAACATTCTGATTGGGGGTCATATAGAATTTTCCTTTATGCACCTTGGCGATTTCTCGTAACCCTGTCATTAATGGATAGTCTTCAAAATCTTTGATTCGGCCATTTTGTACAAATAAGGTGAAATGCCATTTACCATCTTCGCCTTTTTTCCAGCCAAATTCATCCCCTGAACGATCAAAATGATAGTCTCTCACTGGTTCAAGTTTGAAGCCAAGTCTGTCTTCTAATTCTTCTTTCAGCCAATCCAATCCAAAGCGATCGATCGTATATTTAAAACGAGCATTTTTACGATTGGAGCGATTACCAAAATCTCGTTGAATCGTCAGAATCGTTTCTGTAGTCAATAGTACTTGTTCCGGTTTGATAAAGCCAATTAGTTTTCCTAGCTGAGGATATGTTGTTTCTTCACCATGTGTCATTCCCATTCCTCCACCTACAGAAACATTAAAACCTGCAAGTACTCCATCTTCGACAATAGCAATTAGCCCTACATCTTGTGAAAACACGTCTATATCATTGCTTGGAGGAAGCGCGATACCGATCTTAAATTTACGAGGCAAATATAAAGCTTTATAAATCGGTTCTATTTCTTCTTGTGGTCGTGTATCTACTACTTTCTCACCATCAAGCCAGATTTCATGGTATGCATTGGTTCGAGGCAATAGATTTTCACTAATTTTCACAGACCAATCATAAATTTCTTGGTGGACTTGGGATTGCGTTGGGATAACATTACACATTACATTCCTATTGACATCACCACATGCTGCAATAGAATCTAGTAATACTGTATTCATTTGTTGTATCGTTTTGGTCAAATTCCATTTTAAAATACCGTGGATCTGTAATGTTTGACGAGTCGTTGCTCTTAATGTACCACTACCATATGTATTGGTTAATTGGTCCAAAGTCAGCCATTGTTCCGGTGTTACAGCACCTCCTGGAATTCTTACACGAATCATGAACTGATAAGATGGCTCTAGCTTTTTCTTTTGACGTTCTGCTCGTTCATCCCGGTTATCCTGCATATAGATTCCATGGAATTTAATAAGTGCTTGATCGTCTTCCGCAATTGCTCCTGTTAACGAATTGGCTAAGGATTCCTTTAATGTCCCCCGTAAATAATTACTTGCTTGCTTGATCCTCTCATTTTCACTAGGAGTACCTTGGGGGGGTTGTACTGTCGCTTTTTGTGTCATCAACTTGCGCCTCCTTGTTAATAAACATCTCGTTGATACCGCTTCTGTTGTTGTAATGTTTTCAGTGCTTTCGCTGCTTCTTCCGCTGATTGACCGCCCTGCTCTGCTAAAATCTCTTGTAAGGTTACATCAACATCGTGTGCCATGGTTTTTTCATCGCCACATACATAAATAACAGCGCCTTTTTCAATCCATTTATAAACTTCAGCCGCATTTTCTTTTAAGCGATGTTGAACATAAACTTTCTGTTCTGTATCACGAGAGAAAGCAACATTCATTTTGGTTAAATAACCTTCTTTTAACCAACGTTGCCATTCAATTTGATAAAGAAAGTCTGTTACAAAATGCTGATCTCCAAAGAATAACCAAGCATCACCTTTAGCTTCTATCTCTTCCCGTTGCTCTATAAATGAGCGGAATGGTGCAACCCCAGTTCCCGCACCAATCAGTATTATTGGTGTCTGTGGATCTTCAGGTAACTTAAAGTTCGGGTTATGCTGAACAAAAACAGGTAAAGTATCTCCAATTTCTATTTCTTCAGCAATGCTATTGGAGCATACGCCAAAGCGTGTCCGATCATAAGAGTCATATTGAACTCTCCCGATCGTTAAATGAACCTCATCAGGATTGGCCTCATAGCTGCTTGCAATAGAATATAAACGAGGGGGGATTTTTCTTAAAAGCTCCACAAATTGTTGTGCCGTCCAAGTAAATGGTGCAAAATCCTCTGCTACATCTAATAAATCTCTACCAATTACATAATCCTTCCATCCATCATTCGCAAGAAGTTCTGCTAATCTTTCACTTTCAGTAAAGTTAGTGATCTTTTGCAATATAGGTTTCGATAAAACCGTAATCTCAGCACGATTCCACAAAGTTGATAATAGACTTTCTGTTTTACCATCAAACTTTACCTGTGTATCTTTTTCAAAATTTAAAGCATTTAATAGCTGAGTGACGAGTGCCAAATTGTTTTTCGGATAGATTCCTAGACTATCTCCCGGCTCAAATGCTAATCCAGAACCCTCTATCGATAACTCCAGATGATAGGTTTCTTTGTTTGAGCCATCCATATTAAGATTAATCTTCTCTAATACTTTGGCTTGGAAGGGATTTTGACGATCATACGCAGAAGACGGTTGCGTTTTGGTACTCACATTTTGTACAGAATCCGTTTTAACAGAAGATTTCAATAATTCTTGTTGTAATTGTGTAAACCAATTTTGTGCATCGTCATGAAAATCTAAATCACAGTCCGCTCTTTCAATCAAAGGACTAGCTCCTAATTTTTTTAGCTGTTCATCGATGTCTGCACCAGCTTTACAAAAATATTCATAGGAACTATCTCCTAAAGCAAGAACTGCATATTGAAGATGGTCTAATTTGGGCGCACGTTTACTATGCAAAAAATCATAAAATGGAATAGCATTATCTGGCGGTTCTCCATCTCCGTGTGTACTTGTAATGATAATTAAATGATCGATTTTTTTTAAATTTTTTGTCGGAAAATCAGCCAAAGATGATATTGTCACATCTACTTGATTTTCTTTCAGTTGTTGTGAAAATTTTTCTGCTAGAGATTGGCTATTCCCAGTTTGTGAACCATACAAAACAGTAGCTGTAATTGTTTTACTTTCTAACGGTTTTTCCTGTTCCTTTTCTTCTACTGTCACTTCAACAGCAGCGTTTGGTGCACTCAAATAACCATTTAACCATATTTTTTGTTCGTGTGTTAAATGTGGTAACAATTCATTTAGTAGCTTTACCTGTTTTTCGCTAAATGGACTGTTGATAACTTTTAATGTCAAATTGATTCACCTCAGATTGGTTAATGGTAACATTTACTTTCAAACGTGTTGATTATCCATTTTTTTCATGTAAAATACTATGTTTGCTGATTTCCGCTATGACTTGCTCGCTTTCCTACTGGGACGGTTTGAACCTCCTTGGGGCAACAGGACATGGGTCATAAAGTCGTTGCCATATGACTTGGCGCACCGCAACTCCACTCCT
The DNA here is from genome assembly GCF_007896505.1 of Rummeliibacillus sp. SL167. Lineage (NCBI taxonomy): Bacteria > Bacillati > Bacillota > Bacilli > Caryophanales > Caryophanaceae > Rummeliibacillus > Rummeliibacillus sp. SL167. The sequence goes on along the minus strand of NZ_VCBM01000001.1, from coordinate 672,180 downwards.
TAATTGCTCATGCTGGGTCTCAACGTTTGCTTTTCTCGTGGATTTACTCACTCTTTCCGAGACTTTATCGCTCTCTTAGGAACTTTACTCGCTCTTTCCAAGGGGTTATTCGCTCTCTCGGATGGGTTATTTGCTCTTTCCAAGACTTTATTTGCTCTTCCCACGTGACATTAAATAAAAGGCGTCGAAAAATTTTTATCTCACACTAATGAGCTGTTTGACTCACACTGTGTGAAATTGATTTTATTGCAGTTTTATTTTATAACGCTTTTTTTCTTGCTTTTCAATTTGGATAATATAGCTATCTTGAATAATAATTCGAACAGAACCATATTGGATTTTGCTAATGATTTCACTCAATGTTTTGCGTAAATACTCGTTTGTTGGTTTAGTATCAGTCTCCATCATATCACCACCTCTTTTAGTTGAAATGGGTTTAAAACTTCCCGTACACGGTCAACGACTACTTCCTTTACGCATTCGTCATATCCTAAACTATTACAAATAATTACATTTTGAGGGATTTTGGTTTCATTCAATTTACGATCGATTCCTTGTCTCAGCTTTCCTTGGAATAACAAATAAGGAACGATAAATAGTTGTTCCGATTGCCTTTCCTTTAATATTTGTAAATAAGTATCAAACTGCGGACCCTGACCATAAAGAAAGGCAATCTCTACCTTACGAATACCAAATTTGAGCTTAAGCTGTGTGGCAATTTCTAAGAAATCTCTCCATGCGGCAGGATCACTACTGCCACGACCAATTAATAGTACTTCAGACTTATTGGTTATAGGGATATTACTTTCAATAATCCTTTTATAAATCGTTTGGATTAATCGATGATCAATGCCCAGTGGACGACCATACGAAAACTTGACCTTTGGATATTGTTGTTTTCCCCTCTCGATCTTAAGAGGAATATCTTTTTTAGCATGCTTAGCAGTTAATAGTAAAATAGGTACGATTGCTATCTCTGTAGCACCTTTTAAAATACAATTTGTCATTCCTTGCTCCACTGTAGGTTCAACCAATTCTAAAAAACAAATTTCTTGTATGGGTACTTGTATTTCCTTTTGAACCTCTTTCAGAAATGAGATAGCTTGTTGATTTCCTTCTTCCACTCGACTGCCGTGGGCCACATATAGTACTGCTTTCATCAACTACACCTCATTAAATAGGAATTTGTTGAAGTTCCTCTTTGTGATTTTCAAACCATTGAATTTTTTGTCGCAAATTGACGACCTCTCCTACGATAATCATGCTTGGATTTTCGAGCGCATGTTGTTTGACAGTTTGTACAATTGTTTCTAACGTCCCTGTAACAGTCTTCTGCCTTTCATATGTACCCCAATGGACTAGCGCAACTGGTGTTTTTGGATTCCTTCCATAACGTAGCAACTGTGAAACTATATATGGAAGATTATGTACGCCCATATAAATTGCCAGTGTATCAACTCCCTTCGCTAAGCTTTCCCATTTTATCGAATCAGCTTTCCCATCTCCCATATGACCCGTGACAATAGCAAAACTTGAACTTATATCACGATGCGTAACCGGGATACCTGCATATGCTGGAGCCGCGATACCAGAAGTAATACCTGGAACAATTTCAAAGGCAATATGATGATCTGACAAAAATTCAGCTTCCTCTGCACCACGACCAAAAACGAAAGGATCTCCACCCTTTAAGCGTGTGACGATCTTTCCTTCCTGTGCATAATCTACTAATGATTGATTGATATATTCTTGTATCATTGCATGGCGATTTGGTAATTTACCACAGAAGATTAGTTGGGCATCTGATTTTACATATTTTAACAATCCTTTATTGACCAAGCGATCATACATAATAACATCTGCTTCTTGAATGCAATGCAAGCCTTTGACTGTTATTAAATCTATATCTCCTGGACCTGCTCCCACAATATATACTTTCCCCATGTATTTAATCCCCTTTTATCGCGAAAAAATCCTTTAAAAAGCAAAAAACTCCTATTATTTTATATTTATATAGCAATGATACTAGATACATCGTATATAATAATAAAAAATAAGAGCCTCTAGTTTTCTAGTAAGCGATCTTTTCAATTCCTACTATTCTTGTAAAAATAATATATGATACTTTTTAGAAACTGTCAATATTTTTTTAAATTTAATTCACTCCACTTTACATATATCTCTAACAATCCATTGTGATTTCTTATCTGCAAATGTCCAACTTCCTGCATACAAAAAAGGAATATATTTCATTTTTCAAAAAGTCGTAGCCGTTCGCTCCACAACTATCAAAATTGTATATTAGCGGATTTTAAGAAGAAAATGATTGATAAAGTGAAGCTTCCATCAGTGGGGTTTTCTTCATCCCCCACTGATGGTTAATCAGGCTTTTACGGGCAGTTGATCTCCACCTATCTTTCTCGCTTCTCTCTAAACCTTGTGGTGGGGTTCTTACTACCCGTTAACACGGGATAAAATTGATGTTTATATAAATAAATTCAATGATATTGCTTCTGGCAAAGAAAACATGCTATAAAAATTTATTCATCAGCTTGGAATACCAACTTTCCATTTAAATAAGTGCTAACAATTCGATGCGCAAATGTATGATCTTGATAGATATTCCCTTTATGCTTTGCAAAGATTTGATCTTTATCTACTGTAAATGCTTTTTTCTCAACAATGACAAAATCCGCATCCATTCCCACCGCTAATTTCCCCTTTGTCTTTAAACCAAATCTTTCAGCAGGTGCTTGTGAAGTTAATCGAGCTACTTCTGTTAACGTTAAACCATATTGTTCAGCAATTTGTAAAATAGAAAGAAGTGTAAATTGTCCTCCACTAACACCGCCCCAAACATCAAAATAATTATTTCTACCTACTTCTTTCATATAAGCGGGACAAGGGGAATGATCAGATGCGACATAGTCAATTTTACCTTCAACCAATTGTTGAATCAACTCTCTACGCAAAGACTCAGAACGTAAGGGTGGTGCACATTTAGCATAAACATGATGTGCATCGTATGCTGTATCATTAAAAAGTAAATAATGCGGGCAAGTTTCTAGCGTTACATCTTGTCCGCATTGTTTAGCGTGGTGGATAATTTCTACTGATTGTGGTGTGCTTATATGGACAAAATGTAGAGCACATCCTGTCACTTTTGCATAAGCTAATGCACGTTGCACTGCTTCTACCTCTGCGACAACTGGACGGGATTCGTTATAATCTTGGGCAGTACAAGCTCCATTTTTTATCTTTTGTTGTGCAAGCAAAGATGTGATCGCATCACTTTCTGCATGCAGTGCTAGAATTTTTCCTATCTTCGCTATTTCAAACATTCCTTGCAGCAGGATCCTGTCACTAACAGATGAAAAAGGTAGAAACCCGGAATCAGAAAGAAAAGCCTTAAATCCTATAGCCCCATTTTCAGCTAATGTATGTAACTGTGATAAATTCGAAGGTACCAATCCGCCCCAAAGTCGAAAATCGATACATGATTTTTTCTTTGCTAATTGTTTTTTAAGCTGGAAAGCAGGAAGATTAATGGTAGGTGGATTACTGTTTAATGGCATATCAAAAAAAGTAGTAACACCCCCTGCAGCTAGCATGTATGATCCTGTTTCAAAGCCCTCCCACTCTTCGTTTCCAGGTTCATTGATATGAACATGTGTATCTATAACTCCTGGCATAATAATCTTTCCAGTTACATCTACTTGTTGTGCATTCGTTTTTCTCAAATTAGGTCCTATCGCAAAAATCTTTCCATTTTGAATAGCCATGTCTGAATGTGTCACTTGATGAGGCTCAACTACCAATGCTCCTGATAATATCATCATTTGTAAACACCTGATTCAATTGAATAACTTGGGACTCCATAAAAGTCAAATGCTGCCTCTACTGCTTGCACACGTTTTGGTTCGTATCCATAACGAATTCGTACAGATTGTACTGCATTAACGATAAATAATCGATTTTGCTCTGAGGGTTTCATGGATTGAAGCACCCTTGAAACAACTTCTACCGATCTAGGCGCCAAAATTGTACGGTTTGATGATTGTAAGAGACGATACTTCATCATAATTCCACTCCTTCATAGGCTAATTTATAAAGAATTTCTTTTAATACTGATACACCATTCTCTAGGTCTTCAAGTGATGTAAATTCTAATGGTGAATGGCTAATACCCTTATGGCTTGGGACAAAAAATAAAGTCGTTGGATAATGAATACCTAGAATTTGTGAATCATGTCCCGCTCCACTAACCATTTCCATATCTCGTAAGCCTTTATTTTTAATAATTTTTCTCATCACGCTATGTAGTGAAGTATCTAAAGCTACTGGTTCACTATCTGCCCATTTTTTTATACTAATTTGAATACCGCTTTTCATAGCCTTTTCTTTAATCATTTGAATCATATCTTCACAATATTCTTGTAAAATATCTTTTTCGTGATGGCGAACATCTAAAGTAAAAGAAACACTTTTAGCAATGACATTCGAAACGTTAGGTTCTGCATTTATACTGCCAACTGTTACTCTCAAACCTTGGTAATAAGATGCCTCTGCTTTTTTAGTTAATGTAACAATGCAATTTGCAGCACAAACCATTGGATCTTTTCGCTCAGCCATTGGTGTAGTTCCTGCATGATTACTTTCACCTATCAGTTGTACTGTATAACGGCATTGGCCAACTATGTGAGTAACTAATCCAATATCTGCCTTATTTTTTTCTAAAATAGATCCTTGCTCGATATGCACTTCTATAAAACGCTTAATATCATTTCGCTTATTGTTTTGATAAGATGCGATTGGAAATCCGGCCTCCCCCATTGCATGTTGGAATGAGATATCATTTAAATCCCTTAAGTATCTAATATTTTCCAAGGAATATTCTCCAGTAATATTTTTAGATCCCCAATACGTAAGTGGAAATCGGCTTCCCTCTTCTTCACATAGTGAAACTACTTCGATTGTTTTTTGCGGACGTCCATATTGTTCAAGCAACATTTTGGTGGCTAAAAGGCTAGCGATAACGCCATAGGTACCATCATATTTGCCACCATCTACTACCGTATCGATATGTGATCCGGTTAAAATAACATGTTGTTTATCTTTTATTCCTTCAATACGGCCAAATAGATTTCCAACTGTATCAAAATACGTTTCCATCCCCATTTCGCTCATCTCTTGCTTAAGTGCATTTTGAGCATTTTTCCATTCTTTCGTATAAAGAAGTCTTGTCACCCCACCGTCTTCTGTTTCTCCAAAAGTTGCTAACCAATCTATAAAATGCTTAACACTTTTATATTTTTCAGATGAATAAAGCCTTAGCATTGATGTCCCGCCCTTCTGTTTGCTGTATCTATATTTTAAAAAAAGAACAGACAGAGTTCATTAGAGCTTTTGTAGAAAGTAATACCTTTTTTTAGATAATTTAGCTAAATCACGTTCGAATTATTAACTTTTTATGTTAGTTTCTATAACATAAATTTCAGTGGATTCAAAGGAAAATGACATATAAATGAATCAATGTCATAAAATCTTCTCTTCTTGAGAAATACGAATAGTTAACGCTGACTAATTTTGATAGTTTTGGAGTGAGTGGAGGACGGTGACTCCTCGAAAATGTATACACATTTCTTTCATGAGTATTAGTTCAGGGGGATTTATTTAAAGTCCTACAAAAAAGCATTATAGGAACATAGTAACTCTGGAGTTGAGGCCAAGTCTGTAAACACACCTGATTTTATTTAATAAAAACTAAGGCATTTGCACAAACTTTCGATTACTTACAAGCGTATAATACAATCCAAGCTATAACAGCGATGATCCTCGGTGCCATCAAAGCAGTTAGTAGCTTGAGGTTGAAGCCTCCTATTTATTTTCAGACTGATAACTTGCGTTTTCCTTTTTTCCACTTTGTCTGTATAACGCTTGTTAGCAGTCTGAAATTTTTCAAAAAGAACAAAGAGCAAATAATTATTGATAGAGATTTTTAGCACATTTTTCTATTTTTTTGCGATTTCTAAATTCCCATGCGCCCAACAAAACTCTTCCAAATCGTTTGCAATAAATGAATGGGGGATTACACTTTTCACTTCTTTTAGCATTCTTTCAATGTCTTGTGGAAAAAAACGGGCACTTAAGTGATTTAACAATAAATTTCGGACACCTGCTTTAAGCGCAATATTTGCTGCATCCATATTCGTCGAATGACCATAATTAGAAGCCAATTCCCTAGTAGAATGATCAAAAGTCGCTTCATGGATAATGATATCTGCATCTTGACTGAGTTTAACCGCATTTTCACAGTAACGCGTATCACCTAAGATCGCGACTGTAAATCCTTTTTGAGGAGGATTTGTGACATCTTTGCTTCGAATCATCGTCCCATCTTCTAACCTAATATCATGGCCATTTTTGAGTTGTCCTAACAAAGGACCCTTGGGAACCCCTAGAGCTTGTGCCTTTTCAAATTGCAATGCACCTTGCAACGGCTTTTGCACGACTCGATAGCCAAAGCACGGTATAACGTGTTGTAACGGCATGGCAGTCACGATAAAATCTTCGTCTTCAAAAACTACCCCTTCTTCCACTTCTACAAACTCAATCGTATAATTTAAATGTGTTTGAGATGTTTGGAATGTCAGTTGAATCCACTCTTTTAATCCTTTAGGCCCATAAAGGGTTAATGGCTGATCTCCTCCTAAAAATGAACGTGATCCCAGCAAGCCAGGTAATCCATAAATGTGATCACCATGTAAATGAGTGATAAACACTTTTTCTATCTTACGGGGTTTGATCGTTGTATGTAATATTTGATGTTGAGTCGCTTCTCCACAATCAAATAACCAAATGGTCCCTCTTTCCTCTAATAATTTTAAAGCTAAAGAACTTACATTGCGTGATTTAGAAGGCATTCCTGCACCTGTACCTAAAAATTGAATATGCAATGATTTTCCTCCTACCGTTTATGATCATCTAAAAAGTCTTTGCTAAAACTTGTTTGAGAATCATAAGTTGTTTTTTTCACATTTTTAATGCCTTTGGTAATAATATCTTTCCCGTATTTATGCTGTAATTCCTCCACAATTTTCAATATGGGTTCTTCCTTTACATATTTTTCAAACGTGAATATAGAAAGCTGTTCAACCGTTTCTTTTTTATCCATAACATTACTAACAGTTACACCTAGTAGCCGAACGGGTGAACCATTCCAATGTTTTTTCGTCAGCGCAATAGCAATAGATTCGATATCTGTTTGTTTATAAATAGCGTTGGATACTGTTTTGCTACGACTGCTATTATGCCAATCTATATCGCGAATCATCACTGAAACCGTATATCCTACTAAATTTTTGGCATCCAATCGTTTTGCTACTTTTCCACACAATTTCTTTATGGCTACAATAAGCTCTGATAGTTCGACCAAGTCAGTTGGAAAGGTCATCGAATTACCAATTGATTTTGTATCATAAATAGAGTTTGGATCCACTTCTCGCTGATCAATCCCGTTGGCACGATTTTTCAGTCGGAGTCCGTTTTTTCCAAAGTTCGATTTCATCACATAATCCTCTATATTAGCAAGATCTCCTATTGTGAGAATTCCTAATCCCTTCAGCTTTTGAGCTGTACTTTCTCCTACTCCATGCATCTCAATAACAGGCAAATGCCACAACATTTTGGAAACATCACGTTTTCTTAGAACGGTAATACCCATTGGTTTTTTCATATCCGAAGCCATTTTGGCTAAGAACTTGTTTGGTGCAATCCCAATTGAACACGGTAAATCAAGTTCATGTAAAATTCGCATTTGAATAGATTCAGCAAGCTCCATAGCATCTTGTCCATGCACGATATTCGTAACATCTATATAGCCTTCATCGATGGACACCGGTTCAACTAATGATGTGTATGACCGAAGTATGGAAAACATTGCTTGTGATGCTTGTCGGTAGCGTTCAAAATTAGGAGCCATTAGGATAAGTTCTGGACATTTACGTTTTGCTTCCCAAACAGACATTGTTGTATAAACACCCTTTGCTCTTGCTTCATAAGAACAAGTCACTAAAATACCTCTTCGTTCTTTTGGATTGCCCGCAATAGCTAATGCTTTCCCTTTTAATTCAGAATTATGCGCTTGTTCAACGGAAGCATAAAAGCAGTTCATATCAATATGAAATAGTATTCTCCCTTGAGTAGCCATATATCTCCTCCATAATCGACCAAACGTTCTCCCTCTAGTATAACAAAAACAAAGATGATACAACATTATTTACAAATATAAGATGATGCTTCACACAGTGAGAGTCTTAATATGGTTAGATGTGGGATAAAGTGAAGCTTCCATCAGTGGGGGTTTTCTTCATTTCCCACTGAAGTAGAGGAACTCAGGTTAAAAGCGCCGTGTCCTGTGAGGGATTAATATCTTGTTGGTCCGAAACAATCGGATTTTAACGGGGAATTGATCCTCCATCTAACTTTCTTATTTCTCTCTAAATCTTGAGATGGAAGTCTTACTGCCGTTAAAACGGGATAAAAATTCCAATTATGTATTGTCAAAAAATAGAATTTTGTATTACAATGATAGGAATACTTCAAAGGTGGGGATCAGATGATAAAAATTTCCGATGAACTTTTGTTACGACCTGTTGCGATAGAAGATGCAGAGATTCTATTTACTTTAACAGACAAAGACCGATTATATTTAAGGGAATGGTTACCGTGGGTGGATGCTACAAAAACAGTGGAAGATTCAAAAAACTATATTATATCCAGTCAAAAGGGTGAAAAGGCTGGCACACTGTTGAATTTTGCGATTATTTGGAAGGGCAAAATAGTTGGAATTTCTGGATTCAACGAAATTGATCGAAATAATCGAATCACTTATATTGGTTACTGGTTAAGTAGTGCCTATCAAGGAAATGGCATCATGACTCAGGCAGCTAGAGCATTGACTGATTATGCTTTCGTTGAATTACATATGAATAAAGTTGAAATTCGAGCTGCTGTAGGCAATCAAAAAAGTAGAAGTATCCCACAACGTTTAGAATACACAGAAGAAGGCATACTACGTAGTAATGAATGGCTTTATGATCATTTTGTAGATCATGTTGTTTATAGCATACTAGCTGATGAGTGGAGACGTGAATAGCTCAAACTCAACTTATAAATGAAGAACAACAAAAGTGAAGCCTGTCACAGTGGAATTTGCTTCATGGCTACTTAATAAGTAGGTCATATGAATTTCTTCATACTTGTGGCAATTGAACCTATCAAGCTTTGCCTGGGAGTTATTTCCACGCTTATTTTCTTGCTTACTACTGGAAATCTGATGTGAGAGCTTACTGCCTATTTATTTTTGCGAATAGAAATGAAAAACAGATAATTGAAATCCTATATAAACATTATATGAAAAGCCTCAGACCGTTCATCTTCTGAGGACCGATCCGAGGCTTTGTTTACTTTTTTATTGCAATTTACTATTTTGTACTAACTTAATAACACAATTTGCTAAGGATTCCTTTTCGCTTTCTGAAGCGACTCCCCACAAATCAGACAGTACACGTTGTTGTTCGTTTTTTGGATCAACATTATTAGCTAAGTACTCTCCGATTTGTACCGCTGCTTGTTGGATTACATGATTAGGCATACCAGATTCTTCAGCTTTGTCTACATTTTGACCTAAAAATGATGTCCACTGTTGCCAGTTGTCTAATATTGGCATATAAATCCCTCCTTTACAATGTAAGTATAGGTAGTTTTCAAAATAATATGTACGAGTAACGCTATACAAATTATTTAAAAGTATTTTTTTGAACATTTTGTTCAAATATTCACTTTCAAACGTTTATCTCACCAAATGAGTACATTTCGCTTAATTGGTACAAATTAATTTTCTTCCAATATGTGATGCACATTTGAATCTCTGCATCTTATGATGATTTACCTTCCCATTTTCCAGTTTTCTATTGGATCTATTTATAAGGAAGAGGCAGGCAAGGATAAAATTTAAATATTTTACTTTTTTATTAAATATTCTCTCCATTTTAAAAAGATATATGATAAAAAAACTACCCTAAATCCCGAAAAAGATAGAGTAGTTTTCAAAGCTTTATTTAATTGAATAGATTATTTAGGAATTGTACCATTCACTCCTTTCACTAACCAATCCATTGCTAAAATGTCTTCAACTGACATTGTTTCTCCTTCAGCTACACGCAATTTACCCTTGTTGTCGTAAATAGGACCTTTGAATACTTCAAATTTACCATCAGCCATTTCTTGTTTTTTCTCGTTCACTAGATCTTGAACCTTTTTCGGTACATTTTTACCGAATGGCGCAATATCAGCCATTCCTTCTTTAATGCCACCTAGGTAAGATTCAGATTTCCATGTACCATCAATCCAACTTTGAACTACTTCTACATAGTATGGTCCCCAATGAATGACCGGGTTGGTAATATACGTTTCAGGCGCATATTCACTCATATCCGCATCATTCCCCATGCCCCAAACGCCTCGTTTAGCAGCTGCTTGGATGCCAGCAGGAGAATCTTGATAGTTTGCTAATACATCAACACCCTTATCGAGTAAACTAATCGCAGCCTGCCGCTCAGCTGTTGGATCAAACCAAGTATTACTCCAAACAACATTTACTTTAGTATCAGGGTTCACACTTTGAGCGGCTAAAGTAAATGCATTAATCGTATAAATTACTTCAGGAATTGGAAATGCACCAACATAACCGATTTTCTTATTTTTGGTTATTGCCCCAGCAGCTAATCCCGATAAATAACCTGATTCATATCCTTTTGTTTGATATGTACCAACATTTTCTGCTGTCTTGTATCCTGTAGCATGCATAAATAAAACATCTGGATGTTTTTTAGCAACGCTAATAGTTGGATCCATATAACCAAAGCTTGTAGTAAAAATGATATCATGATCCTGTGCAAGTTCTTCAATAACACGTTCAGCATCTGGACCTTCTGGAACACTTCTTGAAATTCATGCAATCTAGACACTAGCCAATCACTCCTCTCCTATCAATTAGAAGGCTACTGAAAAAAGCGATTTTTCTCCAAAGGCATGGTAAACAGCAACTTTTTCAGTTCAAAGAATAAAAGAAAAGATAGATCTTTATCAATAAAATGACGATCCTTAGTTTTTCAGTAGCCTTATCAATTATGCTCCAGCGGAATTGTGTCTGGATTTTTAGAATCTGTGCCATCTGGCTTTATTCTTAATTCAGCGAGTGTTTGTTTCCCGCTGAATCAAGATAAAGTAAGATTTAACATAGTGTGGGCTTCCTGCATGACTAGGAAGAAAAAGAAACTTACGTTAGATTTGTCATACCCCGTGGCAACATCAGATTGATCAACACCACCTATTGGTCAGAACCAATACTAGGTGTAGCAGTTGTTCCACAACTTATCTTCTAGTCTTTTACTTTAGTCTAGAAGTGTTGGCTTACTGTCTGTTAATGGAAGATTAAGTTTTCCTTATATTAGCAAAATTCAAAATTGTATGTCAATATATAGTTAAACAAAAAATTATTATATGTACTCCTCATAGTATAATCATTGCACAACACCTGATTTCTTTGAATATCTGGGGGCTTCATAAAAATCAAGTGATGCTTCTACCGCTTGCCCACGATTTGGTTCGTATCCATGGCGAATTAATGCTGCTTCAAGCGCCTGTAGTACTTTTATAACATTTTCTTTACGGCAACTATAACCCATCGTTCCTATTCTCCATATTTTCCCTTTAAGTGGTCCAAATGATGATGCAATTTCCACACCAAATTGTTCTAACATAAAATGACGAACCGACTCTCCATCTATCCCTTCAGGAATCGTTACACAAGTTACTGTAGGAAGTTTACATGTTAAATCCCCATAAAGTTCTAGACCCATACCTTTAATTCCTTCAATTAATGCTTTTTCATGATATTGATGTCGTCCGAATCGCTCATATATTCCTTCTTCTAAAACCAACCGTAACCCTTCTCGTAATGCATAAATCATAGAGGTAGCTTCAGTATGATGATTTAATCGACGTGGACTCCAATAATCTTGAAGCATTGCCAAGTCTAAATAGTTACTCTGAATTGTCTTAGAATCATTTTGCTTACAATCTTCATCAGTCGCAATTCCATATTCCACCTTTTTTCTGTGTTGAATAATTTCTTCTATTCTTTCATTGTATGTGATCAATGACATACCTGGAGGAATAGATAGACATTTTTGTGTGCCAGCGATAATCCCATCAATGTTCCAGTCATCAACTGGAATGTTAACCCCACCTAAAGAAGCCACCGCATCAACAATCAATAACCGGTTTTGTTGTCGACACATTTTACCAATTTCTATTAAAGGCTGCATACATCCAGTACTCGTTTCACCATGAACGATTGCCACAATTTTAGGTTGAATTTGGTTTATCTTTTCGATAATATCTTTTTCTTCAAATACTGTCCCCCAAGTTGTTTCCATCGTATAAACATCGGCGCCACATCGTTCACAGATTTCAACAAGCAAATGACCAAAGCGTCCAAAAATTGGTACAAGAACTCGATCTCCAGGTTCTATCACACTACATAACAATGCTTCTGTACCAGCTCGTGAAGTGCCATCTATAGGAAATGCCCATTTATTATTAGTTTGGAATACCAGACGTAACATTTCCATTACTTCATTCATAATCTCTGTAAAGGTTGGATCAAATTGTCCTAGAATTGGTGCTGACATTGCTTGCAGAACTCTAGGATCTACTTCCACTGGACCAGGGGTCATAATTGTACGATTAGGTGTTTGTAATTGATGGTAATTCATATCATTCCACTCCTTCATAGGCTAATTTATAAGGCACGTCTTTTAACAGCTGATTTCTAAATCTCGAACTAATGAATAGCCATTTTTTATGACTAAATCAATTTCACAATGCAAAATTTAGATAAAAAATACGAACATTTTTTATCAATATAAAATTAACATTCAGATATACCTGTTTCGCTCCAAATTTTTTCTACTGAATAAAGACTTATGCACTTCTCCACCTTTTTCTGCTACAATTCTATTTTAAAAAAAGAAAGTACATAGTTCATTGGAGTAATTGTAGAAAGATATGTAAACCTTTAGATAAATTGACCAACAACGTTTGAATTATCTACATAATTATGTTAGTTTTTATAACATATCATATATTAGATTAAAAGGGGGAATTTGGTATGGATATACTACAATTATTAAATGTAAAAGAATTATCACCAATTACAATTATTGCCGGAGAAAACGGTACAAATCATCCTGTGAAATCTGTTACAATGATGGACGCACCCGATATTATGCACTACTTACTCCCCAACCAACTTATTATTACCACCGCTTATCACTTAAAAAATAATGAGGAGCATTTTCATAGCTTATTAGAAAGTATGCATCAAGCTGGATGCGCTGGCATCGCCATTAAAAAAAATCGCTTTCTTCATATCATTCCACAAGATATTCTAGACCTTGCAGACCAGTTGAACTTACCTTTCATTCAATTGCCTGAACATTTATCGCTTGGAGAAATCAACTTTCTAATAACAGAAAAAATTTTACAAAATGAAGCTTCTTTACTAAACAAAGCAATGATCATTCATCATCAGTTTACTGATTTAATTTTAAGCGGTCACGGAATCCAACAATTACTTCAAAAATTATCCACTACTATTGACCAAAAGGTAAACTTAATCAATTATTTCTTTCATCCAATGCATATGTCACAACGCAATTTACATATTCCTCCATCCTTACATGAAACAATTAAAAAAGGAGGGCGTTACCCAACTTTACCGGAACAACCATGGAGTATATCATTACTAGAAGATCATTGTACCTATACCCTTTACCCAGTACATACGAATTTAACCAAAAACTGTTTTTTGATGATCGAAGGTTGTATTAATGAAGAACAATTTCAGAAGCATTTATTTATTAAACAAGCTATCAACGTCCTATCATTTGCGATCATGCAAGAACAAACTTTGGAACAACAGACGCGTACGATTCGCAATCAAACATTTCAAGAATTTATAGATAGCAACATCCAAACACCTTCATTTGCCAAGATTTGTTCTGAAGAATTATCTTTACGTAGTGATAAACCTTATTTCTGCATTGTCGGACTTTCAAAACACACAACTACTCCGTTTAATTCTTTGACCCTATCAAAACTAACGCAACAATTTTGTGAAGAAAGTATAAAGAAAGTTCAATTACCTATATATCCATTTATGATTAATAATCATTTAGTGTTACTCTTTGAAATACAGGATCAATCCCATAATTCTACATTATTTTTAACTAAATTCTTAGAAGAATTAGAATTATACATTGCTTATTTCCTAGATTTCCATATGAATTTTGGTGTAAGTTATCCAGCAAGATCCTTTATGGATGTACAGCGAGCATACAAGGAAGCACTTAGTGCCGTTTCTTCAAATCATCAAAGCAAAACATGCGTTCACTTTTATAGAAAAAAAGGAATTAACGAGTTATTACAAAGTATTTCGCAAAATGATTTAATCGACTACTATCAGACACTACTTGAACCATTGCTCAATCTTGAATCCGATGAACAAAAACTCCTAATCGAAACACTTTATGAGTATTTAGAATGTCATTGCCAAATATCCGAAACGAGCCAAAAAACTATTCGTTCATCGAAACACAGTCATTTATCGATTAGACAAATGCAGTCAATTACTACAAAAAGATTTAAAAGATCCTGAAGTAACTATTCAATTAAGACTCGCTTTACGAATAAGAAGAGATTTAAAATTGCACACATTCAATTAGTATTTCAGACGTGTTGATTATCCAATTTAATCCATAAAAATAGGGGATTCGTTGATTGCAGCGAAGATCTATATAAATGGTCCTAAAAATACAGTTTTTTTCAAAAATTACGCCAAACGGACACCCCTAATTTTTGTAAAATCAACACGTGTGTTAGTATTTTACATTCAGTCACTATAGCTAAATTAACCATAAAAATTTAGCTATTATATCCAATGACATTTAGTCCTTTTATTTTTATTATGTAAAGAAACGTAACGCTACTAGTTAGCGAATATCACATATGAAATGGAGGGACCTTCATGAAAACACAAATCAGTAATCCAAAAGCTTTGTCACTAGGTTTGCAACATGTATTAGCAATGTACGCAGGTGCTATGCTTGTACCTATTATTGTAGGAGGGGCACTTGGGTTATCTTCCACACAACTCGCTTATCTCATTGCAATTGACTTATCTACTTGCGGTTTGGCCACACTATTCCAAATGTGGCGAAATAAATATTTTGGAATAGGCCTACCTGTTGTTTTAGGTACTTCTTTTGTCGCAGTTACACCGATGATTACACTTGGTAAAGAATATGGCCTCACCGCTATTTACGGCGCTATTATTGTAACTGGTCTATTCATAATACTTTTCGCCAAATATTTCAGCCATATTTTAAAACTGTTTCCGCCAGTTGTCACTGGAACGGTTGTAATGATTATTGGGCTTTCACTAATTCCAACAGGTGTTAAAAATATGGCTGGTGGGGCTAGTAACCCTCATTTTGGTTCAGCTCAAAATCTTTTTTTATCGTTAGCTACTTTAAGTATTATTTTAGTCACCCACTACTTCGGCAAAGGATTTATACGCTCAATAGCTGTGCTTATTGGAATTTTCGCCGGTACTGTTCTCTCTAGCTTTATGAATCCTTTAAATTTCACAACAGTAAAAGATGCTTCTTGGATTCATCTTCCAATGCCCTTTTACTTTGGTGTTCCTCAATTTGAAATTGTTCCAATCTTAACGATGCTGATCGTTGGTATTGTCATTATGATCGAATCTACAGGTGCTTTTTTAGCTCTTGGTGACATCACAAAGCAAAGACTAACATCAAAAGATTTTGAAAGAGGTTATCGCGCAGAAGGTCTTGCTTTTTTACTTGGCGGAATTTTCAACGCTTTCCCTTATAGCACATTTGCTCAAAACGTCGGTCTTGTTCAAATGTCTGGTGTCAAGAATCGTAGAATAACGATTGCAGCAGGCTTTATATTAGTATTTCTCGGACTTGTGCCCAAAATTGCTGCGCTTGCTACACTCATTCCAACTGCTGTTTTAGGAGGAGCTACAGTTGTTATGTTCGGAATGATTGTATCTTCGGGTATTAAAATGTTAACAACAGTTGACTTTACAAACCAAAGCAATCTATTAATCATTGCTATTTCCATCTCATTAGGATTGGGAACAACAGTAGTTCCTGAATTATTCTCTAGCTTACCATCATTTATCAAAACTCTCTTCGGCGACGGAATTATTACCGGCAGCATAGCAGCTATACTATTAAATCTCCTGATATCTCAGAAAGGAAAGCCGGTTGAAACAGCCAAAGATATATCACTGGCATCACAAGGGGGACATTAAATGACTCCCCTCTTAGAGAAAATCAATCACTCTACAAAAGATGCATTTGTCGAATTTTTTCAAGATATTTTTGAATCTTCAACATGGATTCCTCAACAAGCAGTTGGAAGTAAACCTTTTAACCATATAAATGACATTTTCAAAACGATGCAACAAGTTTTAGAAGATGCACCAACTGAAAAAAAACTAGAATTGATTCGAGCACATCCAGAACTTGGAAAAAAATAAGAATGAGCCTCACCTCCACTCTAGAACAACAACAAGCAGGATTAAATATGCTTACTGAAGATGAGTATAATCAGTTTCTAACTTGTAATCGTATTTATAAAGAAAAATTTCGTTTTCCATTTATCATTGCAGTTGCGGATTATACAAAATCAGAAATATTACAAATGATGCAATCACGATTAACAAACAGTTATGAAGAAGAATTTCAGATTGCTTTAAAAGAGATCAATCGGATCGCTGAGCTGCGATTTACCCAATTAACTGAAAAAATGAAATCAATTGAAATTACTGAATAAGGAGAAACCAAATGACCTCACTTTCAACGCATGTCCTAGATTTGTATCATGGTACGCCAGCTAGAAATGTGCAAATAGATATTTATTTTAACCAACAATTTCTATTCACAATGGAAACAGACGAATCCGGGCGATGTACTCCTACTCAACCTAACAAACTATTTGAAAAGGGTACCTATGAATTGGTTTTTCATCTTGATGCCTATTTTCACTCTAAAGGAGTTCCGCTTTCAGCTCGACCTTTTTTAACAACAATTCCTGTACGCTTTTCTATTCAAGATGACGGTCATTATCATATACCGTTACTTGTCACGCCATGGAGCTATCAAGTATATAGAGGAAGTTAAGGTATAAGGTGAACCTTCCATCAATGAGGTTTTCTTCATCCCCCACTGATCAGCTTGATGGTTAGTTGAGCAAATTCGGCTTTTACGGGCAGTTATCCCACACCCTATCTTTTTCACTTCTCTCTCAATCCTGAGGCAAGGAATCTCACTGTCCGTTAATGCGAAATAATATCAAGATGCCAACTAGATTCTTAATTAATATCGAAAGGATTGGTTTAGATGAGCCTAGAGACTTTAAATAAACAAGTATTAGTAGATCTTTCTTATATTGGATATAATCAGCCATCTTGGGTAAAACCACGCTCTTATAGGGAGGAACATATATTTGATGTTGTCATAATTGGGGGAGGTCAAAGCGGATTGAGCACAGCTTTTGGCCTTTTGAAAGAACATATTACAAACATTGTTATTTTAGATGAAAATGAGATGGGGTACGAAGGTCCGTGGATTACTTATGCGCGAATGAAAACACTGCGTACAGCAAAAGAACTTCCCTCCATTGAACTTGGTATTCCTTCACTTTCCTTCCAATCATGGTGGATTGCCCAATATGGAGTAGAAGGTTTTGAAAAAATAGATAAAATACCACGTGCTGACTGGATGAATTACTTAAAATGGTATCGTGAAGTTCTTTCATTACCAGTTCAAAATGAAGTACGTGTCACTTTAATTGAACCAATAGATAAAGAACTTAAAAAAATTTCAGTTGAAAAATCTGGTACATATTCTTCTATTCTAGCTAGAAAAGTGGTACTTGCAACTGGAATCCAAGGAGGTGGCGAATGGCATATTCCCCCGTTTATCAAAGATAACTTGCCAAAAACACGTTATGCGCACACTTCTGAAGCTATTGATTTTCCATCTCTAAAAGGGAAGAAAATTGCTATCTTAGGCGGTGGTGCCTCTGCATTTGATAATGCAAATTTTGCCTTATCTTCTAGTGTAAGTGAGGCTCATGTCTTTGTTCGACGCCAAAAACTTCCTAGAATTAATCCTATGCGTAAACTAGAGAGCTCAGGAATCATTAGTCGTTTCCACACACTATCCGATCATGACAAATATGCCGTCATGTCCCATTTCTTTAAATTCAATCAACCACCTACAAATGATACATTTTCACGAGCATGTGCATGGGACGGTTTTCATTTACATTTAGACTCACCATGGCTTGAAGTAAAAGATTCAAAAGATGGAGTAATGGTAAAAACACCTCACCAAGTTTTTACGTTTGATTATTTAATTATTAGCACTGGGCTAGTAACAGACCCGGCATTACGCCCTGAACTTAAAAATGTTGAACCCTTTATCACTCGATGGGGTGATGTATATAACGCACATCCAGAAATCGCCAACCCACTCATTGATCTTCATCCGTACTTAACACCTGAATTTTCTTTTGTTGCGAATTGCCCGGAAGGAGAAGTTTCTTTATATGGCTTATTCGCATTTAATTATTCTGCACTAATCAGTAATGGAATATCAGCTGCTGCATTGTCAGGATTACGATTTGCTGTTCCTAAACTCGTAAAGGGGATTGCTGATGAGTTATTTAAAGATGATCAGAAAACAATCCTAAAAGAATTTTTCGATTATGATCAAGTAGAGTTTGTTGCTGATTTAAAAGTTACAAAAGAGAGTGTCTAATTTCGATACTGTTCTTGTTTTCGTAAAACAATACCTTTTGTAGCAATCCGTGTAAAAGATAAAGCAATCAGAAGCGATTCAATGTACATCCGTTTTCAGGCTGTAATTTCGATAATCAGCATTGGCGTTATTGATATTTTTCATTATTTGATTTTTTATGTTTAATCATGAGACTATAGGTGGATCAATCTTGATTAACTTCTTAGTATATCATTCGATTTCAGCCTTGCGTTGTTGGCAAAATGCTCTGGGTGTGTGTTGTTAGTAGAACCGGCATTGTAATTACTCTTTCTGTTCTACCTTTACTTACAACAATATTTATATGCCAAGGTGCTGTTATAGATCTCGGTATATTGTTTGCTCCGTTTATATGAGGCTAACACCTAAGTTAAATACTAAATGATCTTCTTATAAATCTTAAAAATAAAACCGTATGAAAACAAGTTTTATAAATTTGATTTCATACGGTTTATTCGTTTTAATGGAGTTTTGTCACAATCTCTTCTTTCCTTACATTATCGATTGCTTTTCTTCTTCCGTAAGTGATTTCATATATTCTTTCAGTTCCTTAATACCATCCAATGTATTCACTAATACATCTGGTGATACTAAAGTAATCATACGATCCGTTAGATTTGCAACAGCGCTGAAATATTGTGTTTTTGTATAATTGACAAGTCCAACTTGCTTCAGTTGATCTTCTTCAATATCTAGAATTTCTTTGGCTTCCAACACTAAAAGTCCAAAGACAAATTCGTCCGCTTGAAGGACAATTATTTTAGCTTCTGATGAATTGGCTCTGTTCCCGTATAAGATTTGTTCAAAGTCTAAAACCGGCAGTAATTCATCACGAATTCTAGTAAGACCTAATACATAGTCAGGTAAATGTGGGATTCGGTTAACCTTTTCAAATTTTTCAATGGATACTACTTTTTCAACAGGAAGGGCATATTCCTCATTTCCACATTTAAATACAACGACTTTTATATTTGGCATAGCTTCACACTCTCTTCGTTAAGTTATTCTTTTACCTTTGCTGCACTTTTAACTATTTCTACTAATAGATCGGCTAATTTTTCTAATTCTTCAACTGGAATACGTTCTTTAGTTGTATGAATTTTTTCATATCCTACAGCCAAGTTGACAGTTGGAATCCCATACCCAGCGATTACATTTGCATCACTTCCGCCACCTGATTGCATTAGTTTTGGTTCACGGCCAATATTTTTTACTGCTTGTTGTGCTACTTTTACAACTAAATCTTCTGAACCAAAGTGGAAGCCTGGATACATACGTTTCACTTCAACTTCAGCTTTACCACCCATTTCTTTGGCTGCTGATTCGAAAGCTTCTTTCATATGTTTTTGTTGTTCTATAAGTTTCGCTTCATCCAATGAACGGCATTCAGCTAAAACGGAAGCTTCATCACAGACGATATTTGTTGCTTTACCACCCTCAAAACGACCAATATTTGCTGTTGTTTCTGAGTCGATACGACCTAATTTCATGCGTGCTACGGCTTTGGCAGCAATTGTAATAGCTGAAATCCCTTTTTCAGGCTCTACACCAGCATGAGCTGTTTTCCCTTTTAATGTTGCCAAAATTTTAGTTTGGAAAGGTGCGGCTGTTACGATTTCTCCCACTTTACCATCTGAATCAACAGCAAAACCATATTTCGCATATACTTTTTCATGGTCTAATTCTTTTGCGCCTTCAAGACCTGCTTCTTCACCAGCAGTAATCACATATTGAATATCACCATGTTCGATATTTTCATCTTTTATACGCTTTGCTAACTCTAGTAAACCGGCAAGACCCGCTTTATCGTCTGATCCTAGAATTGTTGTACCATCTGAGTAAATATAACCATCTTCTTTAATAATTGGTTTAATCCCAACACCTGGCACAACAGTATCCATATGTGATGTAAAGTAAATTGGTTGGACATCAGTTAATGTCCCTTTTAACGTTGCGATTAAGTTGCCTGATGCATGACCATTACGACTCGCAGCATCATCTTCATAAACATCGAAGCCTAATGCTTCTAACTTACTTTTCAATATAGGTGAAATTTTTTCTTCATGGAAAGTTTCTGAATCAATTTGAACTAATTCTAAAAACTCTTCTACAATTCGACTTGGCATATTATAAGACTCCTTTATCTATAGTAGTTCTATGCTACTTTATTCCTTCACAAGTTTATCACAAATTGAATGAAATGACCTTTCCATTGACTTCTTCACTATTGATCGAAATATAAGGAAAAACAGGTATTGAACAACTATAAATGAACACTGAAATACTTTAATAAAAAAACTATTTCTAGCTGAATCACAGTAGAAATAGTCTTTATCAATTTTCAATATTTTTAAAATATATGGAGATTCTCCATCAACTACAATGGAATGTTACCATGTTTTTTGAATGGTCTTGTTTCTTTTTTCGTACGAAGCATTTCAAGTGCTTGCATTAGTTTGATCCGTGTTTCACGTGGGTCAATAACATCATCAACTAAGCCATGAGCTGCAGCAATATACGGATTTGCGAATTTTTCTTTATATTCTTCGATCTTTTGTGCACGAGTTGCCTCTGGATCTGCTGATTTTGCAATTTCACCGGCGTGGATGATGTTTGCAGCACCAGAAGCACCCATAACAGCGATTTCAGCATTTGGCCAAGCATAGACCATATCTGCACCGATTGATTTAGAGTTTAATGCAACATATGCACCACCATAAGCCTTACGAAGGATTACTGTGATTTTTGGAACAGTTGCTTCTGAATAGGCAAAAAGAATTTTCGCACCATGGCGGATAATTCCACCATGTTCTTGTTTTACACCCGGGAAGAAACCAGAAACGTCTTCGAATGTAATGATTGGAATATTAAATGAGTCACAAGTACGTACAAAACGAGCTAGTTTATCGGAAGAATTGATATCTAAGCCACCTGCAAGAACTTTTGGTTGGTTACAAACAAGACCCACTGATTCACCATTGATACGAGCAAAACCAATTACAATATTTTTGGCAAAGTCTTTTTGAACTTCCATGAAAGAATCCGTATCAACGACATGTTCGATTACTTTGCGCACATCATATGCTTTTGTTTGATCAACTGGAACAAGATCAAGTAGTTCAGAACGATAATCATCATCTTCTTCTGAATCATTTTCTATTTCAATAATTGGTGCTTTTTCTGTATTATTTTGTGGTAAGTAGCTAAGTAATTGTTTAATTTGTTCAATGGCTGTTTCTTCATCTGCTGCACGGAAATGAGCATTACCACTTACAGAGTTATGGACTTTTGCTCCGCCTAGTCCTTCAGCAGTGATTTTTTCACCTGTTACGGTTTCAATAACTTTTGGTCCTGTGATGAACATTTGAGATGTTTTATCAACCATTAAGATGAAATCCGTGATTGCTGGAGAGTAAACAGCTCCGCCAGCACAAGGTCCCATAATAACAGAAATTTGCGGAATGACTCCGGAATATATGGAATTTCTATAGAATATGTGACCATAACCATCAAGTGAAAGCACACCTTCTTGAATACGCGCACCACCTGAATCGTTGATACCAATAAATGGAGCACCATTTTTAGCAGCTAAATCCATTACATTCGCGATTTTCATCGCATGCATTTCCCCTAAAGCTCCACCAAATACTGTGAAGTCTTGAGAAAATAAATAAACTGGTCGTCCGTTTACTTTTCCATAACCAGTTACAACACCATCTCCAGGACCTTCTTTTTTATCCATACCAAAATCTACTGTACGGTGTTTTACGAAGGGATTAATCTCTACAAATGTTCCTTCATCCAATAATAAATCAATCCGTTCACGAGCGGTCAATTTACCTTTTTGATGTTGTTTTTCAATTCGAGCGTCTCCCCCACCAAGCTCGATTTCATATTTTCTGTCATATAATTCGTTGATTTTATCGTACATATCCATATTCCTTAATTACTCCTTTGTTTGACTTCTGTCTACTAATTCGTAAAGTACACCGTATGATGACTTCGGATGTATGAAAACTACTTTTGCTCCACCTGCGCCAATTTTGGGTTTGTCAGATAAAAGGCGAGCACCTTCTGCACGCATTCTCTCCATTTCTTGTTCTATATCAGTAACAGCTAGCGCAATGTGATGAATGCCTTCACCACGTTTTTCCAAGAATTTATAGATAGCGCTTTCTTTTGTAAGCGGTTCTAGCAATTCAATATGTGTGTTTCCTGCATCGATAAATGCCACTTTTACCTCTTCAGATGCTACTTCTTCTACATTGATCACTTTCATACCCAACACATTTGAATAATAGATAACGCGTTCATCTAAATCTTTGACTGCTATACCAATATGATCGATATTCTCCATTAGTCCCCCAACTCCTTCTATGTTGTATAACACAATTGTACATAAATTTTTCAGAAAACTCTAGTACTTGTTAAATAAATTATATTTGATAAAATTATTTTAATGAAAAAAAGGAGAGAACGAGATGAGCAATAAAAAAATACAGAAATTTGTTGTTATATTAATGGCCGTCATTATGGTTCTATCAATACTCACTTTTGGTCTAGCAATGATTGATTAATAATAGCAGTATAACCCTACTACGCTACCGAATCTTCTGTCATATCGACTATTTTGCTATTTTTCTTTTATAATACAGAAGATTGTTTTGATGATTTAGTTCTTCACCAAAAGCCGTGGTGATATTTGATCATGTTGGCTGAAACGGAGCCAGTGTGACTCCTAGGAAATAACGTCCAGATGAGACCCCAGAGGGAGAAGTTTAAGGAACGGAGGGTTTAGACCACGTCCTGTGGCATCGACTACATAACCAACGTCCTGTTTCCCAGAAGCGGCTCATCGGACGCACACTGACAGAGTTTAAGTCCCCAAAGTAAGTGATAGAGATGAATCCGAGTTTTTCTCGACTACTAAAATTTATGTCATATCATAATAGTTACGAATTTTGAAAATATGATTCATTCAAACTTTGCAGTTATAGTTATAATGATCCTTTTCAAAAATAGGTTGCTTCAAAAGTAAACGTCCAATGACAAAATCATCATTGGACTTTTTAATGGTTGATTCTGTTTTAAGCACACTTTTCATAGACGTGTTTTGAACCTTGTCTCACAGTAAGGAGCTTCTTCATCTCCTACTCTGTATTCGCTGAGCCATTAGTTTTAGTTTTTCCCCTATTTATCCTCCCGAAGTTTACCTGTATCTTGCTGTAGAGTTACCGCCCGTTTCATGCTTATTGGAGTATTTTTAATTCTTCTATCGTTTCTTTCACTACCTTTAAAATCCCTATATAGTATTCTTTGTATTGATTACAATAACGTGTAATTTCATCAAAGTGAGCAAGTTCTTGATCGATATCTGTAATCAAATCTTTTATAATCAGTTGAGTCATGCCGCTACTAGTTTTTCCAAAAGCACTAACTAACAATTGCTTTTTTTGTGCTAAATATCTTTGTTTATCTAGTGATTGAATAGATTCCTCAGTATAGTTCTGAATGGTTGTTTCAATCTCTTCGACTAACAAATTTGCTGAGTCCTTTGTTACTTTGTTTACATCTACCATTTACTCGCCTCCTACTATAAAGTGAAATTCCACACAATAGGTTTTCTTGATTTCCCACTGTTTGTTACTCATTATGTTAAAGTCGTGTCTGATTACTTGTTATTATGGGCGATGCACATAGGGGGTTCTGCCATCATTGTGTGTTAGCTGAATCAACCGTTTTTTTGCGAGCAGTTTGGTCCCACACTTTATCTTTATCCTTTGCCCATTCCTTGTGTTTTAAAGTAGGACCTTACTGCTTATATGGGATAAATTTATATCTACTACTAGATTATTTAATGACTAGACAATTTATGCGCTAAACTTATGAAAATATTGCACAGCTACTATTATTTTTTTCTGCCCTAACAAGTTCATAATATGGATTTTAATTTTAAAAAATTGATAAAATCGATTCAACTCTATAAATATATTAGAATGAGCAATTTACTTGGAATTAAGAATATTTTATCGTATAGTAGAATCTCAGTACTATAGATAAGGAGAGTTCACTATGACATTAGCACAAAGTTCTTTAAGTAAAATTATGCATGAACGAAAATCTGTTCGAAAATATGATCCTCAATATAAAATCCCTCAATCGCAATTAGAAGAATTGATAGCAGAGGCTACTTCAGCACCATCATCTAGTAATCTGCAACCTTGGCGCTTTCTAGTCATTCAAGACGATCAGATAAAAAAAGAATTACGCAAAATCGCCAATAACCAAGAACAAGTAGAAACTTCTTCAGCCATTATTGCTGTATTAGGCGATATCGAAATGTACAAAAATGTAGATGAAATTTATAATAAGAATTTTGAATTAGGTTATATGAATGAAGCAACTAAAAATATGATGATTGAAAACTCATTAAAACTATACGGAAACCTTCCAAAAGAAGTGTTGACAAATATTGCGACATTTGATGCAGGTTTAATCTCTATGCAAATTATGCTTCTAGCAAAAGAAATGGGTTACGATACAGTACCAATGGGTGGATTTGATAAAAAAGCATTTGCCAATCGATTCGAATTGCCTGCTCATTTAACACCGATCTTACTTATTGCAATTGGGAAAGCAGCAGGTCCTGCCTATGGTTCATCCCGTTTATCATTAGATAAAATCGCTAAGTTCATCTAATTTTTTGTTGATTCACTTATAAATTATAAAGAAGGAGCCTTCCATGTAATGGATTGCTCCTTTCTTTTTGTTTCAACTATGTTTTAATTGATGGAGGACTTTACTCAATGGCTGTTCATTATCGATTGCTACATCTCGAAATGTAAGAAATGGATTCCCTTGCTCTTTAATGCGTGCTTCAACATTTCGGATCGTAAACAATTGAGGTTTTAGCGAATGATGAACCTCATCCCAATGTAAAGGTGTTGCGATCAATCCTTCATCATTTGCCCTCGGTGAATAGGGAGCTACAATTGTTTTCCCTTCATGGTGTTGAACATAATCTAGATAGAGTTTGTTATGACGATTCTTCTTTAAACGCTCCATTGTAAACCATTTTGGATTTTGTTCGACTAAAAAGTTACATATAAATTTGGTAAATAATCCTGTTTGTTCATATGAAAATGCATCTATCGGTAATGGAATATATATTTGCATGCCCTTTCCACCTGATGTTTTGATGAATGCAGTCAACTCAAACTGATCAAAGATAGCCTTCATTTGAAGAGCGGCTTCAATCGCTAAAGGAAATTCGTTGACTGAAGGCGGATCTAGATCAAACACAATTTCAGTAGGATGGACTGTCTGAATCGGTTGAAACGGGATATGGAACTCGATCGCTAATTGATTTCCTAACCATAAAAGTGTTTCAACGTTATTGCAAAGTATAAAATGTATATCATCAACCCATGTGGTTGAAACAAAATCTGGTACTATTTCTGGGCTACTCTTTTGGTAAAAGCTCTCACCTGGTACACCATGTGGATAACGAATAAGCGTTAATGGTCTGCTGCGAAGAAAAGGTAATATGAATGGAGCTACATTTTGCAAATAATAGATATAATCTTGTTTGCTTATGCCAATTGAGTGGAATACGGGTTTATTAGGATGAGTAATTTGAACAGATTCTGGTATCGGTATAAGTTGGTGGAGCATTTCTTCCCAATCGCACTCTTCCGGTTCCACGCTAAACTTAAATGAATGGAATCTAGGTTCCCTCAGCATACCGCCAAACAAACCAATGCAAGCGATTTCCACACAAATAGATGGCTGTAGCTCCCAGACATCATTTTTTAATTTTTCTCCATTTTCTTCAAATAATTTCATCAACGTTTTGAACTCTGCTTCTTTTAAACCATGATGAAATACAACAACATCAACTAATGCATCATCTCGATACACTGCCCCATTAAAATAACTATTCTTCTTATCAAATTTGGTTAAAATAACTGTCACATAGAGCCAATTTTTTATTTTTAACCAATTGGTAGTTCGAATGCCGCTCATCCAATTACTTTTCTTCTTTTTGGATATAAGCCCCTCTCCATTGTGAATCTTTACTTTTTTCCACAGTTCTTCGGCGTTCAGAAACACATCAATAATTTGTAATCGAACTTGATTTTCATAATGGATAGAAGTTGGAAGTTCAGCTCCTTTACCAAATTCCTGTAATAATTCCTTTCTTTTGATTAGTTCCAAATTCGTCAGTTTCTCTCCTTTTAGTTGTAGAACATCAAAAGCGACAAAATGACATGGAAATTCAACCGCATGTTTTTTTATGGAATTTTGACTGCGCATCCTTCCACGAAGTTGAATGACTGAAAATTCACTTTTGAAATTATTAGTCAAAAAAACTAATTCGCCATCTAATTGCAATGGCAAATAAGTCCTTATTTTATCTTTTATTCCTTGCAAAAAGTCTATAATTTCCGGAAATTGTTGATTGAGATTTTTTCCATCTCGACTGATCAATGCGGGTTCATCCACCCATTCTAATAGGCAACGAAATCCATCATATTTTGTTTCGTATATCCAGTCATTTCCTTTTGGCATTTCTTCTGCTTGTGTTAGTAACATTGGTTTCAATATTTATCCAACCCTTGTGCTTTTTCAATAGTTTTTGATCAATTCAAATATCTCATACATAAAAACGATCAATGTCTTCGATAATAAGGGAAAAAGAAAGTGAGTGGAAAATATGCACACTGTTTGGAAAGGAAGTATCAGCTTTGGCTTAGTCAACATTCCGATTAAATTACATGCTGCTACTGAGAACAAAGATGTAAAGCTACGTCAACTGCATAAAGAATGCAATACACCCATTAGTTATAAAAAGTTCTGTGAAAATTGCAACAAAGAAGTGGAAGATACGGATATTGTAAAAGCATATGAATATACAAAAAACAAATTCGTTGTATTGGATGCAGAGGATCTAGAAAATTTAAAGAAAGAAAATGAAGATAAAGCTGTCGAAATTATCGATTTTGTAAAACTAGATGAAATCGACCCCATCTATTTTGAAAAAAGCTACTATATCTCTCCAGATACGACAGGTTCGAAAGCCTATATACTTCTTCGTAAGACACTAGAAGATTCAGGAAAAATCGGAGTAGCCAAGATCATTATTCGATCTAAAGAACAATTAGCCGTCGTACGTGTTTATAAAAACACATTGGTGATGGAAACGATCCATTATCCAGATGAAGTGCGAAGTATTAGCGATGTCCCCAATATTCCTTCCGAACAAACAGTTATCGAAAAAGAGCTTGAAACTGCATTAATGTTAGTAGATCAATTAACAACAACATTTGATCCAGATAAATATACAGATGATTACAGAACAGCGCTTTTGGATTTGATTGAAGAGAAAAAAGCCGAGAATACGGTTACCGCCAATAATGTGGAAAAAGAGCTTCCAGATAATGTGACAGATCTAATGAGCGCACTCCAAGCATCCTTAAATAAGACAAAGAAAAAAACAACAAGAAAACGAACAAAACCTTTAAAAGAGAAAACTTCTTAGGCATGAATAGAAATAAGCTTAGACAAAACTAGTGACGTATCCTAGTTTTGTCTCTTTTTGTTTTTCTATTATAAATCCCTTTATTTTTAAGTTCGATTTTGGATTTAATTTGGGGGACTTTCTGGGGGACTAGCCTGTTTTTCTTGTTTAGATTTTTTTACCAAACGCCTATTTGACGGGCCTATTCCCTTAAAATCCTGTTTAATCACAAGGTATCTGTCCATTTCCTCAATAAACAAATATAACGAAGCCATCGCTAAAAATTTTTCATGTGTTGTTGGCAAAGGCAATTTTGCAAATTCTACTTTTACATCTTCTAATTTGCTACGATATTTATGAGTTGTATTTCCAGAATGCACGTTTTCGGAAAGTTCTTCCATAAAATCCGCTATAAGTTCAGCTTGTTCAACAATTACAGGCAGATTTGTGATTTTAGGTAATACTCTTTCAATGATTTCTAATTGTCGTTCTCGAATATCAAAATATTGATAGTACAAATTTTCATGACGAGTAAGATGGTTTTCTACATCTTGATAGGCAAGGGCCTTTGCTTTGTTAATCACTATGTTCGCCTCAACCAGTTCTTTACCATCCCAACTTGTATCCCCATTACGCAGATATTTTGTAATTTCCTTAAAAATGGAACTGTAAAGTGCTTCAATTTTCGAGCGATACTCATCTAATTTTTTTTGAATATCCGGCATATAGATATTTACTACTAAAGCTGTACCAAAACCAATAAGCATCAGCAATAATTCATTGATCAATAAACCCCAAGTAAAATGAGCCGTAGAAAAAATATGTAAAATGATAACGACAGAAGATACAAAACCAGGTGTTACTTTAATCATTACAAGTATTGGTAAAAAGAATAAAACCATTATTCCTAAAATCCATGGATAATAGCCCAGTAACTCAAAAAAAGTCACGGACATGACAATACCTATTAATGTTGCCATTACCCTTGTATATACTGCATGAATAGATTTTCGCTTTGTAGGCTGGATACAAAGTATGGTTAGAATACCTGCCGATGAGAAAAAATCTAAATGAAAATATTGTGCAATACCGATTGATAAACCAGCACCAAGAGCTGTCTTTAAAATTCGATAGCCAATGTGAAACTTTTTCAAATATATCCTCCTAAAAAAGAGCACTATAATTTTATATAGTACTCTTCTAATTCACCAATTATACTTCTTCACAAAATTCTTCAAAGTAACCTTGAATATTCGTAATAACAGACATTGGATCATGTCCTTCGATTTCATGACGACCGATTTCTGCAATAGGTTGACCATCTTTTAATAGTACAAATGATGGAGATGAAGGAATATGATCTTCACCAAAGTGCATACGTGCTTGAGCAGTAGCCTCTTTATCTTGACCTGCAAATACAGTTACTAAATGATCTGGACGCTTATTATAACTTAACGCATGAACGGCGGCTGGACGAGCAATGCCACCTGCACACCCACATACAGAGTTGACCATTACGAAAGTAGTTCCTTCACGTTTGAACGCTTCCTCTACTTCTTCTGCTGTCTTAAGTTCTTCATAACCATTTTCAGTCATTTCGCTTCGTGCTTGACGCAGCATATCTTGCATAAATAAATCATAATCCATATTCATAGTAAATCGCTCCTTTCAATTTCAATTATTACTATAACAGGTGTAACGAATGTTTTCAAAGTTGCTGTTTAAAAACACATCTACTTAATCGGATTATCAGCCTACTCGCATAGCAATTATTGATTCTTATTCACGAATTTTCACTACCAAGAAAGCTTATTGATGAAGAAACCATCCGTTCAAGTGAAACTTTACACAGTGGAGATTTTTCATCCTCACTGTGTATGAGTTGAACGGATTGTTTTTTTCTGTGTCAAAAACTTTTTCCTAAATAGTTTGTAGGCAATCGCTTATGAAAGTTACTTATTGGACAGTCTAATAATTTCTTCCACGATCAAATATTATAATTTTTCTACCATCACTTCTACTATTTCATCAATAGTTGGAATGGTATTTTTTTGATTTTGAACTAGAACGCTGAAGATATACATTTTTCCACTATTCCCTATTAGATAGCCGCTTAATGTATTGACACCGTCTATCGCCCCTGTTTTGGCGAAAACTTTTCCCTTTGTAATAGATGTTTTTAAACGGTTTTTAAGTGAACCGCCAATCATTCGATCTGAATATCCAGCAACTGGCAAACTATTAAAAAAGGTACCATACCATTGCTTTTCAGCCTGAATGCTATATAAAAGTTGTGTCAAAAGAACACTAGAAACACGATTATGATGAGACATACCTGAACCATCTTCAAACAACCAATGATCTATATCCAATTGTCTGGAAAAAGCATATTGCTTTAACACACTCAATCCCGCCTTTGTACTCCCCTGTCCCATTCTTAATTTGCCCATTGTTTTGACCAAAATATTTGCAATACTATTATTACTCAATTTCATATATGGAATCATTAGTTCAGCAAGTGGGATCGATTGTTTCTGTATCATTAGCCTCGCATTTTTTGGTGTTTTTTCACGATAAAATTGATCTTTCACATATTGAATATTGTTTTTCTTTAGCGAATGTTTCCATAAAGTCATCGTATGTTTGGTTGGATTTTGAACCGTAATCCATTCTCTCCAATTTTGCCCAAGCGGCAAATTTCCACTAACCACTATTTTATTTGTACGATACTCTCTTTCGATTTTTATCGTACGGTATTCATCTGAGCCAACTGTTTTTGCCTTATTTTCAATGATCAATTCGCCCAATTCAGGCGTTATTTTCATATATGGTTTTTCCCCTACCTTTTTGCCTATTGCCTCTACAATAATTGAACCCGCATCATAATCGCTGTCCGGAGACATAGTTAAGGCAGTAACAGGTGCGGCATAATAATAGGATTCATCATCTTTTTGAATATCAGGTGTCAACAAATCTTGATCAAACCAATAATCATCTGCCACAATGCGACCCTTTATTTTTTTCAATCCTGACTGTGCTAAAAAATGAGCAAATTGATCAAAATCTTTTATGGTTAACGTAGGATCACCTGTACCTTGTAGATAAAGATCCCCGTATAAAATGCCTTTTTTCACGTTTCCCGTCGTATAGATATTCGTTTGAAAGCGATAATCCTCTCCTAGTTCCTCTAAAGCTGCGGCACTGGTTAATAATTTCATATTAGAAGCTGGCTTTTGCTTTCTATTTCCATTTAAATCATAAATGATTCGACCTTCTTCATCGCGGATCGCAATACTCACATCAGCATTTTCGATCTCATCTTTGACAATTCTCTGAATGGATTGATCTAATTTTTCAATTTGTGGTGAAGCCGTTGCTTCAACAGATATTTGTACGCCTGACAAACTGAAAACAACCATACAAGTAGCGAGCAGTGAAGTGAACTTTTTTAACATTCTTCGGCTCCTTGTTTAAATGATAGTCTAAAATAGTGTTTTTATTTTCCTCATAACATTCAGTCCGTTACTTCGTGGACATTTGAAACACTAAATTTCCTTATGCAGTCTTTTGCATTGGTAAAACGATTAAAACTTTTACATATTTAGTTTTATCGGTATTGCATTACTATATTCACCTTGAAACCAATTTAGTAATTTGAATCTATATCAATGTTTAAACGGTAAAATAGATATCCAATTTAAAAAGAGTTCAATTCAACATCCATTTGAATTGAACTCCCTTGTTTTAAAAATAATCGATTTTAACACATCTGATTAAAAAGCTTTTGGAAATTCCTATTGTGCTTTCCAAGTATTAATTAGATTTGTATGATAGCTTGTAAATCTAGGTGCCCATGAGCTTGTACTATTCACCGAAATAACGGATGATCCTTTTCTAATCGGACCACCACTCATTCCACTCGTCACGTAGCCTGTGTGTACAATGGCTCCGCTATTGAAGGAAGATATACTACCTGCTGATCTGTACATGTAGTAATAATTATAACCGTTGTAGACAATTGATTTATCTCCCGGATACCCAATGGTTGTTATCGAATCTCCAGCAGACACGGATGTGCTTACGGATTGGCTATAAGGATGGGAAGAGTTGGACAATTTGATAACTGCAAAATCATATAATACATCTGTTAAATAGATGGAACCTTCATCTGGTGGTGTTGTGGCGATCCACTCTGTGGAAGCATATGCATTCGTCGATGCAAATCCACCATAAGGTAGGCTAGTCCCATTTTCTCCTGGGTATACATACCAGCCAGTATAATATCTATTATGATAAGAATCATAAACACAATGAGCAGCAGTTAAAACTGTAGAGGAATCAATAAATGTTCCAGAACATGAATACCCATTTCCTGTGGCTTGGTCATAAAAGTCAATTTGAGCAATAGAATTGTATGGACTGACGGTTGTATCTGTCACTTTAACTCTATTATCAGTTGCAGAAATGGTTGATTCTGTAGCTGCAGAATTATTAAAATTTGAATTTTCAGAAAGGCCATTTGATACATTTGTTTTCTCATTTTTGATATACTCTCCTTGAGAACTAATAGAAGAATAAGTTTCTAAATCTTTTTTTGTGATTTCTGGTTGCTGAACAGGCTTCAGATTTTCTTCCTTAATGGATTCTTTAATTTTTTCGACTTGTTTTTTGCTAATCTGAGGAAGGGAAATATCATCATATACTTTACCTTTTTCTACACTTTCTTTGTTACTTTGAGCAGCAAAAGCGTTAGTAGCATTACCATTCGTCAAAAACCCTAAGAAAAATGTTAGTAATAATACGACTAAGAAAAATTTCTTCTTCACCTATATCTCCTCCTTTTCATTTTCAAAATATACATTTTTTGTATATTTTCATTATAATAGATTATATAAGTTTTCGGAATATTTTGAAATAGTTATATTTTACTAATTAAGGAAGGAGTTTTATCATGAATCGTCATCGATCGCACATAATGATTATTGGTTTCATACTCTCTATCACATTAATGGCTTGCGGAAGGAGTGATACGGTGGATACTTTGAAAAAGATGGAGGTTACTATTCAAATTGAGGATGCTACAAATGCAGAACAAAGATATTTGATTCACATCATGACGGATGGAAAAGAAACAGATAAGACAACTGTCTTGCCACAAAACATGTCGTTGATCACCAATGACAAGAAGGAAATTACAACCAGCTTGTATACTAATATTCCATATACAATAAGAGTTTATAAAACTGATAAAAAATCAATGGATGAATATTTTAGTAAACCAAAGTCTGGTAGTTCTGAAACGGAACCACAGAAAGACAATCTGTTAGCTTCTAAGACCATCACACCAACGCAGGATACAAAGATTATTAAGATCACCCTTCCTAAACAATAACCGATGGATCATTGAGCTTATTTTTATGGATTAAATGGGATAATCAACACGTCTGCTTTCATAAACGTTTGTTCTCAACCATCCATGAAAAAGTTTTTCACACGAAAAAAGCTCTCATTTGAGAAAATATGAAACAACCATATGAGAGCTTTTGTTTATTCTATAAAATAGATCATTTGAGTAAAGCAAAGTCGTATTCTATTTGCTTAGGCTGGAGTTGATCCCTAAATGTTCTCGTAGAGTGCGGCCTTTATATTCATCTCTAAATAAACCTTTTTCAACCAACATTGGCATCAATTCATCGAAGAATAACTGTAATGATTGGAACGAGCCTCCTGGTAAAGCTATAAAGCCATCCATAGCACCTGCTTCAAACCACTCTACGATTTCTTTCAACGCATCCCCAGCCGTGCCGACAACCACCCAATGAGCGGAACCGACAACTTCTGGTCTAGATAACAATTCTTCTACAGTCGGCTTTTGCTGTACAATCAACCGACGTAATAAATCGGCATGTGTTCGACTCCGAACGGGCATATCGGTATCAGGAAGTAAATCAGCTGTTATGGGCTGATCTAGTGGTAGGTTACTGATATCCATACCTAGAATCGATTGAACCGCTTTATATCTATGACTCATGCTCAAATGCGCATGCGCTTCTTTATACAAATCATATGCTTCGCTCCGCGTTTTCCCTAAGAAAAAATACATACCGGGCAAAACTCGGATATCATCTGGATAGCGATGATGATCCTTTGCCCTTTTTCTTAAATCATCACGCAATTCAATGCCAGAAGCAATATCTGGTGTCGCTGCGAAAATCGCATTAGCAACCGAAGCGGCAAAGTTTCTTCCCCAAGTCGAAGCACCTGCTTGAAATAGAGGAATGTCTCCTGAGCCATGGGCTGGTACATTGATCGGACCTTTCACACTAAAATACTTTCCAGAATGATTGATGGGAGAGACCATTTCCTTATCTACAAATTTCCCTGATGCCCGATTCATGATTAGTGCCTCGTTTGGATAACTCCTCCAAAGCTTTTGGACTACATCCGTGAATTCAAATGCTTTCGTATATCTTTCTTCTGATGATGGCATCGGTGAATGATCAAAGTTTTCACTACCATCGATGGAAGTTACAATATTCCATCCAGCACGTCCGTTGCTGATCCAATGCAAAGATTGAAGCTGTCTTGCTACAACATATGGAGGATTGAAAGTAGTGGATGCCGTCGCGACCAATCCAATTCGTTCTGTTTCTCGAGCAACTGAGGTTAAGAGAACTATAGGATCAAGGCTACTAAAACTGGGAGATTTATCAAGTAAATCACAGTTAAGAAACAAGGAATCCGGTTTGAAGACAAAATCCAGTTTCGCTTTTTCTGCCATCTTTGCGAGATCAACATAAAAGTCACTTACGAATAAGTTTTCTACTCCACTATCCTGATGTCTCCAACCATTTCCGTTCATCCAAGTTGCTGACAAGGACAATCCAATACAAAGCTGTCTATTCATTGTCATATAATTCGACCTTCCTTATAAAGAATTTTGCTACATCCATACTTGGTTACAAGCGTACAAGACAAGACGCAAAGCTTTTGGACTGTTAAATATTACATTTACAATTTGGCTGTCGTCTTTCCTAATTCATTCTGTTCGGAAAATAACTTTCTCGAATATGACCGAGAAGGAATTACTCGTATGAATCACTATGTAATCAAGATACGTATTCTTTCTATAAACAAATGAAAATGATAATTATTATCAATTATATTTTAGCCTTAATGATGAGTTCAATCTAGTATTATTTTGAACAAGCTTTCTACTGATTTCTATTACTAATCCATCAATACATTGGCAATACGGAGAAAGTTTCAAATATCTACTATCATGTATCAAATTTTCAAGCAACTAAAAAAGCTGAGTGAAAATCACTCAGCCTTTTTTGGAAACAACTGCTCTACACCTTGCGTGACAGTTATTTGTCCATGAAGTATTTGTTGTTCTAACATTTTTACTAGATTCTTTCTTTCTGGATCTCCATAGAAAGAATCGATTAGATGATCTTGAATCATCGATTGGAACCAGTCTGTTGTCTGTTGGCTTCGACGACTATCCCATATGCCATTCTCTTTACATTGTTTTTGAAATTCCAAAATGGTCTCAAGCACTTTGTCTAAGCCTTTATTTTCATACGATGATGCAGGCATGGAACGAGTTGTCCATCCTGGTGTTGCTGGTTGTAAAAAATGTAGAAATTGTTTGTATTCAGCAACCGTTTTTTTAGCATTCAGTATATTATCTCCATCAGCTTTATGAACCAAGATTGTATCTGCAAGCTCCATAATGCCTTTTTTCATACCTTGTAACTCATCCCCGGCACCCGTTAAAACAAGCAATAAGAAGAAGTCAACCATGCCACGCACGATCGTTTCACTTTGTCCGACACCAACTGTTTCGATCAAAATGATATCATAGCCAGCTGCTTCACAAACGAGCATCGTTTCACGCGTTTTCTTGTGTACACCACCAAGTGTACCTGCAGAGGGGGATGGACGAATAAAGGCATTTTTTTCACGAGATAGTTCTTCCATCCTCGTTTTATCACCTAAAATACTGCCCCCAGTAACAGATGAACTTGGGTCAATAGCTAATACAGCGACTTTATGACCTTGACTGCAAAGCATTTTCCCGAATGTTTCGATGAATGTACTTTTCCCCGCACCCGGCACACCTGTAATACCTACTCGAATCGAGTTGCCTGTATAGGGAAGAAGTTTTTTTAATAGTTCTTGCCCTTCTACTTTATCATCAACATTTGAACTTTCAAGAAGTGTGATGGCTTTGGCTAGATGTAAGCGAGAACCTTCTCGCACCTTCTTTGCAAGCGCATCTAAATCTTGTTTTTCTCTCTTTTTCTTCACAAATTTTTTTCGCTTTGTTGGCTCTATACCATCGTGAATCGCTTTAACACCTGGTTGTACAAAAAGCGCTGATTCTTTATCGTTCATCAAGCTTCCTCGTAGCCAAGTTGTTTATAAATAATTTCAATGATTTTTTGTGATGCAATCGGCAATACAGTACCAGGTCCAAAGATTGCAGCTGCACCATGTTCATATAAGAATTCATAATCTTGCGCTGGAATTACTCCACCAACAATCACGATAATATCTTCACGACCTAATTTTTTCAATTCTGCTACCAACTCAGGAACTAATGTTTTATGACCTGCAGCAAGTGACGATACCCCAACAACATGAACATCGTTTTCTACTGCCATTTGTGCAGTTTCTTCTGGTGTCATAAACAATGGCGAAATATCGACGTCAAAACCAAAGTCAGCGTATGCAGTCGCTACCACTTTTGCCCCACGGTCATGCCCATCTTGACCCATTTTAGCAACTAAAATACGTGGACGACGACCTTCATTTTCCAAAAATTCATCTGTCATTTGCTTAATTTCTTTAATCGCATCTTCATCTGAATAGTTCGTAGCGTACACCCCACTAATTGAACGGATAACTGCCTTATGGCGACCAGATACTTCTTCGATCGCATCTGAAATTTCACCGAGCGTTGCACGTGCACGAGCAGCATCCACTGCAACAGCAAGTAAGTTTTCTTCACCTGTTTCAGCGGCTTTTGTAAGACGTGCTAAGTGACGTTTTACTTCTGCGTCGTCTCGTTCCTCTTTCATTTTATTAATACGATCAATTTGAGATTGTCGTACTAATGTATTATCAATATCTAAAATTTCGATTGGTTCTTCTTTTGTCAAACGATATTTGTTCACACCGATAATTGTTTCGGCTTTGGAGTCGATTTTTGCTTGGCGTTTTGCTGATGCCTCTTCGACTTTCATCTTTGGAAGACCTGTTTCGATGGCTTTTGCCATACCACCAAGATCCTCGATTTCTTCGATCAATTTCCAAGCGGCTTCCGTTAGTTCATCTGTTAGCTTTTCAACGTAGTATGAACCACCCCATGGATCGATTGTTTTGGTCATACCTGTTTCGTTTTGTAAAAACAATTGCGTATTACGTGCAATACGTGCAGAGAAGTCTGTAGGAAGTGCGATTGCTTCATCCAATGCATTGGTATGAAGGGATTGCGTATGTCCCATTGTAGCAGCATTTGCTTCGATTAATGTACGTGTCACGTTATTAAATGGATCTTGTTCAGTCAAAGACCAGCCGGACGTTTGTGAGTGCGTACGTAATGCTAATGCTTTTGGATTTTTTGGATGGAATGTAGACATCATTTGTGCCCAAATTCGACGAGCTGCACGCATTTTCGCAATTTCCATATAGTAGTTCATACCGATAGCCCAGAAGAACGATAAACGCGGTGCGAATTTATCGATATCGATACCTGCTTTTAGCCCAGTACGAACATATTCAAGTCCATCTGCCAATGTATAAGCAAGTTCAATATCATTTGTTGCCCCTGCTTCTTGGATATGATAGCCAGAAATTGAAATCGAGTTGAATTTAGGCATGAATTTTGATGTATATTCAAAAATATCTGCAATAATCTTCATCGACATTTCTGGTGGATAAATATAGGTATTACGGACCATATATTCTTTCAAAATATCATTTTGAATTGTGCCCGATAATTTCTCAGGTGTTACGCCTTGCTCTTCTGCTGTAACAATATAAAATGCAAGGACAGGCAGAACTGCACCATTCATCGTCATTGATACAGACATTTGATCAAGTGGGATCCCATCAAATAGAATTTTTGTATCTTCAACGGAGTCGATGGCCACCCCCGCTTTCCCAACATCACCTGTTACACGAGGATGGTCGGAGTCATAGCCGCGGTGCGTTGCAAGGTCAAATGCAACAGATAAACCTTTTTGCCCCATTGCTAAGTTACGACGGTAAAATGCATTGGATTCTTCAGCAGTAGAAAAACCCGCATATTGACGAATCGTCCAAGGACGTCCTACATACATTGTCGGATAAGGTCCACGTGTATTTGGCGCAATACCAGCTACATCATTGAGATGCTTCAGTCCTTTGTAATCGTCTTTCGTATAAACATTTTTCACTTCAATATTTTCATTTGTATGAAATGTTTTATCTGAAACTGCAACTTGCTCTTTTTGTAAAACATCTTCTATCGAAATCTCTGCAAAGTTTGGCTTGCTCATCGTTGAACCTCCTTCAAGGTATCTTGGATGCCTTGTAATTTCTCAATTATATTTTGACCAGCAAAGACATAACCGTTCAGTCCTTGGCTTTCCCAATCTTCATCGAATTTACCTGCAACATCTAGTAATACGGATGCAGGTTTTGCAGCTAATAATGCTGGGATGACTTCTTTCACGTCTTCATCTATTGCACTAAATACGACATAATCTGCTGTTGTATTCGTTAACCACTCTTTTGCTTTTTCTACATCTGTGAATGGTTCTGTTGCTTCTGCAATAATGCCTGCAGTAGCGAATATCCCCTTTACAAAATCTGTACGTGGTTTAATCTTTTTGAACTCACCATATGTTAGAATAGCAACATTTATCGGTGATTTTTTGAATTCTTGTCGAAGATCTTCGAAAGGTTTCGCAATTCGATTGACTTCGTAGAAAGTTTCCGTTGGTACTTCCTCTTTTGCATTCGCAAAATTATTTGTACCAACTAAAACCGTTTTACGACGTTCTACATCTTGGATGCGTTGTGCCATTATTTCTGCCAATTCTTTTTGAAGATTGCCTGATGTTACATATGCGCTGTAGCCACCTGCTTCTTCGATTTCGACAAATTTCGTCCAAGCCTTTTTGACTAAATCATGCGTTAATGATTCTATGTAATACGAACCACCAGCTGGATCTAGTACTCTTGTTGCATGTGATTCTTCTTTAATCACTAATAAAACATTTCGCGCGATACGAATAGATTGATTTGTTGGTTTCGTTACTATATCATGAGGATAAACAGTCACCACATCCGCGCCACCTAATACAGCTGAAAATGCTTCATTTCCGGCACGTAAAAGATTTACATACACATCTAATTTTGAAAAACTACGCAAAGACGTTTCTGCAAAGATTTTTACAGGTTGAGGTTTTTCCACACCATAGGCTAAAGCAAACGCTTTCCACAATACTCTAAAAGCACGAAGTTTTGCAATTTCCATAAAGAATTTTGTATCAACTGCAAACGATACAAAGAATTGCTTTTCAAATTCTGTAAAATCCTTGTTTTCTGCTAATTCACTTGCTTTTGCAAGTGCGATTGCTAATTCTTGAACGGCATTCGCTCCCTGATAGTGTACGTCTTGAATGTAAGCGTTTAACTTTCGAACATTCGGAAAATCAGGAATAGCCTGTGTTTCATTTGAAAGGATAAATCCTGTTACTTCTTTATTTTCAATATAATCAAATACATTTAAAACAGCCGGATCCACTACATTTATAACGAATGGATTTTTTTCAAGTAATGTTGCTAATTGTTGCAATGCATGCTTATTCCATTCAAAATTGACTTTACCAATTGTAACGTATTGGTTGCCACGTTCTAAGGAATCTTCTGTTTGTGCTACAAATTCCTCAATGGAATCCCCAAAAGCAGCTTGAGCTACGCTGAATACATCTTCATCTTGCATTGCTCGAATCGTAGATACTTGTTCCTCTAATTTGCCATCAACCTTTGCCATTAGGCTTTCAGCAGTGTATAAAGGTTCAAGAGTAATCCCCTCGATTGTTTTTGTAAATAGTGATTCAAATGGTTTCCCTTTTAGTGCCTTAATCGATGCTTCTTTCCATTCATCGTAAGAAGGCTTTTTAAATTCTACTTCTTTCATGTTTGTCATACGGACGCGATGACGCTTCCCCCCTTCAGTGATTCTACTATCTATTTTACACAACAATGTGACTTCATAAAAGAAAAAAAAGTCTGAAAACCGTAATAATACGGTTCACAGACTCTTATCAATATATGGAAGTACTCTCTTTTGATGTGTTTTCGAGAATTTCCTTTATACGAGCGAGAAATTTCCCACTTATCAGGCCATCTAAAATTCTATGATCAATGGATAAACAAATATTGACCATATCCCTTGCGGCGAACATTCCTCCATTCATTATAACAGGTCTTTTCACAATGGATTCGATTTGTAAAATAGCTGCCTGTGGATAATTGATAATACCCATCGATTGGACAGAGCCGAATGATCCCGTGTTATTGACAGTGAATGTTCCGCCTTGCATATCTTCAGGCTTCAACTTTCCATTGCGAACTTTTTGGGCAAGCTCATGAATTTCCTTAGCAATGCCTTTGATCGATTTATCATCTGCATGGTGAATGACCGGTACAAATAAAGCATCCTCCGTTGCAACTGCAATAGAAAGGTTTATATCTTTTTTCTGAATAATTTTGTCCCCATACCATTGTGAATTCATCATAGGGAATTCTTTCAATGCTTGTGAAACGGCTTTAACAAAGAAAGCAAAATACGTAAGATTATAGCCCTCTTTCTTTTTAAAGTCCTCTTTTATTGAATCGCGATAGCTGACTAAATCCGTAACATCCACTTCCATCATCATCCACGCATGCGGTATTTCTTGTGTACTGGTCACCATATTTTTGGCAATGGAACGACGGACACCTGAAAGTGGAATTTCAACATCTCCAGTACTGAACGATTGCACCAAAGAATCCGCCTTTAAATTCACTTCGTCAATGACCTGTTGTGAAGCGGCTCTTGTTGACTGCTCTGTTGTTTGGAGCGTTGATCGTGGGATATCACCCATATCGATTATTTTTTGAATATCTTTTCGTGTGATTCTTCCTGAAGCACCACTGCCCTCTACTTGAGAAAGATCGATTTGATATTCCGTAGCTAATCGTACAACGGCTGGAGAATATCTTGTTTTCATGGATGTTTCACTTGATATAGCTGTGACATGTTCTATTGTTTTTGGAACATTTGTATCTGTTTTTTCACTCACAACTGTTTCCTCAATCTCGATGGTACAAACGATTTCTCCAACTGCGATGGTATCGCCTTCTTGTGCAATAATTTCTCCAATTGTTCCCGTAAATGATGAAGGTAATTCAGCTGTTACTTTATCTGTTTGTACTTCAGCTAAAGCATCATATTTTTTTACTTGGTCACCTGGTTTGATTAACCATTTTTCAATGGTACCTTCTGTTACACTTTCCCCAAGCTGTGGCATTACGATATTTTGAATAGCCATCTAAGTATACCTCCTCTACCTTTATCGACTTCATCTGCTAAATCCTCAGATCACCGCATATACGAAATTTTGATCAATTTCGGATCTAGATGAATCACTTCAGCCTAAAATTCGGCTAATTCGCGTATGGCCTGCTCTACTTTTTCTGGATTCATCATAAAGAACTTTTCCATTGTCGGTGCATATGGCATTGCTGGCACATCAGGACCTGCTAGGCGTTTAATCGGTGCATCAAGATCAAATAGCGCATATTCAGCAATAATTGCAGCCACTTCACTCATGACACTACCTTCTTTTGTATCTTCTGTGATCAATAAGACTTTTCCTGTTTTCTTGGCTGCTTTGATAATGGCTTCTTGGTCAAGTGGATATATGGTTCGTAAATCTAAAATATGCACATCAATGCCATCTTTTTCAAGTCTTTCAGCTGCTTGTAATGCAAAATGAACGCATAAGCCATAAGTGATAACGGTAACATCTTCACCTTCACGCTTCACATCAGCTTTACCGATTTCAATTGTATAATCATCATCTGGAACCTCATCTTTGATCAAGCGATAGGCTCTTTTATGTTCAAAAAATAGGACAGGATCATCATCTCGGATGGCTGCTTTTAGCAGACCTTTTGCATCATATGGAGTAGATGGGATAACAATTTTTAAACCTGGTTGGTTTGCAAACACTGCCTCTACCGATTGAGAGTGATAAAGCGCACCATGGACGCCACCACCAAATGGTGCTCGTATAACCATCGGACAATTCCAATCATTATCGGAACGATAGCGGATCTTAGATGCTTCAGAGATAATTTGATTGACAGCCGGCATGATAAAATCGGCGAATTGCATTTCCGCAATTGGGCGTAAACCATACATCGCTGCGCCAACCCCTACACCTACTATGGCGGATTCTGCTAAAGGTGTATCGATTACTCTTTCTTCTCCAAATTGTTCATACAAGCCTTGTGTGGCCTTAAACACACCACCTTTAACCCCTACATCTTCACCTAGTATAAAGACGCGTTCATCTCTTTCCATTTCTTCTTTCATCGCAAGTGTTATTGCATCTATATAAGATAAAACGGTCATGTTATAACTCCTCCTGTTCTGCATAAACATATTTCAATGCATGTTCAGGTGCTGCATATGGAGCTTGTTCTGCATATTCAGTCGCCTCATCAATTTCAGCCATGATATCATTTTGAAATTTTTCTTCAATCTCAGGAGTTAAAATGTTTAGTTCCTTTAAATGATTGGCAAAGCTCTTTACCGGATCATGTGCTCTACCTTCAGCTAAATCTTCTTCTGAGCGATATTGACGTTGA
The DNA here is from genome assembly GCF_007896505.1 of Rummeliibacillus sp. SL167. Lineage (NCBI taxonomy): Bacteria > Bacillati > Bacillota > Bacilli > Caryophanales > Caryophanaceae > Rummeliibacillus > Rummeliibacillus sp. SL167. The sequence continues at coordinate 628,734 of NZ_VCBM01000001.1, read as the reverse complement.
TCGTCATCAGAAGAGTGGGCAGTAAGACGATAGCAAACCGTTTCGATCAAGCTTGGTCCTTTTCCTTCTCTAGCACGATCTGCTGCCTCTTTTACCGCCTTGTATACTTCAATTGGGTCATCGCCATTTACTGTTACACCAGGCATTCCATAGCCAGCAGCACGGTCTGATAATTTTTCACAAGCAAATTGCTTTTTGAGTGGTACAGAAATGGCATAGCGGTTATTTTCAATCATGATAATAACCGGCAATTTATGGACACCTGCAAAATTTGCGCCTTCATGGAAATCACCTTGATTGGAGGATCCTTCTCCAAGGGTCACAAATGTCACAAAATCCTTCTTTTGCATTTTGCCGGCAAGTGCAACGCCCACTGCATGAGGTACTTGTGTTGTAACGGGTGAAGAGCCCGTTATAATTCGATTTTTCTTTTGACCAAAATGTCCTGGCATTTGTTTACCGCCGGAGTTTGGATCTTCTGCTTTCGCAAAAGCAGATAGCATTAGTTCTTTTGTGGTCATGCCGAAATGTAAAACAACAGCCAAATCTCGATAATAAGGTGCAATATAATCTTTTTTTTGATCCAATGCAAAGGCTGCCCCCACTTGCGCTGCTTCTTGACCTTGGCAGGAAATAACAAAAGGAATTTTACCTGCGCGATTTAAAAGCCACATTCTTTCATCTATTCGACGAGCTAAAAGCATTGTTCGATACATATCAAGTACGTCTTTATCGGATAATCCCGATACAGCATGTCTGTTTTCAGTCATTTTCTCATCTCTCCTTTACTGATGAATCGCTTTTCCTTCAACAGCTAAAGCCGCTTCTCCTATAGCTTCTGATAATGATGGATGTGGGTGAATATGTGCCGACATTTCCCATGGCGTCGCATCTACCAACATTGCAAGACTCGCTTCAGAAATAAGTTCCGTTGCATGAGCTCCCATGATATGCACACCGACAATATCATCCGTTTTTTTATCGGCAATGATTTTCACAAAGCCTTCTTTTTCACCAAATACAAGGGCTTTCCCGATAGCTGCAAATGGAAATTTTCCAACGGCTATTTCGATTTCTTGTTCTCTCGCTTGTTTTTCTGTTAATCCGATACTAGCAACTTCTGGATTTCCATAAATACAACGAGCTATTTTATGAGATTCGATGGTCTCCGGATTGAGCCCTGCAATATGTTCTACTGCATGTATCCCTTCATGAGAGGCGACATGAGCAAGTTGCAAGCCTCCAATCACATCCCCGATAGCGTATATATGAGATTCCTTTGTTTGATAATGAGGATTGACTTCGATAAAACCTCTATTAACCTCGATATCTGTATTTTCAAGACCTATGTTCTCAATATTAGCCTGTCTACCGACCGATAATAATATTTTCTCCGCAGAAAATTGTTGCTGTTTCCCATCCACCTCAGCAGATATTTCAATATAGCCTTGCTTATCTTGAAGTGTTTCTGGAAGTATATGAGCATTCGTAATAATTTGAATGCCTCGCTTTTTAAATGATGCCGTCATGGCCTTTTGAATATCTTGATCCTCTGTTGGCAAAATCGTATTGGAATATTCAACAATGGTCACTTCTACTCCAAAATCATGCAGCAAAGACGCCCATTCGATCCCAATCACACCGCCCCCTACAATCAGCAATGATTTTGGCAATTGTTGTAGTGTCATTAAATCATCTGAAGATAGTAGCCGACTACCATCAGGTATCAGCCCTTTTAAAGTTCTTGGTCTTGATCCTGTTGCAATAATAACATTTTTAGGAATCAGCATTTCATTATCACGATCATCATCAAATTCAACAGAAATCGTACCAGACATTGGTGAAAAAATGGATGGGCCTAAAATTCTTCCATACCCTTCAAATACATCGATTTTCCCTTTTTTCATCAACCCTTGAATACCCTTATGCAATTGATCGATAATGTCATTTTTCCGTTTTTGAGCCTGTTCAAAATTAAATGTAACATTTTGAACTTCCACACCAAATGTATGAGCTTGCTCTTTTGTTGTCCGATAAACTTCTGCACTGCGTAGCAAAGCTTTACTCGGAATACAACCCTTATGTAAACATGTGCCCCCTAGTTTACTTTGTTCCACAATGGCAGTCGAAAGACCAAGTTGTGCAGCACGAATTGCAGCAACATAGCCTCCTGGGCCTCCACCTACTATGACAAGGTCATAATTCTTAGCCATAAGAACACTCTCCTATTTTTAAAGTCTATATTATTTATACCATTAAATATAATTTATAAAATGTGATAACTGTCATATTCTAAAAATAAAATTTTATTGAATATGACAGTTTTATTTTTTATTACCTGGTACTAAATTATATCACAAATATTGAAAAAGTCATTTCACCTGAATCTACTTTTCTTTTAGCGATTTGATAGAATATTCTTATCATTTCGCAAAAATGTACTTCGTGATTTTGAAATTCGATTAATCCTATTTTCTGCTAATCGATTGGCAGCCAAATAGGTTGGAATGCCTTCGTCTTTCGAGATTTCAAATATTTTTGTGATGCTATCATAAATTCCTTCTACTCTTTTCATCGCACGCTCACGATTGTAGCCAGAAAGTTCATCTGCTACATTTATCACACCACCAGCATTAATGACATAGTCGGGCGCGTAAATGAATCCGGCTTCATGTATCATTTGACCATGTTTAGAATGCTGAAGCTGATTGTTGGCAGACCCTGCAATCACCTTTGCTTTCAGTTGTGAAATGGTTTGGTCGTTGATAATAGCCCCTAATGCACATGGTGAAAAAATATCAACCTCTTGTTTATAAATATCATTGGGATCAACTGCTACTGCACTGAATTCGTCTACCACTCTTTTGACCGCTTCCTTATTTATGTCTGTGACAACCAATTTTGCCCCTTCTTTATATAAATAGCTACATAATGTATAGGCAACGTTTCCAAGACCTTGGACAGCTACTTTTTTCCCTTTCAAGCTATCACTACCAAACGCTTCTTTTGCAGCGGCCTTCATCCCTACATATACACCATATGCTGTGACAGGAGAAGGATTGCCCGATGACCCGAATGCTGGAGAAATACCTGTAACATAATCTGTTTCCTCATGGATCAAATCCATATCGGCAACTGTAGTACCAACATCCTCTGCTGTAATATAGCGACCATTCAAGCCTTGGATGAACCGTCCAAGTGACCGAAACATTTCCTCATTTTTGTCTTTGAAGGGATCTCCGATAATAACTGTTTTTCCACCACCTAGATTTAAACCTGCTGCGGCATTTTTATAAGTCATCCCACGTGCTAAACGTAATGCATCTTCCATTGCATCCTCTTCAGATGCATATGTCCACATTCTCGTACCCCCAAGCGCTGCCCCAATGTTGTATCATGGATAGCAATGATCGCCTTTAAACCCGAAGTTCCATCCTGACAGATGACAATTTGTTCATAATCATACTTTTCCATATACTTAAAAATTTCCAATTACATATCCCCCTTAGTGAACTGAATCACATTTTCTGGCTGCCAAAATTTCCTGTCACTTTTATTAGATGCAAGAAGCGTGCCAAAAGTAAAAAAGGATATAAAAATCCTGCTAACAACCTCATGTCCTTTCTTAACATCAAGATTCAGTACATCATGTACGAACTGGATGAAACTCCTTTTCTAATCCACCTTATGAAATGAAAAAGTCAATTTGGCTTATCAGATCACGCGTGTTGATTTGACAAAAATTAGGTCGTCTGTGGCGTAATTTTTGAGAAAACCTGTATTTTTTGGACCATTTATATAGATCTTCGCTGCGGCTTGCTTGTTCCTTTTGTGTAGCACATATTCGATAAAAAAACAATCCAATGTCCTGCGGAAAGAGCGAATAAAGTCTTTGAGAGAGCGAATAAAATCCCTGAGAGAGCGAATAAATCTTTTGAAAGAGCGAATAAAATCTCTGAGAGAGCAAATAAATCTTTTGAAAGAGCAAATAAAATCTCTGAGAGAGCAAATAAATTGTCTCAAAGGGCGAATAAATACTTTATGGATAAAATTGGATAATCAACGTGCCTGTTATCAGATAAATCTTTATTTTTTAAATACGAATATTCAAACTCAAACCTATTTGAACGGCGATTAAAATCACATTCATCTTGCCACCTATTGAAGTAAGCTCTTTTGTAGAATTCATATAAAAAACAGTATGCTAGATAACTCCTAACATACCGTTTTCTTTTAGCATATTCTTTTTCAAAAAACATGTAATATTTTGCAGGATCTGCATGATTTAGCATGTCATTTTATCCAATACCATATTTTTCTAATTTATAATATTAATTTCAAATCGAGATATGAAGCATTTTGCTGCTTTCGTTTTATTATGTTAGCAACTTTCTAATGCTCGTCCGATGATTTGTTTTTCAAAGTCGTTCATTTTTTCTTCTAATGTACCATGAGTATTCAAAGTTTTCTTCGAATTTTTGGATGCCCCCTCATTATGAGCTGGAATATGTAGATAACGTTGAAACATCCGTAATTCTTATGTGCAAGTATTTTCATATATTGATGGATATTATAGTAACGAATGTTTCTACTCTTGACAATCTATGCATTAGACATGAGAATAAAGAAGATTAGAGGAGTTGAACGAAATGGGTCGTTTTATAGCTTTTATCATATTAGCCATACCTGCTATTATGGCTGCTATTGGGATCAAATTAATACGCGATACGTTTTTTGCCAAATTAGTTGATCCCATCCCTTATTTATGGATGCAATTTGTGATTGGGATCGTGTTATTTCTATTAGGATTTGGATTTTTCGCTGGATACTTATTAAATCGAGATCGTAAAAATGGAAGAATTGCCCCAAAGTACTCTAAGAAAAAAGAATAATGATGGTGTAAAAAAACGCAAGGATTCACAACCCTTGCGTTTTTTACTGTTTATATAATTGAATCCATTCCATCATGCAAGATTTAGATAAAAATGCAAACCTTTTCTCACATATATACTTCAATACCCAATGCTTACTGCCTATTCATACAGGATAAATTAGTATTCAGAAGATGCTCTCTCCTGCACGGATCGTACAATTTCCGGATAATCTGTAATCCATCCAACTACAGCCTTATGCGGTGATGCAATATACGATTCATTTCCATTTATATTATAAAAGCGGCATTTTTTTCTTTGAGATAAACATGCATCTAAATATCTTTCTTTATAATAACGAGATTTATTGGCATGGATTGTATCAATAAAAGGCAATTGATCTAACCTATCCCAATTCAGAAATTTAGTCGCGATCAATGCCGTTTCAATATTAGATGCTATTTTCTTTACTTTTTCCAGTAATTCCGAATGAAATGAAGAAAAATGCAATCCAGCAATATCTTTGCATTTTTCTACTGTAAATTTTAATGCTTCATCATCTTTTAAAAAGGATTCTTTCAGCTCAACATTTAGTGGTATTTTATGCTTGCTATACCATGATAGAAATTCATCGAATGTTAAAATTCTCGGACCTCTAAACTTTCGGATGAATATTTTTCCAACCTTTAACAATTCAATCTCTTCTAATGTCAAATTAGAAACGAGTGCATTTCTTCCAGTTAGTCTTCTCAAATTATAATCATGAACAACTATTGGAATATGATCTTTTGTTGTTTGTATATCAAGTTCTATGCCATCTGCCTGTAATTCGAGTGCTAAATTAAATGCATCAATCGAATTTTCAAGCGCATAAGCGGATGCCCCTCGATGTGCAAAAACAAGTGGTCTAAACATTCAGTTCACCATTCTCCAATAGAAAGTCTCCGCAAGTTACTTTCGTCAATGTTGTAGATTTTTTTCCAATCTGAATGTAAGTCCCAGGAAACGCTTCTTTCGTAATACTGATCTTTTCATCCCCCATATTTCTTATTTGTTGAACAATTTCATCGACTTCCCTCTCCAACTGTTTTAACTCAGTTTCTTTTTGATGAATCTTTTCAACAGTATCATCATACGTTTGACGTTGAATTTCGTTCAACTTTTCTAAAAATGGTTTGACAGGAAATACCTTCGCATCCAAATCTGCAATTTCCTTTTCAAGATGAATGATCTTATCTTGTTTATCTATAATCACTTTCGCACTGTCTTTACGATCTGGCAATGTGATGACAAGTGCAGTCTTTCTTTCTAAGCGATTGCCTGATATCGCGGTATGGATAGAGTGTGTAGCTTCCACATACCCTCCGATAATTTTGCCATTTTGTTCGTTAACGTAAACATTTTGTGCTTTCAGATTGGAGCCTAATGAATAGGAATCTATAAAAATATCTTTTAATGCATGAAGCGTACTATCATTCGTATGTTTTACGTAAATATTGCCACCAGCTCGGACAACTGTTTCGCTATTGCCAAAAATTCCACCACGAATATAGACATCACCAAACTTAGATTCGATAAGTTTGGCTCCAGTTACCCCTTCAACGTCTTCAATTGAGATATCTCCGGAAGCCACAATAGAATATCCTGCAACGACTGTACCGCTAATGGTGATTGATCCATCAAAAGTTAGATTTCCTGTTTCTACTCCTACATCATTTTTCACTTGAATATGCTTATGAATAGATAATTTACCATTTTTATTCTCTAATACTCCACCATTCTTAGCTTTTATCACAAGCTTACCGTCTTCTTCTTGTTCATAAATGGAAGCGGAATCATAATTGAGCGCGACATCTTTTCCATCTGTTGCCAGAATAACCTCACCTAAAACATTTTTTCCTGGCGTACCGGGTTGTGCTGGGATTTTTTCTCCTAACCATGCATCTTGTTCGATTTCAAAGATAAAATTCATATCAAAATAGTCTGCACGACCATCCGACAAAATTTGAGGCTTTCTGTCTGGTATTTCTAAATAGTTTACTTTAGCATCTTGACCACTTTTTGGGGGCAGACCAGATGCTACAGTCACTGGTTTACCTGATTTTACATCATCCAAGGTTAAAGTATGGATACCGAACTTAACTCCAACATTTGCTGCTATTTCTCTAATCTGCTTGTTCATCATTTCCTCATCATTGAAAATCTTTGCAGGATCATCATTGATATACATAGTAGCCAACATTCGATCTCTTGAAACAACAATTTCTATTGGAGGTAACCAAGAACCTATTTCTACTCGTTCTCCCGATTCTCCATTTAATGCTTTACGTAGATTGGCAAAACTCGTTAACTTAATCCGTGGATTTTTCTTCAAGATTCGATCAAAATCCTTAAGAGTGAAACCTTCCTTTTTCAGTTCGATATACACAATCGATTGGTCTTCTATTAACTGTATGTGATCATTTTCAAAGATTTGCACAATCATTCATCCTTCCAATCATTTTATGTGTAATTATGTATAATTATATTATCGTAATATTTTTAGGTAAATTTAGCTAATATTATAAAAAAATGATATCCATTCTGAGCAAATATTGATTAAACATTGTCTTATAAACATTAATCAACGGTATTCTATATAATCATTCTATCTAAAAATCGATAAATGTAAAACATTTTACTGAAAAATTGCTAAAAATTTAATATTTATTTACATATAAGAGAGAAATAATTTTATGAAGATTTCACTATTGTAATTATGATAATATAGTAAATTTCAAATATATGTATGTATTTTGAACCATATTAAAACTATTGATTTTTTTATGATCTATTTTCTATGAAAATAGACTAACATCATTAATCCTTTTTACCTAATTTACTTTTCTCGAATAATTGATCATTACTTGAGGCCTATTGTATACTATTTCTATAGTCAAGCATGCCCACTACCCAATTTTAAGACTTAAGTAATGAACTAATTTCCGCTGTGGATTGCTCGCTCTTCTTCGTGACTTTAAATGAACTTCTCTGGGTTAATCCCCCCAATCTATCAAAACGGAATAAAAAATAGAGGGGTTTTTTTCCGATCACACGGTATATTTTCCTTAATTTCACCAATCAACAAACCTAATATATTCTTATTTTCTCTTTTAACACTATTATTCCGACAAGCTAAAGACTGTTAGAAAGAATTATGTGCTAGAACTCACAACTTCAAATCGATCATTTTATACAAAAAGCGTCTCCTCCAACAATCATCCAAATTGCAAAGGCAGACGCTATTAACCAACACCATATTTGTTTTTTGCAAGCAAAAAGTGCAGAAAATTGCAGAGAAATTTACATAGGCTTGCAGCTTTTCTTTTACATTAAATCCCAGTATCCGTTTTTACGGAGGATAAGGCATTTTTCAACCGGTAGCTTTCCCCTGTGAACGCTATGACATGCGCGTGGTGAACTAGTCTGTCCACAAGGGCGGAAGTTAGACGGTTATCCCCAAAAACCCGATTCCACTGACCAAACTCCAAATTGGAGGTTACAATCACACTTTTATGCTCGTAACAGTCTGCAATAATGTGAAACAATAATTCCGATCCTTGCTTTTGAAAAGGAACGTATCCCAATTCATCCAGTATAAGCAAATCGCACTTCTCAATCTGTCGTTTTAATCTCTGCAAGGTGCCTTCTTTCATCGCTTCTTCTAATTGTCCCACCAAATCAGCCACCCTAAAGAAACGGACCTCAAATCCCAGTTCACATGCCTTAACACCTAAAGCCGTTCCTAGATGAGTTTTCCCAGTGCCTGGCGTTCCTAAAAGTAGAAGATTCTGTTTTTTCTTTATAAAACGGAGGTCACAGATTTCCTCTTTCGAGGTTGTTGCTGGTAAGTGCAGCTGGTCGGACCATTCATAATCCCTAAGCCATTTAAGCTCTCTAAATTTAGCCTTTTTTATCAGTCTAGCGATTTTGGTGGTTTGTCTGGAATTGACTTCAATCGATAGAATATCACGTAAAAACTGTTCTTTGCTTTCAAAAGGTATCTCCTCAAATTCCTCGATAATATGGGCAAGGTGGAGTGTTTTACAAATGGCCTTTAAATCGTTCATCAGGAAACACCTCCTTCCAAGGAAGGACAAAGTTTTTTATCATAAGTGTGCAAATCTGTTTCGTAGTTAAGCAAAATCTCAGGTGTGTGTACTTCGGTTAATTTTTCTGGATAAGCAGCTTCCTTAGCTTCTAGGATATACCCCAGTTCATGTGGAGCTCTTTCAAGCCGTTCTTCTGTTTCCAGAGAGGAGTGAATATCATCTAGTGTATGCTTCTCTAATAGTTTCTTTATACCTTTAACCCTTGCTCGGGTTTCTTCCGGGTGTATCGTCAGATACGCTTGAACCCTCTCAGGCAAATATTTAAAGAATCGTGAATACTTGACAGACCGGGGCTTCTTCTCCCAATCTATTAAAATATCATTCCATGGTATCGCTCTTGTTGTATTCATATAAGGGCGGTCTTCCTGGTAAACAATTTCTCCGCCATTCGTAAAACAGGTGAATCGATCCCATTCCATTTTGAGGACCAATCCTTGTTTCATTTTCGCTTTGTGGATAACAATTTTTTTACCGTCAACTTCAATTTCCCCATATTTATTAACCTTTGTGGATTTTACAGAATAAATCGGAAGATCCGTTAAAGGCAAGGCTTTCAAATGTTTTTTATCCTCTTTCCACAACTCATCAATCAACACATTTTTTTCATAGTGGAGGCGTTGCCGATCCTTTTCCATTTCCTCCTTCAACCAGTCCGCTAATTGTGGAAAACTCTTCATTATCGGTGCTGTTGTAAATAGATTATTCCTTGTATAACCAACCTTCTTTTCCACATTTCCTTTCTCATGCCCGCTTGACGGATTACATGGCTGCACTTCAAAACCATAATGGCACTTGAATCTCAAAAATGCGTCAGTGTAGGTCCGTTTGTCCCCTTTGCCAATTGAAATTACTGCCGCAGACAAGTTATCAATACGTAGATAGGTTGGGACCCCTCCAGCCTGGTGAAACAACTCCTTTAGCCCTTCAAGGAAACACTCCGTATTTTCGCTTGGAAGAGGGTAGCTAAATCCAGCATTACTATGTGGAAAACTCAAGATTAGGGCTTTGACATCTTTATACGCTCCGTCTTTTACCACAGTCATGTTTCCGAAGTCCACTTGTGCTTCACCCGGAGGGTGTTCTAAACGCTCATGTCTTTCAACCTTGGCTGCTTTGAGTTGGGGCTTTCGGTGTTGGATATATTCGCATACGGTCCGATACGAACCTTTAAAATCATGGTTGTTTCTAAGTTCTTCATGGATCTTCTTGCTAGTTCTTCGGTCTTTTCTCTTGAGTTTCATGTCCTCCTCAAGCCAACAGTCAACAATTTCTCCGAACCCCTCCTCATACATCATTCCTCTTTTAGTGAACTTGAGTGTTTCTTGAAAACTTTCTCCATCTGCGTATTTTTTAACAGTCCTCCAATTACAACCAGTTTTTCTTGCAATCTCGTTTATAGATAAATCTTCTTCTTCTCTTAAATGTTTGATATAATTTACTTCAGGCATCGCTAGCATCCTTTCATGTCCTCCTACTGTTGTGGTCTCTCAATCAATACAGTAGGGAATTATTATGGGGCTGGCAAGCCTTTTTTTATGCAGTTGAGTTCTGCACAAATTTCTCGCAAACCTCTGTACTTTTATTTTGCAATAAACAACCATATTAAGCTTATCAATTATAAATTCTGTGTAAAGCTATATCCCAAACTCTTTCTAAGCCATCTCGATAGTTGACTTTCTAATTGAGAGCCCTGCCTATTTGTCAAAAGGCACTGTTTTTGCAAATAAAATACCGAGATAGCTATACTTTATATGAACCTTGTCTATCGCTTTGTTGTGAATAATACTAACACCATAAATTTCACCTTTTTTATCTAAACCTATACCTGCTTTGATGGGTACGCTCTCAATATTTTTAAATACATATTCTTTCGACTCTTCATTATTATAGTCATCTGTTATGATGAAACCTTTCAGATTATCACTAACCTGTACTTTTGCTTTTAATGGTTTTTCATCGTTATTTGAATCAATTAATGTAGAATCCGGATCATAAATATAATCTATCTCGTTATGACATAATAAATTACATACAACCAACCAAAAATACCCTGAAAAATAGCCCACAATACTGAATGATGTACGCTCCACGAAATCGTAATAGCTAAGACCGAACCAAATCCGATTCCTGATTTAACCGCTGACTTGTTATCCATTATCTTTTCTCCTTTACTAATTCAACCAAAGGCATCTTCATTTTTTCATCGTTATCAACATTAGTTTTTACCACGTACTCATAAAAACGTTAGTGGCCACTTGTACGGCTTTACTTGAATCATTTTTTAATTCATCTTCTAAAAACTCATCAATATCATTTAATAATTCATCAATATCATCTTCTAAGAATTCTGATTCAGCATCTTCATTTTCCCAATTGTCATCTGAAAACTCTAACCATTGTTCTTCGTTGTTCATAATAAACTCCTCTTTTTAATTAATTTTATAAGTACATTATACAGTATTTTTGTATCAATTTGTCATAAAGCTAAATAGAAATTGTAGACTTGATGCGAAGTTTGTCTGCCTTGTTTCTACAAAACTAAAAAATAGAATCGTAGAAACAAAGACAGACAACTCATAGCATAAAGCGTCACAGTGTATTGTGAGTATTGCATGCTCTCATTCAGTTGCAAGATTTCCATCTTAACAAGTCTACTTTCTACTTCTGCCCCCCGAAAGTTTGTATATGTCTTATATAAGCGATTGTGCGTGTACAAGTAAATAGCTATTCTATCGAGAAACTCACTAAACATATACTCTATGACTTGTCCTACAATGACCGTAGCCATTCAGACTTTCCACTCCTACCCTTTCAAATTGGTAGTTAGCACCATCCAGACATTAGCATGAATGAGAAAATGCTCGTATTGTACGCTAGACTTATTTATTGCAGTAGCTAAGTCATAACATAACTTGACCAGTTTTGTTTAACGTCCAGTTAATGGGCAACCTAGATGAACTACACTAAAAAAGTGCAAATTTAACACAGCTACTTGACCTCATTTTTTTAAAATGTTAATAAAGTAGCTACATAAACACTTATGCTTGTTGTGCGATTAGTGTTAGTTTTATTCAGTTATAGACCTGTGGTAATATGTCAAGCACAAAATGATTTGTTATTTGGTTATCAAGGATTAAAAATCTGAAAAAAGGCAATACCAAACTAGACCAGTAACGTTTTGGAATTTACTGGAATTAATAAAAGGGATTTTATTAACGCATATGCGTCATATATTTACGCCCCCTTTTCGGCGTGTAAATTTGGTGATTGCGTAGTAGCGCATCGACCAAACGCACAAATTTTCTTGCGGTTAGAACGAGTGCCCTTTTGTGCTGATGTTTCGGTACTTCTTTGTATTTCTTCGCGTAGTATTCTTGATACTCAGGAATATACCTTCTTACGGAGTTGGCGGCTTCAACTAAGTAATATCTTAGGTATTGATTTCCGTTGCGCGAAAGGGAAGTATCATCCGCAGTAAAGCGTCCAGATTGATATTTTCGCCAGTACAGACCTGCATATTTGGCTATTTTCGTTTCGTCTTCAAAACGGTCAATTTGCCCGATTTCAGCGATAATACCGGCTGTGAATACAGGTCCCACACCAGGGATGGATTGAAGAGTCTGGGACTCTTCTAAGCCAGCCATGATGCGCTCGATTGCCTTTTCAATCTCCTTGACTTGTTTTTGAAGTGTTCTAATCACTTCAATGGAAGTACCAAGGAGAACGTCGATGGAATCTTCGACTACCTTATCTAGGCGATACGAAGAACGGACGGCCTTTTGGATGGATTTTGCTACACATTCAGCGTCATTGAAACGGTTTTTTCCTTTTTCCTGAAGGAAACCGGCCAAATCTTCTAATGGCATTTGTGCTAGTTCATCCAAGCTAAATTTTTCTGAGAACATTTCCATCATGGCGTTCCCGAAAACGGATGAATCCACCTCCTGAGAAAAGGTATTACATTTAAAACTTAAGTGTTGTAAGAAATGTTGTTTTTCTTTAGTCACTTGATGAATGAGTTGGTAACGGGAACGAGTCAATTGTTGTAAGGCAATATACTGTTCTTCCTTGACCACAGACATGGAATGACGCCCAAAACGAAGATAGTCAGCTATGACAAAAGCATCCATTTCATCCGTCTTATCCATATCCGAATAGCTTTTTTTAAAGTTGGCAATCTGTTTGGGATTTATGACAAAAACCTTAGCGCCAAGGCTTTTGAGTGATTCATCGTTATGCAAAAACATGGATGGGTGAAAACTATAAACGGATGTAGATTCTAATCCTATTTTTAAGGCTTGAACATTTTTGACCATGGTGCAATCTAGAATACGATCACGCAGTTGGATGGCACCTGGAAGATCGTTAGAGACGGTAAAGGATGTAAGCTTTTCACCTTCATCGCTCAAAATACAAACTTTCATATCAAAAGAACTAATATCTAAACCAACAAATAATTTCATGGGTTGCCCCCTCCTTTCTAATTAGAATCATGGGTGCGTTTCTTGGATGCCCTGAGATATCTCTAGTGTGAACGCCGACCAGCAACCTCGTGTATCAGAACTTGCCCTGATTCGAAAGCCGCCCTAGAGCTACTATCCTCTAGGTTCGAGATTCAGGGAGAACAGCCTGCGAGTAGGAAGCACCGCACGTACACTGAGAAACAGTCTATTCAATGTGGTTAAGTCCACAGGGGGAAAAAGAATTGTCCCAAATGATCCTATTCTCATTATCTAGAAATATCTCGGGACACCCAAGGGATTTGAATAATTAATCACAGGAAAGTAGGAAATTAGGGGCTCTTAAAAAAGGGCCTAAACATAATATACGAGAGGGAAAGTGACTGTAATCACTTAACCTTTTTTTATTTGCTTATTTTTTATAACGTGATATAACCTCATCTTTTTTGTTAGCTAAAATTTGTGACCGTATATTTACCTCTCTCCCGTAATGTAATGTCTAATATGTGATGATTTAACTTTTGCAGCATTGTCAATATTCAATTCTTGCTTTCAATAACGAATGAATAATGTCAATGACTGCTGATAGCTTTTTAATGTTTTTTTAGACAATTGTTTTGAATCACAATACAGCATAAATGAATCGAGTTGTAATTCAATTTCAGTAATCTTATTTTCAATCGAACGCAAAAAAGCACACCTCCACTTGTTGAATTTTTTGCAAACTCAATAAATGGAAATGTGCTTAAAGTAACACATTCTTTTTTAGTTAATTATAGGCTCAAAAAGTGATTTATTGGTGGTTATGAGTTCAGTATGCAAATTATGATTAATCACTTTCAACCCTTATATCTCAAGGCTCTAAACCGCAACCATCTCAATCCGAATCTTATCCGCGATCATGGCGATGAATTCTGAATTAGTCGGTTTTGATTTTAGATGATGAACGGTGTAGCCGAACATTTTCGAGATAGATTCGTAGTTTCCACGATTCCATGCGACTTCGATGGCATGGCGAATGGCACGCTCTACTCTTGAAGGTGTGGTATCAAATTTTTTGGCGATGTCCGGATATAGAACCTTTGTGATAGAACCCAGTAATTCTACATCAAGATAGACCATTTGGATGGCTTCACGGAGATACGCATATCCCTTAATGTGAGCAGGTACGCCAATTTCTTTGATAATGGCTGTGATGGTCGCATCTAGCTGACGTTGATCCAATTTTTGTGGTTTGGAACCTTGTAAGATACTGACACGTTTTTGTTTTTCAACTTTTTTACCAGCACATTGTAAAATTTTTAATGCTAAACGGTCAAATTCAAATGGTTTTAATATAAAGTAAGAAGCACCTAGTTCAACTGCTTGTTTCATGACATCTTCTTGGCCAAAAGCGGTTAGCATAATGACTTGGACATTACTAAATTGGGGATTTTCATGCATCGTTTCAAGAACTGCTAATCCATCAAGATGTGGCATAATAATATCTAATAACAGAACATCTGGTACATGCTCTTCTAACATTTTCAAACATTGTTTACCATTTGTTGCTGTACTAATTACCTCAATCTCTCCATGATTTAATAAATATTCTCCCATCATTTTTACCAGTTCACTATTATCATCCACAATTGCAACTTTGACTTTCTCCATTCGACTTCCTCCTTTATCATGCACTTCCTAAATCAAGATCAAAATCTGAGTTTACTCTAAATGTAGACACACTTTTGATACAAATGGGATTATTCGACAACTTTAAGTCAAGCCCTTCCAAATTTAAAAAAATGAGTATGTTGTAATAGAAATTTCTTCAAATTCGACAAAAATGTATATATTATTTACATGTTAATTGTAACAAATAATCCAAAGAAAAAGAATGCTCGAAGAAAACAGTTGAATAACTATTTTAAAACCCCACAAATATCGAACTTTAAAGTACAACTTTACCTAATGAAGATTTTCTTGGTCCCTCCCCTCACTAGATGTTAGTTTTAAACCTATTGAGCAATTGATCGTCACATCTACCCTTTACTCGAGTCTTGAGGGTGAAATTCTATCGCTTTTTGAAAATGAAATGAAATCCTCTATAAGTATAAGCAAACAAAAATTGGTACAGATCTAAAAAATCCACCCGAGATGGGTGGATTTTGCTTTTGGGGAGTGTGGTTGCTTATTTTTTATAACGGCTATTTTTTGACCGTCTTATATTTATTTTAAGCAGGTTGATTTTTGAGCATCTCTGTAATAGGGAGTGCTGCTCCTTTTTCTGGACTTTCAATATACATATGTGTTACAGCACCTGCGAAGTGCCCGCCTTGGATGATGGGGCTTCCACTCATTCCTTGTAAAATACCGCCGGTTTTTTCTTTTAATACAGGGTCTGTTATTTCAATTTGGAAGCTTTTATCATTCACCTTTGTTATGTTCACATCAAACGACTCCACTTTTTTACCTGAAATCGTTGTTAATAATTTGGCAGGCCCCTTTTTTATATCAGAAGGTTGCATAACTTCTATCGCTTTTGGCAATGATGGTTGTATAGATTTTTGCCATTTGCCAAATATCCCATACACACTATTGGAAACGATACTGCCGATTTGACCTTTATCATTTTCAACCGCAGAGATTTTATACCCTGGTTCTCCAGGAGTACTCTTCTTAATATGTTCGATTTTTGCATAGAAAATGGAACCCTGATTGAATTGTGGTGGCTTTTGTAATATTTGATCGACGATTTGATGACCTAACGCAC
Source organism: Rummeliibacillus sp. SL167 (assembly GCF_007896505.1). NCBI lineage: Bacteria > Bacillati > Bacillota > Bacilli > Caryophanales > Caryophanaceae > Rummeliibacillus > Rummeliibacillus sp. SL167. The sequence goes on along the minus strand of NZ_VCBM01000001.1, from coordinate 612,500 downwards.
CATATTGTTTCGTATCAGGATCTAAAAAGGTTAGCGTACCGATTCCATCTGTCTCATCGCGAAGAAAATTCATAACAGATGTCATTTCTTCTTTTTTCACGTTGACTTTTTTGTCTTCAGCATCTCTGCCTATTGTTAAAATTAGGGATTCCTTTGAGGATGTTTTTATAATTTGATGAATGTTTTCCAATTTTTCCACTGAAGTATTATTGACTTTTTCAACAATATCTCCTCTTTTGAGCCAATTTCCATCTTGTAGTAACACATCATTTGAAACCGTAATGTCTGACAATTGCAATTCAACACCTATTGAGTCTCCCATTGGGATTACTTTCTTGGCTGCGCTTGCAATTGTCGTCCATGATCCAAAAACGACAAGTAAAATAAATAAGCTCAAAAAAGAGCGCTTCGCATTTCGCATATGTCACCTCCTTTTCATTTATGATGGCTTCAAATCGAATTGTTATGAAAGGTAAATATTTGTCTACCGTTTGAATGTATAAAAAAACATCTCACAAAATTTGCAAGATGTTTTAATTTTCCACCAAAAATTTTAAACAAGTGATACATACTTAAACTAAACATCTTTTTCGTTGTTCAGCAATTTCAATCAATTCTTTTGCATGTCTGAATGTCAATTCTGTGACTTCTGCTCCTGACATGATGCGACTGATCTCATCAATTCGATCATCGCCAAAAATTTCCGTTAATGACGTAAAGGTTCGATTGGTATCCTCTTGTTTTTGAATATGATAATGATGATCTGCCATTGCTGCAACTTGAGGTAAATGAGAAATACATAATACTTGTGAATGAACAGAAATGGCCGCGATCTTATCAGCAATTGCCTGCGCCACTCTGCCACTAACACCTGTATCCACCTCATCAAAAATAATAGAAGTAATGCCATTCGTCGTAGAGAAAATGGTTTTTAGTGCCAGCATAATTCTAGAGAGTTCCCCACCCGAAGCAATTTTCGTGAGAGGTTTAGGTGGTTCCCCAACATTCGTTGCAATATAAAAGATAATTTTATCTACTCCATCATGATCGAATTGACCTTCAGGCAATGTTTCAAAATGAACACTAAATTTCGCTTTTTCCATATATAATTCCCGTAACTGTTGCATAATAGCATTAGACAATTGATTGCCAACTTTTTTGCGAACAGCTGTCAATTTTGAAGCTGTTGACTGAAGTTTTTTTCGAAGTTCAATGAGCTGTTGTTCATTTTTTTGAATATTTTCATCTCTATTAAATAAGGATTCCAATTCTTCGCCGATTTTTGCACGATACGCTAAAATTTCTTTTAAAGTGGATCCATATTTTCTTTTCATCGATTGAATAAGGGCCAAACGATGCTCTACTTCGTTCAAACGTTCTGGATCAAATTCTAAATCGTCCAAAATATTCTTTATCCCAAAGGCTGCCTCTTGAAGATTGTAAAAAGCATTTGAAACGGCTTCTGAATATTCTTTAAAGGTCGTATCGATAGTTGCTACATCCTCTAACTCAGACATTGCACGTCCAATCCAGTCAAGCCCTTTCGACTCGCCTAAAATCGCTTCATGTGCCGTATTCGAGCATTCAAATATTTTGTTGAAATTCATGAGCCGACGACGTTCTTCTGTCAAATCCTCTTCTTCATCTTCACGGAATTGGCATGCATCAATTTCTTTCATCTGAAATTGATAAAGATCTATTTTTTGAGCCACTTGCTGTTCATTCACAGAAATAGCAGCCAATTCTTTTTTTAGCGTATTATAATCGTTGAATTGCTTGAAATACTTTTCTTGAACGGCTTCTATTTGTTCTCCTGCAAATTGGTCTAATAAATGAATGTGTTGCCGATCATCCATCAATTCTTGGGTTTCATGTTGTCCATGTATATCGATCAATGTCGCACCGATTTCGCGTAATAGAGACAATGGTACCAGTTTTCCATTTACACGACATACACTTTTACCATTGTCATTTAGATCACGGCGCAAGATAATTAGATCTTCCTCGATTTCAATCCCGGCATTTTCACACTTTTCATATGCCGGATGATTTTCAGAGGTCAATGTAAAAAGGCCCTCTAATTCCGCTTTCTTTGCACCATGTCGAACAAACTCTTGGGAACCACGTCCACCAGCTAAAAGCTGAACAGCATCAATAATAATGGATTTACCTGCACCTGTTTCTCCAGTTAAGACGGTTAATCCATCTTGGAAAGCTACGGTTAGCTCTTCTATAATCGCGAAATTTTTAATGGATAGCTCTTTTAACATAACTAGCTCACCTCGCTTAAGCTCTCATTATAGCATTTCAAGTAAACGATTTTTAATCTTTTCACGCTCTGATTCTTCTCGGCAAATGATTAGAATCGTGTCATCGCCACAAATGGTTCCAAGAATTTCTTCCCAATCCAAATGATCTAATAATGATCCAATAGCATGTGCGTTTCCTGGCAATGTTTTCATCACAAGCATATGGCTAGTCCCATCTATGGATACAAAGGCGTCAGCTAATACACGATGTAATTTTTGGATTGGATTAAAACGTTGATCTGCTGGTAAGCTATATTTATATCTTCCATCTTGGAGTGGCACTTTAATAAGATGCAGCTCTTTTATATCACGGGAAATCGTTGCTTGTGTAACGTGATAACCTGCATCTTTTAACATATCGACCAAGTCATCTTGTGTTTCGATCTCATTATTAGCAATCATATCGCGGATTCTAATATGTCGTTGGCTTTTATTCAATTGCTTTCACCTCTTTGTATATTTATGCCCATTTGTTTATAACGTATCATTTTTTCTTTATTTTAACAAGAAAAAACACGATCCGACAAAGCACGGATCGCGTTATTCCAACTGTTGATGTGCTTCTTTTACTAATGAAGCGAAATCTGTGTAAGACTTGATTTCTTCTCCTGCTCTTGGGTTATAAAGGTGAAATAAAAACTCAATATTCCCTTCGCCACCTGTAATAGGTGAATACGATGCATCTTTAACGATAAAACCGATGGATTCAGAGAATGTCGCAATTTTTTCCAATACTTCTAAGTGAGTTTTTGCCTCGCGGACTACTCCTTTTTTCCCTACTTTTTCTTTTCCCGCCTCAAACTGTGGCTTCACTAATGCAACCACATCTCCGCCGGGTAAAAGAAGAGTTTTCAGAACAGGTAATATTAATTCTAAAGATATGAAGGATACATCGATCGTCGCAAAATCAGGTAATCCTTCTACTAAATCGGGTGCTGTCACATATCGAAAATTAGTCTTTTCCATCACAGTTACTCGCTCATCAGAACGTATTTTCCAAGCTAACTGATTGGAGCCGACATCAAGTGCATAACAATGTTTTGCACCATTTTGCAATGCACAATCCGTAAAACCGCCCGTTGAGGAACCGATATCTAGCATTAGCTTTCCTGTGACATCTACATCGAATACTTTCAACGCTTTTTCTAGTTTTAAACCACCGCGGCTTACATAGGGTAGCTGATGTCCTTTAATGGTCAATTCACTATCAACAGGGATTTTCTCCCCTGCCTTATCAATACGGACTTCCTTTGAGAATACTTGCCCCGCCATAATCGTACGCTTCGCTTTTTCTCTCGTCTCGCATAAGCCACGCTGAACAAGTAATACATCCACGCGTTCTTTTGGAATCTTTGTTGTCATTATGCTTTTAAACCTGCTTGTTTTTTAGATTTTTTGGCAATTAATCTTTCGATGCGATTGACGGCTTCTTCATCCGTAATATGCAAATCACGAAGCAATAAATCCACACTGCCATGTTCCACAAAGATATCTGGAATGCCCATTCGAGCAATCCTATCGGTTGAATAGCCATGGTCATTTGCGAATTCTAACACAGCACTCCCAAATCCACCTTCAAGCATTGCTTCTTCAATGGTTAAGATTGGCTTTCCACTTTGCATTAGTCGATGCAGCATTTTTTCATCCATAGGTTTGATAAAACGTGCATTGATAATCTCTGTTTGGATGCCCTTTGCTGATAAAATATTGGCAGCATTTTTTGCTAAAGGAATGGTTGTTCCAAATGTAACAATCGCCGCATCGACTCCCTCTTGCAGCACTTCCCATGTGCCGATTGGAATATCATGTAGTTCCTTATCCATCGGTACACCTAAGCCATTTCCACGGGGATAACGCAGTGCGATCGGACCATCCTCATAATCTAATGCTGTTTTGACCATATGTTGGCCTTCATTTTCATCTTTTGGCATCATAATGACGATATTCGGCATATGACGTAAAAAAGCAATATCAAATACCCCTTGATGTGTTTCACCATCCGCACCGACAAGTCCGGCACGATCAATACCGATGAATACATTTAAATTTTGTCGACAAATATCATGCAACATTTGATCATAGGCACGCTGTAAAAATGTAGAATAAATCGCTAAAAAAGGTTTTATTCCCGAAGCAGCCATTCCTGCAGCCATTGTTGCCGCATGTTGTTCTGCAATCCCAACATCATAAAAACGATTGGGGAACTCTTTTGCAAATCCCTCCAATTTGGAACCTACAGGCATTGCTGGTGTGATAGCCACAACACGATCATCTTCACGCGCGATCCGAGTAACCGTATCTGCAATCAATTTAGACCATCCAGGTGCTGATGTTGTTGATTTCACAAAGTCGCCAGTTTCAATTTTATACGGACCTGTTCCATGCCATGTACCAATGGTATCGTTTTCAGCTGGCAAGTAGCCCTTCCCTTTTTTCGTTACAACATGGATGATAACAGGCCCTTGAATTTTTTTAGCGTTTTGTAAAGTTTCCTCCAGCATCTCAAAATTATGACCGTCAATCGGACCGAGATAAGTGAAACCCAATTCTTCAAAGAAGATACCGGATACGAGTAAATATTTTAGGCTATCCTTAACACGTTCAGCTGTAGCAGCCAATTTGCCACCTACTGCTGGTATTTTCTTGAGCAACATTTCTAAATCGTCTTTTACTCTATTATATGGACTTGCAGTACGAAGACGACCTAGAATATTATGGACAGCCCCAACATTTGGCGCGATGGACATTTCGTTATCATTTAAAATCACGATCATATTCGTTTTTTCGTGTCCAATATGATTCAGTGCTTCAAGAGCCATACCACCTGTTAAAGCACCATCGCCGATGATTGGAACGATATAATGATGTTCACCTTTTACATCACGTGCTGCAGCCATTCCCATAGCCGCAGAAAGAGATGTTGAACTGTGTCCTGTTTCCCAAACATCATGTTCGCTTTCAATACGTTTTGGAAAACCGGACAATCCCTTGTATTGGCGAAGTGTATCAAACTCAGATGCACGACCTGTTAAAATTTTATGAACGTAGGCTTGATGCCCCACGTCAAATAAAAGCTTATCTTTTGGACTATTAAAAGCACGATGCAGTGCGATTGTCAGCTCAACAACTCCTAGATTGGGTCCAATATGGCCACCCGTGTTTGAGCATTTTTCGATTAAAAATTTGCGAATATCATAGCTCAAATCACGAAGTTGTTTTGTATTTAATTCTTTTAAGAAGGATGGACTAGATATATTATTCAAATCCATCGCCATCACACACCTTTTCATTATAGATTCATCGCGCATTGTTTTTATCATTATAGCAGTGATAAACAATTGCACAAAATTAAAAGAGTTGCTATTTGTTGCGAAGAACAATATATTCGGCAAATTCTTTTAATAACTTACTTTCAGATGGCAATTTTTCTAATGCTTTAATAGCTAATTCATAGTGTACATGAAGTTTTTCTTTGGCTCCATCTAGTGTAAGAAGTGCTGGGTAAGTACTTTTATCACTTGCAACATCTTTACCCGCTGTTTTTCCTAATTGCTCTGTAGTACCAACTATATCCAAAATATCATCTTGGATTTGGAAGCATAGACCAATATGATGTGCGTATTCGACTAAAATAGCCTTTTCTTCATCAGAAGCACCCGCCAAAATAGCGCCAGATTCAATACTGAATCGAAGTATCGCCCCTGTTTTATGGACATGTACTTCTTCTAATTCTTCTAATGTCAGCTTTTTCGTTTCGCCTTCGATATCGAGAATCTGTCCTCCTACCATTCCTTCAGCACCTGCTGCTACACTAAGCTTATCTATAAGTTCTAAACGTTTTCCAGCATCAACTTGTTCCATACGCGCTAAAATACCAAACGCAATCGTATTTAACGCATCTCCTGCTAGTGTGGCAAAAGCATCCCCATACACTTTATGATTGGTTAGTTTGCCACGGCGATAGTCGTCATTGTCCATACTTGGTAGATCATCATGAATCAATGAATAGGTATGAATCATTTCAATGACAGCACCTACAGTATAAGCTGCATCATCTTTGACATTGAAATGGTCCATAACAGCTAATACAAATAATGGACGAACTCGTTTACCACCTGCATTTAATGAGTAGAGCATTGCTTCTTTTAATATTTCTGGTGCTGTAATTTCTTTAACAAGATCATTGATACGTTTTTCAATAACTGGAATATTGGCATTCATGAAAGACTTTAATGGTTGCGTCATTTCCCTTTTCCCTCTTCTCCTGTTGGTTCAAACGGTTGTTCATTTCCGTTTTCATCCATAACGGAAACAAGTTGTTCTTCAGCTTTTGTCAATTGTTCATGACAGAACTGAGATAATTTCATTCCTTTTTTGTATAATTCAATGGCATCTTCTAATGGTACATCGCCTTGTTCAAGCTGTTGCACAATTTCTTCAAGATCATTGATCGATGTTGCAAAAGTTTGCTTTTTAGTCGTCATCTATTACTCCCCCTTATATCCCTCATTAACGGGCAGTATTATTCCCACCTCAAAATTCAGCGAAAGTAAAAAAGTTAGGAGGGAGATCAACTACCAATGCGCCCGATTGTTTCGAGCCAACAAGATGTTAGTCACTCAAGTATTGCCACAAGAATTGGCTCTTTTCACTTAAATTCCTCTATTTCAGTAAGGATGAAAAACCCCACTGATTAAAGTTTCATTTTATCTTCCACTGTAATCGATGTAACGGTTGCTGTTGCTTTCCCATCTTGGAGATGGAACTCCACTTCATCATGTTCCTTCACTTCTTGAATCGATTTGATAACTTTCCCATTATGGTAAGTAAGGCTATAGCCTCGTGTCATAATGGCTAAAGGATTCAGTGCTTCCAATGTTCGAATAACAGAATGAAATTCATCGTTTCTTCGATTGAGTTGTTGCAGCACTGCTTTTTTTAAGGATTTTTCGTTATTTTCTACTCTTGTTTTTTCATAACGAAGTTGTTGCAATGGGGAGCGAAGCTGCAAACGATGGTCCATTTGAGTCATCAAAAGTTTTTGATGCTTTAGATAATCTAAAATACTTTGATGTAATCGTTCATCCATCCTCGATATTTTTTCTATAAAAGGTCGATATAGTCGATCAGGATAAGCGAGTGGATAGGATTTTTGTAAGCGCTCTAATTTTGCTTTTTCCTGTTTGATCCGGGCTTGTGCCAATTGGAATAATTGAGCTTTTCTAGTGAGCAAGTACTTGGCTAACTCTTCGCTACTTGGCACAGCACGTTTAGCTGCTGCTGTTGGTGTAGCCGCTCTTACATCAGCTACTAAGTCAGAAATGGTTGTATCCGTTTCATGACCTACCCCGCTTATAACAGGAACTACGCTATTAAATATAGCTCTCGCTACAATCTCCTCATTAAATGCCCATAAATCTTCAATAGAGCCACCACCACGCGCGACGATTAGTGTATCGATTTCAGGCGTACGATTTGCCTGTTCGATCGCTTTTACAATACTTTTTGCCGCATGCTCCCCCTGGACAAGAGCAGGAAAAATAATGATATCTGTTAGTTTATAATTTTGTTTGATCGTGGTGCAAATATCTCGTATAGCTGCACCTGTTGTAGCAGTTACCACTGCAACCTTTCTAGGAAATGCTGGAATTGGTTTCTTATACTGATCCGAAAAAAGACCTTCTTTTTGAAGTTTTTCTTTTAACTGTTCGAACGCTAAATATAAGCTACCGAGTCCATCTGGTTCCATTACCTGTGCATACAGTTGATATTGCCCTCCACCCTCATAAACATTGACATCACCTTTGATCAGTACCTTCATTCCACTTTCAGGTTTGAATTTGAGTTGCCTAGCATATGATGCAAACATAACAGCTTTTATCTGTGTTTTCTCGTCTTTCAAGGTGAAATAAATATGACCTGAGCCTATATGATGTTTTACATTTGAAAGTTCCCCTTTTACATATACATTTCTTAAGTAGGGATCTACATCAAATTTCTTTTTAATATATTTTGTCAATGCTTGAACGGTTAAATAAGGTGTGCTTGTCAAAATCTCAGACTCCTTATCTATACGCCTTTTAGCGTTTGATATATAGCGGTTACTATACGCCTGGACAAAACTTATCCATGTTTACTACTATTCAGCTTCCAATCGAGCCACTCTATCATTTAATAAGGCTGTCTTTCGCTAGAAAAACAGCCCTTGACGTTACTATTTTACCTGCTTTGTAACCATTTGTCTTATGATAGCTTGTTTTTAGCAGATTGCAATGTATTAAATAACAACATAGTAATAGTCATTGGACCTACACCGCCAGGAACAGGGGTGATGGCTGATACTTTATCGATGACTGCATCGAAGTCTACATCTCCACATAGTTTACCATTTTCGTCTCTGTCCATACCGACATCAATAACAACTGCTCCATCTTTCACATGATCAGCCCCGATCATTTTTGCACGACCTGTAGCTACCACTAGAATATCAGCTTGTTTTGTAATCGCTTTTAAATCAGGAGTTTTAGAATGGCAATATGTAACTGTTGCATCTTTTTGCAGTAAAAGTTGTCCCATAGGAACGCCGACGATATGACTACGGCCCACTACGACAGCATGTTTACCTGCAATATCAACATTCGTATATTCTAACAGTTTCATAACGCCAAATGGTGTACAAGGTAAAAACGTAGGTTGTCCTAATAACATTTTACCCACACTGATAGGATGGAAGCCATCGACATCTTTCTCTGGAGAAATCGTAGCAATCACTTTTTGTTCATCGATATGTTTTGGAAGTGGCAATTGAACTAAGATGCCATCGATTGCCGGGTTTGCGTTTAGTTGCTCAATTTGTTGTAACAATGTTTCTTCTGTAACATCTGCGGAAAGCTTAATGAGCTCTGAATAGATCCCCATTTTTTCACATGATTTCTGTTTGTTGGAAACATACGTACGTGAAGCAGGATCGTCACCTACTAAAATAACTGCTAGACCTGGAGTAATACCTTGTTCTTTTAAAGCATTCACTTCTTGTTGAATGGATTGTCGAATTGTATTGCCAATTTCTTTACCGTTAATCAGTTTTCCTAACATCTTGTTAACACTCCCAAATTCAGCTTTTTTCGATTGTTATGCAAATTTTGATAATACACCATTGACAAATTTACTTGATTTGTCATCACCAAATGTTTTACTTAGTTCAATGGCTTCGTTAAGAACAACACTTTTTGGTGTTTCAAGTGTATACATCAATTCATAAGCCGCTAAGCGCAAAATTGTACGTTCAATTTTCGCTATACGGTCGAATGACCAATTTTCTAATTTTTCTGCTAATGCAGCATCGATTTCTGATTGATGTTGAACCGTACCAGATACCAGTTTTTCATAAAATTCATCCGTTTGTTCTTCCATCACGTGTTCCATTGCTTCTTGAATGGTTAACTCTGTATTTTCTAGTTGAAAAAGTGTTTGTAATGCTTTCTCACGCGCTTCTCGTCGCTTCATCTTAATTTGTTCTCCTTTATTCTACTACATTGGGACATCGCGAAATGCTAAATGTTGAAAAATAGCAAAAATCATCACAAAAGGTCCATTATGCGAAGTGTTTCAATTGTTCACAAGTATTTTTATTCTAACACAAAATAGCCCGGACCGCATGAATTGTTATAAGTTTTGAAAAGTCAGAAAAAATGTTCTCTAATAACTTGACATTCCTAACATACAAAGCCATCCAGCAACACTTCTTATGCTGTATGATGTCTTAATAGTTTCTATCCACAACATTGCTTCCATCAGTGGGGGTTTTCTTCATCCCCCACTGATGGTTAGCTGAACCAATCGGGCGCATGCGACAGTTGATCCCCCTATCTTTCTTGCCTCTCTCTAAACCTTGAGATGGATGTCTTACTGCTCGTTAACACGGGATAAAACCATTTCTCAGCAACACAAAATCAACAAACAAAAAAATGCCTTAAAAGCTATTTTACCCACTTTTAAGACATCTTTTTCAATCATTATTCAGCTTTTGCGTCGTTCAATTGGTCAAATTGAATACCCGTAATATGTACATTCACTTCTTTTGTTGCGTGTGATGTCATATTAGCGATCGCTTCTCGGATTTGAATTTGAACTTGTTTTGCTACTTTCGCTACAGATACTCCATATTGCACAAAGCAATAGACATCCACAATCAAGCCTTCTTCTGTCCACTCCGTTTTGATCCCTTTACCATGAACTTTTTTACCGAATTTTTCTACGACACCAGTGGCAAAATTACCTCTTGTTTTAGAGACACCTTCCACTTCTGTCGTGGCAATTCCCGCAATAACTTCAATGACTTCAGGTGCAACCTCAATCTTACCCAATTCATCCTTGCCAGTAGGTGTGTTTTGCGGTAGAGATTGTACGACTTTATCAGCCATAGAGTTCGCCCCTTTCTCCTACTATGAATTCATAATGTCATTTTCTTCAAGGAATTTTGTATTGAATTTTCCTGATTTAAAGACCTCATTATCCATTAGTTTTTCGTGGAAAGGAATTGTTGTATGGATTCCTGGTCCTTCAACAATAAATTCACCTAAGGCACGTTTCATTTTAGCAATTGCTTCTGCGCGAGTATCAGCATGTACAATTAGTTTTGCGACCATTGAATCATAGTATGGTGGAATTGCATAGCCTGGATACATTGCTGAATCAATACGTACACCATTGCCGCCAGGAGCTAAGTAGTTTTCAACCTTCCCTGGTGATGGCATGAAGTTTTTAGATGGATTTTCTGCGTTGATACGACATTCGATCGCCCAACCATTCACTTTCACATCTTCTTGTTTATACTCTAATTTCTCACCGGATGCAATCTTCAACTGTTCACGAACTAAATCAATACCTGTAATTGCTTCAGTTACTGGGTGTTCTACTTGGATACGTGTATTCATTTCCATGAAGTAGAATTTATCTTCTTTATAGTCATAGATAAATTCAACAGTACCTGCACCACGATAGTGACAAGCTTTTGCTGCTTTTACGGCTGCCTCACCCATTTCTGCACGTCGTTCTTCAGATAGTGCTGGAGATGGAGCTTCTTCTACTAATTTTTGCATACGACGTTGAACTGTACAGTCACGTTCACCTAAGTGAATGGTATTGCCATAGCTATCTGCTAACACTTGAATTTCACAGTGACGGAAATCTTCAATAAATTTCTCTAAATATACCCCTGGGTTTCCGAAGGCTGCAGCTGCTTCTTTTTGAGTAATTTGAACACCTTTGATCAAATCTTCTTCATCACGTGCAACACGAATTCCTTTACCGCCGCCTCCAGCAGTAGCTTTGATAATAACTGGATAACCGATTTCTTTCGCTACTTCAACAGCTTCATGTTCATCTGCTACTAGACCTTTTGAACCCGGAACAGTTGGAACATCCGCTGCAATCATCGTTTCTTTTGCGATATCTTTGATACCCATGATTTTAATCGCGTCTGAAGTTGGTCCGATAAATGTAATACCTGCATCCTCACAAGCTTCTGCGAAACTAGCGTTTTCTGCAAGGAAACCATATCCTGGATGAATACCATCACAGCCTGTTTTTTCAGCTACTGTAAGGATTCGATCAATTTTCAAGTAGCTATCACTAGAAAACTTAGAACCGATACAATAGGCTTCATCTGCAAGTTGAACATGAAGTGCATCACTATCTGCTTCTGAATATACAGCTACAGATTGAATATCCAATTCTTTACATGCGCGAATAATACGTACCGCGATTTCACCACGATTTGCGATTAATACTTTTTTCATGTGGAAAGCCTCCCCCTTAGTCTTCTTTTACTAGGAATAGAGGTTGACCGTATTCCACTAATTCGCCGTCATTTACAAGAATTTCAACGATTTCACCTTTTACTTCTGCTTCGATTTCATTGAATAATTTCATGGCTTCAACGATACAAACGACTGTTTCTTCGCCCACTTTATCGCCTGTTTGAACGAATGCTGGAGATTCAGGATTTGGCGCTTTGTAGAAAGTACCAACCATTGGTGAAACGATTTTGTGTAGTGATGCATCATTTGCAACTTCAGCTTTTGGTGCTGCTGGTTTTTCTGCAACTGGTGCTGCTGGTGCTTTTGGAGTTTCAACAACTGGTGCTGCCGGTGCTGGTGTAACCGCTTTAATAACTTGCGCTGGTGCATCAGTAACGACTGTAGTAGCACCATTTTTTTTAAGTTTCACTTTTGTATCATCTGCTTCAAAAACGAATTCATCGATTGAAGAAGAATCTACTAGTTTGATAATTTCGCGAATTTCTTGAATTTTCAACATATATTGCTCCCCTAACTTTTGTGTAATATAATACATTTTTTATTTTATCGCGTTTATTACAATTTTTAAACACTTATTTAAAAATAAACATTATTCAAGAAAATTCGCACAAATATTAGTTAATTGTTTCAGATTGAAAATCTACTACAACTTTTCCAGAACCACTTATTTCTTTCTTTACCATATAAATGATCTCATTTGCTTTTGTTTTTGATAATTCATTTGCCTGTACTGTAACACGTATTTGATCGTCATCAGCTTTTACAAACGCATCTGGATAACCTAAAGTTTCGATTAACATTTCCAGCATAGCTTCATTTGATTCATTTTTTGTAATAGCATCAATTTGATTGAAAGCCTCATTTTTTTCTTCTGCTGTATATTGAGCTGATGCAATCTTCTGTGTGAGTGTTTCTTTTAATTGACTACGTTCGTTTTGCAGTTCCATACGCATTTCTTCAAACAGATGGCTCTCTGATGTTACAGGTGTCGTTTTTCCAGTTTTGCTTGCAAGATCACTAATTTTCGTATCTTTTAGTGCATTATCACTAAAAATGGCTAGTCCGTTGAACGGTGTCACAGGATTAGATAGATAATATACCGAAATAACCGCAGCTAAACTTAGTAATGTCAAAAACCATACCGCTTTCTTTTTTACTTTCATGTTGAATCCTCCTTTTTTTCCATTGGTCGCACAATAATACGATGGGTGGGTATTTCCAGCACACTTGATAATACGGTAACAAGATCATTTTTTACCGTTATGGAATCAGCTCCTTCTGCTACGACTAAAACGCCCGTCACCTTCTGTTTGCTTTTATCGTTTTGTTGCCAACTAAAATATTGACTTAGTGACGAATCATCCGTTTTAGTTTCCGTTGTTGGCTGATCATAATAAAAATAAATCATGACCTTTCCAACGCCTTCAATTGAACTAAGAGTTGATGTTAGTTGCTGATACTGCTCGAGATCGTTCGTAGAAGTATTGACATCATCTTTCGCTCCTTTTGAAAGACTCCAAAAACCGCTAACTACAAGTAATACGATAATGATGCCGGCAATGAGAAATTGTGTTTTTTTGATATTTGGTGCTTTTCCAAGGACATCTCCTCCTTCAATACATTAACAACTAGTTCATCTTATGAATGTATCAAACCCAATATGCAAAATTAGTTATAAAAAGAAATAGTTAATACAATAGAGTGCCACGAACATTTTAAAGAGAGTAGTAGATTCTTCTTCATAATCTTGCGGAATGATTAAAAGTAATATTTTCACAATCACACTGTAGACCAACAAACCAAATAAGAAATCTCTCACTACGCTCCTCCCCTCCCAATCTGCATTTGGATCATAAGTAACACCATCATAATGGTGAAGAAGTAAGCGAAAGCGATCAAAAATGAAACAGCACATAATATAAAAAGTGTTTTACTAATATCCTCAATAAGGCCATTCACCTTACTATCTGTAAAGGGCTCTAGCACAGCAGACATAAATCGATAGCTAAAACCTAAGATTAAAATATTTAATGTTGGTAAGATGGTTACTCCCCAAACACTTATCAATAACCCCGTACTTGTTGTAACAATAGCCGTCGAAGAATACGTTTTAAATGTATTCAATGACTCAGTGACCAACGAGCCGATAATCGGAATGTTCTGTTGGATAAGCCTCTTTATCGGTTCAGATAAATCATTGCTATAAGAACCGACGATCACCCCGTTTGCAGCTAGCAACATGGCATACACAACAACAGAGGCAGAAACAATGCTTAAAACAGACATCCGTAAAAAATCGGACATTTTGGCAAAAGACAACTCGGGGATCATTCTCGTGATAAAATCGAATACTAGTGTAGCGATTAACATGGGAATCAGGAATTTTGAAACCACTACTAAAATCGTTTGCAAAAACAACAAAAAAACGGGACTAATCGCTAAAACAGAAAATAGTCCCGAACCAAGAAGCAGCGATGAAGTTAATAGTGGCGATAATACTACATAGATATGCATGAGCTGATCTGTTATACTTTGCATCTTCTCGAATGCAGCGAATACTGGACGAATAGTCACCATGATGACGACAATCAAAAAGAAGAACCTTGTCCACTCTTTCATAGATGGTATCAACCAATTGATACAAAGAAATAAAAACCCATATAGAAAAAAAGAACGTAATGCAAAAATTTGTTCTTTAAATGGTTCCAAAAAAAATGTAGTCAGTTGTTCGATTTTCACAACCTCCTATGGTACTAATAGCTTTTCCCATTGTTTTAAAAGTTCTCCTAGCTTGTCCAACCAAAGTGTAATGATCCATATTTTAATCGCCAGATGGCTTATTAAAGCGATACTTCCATAATCATTATCTTCTAGTACCTGTGAAACAATAATGGAACATAAATAAAGCAGAGAACTTCCTAGAATTAAGGGTAAATAAGGTAGATCAAATAAATAGAAGGTCCTAAGCCTCTGAAAAAAAGGGATGACAACTTGCATCATCAAATAACTGCATAATATGAAAAAAAATACAATGGCTAATAATCGATGTAATGCTGGAGATACCATTTGTATTCCTACCAAAAGCAAAAGTGATAGCAATATAAAAAATAGAAACACCATCTATGACGTCATCAGCCATTGGAAAAAAGATATAATCTCATCAAAGAAGAGACGCATAAATCTTAATAATTCTATGGTTATATAGAGATAAGCAACGAAATTTAAGAAAAAAGAAAATTCCTTTTTCCCTGTTTGTTCAAAGAAAATATGCAATAATCCTAAAACAAGTCCAATTCCTGCGATACGTAGCAAATCTTGAAGTTCCGAAGCCGCCCCTCCTCTCACTTCAATCTATGTACAGTATTAAAAAATATGCAAAAAAGAAAGAGATGGAATTATAGATATTAACGAAGTAAATTTATAATGCTTGAAATAGATTTGTACTTTCCAGAAGGGATGATTTGGAGATTTTTTATTCATATTTTATTCATATGATGGAGGGAATTTCATCATGCAAAATTTATAAAAAAAGACAGATGTGTTGATTATCTAATTTAATCCATAAATCTAGAGCTGTTCCAAAAGTAAAAAAACTGCCATTCAACGTCAAATTGAATGGCAGGTTTTCGATGTATATCAATATGTGTATTCACTGAACCAATCTAGCTTTTATAGGCAGTTGATCTTTAATTATCCTCTGCTCGGTAGCGGGATATTGGGATGGAAATCTTACTCCCTACCTATTCATGAGTGATAAAGTGAAGCTTCCATCAGTGGGGTCTTACTCCTCGTTAAAGCGGGATAAAGAGATTTCATTAGGCACGTGAAACGTATGAACCATCAGATGTGTTAATCACTAATTTGTCACCTTGGTTAACGAAGAATGGTACGTTGACAACTAAACCTGTTTCAAGAGTCGCTGGTTTAGAGCCCCCGGTAGCCGTATCACCTTTAATACCTGGTTCTGTTTCAGTCACTTCTAATTCAACTGTATTTGGAAGATCGATACCCAAGATTTCACCTTCATACATCATGATGAATACTTCCATGTTTTCCAATAAGAATTGTAGCTCATATTCTAATTGTTCTTTAGAAAGTTCAATTTGTTCATAAGTTTCCATATCCATGAATGCATATTGATCACCTGATGCATACAGATATTGCATTTTACGGGTATCGATTTGTGCTTTTTCAACTTTTTCACCAGCACGGAAAGTTTTTTCTGTTACGTTGCCATTACGTAAATTACGTAATTTTGAACGTACGAAAGCAGCACCTTTACCTGGCTTTACATGTTGGAACTCGATAACACGAAATAAGTTACCGTCAACAAGGATTGTTAAACCTGTTTTAAAATCGTTTACTGAAATCATTTCTAAATATCCTCCAATATTAAATTATAAGATCATTAATTCTTTTGGGGCATGAGTTAATTTTTCATTGCCAGTCGCTGTAATAAGCGTATCATCTTCAATACGTACGCCACCAATACCTGGTAGATAGATTCCTGGTTCACAAGTTACGACCATTCCCGGTTCTAATACTACACTTGAGCGCATTGATAATGCAGGACCTTCATGTACTTCTAAACCAATGCCATGACCTGTTGAATGACCAAATGCATCTCCATAGCCATGTTTCTTAATATAATCACGTGCAACTGCATCTGCTTCAATGCCTGTCATACCAGGTTTTAATTTTTCAAGTCCTAGTAATTGCGCATCTAAAACAATTTGATAAATCTCTTTTAGTTTAGCAGTAGGTTCACCGACAGCAACTGTACGGGTTGTATCAGAGATATAGCCATTGTATAAAGCACCATAGTCCAAAGTGACTAAATCACCTTTTTCAATTATTTTATCAGTTGCAACGCCATGTGGCAATGCTGAGCGCAGACCTGAGGCAACAATGGTGTCAAAGGAAGAAGAAGTTGCACCAAGTTTTCTCATGAAGAATTCCATCTCATTGGAAACTTCAAGTTCCGTTTTTCCTGGTTGGATAAACTGAATAATATGTTCAAAAGTGGCATCCACAATGTCACATGCGACCTTAATAATTTTAATCTCTTCTGGAGTCTTTATCAAGCGAATATTTTCAATGATGCCAGAAACACCCACTAGCTCTGCGGAAATTAGTTTAGAATAAATTTCAAACATGCTATAGCTTACTGTATCTTTCTCAAAACCTAGTGTTTTTATGCCCATCAATTTAACTTGATTTGCGATTTCCTCCATAATGGTCCTTTTGTTTTCAACAATCCGATAACCTTTCACTTGCTGTCTGGCTTGTTCTGTATAGCGAAAATCTGTGATAAACACAGCATCATTTTGTGAAACAATCGCTACACCCGTCGTTCCAGTAAATCCTGTCATGTAACGACGATTATAGTCATTAGTGATCAATAAAGCGTCTAGATTTTGCGCTTGAAGTGCTTCGCGTAATTTTTCTAATTTTTCCATAGTGATCTATTCCCCTCTCCTTGTTTCTAAAAACATTCGTAACGCAGCTTGATAGCCAAATGTACCAAGTCCTGTTATCTGTCCTACACAAACGGGTGCAAGATAAGAGTGATGTCTAAATTCCTCGCGCTTATGTACATTAGAGATATGGATTTCAACTACTGGCACTTCAACACCTGCAATTGCATCTCTTAGTGCTACACTGGTGTGAGTGAATGCGCCTGGATTAAAGACAATTCCATCCACACCTGTATCCTCAGCTTCATAAATCCAATCAATGAGCTGACCCTCATAGTTCGATTGCTTGCATTCAATCTCAGCATCAAACTGAGCTGCAAGTTTTTCTAGCTGTGATTCGATATCCTGTAATGTCTCAGAACCATAAATAGTCGGTTCTCTTTTACCTAGGCGATTCAAATTAGGTCCGTTTAAGATTAAATACTTCATCCAATAAATCCCCCTCATCTTCCATTCCATAATATTCTTATTTTAGCACATTCCTAAATAGAATTGGGCAACTTATTTCGAGCATCTAAACTTCTAACTTTTGCATGATAGACAGCTGTTTCTAATATCCAAAGAAGATGAATGGCAATAATGACCGCTAAAGGTATAGAAAATTTGTGGATATAGGGTGTTTTTTGTATAGACCATTCAATCAGCCACACAATAGCAACACTTAAAAAAATAGCTACAAAATCTATTCGAATTTTTTTTAGCCATTCTCCTAAAGCAAATAATAAGGTAAAGATTACAATCACCGCGATCCAAAGCATAAACCATTTGACAAGTGGCTCAGAATCCTCAAATACGTGCATCTTTTTCGTCCACCCTATTGGAGAATATTTTATAAATGAAAACACTTTTAAAAGTTTTAATGAAATCAGGAATGTTATAGAACTACACAAAACTGTCCAAAAATACACTTGTAATCTCAAATCGTCCCCCTCCTTCGTCAAAAGGATAGACAAATTCCAATAATAATATGCTTTTCCTAGAGCTTTCTATGATTTTTTAGTACAATTAAAACAGTTTTACCCTGCATTAACTGGCAGTAATAATCCTTCCCACCGACGCAAGGAACAAGCAGAGGATAAATGGAAGGCTAACCGCCTGTAAAAGTCTGATGGTTCAACTAACACACAATGCGTATAAAGAAAAATCCCACTGTGTGAAGTTTCATTTTATTATATTTAAAGAGAGCGGTGTCAATCGTGAAAAACCAACCTAATCTTCCTATATATGGAGGACAAGCTTTGGTTGAAGGTGTCATGATGGGGAGCAAAGAACATACAATATCAGCCATTCGTCGAAATGACCATTCAATCGAATACTTTTACGTAGCAAGGAAAAAAAATCCTAAACTTCGAAAGCTAAAAAAAATTCCCTTTGTGCGAGGGATTATTGCACTAATAGAGTCGGCAGCAAACGGCTCCCAGCATTTACAATTTGCTAGTGAGAGATATGGTGTCAATCCTGGCGAAGAAAATACAGAAAAAAAAGAAGAAGGTTCAAAATTAGAAATGTGGCTCGGTGTTGCTGCGATCGGTGTGTTGTCCTTTATTTTTGGTAAATTTATTTTTACGCTAATACCTGTCTTTTTAGCACAGCTTTTTCACACTTGGTTTCCCGGTAAAACGGCACAAATCTTAATAGAAAGTGGTTTTAAGCTGCTTCTTTTACTAGGCTATATTTATTTTGTATCATTAACACCTCTTATTAAACGTGTATTCCAATATCACGGTTCTGAGCATAAGGTGATTAACTGTTTTGAAAATGGACTTCCATTGACTGTCGAAAATGTGCAAGCACAATCTCGATTGCATTACCGCTGTGGCAGTAGCTTTATATTATTCACTGTCATTGTTGGAATGTTCATCTATTTCCTAGTACCGACAGATCCATTTTGGCTACGAATTGTGAATCGTATTTTGTTAATCCCTGTTGTGCTTGGTGCTGCTTTTGAAGTCTTACAGGCAACAAATGCATGCCGCAATATCCCTGTTTTACGATTTTTAGGATATCCAGGATTATGGCTACAATTATTAACAACAAAAGAGCCGAAAGACGATCAAGTAGAGGTTGCAATCGCCTCATTCAATAAATTATTAGAAATTGAAAAAGATCCCTCTAAAATCCCTGTACAAAAAGAAATGCAAGGCGCCTAATTAGCGCCTTGCATTTTTCTATTTTTGACGATTTCTCCATTTGCGAATAGCTTTTGCTCCAAAAAATCCAGCAATCCAAAATACTAAATAATAGATAGAATATACCCATGCCGAACTATTTAAAAATGTTATAATCACTATCACAAAAGCAATATACGATACAAGTAGTGCGATAAAAGGATTCATATGATTCATAGCACACGATATCCCTTGTACTAAGAAGGTTAACGGAAAAATAATGATGAGTCCCAATATAAAGAAAGATTTATTGACATCACCTTCACCGAAAAGACCAAACATTGCTAATACAGATAATGTTAACATTGTAAAAGCTGGAAATATCAAACCAGCAATTTTATTGTACACGTTATTCAACTCCTTGCAGTTCTTTTTATTTTAACATGAAAAGAATTTCAAGAAGTATTAATAGAGAGAACTTTGTGCTTTTATAAATCGGTCCCACGCATTATGGAATTGGGCATACGATTGAATGCTGAAATCTGCCAATGAGCATTGCCCTTGAAACATACATGTGGCTACGCCAATCTTTTTTGCGGGAATTAGGTCTAATTCGCGATCTCCAATCGCTAGTGTTAAATGATATTTTTGATGCAGATATTGATAAGAGGCTGAATCCGGTTTTCTTGGAAAGCCATCCTCAGGTGTCACAATTTCAGTAAAGTATTGAGCAAGATCATAGTTTTCTAACACTCTTTCAACTGTTGCTCTATCTTTATGCGTCATCACCACATTGAGATCTGCTTGTTTTAACACCTCTTCGATATATGGAAATGGTGGTAATTGCGCCATATCAAGCTCATGATTTTTCTCCATAAAAGCATTGATTTCTTGCTTTGTTAGTTGAAAATATTCAAATGCATGCGAAAATGATATTTTTAAATGTTGTAATACCTCATGACCACTTTCTCCTTTTTTAGTTGTTTCATAAAAAAGCTTTGCATAAGCCGGATATGAATTACAAATTGTGCCATCAAAGTCCCATAATATGTTCATTGAACGATCTCCCATTTAAAAAAATCCAAGCATGTTGCACATACTTGGATTTTTTCTATTTTATAAACCACATTTTAATTGGGCACCGCAATTTGTGCAAGTGTTACAGCCACCTAATTCTTCTACTGTTCCTTTACGACATACAGGACATGTATTCCCTACTTCTGACCCAATTGTTACATCTGTAGAGCGTAAATCTTGGATGGTATCTACAAGAACAACTGGTCGCGGTTCAATCACCTTTTCTTCTTGCAATATTTCATCCATATGATTTTCTTCTGCTTTTAAAGTTAAAACTTGAGAATCACGACTACCATCAACGTAAACCGTACCGCCTTTTGCACCACCGTTATAAAGACGTTCATATACTTTTTGAACCTGTTCTACACTATAGCCGCGTGGTGCGTTGACCGTTTTAGATATGGAGCTATCAACCCAGCGTTGAATAATGCATTGCACATCTGCATGTGCTTCAGGAGCTAATTCCATCGCAGTGACAAACCATTTTGGTAAGTTATTTTCATCTGCTTCTGGATGCGTTTTTAAAAACTCCTGCACAATATCTGCTTTTACTTCGATAAATTTACCTAAACGACCACTACGATAGTAAGTGAAAGAGAAGTATGGTTCTAGACCTGTTGATACGCCTACCATTGTCCCTGTGGAACCAGTAGGTGCAACTGTCAATAAATGAGAATTACGAATACCATTTTCGAGTACTGCTTGACGAACATGTTCTGGCATTTTCTTCATATAGCCTGTTTCTGTGAAACGTTCACGAAGTGCCTTTGTTTCTTCATCTGTTTTCCCTACTAAAAATGGGAAACTGCCCCGTTCCTTCGCTAATTCTATAGAAGTTTCATAAGCTGTGATTGCGATTGTCTTAAAGATTTCATCTACTAAAATATTGCCTTCTTTAGAGCCATATTCTTTTTCACAGTAGATAAGTAAATCTGCAAGTCCCATTACCCCAAGTCCTACACGACGTTCGCCCAATGCTTGTACACGATTTTCTTCAAGGAAGTATGGTGTTGCATCAATTACATTATCTTGCATACGGACGCCTACACGTACTGTTTCTTTTAATGCATCAAAATCAACTGTTTTTGTATCTTTTTGTGCAAATTGTGCCAAGTTCACTGCAGCTAAATTACATACTGAGTACGGTGCCAATGGTTGTTCCCCACAAGGATTTGTTGCAACTACTTTTTGACCATAGCTTTTCGCATTCGTCATTTCGTTGGCATTATCGATAAAGAAAATACCCGGTTCTGCTGAGTATGTTGCACAGATATTGATCAAGTTCCAAAGTTCCCGTGCTTTGATCGTACGATAAACACGAACAGCATGCCCCATTGCTTCCCATTCGCGAACATCACCACATTTATGCCATTTTTCATTATAGATGGCCATTTCTTGCTCATTGTAGGATTCGACAGCTGGGAAACGCAAATCGAATTCCTCGTCCTTTTCAACAGCTTCCATGAATTCATTTGTTAATGTGACAGAAATGTTAGCACCCGTTAAGAATTCTGGATTGTTGACTGTATACGTACCACCATCTCGTAACTTTGTTTCTGCGTCCTTGAAAATCGCTTCATTGAATCCGCCAAAACCAGGGATAGTTTTATAATTGATGATCCCCTGATACATTGCCTTTTCTTGCTCTGTTAAAGGTGTAAATTTCAGTTTTTCTTTTGCTAATCGACTGATTTCTTCATCCTTTGTATTTTCGATTAAAAATCGTAAAATACGTGGATTTTGCATTTTAGAAATGATAAATTCAAAAATATCAGGATGAGTACAAGAGAGCATAATCATTTGTGCACCACGACGTGATCCACCTTGTTCAACAAGATGTGTCAATTTCGCTATATCATCCAGCCATGATACGGAACCAGAAGATTTACCATTTACACCTCTTGCCAATGTGTTACGTGGTCTTAATGTTGAACCGTTTGTACCAACACCACCTCCACGACTCATGATCTCCATGACTTGTTTACGGTGGTCACTTATTCCCTCACGAGAATCAGCTACAAATGGCATGACATAGCAGTTAAAATATGTAACATCTGTACCTGATCCTGCTCCATATATGACACGTCCAGCTGGGATGAAGTTTAGATTGACAAGCTGACGGTAAAATTTTTGATACCATTCTTTACGTTTTGCTTCCGTCTTTTCGACAGATGCTAAGCCCTTTGCATTACGTTTTGCTATTTGTTCGTAAAAAACTTCAAGAGGCTTTTCAATAACGTCTAGTGGGCGAGTGACAATTCCCGTTGATTGTTCTTGCGGATCATCAATTGCACCGCGATAATCATCTTCTATTAATATTTTGGCTCTTTTATTAGTGTCATCAATTGAAACGATATAGCCAAGCCCACGAGCAGGGAACTTAGGATCTGCTTTCACTGTTAAAACAACAAAATCCCCTACTTTTAACGTCTTCTTTTTAGTATCTTTAAAAGAATAACGGTCAATCATCACAAGTCGAGAAACGCCTTTATGTGTTAAATGCATGTCCTCTGTGATTGGATGAACTTGAGGAAATTGTTGAATATCTTTGTTTAATTGTTCAATGTTAATTGTCTGATTATGATGCTGCGATGCAAGTACCATACCATCCGCCTCCCCTATTTATATAGAAAAACACAACATATAGTATTTATACAATTAAATACAATACTATATATTGATTAGAAAAGCAAATAGTGCTTTTTCTGAAAAATGTTGTTATATCGCGATTCATAGGTATCTTCGTTTTTTTTTCACAAAAAATAAGCCAAAAAACCTATTATTTTCTGAAATTCCATTCATCTGTTTCATACTTTGCCTTTGCAAGATTCTCAACAAAATCTTGTTGTTCTTGTGTCAATTCGTAAGGTACTAATTCGATATCAAGCGCATCCTCAAATCCTTTGTGGAATGCTTTGACGCATGCTTCAATGTCTATTTTATGATTGGCTAATTGATTAATTGCGACTGCTTTTTGTGGTAAATGTTTGCGCATTCGTTCTTTTGATGCCTCTGATGGAAATTTGAAAAGAGAGATCAATTTTTCATCATCCAGATCAATTAATATGGCACCATGCTGTAAAATTACACCCTCTTGTCTAGTTTGTGCACTACCTGCAACTTTTTTTCCTTCTACGACAAGTTCATACCAACTAGGTGCATCAAAGCAAACTGCGCTTTTTGGTTTCTTCAAAAGTTCCCTTTTTTCTTCTGTGTCAGGAACAGAGAAATAGGCGTCTAAACCTAAATGACGAAAACCGAATAGCAGTCCTTCACTAATGACTCTATAAGCTTCTGTAACCGTTGTAGGCATATTAGGATATTCTTCTGAAACGATTACACTGTATGTTAGTTCATGCTCATGCAAAACTGCTCGTCCACCTGTTGGTCGTCTCACAAATCCTAAATTTAATTTATGTAATTGATCAAAATCAATATCTTTTTTTGCTCGTTGGAAATATCCTATTGATAGTGTTGCCGGATTCCATTCGTAAAATCGAATTACTGGGGGAATTAAGCTCTTACTATGCCAATGCAACAGTGCTTCATCTAAGGCCATATTATAAGCGGGACTACATGGTCCTGAATTAATAAAATACCATTTTTTTGTCATTCTATCGTCTCCCTTTTATATCAGCTTTTCTATTTTATCAAAGTCATTGGACTATCGCTAGTTCTTCTTTTATAATATTATTTATAGATAGAAAGGGGTAAGTCATCTTGAGTTGGTTATATACAATACTAATCATCCTTGGCGTAATTATTATTTACGCGCTTATAAACGCATTTCGCTTAAAAAAAGCAGTAACTACTTTAAATGAAGAAGAATTTAAAAAGGGCTATCGAAAAGCACAATTAATCGATGTTCGCGAATTAAAAGAATTTGAGGGCGGACATATTTTAGGTGCTCGTAACCTACCTACAACCCAACTTCGCAATCGTTACCACGAACTTCGCCCAGATAAACCTGTTTACCTTTACTGTCAAAATGCTGGTCGTAGTGCACGTGCTGCACTATTTCTAAAGAAAAAGGGATATAATCAATTATATCAATTAGAAGGCGGCTATAAAAATTGGCATGGTAAGATTAAAGTTAAATAGTTTTCTTCTAAATAGGAAGGTCATTTCTAGTTTGGAATGGTCTTCTTTTTTATATACTATTTTTAGAAATTGTCACAAATAGCTCCTAAATGATTCATCGTTTTCTTCTAAGTGAATGAATAAACAATAAAAACTTCTCCACCAGCTGCTTATCCTGAAATCTCTTTTATATGTTTTTTCATAAAAACCGTATCGCTTCACTTCATATCTAGTTATTCTTAAAAAGATTTTCAGATAGAAAGTCATATCTTTCTCTTTTTGAAGATAAAATTGTCTAAAACGATTGAGTGGATTGAATCAAATATAAATCATCCAGCACCAAATATTGATATTTTATTTCCCGGTTCATTTCCTGGACAATATAATAGGAAGAAACTCCAAATGCTTCATGTGATTTTTTAAATCTATACAATTGAAACTTCATTCAGTGGAAGTTTTTTCACTCTCCTACTGGATGCCAGTTGAACCAATTGGGCTCTTAGGCGGTTGTGTCTCCTTCTATCACCTGCTTGTTGTGGAAAAAATTATTAGTAGAAACTTATGGACTGTTTATGCAGAATAAATGATTTCTTAAAAAGATTATACAGGAACATTTGTTCTTATTCAAGTAAAAAAAGACGATTCATCCATACCAACCAGTAGGAGATGAATCGTCCGATAACTTATCTAAAATGAAAATACTATTTATTTTTCTTGACCACTTAACTATATTTCTGCAGTTTCAGTTGGTTTTACATATCTCAAAACGGGATGACGTGCAGCACGCGTTTCATCTAAACGTTTAATAACTGTTGTATGTGGTGCTTCTTGCACAATTTCAGGTGTTTCTTCCGCTTCTTTCGCAATTTGAATCATCGCATCACAGAAGGCATCTAGTGTTTCTTTTGATTCCGTTTCTGTTGGTTCGATCATTAATCCTTCCTCTACATTTAATGGGAAGTAAGTGGTTGGTGGATGATAGCCAAAATCTAGCAGTCTTTTGGCAATATCAAGTGTACGAACACCTAGTTTCTTCTGACGGCTACCACTTAAAACAAATTCATGCTTGCAATGACGATCATATGGCAACTCGTAATATGGTTGTAAGCGGCGCATCATATAGTTTGCGTTGATAACAGCTTTTTCTGTAACAGCTTTCAAACCGTCTGGTCCCATAGAACGAATATAAGTGTATGCACGCACATTGATACCAAAGTTGCCATAGTAAGGTTTTACACGACCAATTGATTGTGGACGGTCGCCATCAAAATGATAGCCATCTGCTGTTTTAACAAGCACTGGTTTAGGAAGGAATGGAATCATATCTGTTTTTACTCCGACAGGACCTGAACCTGGACCGCCACCGCCATGAGGACCAGTAAAAGTTTTATGCAAGTTTAAATGCACACAGTCAAAGCCCATATCTCCAGGTCTTACTTTCGACATGACAGCGTTTAGATTTGCACCATCATAGTAAACTTTTCCCCCGACCCCATGGATGATTTCGGCAATTTCAAGAATATGTTCTTCAAATAAGCCTAAAGTATTTGGATTTGTTAACATCAAGGCAGCCGTATCAGATCCTACCACTTTGCGTAAATCCTCTAAATCAACTAATCCATTTTCATCAGATTTCACCGTTACAATATTAAATCCTGCAACAGAAGCAGAGGCTGGATTTGTACCATGCGCTGAGTCCGGAACGATTACTTTTGTGCGTTGATAATCACCATTTGCTTCATGGAATGCACGAATCATCCTAAGCGCTGTCCATTCACCATGAGCTCCAGCTGCAGGTTGTAAAGTTACTTCATCCATACCCGTGATTTCAACCAATTGTTGTTGCAAATCATACATTAATGCAAGAGCGCCTTGAACCGTTTTTTCATCTTGTAATGGATGAATATTCGCGAATCCAGGGAAACGGGCAACAGATTCATTGATTTTGGGATTATATTTCATCGTACAAGAACCAAGTGGATAAAATCCAGAGTCTACACCATGGTTACGACGAGATAGCGCTGTATAATGGCGCATAATATCCAATTCTGAAAGCTCTGGAAGCTCAGCTTCTTCTTGTCGAATAAACTCAGTTGGTAAAATACTTGATAATTCTACTTCAGGTACATCTAGTTCTGATAAACTATAGCCCACACGACCTTCTTTTGATAATTCAAAAACAAGTGGTTGGTTTTCTTTATGCATGTTGTAGAGCCCCCATTTCTTGCACGAGTGCGTCGATTTCTTCTTTTGTACGTTGTTCAGTCACTGCAATCAAAATATGCCCTTGAAGTTCAGGACTTACTTTTCCTAGATCAAAGCCACCAATAATTCCTTTTTCAAATAATGTATTGTTTACAGCTTCAACCGATCCATCTACTTTCACAACAATCTCGTTGAAATGAGCCCCTTGGAAAGGTACTTTAAAACCTGCCTTTTCAAAAGCTTTTTTTGCATAATGTGTCTTTAAAATATTTTGTTTTGCCATTTCTTGAACGCCTTTTTTACCGAGTGCTGTCATTGCTACAGAAGCCGCTAAAGCATTTAAAGCTTGGTTTGAACAAATATTCGAAGTCGCCTTTTCACGACGAATATGTTGTTCACGTGCTTGCAAAGTAAGGACATATCCACGACGTCCTTCTTCGTCCACCGTTTCACCAACTAGTCGACCTGGCACTTTACGCATTAATTTTGAAGTTGTTGCAAAATAGCCGCAATGAGGACCGCCAAAACTTTCAGGAATACCAAAAGGTTGGGCATCTCCTACCGTAATATCTGCCCCCATTTTTCCTGGTGGTGTCAAAATAGCTAATGCTAGAGGATTGGCCGATACAATGGAAAGGCCTTTCACTGCATGGATTGCATCAGAAACAGCTTGAACGTTTTCAATTTGACCATAGAAATTAGGATATTGCACCATTACTGCTGCTGTTTCTTTATCGATTAGCGTATTTAGTGCTTCTAAGTCTGTCACACCATCTTTTAACGGAATGTTTACGATGTCGATAGATTGACCATATGCATATGTTTTCACAACATCTTGTGCAATTGGGTGTATAGCTTCTGAAACTAATATTTTCTTGCGTCTAGTTTGCCCTGCCGCAAGCATCCCTGCTTCAGCAAGCGCTGTGCCACCATCATACATTGAAGAGTTTGCTAAATCCATCCCTGTTAACTCAGCAATCATTGTTTGGAATTCAAAGATTGCCTGTAATTCCCCCTGAGAAATTTCAGGTTGATATGGCGTATATGCCGTATAAAATTCTGAACGAGAAATAACGTGGTCTACTATTACTGGTTTGTAGTGATCATAAACACCTGCGCCTAAAAAAGAAATATACTCGTCACTATTTGCGTTTTGTTTTGCTAGTTGTGTTAGTTCTTTCAATAAAGCTGATTCCGATTTAGCAGGTTTGATATGATATTCACCCTTGAATCGAACTTTTTCTGGGATGTCTGCGAATAATTCATCAACTGATGAAACGCCAATCACCTTTAACATTTCTTGTTGATCTTGCTCAGTCATTGGTAAATAACGATGTTTCATGCCAATAAGCCCTCTCTTCTTTTGGTTATTTTTGACGTTTATAAAAAGGTGTTTCAACCGTTTTTACTCGTAAGCGGCGATTACGAATTTCAATTTCTAATTCTTGACCAACCACTGCGAATTCACTTTTTATCAGTGCTAATCCGATATTGCGTTTCGTCAAAGGTGATTGCGTACCTGTCGTCACTTCACCAATTTCCTCGTTTTCTTTAAATATTTTATAACCATGACGAGGAATCCCTTTGTCAATCATTTCAATGCCAATACTTTTACGTGGCAGCCCATTTTCTTTTTGAGCAACTAAGGCCGCTTTACCATTGAAATCTTCTTTGTTCAATTTCACAACAAAATTGATTCCCGCCTCAAGAGGTGAAATGGAACTTGACAATTCTTGACCATATAAAGGAAGACATGCTTCAAAGCGTAAAGTATCACGGGCACCTAAGCCACAGGGAACAACTCCTTTTGCTTCACCAGTTGTTAAAATTTCATCCCATAACGCTACTGTCGCCTCATTTGAAGCATAAATCTCAAAGCCATCTTCACCTGTATATCCTGTACGAGATACCAATGTATCAAAACCATTTATCACTACATGTTGCTTCAAACGGAAAGGCTTAATGTCATGTAAATCTACTGTTGTCAATTGTTGTAGTACTTCTTCAGCGAGAGGTCCTTGTAGTGCTAATTGGCCAAATTCATGTGAATGGTTTGTAATAGCTACATCTTCAAATAATTGACTGAGCATCCATTCAAAGTCTTTTTCAATGTTCGCAGCATTCACGACCAATAAGTATCGATTTTCATCGAGTCTGTAAATAATTAAATCGTCTACAACCCCTCCATTCTCGTAACACATTGCTGTATATTGGGTTTGGTTGATTGCTACTTTTGAAACATCGTTGGTCACAAGTTTTTGCAAATAAGCTAAACTTTCTGAACCTTCAACGAAAATTTCACCCATATGCGAAACATCAAATAATCCCGCTTTTGTGCGAACTGCTTCATGTTCACCTTTGATAGAGGAAAACTGCACGGGTAAATCCCATCCACCAAAATCAATCGTTTTACCACCATATTTTGCATATGAATCAAATAACGGTGTGTGTTTTAAGTCAGTCGCCATATCCTTCTTCCCCCTATTTGTTAAATTCAAAAAAAAGACAGAGAAACCCCTAAAAGGATTTCTCTGTCCATGCACCTGAAAGTTTAACCATTACGGCTGGCCTCTTTGGTGGCTAGTGAAATAGCGCTCTCCAGAGTTGCGTCCCGTACGAGTCTTTTTGCCTGAGAGATTCATAGTATTCACTACTTGCTCCTTCGGCGACGCAAATTTGCGTTCTCTCCCCGTACAATCATCCGCCCAAGAATCATCTTGGTACTATTCTCATTTAAATGTGCTATAACAGGATCGCTGACTATATCCTAACATTGAATAAGACGCCTTGCAATATTTTTATAAAAAATGTTTTAAAAACGAATAATGTGCCATAAATCAAAAATTATTATTCGCCTTTTAATCTGGTTATTTGATATGCAGCATATTCTACAATCTGTCTTAAAGAACGCCCCTCCGTACGAATATTGATATGTGCCGCACTTTTATAACATCTTCTACGCTGATAAAATAAATCTTCTAATTCTTTTTTCGTTGAACGTTGGACAATGGGCCGATTTTTGTCTTTATGAATTCTTTTCCATATGTCAGGAAATGTTGCATCTAAAAACAAAACTAAACCCGTTTGTCGCATGATTTTCCGATTTTCTGCATTAACCGCTACGCCTCCGCCTGTCGAGATAATGCAAAATTCATCACGGAAATTTCTTAAAAATTCTGTTTCGATCTTGCGAAAATACGCTTCTCCTTTTTTTTCAAAAATCTCAGGGATCGTCATTTTTTCCCGTCTCACGATCTCTTTGTCCATATCATAGTAAGGCATTCTTAAAAAATAGCTAAGTCTTCTACCGATTGCACTTTTTCCACTGCCCATATAGCCAACTAGATAAACTTTTCTCATCTTCTCACCTTCTTAGACTTTCGACTGCCTTACAACTAATTATCACTTTTTATAATAGTAGCATGAACACTTGTCGATTCCAATCATTCATTCAATGATGAGAAGAAATATAGGCTAATCAGAAAACGATGTCAATTCATATAACCATATGTTTCCTTATTTCATCAGGCATAGTAAACAAAGTACACAGTAGTAGATTTCCGGTGAGCCTGTTAAATCGTCATAAGCTTGTGGTGTAGGTAAACAAAGTACACAGTAGTAGATTTCCTCTTTCCCCGCTCCATTAGTCGAACCAAATAACTATTACAAGTAGTTGTTCTCTATAAGCCTATCCGCTTCCTGATGTTGAATTGAGGGTCTTATTGTCTGTTCATGCGGATCATTCAATGGTTATTTTCTAAATCCTCCATATTCACATCTTCACGATCCTCTTCTATGGAGTTCAACACCATTTTCGTTTGATCGACTGCCGCAATCTTTAGTGCATCATACGCACGATAATGTGAGTCATAGGCTGCACTTGCCGCTATCATCATATGAGTAATAAAAAACAAGAAAATCATAGCCGTAAGTAGTAAAAAGCCTTTCTCATCTCGTATTATTTGGAACAATAAACTTTCGACTCCTTCCCTTTCCGTTTTCAAAATTAATCGTTGCATCTAATATATAGTCTGAATATTCAAATTTAACAGTTGTTATCCCAAATAATAGTGGCTGGTATCCTTTTCCCCTTTTTAACTCTCCTGGCCCGATTGCTACACTTAATGTTCCCCGATCTGACGAATAAGAAATATTTTGTATTGTATTACGGCTAAATTGTTTCGTATGCGTCAATTCTTTTTGCAGCTGAAAGACAAATATCTCCCATTGCAACTCATTGTTATTGAACATACCGTTATCCTTTTGACTGTACCATGAATAGAACAAAAGAAAAAACTGGGCGAAAAGCACCAAAACGATGAGCTGTAATAACGAATCTAATAATGTAAAGCCACACTCCTTTTGAGGATGCTTCAATCTTTGTTTACACATAACTCTTCTTCTTGAATACCCAAATATCGGATACAAATGGTCTGATCGTCTCCCTCCCACGAGTACGTAACTTGATCAATTGTTATCTGTCCTTCGTATTTTTTAAATTTTTTAATATTTCCCGCAGCATATAATGCCGCTTCTGCAGCATGTAAACTCAATTTTTTTTCATAAAGTGATGTCTCTAGGCGATAAAAAAACGGCAATAACGTACCAAATATCAGGATAATAATGACTAATGTTAATAAGGTTTCTGGCAGCGAGTGCCCTTTTTCATTGATCAATTTTCACCCTTCCCTCACCCAGATATACGATTAGGTTTTTTCTTTTCCCATTCACTTTAAAGCCAATTGTTCCTGCTCTATTAACTGTTTGGTTCTCTGTAAATATGACATGATCCATATTCCCTGATTGAAACACTATATTTGCAGGATATTTTCGTATTAATAGTGGTTTTTCCATACTATAGCCCGTTGAATAGATATGGATTTCTCTTAAACTTTGGTAAATATATAAGCTTGCAGGTGATTGATATTGAAACGACAATGCTTGTGTCATTTCAATATCAGCTTTTAATTGCTCCATAAAACGATTTTCTAGTTGCTGATCCATATATTTCTTTCCGACAGTAATACCCATTGTACAAGTGATCATTGTAATGGTTAAAACAAGTAACATTTCGATTAATGTAAAACCCTTTTGATTAATCTGGAATTGCTTAACTTGAAACTTCCACTTTACCATCAGTTATCGTAATTGTTTTTCCTTTACATGCTTTAGAATCACTTGTTTTTAAATAATCTTTGCTTTCTAATTCTGTTATTGTTGTCGGATATTGCCCTTGATCAATCCTAAATGCTTCGACCTGTCCTTGCACCATTTTGCTATAAGCATTGCATCCCTTCTCATCGACAGTTGCAAAATGCCGTGTTACATTTGGAATGGAGATTAAGATGAGAATTGATATAATAAATAGAACAATTAACATTTCAATCAGTGTAAAGCCTTTTTGCATATGCTGGTTCAAAATTTTTTCTCCTCCTTTTACACAAGATCCATCATTTTATACATGGGCAACAATATGGCAAGGTAAGCGCCCAAAATACAGAGTGCTACAATGACAAAGAGTATTGGCTGTACGAGTGCAAGTACTCTTTGGATATTGGTTTCAGTTCGGTTGGTCAGAAATTCACTATAAATTTGTAATTCACGTCCTAAGTTTCCACCCTGCTCACCATGAAGTACATGCTCTGCGAATCCTTTATAAAAAAATTTTTCTTTGTTAATAGCTGTCGATAACGAATCACCGTAGATGATTCGTTTCTTGATTTTTTCAGCGACCTCGGATAAATAAGGTTGTAATGATTGTTTTTGCAATATATGGAGACCGTCTTGCATTGACATTCCACTTTCAATCAAACCACCTAATTCATATGAGATTTGCCTTGTCATGTGTAATTTGAATTGACGATTTACAATTGGAATTTTCAATATGAATTGAATTTGGTCGTCAACTGTTTTTCTACTTAGCCAATAGACGCTTATCCATAATAAAATTATTAGTAAAGCCGCTAATATCATAAACAAATCTGGTAAATGTAAAAAAAACGTAGACAATTTTAAATCAAAACGATCTTCTGTTGTTTGATTATTCATCATTAAGGACATATTAGGTAAAAAGTATGATCTAAAAGCTAAAAAAAGCACAATAAGAAAGAAGAAAAGAATGATTGGATAGGTCAACAATTTTGCAAATCGCTGTTTATTTTCTTCTTTCTTTTTCATTTGATTTGCTACTGTTTTCAAAACTTGAACGGTTTTTCCATATTGTTCTGCAACTAAAATCGTCATAAGGTAAATTTTAGGGTAACCTAACAAACTTAGAACTTCAGTCATTGATGCTCCATTACGTAATTGTTTTTGAACCTTTTCTTCCAGCTCTGATTTATGTTTTAAATGGTGAGGCATCAGCATGAACAATGAATCAGAAAATGTATAGCCTTCTTCTAGCAACACACTCAACTTTTTCAATAATTGTGCTGGTTCTTTTATTTGTTTTTGCTTTTTAAAAGACAATTTATCGATCCAATTTTTCTTGTGGATGAAGGGTAATTGCACCCATCTTTACCCCCTTTGCGATTTGACCTTCTAGTGTAATTTCCATTGGGAGTTCATATGAATGACCATATTCTATGGATCGAAAGGCTTCAGCTAAATAACAGCCTGATAATATTTCAAAAACGGCAGTCATTTTTTGAGTTGACATAAGATGAACAAGTCGCTGGGCTACGACACCTACAACTGTTTGTTTTAATTCTTCCAGTGAGATTCCTAAGTCTAATAAACGGAATAGACAGCCGACAGTGTCTTTGCTATGAATCGTTGTCACCACTAAATGACCACTTAATGCTGCCTCGATAGCGATTTGTGCAGTTTCTCGATCCCTTATTTCACCGATCATAATCACATCAGGTGAGTGTCTTAATATAGCCTTTAAGCCTACAGCATAGGTGACACCCGCTCTTTCATTTACTTGTATTTGTAATAAATCTGATTGGTTATTTTCAACAGGGTCTTCTAAAGAAATAATATGTTTTTGATATTTTGTTGCAAGATGATGTATTAGTGAATATAAAGTTGTTGATTTTCCACAACCTGTTGGGCCAGTTGTAAATAGGATTCCTTGAGATTGTTCTACAAGTTGAACCAATTGGTTCGCAGAATGCAGAAATAAGCTAAGTTCCGAAATCGGACGTGCACGATTTTGAAGCATTAATCGAACGACTAAGCTCTCTTTTAAATAGACGGACGGTAAGGTAGAAACACGAAAAGAAATAAGCTGTTTACTGAATGTTTGCTCGAATGAGCCACTTTGAGGTTTACGTTTTTCACTTATGTCTAATGAGGATAAAAATTTTAAATAAGAAATCATCCGATCTCCTATATCTTGGGGAAGTTGTCCAACCGGTATAAGTTGTCCATATTTTCTAAAATAAACGCTATACTGATCTGTTGACGGCATTAAATGTAAATCTGATGCGCCAAACTCTATCGCCTTTTGTAATAACTGCATCGATTTTTGTTCAATAATCGTTTCAGTAAAAGACATTTTACCTCCTTTTAACCATACAAGTAACGACCGCTCAATACTTGTTAACAGTATTATACATAGTCTATTATAAAATTGGAAGAATTTATTGAAAATATTTTTATCTCGTATGAACAGACAGTATCCCTCTCAACTTCAAAACGCAAGTCAAGCAAAGAGATCAAGAAGATCGACTATAAGTGCAACTGCTTGACCGATTAGTCAATATACAGTGAGGAATGAAAAAAACTGCAACGGCGTGAAGTTGTAATATCTCTAAAAAATTTTATTTACTATTCGTACAATCTTGCTGAATTTATAAAACTTTCAATAAAGTTCTTTAAAACTTCTCAAAAAAATCACATTTTCTTGAAGAATAGTTGTCTTCTACTGTTACAATTGAATTATTGTTATATAATAGTAAGTGACAATCGGAGGTGAATGAATCATGTTAAATCCATTAAAAGTTACAAGCACTTTATCAGACGAAACTAGGTTTTCCATATATCAATTTATATTACAAGAAAAGAAATCCTTTTCTGTTCAAGAAATTGCTGAAAAATTTCAAATTCATCCTAACGTAGCCAGACTACATTTAACAAAACTCACAGAAATTGAAGTAGTGAATTCAGAATATGAAAAAACAGGTAAAGGCGGACGTCCTGGAAGAAGATATAAAGCAAATGAAAACGGTATCACTATATCATTTCCAAAAAGAAACTATGAAGAGCTGCTGGAATGGACTCTCGAAATTATCAATGAAATCGGAGAACCAGCAAATCAAATTGGTAAAAAAATCAGCTATAAAAAAGGCATAAAAGATATGGACCAGCTTATTTTAAGTCATGGAAAAGACAAACTTCAATTAACATTTGAAGAAAAAGTAGAGTTTATGACAGAAGCTGCATCTCTTATCGGCTATGTTCCTCTCATCAAAAATACACCAGATGGCAGAACTATATCATTTGCTGTCTATAATTGCCCTTATCATGATAAAATTGGTCAGCATGCATCCATCATATGTGATTTACACGAATCCTATTTAAAGGGACAATTTGATGCGCTGTTTGACGTTAAAGATTTTGTGCAAATTGAAAGCATGACGAATAATTGTGATTACTGTACTTATCGCATAAATATATAATAGATTATAGATAAACCGCTTTTATAGGATATTATTTTCTTCACTCAATTATTAAATCTGTGCTAGTACAATCTTCAAACGATTGTATGCTTTTTAGCAAACACGTTCAATCAATTTAAACTAAACATATAAAATACCGACAAAGTAAATATTTTTATTTTGCTGCTGATTCCATTAATATTTATATTTTTTAAGCTTTGTGAATTTTTTACACTGTATTGTCACAAACTCTTATTAACTTGCAGTTTACATGTATCAATAAAATCATTTATAATGGATATGAGATTATTGTGTCGTCGAAAAGGAGGGAACCGTACATGGATAATATGTATAAAGTGCTTGGCTTTTGGACAGGTATTTTCGCAGTTATGTTTTATTTAGGTGGTATGAAAGAGGTTTCGCTATTATTCGTAGCTAACACAGGATTTTTCCTTCTATTAGGCTTCTTAAACCTTACAGAACGTATGTATATGTATATTTTCGGTGCTTACTTAACAGTATTCTTTGCTGGATTCACATATTACGCTACATTCATTCACGTACCAGGTTTAGAGCATTAAAAAGAAAGAGGCAGTCATTGACTGTCTTTTTTTATTATAATTATTAGTTTGCACTATTGACATATTGGAAAAGGTGCTATATGATATATTCGTAGCTTAACTTTATCCCTCCCTTTTATAGATGGAGAGAAAACATCCCCTAAATGAAGATAATCTCTTCGAACTAAGAGGCCTCAGTGCCTCTTTTTTATTTTTTATTCTGCTTTACCCCCTCACTTATGCAGGCTTCACTTTATACTTGAATTCATTTCATACGCACCACTATGAAATGGATATAAAAAAACTAAACCAGACTCGCAAAGAATAGTTGCCTGTATGAATGATGATCTCACAATCTAAACAATGGCTAGAATAGTGCAACTTGAAATCAAAAATCGGTTCAATTACATAAAAATAGCACCCAAACTATGTTTAGATGCTTGAACTTTAAAATCCATTTAAAAATGGGTTTTGTTCCATTTCAATATCAATTCGTGTTGGTCCTCCATGACCAGGATAAATGATAGTATCCTCATCTAATGTTAATAGCTTTTGATGAATGGATGATAATAATTGTTTATGATTCCCACCTTCTAAATCTGTACGACCAATACTACCTTCAAACAATGTATCCCCCACTATAGCAAATCCATCATCCTTGAAGAAAAAGCTAACGCTTCCTGGTGAATGCCCAGGTGTATGCAATATTTCAAATTTGAAATGATGAATCATCAATATTTGCTCATTCTCGATTAAGTGATCAGCAGGAGAAACTAAGACATTTGGAATTTCTGAGTATCGTCCTGAGCCATTTTTCATAGGATCTTGAAGCCAGCTAGATTCTTTTTTATGCAAATATACCGGTATCTTATAGACTTCTCTAATTGCATCTACAGCTCCGATATGATCGAAATGGGCATGAGTTAACAAAATCGCAACGGGTTTTAAATTGAAGGCTCTCAACTGTCTGACTAATGTATTTCCTTCTCCACCTGGATCTACTATCAGACATTCCTTCTCCGAGTTGCTAACAACATAACAATTTGCCTGAATTGGTCCTAATGGATATGTACGAATATTTAGCATTTCTTCACCTCACTCCCATTATACAGAAAAAGTGAATCAGCACTCAAGATGAAAGTATTTTGTGATAAATTATTGGTACTATTTATAAATCATTATATGTGAAATCACCTTGAGTTATTTTTAATTAATACATAGTTGAATCAATTTCATAATGTAAAATTCAGATAAAAAACACGAACATTTTAAATCAACATGAACATTAATATTCAGAAATTTTTGTTCCGCTCCAGACGGCGCTTTCCACGGGCTTGGCTTCAATCTCCTCGGGTCGACACGATGTTGGCCCCGAAGCCGTTGCCACAGGACGTGGCGAACTTAGGCTTTGTCCCTTAAATTGTTCCTGCGGGGCTTTCAGCTCAAGCTTTCCCCGTAGGACTTTGAATAAACTTCTTGAACTCACATCGCACGAAGGAAATGCGCATGCATTTTCGAGGAGTCGCCATCTTCCGCTCCACAACTATAAAATTAGCTATTATTAAATGTTCGTATTTTTTAAGAAGAAAATGATTTATGAAATTGATTTATGAAATTGATTCAGTTATAATTTTATCTCTAATTCATAATACTATTGATAAATAGAGGGAAAAACTTTTGTGATGGAACTAAAACTTCTCCAAACCTTTGCATGCAAAGGTTGAATTTCTTCAATTTGTCGAAGGAGTTGCTGCTTTTTGCTTGTTAAATGATGGGTTCAAAAATGAACAATCTTTTTTCACAAAAAAACAACTATTTTAAAATACGTTCAAATATACGTCACATTAAGTTCTCGACAAACTTCACAAATAGCTTTACAATAAAGAAGGAATATTGTTTTGCGACATTCATTTTCTGATGTCGAAAGGAGTGTCTATATTGAACTTATTAATGGTTATCTTTGGTCTAGTTGCAATTCTAGGCCTAGTAGGAACTGTGCAAGCGCTTAAAGAAAAAGCTATTCTTGGTGTCATCTTTAACCTTGCGGCATTCGCCGTGTTTGGATGGTTCGTTGTTATGACGATTCTTCATCAAGGTTTCCCACCAAGCCTACACTAATTAAAAATTGATACAAAAAGGATATCCCAATTTTGGGGTATCCTTTTTGTATTCGTTTACAAGCTTTACCTCGTGTTGGTTCGACTGGGTAGAGTTAAACCAATCAAATTTACTGGCAGTTATCCCTCACTTCTCTACTTGTTTACAGCTTAGCTTGAAATAAGGATATTACTGCCTGTTTACGGATAAATTTTTAGACATTATGCAGGTATATTATTTCTTCAACAATAGCCATTTTTTCATTTCATATGATTTGGTACTGATTAAGGTTTCATAATTATTTCCCGATAGACATACGATTCCCTTAGACGAACAAGTAATGGGCTCATAATTTTTGAATTGTCCTATGTTTTGAACACCTTTTAAAGTTACATGAACAAGCTGAAATGGATGTTCTCCATCATCTACTATACCATTTTTCATCGGAAGTAATGTCATCATAGATTGATCTTCAAGCCACTGAATTTCCGGCACAAACCATTGGGAAAAGCTCGAAACGGCTGGTGTTTTCCACACTTTCTTTTGCTTTCCTTTTTGTAATACATATTGAAATTCTTCATGTTTAAAATCCATTGTGACAATAATCTTTGATTGTTTAAAGCAGCTCATATAGATCACTTTGTGTTCAGACTGCGGTATTTCTTGATTCTTTTTCCAATCTATTATTGATAATGTACCACCATTCAAAGGGTTATTACCCATTCTATTCATCCATAATG
This sequence comes from Rummeliibacillus sp. SL167, assembly GCF_007896505.1. NCBI lineage: Bacteria > Bacillati > Bacillota > Bacilli > Caryophanales > Caryophanaceae > Rummeliibacillus > Rummeliibacillus sp. SL167. The sequence continues at coordinate 573,423 of NZ_VCBM01000001.1, read as the reverse complement.
AATCATCCGTAAGCCATGTCCAAAAAGGGTTTGCAGATTGAAATCTATGAAGCTTTTCTTTGTTACTTTCATAAATATAACTTTTATATGAAAAATCATCGCTAAAAGCTGCCAATGCCAAAAGATTTGCATTGCTTGGATTCCATACAATAGAGATTTCTGAGGATTTCACCTGAAACTTATGTAAAAGTTCACCAGTATTCGATAGTATCATAACGGTCGCTCTTTTTTCATTCGTTGCCGTTTGTAAAAGGATTTGTTTCATACTCGGATGGATAAAAGCTTGTATAATATCATCTTTGGAAAAATAAAGGATTTTCTTCTTTCCTGTCAATAAATTATATTGAACTAATTGCTCCCCTTCTGGCTGCTGTTCAATTAATAGAACTTCGACTTCAGATGAAAATCCAACAACTCTATAGAAATGATCTTCCATTAAATGATATGGAACAATATTTAATGATGAGTCGATAGTCGCAATGGTTTTCTTTGTATTTGTTTTTGAATTTTCCTTTGAATGGGACTGTTGCTGGCATGCCACAAGAAAAAATACTGTAATCGCTACTAGATAAATCACTTTCTTCACTCTTATCACATCCTTTCTAATTATTCTATTATACGATTAAACGTAAGCCCGAAATATAAAAAATAAGCGCACCTTTTCGGTACGCACGACGAATAGCCAACTATCTGAAATTTTTTTCGGATAGTTGGCTATTTTGCACATGTCGCTTGGATGTTTTTTGACCAAGGCATGTAATCATTTAAAAGTTCTGGCTGCTGATAGATTGGTAAATTGGGTAGCTCGCTTAACAGCTTCACGAGGTACTGATAGAAATCAATACCGTTTATTTTGGCTGTTTCCGCTAAACTCAAACAGATGGCATTTGCTTTGGCGCCAGCTTCACTTACAGAGAAAAGCCAGTTTTTTCGACCTATCACATTTGGACGAATGGCGTTTTCCGCTGGATTATTATCGATTTCAATCCGTCCGTCCAATAGAAATGCCTTCAAACCATGGACACGATTCAAGGTATATTCGGCTGCCTTTGCGAGCGCATTTTTCCCGAAGAAAGGTGATTCATCTACCCATTTCAAAAATTTCTCCACAATCGGCTTCGACTGTTTTTGACGTGCTTTTCGACGCTTTCCGGGTGAAAGATGCTTGAACTGGCGTTCTAAACGATACAACTGATCGCAATAATCAACACCCACTTGGCCATTTTTACTATCGGCTTTCATCCAATAACGTCGCACATGTGCCCAACAGTTAGCGAATGTGACGTCAGGTAGATCCCATATGCAGAATAGCCATCACAAATAATGGTTCCTTTAAAGCCATTTGTAAAGTCCTCTAATACAGAACGACCTCTTGATAGAGCACTTTGGAAAAGGACAATGATGGGTCCTTGACTAGATACACTACGGAACACCCAATTGTAGGCATTCGATTGCCCAGATTTTCCGTCTGATCGATGAATAATTTGCGCATAGGTTTCATCCACATGCAGAACTGATTTGGCCATTAAAGCTTTTTTCATCTGTTCATAAACAGGGAAGAGCCAATCTTTTGCTGCACGAATAACCCAGTTCGATAAGTTCTTATCATTTGTTAGAAGACCATATCGTTCCCACTCTTTCACCTGACGGTAAAGAGGTAAGTACTGAATAAACTTATCGTAGATAAGTTTTGCGAGAACAGTTGGTCCAGCAATACTTCGTTGAATGGCAGCTTGTGGTGCTTTTCCACGTTTGATTTGTGCCTTTTGCTTAGCGTCCTTTTTACAGTGTTTACACTCATAAGCATGCTCAATATGTTGGATGCACATCATTTTTGCCGGAATGAATTTCGCTTCTTCACGCGCAACGGTACTTCCGATTTCCTCCATTTGTGCTTGACAACAGTCGCATTGCGTGTTTTTGGGATGATGGTGAACTTCTTCAATTTCAATCCCCTCACGTAAAGAATCATTCCGTTTTTTCTTATTTAGTTTACGGACAACTGTATAAGTAATCGTTGCCGTGCTTTGTTCTTCTGTGTGCTCAGAATCGTTAAAAGACGGATCATCTTCAAATAAAGAACATTGGCCATCTGGCGCTTGATACTTTGATTTTTCCGATTTTGAACCGTATAAAGCCTTTGTTAATTGGCGAACTTGTTCGGTTAACACCTCAATTTGTTTGGTCAAACTTTTGTTTTGTTCTTTCGTATAGGTTAGTTGTTCTTGAAGTAATAGAATTATTTTTTCATTCGAAGTGTTTTCCAAATCATTCACCACTTTTCGTTCAATATAAGTTATGAATGATTATACCATCTTGATAGATGAATTTAAAAGATACTTTTTACAGATTTCGCAATGGCCTTTGGCTGTTGAATGGATAATCCTTCTAATAACCAGCGAAGTTCCTGTTGTGATAGATTACGTACTTCTTTTTCATTTTTAGGCCATTGCAGTTTTCCATTATCTAAGCGTTTATAAAGCATGGCGAAGCCATCACCGTCAAAGTATAAACATTTGTAGCGATCTTTACTCCAACCAGAAAATAAAAAGATAGAATCACTATATGGATCCAATTCAAAAGAATCTTGAATGAGCGTAGCCAAACCATCAATACCTTTACGCATATCAGTTTTGCCGCAAATAATATAGATGTTTTGCACGCTCGTAAAATCATGCTTCATGTTTATTCAACTCCTTCATAATGGTTTGAATGATGCGCTCATCTACGCCATTAAAGAAGGAGATTTCAGCCATAGTTGTTTTGATCACACAGTCTGGACTTACAGGATATATCGGAGATTCAACAGGAGTATTTTCTTCAATGATTGGATCTAGTTTGACGGGAACAATCGTTAATTTGTTTGTTGGCATAAGTAAGCACCTCCTTAAATTAATACCTTTATAGTACCGGAGGTGCTGCTTTATTTATATGCGTTATTTGAATACGGGTTTACGATTAAACGATAAAAAAAGAGAGATTTATAAAGTGAAACTTCACATAGTGCGGTTTTTTTCCTTTATTATAAATAAGCGAGCTTTTACTACTTTTTCTATAATGGCATTCTTCTTATTGAATCAAGATAAAAACCACATAGCACAATTAGCTATGTGGTCCAAAAATGTCATCTATTCTTATTTTGCTTCACCTGTTTTGTTATTGTAAAAGCGAAGTAAATCCCCATTGATAATCTTATCAGAGTAATCTAATTTTTTGTTTGCTTGATCAATATAAGGATCACATTTAGATGAATCTGTTTTTTCTCCGGTTGATTTATCGTAACATACTTCACCAGCATAAACTAACTTATCTGTTACAAAGCGCCCATCGCGGAACGTGATAAAATCTTTGTGATCTTTAGAGAATAGATCCGTGCCCATTTGTAAATCGTTTTTCGTATCAACACCAAGTAGATGTAAAACGGTTGGACGTATATCCATTTGCCCAGCAATTTCATGCATTTCTTTACCAATACCTGAATGTGGAACATGGATAAAGAATGGCACCTTTTGCAGTTGAGCAGAATCAAATGGTGTAATTGAATCTTTGCCTAAATATTGGGCCATTGCCTTGTTATGATTTTCAGAAATACCATAATGGTCACCATACATCACAATCACTGAGTTATCATATAAGCCAGATTCTTTTAGGTCTTTGAACAATTCTTTTATAGCTTCATCTGTATATCGAACCGTTTGGAAATAACGATTTACAGTATTATCATCTGAAGTATAAGGTTTGATCAATTGATCTTCAGGATCTGATGTAAACGGATAGTGATTAGATAATGTAATCAAACGTGTATAGAATGGTTGTGGCAATGTTTTCATTATTTTCACTGATTGATCCATATAAGGAATATCCTTCAAGCCCCAGTTTGCGGAGTTTTCATCCGTTACATCATATGATTCTACATCATAGAAATGTTTAATATTCAACGCTTGGTACATCATATCACGATTCCAGAAACTCTTGTTATTTGCATGTAATACGGAAGTATAATAGCCATTATCATTTAATCTCTCAGCCATAGAGTTGAAAGTATTTCCACTGTTTGTAAAGAATACGGCTCCTCGTCCTGTACCATATAAAGAGTTTTCAACGATAAATTCTGCATCAGAAGTTTTGCCTAAACCTGTTTGATGATAAAAATTATCGAAATAGAACGTATCTTTATCTTTTGTTAAGCTGTTAAGGAATGGTGTAATTTCTTGACCATTCACTTTATTGTTAATAACAAAGTTTTGGGTAGATTCGAGCGAAATAATAATAACGTTACGTTTTTTGGCAATACCAAATGTTTTCTTGTTATTTTCACCTTGGTTTGACTTCACATAGTTTGTTACATCCGTTAACTCACTGCCATCAGCCAAAGCGCGTTGAGCGTGTGATTTGGATTGAATGAAAATATCATATAAATGATAGTTATACGTACCAATATTCTTAACTAATAATTCGCGGTCAAAACTACGAGTTAATAGTTGAGGTCTTTCTGTTTCTGCCAAACCCAAGTTTAGGAATAGCATAGCAAAAGACAACACGAAATATGTGCGACGTATATTTGGTTTTATAATTGCCGCTTCTTTTGCGACAGGTAAGAACTTAACAGCTAAAATCAATAACACTACATCTGTGAAATAGAAAATATCATACCAATAAATAGATGATGCAGCTGAATTTCCTAAATCTCCAAAGTTACTTGTTTGGAATAATACAGGTAGTGTAATAAAGTCATTAAAGAATCTGTAAAACGCAACATTACCATATAAAACAATTGACAAAATGGCACTTACAGTAATCATATATCGATTACGTACTTTTGCCGTTTTAAAGAATAACGAAATTCCATATATAAACAATAAAAATGCAAGTGGATTAATCAATAATATAAGTTGTTGCATTGTATTTTCAATTTTCATATCAAAGCTTGTTTGATAAGTAATATATGTCTTAATCCAAGTGGTGACAATTGCGATCACCAATATTGAATGTTTAGGTAGCTTATTGAGTTTCATTCCTAACATCCTCCTACTTTCTTTCGTTCGTTACAGATTTAATTCTACATATGAAAGAAACAAAATATATATTAATACTTTTTTTACAAAAACGCAACATATTTATTACATCTTCACTGTTCGTTACATATTATTATTTTTGTTACTCCTATCACTTATATTATTAACCAATTTTACCCATCAAAATAGATATCGTCAACTGATTTCTGTGATTGATTTCTTTCCTTGCTTTCCTCAAATAGGTGTTTGTGCCACTTCTAGACAGTAGAATATTGATCACGAGGAGCAGTTGCCATGGGATATGATGCACTACAACTTTGCTTCTTCCATCAGTTCGTGTAGATCTGCTTCTTCCTCAGGACAAATGCTCCTCCACTCCCTATATCTTTAGTAAAGTATCAGCAACATTTTACCCTATTTTTCCAACAATTAAGTTTGTACTCATATATAAACGAATAAATTCTAAAAAAGTTTCACCCAAAATGATGTTATTGATCTTTTTTCGCTATTTCATTTTCTAATCTTATTTCTTCTGTTCTTAAAATATGGCGAGCTGATTGGAATTCTCGAGCTTCAATTAAACCACCTTTATACAATTCCATTAAGTCGATCTCCATTAATTGCAGATCACCCACTCGATTTTTTGTATAAATAAACGTTCCAAAGCGTTTCAAAAATTGCATTACATCATATACTGTTTCCAAGGGTACTTTCGCCCCCTTTCAATCATTTACATTGAATAGTTTCATTTTCTGTCATTATTTTTTCAATAGGTACATCATAATCATCTGTTGGAATTTTTTCAACTATCTGCATGTGAAATGCTAAAGAAATAGTTGGCTTTTTAAAATCTGTCAAAAATCGATCATAATATCCGCCGCCAAAACCAAGTCTGAAGCCTTGGCGATCATATGCAAGTCCTGGCACAATTAAATAGTCAATTTCTTCTTTTGATACTTTTGTCGTCATATGTGGGATAGGTTCCGAAAGATTCATGTATACGTTTTCAATTTGGTTAAATGACGTAATTTCATAAAATGTCATCATACGCGATTTTGGCTCACACTTAGGCACAACTACCCTTTTGCCTTGTGACCAAAATAGTTTAATCAGATCCCAAGTTTCAACTTCCGGAAACACAGAAAGGGTGATCCCAATTACTTGAGCATTCTTTATGCCTTGTTCTTGAAGAAGTTTTTTATGTATAAGTACGGATTTTTCTTTATAGGTTGTTTCAGTAAGTTTTTTTAAATGATTCATTATTATTATACGAAGTTCTTTTTTATGCATATATTTTTCACCCCAAATTCTTTAAAAATGGAAAAAGCCAAAACCACGAGGGTTTTGGCAATGAGCATTATTTTGTTTCACGGTGAAGTGTCATTTTGTGATCACGAGAACAGTATTTTTTCAACTCAAGACGTTCTGGATTGTTACGTTTATTTTTCTTTGAAATGTAGTTACGTTCGCCACATTCAGTACAAGCTAATGTAATATTAACGCGCATTGCTATCCCTCCCACTCTATATACAGAATAAAATGTCTTAGTGAGCATGATTTATACGACTAGCTTATTATATCATATATTGCAAAAAAATCTACTGTCATTTCTAATTAGATTTTGTTATGTTACAATTAAATACACAACTAAATAACTACATGAGGTGAATGGAATGGACTTATCACTCATACTAATCATTGTTGGAATACTTATCTTCATCGCATCCTTTTTTGTTGGCAACCAATCGAAACAATTAGAACACGATGTTGAAGAATTATCGCTTAATTTTTATCAAGAAACACAGCATTTAAAACGCAGATTAAAAGCAGTCGAAGAAGAATTGCTTATGGAGCCTCAAGCCTTTGCAAAGCCCCAAAAAGGAAGTCCAAAGCAAAATGCAAAAGTTAGTATCAATGGCATTCATCAGATTCTCATTAGTCAAGTGCTAACTTTACATAAACAAGGTTATACCTTTGAAGAAATCAGCAAACGGTCTTCCCTCTCCCTTGAGCAAGTACAAGCTATTATTGCTGCTGGAGGCAACCGTTTATGATGAAATCAACGATTCGTTCACTTGGTATTGGTTTTTTCCTAGCCGGCAGTATCATGGCGATCAATAATCAGTTTAATCCAGAGAAAACAACAGCATCTATTACTTCATCCAAATCTTCAGCAACCGATCAAAAAGGAACAGTTGTTATCAAAAAAACAGAACTTAATACTTTAAAAGATGAAGCCGCTGATGCAAAAGAACAGCTTGCTAAAATTCAAACGGATTATCAAAACTTAAAAAAGGAACAATCTTCTAAAAGCAATGAGAAAAACAAAGTAACTTCTTACAAACTAGCTATCAAAAAAGGAATGGGTACTACAGAAGTTAGCGAGGCTTTGAAGGAAGGCGGCATTATTAAGAATGCTGCAGAATTTGAAAGATACATCATTAATGAGGATAAGGCAAAATATATACAGATCGGTGACTATCCATTAACATCCGATATGTCTAATGAAGAAATCTTAAAAATAATAACTTCTGGTAAATAAAGTGATGCTTCCATCAGTGGAGGTTTTCTTCATCCCCCATTGAACTAGAGATACTCAGGCTAAAAGCGCTACGTCGTATGGCAACACCTGAGTGGTCAACATCTTGTTTGATTGTTCGAACCAATCGGATTTTACTGGCAGTTGATTTCCTACCTAACTTCTTTCCTTTCGCTGAATTTTGAAGTGGGAGTATTACTGCCCGTTAAAGCGGATAAATACGAGATTAAAAATGCTCCAACAGTGAAAAAATTACTGTTGGAGCGTTTTTCTTTAGAATTTGTTTGGCAACTATTCTCATTTTACTGCTAAAAAATATTTGATGATGCAGATGATGCAGAAAAAAAGCTTCCAAAAGTATCTTTTGAAAACTCATTTTAAGAATTCAATGCGAATCTTTTTCCCTGTACAATAAAGAACAATGCCTCTGCTAGATTGGTCGCATGATCCGCTGCTCTTTCAATATATTTACATATTAATGCTAATTGAATGGCTTGATTATTCGTATTTTCAGTTGACACCATGTTTTCAATTGCCGCCATTGTTTCACCATAGTAACGGTCAATTTGATCATCGCGTAAAGCAATTTCTTTTGCTTTTTTCACATCTTCTTGAACAAAAGCATCTAACATCTCTTTCAACATGTCGATCGTCAACTTGCCCATTTCACGAAGCTGTTCTTCCGGATAAGGGTTAAGATTTGTTCCGATGCGAATGGTTTCTTTTCCAATATTGACTGCATAATCCCCTATTCTTTCCATGTCTTGTGCTGCTCTAATAAGAGCAACTAATCTTCGCAAATCTGTTGCAACAGGCTGTTGCTTGATGATCAAAAGAATCACTTCGTCAAGTAAATGCTCTTCCAAGCGATTGATAAAACGGTCCTGTTCAATAATAATAATGGCACCATCCATATTTTTTGAAAAGAATACATTTAATGATTTTTCAAAAGCATGGATCGAACGTTCACATAATTCAACTAATAAACTTTGTACGTGCTGTAAATCGTTATCAAATTTTTCTCTGGGTGTCATAGACTTTTCACCTTTCCTAACCGAATCTTCCAGAAATATAATCTTCTGTTCTTCGATCTGCTGGTGTTGAGAATAATTTATTGGTATCGTCAAACTCAATCACTTCCCCATTTAGGAAAAACGCTGTTTTATCAGAAATACGAGCGGCTTGTTGCATATTATGCGTTACGATAATAATGGAATAATTTTGTTTTAATTCTTGAACAAGTTCTTCCACTTTTAATGTTGAAATTGGATCAAGAGCTGAAGTTGGTTCATCCATTAAAATAACATCTGGTTCAATAGCTAAACAACGTGCGATACAAATACGTTGCTGTTGTCCACCAGATAAGCCGTATGCATTTTGATTTAAACGGTTCTTTACATCATCCCAAACAGCTGCTCCGCGCAAACTTTTTTCTACAATTTCATCTAATACTTTCTTATTTTTGATACCGTGAATTCTTGGTCCGTACGCGATATTATCATAAATAGATTTTGGAAACGGATTTGGTTTTTGGAAAACCATTCCTACTTTTGTTCTTAATTCCTCTACACTATAATTTTTGTCCAAAATATTACGGTCGCGATAAATAATTTCACCTGTTGTATGAACAGACGGGATCAGTTCTATCATACGATTCAATGTTTTAATGTAGGTCGATTTACCACAACCAGAAGGCCCAATAATAGCCGTTACTTCGTTTTCAGCAATATCAAGATTAATATCCTTTAAAGCTTGTTGATCACCATACCAAAGATTTAAATTTTCGGTTTGATAAACTTTTTTTTTCTCTTTTGTATGAAGCACTTTTATATCTTCAACCGAACTTTCAACAGTCGTTTCCTTTGCTTGAATTTTCAACATCTAATATCCCCCTATTGATAACGTTTTTCGGATAAAAATAGCCATCGAGTTTAAAATAATCTGAAATACGAATAATATAATTAGTCGTTCCATAACTACATTACCGTTTGATAGCTGCACATCATAAGTTGCCATGTTTTAAATGAACTATTCAATCTAATTATTTCCTTTATTTATAACAATAGATAAACCATCATGTGCAATTTTAAATTTCGTATAGTTAATTCCTGTTTTTTCAACTGGTCAGCTTCTTCATCTTCTTCATGAGATGTATTTAAAAAATCAGTTTCGCCGTTAATGAATTTTTCAAAGCCCCTGTTTTGTTTATTACAATACATACTATATAGAAGGTTTGTTGAGGAAATATAAATGGAATGTTATATATTATTATGTTTTTGTAAATAGATTGTAAATAATTGAATACGTTTATCAAGCTTGTTGATATCCAGTTAGTTCTTTTACCAAAAGTCGTGGGTGCTTCTTATAAAGACATACTGCATTTTGTGTGGAATCTATGAAAAAATTTTTTCTAATATAAAACAGATTTGTTGATTATCCAATTATATCCATAAAAAATATTAGGCAATCGTTGATTGGCAGCTTTAGATATAAAAATGTTCTCACAAGAGATGATTTCAAATCGTATGGAAAATACAAAAAGTACGAATGCTGTTTTGCGTCCAACATTCGTACTTTGCGTTTTATGTCAATTTATGAGACCGCTATATTATCATATAAAAACGTTACTCTTCTGTGTTATCAGAAGTATTTTTAGATGTGGATCTGATAATTTTTTGTCCTACAGTTTCCTCATCTCTTTTTAATTCTTTCTTTTTTAAAGAAAAATAAGTGTCAACCGCTTCTCTCGCAATTTCATTATTGATTGCTTCATAATTATCATTCGTCGTTACCCATGGGACAACTACTGCATAAGCGATTTCTGGATTCTTATACGGTGCAAAACCAATATGTGTAATCGTCAATGTCCGTAAACCGTATGCAGCTTTTTTCGGACCGTAATAAACAACTTCTGCTGTACCTGTTTTACCAGCGGCATCAAATTTCGCATCTTGAAAATATTTGGCTGCCGTACCTTTACTACCAAAATACACGCGATGCATTCCTTCTTTAACATGATCAATCTCATATTGAGAATTATTGATCGTATTTAATACGTTAGGACTAAATTCTTCAATAATGGGTCCAAGTGTTTTGCCGTCTTCTGAAGGCTCGCGAATTTCTTTTGCAAGACGTGGTTGAACTCTTTTCCCACCATTGGCCACTGTTGAAACATATTGCGCCAATTGAAGTGGTGTGAATGTATCAAATTGTCCGATGGCTAAGTCAAGCAATTTACCAGGTAATAGTTCTTGCCCTTTAAAACCTGCAAACTCCCCTGGTAAGTCAATACCTGTATCAGATCCTAACCCGAATTGTGCATAAGAGTTCCGCATTTTCGTAAAATCAGACGGTTTTACAGCAAGCCCACCATTATAAACATAGTGAACGCCGGCAATTTTCATCGCAACTTGGAACATATACGAGTTCGATGATTGCTCAAGAGCGTCCAAATCGGACATTGGAATCGCACCATTACGATTAAAGATAGATGATTTAGGCTCTGTACTAGCAATTTTAATAGGTTTATCGGTCAATACTTCATTCGGACTTACAGCATGATAGGAATATCCTGTTAATAGTGTCGCAGGTTTAATCACTGACCCTACTTCATAAGCAGACGTGAATGTACCGATTGCATAATCATTGACGACGGAGCGACCATTTTCATCCGTATCAATTTTTTTCCCGACCATTGATAAGATTTCACCCGTATTCGGATTCATCATGACAAGAAATGCTCGGTCTAGCAAGCTGGAAGCACCCGTTGCCTTTGCTGAGAGCAAATGTTGTTCCACAATCTTTTCTAATTTCTTTTGTAACTGACTATCAATGGTTAGTACTAAGTCTTTTCCTGGAGAACCTGGGAAAGTTGTTTTTGTTTCGACTACTTGCCCTTTCCCATTGGTTTCATTTTTTACGACCGCTTTTTGACCTTGTAATAGATCTTCGTATTGGGCTTCGATATAACTTTTTCCCACACGATCATTTCTAGAATAACCACGTGCTAAATAATAATTTAGCTTGTCTTTAGGAATTCCTTCCGAAGGTGTCGTGGTGGATCCTAAGATACTTAAATCGGAATTCTTTTTGCGCTCCCAGTCTGTTGTTGTATTGACATTTGGCAATTCATTTAAATGTTCGGATACAATGGCAAACTCTTTATCTGTAACTTTATCACTTTTGATAATTTGAGGGGATAAATTATAGCCGGCTAACATTTTGCTATAAATGGCTAAAACCTGTAAATCTTTTTTGGTAAAACTGTTTAGCTCGGCTTTTGTAATACGTTTACGCACTAATTTATCAATCTCTGCTTGTTTATCTGATGCTGATAATTTTTCATCTTTTTCAATAGCAGATTTTTCCTGTTTGGTTACCTTTGCATAGGCCTCTGTTTTATGAATCGTGATCCAATAGTCTTGTTTATCACGCAACGCGATTTTTTTCGTATCCATTTTAATAAGCTGTGCCAATTTTTTAGCGGTTTTAAGCATTTCCTTACTTGTAGTTGATTGTAGTTTCGTATACGTAATAGCATTCTTCGGTTTATTATCAACTAATACTCGTCCTTGGCGGTCATATATTCTCCCTCTTGGAACACTAGTATTAACTGTGACTTCTTCTGTTTGTTCTAATTCCCTAACATAATCTTCCCCTTTTACGATTTGCATATAACCCAAGCGTAAAATAAGGATTGAAAATAACAAGAAAATCGAGAAGAAAAGAATGTTCATCCGAAAAGAAAGATTTGCACGCTGTTTTGCTTTGATATTTGAAGCACGTTTCTTTATATTTTTGTTTTTTTGGCGCATGCTTTTAGCCCCTTTCCGCTCAATTTACAATTAGTAGTATATCATTTTTCAACCGGAAACATAAAACGATTTCGTAAAAAATGAAGAATTGCATGCTTTTCCAAAACATAGAGAGTTAGCATTCCCTACCTATATCTATGTATTTGTTTCAATCTATACCAAAAAGTTTGGTGAAACGATCCGCTATAAAGGAAGGCTTAGTAATATTTGAAAGCTTCTTCTATCCCAAAATAATTCTACGGTATCGCAATCTATTTTTCTAAGGTACATTGTTTTGAAAATTTATATGTAGGTAATTCTTCAAAATCCACAAAAATTTTAATGATCTTATTTAGCTAATAGATCAACTTTTATATACAGAAAAAACAAAATCCATTTTTACTTAGTAAAAAAAATAAGCACGCATCTTACTGACGTGTAAGATACGTGCTTAGTTCCAATAAAACCAATATTATTTTGCAGCAGCGTAACGTTCTGCAACTTTATCCCAATCTACCACATTCCAAAATGCTGCAATATAGTCAGGACGACGGTTTTGATAATTTAAGTAGTAGGCATGTTCCCAAACATCAAGACCTAGTAATGGTGTTTTACCTTCACTTAGTGGAGAATCTTGGTTTGGAGTAGAAGAAATTTCTAGTTCGCCGTTAGCTAATGATAGCCAAGCCCAGCCTGACCCAAAACGAGTTTTAGCTGCTGTAGCGAATTTTTCTTTAAATGCATCAAATGAACCGAATTTTTCATCGATTGCTTTTGCTAATTCGCCAGTTGGTTGACCGCCACCATTTGGAGATAATGATTCCCAGAATAATGAGTGGTTAGCGTGACCGCCGCCATTGTTACGAACAGCTGTACGAATTGCTTCAGGAACAGCAGCTAAGTTAGCGATAATTTCTTCAACTGATTTTCCTTCGAATTCTGCTTTGCCTTCTAAAGCAGCGTTTAAGCCAGCTACGTATGTAGCATGATGTTTGTCGTGATGGATTTCCATTGTTTTAGCATCAATATGTGGTTCTAATGCATCAAATGCGTATGGTAAGTTTGGTAATTCAAATGCCATGATAAAATTCCTCCTCAAAATTAAATAGTTATTTACTACATTCAATAGGTTAACAAAATTTAGATTTGCCTTCAAATATTATTAACTATATTTTGCAATTTCAGTCTTTAGTCTGAAATACTACTCATTTTATACAGCTAACGCGAATAGAACGATCATCACGATTTGCACAATTCCCTTTGTTACGACAGAAGTCAAAAAGCCGACAAGCGATCCAACCCCTGTTTTTAAAGCCAGTTTCAGAGAACTCTTTGAAAATAGTAATTCTGCAATGACGGCTCCGATAAACGGACCGATTAAAATCCCCGCAAAAGGAATCACAAAAGGGCCCACCAATAACCCAATGGTACTTCCCCAAATACCAGCCTCAGACCCTCCAAATTTCTTCACACCAAATGCATTTGCCAATGTATCGGCACCAAACAGCAATATAGTAAAAAGTACCTCACTAACCCAGAACCACCACGGAAATTCACTAAATCCATGAAAAAGTCCATGGATGATGAAACCTAAAAAGATAAATAAAACAGAAGGAATAATCGGATAGATCAGTCCAACAAATGCAATGATAAAACTAGTAATAACAAGAATCCATGAGAGAATATCCATTCACTTTCTCCTTTCCATAATACTTTCAATATAGTTAAGTAGATGTTTTCTATTATTCGATTTTATCCATAAAATGAAGGAGGTGTCCAAAAAATCCACATTAATAAAAAGCTATCCATCCCCCAATAATTAAATTCACTTTGTATATTTTCTCATTAAGACATGAAAAATGCCAATTTATAGATTCTCAATTTTTCCTAGCAATCTTCAAAATCTATATCTGTATCCAGTAAAATTTGATCTCAAACATTTTTGAAATCATTTATGCGTTGTGTACATGTCCTGTTGATTTCCATGTTACTATACTATTGGAGGTTATATATATGAAGATCAAACATTGGCAGTTATTCACTGACAGCCTCATTCATCCTAAAAAGCTTGCTGCATATCGACTGCTTCCAATTGGAAAAGTTATTCAATACGTCTTGCTACTGGTGCTATTCGTTACCATTATTTCTTTTATTCAATTTATAACTGGGGTAGGATTTGAAACAAGCCAAATGAAAGGATTGAAACAATTTGTCGACGACATTAAATGGCTGATATATCCATTTGCTTTTGTACTATTATTTATCATTAATTCGTTTACGCTTTTTGTTCAAATTAGTATTTACGCTTTTGTTGGGCTGGGCATTTTGAAGCTTCAAAATAGACGTGGTGAATTCCGACACATTTGGCGTACTGCTGCATTTGCTGTAACATTAGCAACGATTTTCACGACAATTTCTGTCTTTATCACGACGAATAATCGCTTAGTATCCAGCATTAGTATTGTTATTACAGCTATTTTCTTGATCATTGCTTGTTCAAAATATCCTATTCAACCGAAAAAATAGGTCTGAATCTCTTTCTTTTTCATATATTGATGGAAAAGGGAGGGATTTTTTGTGAAAGTACTAGTTTCCGCACTTATTATTTTAATTTGTGCATATTTTATAAAAGTAGATTTAATGGAAGGAACCATATCAAAAGCGGATTTTTACACCCCAAAACAAAAATGCGAGGAAACCGATAAAATTCAAACGATCACTGTTACAACTGCACCAGGAGATACGTGGGAATCATTATTTTCTTTATACCCAGCAGAAAATTTAACCTTTGCTGATCGTCTTGAACTTGTATATAAATTCAATCCCCACTTGTTAAAGCAAAGTTTTAAACCTGGTGAACAGGTTGTGTTGCCATTTCGGACAAAAAACGCTAATTCATGTGCAAATTAAACGGTTTATGTTTCTTTCTTGTCATTTTCTTTGAAACACTGCTAAAATAGGTTGTAGCGAAGGCTTTTAAAGCCACGAAGGAGAGAGTAATTCATGAATGAAATCACGCACCGTTCGAAAACACGTAAAGTTCGTGTAGGTGATTTAACAATCGGCGGAAGCAATGAAGTAATCATCCAAAGTATGACAACTACAAAAACACATGATGTTGAAGCAACAGTCGCTGAAATTCTTCGTTTAGAAGATGCAGGTTGCCAAATCGTTCGCGTTGCTTGTCCAGATGAACGAGCTGCTAATGCTTTAGCTGACATAAAAAAACGTATTCATATCCCACTCGTTGCGGATATTCACTTTGACTATAAACTTGCATTAAAAGCCATTGATGCTGGTGTGGATAAAATCCGGATCAATCCAGGTAATATCGGTCGTAAAGAAAAAGTAGAAGCTGTTGTTAATGCAGCAAAGGCAAAAGGTGTACCGATCCGTATAGGTGTCAATGCCGGATCACTTGAACGTAAAATTCTTGACAAATATGGTTATCCAACAGCTGATGGTATGGTAGAAAGCGCATTACACCATATTAAAATTTTAGAAGATCTTGATTTTCACGATATCATTGTATCGATGAAAGCATCTGATGTTAATCTGGCTATTGAAGCCTATGAAAAAGCTGCTCGTGCATTTGATTATCCGCTACATTTAGGCATCACAGAATCAGGGACACTGTTCTCTGGTACGATTAAATCTGCTGCCGGTTTAGGTTCTATCCTCTCAAAAGGTATCGGCAACACATTACGCGTTTCTTTAAGCGCTGATCCTGTGGAAGAAGTCAAAGTAGCCAAAGAATTGTTAAAATCTTTCGGTTTAGCTTCTAATATGCCAACGTTGATCTCATGTCCTACTTGTGGACGTATTGAAATCGATTTAATTTCAATCGCTAACGAAGTAGAAGAATATCTGCAAACCATCAAAGCACCTATCAAGGTTTCTGTTCTTGGTTGTGCAGTAAACGGTCCCGGTGAAGCACGTGAAGCAGATATCGGTATCGCAGGTGCTCGTGGTGAAGGATTACTTTTCCGTCATGGTAAAACAGTTCGTAAAGTACCAGAAGAAACAATGGTCGAAGAATTGAAAAAGGAAATTGATATTCTTGCAGAAGAGTATTACAAAAAGCAAGAAGAAGAAAAAATCGTAAACGCGCAACATTAGCATCTAGGAGGATTTTCTATGGTGAAAAAATATAGTTTTGGCATTGATATTGATGGTACAGTAACAACACCCGATTTTCTTTTACCCTATATCAATAAAGCATTTCGCACGAATATTATATTAGACGACCTTAAAACCTATGATCTGACTGAATCACTTACTGTTGCTAAAGAGGAATTCTTTAAATGGTATAAAAAAGAAGAACTTAACATTTACAAAAATCCACCAGTTCAATTAAATGCACAGCGTATTTTATCTTACTGGTATCCCAATGTCGCATTAAACTATATTACAGCTCGTGAAGAAAACTCCCGTGAAGTGACCAATCAGTGGTTTAAAACAAAGCAATTACCATATGATACGATTGATATTGTTGGTTCAACTGACAAAGTACTTGCTGGACGTAGACATGGGGTTGAATTGTTTATGGAAGATAAACATGATAATGCGATTCATATTCATGAAGAATTAGATGTTCCTGTTTTGTTGTTCGATGCTCCGTATAATCGTGATCCCATTCCAAAGGGGGTTATTCGCGTCAATACTTGGCTTGATGCCGAACATTGGGTGAAAAAGGAATTTGGAATTTAATAGATTGTGAGAAAGAAGTATTGGAAGCTAGGTAATCCATTCATTCAAGAGCTTCATCTTCCAAAGAAAGGCTCTCTAAAAAGCAAGAGTGCAATTCAGCATCGATCTGAATTGCACTCTTTTTCTTTCAAGTAAACACGTATTTTCTGTCAGCGTAAATAAAACTCTAAATTCTCCACGTAACCAATTCTTTCTAAGCAGAGAATAAAGAGAAAGATATAAAGTTCTTATATAGAAAATCAGACATGTTTATTATCCAATATTTTCCACTAAATAAAGTGTACTCGCTGATCACTGCTACGACCTGCTCACTTTTAAGACCACTGAAAAACTATAGAACGGACATTCTTATTGATAAAAATATGCTTTTCCTTTACTTTTATAGGCTAAAAAAGTTTATTTTTATCATATTTTAGAGCTGAATAGATTTTTTCAGTGGCTTCTCGCTTTGCACATCATTAGATTTCTTAACCCAGTCAGAAGCAATACGCATGTTTAATTTCACGTTCAATTTAGCGGTTAGATTCGTCTACAATGATTAATTCAACAGGAATAATTGTATTATTTGTAGCATCTTATCCCTCAGCAAAAAGGAGAAAGTACGACAACTAATCTATGAGGTGTTGCTCACAAATATCTCTTATTGGGCATTGATCGCAAATAGGCTTTTTTTTACAGTGTGTTTTACTATGGGTTACTAATAATGCATGATATTCATTAAGTAAATAAGACTCAGTCGGAAAAATTTTTTCAACTCGTTTACGTAATCCATCATAGGTACTTGGCACATTCATTCCAATTCTTTTAAAAAGTCTTCTAGCATAACTATCAGCAATAAAGACAGGAAGATTAAATACATACAACAAGATGACATCAGCCGTTTCTTGACCTATACCATGAATATTTAACAATTCTTGCCTTAAAATATCTGTATGATCTTTTTCCACATTACTAAACTGGTAATCGTATGTTTTGAACCAACTCAAAAATGCTTTAATTCTTTTTGCTTTCACATTATAATATCCGCTTGATCTTATAAGTTGAGCAAGCTTTTCTTCTGTTAAACTCTCTAGTTTTTCAGGAGTAAGATATGATTTTAATTTTTTCAAAGACAATTCAACATTACTCCAATTTGTATTTTGCACAAGAATTGCACTGATTATGACTTCAAATGGTGTATCAGCTGGCCACCAATTTTGTGGTCCATAGTAATCATATAGTTTCTTGTAAATTTTTATATAAAGTTGATCCATTATTTCTCTCCAATTTGTCATGTAGATATTAACTTTTATTAGGAATCAATATTTGTTTTTTGGATGTTATTATTAACATTTTTTGAAGTCTTTAAAAAAGTGAATAATTGGTAAATAGAGTACAAGGCAAGTATTGCGCCTAACGTTGTAAATGTAAAAGTCAAACTTAACCAATCATTTAATAATCCACCTATTACTGAACCAATTAATAATGAACAATTCCACCCAGCCTCTGAAACACTAAAAACTCTTCCTTGATATTGATTATCTATTCCTATTTGAATTACAGTCTGATTCGTAATTGTTAATATTACTTCCGAGATACCAATTGAAGTATTATATTTATGTTGTGGAATACCACTTTTCCATTGTGCCACATATTCTTTTTCGTTAAAAAAACTTTTTCTACTCAATGTCCATCAAAAATTGATATCCAAGATTTCTTTAGCCTTTTCTAATTTCTTAGGCTCTTTTTTGACTGTCATATACATCATTTCTTTTTTCATTGTATCTTGGAAGAAAATCGTACCATCCTTAAGCATGTAGATCTTATAAGTTAGTTTATTCATTTCTTTTGTATCACCAAGCGCTACTATATAACTTCCTTTTTTATCTAATTGTTTTACAACTTCTGCCTGCTTTTCAGATTTAGGCACCATTACAACAGATCGATTAACAGTTCGTATATAATCTTGTACGACGGCAGGATCTTGAATCAGTTTGCTTGTCTCTTTTGTTGAAACACCTTTATCATTTACACTTTGGATATATAGATATTGATAAAATTCAGTTTTAGGAATAATAATTTCTCTCGTATTTGCTTTAGAATCACCTTTTCCACAGCCGACTAATCCAATGATTAAAACAATTACTAATAAAGAGGCTTTTAATAATCTCATGGCAGAACTCTCCTTTTCCCTACTATAACTTTCCCCAACTCATATTATACATTGTAAAATATTATAAAATTCACTATAGATGAACTTGTAACAAGATTGGCAAACCTTATCATAAATCTTCGATATTTAAAATCCATAAAACTATTATCTTTAACAATCTTTTTGTATAATAATTAATAAAGAAAGAGATGTTAGGCGTATTGATGATCTATTATCATTTTTGCCCCATTTTTTTCTAATTAATCTGCATGAAAACATATAAGAATCGAGAAAAGTGGTGTAGAATAATGGACTGGCAATATTTTTTGAATGTCTTCGTAAATTGTTTTATTTTCCTCTTTTTCATTCAATACATTATCAGTACATTTAAATCGAAAAACACAGATCTATTATCCAAAATACTCATCAATTGCCTGATTATCTCAACCATGATCACATTATCTATTCCTGTTCTTGAACAATGTGATATTCGATTGGGATATGTGATTGAATTTCCTTTTGAAGAATAAGATCCAAGAGACCAACCCAAAACCTTATTAAATGAATAAACCGTATGAAATCAGATGGATAAACCTGATTTTCATACGGTTTTATTTTCAAGATTTTTATTAAAATCTATTCATTTTTAACTTATGTCCCATCTTCATTTCCTATTATGAATAATTATTTTGTGATTTCTCTCAAGCAATTGATAACCATTCATCAATCTTCACTGATTTTCCTCATAAAAATACTGTTAATGACGAGTTTCCTTTTGCCCATTCAAAGAGTCAAATGCTTACTATTCTTGGCTCTCTTTTTTAATTGTCCCCATGCTTTCTAGCAACGTCTTGGCATCAATATTTAAGAAATTTAATGTTTCTTTTCTTAATAGTAATTGTTCTTTTCCTTTTATAGTCAGCTTTAAGCCTCTTAAATCAAATTTAGAAGCATACATATTGATAGCATTTATTGTGGCAATATCAGATTTCGTCAATGGCTTTTCACCAGAATCTAGTTTATGTTTGAGAAATGCAAGAATCTCTCTAGCATTGCTGTTGAGATGAACCCTATATTGATTGACCCACTCCATATTTTCCTCGATCAGTTTTCTTGCAGAAATAAAATCTAATTCATCAACCAATTTATTTATTATGGCAATTAATTCTTTATGCTCCAACTCTCTTGCCTCTTTCCAATCTATTTCTCTCTACTTTATCGGTTTAGAATAAAAAAAATGAAGTAAAATAATAAAAAACAATCAATGTATTATTTTGGAAATCTTCTAAAATCCTTAAAAATACTCGACCTTGGAAAGTTAATAAACTCGATTTTCAGGTCATAAAAAAGCAAAAACCTGTCATCCATTAACTGTGACAGGCTTTTGCAATACATTCTGGACATTTGCCGTAAATTTCAAATTTGTGATCATCTATTTCATACTCTGGTAATTGTTCTTGTAGCATATCCATTGGACAGAGATGGATTTCTTTGATCTTCCCACATTCCATACAGATAAAGTGATGGTGATGATGCTCGGTTTCACATTGCATACGAAAATGACGTTCACCTGACAGCTCAGTTTCCTCTAATATGCCAAGTTTTACAAATGTAGCTAGATTGCGATAGATGGTATCATAGCTCATACCTGGGTAATCCTTTTTCATCACAACAAGCAGGTCGCGGGCTGTTAAATATTTTTCAGTCGCTTCGAACATTTCTAGGATTTGCTCACGCTTATCTGTTTTTTTAAAGCCGCTTTTCTTTAAAATTTCCCATGCTTTTGTTAAATTCATAGCCCTCCTACTCCTTTCAATTCTTTGCCCGAATAGTCATTACCATTTTCTTTCCAATAATGACGAATAGTAAAATTAAAATAGAAGTTACTACAATTGTACCACCAGGTGCCAAATTTAAATAGAATGCAGTGACTAATCCAACGATTACCGCTAACTCGCCAAATAGAATAGCAAAGAAAATCGTTTGCTTGAATCCTTTTGCAATTCGAATACTTGCTGCAACAGGTAATGTGATCAAAGATGATACAAGCAAAATCCCCACGATCCGCATGCTTGCTGCAATGACAAGTGCTGTTACTATCATAAAGAACAGATGAATAGTTTTAGCAGGTAGACCACTTGCTTTTGCATATTCCTCATCAAAAGAAAGAACAAATAATTCTTTATAAAACATAGAGATAAACACTAACACCAATAGAGCAATGCCCAGAACAATCCATAAATCCTGCCTACTGACTGCCGAAACAGAACCAAATAAATAGCTAAATAAATCCGTACTAAAGCCTTGTGCCAAGGAAATAAAAATAGCACTCATCCCAAGGCCTGCTGACATAATAATAGGGATCGCTAGTTCTTCAAAATGCTTATATAATGTGCGCAGGCGTTCAATGAAAACAGATCCCCCTACAGCAGAAATAATGCCCAAATAAATTGGATTCAAGGTGGCAAGTGCTGCGAAACTTTGGCTAATGTACAAACTGCCAGCAATCCCCGCCAACGTAACATGGCTTAATGCATCTGCAATAAGAGATAAGCGGCGTACAACAATAAAAACACCTAATAACGGGGCAATGATGCCAATAATAATTCCTGATAAAAAAGCATTTTGCAGAAAGTCATAATGTAATATTGATTCAATCATTTTTGTTTCACCTTATTGTCATGATGAATTTTGCGAACGGCATGACCATACCATGCATTCAATTGATCCTCAGATAAAGAATCATAGTCGTCTTTATAGCCATGAAAGTGGAGCGTTTGATTCAAACAAGCAACGTGGCTGATCGAACTCGCTACAGTATCAACATCATGTGTCACTAAAATCATGGTCATATGATGTTGCTCATTTAAATTCGTCAGCATATCATAAAATGACTGCACATTTTCGTGGTCAATTCCGACAGTTGGTTCATCTAAAATAAGTAGTTTTGGCTCTGCAACTAGTGCTCTTGCTATAAAGACACGTTGTTGCTGACCACCAGAAAGTTCACCAATGTTTCGATTTGCAAATTGCTCCATACCAACAGCTTTCAAAGAGTTTATCACAAGCTCTTGCTGATTAGGTAAATGTCTTTTGAATAGACCCATTTTTTTAGTAAGCCCACTCGTTACAACCTCTTTTACAGTTGCAGGGAATCCAGCATTAAATGAATTGGATTTTTGTGAAACATAGCCAATCCACTCTCTATGCTTAAAAGTTGAACTTGGTTCTCCAAATAACTTGACAGTACCCTTTGTAGGCTTTAATAGACCTAAAATAATTTTCAACAAAGTAGATTTTCCAGAACCATTTGGACCGAGTAACGCTAAAAAATCACCTTCTCTAACAGTTAAAGATATATCTGTTAACACTTGCGTAAATTCATATTGAAATGAAACATCTTGTAATTCAATTAACAACTGTTGCGCCATATGCTTCGCTTCTTTCCAATCCATAATCATTACGATTTACAGAATCAAAGTATAATAGATAGAGGGAGCTTTGTAAAGAACAATCTCTTGAAAGGATGAGTATATGGATTATCTTGCATTATTAAGTGAAATTAATCGTAAATCAGATAAGGAGCTTGCTGAATATGCCAAAACTTATCAGATTCCACTTTCGAAAAAAGAAATACAAAAACTCCGCCCACTTCTTTCATCGTTTTCGATCTCATGGCTACTAACAGGTATCCCTGATCATGTGACAAAAGAAATCGAAACGGTACTTGGCAAAAAGAAAGCAAAAGAATTACTAGGAAAATACAGCAAATATATATAGGTAGAAGTAAGCAATATAAATAGCACGTCACCTCAACAGATACAATCTTTATCCAGACGTGCTATTTATTCATTTTTTCTCCATCAACACGCCTGTTATTTGTGTCCATTATAAATCTATTTTATCCCGCTTTAACGGGCAGTAAGACCCCCACCTCAAGGTTTAGAGAGAAACGAGAAAGATACAACTGCCCGTAAAAGCCCGATTGGTTCGGGCGGGCAAGATGTTGGTCACTCAGGTGTTGCCACAGGACGTGGCGCTTTTAACCTGAGTTCTTCTATTCAGTGGGGGATGAAGAAACCCCCCATTGATGGAAGCTTCACTTTATAAATCATTTTCCTTGTAGACTCGTACTTTCAATTCTACCCATTCCCCTTCATCGTCACCTCTTAAAATATGGAAGATTGGTGAATTGATCTGATAATCATGCCGAAACGCATATTGAAATAATTCATCGTAGGCTATTTCGGTCCTCGCTTCAAAATGATCTCTTACTCTCGTCATCAACATCTCATCTATATAGAAATAACTTTGAAAGAATAAATCCGACTCTTTCGGAACATAAGATTGTTCTATAGGAATATAAATATCAATCAGCATTTTTTCGTCAAAAGGAATGTTATGTAATGCATAAAAGAGAGGACCTGCTACTGTTAAATTTGCGTCCACCAATTTGTCATTAAAATCCTCCATCGCAAGCTCAAATTGGCTAAAATGGATTTCATATGTATGCCAGACCACATTCTTATACATCATTGTTTCAAAATCTACAACCATTCCTCACCCTTCTTTCACTCGAGCATAAATATCCATAATCACACGATCAAATGCATCAAAACATACATGATAAAAAGGTTCTTCTATCATAAAATCATTTTCTTGCGCATAATTTCTTAAAAGTGCATAAGCCTCTTCTAATTCGTCAATTTCTGCACATCTCACATAAATGGCTGGAGAAATTTCCAAATACTCTAATTGTTTAAATTCTGCATCATCATCTACTTCAACTTCGGTATTTAACCCAATATAATAAGAATATTTTCCAAAGGCAGGCTCGTCTTTCATCTCCTCTGCTTTAAAAACGACAGGACTTGTATAGTAAATATCTTTATTCACTAAATTTCTACGTAAACTTAAAGCAGGCAAATACCATTCCCCATGTGGAATAATCTCCTCTACACAAATAACATTGCGAATGACAAGTGATTCTTCACGTACGATCATGTTCAATCTCCTTTCTATATAATAGATTCAGAATTTAAAATATGGAATGACTATTTATCTTTTGTTCTTCTTTTTCTTTTTTCTTCGATTCTTAGGATTTACATATTGCGATTTCTTTTGCGGTGGCGGATTTACTGCAAAGGATGGAAAGCGAAAAACGCAATAAGCTGCTATTATGAATTCACAATTTCCTATTAACATAGCTATAAATACTATTGTAAATGCTATAGTCATTAAGAACATATTAATATCTTGAAATAGTGCATTTCTTGATAATACTGTTATTAAAACAATACTTAAAAATAAAATTGATATCCATATCATTGTGTTTTGTTTATTGAATAATTTCTTTTTTTCCTTTTTAATACTATTCATCAAAACTAATATATGAACAATCATTCCTGTAAAAACTATTAATAATAGAAAAGGAGCATAGGAATTAAATGTTCCATTATCTATGGTAAACATGGCAATCATTATGAAGGGATCAAGAGAAACTTTATACGTATAGAAAACTCGACTAACACTTAATACTTTATAATTAAAAGTACTTTTTGTTTTACATAATAAAATTAATAGTATTTGAAGAATCAATAGACTTAATTCAGCGTAAAGAATTACTTTCCATTCCCTTGGAAGTACATTTATTCCGACTGAACAAGCAACTCTATATGTTATGCCTAATAGAACAAGGGAATAAATGAATAAACTTAAAAGATACATTCTATTTCCAGAAATCGTTAGCCTACCATGTTGAATTTCATATTTAATCTCAGAAAATTTTTCCTTTTTTATTTGTAGCATAAGACCGCCTCTCATAGACAATTGAACCATTCCAGAATTGAATTACTTTTTCTTTGATTCTTTTGATTTCTATACTGAAAGCACCATTCCAATTCATTTAAGATAAATTAAATTAACTTTCCCTATCTATTGTTTCTTCCTTTTTTTCTTTTTTCTTCGATTCTTAGGATTTACATATTGCGATTTCTTTTGCGGTGGCGGATTAACTGCAAAAGATGGAAAGCGGAAAACACAATATGCTACAATGATAAATTCACAAATCGCATAAGCTATGGAGATTAGTATCACGAGTGCGACTAGTAAAAGAATGATATCATTGTAATTATTAAAACTGCGCATCAATAAAAATGAAAATACTACAAGATTAAAAATAGCAAAAAATAATAAAAAATTCTTTTTTCTTTTTGTTTGACTCTCAATCCGGATTGATGTTGAATATTCTCCTTTTTTTATTTTCCTGATCCAATGATAAAGAAAAACAAAATGTATTAGTAATCCTAAAATTAGAATTGCGGCTAAATAGTATTTTACAATATCATAAACGCCACTATACATCGTATTATAAGCTAGTGCTACAAATGGATCTATTGTCATCTTATATGCATAAACAACACTTGAAATACTAAGTATTCTCTGATTCACATTATTCACTTTAAAACAAAATAGTAAAATGAAGAATTGCAATGTTATTAAAATTCCTTCCATTTTAAAAACATTCTGGAGAAAAGGAGTTAATTGTTCCCAACCAACAGTTCCCCATGTTTTCATCACAAGATATGGAATTCCAATCATTATTACTGAATATATTAAGGTACCAATATTAAAAACATACATTCCCCCATTATCAAGTCTATTTTTGGCGATGTATTTAAAATCCGCAAAATATTTTTCATCTAAATGATTCATCTTTTCACCCTTTTATTTAAACCACCCTGATATAGATGAGCTTATTTTTTTACAAGCTTTAGCTGTAGATTTTATTTGTTTATTTATTAATTCTTTCGATTTTTCTGGCAGACTTTTCCCATCATATTTTTTGTTTATTAATACGTTAGCACCTATTCCCACTCCAGCTCCAACCACTGTACCAATCGGAGGTAAAAACGCAGATCCTACTGCTGCTCCTGCTGCTGCAGCCCCTGAGCTAAACGCTGTATCAACAACTGTACCCACAACAACCTTTTGGGTGTCTCCTTTGTAAGTTTTATAATTGTCCGTAGCAACAATTCCTACGCCTAGGGGTCCTAATCCTTTTCCTACAGCTTTCATACTTTTCCCAAGTGAATTCATACCTTTAGTACTTTCTTTGAAACTTTCTGCTACATTTTTATAAGCAATCTTTGGATTTTTCCAACTTGGTAAAGATTTGATTGCCCTTTTGGTTGCTTTATATTTTTTTCCTACAAATTCATCCCCAAATGTGGTAACCATTTTTATTGTTTTTTTGGAAGGTGAGAGCTTTACAAATTCTCTATATTTTTCTAATCCAAATAATTTATCGTATTCTCGCAGCATCGCGAGCTTACCACGTTCTTTTCCATATGCATCTAAGCTATCTCTCAATATTTTATAATTATCCTCAGTGAATGCTTTTGTTTTAAATTCTCCCAAATGGTGCATAAAGTCTTTTGCTTTGAATCTATAAAAAGTAGTTGAAATTATGTTATTAAAATTTCGATATTGTTCTTTTGTAAATCCATGTATACCTTTTTTTCTTAATATATCTCTTGTTTTTTTATCTAACTTGAAATAAGTATATAACTGCGCTGCGGCAGTCATCAGTGTGTTTGCCTTATTAATATTTTTTAATACCTTTTCAAAGCTCTTCATACCAGCCAACATTCCCACAGTCATGGTTGCCCATTCGATTTGTATGTTTTCAATATCTTTTGAATTGAGTTTAGGAAAATTATTGGATGATGCTATGCTATTTGTAGTAAGCTGTCTAATTTTCTGCATCACTTTTTCTACATCTTGTTTGGAATCGTTAACGATCTGTAATCCTTTTTGATTAAAATGATGAAATCTTTCCTTAACATTTTGTATATACTTCTCTGAGTTGCTCACATTGTCGATAAACATTGAAATGACTGGTGGCTGTAAGCTGATGATATCTGACACGCTTGTTATGATTTGTTGTCCTTCATGATGTATATCCTTCATGCTATTTTCTAATGTTTTTACTTCTTTATTTAAATCGGTTAAATATTCTTTTGTTAGAATAGCATTAGAATCCGCATCCACCATTTGCTGAAATGCATGAATCATTTTTGAATAGTTTTCCAATACATGTCGCGTAGTTTCTTGTAAATCCATTATTATTTGTCCGTGAACATTCTGAAAATATTGTTTCGTTGTATCTGCAGTTACTCCTTGAAACGAATGCATTTTGCTTATGTTATTTGTTTTTTGTTTAACTGTATCTAATTTGGCAGTGATATTTTTCACACTACTCTTTAAATCCAATTGAAGATCTAGCAATTCTTCCATCGCTATCTTCATGCATTTCAACTCCTAGCATCTTCATTATTTTTTTATTTGGTTTGCTAGATGCTCATCGTGCTGTATCATAGAATCTCCTATAGTTTGTAACTTAGTCAAATCTGTTCCTAAAAATTGGTCATATAAGCTTAATACATTTTTTAAATCCTCTATGACCTTTAGTTGTTCTTCTATGCTGCTTACATCTGTCATCTTGAATTGATGCCTTGGTATTTTAACACCTTCTAAAACAGATTTAGCATTTTTAATCTCCTTAACCGTTGAATCAAATACTAATTTATTGATCGAGATTTCTCCCATAGATTATTCATCCTTCTTTCGCCGATATTTCAATAGAATGACTGAGACTTGAAATACTAGATTGTAAAGAAAAAATATCTTCATAACAAAGTTGTAGCTGATTGGACAATCTCACAATTTCCTCTTCCATGCTATCTTCTATACTTTGCAAACTTTGATTATAATCTCCTAAGGATTGTCCGATATTATGCTTTACATTTTCATATTTATTTTTCGTAATACCCTTCCAAAGTGTTGTATCTATGTCTAAACTTTGAATTTTCCTTTCATAATGGCTACTTTCATTTATGACATCAATTAGTTGTGCTTTTGCTGATTTAAGACGCTCAATTTTACCATTTAAAATAGTAATTTGTTGCCTTTTTTGAGCTATTTGTCCTTGCAAAGCAGATCTTCTGCTAATTAGTTCCGCTTTATCCAAATTCACACCTACCTTCAAAATCGCCATATGTATTATTTTCCAACATTTACACTCCATAAATCAATAGTTTTCCAAATAACAGAACTTTAGACTTTATTTTGCTAATTATAATATTCCTATCTAAAACATTTTGCATATGTAAATTATCCTATTCATTTTCATATTTTAGTTCATTATGTAATTTTTGTTAGATAATAAGTAGCGTATATAAAAAACACCTGTTCTTTTATTTAAAAAGACAAGTGTTTTGTAAAATGTTTCGTTTCAAGATAGCAAGCATTCAAATAATTTTTATTCTCCACGTAATGCGTCAATTTTTTCAGGCATAAACTTTTGGGATTGGAGCATTTCGATCTCATAAGCATATGGAGCCTTTTTGTGTTTAGCATCTGTGCCAACCCATGGTGTTTCAAGGATTTTAGGGATTTCTGTAAATGCCTCATGATGTGCGATACGATTCAATGCTTCAAAGCCGATATATCCGAAGCCAATGTTTTCGTGGCGGTCCTTTGCAGCGCCACAAACATTTTTACTATCATTGATATGTAGAACTTTGATGCGATCAACGCCAATGACTTTGTCAAAATGATCTAAAACGCCGTCAAAATCATTTATGATATCATATCCTGCATCATGTGTATGGCATGTATCATAACATATAGATAGGCGTTCATTATTGGTGACACCATCTATAATTTTGGCTAATTCTTCAAATGTCCGCCCACATTCAGATCCCTTGCCAGCCATTGTTTCTAACGCAATTTGAACCGGATAATCAGTTGATAAGACCTCATTTAAGCCTTCGATGATTTTTGCAATTCCTACATCGGCACCTGCACCAACATGAGTACCTGGATGTAATACAATTTGTGTTGCACCGATTGCAGCTGTACGTTCAATTTCTTTTTGCAAAAAATCTACACCAAGTGCAAAGACCTCTGGCTTCGTTGTGTTAGCGATATTAATAATATATGGCGCATGCACAACGATATTCGATAAACCATGTTCTTTCATATGTGCTAAACCTGCTTCAATATTCAATTCTTCAATAGGTTTTCTACGCGTGTTTTGTGGTGCACCTGTATAAATCATGAAAGTAGTTGCTCCATAAGAAGCAGCTTCTTCACTTGATGCGAGAAGCATTTTTTTGCCACTCATTGATACATGAGAACCGATAAGCATGTTCTAAGATCCCCTTTCTAATGTTAACGATTGCGACTACGTTTACGTCTTTCTTTTTTCTTGATTTTTTCCATTTCCCATCGCATATTTCGTTTATAGCCCGGTTTTACTTTTTTTGGTTTACGAACGCGTGCTTTTGCGATTTTGTCGATTTCGTCTTCTTTTCTTTCACGTTTTTGACGTTGATGGCGGTCTTTCATATCCACAATTTCTTCATTTTTAATATCTTTTGCTTGGAATGGAATTCCCATATTTTCAACGCGTGCAATGGCATCTTCATCAGATGGTTCGAAAATAGTTATGGCTAGTCCCTTATTGCCAGCACGTGCTGTTCGACCTACGCGATGGATGAAAAACTCTAAATCTGTTGGTAATTCATAATTAATGACATGGCTGACGCCAGGAATATCGATACCACGAGCAGCTAAATCTGTCGCAACAATATATTGGAATTCGAGATCACGTATCTGTTTCATCATTTTTTTGCGGTCACGGGGCGTAAGATCTCCATGAACACGACCCACACGATAACCATTCTTCGTAAGAAAATCAGCAACATATTCCGCTTGTTTACGGGTATTCGTAAAAATAATAGCCAAATAGGGATTTATGGCTTCCATTATCTCTAATAATTTTTGGTTTCTTGATTTACTACGAGTCGGAATAAGATAGAAATCTAAGTTTTCCGCTACAGGCTTTTTATCATCCATTTGAATGTGAACTGGTGATTCCATATATTTTTTCAAAAATGGTTGTAAGCTTTCAGGTACTGTTGCAGAGAAAACAAACATTTCAAGATTGTCTGGCATTTGTGATGCAAATTGATCAATATCCTCTATAAAGCCCATGTCAAAGGCAAGATCCGCTTCATCAATGACAAGAATAGATGCTGTATGAACAAGCAACGCCTTTTCGTTCACTAAATCACGAATTCGTCCTGGTGTACCAACGACAATTTGTGGCTGTGTTTTTAGCTTATCAATTGAACGCTGTTTGTCAGTACCTCCAATAAATAGTTTTGCTTGAATATCGGTTTCTTCTATTAACTTGTGCAATTCCACATTAATTTGCATAGCTAATTCACGTGTTGGAGCTGCAATTACAGCTTGCACTTCCTGTTTGTCTTGACGAATACGTTCTACAATCGGGATTAAAAAACTATGCGTCTTTCCTGTACCAGTGTGTGCTTGTCCGATCGCACTTTTTCCTTTTAAAATAAGTGGGATCATTTCTTTTTGAATGGGTGTTGGCTCTGTAAAGCCTAACTTTTGAATAGCCTCTCGTAAAAAAGGCTGAAAATTATAATCTGTATATTTGGACATCAATTGTCCCTCCTAACTTCCTTCAATCATTGTAACACGATTCGCATTCATTAGACCATTTGCATATCATATCTATTAATAAGGCATTCGTCAATTCCTTTGGTGATTTTTCCTATGTACTCTTTTGTCATCACTTTAATGAGTATTTAAAACCTCTTTTTTACTTCTCTCATATGAAATAACAGAGGATAACTCAGATTGACTTAACCAATATGTCAATCTGAGTTAGATCGTTCTTTGCCTTGTGTAAATTTGATTTTATCTTGAAAACATGAAAGGAGAATCTTATGGTTTACCCATCTTTTTTCCCATATGGTAACTCCTCATTTCAAAGAGGTTTTAATCCGTATGGAATGCAACAAATGATGCGACCTATGCCTGTTCCACCTACTAGAGCCGTTGGGAATTTTGGCGGACCACCACAAGCTATACCTAGAGCTATCAATAATGCTTCTCAAAATTTTGCAAGAGGTGGCGGAGGTGGTGGGAATTTTGCAAGTATGGCGGGAGCTGCTAGGAACTTTGCCGGCGGAGCCGCAAGGGCTGCTGATTCAGCGGGGAATTTTGCTGGGGCTGCCGAAGCAACTGGAGCTGCAGCTGCGGTTGGAGGAGCCGGTGCGCTGGGGGGCTTTGCCAAAATAGAACAATACTTAAATACAGCTGATCAATTATTCAATACTGCTCAGAAATTTACGCCTATGGTCAAACAAATCTCGCCTATGTTCCAAAATCTTCCTGCCCTTTATAGACTTTACAAAGGTTTCCGATCTATTCCTAACGCTAATGGACCAACAAATGCGGCCGGACCTGCACAAAATGGCAATACACCACAAAGAAGACCAATGAGGTTTAGGTTTGGTGGAAATGGAGCTCCACCTCCAACTCCACAACCAGAAACGCAAGCACAAACATATACACCAAGAACACGTCCATCCACACCGCGTATATTCCAACCTCCATTTGATGCTTAAACTCTAACTTTGTATTCAAATCCTGAGTCCGTTATAATAGACGTAGCGAGCATTGAAAGGAGTTCGAATCATGCAAGTCATTAAAATTACACCAAGGGGATATTGTTATGGCGTGGTTGATGCCATGGTCATCGCACGCAATGCAGCTCTTGATAAAACATTACCAAGACCGATATATATACTCGGAATGATTGTTCATAATAAACACGTCACGGATGCATTCGAACAAGATGGAATTATTACTTTAGATGGACCAAACCGACTTGCGATTTTAGAACAAGTTGAACAAGGAACTGTTATTTTTACGGCACATGGCGTGTCGCCAGAAGTACGTGAATTGGCACGTAAAAAAGGACTAATTGCTATTGATGCAACATGCCCAGACGTCACCGTTACGCATAAACTAATCAAAGAAAAATCCGCTCAAGGTTATGAAATTATTTATATTGGTAAGAAAGGACACCCTGAACCAGAAGGTGCTATCGGTGTCGCTCCAGGCCACGTGCATTTAGTGCAAAATTTAAAGGATGTGGAACAATTAAATCTACAAACAAATAAGATCCTCGTGACAAACCAAACGACGATGAGTCAATGGGATGTGGCGGATTTAATGGAATGTTTAAAAGAAAAATACCCATATATTGAGATTCATAAAGAAATCTGTTTAGCGACTCAAGTTCGACAAGAAGCTGTCGCGAAACAGGCAGGTGAGGCTGACCTATTACTGGTCGTTGGAGATCCGAGAAGCAACAATTCAAATCGTTTAACGCAAGTTTCTGAAGAAATTGCTCATACACACTCTTATCGGATTGCGGATTTATCAGAACTTAAACTCGAATGGCTGAATGGAATCGAAAAGGTAGGGGTTACTGCAGGCGCTTCTACACCAACACCGATTGTTAAAGAAGTGATTAAATTTTTAGAACAATATGATCCTAATGACCCTACAACACATGATTTAAGGAGAACCGTTACACTGAATAAAATTTTGCCTAAGATTAAACAACCTACGCCAGTTGAAAAAATCATGCCTTATAATCTAACTGAAAAATAAAGCAAAACTTCACACCGCGGGATTTTCTTCGTCTCCCACTCGTTCTCTGCTTTTAACTGGCGTTTTGTAGTGATTATTGTGTGTTCGTATTTTGCAATCTTTTTCAAGCATTAATCTTATATGAAAAGAGCGCCTAGCATCATTTTTAGAGTGATTAGACGCTCTTTCTTTTTATAAAAAGCTCCATTTTTTCTTAGGCTCATGTAGTTCAAAAAATTATATAAATTGGAAGGGCTCCGTTGAAATTTTAGAAGGAATAAACGTACAATCAAGTCCATATTCAGCGCAAAGTAGTGTCATTTTTTCGGCTACGCCTATTTTCATCACACTTTCTACATGATGACCTGGATCAACAATGTGTAATCCTATACTCTCTGCATCTTGTGCAATATGAAAATACATATCTCCAGTTACAAATACATCAGCCCCAGCACGTTTCGCAGCATAGATATATTTATTGCCATCACCACCAAGAACAGCTATTTTACTGACTTGCGTTGATAAATCACCAACAACACGAACTGTTGGTACATTCAATGATTTTTTTACATATTCAGCAAATTCTTGTAAAGTCATAGGATCGATGGTGCCGATTCTGCCTAATCCCATTTCTTTTGCAGGGGTTTCCAAGGCAAATAAATCGTATGCAGGTTCTTCATAAGGATGATGGTTTAGCATGGCGCGTAAGACTTTATTTTTGTTTGTTTCTGCGACGACAACTTCTATTTTGATTTCTGCTTCTGTATGTAATTTCCCAACTTCACCTACAAAAGGTTGTGCTCCATTTAACGCTCTAAATCTTCCCTCTCCTGAAATGGTATAACTACATGAATCATAATCCCCTATTTTTCCGGCACCAGCCCCCGCCATTGCCTGACGTAATTGTTCAGCATAATTTTCAGGAACATAAACAGCTAGCTTATACATTTTTTCTGTAAATGTAGGTACTAGCACTTTGCAATTTTTCAATTGTAGTGCTTCTGCCAAAAGATCATTTACTCCTCCGTCAGCAACATCTAAATTTGTATGTGCTGCATATACCGCAACATCATTTTTAATACATTTTTCAAATAATTGGCCTTTTGGATTATCTGTACGTAGGTTGGCAAGTTTTCGGAAAATAGGTGGATGATGAGCAATGATTAGTTGACAATTGTTGTCGATGGCTTCATTAACTACCTCTTCGTTGACATCCAATGTCACCAATACTTTTGAAACAGGCTTGTTTAGAGTTCCGATTGCTAAGCCAATAGGATCACCATCCATTGCTGCAATTTTTTTGGGAGACCATGATTCAAAAATTTGTATAATTTCTTGCCCATTTGTTTTCTTCATCATTGTAAAATCTCCTTTACCATTTTAATACGCTGTTCTAATAATTTCTGTTTTTCAATGATTTCTTCTGATTGGTCGGCTTTTTCAAGTGCTTTTAAAATAGTTTGCCATTGTTCGATTTCATGGTTCCATTTTTCTTTAAACACATCATTTTGTTGTTGCATCAATACTGGGCCCAATAGCAATGCTTCAGCTGATAAGAGCTGTCTCCCAGGTTCAAGTACTAATATTTCATAAATTTTCCCGTCTTCTTTTAAAATGGATTCGTCGATAATCTTCCAATTACGTTGAACTGCCCATTCCCGAATAGCAATTGCATGTATATTAGGCTGAAGGATTAACCGCTTTACGCCCGTCAATCGCTTCACATCTTTTTCTAAAATAGATGCTATTAAGGGGCCTCCCATTCCTGCAATTGTAATAACAGTTATATGGTCTTCTTGCTCGATGGCTTGTAGTCCATCCGCTAGACGTACTGTAATTTGGTTTTGTAAGCCTTCTTGTTTTACTTCGTGGCATGCTGATTCATATGGACCTTTTACAACTTCGCCTGCAATCACCTTTGTAGCAATATGATTTAAAACCAAATAACATGGTAAATAGGCATGATCACTACCTATATCAGCTACTATTGTATTTTCAGGCACAAATGAAGCCACTTTTTCAAGGCGTTTAGATAATTTTTGAGCATTCATATTCGACTTCTCCTTTCTTGTTGTATTGTATCGAAAATAATCACTTTTTGTATCAGGCATGTTGATGATCCAATTTGATCCATGAAAATAGGGAGATTTGTTGATTGCAGCGAAGACTTGCACGACTCATGCGGGCGAATGCTGTGGGCAACAGGATGTTGGTCACGGAATCGTTGCCACAGGACGCGGCACACTACAATTCCGTTCCTTCAATCGCTACGCTTGCTGGGGCTCATCTATTCGCTTTTCCCGCGGGACATTGAATTTTCTTCCTTGAATCACACCGCATGAAGGAAATGCTTACATTTTCGAGGACTTGAGCAAGCCGCAGCGAAGATCGTTATAAATGGTTCTAAGAATACAGAGCTTTTCAAAAATTACGTCAAACAGACACGCCTAATTTTTGTCAAATCAACACGCGTGTTTTTGTATAGAAAAGTGATAGATCGAGGTTGGATAACTCATCTCTGTTTTCACATAAAAACCCTTATCCTTTTGAGATAAGGGTTTGGAGAAATATATTAGAATTAATTATTTTAATTCAGAGATATATTTTGCCATTGCATCAAGTTCTGCACCTGAAACTAAACCTGCAGGCATACCAGTGCCTTTACCGTTAGTTAGGATTTTTTTGACATCAGCTTCTTTTAAGCCAGTACCATGTAAACTTGGACCTACTTGACCTTTAAGGTCTCCACCGTGACAAGATGAACATTTTGCTTGAGCAATAGCTTTTGGATCAACATCCCCTGATGCAGCGCCATCTTCAGCTTTTTGTTCAGTTTTCGCTTTGTCTCCGCTTTTAGCAATATCGGCCTTATTATCTGCTCCTTCAATAGACATGAAGAAGATTAAACCTAAACCGAAAGCCATGATTAAAAGATACGGAATGATAGGATTTTTTTTCATTAATTACCCTCCTCATAAGTTCAATCTATTTCTATAAATAGAATCAGTCAACACTTTATATTGTACTTCATAACTGCTGAAACGAAAAGGCTTTCTGTATAAGTTTTCGTTCGTTTGTGACAAATTTGACACAATCGACACATTAGCACACCATTGGCTTTACTATACCATTTTGCCTATTTCAGAAGTACCTTCACCAATTTCTAACAGCTTCACATCTCTTTGCTAACGTTTGATTTCAAGTTGTCTAAGACGCAACTGTTCTACTCAATTTTTCGTTATAATGACAAAACGAACATATCAAAACTTGTCATATCTTAAGTTTCTTCAAAAGGCGGCTCATTATTCCCAATTCGCTTAATTGTGTTAAAATTTCTTCTAAAAATTGTTTTATATGATCTTTTTCTTATTTCTAGTGTAACAACTTTTCTCACGAATATTCTTATCATATTCTGTCATATTTCTGTTCATCGATCTAATCAGTTTCGACTTCACGACTTTCTCATCGGATTTACGAAATTGATTTATTTAAATATCATGTAAAAAATAATGATAATCAATCCAACAATTCCCGAAATTTTAAAATAAATAAGATGTAATAATTTACCCACCCACAACCATAAAATACAATTACCAATCAGCACACTATACAGCATGAAAGAATGTCCGCCTAAAAAGAGATTCACTATTTTAATGGAGACACCAAAAATGAGTAACGCGGTTGTCGCATAAGTAAAAGTTGTCATCACTGTTTTATTGGGCTTAAATTTAAAAAGGAATAATATGAGCGCAATAATAATACTAATACTCAAAACAATTGGGATAAAAACAAAAGGTGCTTTTAACCAAAACAATGCGGTCAATAAGGAAATAGTTCCAACTAAGCCCAAAACTATCTTCCAATGATTTTTCCTCGAATTTTCTGCTAATAAAGACCTTTTAGCATTTACTTCGATTTGAGAGGAATTCTTTACTTCTTGTCCCTCTGAATATAATGTCGTTAAAAAATCACAATATTGTTCCGGTAATAATTTATTTTTCTTCCAAAATGCGATTTCGTTAAGGATTACTTCTTTCTTTTGACTGTTCACGTAAATGCCCCCAGCTCTAGAAACCATTTCATCCATAATTTTACCTTATTCAATTAAAAAAAGGCACCCCTTTTTAGAGTGCCCTTTTTACTATTCTAGAAAATCCTTTAGACGTTTACTTCTTGATGGATGGCGCAATTTTCTTAGTGCTTTTGCTTCTATTTGCCGAATACGCTCTCTTGTTACACCAAAGACCTTCCCCACTTCTTCAAGTGTCCGAGTACGGCCATCATCTAAGCCAAAACGTAAGCGTAAAACATTCTCTTCCCGATCCGTTAACGTATCTAAAACATCTTCTAATTGTTCTTTTAAAAGCTCATATGCTGCATGTTCAGAAGGTGATTGAGCTTCAGAATCTTCGATAAAGTCCCCTAAATGTGAATCGTCTTCTTCCCCAATTGGGGTTTCTAATGATACTGGTTCTTGGGCAATCTTTAAAATTTCACGAACTTTTTCTGGCGTTAAATCCATTTCTTCACCAATTTCTTCCGGTGTCGGTTCACGGCCTAAGTCTTGAAGTAATTGACGTTGAACCCGAATCAGCTTGTTGATCGTTTCTACCATGTGCACTGGAATACGAATCGTACGCGCCTGGTCAGCTATCGCACGCGTAATGGCCTGACGAATCCACCAAGTAGCATATGTTGAGAATTTGAAACCTTTTCGGTAATCGAATTTTTCAACCGCTTTGATCAATCCCATATTTCCTTCTTGAATAAGGTCAAGAAATAGCATACCACGGCCAACATATCGTTTTGCAATACTGACAACAAGTCGTAAATTCGCTTCTGCTAGCCGTTTGCGTGCTTCATCGTCTCCTTGTTCTATGCGTTCAGCAAGTGCAATTTCTTGCTCCGCACTCAGCAAATCGACACGGCCAATTTCTTTCAGATACATACGAACTGGGTCATTTATCTTAACGCCTGGTGGAACACTTAAATCATTCAAGTCAAACGTTTCTTCATGGTCCTTGCCTTTGAGAAGTCGATCTAAATTTTCTTCATCGCCATCTTTACCACCTAATTCTATACCTTTAGATTCAAGTTTTTCGATGAATTCTTCTACTTGATCAGCTTCCATTTCATAAGTTTGTAACTTGTCTGCAATTTCTGCATATGTTAATTCGCCATTTTTCTTACCCAAATCTAGTAAGAATTTTTTTGTTTCTTCTAAAGTATGCTCATGTTCTGTTTCTTTTACTTTTTTTTCATCAGTTAAACGTTTAGACTTGTCCGCCACAGGTGTTTCCTCCTTCTACCCTTCACTATCACACTACACTTTTGATAGTGAATTCCTTAAATCAATGACTTCCTTTGAAAGCTGCAAAGCACTTCTTAAATCGTGCATTTTTTCTGCTTCTTTAATTGCATGATTTTTATCTTGTATAAGTTGTTTAATCCTGAATTTCTTTATTTGTTTTAAACAGTCAGAGATCTCCTCTTCCATATGATCAGGATCCCGCTCCACAAGAGCAGCTTCCATTATGATTTTGCGTAGCTCTCTATCACCGATGACTTCAGCAAAACGCTGGTAATCCGCTTTTTGATGTTCTTCATAAAAGCCAATTAGGTGAATATAGATTGCTATATAATTATCCCTCACAAAGGGATTTTCATCCTCTTCTTGGCGAATTCTATCTACAACGTCAATGTTATGTAACATATGTGCTAAGAGCAGTCTTTCGGCACGATCAGTCGCTGTGATTTTTTCTTTTGGAAGAGGTAATTGTTCAGTTATTGGTTGCGCTTGTTGCTCAAATCGTTTAGAATCTTTTACAACCTGTGCATCCTTTTGACGTAACTGAATCTGTAATGTTTCTTCGGAAATGTTTGTATCCATTGAAATCTGTTTGAGATATAATTCTTTTTCAATAGGAGAAATTCCTTTAACTAAAAAACTCAAAGCTTCATCCACATATTGCAATATGTCGTTTTGATACTGAAAATTTTTATTGCGTCTTGCATACATCAACATAAATGCAACATAACTTTGAGGTTCACTGATTACTTTTTCTTTAAAAGCTTCTGGACCAAATTGCTGTATATATTCATCTGGGTCTAAACCTGTAGGAAGCACTGCAACTTCAACATTTAATCCTTCTGCATGTAACATTTCCGCAGCTTTTTTTGCAGCTTCCCAACCCGCTTTATCGCCATCATAGCAAACAATTATATGATTGGTTAGACGTTTTAACTTGGTCATGTGTTGCATAGTCAACGCTGTCCCCATCGATGCAACACCATTAAATACATCTGCCCTTTTTGCAGAGAGCACATCCATAAAACCTTCAAATAGAACAACTTTACGTTCTTTTCGTATAATAGGTCTTGCTTGATCCAAGTTATATAAGACTTGTCCTTTATGGAAAATGGGGGATTCTGGACTATTTAAATACTTAGCATCTTCTCCACCACTGTCAAGAATACGACCAGAGAACGCAATAATATTGCTTTGCTCATCACGAATTGGAAACATAACGCGACCCCTGAAACGGTCAAAATAGCCAGAACCGTCCTCTCGTTTTATAATTAATCCGCTCTGTTCCATTTCATCTAAACGAAAGCCCTTTCGTGTTAAAAGCTGAGTTAAAGAATCCCAATGGGGTAAAGAATAGCCTATCCCATTTATTTCGATTTCTTCTTTTGTAAAACCTCTTTGTTGCAAATACTCAAGCCCTTTTTCGCCTTCTTCAGTATTTAAAAGTAAATGCTGAAAATATTCAGCAGCGAATGTATGGGCATCTTTCATACGCCCTTCTTCTGGAGAAATAAGATGCGTATGCTGATTTGGTGTTGATGACACATCGACATGAATACCGACGCGTTCACCAAGCTTGGCTGTCGCCTCTTGGAAAGAGATGTTCTCAATGTCCATTAAAAATGTGATAGCACTGCCTCCAGCACCACAACCAAAGCAATGGAATATTTGTTTGTCTGTGGATACAGAAAAAGAAGGGGTTTGTTCACCATGAAATGGGCACAAGCCGAAATAGTTTCTGCCTCTTTTTGTCAACTGAACATATTCACCAACAATATCCACAATATCTGTTTGGGAACGTATTTGTTCAATAATCTCTTCAGGTATTTTTTGCACTATTCCATCACCATCTTTTTTGCTCATAACTGAATTCGAGATAATTATCAAAAAGTCCTTCATTTTTCGACAAAAAAATTTAATCGAAGTTAGTATGAACTAAACACTTGTAATTATTTTTACCACAATTTTTTATTATAAAACATTACGTCTAAAAATTCTATTACTTTTTTAACATTTTTAATCAAAATAAACTTTGAACGATTACTTTCCACCTATAGATGAAAAAGTTTCCACACAGAAAAAAACCTCCCCAAGAAGGAGGATACATAGTCAATCATGATTGGCTAGTTGAATACGATGAATAATATCATTAGCGGTTTCTTCAACAGCTTTGTTTGTCACATCAATCACTTGGCACCCTATTCGATTGACTACATTTTGAAAATGCGTAATTTCTTCGTTAATCCGCTCAAGTTTTGCATAATTTGCACCATCATTTAGACCTAAAGCAAGTAGACGTTCTTTGCGTATGCTATTTAGTTTTTCAGGAGATATAATAAGTCCAAAACATTTTGCTGGATCCACTAAAAATAATTCTTCAGGTGGCTCTACTTCAGGAACGAGTGGTACATTCGCTACTTTATAACGTTTATGGGCTAAAAACTGCGATAATGGCGTTTTAGAAGTACGGGAAACTCCTATTAATACAATATCGGCTTTTAGTAAACCTCTTGGATCACGACCATCATCGTATTTTACTGCAAATTCGATCGCCTCTATTTTTTTGAAATAATCATCATCTAATTTGCGAACCAACCCAGGTGCTTCCAAAGGTTCAACCTGTAGAGTGTTTCCTAGGATTGTCATGATTGGCCCCATCAAATCAACATTTGGAATATTATTTTCAAGGCATATATGTCGCAAAAAGTCTCTCATTACTTCTTTTACTAAAGTAAAAACAATGATCGCATCCTGCTCTAATGCAAGATGGACAATCTCGGTCAATTGTTCTTTACTTTCTATATGGGGAAAGCGCTGAATCTTTGTATCCTGCATACCAGGTCTAAATTGACTAATAGCTGCTTTTGTTACCAAATCACCGGTTTCTCCCACAGAATCTGAAATGATAAAAACAGTTAAGTTATTCATGAAAGCATCACCTCACAAATCATGATTTTCAGCAAGCGACAAAAACGCTCGTGTAATATTTGTTTTTGTCAAACGACCTATGACCTCTAAGCCATCTGGATGTTCGATTACGACAGGTAATGCATCTATTTGCCTTTCGATAAGCTTATGTGCTGCCTGAATTAAACCATCTGATTTAAAACAATACGCAATATTTGGCATCCTCGTCATGATTATATGTACGGGAATATGATTTAAGTCTTGACTACCTATACTTGTTCGAAGTAAATCTTTTCTTGAAAGCACACCAGTCAAATAAGAACTATGGTCTACAACAAATAATGTACCCACGTCTTCTAAAAACATTTGACAAATGGCATCATATACAGAAACATTCTCAGAAACTACTACCGGAATCGATTGAAAGTCTTTCACCTTCATATTCGTCATGCTATCGACAACAGCTTGGTTTGTTTTTTTACCAGAGTAAAAATAACCAACACGCGGTCTAGCATCCAAAAAACCTGCCATTGTTAAAATGGCTAAATCTGGTCTAAGTGTCGCTCTAGTCAGTGAAA
The DNA here is from genome assembly GCF_007896505.1 of Rummeliibacillus sp. SL167. Taxonomy (NCBI): domain Bacteria; kingdom Bacillati; phylum Bacillota; class Bacilli; order Caryophanales; family Caryophanaceae; genus Rummeliibacillus; species Rummeliibacillus sp. SL167. The sequence continues at coordinate 531,903 of NZ_VCBM01000001.1, read as the reverse complement.
GACGCTCAGCTATCTGTTCCCCAGTAATAGGGCCATTTTCCTTAACAATTTCTAAGATCTCTTCCTGACGTTTGTTGAGTTCTATTGGACTCACCGCCTCAAAAAATGTTATACTCAATGCCTAATTATTATATACTATTTCCGATTATATTGCGAAGAAAAGAATCACATGTTACAATTGTGTTCGATTGTAGAGTAAAACTTCACACAGTAGGATTTTCTTCATCTCCCACTGTATGGTTAGTCGAACCATCAGGTTTTCATAAGCAGCAATCCCCCACATGTAAGTCTTAAAGTTGGGGTCTATATTACCCGTTAGTACGGGGAAATAAGCAATGAACGGTCTATAAGTATGATTTCAACTTACTAAAGCGAGTAGAGATGGTGAAAGTCTACAAGAAATCAGAAAAAGGCAACCGGGAGCTAAACTTTTGAAAGAGGGTTACTTTTTGAGTAGCCAATCGGGGTGGAACCGCGGGTCTATACGCACTCGTCCCCGGGTACAATTTGTGCCCGGAGACGGGTGCTTTAATATTTGGAGGGATATCTAATGGCAAAAACAATGGAAAGTATCGTAAGCTTGGCTAAACATCGTGGCTTTGTTTTTCCTGGTTCTGAAATCTATGGAGGTTTAGCCAATACTTGGGACTATGGTCCACTCGGTGTCGAATTGAAGAATAATGTCAAAAAAGCATGGTGGAAAAAATTTGTGCAAGAATCACCCTATAATGTTGGACTTGACGCAGCTATCTTGATGAATCCAAAAACTTGGGTAGCTTCTGGTCATGTTGGTAACTTTAATGATCCAATGATTGACTGTAAACAATGTAAGGCTCGTCATCGCGCTGACAAACTAATCGAAGAAGCAGCACTTGCAAAAGGGGAAGAAATCATCGTCGATGGTATGCCTTTTGACAAAATGGCTGAAGTGATGAAAACATACGACGTTCACTGTCCAGACTGTGGTGTACAAGATTTCACTGAAATTCGTCAATTCAACCTTATGTTTAAAACATTCCAAGGTGTGACTGAAGATTCTACAAATGAACTCTTCCTACGCCCTGAAACAGCACAAGGTATCTTCGTTAACTTTAAAAATGTACAGCGTTCTATGCGCAAACGTACACCATTTGGTATTGCACAAATTGGGAAATCATTCCGTAACGAAATCACACCTGGTAACTTTACATTCCGTACGCGTGAATTCGAACAAATGGAACTTGAATTCTTCTGTAAACCAGGTACGGAGTTGGAATGGCATGCATACTGGAAGGAATTTTGTAAAAACTTCCTATTGAATTTAGATGTAAAAGAGGATTCTATACGTCTCCGTGATCATGAGCAAGAGGAACTTTCCCACTACTCAAATGCTACAACAGATATCGAATTTAAATTTCCATTTGGCTGGGGAGAGTTATGGGGTGTTGCATCCCGTACAGATTTCGACTTAAAACGACATATGGAATATTCCGGTGAAGATTTCACCTACATCGATCCAATCTCAAACGAACGTTATGTACCCTATTGTATCGAACCATCACTTGGTGCCGATCGCGTAACCCTAGCATTCTTATGCGATGCATATGACGAAGAAGCATTAGAAGGCGGAGATTCTCGAACGGTTCTTCACTTACACCCTGCTCTTGCACCATTCAAAGCCGCCGTATTACCATTGTCTAAAAAATTATCTGAACAAGCTAATGATGTGTGGGCTGAATTACGCAAATCTTTCCCAGTAGATTATGATGAATCCCAATCTATAGGTAAACGCTACCGTCGACAAGATGAAATCGGTACACCATTCTGTATTACGTATGATTTTGATTCAGTTGAAGATGGTCAAGTAACCGTTCGTCATCGTGATTCCATGGAACAAGTACGTATGCCGATCGCTGATGTGAAAGCTTATATTGAAAAACATCTTGTATTTTAAAGCTTTTAATATCACCAAAAATTCATGAACTAATGAAAAAGAATCTGCTCATTCTATTTTTCAAAATGAGCAGATTTTTTATTTTCTTATAAATGCGGGATGAATGGACAGATTTATTAGTAAAAAGTAGTGCTGAATAGTGAATTTTAACTCCATTTAGATAGATTGGAGCGGAGAACGGCACCTCCTCGAAAATGTATGCACATATTTATGATATTAGTCAATAAAAAGAATTTTTACTAGATAGTATCGACTGCCCAATTGAGAAGTGTTATCATGAATGCGAAGAGATTATTCAAATTCATTGGAGTGGTTAAATGTCTTTAAATGAATTGCACCTTGGCGAGAAAGCAACCATCGTCAATTTATCATCATTAAATAGATACATTAAAAGAAGATTGTTAGATTTGGGAATTTTAGAGGGTGAAGAAGTTTTGCTAAAAAATCGTATGCCATTTCACGGTCCTTTCATGATTGAACATAATGGACAAATTTTAGGAATCCGCTATAGAGAAGCTTTGCAAATCGAGATAAAAACATCATGATGAATATTGCGTTAGTTGGGAACCCCAATACTGGGAAAACATCTTTGTTTAACTATCTAACAGGTTCTTATGAATATATCGGCAACTGGAGCGGAGTTACCGTTGAAAAGAAAGTTGGGACATTAAAAAATAGGCGAGATCATCTAATTGATCTGCCAGGAATTTATTCATTAAGTCCTTTATCTAAAGATGAAAGCGTTGTTTCAAGTTATTTTATTTCAGAAGATTTTAACGGCATTGTGAATATCGTTGACGCATCTCAGTTAGAACGTAACTTAATCTTAACCATTCAGCTTTTAGAATATGGAAAGCCCGTCGTCATTGGTTTAAATATGTCAGACGTAGCAAAACAGCGGGGCATTTTATTAGACGAAGAAAAACTTTCAGAAGCGTTACATACACCCGTCGTTTCAATTATCGCACGAACCGGGAAAGGCTGTAATGATTTGATGCGCTCTATTACATCTATCGGGACAAGACCGGCGGAGCAGCTGAGACTAGATTACGGTCTAGACATTGAAAACGGGATTGATCGATTATTATCTATTCTACCAATAGAAACGATTCAACACCTTTCCCCTAGGTGGCTAGCGCTGCAATTTTTTGAAGGAAATAAGATCATTGAAAATTATTTAGAAACACTTGTTCCAAAAAGACAATTGAACGAGCTCTATCAAGAAGTAGAAAAACAAGTAAAGAGCAATCATCGTGTGAAAGGGCTTTCTCAGTGGATTTATCAAGTAAGAAAGAATTATATTTTAGCTATTTTAGAGCAATCTGTTAAAAAAGAACAGACTCATCGAGCTAATCTAACGGATCGAATTGATGCCATTGTGACCAATCGATTTTTAGGAATGCCGATCTTTTTGTTATGCATGTTTTTAATGTTTAAACTAACATTTGACTGGCTTGGAACACCACTTTCAGATTTACTAGATCAATTTATATCTGGTTCGTTGACAGGATGGTTGAAGATATTACTAGAAGATCTTGGTACATCTAATTTTATTCAATCCTTAGTTTTAGATGGGATTGTTGCTGGTGTCGGCGGAGTGCTTGTCTTTGTGCCACAAATTTTCATCTTATTTTTCTTTATTTCATTCCTTGAAGATTCGGGCTATATGGCACGCGCTGCTCTTGTAATGGACAAACTGATGGAAGCTGTCGGTCTTAATGGGAAAGCTTTTATTCCAATGATCATTGGCTTCGGCTGTAATGTACCTGGTGTTATGGCAGCAAGAACGATTGAACAGCCGAAGGAACGTTTAATCACCATTCTGTTAACGCCATTAATGTCCTGTTCAGCTCGATTACCAGTTTATGCGCTATTTGTTGGTGCTTTTTTTGCTGGTCATCAAACCATTATTGTCTTTTCACTCTATGTTTTGGGTATTGCGCTAGCATTACTAATGGCTAAAATCTTTTCAAAGACATTGCTAAAGAGTGAAACATCTATCTTTGTTGTGGAACTACCTCCCTATCGCATTCCACAAGCAAAAACTTTGTTAAGAAGCACTTGGGATAAAGGAAAAGGCTTTCTCCGTAAAGCCGGTACATTTATCTTCGGTGGATCTGTCGCCATCTGGCTATTGTCCTATGCGGGCCCTGGAGGTTTGAATGTTGATATGGATAAAAGTTTCCTTGCAGCGATTGGCGGTGTACTTGCCCCCATACTTACACCACTCGGATTTGGCACATGGCAAGCTGGCGCCTCACTTCTAACTGGATTTTTGGCAAAAGAAGTGGTCGTTTCAAGTATGAATATTATTTATCACGCACCAAATACTGACAGCCTACAAGGATTATTGACACAAGCCTATACTCCTTTATCAGCCTTTTCTTTTATCGTTTTCATTTTATTGTATGTGCCTTGCTTAGCTACTGTTGGTACAATCAAAAAAGAAACGGGTTCAGCAAAATGGACCTTTTTTGCAGTTATTTACGCACTGATATTGGCCTATATTGTTTCGTTTATCCTTTATCAATGTGGAAAGCTCTTAGGATTCTAAAGGAAGGAAGCGATTCAAATGATTGCAAACATTGTAATTGGATTACTTATTTTTGGATATGCAAGTTGGACTATTTATCGTCATGTTCAAAAAAGTAAGAAGGGAAAATGCGGGTCTTGCGAATTAAAAAGTAATTGTGAATGTTGTAGTCCTGCAGCTATGAAATTAAAACATACTAACCATTAACCACCTATTTAACAAAATGAACTTCACCAAGGGAGGGTCTTCTTCATCTCCCATTAGGGGTTTTAATGAAAACAATTGAGGACCTTCTTACAGGCAGTTGTCCTCCATCAAGCCTCTTCTTTTTCTTGAGCCTTGATGTCTTTCTGTGGATTACCTGTTTCTGCAAGACAAATAATTGTAGGAGTTAACCGCTTCATGCCGTTTTCCAATAAATTTTAAAAGTAGTTAAATGGATTTCATGTAAAAAAAGGTGTCCTAAAAGGTTTATAAAGAATGCCTTTAGGACACCTCTATTATCATTGAGACGCTGTTTTTTTCATATGCATTCCTAAAAGAATAATTGACAAAAACATTACTTACATCTTGCTGATTACCAGAAAAAGGCTGAAGCTAAGCCAATTCCTAAGATTGCCCCAAGTGCTATTCCAACACCAAGTCCTGGTCTATAGCCAAAACCTGGGCCATATCCCCAAAAGCCTAGACCATATCCTCCTCCTAATCCGCCACCTTGTGGGCGAATCCAGACCATATTGCGAGTAACTCTTGTAATCTCCCCTACATGCACAGTACCATCATTACATTTAATTCTTACATTTTGACCATGATATCGACAACATAATTGATAAGCATCATTTTGATTCATCTTATCCCTCCTCCCCAAATTATTTTTGCATAAAGGTATGCCTTGTATTATATGGCGTGAGAGATAGTGATGAATGGCCAAAGGTCTAACAATATAAAAATAATCAGGCGTGTTGATTATCCAATATAATCCATAAAAATAGGGGGATTCGTTGATTGCAGCGAAGACTTGCACGACTCATGCGGGCGAATGCTGAGGGCAACAGGATGTTGGTCACGGAGTCGTTGCCACAGGACGTGGCGCACTACAACTCCGTTCCTTAATCGCTTGCGCTGCGGGGTCTCATCTATTCGCTTTTCCCGCGGGACATTGAATGGACTTCCTGAATCCACACCGCACGAAGGAAATGCGCAAGCCTAATAGAGGACTCGAGCAAGCCGCAGCGAAGATCTATATAAATGGTCCTGAAGATACAGAGTTTTTCAAAAATTACGTCAAACAGGCACTCCTAATTTTTGTAAATCAACACGTATGAAAAATAATATTCATGTTGATTAAAGGTGTTGTTATAATATATTGTTGATCTTTTCAGCTAGTGACACTCGAAAAGTGAAATACAGTTATTTCTAGAAAGAAAGTAAGATCTCACCAGCAATATGAAGGAGCGTATAATTTTTAAAAACAATACCACCGAGAATACATATGATAACAATAAAAGCTTGTAAAGGATGGGGTATTTGTCAGTTGTTCAAACTCAAAAATGGCTCTATGAATTTGTCAAAGAGTGTAAAGAAAAATCGATTGTCGATTATGCTAGTGTACAGTGTGAGACGATTTGTAACCCTTTAAAAAAAGCATTTCCAAAAGTACATTCACAGGCAATGCAGCAGGAGTTACTAAATCATGGGTTATTTGATCCTTTTGAATGGTTTAAAATCGAAACAGTTGTAGAAGAAATGGAAAAACAAAACGTTTGGAAAATCATCGAAAAAGAATTTCAATCTTTAAAAAAAATATGGAACGGTCCAAATGTGCCCATTTATATTTTTCCTATTAAAAGAGGATTACTAGGATTTAGAAAAGATATGCATCGTAAAAATGGTGTTGCCTATAAAGAAGCTATTTTTTTATTTTTATCAACGGATCTCAGTAAAGAGGAAATAAAGGCAATGCTGGCTCATGAATATAATCATGCATGTCGATTACATTTCATAAACTTATCACCTGAAAAAACACCTCTAAAAGAGTCGCTTATTATTGAAGGGCTGGGTGAATACGCAGTGAAAGATTTATATGGGGAAAAACTTCTAGCACCATGGACGAATCTTTATCCCTTTGATCAGGCACTCCAAATTTGGAAAAAACACTTTTTGCCATCCTTATCTATCAAAGGTTTAACGAATCACCATGCTTTTTTATATGGTCAAAAAGGAAGCCCCTTGCCAAAATGGATTGGCTATTATATAGGCTATCAAATTATTGATACGTATCAAGAACAGCATGGTCCCTTTAAAAAGAACGAATTATACCAAAAATCTGCTGATACATTAATAGCCGGTTCAAAATTCCCTATAAAGTAAAACATCTTCAGGTGAGGTTGGTACTTCTAGATATTCATTAAATCCAAAAAGCTTTTACAGGTAGTCGGTCGCCCAACTTTGTTTTTTTGTTGCTGCACAATAAATGAATGAATGCCCTCCTGTTAATAAATTTTATGATATTTTTTATCGCAAATAACATTTAAACACACGGTAATTGATAAGATGCCCATTTTGTTCTATAAATTGATTGTGTGCTTCCCAGACATCGTGGAGTGCCATAGAAATATGATTAGATAGATCCATATCAGCAATTTCACTCGGAATAAGCAAACCAGATGTAGGAATTTTTTCTATATCGGCAAATCCCACTTGCTGCAAACGAGAAATCCATTCTTTTTCTGTTAATACCTCATCAATTCCATAAATCTCCACCACTTTTTCTTTCACATCATCTGATAAATCTTGCTCAGCCGTCATCTCGATCATTAACAAACAACCATTTTCTTTTAATACTCTAGCAATCTCACTTAAAGTCTTTGAAATATCCGTAAAAGAAATGACGGATTCCGACAGGACGTAGTCAAACGAATGATCTGCAAATTCCATGTTTTGCACATCGCCTAAAATCGCTTTTATAGTAAGGCCTTCCGTTGCAAATCTTTTTTTAGCTTTTTCGATCATCGTTGGATGTAAATCGATGGCTGATACTGTGCAGTTAAATTTTTTTGCTAGAAAGGACGCCGTTTTTCCTGTACCACAGCCAATATCTAGTACATGATCTTGCGGTTTGATTTTCTCTTTTGCAAAAATCGAGTGTGTAAGTGCCATTCCTCCTGGATGTGCACCACCAATACCGAAGTAGGCAAGTAAATCTAAATACTGATTCATCATAAGATCCTCCTCTAAATTTAGATATTGTTATAATATGTGATAAATTCTAGAGTGTACGGAAACTTATACGTCTAAAAAAACGATCAGTAGATACATGGAAACAGCATGACCACGCCATCAAAAAAGCAGCTAGATGAGAAACATTTTTTCATCCAGTTGCTTTTTTAGGAGAAATTAGCTATTACCAACAGAAATAGGCATATTAGAAGCTTGATATAAAGCGGATTGCCCTACTCATGGCAGTTGGAACAACAGAGGCATGATTTTCATCTTCAGCTTTATAAAATGCGATGTTGTTTTGAAATGATGGTTGCAGTAATTGATACATTTTATCGGAATCTTCTACCATAAAACCTTCTTTTCCACCAACAGCTATAAATAAAGGAGATGGTGAAAAGTCTTTCGCCTTTATAAATGGCAATGCCAACTTTTCAAGCTCATATTGATTCCACCATATAGAAGGACTAAATGCGATATACCGATCAAAATAGGCTGCATTCATCAATAATAACCAAAGCGCATAATAACCGCCAAGTGAGTGACCAAATATGACCTCAGCACCATGGGAAGGGAATTTTTGATGTACAATCGGTTTTAATTCCTTCATAAGAAATTCTGTAAATTTTTTGGCTCCTCCGTTTTTGCGCACATCCCGGTTTTGAAAACGTTCTGGATATACATAAGTTTTTGCGGGTGCAGTAAAATCATAAAATCTCCGGTCACGTCTGTCTTCCCCATGTTCAATACTAACCACTATTGCGGGAGAAACTTTGGTTTTAGGTGCATTTAACGATTGGAGATTAATAATTTGACTGGCGAATGGAAAATATGAACTACCATCTAAAATATAATAAATCGGCAGATGATCCACTTTTTCTATATATTCAGGTATAAATATACGAATGGTATATGTGTAATCTGTATATACAGAGTTTAAATTGAAAGTTTCTATCTTTGAAACCATTTATACTCCTCCTAAGACTTTGTCTTAACCAATAAGTAAAGAAAATATGGAATTCCAATAATGGACACAACAATGCCCACAGATAATTCAGATGGCGCAAATACGGTTTTGCCGATAAAATCTGAAAAAATGAGTAAAAATGCCCCCATTAACGCACTGATGATAATAACAGATCGATGATGATTCCCAACAAGTTGTTTTGCTATATGTGGTGCTATTAAACCGATAAAGCCAATGCTTCCTGAAACGGATACACAAGCACTCACTAAACCCACACTCGCCATCATCAACTTTCTTTTTTCAACTTCCGTTTCGATTCCTAGGCTGACCATATTCTCTTCACCCAGTTGGAAATAATCTAAAAGATGTGCTTTCCAAAAAAGATAGATAGACAAAATCACTACCCATGGAAGGATTGTCCAAACAAAAAGCCAATCTGCATTATAAATCGAACCATTCATCCAAACAGCAGCCGCTTCAAAATCAGATGCATTCATCTTTAACGAAAAATACATAGACAAAGCACTAAAACCGCTATTGATCGCAATACCCGTCAAAATAAGTCTTTGCATATCCAGTCTCTTTTGTTTGTAAGCAAATGAAAAGATGATAAAAGCAGCTAATCCTCCTCCAACAAAGCCAAAAATAGGCATCAACAGAATAGCTAGCCAATCCTGTATATCTGCTTGCGTTACTTGTACTTGAAAGAAAAACATAAACAAGACAATAGCTGCTCCCGCCCCTGCGTTAATACCAAGGATTCCTGGATCAGCGAGTGGATTACGAGTCATCCCTTGCAATACAACACCAGCTAACGCTAGTCCTACACCGACAACGGCCGCAATAATGATACGAGGCAAACGAAATTCAAAAATAACAAGTTTAAATTGTTCGTTTTCTTCTATACCTAAAATTGTTTTGAAAATATCTTTCACACTTATATCAAATACGCCATTTGTAATATGTATGTAACTAGCAAATAGAATACAGCCTAACAATACGAATACCGTAATGATTGTTTTAAACTTTTTATGACGCATGTTTCCCACCTCCATGCGTACGAATTAAATATAAGAAGAACGGTACACCGATAATGGCCGTTACCACGCCAATTGGTGTTTCGAATGGAAAATTAATATAACGGCTTACTAAGTCGCAGAGAGATAAAAACAAAGCACCAAGCAATGCCGAAAAAGGAATAATGATACGATAATCCGCTCCTACTAAAAAGCGAGTGATATGTGGCACAACTAAACCGATAAAAGCAATTTTCCCAACAAGTGCAACTGCTGTTCCTGTTAAACAAACAACTGCAAACATACTAATTATTTTTACCCATTTGGTGTTTTGTCCAAGCCCAGTAGCGATGTCTTCTCCTAATGCAGTGACTGTAATAGATTTTGAACAAGAAAGAGCGAGAACCAAACCAATCAAACCAAATGGAATAGAGATTAATAGTAATTTCGGATCCACCATCTGAATTTTGGTGTTATACCATGCACTAATAGATTGAGAAACTTGGAAATACATTGCAATGGCTGTGGCTACACTACTTAAAAAAGTTCCTATTACTGTACCGATAATGGCCAGTCTGACCGGAGATAAACCATCTCGAATAAGAGATCCAAATCCAAAAACAAGGCCTGCTCCTAATGCAGATCCAAGCATTGATAATAAGATTAGCTGATAATTGGCAATCCCGGGTAAAAAAATCATAGCAAGTGTAATGACAAAAGCAGAACCATCATTGACACCCATCAATGATGGAGAAGCTAAATAGTTACGCGTAATCCCTTGCATAATAGCTCCAGCTACAGCCAAAAATGCACCGACCATCATAACGGCAACTGCTCTTGGAAGTCTATTTGTCCAAATAATTTGATGATCCACATTTGTCGCATCATAGTGAATGAAAGCCTGCCATACAGTTGCAAAAGGAATATCCTTTGTTCCTAAGATAATTGAAATGATCATAATAGCCACAATTAGGACCGGGGCTACAACAGATATGACGACAACATTCCAATGTTGTTTATTCATTGAGACACCTCATTCATAGAATGTATGCAATTATTGAAAAAAAGATGATGAGATATTCTATAATGAGAAAAAGAGCAGATGGATGAGAGAGATGGCACCTCTTCCAACTGCTTTTTTGAGTAAAACAGATCAAATTCAGAAGAAAATAAATATATTCTGATGATAAATTGATCTATAGGATGACAAAAAAACATTTAGAATATCTTTTTTTTAAAAGGTTCTGTCGAAGAAAAATACTGATTTTCCGCTACAGGTAAACGCTTTCTGGAGCAATCTGCGAGTCGCTTTTTTCCACTACATTTCTTATAGAATTTAGCTTTGCTCCAGCTGAAGCCAATATACTTCATTCAGCGTGTCCCTATGTTAGATCATCTAACAGAATCTTTTAACATCATTATTTTAAAAGTTTTTCAGCAACTACATCTAAAAATCTTGTTTTAGACCAAGCTGTTCCACCTTGTGCAGAAGGAGAAATAGAGTTGACAAATACTTTGTCATTTTTAGCAGCGTTTACACTTTTGAAAATACTATTATTTAATACTTCATCCAGTGCTTTTGGTGTTTTGGCGTTTTCAGCTTTGTCAAATTGAAGGAAAATGACATCTGGATTGATCTTAGCAAGCGTTTCATAAGATAATTCAATTTGTGTTTTTGCATCTGCAATTTCTTTTGGAACTTCAAGACCTAAATCATCATATAAAATAGGGTTTAAATAAAGAGATGGACCATAAGCTGCCATATTCCCACGAATACGAATGACTAGAACTTTTTGACCTTTAAGATCTTTTGCAGCTTTTTCTTTTAATTCTGCTGCTTTTGCTTCATAATCACTAATAATTTTTTCAGCTTCATCTTGTTTGTTTGTTAGTTCGCCAAACAAGCGTAAATTTTCACGCCATTTTTCTGAAATAAATGTATATGGGAAAGTTGGTGCTACTTTGTTGTATTTTGCTAGATTTTTAGCATCCCATTTATCTGTACCTAAAATAACATCTGGTTTTAGTTTTAACATTGCTTCAGCACTTGGTTCGAATTTTGTTCCAACAACAGTAGCTCCCTTTAAATCATCTGCAAGATATTCAGGGATTTCATTTCCAGCAATTGAAACAACACCAGTTGGTTTCACACCTAATGCAGCAGCATCTTCCATTGCTTCTAAACTTGCTGTAACAATATTATCAACTTTTGATGGTACTGTATATTCCTTTCCAAGATATGTGATCTTTTGTGTGGTAGCTTCTTTTTCTGATCCTGAAGAGCTACTATCAGTTGTTTTTGTGTCACTCGATTTTGAAGAGTCACTGTTTGAATTACAGCCTGTGACAATTGCTAAAGAAAGCATAGCAATCGCACCTAATTTCCAATATTTTCTCATTATAATCCTCCTAAAATGAATTTCTTTTCCAATTGATAATAATTATCATTGTCGATTACTAATCTACCAAAAAAATACTACAATGGCAATGGACAAAAATTATATTTTTATGGACTTTTGCCGATCATTCCTTAAAACTGCATGTTTCTTCGAAATGTTGATGGTGATACGCCTGCATATTTTTTGAAAATTCTGCTAAAGTAGAATGGATCATCATAGCCTAATTGAAAAGCAATAGTTGCTATAGATAATTTACTTAGACGAAGCATCTCTTTTGCTTCTTTAATCTTTAACTCGATCATATAATTCGAAGGATTGAGCCCTGTATGTCGCTCAAATATTTCTGAAAAGCGGCGTCTATCCAGATTGAAATGCTCCGCTATTTCAGTAACAGATATTTTCTCTGTATAGTGGTTGTGTATATAATCAACTGCCTGTTCAATAATTTTATCTTTATCCGATTTGGTATACCTTTTTGCCCCGAGTACAAGTTCTTCTACAATTTGGAGGAACAGTGTTTTAGCTGTGATGGCAGACAAACTCCCAGGAATCGAATAGGCCTTTAACAATTGATCTACATACCGATTGATCCTAGCTTGATTGTCCACCTTTAAAGAAAAATGTTGGTGATACAGTGGAAAACGATCCTGCTCTTTTGCAGGAACTTCGTAATGTAAAACAGCATATCGCCATGATTCTTTTTCTGTCGCTTCGACCTTAATATTCATCTGTGGTCCTGCATGGACAATTGTGCCAAGTTTCATATCATAAGATTCATTGTTCAGTTTAAAAATGGCACCTCCCTGCAATGGAATAATCAGTCCACACATACCTGGTGCTGTCCTACGTCCGCTATCTTTTTTTCCAGGCTCTAAGTTCGTCACAAAAATATTCGCAAATGAAAAAGAAGATTTTGCATAATAGTCAATAATTTCATTTAATGAAGTTTCCATAAATCCTGAACACCTTCTAATTGAAAATAGTTATCATTTAAAATAGTAATCAATAAAAGGCAAAATGTAAAGACTTTCTATCTTTTTTCCAAAGAGAAAGGTAGCTAGCTTGTAGATAAGTGATGCTTTCTGACGTTTCAGCAGATGCGTTATCAAAGTACAAAAGCATTCAGAATGAGGCTGCTCTGAATGCTTTTTATCTAAATGCTTATTAGAGAGTATGGATAATTGTTGGGTCTACATCTAGTGTTCATGATCTTCATGGTTTGCATGATAATTGCACAAAATAGAATTATCATGCTTATGTGCATCATTTTCAAGCTGTACCGTCATATGTCCAATCCCAAGATGCAGCAATTTATGCTCTAACTTTTGAAGTATACTTTGGCTTTCCTTTACTGTAAGTGATCCATCTACGACAATATGGCATGAAAGGGCGTTTTGTCCACTCGTGATGCTCCAAATGTGTAAATCATGAATTGCTTTCACACCTTCCGTTTCCTTGAAAGTACGGATGATGTCATCAGTCTTGACATTCGAAGGTGTCCCCTCCATCAGCACATGTATAGAATCTTTCGTAACACGCCAGCCGCTTGTTAGTACTAACACTGCTACAATGATACTGGCTGCTGGATCGGTCCATTCCCAACCAAACAGCATGATTAAAATTGCTGCTATAATCGCACCGACCGAGCCAAACAAATCACCGATTACATGTAAAAATGCTGCTCGCATATTTAAATTTTCATGCGTATCACCACCACGCATCAATATCCATGCAACTAAAATATTGACGAGAAGTCCTATAACCGCAATCATTAACATTCCACTTGAAGCGACCTCTGGAGGATTTTTAAAGCGCTGTATAGCTTCAACAGAGATAAAAATCGCTATTAAGATTAATGTAACACCATTGAAAACAGCCGCTAAAATTTCAAATCGCTTATAACCATAAGTATTTCGATAATTTGAAACTTTTTCACTAAATGTAAATGCGAGTACACCTACCCCAAGTGAAATAGCATCACTTAACATATGTCCAGCATCAGATAACAATGCCAGACTATTGGTCATGAACCCTCCTACAACTTCAATAATCATATAAACCGCGATAATAGCGAAAGCAATCATTAACGTCTTTTTATTTGCACCATGTGTATGGTCATGACTATGCCCATGCTCAGTATGTGAATGTTCCATTGTCTATCACTCCTAATTATGTTTTGCATGATCAATGGTTTGTTGCAGAATAGCCATGACATGCTCATCATCTTGTGAATAATAAAGCGTTGTTCCCTCACGACGAAATTTCACTAATCTTAGATTTTTTAAAAAACTTAATTGATGAGATACGGTAGACTGCTTTAAATTTAATTTTTCCCCAAGTTCATTGACAGAATGCTCTTTTTTACTCAATAGATTTAAAATGCGAATACGAGTTGGATCACTGATGGCTTTAAAAGTCTGAGATACTAAAAATAATATTTCTTCATCCAAATCTTCATTTTCAGATGTCGTATGTTCCTCATTCACAAGCATAGCTCCTTTCCGTCCTATTTCTGATTATTTGAGTATATGCGTATCTATTCATATATACATATTATATGTACGAACAACTAAAAATGTCAATCTAATCTAAGCGAAAACTTCAATAATGAGAGTTTTCATTTTCACTGGATATTCACTAAATCAATCCAGCTTTTACAGGCAGTTGATCACATCTTAGCCTCTTAGCTGTTCGTACTTTTATTCGAATTTTGAATAGATTTCATTTTATTTTTCCAGCAATAGTATTGGACCATCTTTTTCACAGCTTGTAGCGTAATATTCTGTTTTTCCACCGTCATTGATTTTTTTTAGAATCTTTTTACAGTCATCTGTATCAACCTTTTTTTCTCCATATTCATCATGTGTATTATCATGCTTATATTGAATCACTTTTCCATCATAATGCAAATCTTGAAATATAGGATCTCCTTCGATCGTATAACTTGTGATTCGAATGTAATCTTCTTTTTTCTTTGAAATATGATCTAAAAAGTCCTCAAATCGATCAAAATTACTTAAACCGTCGGAAGTAATAACAACATCTCCCCTTTCAATAGCTTCTGCAGATTCATAGCCACCAACATCACTTTTATTATTTTCATTTTGGCTGCACGCGAACAAAAGTAAAACAAAGAGTAGAATAATCAGCGCCTTCAACCTAACTATTTTTTTCACTAATAATCTCCTCCCTATTCCAACTACTTCGTTCATTGATCTATTTAACACATTCGTTTTATTTTAAAAAATTCCTTTTTTCATTAGCGACAATTTATTTTAGTTCTGTATCTGAATCAATTTCATAAATCATTTTCTTCTTAAAAAATACGAACATTTAATAATAGCTAATTTTATAGTTGTGGAGCGGAAGACGGCGACTCCTCGAAAATGCATGCATTTTCTTCGTGCGATGTGAGTTCAGGGAGGCTTATTCAAAGTCCTACGGGAAAAGCTTAAGCGGAAAGCCCCGCAGGAACAATTTAAGGGACAAAGCCTAAAGTTCGCCACGTCCTGTGGCAACGGCTTCGGGGTCAACGTCGTGTCGACCCGAGGAGATTGAAGCCAAGCCCGTGGAAAGCGCCGTCTGGAGCGGAAAAAATTTCTGAATATTAATATTCATGTTGATTTAAAATGTTCGTGTTTTTTATCTGAATTTTACATTATGAAATTGATTCATCTATATTGGAATAAAACAAAAAACGCATAAGTACATTTCTTTCTTTTCGCTGACCACCACCGATTTTCCTTATTCGTGAAAGCTCTTTATTGGATCTTGGAAGCCGTTTTTTAGACAAATCTTAATTTGTACCGAAAAAGTGATAGTATGAGAACATTTCCTCTTCACTTGTATGCGATTTTAAGCTATATGGCGTGAATCTATCTATTGTATCCACCCCTTAGTAGAAAGCCTTTTTTTCTAAAATAAAGAAAAAGCTACAAGATTAGCTTTTATCCCAATCTCGTAACTTTTTAATTTTTTCATCTGGCTCTTCACGTTGCTTTTCAAAATGCGCATCAAATAATAAAGGAGTTCGCTCTAATTGGTCAATAAAGGAACGACTTTTAAAGCGCATCCCCGTTTGTTCTTCATAAATGGTCGTCACAATTTTACGGATAAATTTCTTCGTCTCTTTTTTTAATGCTAGCTTGCCAATTTGATCTATTGGCACATTATAGAACATCCGGATCAGCTTCACTTGTGTTGGCGTTAATCGGATAAGATAAGGGTCTTGATGAAAACAACGGTGGCATAAGAAGCCGCCCTGCGTAAAAGAAAATGCGAATTCCCCTTCCACTGCTCCACAACTCGCACAGGCATGAAGAATCGGTTGAACCCCTGTATAAGGGAGCATCTTCCATTCTACAAACATGGCAATCGCTTCAGGGTCATATCCCTCTTCTATAGCATGAAGTGCTTGTGATAATAGATCAAAGGCATAAGGCTCGGGTTTCTCTGATTCTACTAGGCGATCCACTATCTCGACCACATAACTTGCATAAGCAGTTGCTACAATATCTTCTTGAATATGACGCATGGATTCCAAAGGCTCACCCTGCTGCAATGTCCCCATCCCGCGACCTTGTTGAATCATAAAAATCCCATGTACAAAGGGCTGGCTGATCGCTGCTAAACGACTAGAAGGCTTTTTTGCCCCCCTGGCCATTGCTGCAACTTTGCCGACCTCCTTTGTCATAAGGGTAACGACCTTATTGGTCTCACCATATGGCCGCGTTTTTAAGACAATGCCTTCCCATTTATGTAGCAACTGTCTTCACTTCCTACTGTTTTAGTATTCATCATCACGATATCCGTAATCACGGAGCTGTGATGCACGATCGCGCCAATCCTTTTGTACTTTTACCCACAGTTCCAAATACACTTTGCTCCCTAGCAATGTCTCAATATCTTTGCGAGCACGTGTACCAATTTCTTTTAGCAAAGCGCCACGCTTACCAATAACAATCCCTTTTTGCGAATCGCGTTCAACAATGATAGAGGCATTGATACGCACTAAATCTTTGTTATCATCTTTAGCGATTTTCTCAATTTCCACCGCGACTGAATGTGGTACTTCATCACGCGTTAAGTGCAGTACCTTTTCTCGTATTAACTCCGCAATAATAAATCGTTCTGGGTGATCTGTTACTTGATCGGCTGGATAGTACTGAGGTCCTTCTGGTAGATATTTTTTTAATGTATCCAATAATTGTTGGACATTATTGCCCTGCAATGCAGAGATAGGAATAATTTCAGCAAAATCGAATTCCGCTTTATAAGCGTCAATTATTTCTAATAATCCATCTGGATGTACGGCATCGATTTTATTCACCACTAAAAAGACAGGTGTTTTCGTATCTTTTAGCATCTCCATAATGTATTTGTCACCAGCACCAAGCTTTTGAGTAGCATTAATCATGAACATAATGACTTCTACTTCACGTAAAGCATTTTTAGATACTTTTAACATGAATTCACCTAATTTATGTTTAGGTTTATGAATTCCCGGTGTGTCGATGAAAATCATTTGCGAATCATCTGTTGTATATACACCTTGGACTTTGTTTCTCGTTGTTTGAGGTTTGTCACTCATGATAGCTATTTTCTGTCCAATAACATTATTTAAGAATGTAGATTTCCCTACATTTGGTCGACCAACAATTGTGACAAATCCTGATTTAAAATTTTTATTTTCCTGCATTCCATAAATCCTCCGGTGAAAAGGCGCCAGGTAACAACTCCGCAACGGTTGTTTCTTGTATATCGCCCTTCATATTTGTTAAATAAACTGGCATATTAGCTGCACAAAACTCTGAAATCACTTGTCGACAAGCTCCACATGGCGAGCAAGGTCCCTCCGTATCAGCCACAATGGCGATTGCAGCAAAATGTCGTTCACCTTCAGAAACAGCTTTGAACATTGCCGTTCTTTCAGCACAATTTGTCAGGGAATAGCCTGAGTTTTCAATATTACAGCCTTTATATATTTTGCCATCAACCGTCAATAATGCTGCCCCTACTTTAAATTTTGAATAAGGAACATACGCCTTTTCACGTGCCTCTTTTGCAAGGCTCATCAACTGCTCTATGTCCATTTCATACACCTCAAATCCATAGATTGATCCATTTCGGTAAAAAAATAAGTAACCCGATTATAACACTTGCACATGCAAACACAAGCACAGCCCCTGCTGCGATATCTTTTGCCGCTTTTGCTAATGGATGCTGATCAGGAGATGCAAGATCAACCACTCTCTCAATAGCCGTATTTATCATCTCCAACGATAATGCTAGCGCTATGACAATGATGAGAATAATCCACTCCGTCTTTGATATGTCTGTAAATACTCCTGCTATAATAACGATAAATGCAAACATTAGATCAAAGCGAAAGTTTTGTTCGTCCATGGCTTGTTGTATTCCCTCAATGGCATATTTAAAAGAACGAAAAAACTTACGCATGTCCATTGTTTTCACGTGATAATCCATAAGATTCTAAAATCTCATCTTGTTTTCCAAACATCACTTTTTCATCTTCTGGTACCATATGGTCATAGCCAAGAACGTGAAGGAAACCATGAACGGCAAGAAAACCAAGTTCTCTTTCAAATGAATGTCCATACTCCTCAGCTTGCTCTGTTGTCCGATCAATTGAAATAATGACATCCCCTAAAACACGTGGCATCCCTTCCGCAATAATCGGTGTTTCACCTTCGCCAACTTCTTCAAGAGCAAAAGAAATGACATCTGTTGGCGCATCTTTATGACGGTACTCACGATTAATCTTATGGATTTCTTCATTGGTCACAAAAGTAATCGACAATTCAGTGCCATCTTCAACATTTTCGATTTTGGCTGCATGTTGCAATAGATTTTCGACCAATGCTATATCAGATTCCTTTACTTTTCCTGTTTCATCTAAAAAATCAATATTTAAACTCATTATTTGCCTCCTAGGCTTATTTTGGCTTCGGATATTCGATACGTGAATGGAAAATTCCATTTAATGTAGCACAAAAAACGTATTCCACCGTTTTCAGTTCACGAATAGAAAGATCACATTCATCAAACTGTCCATCCTGCAGTTTATCTTGTACGATATTATGAACAAGCTGTTTAATGCCTTCTGATGTCGGGGTTTTCATCGAACGAACAGCTGCCTCCACACTATCTGCTACACTTATTATAGCAATTTCTTTTGTTTGTGGCTTCGGTCCTGCATAACGAAATTCGGATTCTTCTACATCAGGATTATTTTCCTTTTCTTTAAAGAAAAAGTACTTCACTAAGCTCGTACCATGATGTTGTCTCGCAACATCAACAATTTCTTTAGGCATCTTATGTTGCTCTAATATTTTAGCACCATCTTCAACATGTGCAATAATAATATCTTTACTAGTAGTAGTTGGCAGTTGATCATGTGGATTAATGCCTGACATCTGATTTTCTACAAAAAACCCTGGACGCCTCGTTTTTCCAATATCGTGATAATAACAGCCTACCCGCGCCAGTAATCCATCCGCTCCAATGGCTTCACAGGCAGCATCCGCTAGATTAGCTACCATTATACTATGATGATACGTGCCAGGAGTTTCCACTAATATTTTCTTTAATAGTGGATGATTAGGATTGGCTAATTCGATTAAACGGTAGGTTGTCAGCATACCAAACGCTGACTCGATAAATGGCAATAACCCAAGCATTAATGCCCCTGATAAAATAGCCGAGGATATCGCCGCGATAATATAATAGGCTAATTCCTTTGCTCCATAGTTAGATTGTGATAAAAGTAGATAAAAGGAAATGAAAGCAATATTAACAGCCGCTACATATAAGCTAGTCTTCATAACACTCGATCTTTTTTTAGCATTCCTCATGAAATAGATACTAGCAAAACCACTGAATATGATATATAAAGACACTTCCATCTGAAGAACAGACGAATAGCCTTCTTGGAAAACAATTCCGCCAACCGCCGCAGTCATAGTTGTTGTAAGCAATGCAATTCGTTCATTGACCAAAACTAATATAAGCATGGGTATCACAGCTGCCGGAAATAGAAAACCGATATTCACATCAAATTCACTTGTTACTAAGTTTAATAATTTCATAACAATAATAGATGAAAGATATATAATCATCGTGATGATCAAATTACGTGTTTTTAATTTTGAATCAGCCTTCCAATTATAAAATGCCGCATAAAAGAAAGCCATTTGCAAAAAGATAAAAAGGCCTAAACCAATAATGGGCTTGGTCGATTGTTTGTTAGACAACATACCCGTTATTTCTAACTGATGGTATACATCTCGATCGATAAGCTGACCTTCCTGTACAATAATTTGTCCTTGTAGAATCCTTGTGGGATCCACACTTGCCTTTGCCTCTTCAATTCTTTCCTTCGTTAACTTGTTGTCCTTCTTTTCTGTTTCTACGATAGATGTCCTTACTAATGCAATGGCAATAGAGCGCATACTTTCTGGAATCGTAAAATTCTCACGTACAGATTGCTCTACACTGGCTTTAGCATCCACTACTTGTTCTTGTCGAATCGATTCAGATAATTTTTTCAAAATAATCGATGTTAATACATCTCTTGCATTGATCAGATCTTCATTGTTTTGTGCAAGTAATGTTGAAATTTCTTGATCTGTTAATCGAATAGTTTGTCCCTCTGTGTCAATTTCATCTAGTTTCTCTCGAAGATTTTTAATCTGTTCTTGTCGTAAACTTTCTTTTTTAGATTTCTTTTTTTCCTCGTTAATGGTCTTTTGCGCTTCAATTATGTAGTCAAATGTAGATTTAATAATAGCTGCTTGGTTTTTCCCGATATCCGGTGAAAAAGTATAAACAGGGTTTACTTCGTTTGCCACTTTTTCTTTATCTTCCTCGGTTTTTTCAGTATCCTCTACAGTCTTGGCAGAACGAATGGTTTCAGGTGACAATTGAAATAATTTGATATCATAATGTTCACCCTCTATATCTCTTACCATCAGAAAAAATTGTATGATTCCCGCTATTATTAACAAACTTGCTAACAATAAAGGAAAACGTACATAGCGGTTAAGTGTTTTTATGAAATGAATCATCACGCCACCTCCCTTCTCCTATCATACCAATTGACAAAAGATTTTCCATCATTATTTTATCGTTAACTCATAATTTTATCTTTATCCTAAAGTGTAAAGGTTAAAATAGTTCTTCGTATGCAGGCTAGAGGCTGGCATTACATACGTTTATACTATTTCATCTTTCTTTGATGTCAGTCGTCTTTTTTAGTGCGGGATGTTCATTTTATTTTTTGTCATAAAACTTTTTTAGACGTCCTGTGCCTGCTCCTACAATAAAGTGAAACTTCCATCAGTGGGGGGTTTCTTCATCCTCCACTGATGGTTAGCTGAACCAATCGGACGCATGCGGCAGTTGTTCCTCCACCTATCTTTCTCATTTCTCTCTATATCTTGAGATGGGAGTCTTACTGCCCGTTAATGCGGGATAAATAAAAAAATCTGCTAATCTTTACACAGGAGATTAGGCAGATTTTTATAAATTAGTTGAAACATTATTTACGGATACGGGACTAAATCTTCATACAGTTATTTCCATTATTTTTGTTGTTCATATGCTTGAATAATTTTCGCAACGAGTGGATGTCGTACAACGTCCCCTTGTTCTAAAAATCGGAACTCAATACCTTTGACATATCGCAATGTTTTTTCAGCACTGATGAGACCGGATTTTGCTCCATTAGGTAAATCAATTTGTGTTTCATCACCTGTAATCACCATTTTAGACCCAAATCCTAAACGAGTTAAAAACATTTTCATCTGTGCCTCTGTTGTATTCTGTGCTTCATCAAGAATGACAAAAGCATCATCTAGTGTTCGACCACGCATATAGGCAAGGGGAGCAATTTCGATTGTACCTCGCTCAATCATACGAGTTGTTTGCTCCGAGCCCAAGATATCATGTAAAGCATCATATAATGGTCTTAAATAAGGATCTACCTTTTCTTTTAGATCACCTGGCAAAAAGCCTAAGCTTTCACCGGCTTCTACTGCTGGCCTTGTTAAGATGATTCGTTTGACTTGGCTATTTTTTAAGGCTTGGATCGCCATAACAACCGCCAAATAGGTTTTCCCTGTTCCAGCAGGTCCAATGCAAAATACCAAATCTTTGTGACGGATTGCTTGAATATACTGTCTTTGTCCAATTGTTTTTGCACGTATAGCTTTTCCTTTTGTATTTCTTGCAATAACTTCATCATATAGCTCTGCAAAATATTCAATCGTTCCATTTTTAGACATTTCCAATGCCGATACAACATCACGTTGGTTGATATTAATACCCTTTCGAATCACTTTCAATAATTGTTCTATTAAAAGGCTAGCTTGTTGCTTATTTTCTTCTTCTCCGACAATAACAATCGAATCACCGCGCGTAATCATCTGAATTTTGAAAGCTTCTTCGATTAATTTTAAATTGGCATCAGATATGCCTAGAAGCATGACTGCTTCGTTTGGATCCTGCACTTGTAATTGAATAGGTTGTTGTTCTGCCATGCTCAATCTCCTTGGTTAAACGCTTGTTTAATCGCAATATTTTCATTTACCAAAAACAATACTTTCCCTTTAACTGTATCATTATCAAATGTAACATTCAAAAGTTTTTCACGTTTAACGACTGTTTTAGGTGGTAAGTCTTTTATATATCTTTGGTGTAATAGAGGAATCACGATATCCTCGACCGATTTTTCATCCAATGTCACTTGTTTTTCGATTAATTCCTGTTGTAAGTATACTTCGCCAATCATGGAAAACCATTTAGGAAGCTTCACAATTTTCCATTCATTCCCTTTTTTTCTTTCATTTGCCCAGCGAAAATGGTAAGTTTTTTCTCCCATCGTTTGATAGGTAATTTTCTTTGGCAATGAAAACGCCGATTCTATCCAATAATCTGCATATACTTCTCCTTCTGCACCATAAACAATACTTTCTTCGCCACTTTTTATAACGCCAGACACTAATAATTGATCATTTTTCACAGCATCATTTTCTTCTACAACTCTTTCTCCCTTTAGTAAATTAAAATGTGTAATAACACCACTTTTATTTGCGATTAAATTGCCTTTTACTGAATCATTGTTAACTTCATTTTCGATAACTGGTGCTTCTAAAGGTTCAAAAATAATCTTACTGCCTCTTCGATGGATATGCACCCAAGATAAATCTCGATGTTTAGATAAAATATATTGGCGTATAAGCGAATCATCTGGTTTATTCCTTTTCATAAATGGACCTGCCAAATGCATCTCATGAAGGGTTTCCGATAACTCTTCTGATTGTTCAGGCGTGGCATTTTCAACTGAAACCTGCCATATCCATTGAGAAAAGAAAAAAGGAATGGCAAACAAAATCAGCAATCCTACGTAAACAATCCATTCTTTTCGTAATACTTGATCATCATCCAATGACTCAATGCGAAATGAAATGCCATATTGATAGCGTAATTTTCTTATAGTTGGTAGATGTTTTCGAATCGTATGGAATGACACTTCATTGTCAGTGGTTGTAAGATGATGCAATGCGATTTTATTTTTGGTCAAGGCTGTTAAAAAAGCTGGGAGTCTTTTCGTTCGTTTGATACGAATACGAACAATGCGATATTCACGACTTTTTTTCATACTTCCTATTCCTCTATTCTGGTAAGCTCAATTTTTTTTAAATTTTTCATGTCAAGTGCCAACAATTCATCGCGAAGAAGTCTTACATGAAAGGAATCGGCTTCGATTTTGATGCGATAATCTTCATGTAAAAAAACCATATGGTGGTCTGCAATCGTTTCAAGCAGTAAATCTCCTCTGATCCTGATTTGCCGGAAGTTTTCGATTTCGATCAGAGGCATGACTTGTAATAGCCTTTTCGACATAAAAAACCTCCTCTCTTTGTAGCATATGCTTAAAGAGAGGAGGGCATGTTATCTTTTCGATTTAGGTGGGCCTAAAATTTCAGCCATGATCATTGCTTGCGCTAATTCATTTGAGGAACTTGGAAATTTAAAACCGTTGGCATCAGCCGTTTCTTGTTTAGGCATTGGCTGTTGCGTTGCCCCTTGCATCATCGTAGAAGGGGAATTTGAATTTTGAAATGGCTTCAAACGTTCAGTATGCTCAAATATCTTCTTCTCAAAAGGTGGTTCCATCTGCCTCATCATTCGGCCCGTCTGTTTTTGTAACTCATCTGGCTCTGGTATTTTTTTCTCTAAATCCTGTAATACCTCTTTTGAAACTTCGTCGAGCTTTTGGCGCATCGATGGTCCGATCTTCTTTGATTCAGAACGTTGGACTCTGCGATCAAGTGGTGGTGGTACGTTTGACGTCTCTTCTCTATTTTTTAAGAAATAACCAATAAGTGAAGAAATGACTAATAATATAATCGCTTCCATATGACGCCCGCCTTTCTCTATTGATTCATGGTTCTATTATTGACCAGCCTTGTTTCCATCATGACCACTTTGATTCATCTTTCCAATGGAATCACGCATTCCTGTATCCGCTTGAATGTTTTTATAATTCATATAATCCATAAAGCCAATATTACCATTGCGTAAAGCTTCTGCCATCGCCATTGGAACTTCTGCCTCTGCTTCAACGACTTTTGCTTTCATCTCTTGAACTTTTGCAATCATTTCTTGTTCAGATGCAACCGCCATTGCACGACGTTCTTCCGCTTTTGCTTGGGCAATATTTTTATCAGCTTGGGCTTGCTCAATTTGAAGTTCTGCTCCAATATTTTTGCCAACATCAACGTCTGCGATATCGATGGATAAAATTTCAAATGCAGTACCTGAATCTAATCCTTTTGATAACACCGTTTGTGAAATAGAGTCAGGGTTTTCAAGAACATCTGTATGGCTTTGAGAACTACCAATTGTACTGACAATCCCCTCCCCTACACGAGCAACAATCGTTTCTTCACCAGCACCGCCGACTAAACGATCAATATTAGCACGAACAGTTATACGTGCTTTTGCCTTTACTTCGATACCGTTCATCGCAACCCCTGCGATAAAAGGCGTTTCAATGACTTTTGGGTTAACAGACATTTGTACAGCTTCTAATACGTCACGACCTGCTAGATCAATGGCAGCACAACGTTCAAAGGTCAATGAAATATTGGCACGATGAGCCGCTATCAATGCATTGACGACACGATCAACATTCCCACCAGCTAAATAGTGACTTTCTAGCTGATTGATCGTTACAGGAAGACCTGCCTTATGTGCTTTGATCAAAGGATTCACGATACGTGCAGGAATAACACGGCGCAAACGCATTCCAACTAATGTAAAAATACTAACTTTAACACCCGCAGCTAACGCTGAAATCCAAAGTGCTACTGGTACAAAGGTAAATAAGATGACTAAAGCTAAAAACACTACTACAATTCCGATAATTGTCATCAAAAGACTACCACTTAAAAGTGCCATTTTGTTTCCTCCTATTCTTGATGAGACTCTCGCACGACTATACGAACGCCTTCTACTTTAATAATCGTAACTTTTTTATGAGCTTCTATATAGCCGCCCTCTGTGACAACATCAATCCGCTCATTTCCCAACATAGCAGTGCCAGAAGGACGGAGCGGAGTTGTCGTTATCGCTTCTAATCCCAACAATTCCGTACGATTCTTATTGGATACATAACCTTTTTCGGTATCCGTTGAATCATTTAATACCATTTTGTTAAACATATTTAACTTTTTGCCAAAAAACTTCATCAGAATCACCATTCCTAAGAACGCCATGATTAAGGCGATCAAAATTGCATATGCCATATGTATTGTATCGGTTCCAGAGCTTAACAAGCTTATGATAATTGCTGCAAAGCCTAAGATACCTACAATACCACCGGGCAATATCAACTCTAATAGTAATAAAAGAATCCCTAAGACTAATATAAATATACTTTGCCAAGTTGCATAGCCAGCAATCATATGAGTCACGTAAAATATAAATAATGCAAAAATGCTGATCATGCCACCAAAACTAAAATGTGGCTGAAATAACTGCAATACCATGCCGATGCTTGCTATACAAAGTATAATTGTCACAACAAATGGGTTTGTCATCCACCATAGCCACCCATCTGTTGCCTGAGTTGATGAGGCATCATCTAAAGAAATAGCATTACTTGGACTAACAATGCTCAATGCCAAGAATATGAACATCATGAATAAAATTATTTTTTGCATTTTTTAATACCATCTACCTCTCCTCTCACTAAAAAAAGATTCGTTATAACATACGATCCAATACGGTATAAGTTTCATTTATTTTCACTTATACTCTTTTGGAACTTCTAATCGCATGAATAGATAGACGGACAAGAATAATGGCACTTAAGAAGAGCCCCAAAAAAGAAGCCGTGTTTAGATAGAGGGCTGAAACAGAGTTTATAAATTGAGAGATAGCTAGCAAAGAAACTGAAATAATTCCAATCGTAATACCAACTAACAAGAGCATAAAATGAGATAGCCATTGGTTCACAAATGTACTGCTTGCTTTTTCTGAAAAAATATCTAATCTCACTGTTACCTTACCTTTTTCAATGGTTTCGGCCATATTTTCAAAACGACGAGGTAAATCTTGTAAAGTCGGCAGCATCATGACAAGCTCTTGTTCTATAAGGTCTTTTGCATCTTTAAAACTTGAAACGGCTAAAAACTCTTTCTTATTCTTGGATGTAAATCGCTTAACTTCAGAAAATAAGTCATAGTCTGTATCCAAAATATTTAAAGTGCCTTCTAATGTGATAAGTGCACGCAATGCTACACTGACCATCGGATAAAGTCGCAATTCATATTTTTGGATAATTGTAAATAATGATTGAACCAATTCTTCTGCTGATATCCGATCCAAATAAGATAGTTGAATAAGTAGTTGGCTGATTGCTTGCAGAAGATTTTCTTCATGCCGTATTTCTTCATCTTGGAGTAAATGCTTTAAACCTTCTAGTACAACCTTTGGATCGTTTCGTTCAATGCCGATAAACAATGTGCGGAATCCTTGTTGTTGAATAGGTCCAATTCTTCCTACTGCTCCAAAATCGAGGAAACAAGCCTGTCCTGTTTCCTCTAGCACATAAATATTTCCTGGATGAGGATCTGCATGAAATACACCTGCCACAAGCAATTGCTGCAAGAATGAATAGAAAATGGTACGCAACAATTCATTTTCCTCTATCCCATGCTGCTTTAATAATAATGTGCTATCTTTTATACTGACGCCATGTAAAAACTCAACCACTAAAATCATGCGATTACTGTATTTTTTATAAACCTTTGGAATCTTAATATTTTTTTGGTTATTCCCCAATGCATTTGTCACTTGCTCCATGTTTCTTGCTTCAATTTCAAAATTGATCTCTTCACGGAGATTGTCCGCGAATCCTGTTGCTAATTGATATAATCCTAAATTTTCAGCCCATGAAGATTCCTCAGCAAGCCAGTTGGCGAAGTGAAGAAGAATATCTAAATCCTGATTCATCACAGATACAACATCGGGGCGCAGTATTTTGACAATTACCTCATCGCCATTTTCTTTTAAGACTGCCTTATGAACTTGTCCAATAGAGCCAGCTGCAAGAGGTTTGTCATCAAAATATTTGAAAACTTCCTCTATGGGCTGCTGAAGATTTTCAGATAACTGCTCATACACTTGCTCAGTCGTCATCGATTTAACATATTGCTGCAACTTCGATAATTCATCGATAAAGACAGGCGGTAATATATCCTTTCTCGTCGACAGCACCTGTCCAAATTTTATAAAGATACCGCCACATTCTTCTAATGTCTTTCGCAAAATACTAGCTAAAAAACGATCATTTTCATAGGTTCTTTTATATCTTAGTGTACGTCCGATTCCTTGTTGAAACGCAATTCTAAACACTTGTGCAAGGCGTCTTTGTCTTCTCCAGCTACTAAGAGCCCTAGATATAATATTGCGATTTCCTGTTAATCTTTCTCCTCGTTCACCTAGTTGGATTGGATCGAACAATTCTAATATCAAATAAAACAACATCGCAATTAAAAGCATGCTCCCAATCCATACGAGTGTACTTATATTCGTGACTTCTTGAAGCATATCCTCTTTAGGAAAGTCTGTGTGTCTTAAATATGAGTACCAGTATACGAATGTCGTAAAGACAACGCTCAGCACAGCTGATAATATCTTTTTCATAAAATTGAGCTTTGTTCCTATAAGTCGTCCACTAACGAAATAGATCAAGATCCCTATTACAATTAGTTCTAAAGCTGTCCATAGATAATGCATGGAATCACCTTCGCAAAATTATTTCGGTTATGTATATTAAACCATAAAAAACTTGGTAAAGCTTGTCAGAGCCTACTATATGATCGATCCATTTTTATGTAAAAATCTGATGAAGACCCATTTTTAGATCGAAGCCAGTACATTTTCTTCTCAAAATGTAAATAAGCCGAGAAATCCATTAAGATTTCTCGGCTTACAATGATTGCGAGTTTAATAAATCATGATAGTGCGTGTTTAGAACGTAGGGATTGTCTAGGAACGGAAATTACCACTTACGTTTACGAGCAGCTTCTGATTTCTTTTTGCGTCTTACGCTAGGTTTTTCATAAAATTCGCGTTTTCTTACCTCTTGAATAGTACCACTTTTAGAAACAGTACGTTTGAAGCGACGAAGAGCATCTTCAAGCGATTCGTTTTTTCTAACGACAGTTTTTGTCATCTCTTTTTCCCTCCCTCCGAACACACGTCAAAACACAACATTATTTATGACGTCATAACGTCGTGTATTAGAAATTATAACTTATTACTAGGTTTTGGTCAATACCATTGGTTGAATTAATAGTCTGTTTTTATACTTTGACCTTTTATGATTTTAACACCGGAGCTTGCGCCTATACGTGTAGCACCTGCTTCCACCATCGATTCTAAATCTTCTAAACTTCTAACGCCGCCAGATGCTTTTACACCGATTTTAGGACCAACTGTTTGGCGCATCAACGCTACATCTTCTACTGTAGCTCCTCCTGTTGAAAAACCAGTAGAAGTTTTCACGAAATCGGCACCAGCTGAGACAGCTAATTCACAGGCTTTTATCTTTTCTTCTTTTGAAAGAAGACATGTTTCGATGATGACTTTTACCAAAGTGCCATTTGCTGCTTCTACAACGGCTCGAATATCTTTTTCCACTGCTTTATACTGTTTGCTTTTTAAAGCACCAATATTGATCACCATATCGATTTCATCCGCGCCATTTGCAATGGCATCTTTTGTTTCAAAAGCTTTTGTAGCACTTGTTGATGCTCCCAATGGAAAACCGATTACTGTGCAAACTTTCGATGCTACCTCTTTTAACTCTGCGGCAGCTAAACTTACCCAAGTAGGATTTACACAAACAGAAGCAAATCCATATTCTTTTGCCTCAGCACAAATTCTTTGGATTTGTTCTTTTGTTGCCTCTGGTTTCAATAATGTGTGATCAATGTATGAGGCATAGCTTTTCGTCATATTGTCAAACTCCTTTAGTCATAAGATGTACGTACATCTAAAGTCTATCACGATACATGATATCTTTTCCACAAAAAGTAACACAAACTATCCGTACAATTGTTTTTTTCACTAAAACATTAGAATATGCTTTACTTGAAAATGGCTCTAGCCTAGCCTTTCATAGAGCCATTTATAGACAGATCAAAGCTGTTCAAGAAAAGAATATACTAAAAAAGAACACACGTGCTGATTAAACAGCATTTTGTGCTC
This sequence comes from Rummeliibacillus sp. SL167, assembly GCF_007896505.1. Taxonomy (NCBI): domain Bacteria; kingdom Bacillati; phylum Bacillota; class Bacilli; order Caryophanales; family Caryophanaceae; genus Rummeliibacillus; species Rummeliibacillus sp. SL167. The sequence goes on along the minus strand of NZ_VCBM01000001.1, from coordinate 502,031 downwards.
TTTTCACATGATGAAGCTGCCACTCTATTTCCCAAGAAATTTTTGACCACTTTTATTTGTTTTCATCTAAATAATGATCGACACCTTGTGCAATAGAAGTTGTTAATTTTTCTAAAAATTTAGGATTTGTAAGGTTGCGATCTTCCTGTGGATTTGTTATATAACCTAATTCTACAAGGATAACAGGTACTTTTGACCAATTAAATCCTGATAAGTCACTGCGATAGCTTATCCCACTTTGATAGAGTGTAAAGTCTTGCTTTACATATTGAACAATTGATTTTGATGCTTTTTGGCTTTCTTTAAATACTTTTTTGGTATATGGATTATTCTTAGATGGTGCAATAATCGAAAAGCCATGTGCATCGGGGCTCTCTGCTCCATCTGCATGAACTCTTATAAATAAAGTTGAGTGATGCTTGTTTGCTATTTTAGCACGATCTCGATTGGATAGATCTACATCATTTGTGTTACGGGTTAAAATCACCTTATAGCCTCTTTTGGTCAATTTCTTTTGGAGCATTTTGGAGGCATCTAGCGTAATGGCATATTCGGGTCTTCTAGTAATGATTCCCATCGAACCGACAGTAGCCTTGTATTTTCTTACCTCTGATCCCGGTGCAATCGGCTCTTGTTCCGTATTGGCATGCTTTTGATGACCAGGATCAATGGTAATGACGACTTGCTTCGTATCCTTTTTTTGTTGTAAAGGCTTCTTTTCCTTTGAAGTGGTTGTCGCAGTTTCTTTTTTCATTTTATTGCTGGTGTTTTCTTTTTTGTGTGCAGCATCCATGGAATTCATATGATTGCTATCACTATTATTCAATAGTCCTTGATGTGTTTGATGATTGACGATCAAAATAGCGCTTGAGACAACGAGCGTCATTATGATTAATGTTAGTGCCAATTTTTTCATCTGCATCGCCTCAATTCGTTATCCTCCATTTGATATATATATAACTATAACAAAAAAGCCCAGCTTTGGTCGCTAGGCTTTTGGACATATTCTCAAAATTATGCTTCAACAGTGTCCAACACTCGAACAAATTGTGCATGTGAATGAGGATATCCTGATTTGTCAATTTTGACTTTTACTAGTTTACCGATCATATCTTCTGTACCTTCAAATACAATTTTCATATAGTTTCCAGTATAGCCTGTAAGCAATCCCGCTTCTTCACCTTCTTGGATGATTTCCTCTGGGATAACTTCCAAAACTTCTCCTTCAAATCTTGAAGCATATTCTTTGGCTAGCTGATCGTTCAATGTTAATAAACGATGCACACGTTCATCTTTAATTTCTTCATCGATTTGATCTTCCATACGAGCAGCAGGAGTACCTGTACGTTTTGAGAATGGAAATACATGAAGTTCCGCAAATTTATGTTTTGCAATAAAACGATATGTTTCCATAAATTCTTCCTCTGTCTCACCTGGGAAACCAACTATGACGTCTGAAGTAACAGCTAAATCCGGTAACGCTTCACGCAAACGCTCTAAACGTTCACCAAAGAACGCCATTGTATATTTTCGGCGCATACGTTTCAATACTGTATCGGAACCGGATTGAATTGGAATGTGTAAATGATTGACAACAATCTTAGAATCGCGTAACACTTCTATTACTTCATCTGTTAGTTGACTTGCTTCAATAGAACTAATTCGAAGACGTTTTAATCCTTTTACATTTGCTTCAATGTCACGTAAAAGCTGTGCTAAATTATAATCTTTTAAATCTTGTCCATAACCACCTGTATGAATACCTGTTAAGACAATTTCAAGATACCCAGCATCCACCAGTTGCTGTGCTTGTCGAACCACTTCTTTTGGATCACGCGAACGCATTAAGCCTCGAGCCCAAGGGATGATGCAAAATGTACAGAAGTTATTACAGCCTTCTTGTATTTTCAAAGAGGCACGTGTACGATCTGTAAAGTATGGAACATCTAATTCTTCGTACACGCGATTTTTCATAATATTTTTAACCGCATTGATAGGTTGGCGCTGCTCTCTATATTGCTCGATATAGTCCAGCATTTTCACACGATCCTGCGTACCTACGACAATATCGACACCCGGAATTGCCATGATTTCAGCAGGAGATGTTTGCGCATAGCATCCTGTTACACAAATAACAGCATCTGGATTTTGCCGAATGGCACGACGAATGACTTGACGGCTTTTTTTATCACCTGTATTGGTCACTGTACATGTATTAATGACATAAACATCGGATTGATGATCAAATTCCGTACGTTCATATCCATTATCCTTAAATAGCTGCCAAATCGCTTCGGTTTCATAGTGATTCACTTTACATCCAAGCGTAAAGAAGCTAACGTTTCCGACGCTTTTGTTCTTCATTCTAAATCAACCTTTCTTTTGTATCTAATTTTACTCGATACTTGACATGATAACATATTTTTTTGAATCAATATCGTTTAGGAATCTATACAAGAGAGATATTTAAAGTATACTTACTTTTTGTTACAAACAAAAGGCTACCTTTTACGGTAGTCTTTTATTTTCATATGATTTTAGTTATATATAATATGTAAATAAAGTAAGAAAATATAGGTAGGAGGAAAAATAAAAAAAGTGTTGAAAAAGAAAAATCTGCATCAACTACAGTAAGCAAGAATGATACCAATATAAAAGTTCAATTAGATAGCGGGTACCTATTTAGATGCGTTTGGAGGCGATAAATATAATAAGAAGGACATATTATATATCATTCAAAACGTTGATATAATAGTATTTATACGTTTTAATGTGTAGCATTTAATTATTTTTAGACCGCTAATTTCTGTTTTTTAATTAACGAAAAACCAGGCTGCCTACTTGGCAACTTGGTTTTTGTTTATTATTTAATTTTTTGTTGTTCTCTGAATCAAAAAAAATTTCATGGACCTTACCAAATAAATCATGTAAGGGAATCAAAGTATGCTTTAGGGTCTGCAATATTATTATTGATGAACATTTCTGCCCAATATCTGATGACTTCTATGTAATATTCTTCATCATCATCAGGAAGAATATCTAGAATTTCATCTATATTCCCATTTTTTGATACAACATTCAAATTTAAGTCTACAATTACAGTCATTTTCACATCTTCCTCAATAGAAATTGTAGCTGTAACTTTCTTTTTTATTAAATCGACATGGGGATAGTTTATTATTATACCTGTTCGTTTAAATTCACTCCAATCTTCTTCAGTGCTAATTTTCATCACTCCTTATTTATACCTCCTGCTAATCGTATTTAACACGCATTGTAACTGTTAAATACGATTTCTTTTGGTTTTACATATTAAGATATATTATTTTATTTCAAAATAGGAAGCACCGTTGGCAATTGCTGAATAAACACCATTTTTGGCAGTTATAAAACTTCCGCCTAATTTTGCTCTATAAGCTCCTTTTGACAATCTAAAAGATGCTTCATTGCTAATGGTGGAGGTTGGTATATTAACAGGATAGTTAAATGAGAAAGTAGAATAATTTTTCCAACCACCATTTAAAAAACCATAATCTTTTTCAAGATATACTATTACCTTACTCTGTACAATAACATCTCCTCCAACTTCAATAGTCCACGGACAATAAACGTTACTTCCCACTGTAAAACAACCAATAGTTCCCCTAGCAAACTTTAAACCAAAAGTTTGCATCTCACCAGTTGTTCCAGGAGTAAACACAGAATTTGCAACATTTGGTAACGAATTAACATCTACCGAGGATTCCTGTTCTTCTGTCATTAATACTTCTGAACCTTCAACTGTAGGTTCAATTTCCATTGCTTTCGAAACAATTGGAAGAGTAATAAACAATAAACTTGCAAGAAATACGATACTTAACCACTTCTTCATAAAATCATCTCCTTTTTTGAATTTTCAATTCCATTTAATTATAATCTATTAATTTGTAAAAATATAGTATGTTTTACACAAATATATAATAGTATATTTTAATTTGAAGAATTTGGAGAAATTAATCGAGGAACGTGAAAAGGAATTAAGAAATGAATAAACATAAAAAAGCCAGGTACTCCTATTTATAATGTGGACTAACCTAATTTCATAAGACAACGGCACCTAATGAAAAATGGGTGACAGACATTACCTACATTCAATAGGGTTCGACAACTATGTATCTAGCAACGATTCTAGACTTATTTAATAATGAAATTGTAGCGTATAAAATGTATGACCATCAGCAGACATCACTTGTGATGGATGTATTAAAGACAGCTTTAGAAGCTAGAAATTATCCAAAAGACATAATTGTCCATTCAGATCAAGGAAGTGTGTATACATCTTATGCCTATCAAAATTTATTGGAGAAAATGAATTGTCGAGCAAGTATGTCCCGCCATGGAAACTGTTGGGATAATGCGGTCATTGAATCATTTCATTCGAATATTAAAACAGAAGCATTTGCGCGTGTGAAGCATCATTCATTAACTAATGATGTGACAAGATTCCGCGTATCGGAATATATGAGGGAATATAATGAGGAACGAATACAAGAAAAATTAGGCTACTTAACTCCCCCTGAATTTGGAAAGCTAGCAGCCTAATTAGGTGTTTTATGTGTGTCTCAAATGACTAGGTCAGTTCAATGGGTACCTGGCTTTTATCTACTTACTTCAATTTAATTTTCTGCCCAATGTAAATTTTATCGGGATTTTTTATCTTGTTTAAGCTTACTAATTTTGTAACTGTCGTGTTATGCTTAGCAACGTCTTAGATAACGTATCTCCGCTCTTCACTGTATATGTTTTTGGAACTGTTTCAGTTGTAATTGATGCTTTCTTAATAACAATCTTCTGACCAACATAAATTTTATTTAATCTTATTGAGCTTTTGTAGATAAGCGGCTGTTGTATTGTATTTTGCTGCTATCTCGCTTTGAGTGTCGTCTTTCTTGACTGTATATACAGTATGATAAAATAATTCAATAATAAAGTACCTATCATGGTCATCGAGCAGCGTTAGGCAATCCAGTATTTTTGCGCAATCAATTTCTTCGTGGGAGTACTTCCTTAATACATCCCTCTGCTGAGGTAATCATATATTCCACTGGGATGCCTTTCTTCATTCAGTTTTCAAGCAAAATGTTAATGTTTTTGTGATAATTATTTCTTTGTGTTTATAATCCATATCCAATTTTAAATTTTTATACTCGAATGACTTTTATCCTGTACATTCTCAAACCAATATTCTTTATTCAATAAAAAAACACCAAATAAGCGCGCTAAATGCGTAAATTCAGTGTCTCCAATTGTTCCGATAAGCGTATTAATTCGGTATATTTTTAACTTATTATCTATTATGATTCAAATTACTTTCCAGCTTTTCCATTATTACGAAAACGTTGTTTATCTTTTTTTCTATTTTCTTTTAAAGCGCTAATAACACGTTTCAGTCGCTTATTTTCTTTGCTTTTATTAGCTAATTGTCGTTTCAAGTGATAGTTTTCAGCTTCGATGGATTTGTAGTGCTCCCATGTTGATTGTTCACGAACAGTTTGCTCATTCATAGTTAAACACCTCGGCATGATTTATATTTAGCTAACTCTTACTTCAATAAACTTGATTTACGTGTTGAACGCTTATCTACTTTTACTTTAACACGTTGCTGGAATTTATTCATCTACTTTTTAATGCTTTTGGCATAGCGTGTTTTTTCAATCACACCTGTCACAAGACTTGATAATGACATGGTAATTGCACTGTTATTTTAAATTACATTACTAATCTAATTCATCTACAATCGCTTATAGAACATAAAGACAGTAATTCGTCAAAAAATCACTTTGTAAAGCATACGAAGAATGGCAATTAAATATTGAAAAGAAAATGAGTGTACTTCAAGAACAAATATTGAAAAATTGACTAACATAAAACGTAGAAGCTTTGTCATTTATTGCATAAGCATGGGGAGAAATTTAGTTATGAAATGTGGCAAATTCTATTGGCATCAAGTATCACTTAAACAAAAAAACTACTTAAAAATAACGGTTTTAAGTAGTTTTTTGCAAGGCGCTTGAAGCCTTATCACTATTAACTTTGTACACAATCATGGTCACAAACCCGAGCATGTGGAAGCCCATTGAAGACAAGTCTGCTCACTTTTTATTCAAATTCATAAGAAATAGCAGAAAGTACATAGAAGGGGGCGGTTTCTGCTCGTAATATTCTAGGACCTAGCGCTATAGGTTGACATCCTAATTGTCGCAGTGCTTGCGCTTCTCCGCGATCAATTCCACCTTCTGGTCCAAAAATGACAAGCATTGATTGATTATCGTAAACCTTTTTTAGCTGTTCGGCAAATCTCGTGCGCACTTCTTGTTTAGCATCTTCTTCATCTGCTAGAAAAACAACATCATAGTTTCCCACTTCTTGTAATAATCTTTTGAAACTAATAGGTTCTTGGATCATTGGTATATGTGTACGATGTGATTGTTCTGCCGCTTCTTTGGCGATTTTTTGCAACCGTTCTTGTTTCTTTTTTCCTTTTTTAGAATCCCATTTGACGACGGAACGTTCTGCTTCAAAAGGGATGAAAGAATACATTCCTAGCTCTGTTGATTTTTGAACCATTAAATCTAACTTATCACCTTTAGGTAAGCCGCAGGCGATTGTGACATGAATCGGAAGCTCTGGAGATGGAAGTGTGCGCATTGTTTTTTGTACATGCACGCCTTCTTCCGTTAGTTTTGCAATTTCACAAATCGTAGCTTCCCCATTATGTACAACGATTATTTCATCGCCAGCACGCATACGCATGACCTTCATAATATGGTGTGCATCATCACCACTGATAATCGCTAGTTCATGATTAAATGATTCATTTATAAAATATCGTTGCATAAATACACTCCATTAATCTTTGGCTTTACGAGAAATAATGGTGACCCAATCTTCCATCATCATCACTTCTTCAATCACAAACCCTGCTTTTTCAAGCGCTGTTTTCACTTCTTCTTTTTTCGTTTCAATAATCCCTGAAGCGATAAAATATCCATTTGGTTGGACAACACGATGTGCATCATCTATAAAGGTCATAATAATCTCTGCTAATATATTGGCGACAACTATTTCAGCGGGCTCTTTTACCGTATCCAATAAATTTCCTTGCACTACTTCAACATGATCTTGAACTTTGTTTAGCTTGACATTTAATTTAGCAGATCGGACAGCTACTTCATCGAGATCTAGCGCATGGACATGTTTTGCACCTAGCATTGCCGCCCCAATCGCTAATACACCTGAACCCGTACCGACATCAATTACTGTAGAATCTTCTGCCATATACTTTTCAAGTGCTTGTAAACTCATCACTGTTGTAGGATGTGTTCCTGTACCAAAGGCCATACCAGGATCTAATTCGATAATCAGTTCATCGCTGTCAACAGGCTTGTAGATTTCCCATGTTGGAACGATCGTAAAGCGATTTGAAATTTTCACTGGATGATAGTATTTTTTCCATGCTGTTGCCCATTCTTCTTCGTTCACTTCGCTAATGGACACCTCATTGGCACCAATATTAATATCAAAATTGACTAGATTAGTGATTGCAAGTTTAATTTCTTCCACTGTTTCCCCTAAAAAACTTGTGACAGGTAAATAAGCTTTGATGATCACTCCATCTACTGGGAAATCTGAAGGATCTAATTCATATATTTCGCCGAATTCATTTTCACGAACCTTGCACAGATCTCCTGAATCTTCAATAACGACACCACTTGCACCTGCCTCATGCAATATATTTGAGATAGGTTCTACAGCTTCATTTGTTGTATGGATGGATAACTCCGACCATTTCACTTGCAATCACTCCTCTAATTATTCACCTTTAAATTTTTTCTTTAATTTATCGATTAATGAGCTACTCTGCTCATCAGGAATATCGCCTGAAATACTTGCAAATTCACGAAGTAATTCTTTTTGCTTTTCTGTAAGTTTTTTAGGTGTTTTTATTTTAACAATGACATGTTGATCACCATTACCATAACCATGGACGTTTTTAACCCCTTTATCTTTTAAGCGGAAACGGTCGCCTGATTGCGTACCTGCTGGGATTTTCATTTTTACTTTACCATGGATGGTTGGTACTTCTATTTCATCACCCAGTGCAGCTTGAGCGAATGTGATTGGTAATTCTAAATAAATATCATCTCCATCACGTTCAAACTTGTCGCTAGCACGAACATGGAACACGATGTATAAATCACCTGCTGGGCCTCCGTTTACACCTGCTTCACCTTGACCACTTACTCGCAATTGTTGTCCGTCATCTACACCTGCTGGAATATTGACTTTGATTTTCTTACGTTTTTTAACAGTACCTGAACCATGGCATGTTGAACATTTTTCTTTGATTATTTGGCCAGTACCTTGACAATGACTACATGTACGACGATTTACGATTTGACCAAATGGTGTATTAACAGTTTCTGATATTTGGCCAGTACCGTTACAGTACGGACATGTTTCTTTTGATGTTCCTGGTTTAGCCCCTGTGCCATGACAAGTATCACAAGTTTCTTCACGTGGGATTTCGATTTCTTTTTCTTTACCAAATACGGCTTCTTCAAAACTAATCGTCATTCGGTATTGAAGATCATCACCCTTACGTGGCGCATTGGGATCACGACGAGTTCTGCTCCCACCGCCAAAGAATGAACTAAAGATATCTTCAAATCCTCCAAAACCTTCAGTACTACCAAATCCGCTAAAGCCTCCAAAACCTTGGTTTGGATCTTGATGACCGAACTGATCGTAACGAGCACGTTTTTGATCGTCACTTAGCACTTCATATGCTTCAGCGATTTCTTTAAATTTTTCCTCTGCCCCTGGTTCTTTGTTTAAATCAGGATGGTATTTCTTTGAGAGTTTACGATATGCTTTTTTAATTTCGTCTTTAGATGCAGTTTTTTCAAGCCCTAAGACTTCATAGTAATCGCGTTTTTCCATCTTCCACACTCCGCTCTTTTCACATAGTTAATATTGTATCATGTATCGATAAGATGACAAAAGCAATAATTTGCAAGTCATCATTTTGTTGTCATCTGATCCTGCTTGCAGCTATCCTTTTTAAAATATGTTCCTAGTTGAAAACTAAAAGAGACTTCAAATAGTCTTCACAGCCTAACAACTATTTTTCCTTAGGATATAGATTTTCAGGCGTGTTTGTTATCCAATGCTATTTATATAGATAATTGTCGATTTCCTCTTGACTAAAGCCTTGTAGAGAGCAATACTATCTGTTATTGCAAGAGCAAACAATCCTATAACAAAGTTTTAATATAAAAAGCCAAAGCCCGAGAGCGGTCTTTGGCTTTTTAATATTTCTCAATAACGATGGATATCTGACTTGGATGACAGATAGCTATTACGATACCATTATCGCGCTCTTATTTCTATCTACTGTAATAGGCGCGGTTCTTTATGATTATTTATCGTTTACTTCTGTAAAATCGGCATCAACTACACCATCATCTTTTTTGTCTGTTGCGTTGCCATCTGCACCTGCTTGAGCTTGTTGTGCTTCTGCAGCTTTTTGATAAACTTTCATCACTAATGGTTGAAGAACACCTTCTAATTTTTCTTTAGCTGATTTGATGCCTTCAATTTCACCAGCTTCAAGTGCTTTTTGTAATTCTTCTTTTGCATCAGTTACTGATTTCTTTTCATCTTCAGTGATTTGATCACCTAGATCAGTGATTGTTTTATCGACTTGGAAGATTAATTGATCTGCTTCGTTTTTAAGATCAACTTCTTCTTTACGTTTCTTATCTGCTTCAGCATTTGCTTCTGCTTCTTTTACCATACGGTCGATATCTTCTTCAGATAAACCTGAATCAGATTGGATAGTGATATTTTGTTCTTTTTGAGTACCAAGGTCTTTTGCTTTTACATTCACAATACCGTTTTTATCAATATCGAATGTTACTTCAATTTGTGGAACACCACGTGGAGCTGGTGGAATATCCGTTAATTGGAAGCGACCTAACGTTTTATTATCTGCAGCCATTGAACGTTCACCTTGTAATACATGAATGTCTACAGCAGGTTGGTTATCTGCAGCTGTTGAGAATACTTGTGATTTTGAAGTCGGAATCGTTGTATTACGATCGATTAATTTTGTAAATACACCGCCCATTGTTTCAATACCAAGTGAAAGTGGAGTTACGTCAAGTAATACAACGTCTTTTACATCACCTGTGATAACGCCACCTTGAATAGCAGCACCCATTGCTACAACTTCATCAGGGTTTACACCTTTATGAGGTTCTTTACCAGTAGCCTTTTTAACTGCTTCTTGTACTGCTGGAATACGAGTTGAACCACCAACAAGGATTACTTCATGGATATCAGAAGCTGATAAACCTGCATCAGATAATGCTTGACGAGTTGGAACCATTGTACGTTCAACTAAATCTGCTGTTAACTCATTAAATTTAGCACGTGATAATGTCACTTCTAAATGTAACGGGCCATTTTCTCCAGCAGTGATAAATGGTAAAGAAATTTGAGTTGTTGAAACCCCTGATAATTCTTTTTTCGCTTTTTCAGCAGCATCTTTTAAACGTTGTAATGCCATTTTATCTTTAGATAGATCAATACCATTTTCTTTTTTGAATTCTGCTACTAAATAATCAATAATTTTTTGGTCGAAATCGTCGCCACCAAGATGGTTATCACCAGCAGTCGCTAATACTTCAAATACACCATCACCTAATTCAAGGATAGATACGTCGAATGTACCACCGCCAAGGTCAAATACCAATATTTTTTGATCTTCTTCTGTTTTATCTAAGCCGTATGCAAGAGCAGCAGCTGTAGGTTCGTTAATAATACGTTCAACTTCAAGACCTGCGATCTTACCAGCATCTTTAGTTGCTTGACGTTGGGCATCATTGAAGTATGCAGGAACTGTGATAACTGCTTTTGTTACTTTTTCACCAAGGTAATCTTCAGCATATTCTTTTAAGTGCGTAAGAATCATGGCTGAAACTTCTTGTGGCGTATATTCTTTATCTTCAATTTTCACTTTATAGTCAGTACCCATATGACGTTTAATAGAAATAATCGTATTTGGGTTAGTGATTGATTGACGTTTTGCTACCTCACCAACTTGGCGTTCGCCATTTTTGAATGCTACAACTGATGGAGTTGTACGAGCGCCTTCTTTGTTTGCGATAACTACGGGTTCACCGCCTTCTAATACAGATACGCAAGAGTTAGTTGTACCTAAGTCAATACCAATAATTTTGCTCATTTCAATTTCCTCCTATAATTCAATTCATCAAATTATGATGTTTTCTATTCATTAACTTTGACCATTGCTGGTCGTAATACGCGATCTTTCAGCATATAACCTTTTTGCAATTCTTGTAGAACAATCCCTGATTCTTTTGTGTCATCCTTTTCTTGCATCACCGCATGATGGATGTTGGGATCAAATGCAACATTTTCTGTTGCAATTGGTTCTAAGCCTTCTTTTGTTGTAGCTTCTACTAATGAACGGTACACCATTTCGATTCCTTGTTTCATCGATTTAGCATCTTCCGTTGTTGCTTCAACTTGTAGTGCACGTTCAAAATTATCTAATACAGGTAATAAATCTGTTAGTAAATTTTGTGCACGATACTTTTCTTGAGCTACACGGTCGATTTGATTGCGACGTTTTAAATTATCGAAATCAGCGCGCAGTCGTAAATAGCGTTCTTCTTCTTTTTCTAGCTTTTCTTTTAACAGCGCTAGTTCGTCTGATTCATCTTCTTTAGCAGTTTCTTTATCCTCAGCTACAGTTTCTTCTACTGATGTTTCTTCTACTGATGTTTCTTCTACTGATGCTTCTTCAGTTATCTCTTCAGTTGTTTCTTCAGTAATGGTTTCCTCAGTCGTAGCTTCTTCGTTATTAACTAGTTGATCTTTTTCTTCTTTTGCTTGAGACAATTGTCATCCTCCTCTAATGTCGATCTTACCAGATTCGTTTTGTAAATTCATTTGTCATGAAATCTAGTATAGAAACTACTCGTTTATAATCCATTCGAGTAGGACCGATGATAGCAATAGATCCTTTTTGCTCTGAGCCAACTGAATAAGATGCGGTAATCACACTGCAATCTTCCATTGCTAAATGACTGTTTTCAGAGCCTATTCGGATATGAATACCTGTTTCATCTAATGGGAAGATCGATTGAATTTGGCTCGTTCCCTCCATTAGTTCCATTAGCATTCGGACTTTATTTAAGTCATGGAATTCCGGCTGGTTAAGCATATTCGTCTTTCCACCATAGTATATTTTACCCTCACCTTGATATTTATGAATATCAAAGATTGACGATAGCAAGCCTTCGTAAGCGCCTAAATGCTGTTTAATCACTGTCGCTGCCTCTTGCTCAAGCTTATTTTGAAGCTGCTCAAGCGGAACACCGACAAGTCGATCATTTAGAATGTTTACGACTTTTTCAATATCCGAGGGCGAATAATTCTTCGGTATTGAAATCAGGCGGTTTTCAACATGCCCATTATCCGTAACGATAATGGCCACGGCTGAGTCAGCTGTTAAAGAAACAATCGCAAATTGTTTTACTTTATGAAGCTGAACATCTGGACCCAAAATAATGGAAGTGTATGTCGTCAAATCTGATAAAATACTTGCAGATTTACGAATGACCTGTTCCGTTTCTATCACCCGATCTTGAAATAAGGATTGGATGGTTTTGATATCTTGAGTAGTAATAACTTGAGGCTTTAACAAATGATCCACATAAAATCTATAACCTTTTTCCGAAGGTACTCGTCCAGAAGAAGTATGCGTTTTTTCCAAAAATCCTAAATCCTCTAAATCAGCCATTTCATTTCGAATAGTAGCTGCACTAAAAGGTATTCCTTCCTTCTTCGCAATTTGGCGAGATCCTACAGGCTGTGCCGTCGCTATGAAGTCATCTACGATCACTTGCAAAATTTGCAACTGTCGATTTGTTAGCATGATCATCACCTCTCGTTGTTAGCACTCACTACAGAGGAGTGCTAATACAATTATTAATTTATCACCTCTATATAATGATGTCAACGAAAATGCATAGGTTTACAGCAAAAATTCTTCAAATACTTCATTTCCAACAAAACGACCATTTCGAGTAAGTTTTATATAATCTCCCTCGGTAACGATCAGCTCTTTTTGGAGAAGTGCTTGTAATTGTTTTTCATAAACACTTTCTATTGTACAGTTGAATTTTTCATAAAAATGTTTTTTGCTTACGCCCATTGTTTTTCGTAAACCTAAAAAAAGCTCCTCTTCTATTCGTTCCTGCTTTGTTTCGATATGTGTTTCATAAATCGACTTTTCACCGTCAGCAATTGATTTCATATATTTTTTGAGTGGACCATGATTGGAATAACGGATACCATTAATATACCCATGAGCACCTGCACCCATTCCAACATACTCATCATTATCCCAATAAATTTGATTATGGATAGAAGAATATCCTCTTCTACTAAAATTGCTAATTTCATATTGGTGCAAATCATGTTGCTCCATTTGTTGCATCAACACATCATACATATCAGCTTCTAAATCTTCGCTTGGTAATCGTAATTTTCTTTTAGTCATTAAATTATAAAAAATAGTCTTTGGCTCGACAATTAAGGAATAAGCTGAGTAATGCGGTAGTTGAAGTGAAAAAGCAATATTCAAGGTTTCTTTCCATTGCTGCATCGTTTGACCAGGTAATCCGTACATTAAATCTATACTAATATTATCGAATCCAATACGCCTAGCTTCATCGATTGTGTGAAAAACATGATCATTTGAATGTGTTCTTCCTAATTTTTTCAATAGATCTTCTTGAAAGGCTTGTACCCCCAGACTTAGACGATTGACACCGCCTTGATAAAGCACTTCTAGTTTTTCTTTTGTTAGTTCATCTGGATTTGCTTCTGATGTAAATTCTGTGACATGTTCCAATGGTATATACATTTGGATGAATGATAGTAGTTTATTCAATTGTTTAGGTGATAATGATGTTGGCGTACCACCACCTAAAAAAATCGTTTCTATATTATGAAAATCATGATTCGCTGTCCACAGGCGCATTTCTTCGCCCAATGCCTCTATGTACTCATCAACTGGCTGGTTTTTGAAAAAAACTTTGTTGAAATCGCAGTAATTGCAAATCTGATGGCAAAATGGAATATGAATATAAATACCTCTAACCAACCTAAAACCCTCTTTCAAATAAAGTGTAACTTCCATCAGTAGGGATTTTCTTCATCCCTCACTGAACTAAAGGAACGGAAGTGAAAAGCGCCACCTGAGAAACCAACATCATACCCGCCCAAACCAATCGGACTTTTACAGGCAGCCGATTTCTCCACTTACTTGTGTCTTAATATGAAATCTAATCTTACTGCCTGTTCATATGGAGGCAACATTTTAATCGACATTAAATATAGTTTAACAGACGTGTTGATTTAGAGAAAACAGGATTTTTATTTTCTGTAATTTTTCAAAAATGATGTATTTTATCTTCATTTGCATAGATTGTAGCGGAGGCTTGCTCGACTTCCACGGGAAAAGCGAATAGATGAGACCCCGTAGCATAGCGAGGAGGCTCAGCATTCGCCCGCAGGAAAGCGAGCCGTAGCGGAAATCAGCTAATGGACTATATTTTATGTAAAAAATTAGTTAATCAACACGCGTGATAGTTTAATGTATTTTACACTATTCTCAAAATGTCTAGTACACAAATATACAGCATACTGCAAAATTGGGAGAAACATATCAACTTCCCCTATCCCCAAATCACTATGCAGTGTAACTTCTTACAATAGAAGTTTCCTTCGTCCTCGATTGTATGTTAGTTGAACAAGTCAGCTTTTGATAGGTAGTTGGATCCCACATTTATTCCTTTCTTTTACTTAAGTCTTGGTATAAGAGTCATCAGTCGTTCATGCAAGATGAATATTCATGACCACTTGCTTCCAGCACAGATTATTTTTCAAAACAAAACCGTATGCATAGATTATACATACGGCTTTGTTTAAACTATTTCGAATATGTAAAACGATTTAAATTATAACATTCATCACACGCAACTTCTATTTCTATTGATCCTTTATCAATAAAAGTAACTTTTGCAACGTTGCCTGACATTTCACGTGCAGCATTTACAGTTGCTGTTGTAATTGGCGGATTAAAATATACGGCCTTCCATTCAAATTCATGACCACAATTAAAACATTGATGTGTGTCTTTAATTTTTTCGAGATTTTTCATGCTAATCGCCTCCGACTCTATTATTTCATATCTATAGTAGAAATAACCAATGAAAAAGTGTCGAATTACGAAAATATTTTCAGCGGATATGAACACGAAGAAGGCTCGTCTATTTCCTCAACAAAACAGCTATCTAGAATGAAATATCAACCACATCGTTTCTACGTAAAAAGCATATTTTTCATTAAACCAACAAATACAATTAAAATTTACGAACATAATATATTTGATCCTGCTCTTTTACCTCATCTAATTTAGCTTGCATATGAGTGATATGGATTTCAAATGCTGCAAGTTTCGTTTCAATCTTTTTTAACAATCGCTCCAAGCAATCTACATCCTCTTTAAACATGATCGTATCACTCCCATTGAATATTCATATTTAAATCAATTCCATCATGCAGCTCCCCATTATATATCAGAACTTTCAAAAAAGAAAAAGATTCATGGAATGGATTCATTTACAAAGTTTTAAAATTCAAAATAGTGAACAACAACCTTGCATTCATCTATTATACAGAATTTTACATTGTAAAAATAGAGAAAATACTTATTTTTTAAAATACAAAAGTATTACATTAGGACTATTTTTAGGATGTAATCATACAATTTTACTTTTAAAATATTTTATGTATAAGGATTTTATAATTTATTTAGAGAAACCAATAATTCTGTTGGTTTTAAATTATTGTTACAGATAGGTACTTCCCTTATTATGATTGTTAGAGTTGATTTATCGTCTTTTGCTTACACATAGAATTGATAGATAGTCATAGCCAAATTAAAAGAGGAGCCATCTTCATAGCGTAGACAGCTCCTCCATTCATCTAATCAGCCTTATTTTTTCGATTGGTCATTATCCATCTTCAATACCGCCATAAAGGCTTCTTGGGGTACTTCCACGGAACCTACTTGTTTCATTCGTTTTTTACCTTCTTTTTGTTTTTCAAGAAGTTTTCGTTTACGAGAAATATCTCCGCCATAACATTTTGCTAGGACATTTTTACGCATCGCTTTAATCGTTGAGCGAGCTACAATTTTTTGACCGATCGCAGCTTGTACAGGTACTTCGAATTGTTGGCGTGGGATTAATTCTTTCAGTTTTTCGACAATCACTTTACCACGTTCATAAGCAAAATCTTTGTGGACAATAAAGCTTAATGCATCGACTTGCTCTGCGTTTAATAAGATGTCCATTTTCACTAGTTTAGATGGTTTATAGCCGATTAATTCATAATCAAAAGAAGCATATCCCTTTGTACTAGATTTTAGTTGATCAAAGAAATCATAGACAATTTCAGATAGCGGAATTTCATAGAAAATATTGACACGTGTCGTATCAATATAATCCATTGTTAAGAAATTACCACGTTTACGCTGACAAATTTCCATGACAGCACCGACATAATCGTTTGGCACCATGATATTTGCCTTTACATAGGGTTCTTCGATACGCTCAATTTTTTGCGGTTCCGGCATCATAGAAGGGTTGTCCACTTTTACCTCTTCTCCGTCTGTCATGTGTACATGGTAAATAACACTTGGAGCCGTTGTGATTAAATCAATATTAAATTCACGTTCGATACGCTCCTGAATGATTTCCATGTGAAGCAATCCTAAGAACCCACAGCGGAAGCCAAAGCCAAGCGCTTGTGATGTCTCCGGTTCATATTGTAAGGCTGAATCATTAAGCTCTAGTTTCTCTAGTGCATCGCGAAGATCATTGTATTTTGCTGTATCGATTGGATATAAACCGCAATAAACCATGGGATTCAATTTACGATAACCTGATAATGCTTCTGATGCTGGATGATCAGCAAATGTAATCGTGTCCCCTACACGTGTATCACTGACATTTTTGATAGAAGCCGTTAAATACCCAACATCTCCAACAGTTAAAAATTCTGTAGGTGTAATTTTCGGTGTATGTACACCCACTTCGATCACTTCAAATTCAGCACCTGTTGCCATCATACGAATCTTATCCCCTGGTTTTACAGTCCCCTCAACAATTCGAATGGATGTAATGACGCCACGATAAGCATCATAAACAGAGTCAAAAATAAGTGCTTGTAAAGGCGCTTCGGGATCACCCGTTGGTGCTGGTACCTTTTCAACAATTTGCTCTAGTATTTCTTCAATTCCTATACCTGCTTTTGCTGAGGCTAAGACAGCCTCTGATGCATCCAACCCAATAACATCCTCAATTTCCTTACGAACACGTTCGGGATCGGCTGAGGGAAGATCGATTTTGTTAATGACTGGCAATATTTCGAGGTCATTATCTAAAGCAAGGTAAACATTTGCTAAGGTCTGTGCCTCAATCCCTTGCGCCGCATCAACAACCAAAATGGCACCCTCACAAGCAGCTAAGCTTCTTGAAACTTCATATGTGAAATCGACATGTCCTGGCGTATCGATTAGGTGAAAAATATACGTTTCTCCATCTTTAGCAGTGTAGTGTAATTGTACTGCATTTAATTTAATCGTAATTCCACGTTCTCTTTCAAGATCCATAGAATCTAGAAGTTGTTCTTTCATCTCACGCGCAGTTAATGCATGTGTTTTCTCTAAAATACGATCTGCTAATGTTGATTTACCGTGGTCAATATGAGCAATAATAGAGAAATTTCGTATATGTTCTTGTCGTTTGATCAGTTCTTCTCGATTCATGCGTTCCACTCCTATTTAAACTACTAGAATTATAGCAGTGATTCGCCTTATATTGCAATGTTAGGATGATGCTGGTTCCACAAACGCTTCTTCAATCGCTCTCGCTAAAATAGCGATTGAACGATTCAACTCTTCCTCATTATTTTCCACTCCACCAAGTTCAATTAAAATAATCTGCTTAGATAAATCTTGATTATATATGCCATTGACACCTGTACCTGTCTTTCTCATCACACCTCTAGAAATTCCAGGAACTAGACGATTTAACTTTTTAGATAATTGTTCTGCATAGGCTTCATTTGCTTGAAATTGTTTATTTTTCCCGCCAATAACAAGGACCATCCTAGCATATGGAGTCCCTTTATAAGTGGTAGTCGTTACTTTTCTTCCCGCAGAATCTCTATGAATATCCATGATTAAATCATAATCTTTTTTGTCGATCTGTTTTTTTACATAGGGACGGACTGCATCATACGCTTGGTAAAATGCCATTTGTTGTTGTTTCATAACCTTCATGGTATCAACACCTAAAACATCAGTGTCTATATGATTCTGTTTAAAATGTTTAACAAATAAATCACCTAAAGATTGTACGTTCGTTGAATCATTATAAACCGTGATCGTCTGTTGCTGTTTTTTCAGTATAGGATAGTATGCCTCATGGGAGTGTGTGAAATAAATTAACGTATTAAAAGATTTTGTCTGTTTTTTCTCAGAAACTTTTGTTGCAAGCGCTTTGTCTTTGTTTGCTGCGTAAGCGATTTTGGTGTCTTGTTTTGGTGATTCAATAACCGGTTGCTCTTCAGCCAAAAGCGGAACTTTCGCTGCAATAATAGGTAGTGAAAAAAAGATTGCTAAGAATAATACAATGATTTTCCATCGTCCTCGTTGCCGTCTTTGCATCCAATATCCCTCCTCCAATTACTTTATGGAGAAAGGATATAATTTAGAACAACTAAGCAGCACTCAACCATCTTGTACACACGCTGGCAAGCATGGCGACATAGGCTGAAACCCAATCATCAATATTTTTAGGCGTTACAAATAAACGCTGTTGGCCTGTTAATACTTCTTGAAAAAGCTGGAGCCTCTCTTGTTTATCC
Organism: Rummeliibacillus sp. SL167; assembly: GCF_007896505.1. Classification (NCBI taxonomy): domain Bacteria; kingdom Bacillati; phylum Bacillota; class Bacilli; order Caryophanales; family Caryophanaceae; genus Rummeliibacillus; species Rummeliibacillus sp. SL167. Next base: position 482,954 of record NZ_VCBM01000001.1, on the reverse strand, counting down.
CATTTTACCCACTCTCCAAAAATCGGCAGCAACGTTTCTGTCAAAATTTCTGTATTTTCATCGACCGTAAAGGAGGAGACAGATAATGCGGATGAAGGTCTGTCCTTCTCTGATATTTTTGCTGAAATATATCTAAATAATGTTTCAACCGCATCTGTAATCAGCACTGGACCATCAACGACTGTTGGTAATCCAATCGCAATGACTGGACATCCCATAGTTTCCTCAGAAATTTCCTTTCTCGAATTTCCCACACCCGCACCCGGTTGAATACCTGTATTAGTAATTTGCACGGTTTTACAAAGCCTTTCACTAGAATTCGTTGCAAGAGCATCGATGATAACGACTAAAGATGGTTGAATATTATCCGCAAGTGCTTTGACAAATTCACTCGTTTCATAGCCTGTTTGTGCCGTTACACCAGGCGCATATATAATACAATTATCCTGAATCACTTCATCCTGGTTATGCAAATGATCAATCGTCAACGGTCCAATTGCATCTGGTGTAATGGTTCGATTGCCTAAACCAATTATAAGAACTTTCTCTAGCTTTTCTTTGGAGTGGATTTTTTGAAGCGCTTTAACAATCGATTCTTCAAAAATTTGAAGTCCCTCTTGATCATTTGCTTCTAATGTTGGTACTGATAATGTAATATAAGTTCCTTCTTTTTTGCCAATATGTTCTTCGCCTTGTTTGGAAACTGTTACCTGTGTAACCTTTACAATTTCCTCCCAATTTTCTTGAATGTCGATTCCGTTTGATTCTCTTAGTTTTGTTCTTTCTTCTTCTGTCTTATGATTAATATATGCTTCGGTCTCATCTACTAGGTCTGTTGTTGACCATTGAAAATTTTCCATAAATCTCACCTCTGTTCTAGTCTGTACATTGTGTCAAGTAAATATTCTTTGCTTTTCTCTCTTGATTTTTCTATTAGGATTTTGCTATAATGGGGCTTGTTGTATAGACAAATGAACAGTTGAGAATCTACTCATCTCGATCCTTTTTAGGAGGTGAACCATTAATGCCAAATATTAAATCTGCAATTAAACGCGTAAAAACTGCTTCTGAAGCAAACGCACAAAATGCACAAGTAAAATCTGCTATGCGTACTGCTATCAAAAAAGCTGATGCTGCATTAGTTGCTGAAGATGAAAACGCAAAAGAATTAGTAAATGCTGCTATTAAATCACTAGATAAAGCAGCTTCTAAAGGCTTAATCCACAAAAACGCAGCTTCTCGTCAAAAAGCACGTTTATTGAAAAAAGCTTAATCCATCCTCATATGGATTCAAAGGGACTAGAGAATTTCTCTAGTCTTTTTTTGTTTGTGCGGTTTATCTCTCATATACAATAATTGTGAATTTTAGATAGCTAATCTTTTGTTATTAGCCCCTCTATTTAAATGATTAAATTTGATTTATACTAAATGAAAATGACCATAGAAAGACTTGTGGTATTAAGTCAAGTATATGATTGATAAAAGCTAGAGAAGAATTTCTAAAAAAGAGTACCCAAGAAGAAAGTTTTCCATCTATCATTTTTGGATGTAGCCCTTGAAGATAAAAACTATTCAATTTTCAAGGAACAGTTATTAACTTAAAATTTATTATATGAGGAGTGATTCTTATGATGTTTTCTCCGTTATTTGAACAAGATGTACCTGCAATCCTTCTTCCTTAACGGTTGAAGAGTCTTTCTCCGTTAAGGACATAGATATTTATGAAAAACGGAGGAAAAAACATGAGAAATAAAGTAATAGGTGCCCTATTTTTATCACTTGCTGCAAGTATTTGGGGCGCCATGTATGTTGTCGTAAAAGTAGTAGTGGATGTTGTTCCACCTTTGGAACTTGTGTGGATCCGTTATGTGATTGCTGTCATTACACTTGCTATTATTGGTATTTGCATGAAGCAATCATGGAAAATAGCTAAAAGGGATTGGTTGTTGATTTTCCTTGTTGGTCTAATTGGTAATACCATATCGATTGTCACACAAGAAACAGGCACGATGTTATCCACTGCTCAAATGGGTGCGATCATCACAGCAACAACCCCTGCATTTATGGTCATATTTGCACGTTTTATTTTAAAAGAAAAAATAACGATAAAAAAATGTCTTTCTATTTTGCTAGCAACAATCGGAGTTGTCGTCATTGTTGGAAGTGGACGAATTGATGTGACACAAAAATTAGGTGGATTATCATTATTGATAGCCGCAGTAACATGGGCAATTATGTCTGTATTAGTAAAAAAAATCCCTAGTCATTATTCACAAATTGTTGTGACAACCTATTCGTCTATGATTGCTGTCATTTTATTGACGCCTTTTGTTCTACCGAAATTAAATGATTTAGACTATACTAAGATTGTTGATCCGACCATTTCTGGTGGTTTATTGTATTTAGGCATTGTTTCAACGGCTGGTGGTTTTTTACTATGGAACAAAGGTTTACAACTAATGAAAGCCTCTAGTGGCGGATTGTTCTTTTTCTTCCAACCAATTGTTGGGGCTTTCTTGGGCTGGTTATTATTACAAGAAACTATAGGCGCTTCCTTTTGGTTAGGTACCATTTTAATTTTTAGTGGTGTGTTTATAGTTATGAAAGACGAATAGATTATATAGTTAGTAAGTGCGTTTCTATTTTAATGAGGCGCACTTTTTGTTTTGTGTGAAATCTCACCTTATCTATGCTTTGAGAAACTTTTATACCGAGCATAGAGTGTGAAAAGATTCGTTTTCATCAATCGTACGTAGCTTATTAATACGATTTTGATAGGTTTCAATTTCCTTCATTTATGCTTGTTTCCTTGATTGTAATCCATTCATCTTTGGACACATACTTGTAACATATACATGGTGCAAATGAATTGATTTTATACCCCTGTATGTATACAATACAGATTGTAATAAGATTCAAATTATAATTATTACTAAATAGGAGAGATTCTCAATGAATGAGAACAATGTTACGAATGAAGTAAAATCTTTACCACGGATTGGATCAGTTGCACCTGAATTTGAAGCTGCTACATCTCAAGGAACACTTCGATTATCCGATTATAAAGGAAGTTGGCTAATATTATTCTCTCATCCTGCAGATTTTACACCTGTCTGTACGAGTGAATTTATTGGTTTCCAAGAAATTTACCCTCAACTTCGTGAGATGAATACTGAATTACTTGGCTTAAGCGTTGATAGTGTCAGCTCTCACGTTGCTTGGATTCGTAACGTTCAAGAAAAATTCGGTGTTACACTTGAATTTCCGATTATCGCAGATTTAAATAAAGAAGTCGCTCAAAAATACGGAATGATTATGCCTGAAGAAAGCTCAACAGAAACATCACGTGCTGTATTTGTCATTGATGATAAACAAATTGTGCGTGCTATCATTTATTATCCACTTTCAACAGGAAGAAATATGCAAGAAATCCTCCGTCTAGTAAAAGCACTACAAGCAACTGATAAGCACAACATTGCTACTCCGGCAAATTGGCAAGAAGGTGACAAAGTTCTTGTTCCACCTGCAACAACAGATGAACTTGCAAATGAAAGAATGAATGATGATAGTATTGAATGTATCGATTGGTACTATTGTACAAAAAAATTATAAAGGAGCAATTACAATGGCTTGTGTGAATGAAAAAGGTCAATTAAACCCTGCAGGAAAAAAACTATTAGGATCACTTGCAGTCGAATCTTTCACTACTCAAGATATTTCAAAGAATTCAGGGTTACCAATTTTTAAAGTACATAGTAATCTACGTGAAATGTTAAATGCTGAGCTTATCATTGAAGAAAATAATCAATACAAAATAAGCGAAAAAGGTAAACAAATTTTAGAAAAAAATAACTTGGATAAATAAAACAGAGAATAAAAAGCGTGAGACTAAGTATATATGGTCTCACGCCTTTTTATCAGTTTCTATCAGGTATATTGATTCAAAAAATACTAGTTCATACGAACCCTTCTAATCATGTCATCCTTATAACGGTTTCATCAAAAATAATTCCAAAAATCTTTCTCTTCTGCCGCCCATCGATTTTAATTGGAGGTCTACTTCACTTAATCCATACAAAGCCTTCAACAAAGATTGATCAGATACTTTCCGTCTATCCTCTACGATTCTTTTTACACGATAGGGATTCACTTTTAGCTGTTTGGCGATTTGTTGTGGATGATATCCTTTTGACAACAAATAATACACATTAGACATTAAACGAATTTGAGAAGCTAACAAAGCAACGAGCATAATTGGTTCTTGCTTTTGTCGGATCAAATCATGATAAATGGACAATGCCCCCGAAACATCATGCTGCATATAGGCATTGAGCATCTTAAAAGCATCTTGTTCTAATGTTTTAGCCACCAATTTTTCTACTACCGAAACCGTGATCTTCTTATCCTCACCAAGATATAAGCAAATTTTTTCGATTTCAGATTGTAAATGCACCATATCCAAACCAACCATCTCAATGAGTTTAGAAATCGCTTCGTCATCAATCGTTTTTCCTAATGAAGAAACCTCATTTTGCACCCAAACTGCTAAATCATGTTCTTTTGGTGTTTCTGCAAGCAAATAAACAGCGTGTTCTTTCAATTGCTTTGTCACTTTTTTACGTTCATCGAGTTTTTCATATGGTGCGATAAAAACAGTGACAGAGGTATCTGAAGGAAACTCAAGCCATTTCGCAAATCTTTTCAAATCATGATTTATTTTCTCTTTCGTTTTATCTGTAGCTTTTAGAAAAGACGCATTTTTAGCGATGATTAATTTTTTATTCGAGAAAAAAGGAATTGTATCCGATTCATCAATAACCATATCAACGGGCTTTTCATCAAGATCAATTGTAGTTGTCTCGATTTCTCCTTCTTCTTCAAGCTTTGCTTTCATACGATGAATCGTTTCCTCTATAAAATAGGATTCAAGCCCTGCTAATAGATAAACAGGTGCTATTTTTCCTTTTTGAATATCATTCCACAATTTTGAGAACATACTCTTCCTCCTAGCACAATACTATTCCTAGTATACATTCATTTTTTCTTAACTGCGAGTATGTACAAATTGTGTCAAAGTACGCTGAATAACGTAATTTCTGCATTCAATATAGCTTTTTTGAATGCGTTACCGTATAATTAATACGAATCAGGAGGGATATAAATGAATCCATTTGAAAAAGATGTACAAAGTAAAAGAAATGACGCTATAGATTCAGGCGTAGGTTTTATAGTATCATTCGTATTCTTCACATTTATGTTCATTATTGCAACTGTAATTGACTATGTAAATCTATAAGCGTCTAACTCAAAAAAGCTTTGTCACTTGGACAAAGCTTTTTTCATTTCTATTAGTTGGGATGTCGTCATAATCTCCCAATTTTTTTTTGACACTTGTACCTCGATTGATCCAACCTCAGCTGTATTCAGAGTTGGTAAGCCAAGGTGCTGAAATCGCTCCACCACTTCTTTACTAGGATGTTTGTATCGATTATTTAGCCCCGTTGAAAATATCGACAAAGCTGGTCTTGTAACTTTCAAGAATGGTTCCGCACTTGACGTCTTGCTCCCATGATGTCCTGCTTTTAATAGACTAACATGATCGATCAACCGGCTTTTATTTTTTATCAATTGCAATTCCCCAGGTTCCTCAAGATCACCTGTTAAGAGCATTTTAAAGTGCCCATATCGCATCCATAACACAAGTGAATCATTATTCCCTTCATACTGGATATCTGCTGGTGATAGATATTCGAAATGAATGTCACCCTCTTGCCATCGATCTCCTGCTATTTTCTCTTTTAATGGTATTTTTTCCTTTTTAACAAGATCGACGACTTCATGCATGATTGATTTCTTCCATGAATTAGGGCTGACATGAATTTCGTTTACAGGGATTTCTTCTATCACCTCTTCAGCACCCTCCACATGATCAGCATCGGCATGAGTCATAATCATAATATCGACCTCCCTGATGCCACGCCCTTTTAAATAAGGCACAACGATTCGTCTCCCTATCTCATATTCTGTTTTCGATTGTTTCCAGCTCTCTTGCTCAAAACGTAATAAGCCGCCTGTATCCACAACATATACTTTCTTCCGAAATGGTAGTTCAATAACAGCACTATCACCTTGCCCCACACTTAAAAATGTAATACGTATATCTGAATGTAAACTGGGGGCAATGTATATCATGATTGCTGGAATAAATATATGCAATGATGCCACTAAATATCTTCTTTTTTCAACATAAACAAATGCACATAAAACCCCAAGAAAGGCAATGCAGCACAAAAGTACGCTTGGTCTTCCAGTAACCCACATTTGATAGGGTATTGCCTGACCTAACATGATTAACTTTGTGATCAGTTCTCTGAATGGTTCATATATGAAAAATAGCAATTGTGCAAGCGGTCGAAAAATGATGGTCAAAACAAATAGAATCAGATTCATCGGCAAAATGACAAATGAAAAAAGAGGAACAAATAGAATATTAGCCAAAAATGACGATAAACTCATTTCAAAAAAATGATAGATGAGAAGTGGATAGACGAGTAATTGACATACGGTCGTCATATAAAAGGACCGCATGATGAAACTCTGTGTCGATTGTAAGATAACGCTCGAAAAGATCAGTGCTATGGTTGCCAAATAGGATAACTGAAAACCTATTTGAAATATAATACTCGGCTGATACAATACTAAAGCGATAAAACTTAATGATAATGCGTCATCAATGGACAGTTTGGAAGAAAAAATTTTGCTCATCATTACCATTTCTACAACCAGCACAGAACGCCAAACAGAGGGAGCTCCACCAGCAATACAAGCATAAATAGGTAGTATGATCATTATAATGATTGTTGCATGCTCACGCCTGACACGAAGCCTTACCAGTATTTCAAAGACTAATAGAGAGACAAGTGCCACATGAAGCCCTGAAATCGCAAACAAATGCGTGATTCCTAGTTTTTGATAGGCTCTGTTTACATCTGGATCTACATTTTCTTGTTCGCCGATTATAAGTGCCTGTGCTTCTGCAATCAGGCTTTCTGGGAATGTTTCCTCAATCTGTTTTTTCACTCGAAATCGTTGATCAGCTAAAATAGTCGAAATTGTATTTTCCTTTTTTCTAAATACAGCTTGTTCCATTTCGTAGATTCCCTGTGCCTCATGGCTCTCGATATAATTTTCCATTGAAAAAGCGAATTGATGAGATGGTAAAGGTGGTGGAACCATTTTTCCCTTTACATGAAATGTGAGACCACATAAAGAAATTTTTTCATACTTCTTTTTTTCCTGTTCTGTTTGAAATGTTTGAACAGCATATATTTTTGTACCATTTTCTAAGTAGGCAAATCCTCGAAGCTTTGTACCATTGATTGTATAACTATCTGTCCAGGTTAAAACCGTTTCTTTTGGAATACTTTTTTCTCTGTGTTGTAGTATGTGTGAGGTATAAAAAAAGGTAGAAAAAGAGATGACCGCAAGAGCTGCAATCATCCAAAAATGTTCTTTTTTCCACCACAAAAATAGACTAAGGGGAATGAATAAAACTAGCAGCCATTTATTGAAATGTGCCGCAAGTGATGCTAGTAAAAGAATAAGCGCTACATAAATGATTTTGTGTCTAATGTTGATAGACCAAATAATCCTTCCACCTTCCGTTCATACGGCTCCAATTCTTCATGTGTTGCGCCATGCTCACGAAGTTTTGACAACAAATCAACATAAAGCGTTATTTTCTCATCACTTAAAAAGTCGATTTTTCGTTCATCGAATGGGACATGTACGACATTTACACCTGCTTGCTCTAAAAGTTCCAATGCATAAGGATTATTTTTATAGTCCTCTGCATAATATAAATCTTGAATACCTGCTTGAATAATTGATTTTGTACAAGGCAAGCAGGGGAAATGTGTGACATACAAGTCTGCGCCATTCGTAGGGGTACCATACTTTGCACACTGTAACAATGCATTGATTTCGGCATGAACTGTTCGAACACAGTGATTATCTACTACATAACAACCTTTATCGATACAGTGGTCATCACCTGAAATAGAACCATTGTATCCGCCTGCAATGATGCGTTTATCCCGAACGATCGTTGCGCCGACCGACAATCTCGTACAAGTACTTCTTAATGCTAGTAAATGGCTTTGTGCCATGAAAAATTGGTTCCATGTAATACGCTCCATATAAATGCCTCCTGAATAATTCCTCTATCCATAGTTTAGTGATAGAAACTGGCTTTTTCAACAGTCATTATTTTACTTTAATTCACTGTGAGGGAATCTTTCAGAGCTTCAAATGTTTTTTCGCCGATTCCTGTGACATTTTTTAAGTCTTCCACTGTTTTAAAAGGTCCATTTTCTGTTCGATAAGTAATGATGGCCTGAGCTTTGGCAGGTCCAACTCCATTTAATGTCGTTAGCACAGCTTCATCGGCCGTATTTATATTGACCAAATCTGATTTTGCTTCCGGTGTCGTTCCTTGCGTAGAGGATACGGATGTCGTTTTTTCAACTGAGGCAATCGCATTTGTTTCTTCGATCGCTTCCCCTTTTTTAGGAACATAAATAACCATTTCATCTTGTAGTTTTTGGGCATGATTGATCTGACGAGACTGAGCATTCTTGGCATACCCACCTGCAAGTGTGATGGCATCGATCACACGACTATCTGCATCTAATTGATAGACACCGGGATTTTTGACCGCGCCTTTAATGTCTACCATGATAGATGTCGTAGCGACAACACTTTTTTTCTGAGTATCTTGTTGAGTGTCTTCTACTTCTGACTCTGTTTTTTCTAAATTCGGTTGTTCTTCATTTTGAATAGTTGAGAATAACTCGTCCTGTGGGGGTGCGGACGATTGCTTGGAGATATAAAATATAATGATGCACAGTAGCAGTGCAGCAATGGGGATGCCATACTTTTTACCGTTTTTCTTTAAAAAAGAAGGAATTAGCTCGCACATCCTTTCTGATCAGAAGACAAATCATATGGAGCTAATTCCAATATAAATGATTTTACAATATTTGAAAAGACTATTTTACTGCACGGAAAAAAATTCTTTCGGATTCTTCTGTCGGTGCTGTCTCCGTAAAATCAGCGGTAATGGTTATATTGTTAAAACCTGATTGCTGTAACATATCGATATATGTTTCGATAGGAAAAGTTCGTTGATAATGATATTCTTCAAAACGCTCATAGAAAAGATTAGGCTGTTGCACATAAAAAACGATATCATGATGCACAGAATGGAGTTCTTCTCCAGGCTCTGTTACCCATAAATAGGTGATCTCACCATCATCATAAGTAAAGGGAGAATCCATGAAAATTTCGTCCATCTTAAATAATGAGTGTACATCAAAAAATAATTGACCACCCATTTTTAAAGATTGATAGATACGGCTGAAAGTTTCCTGTACAGCCTCCCGTTCACATAAATAATTGAGCGAATCAATCGGTATTGTAATCACATCTAGATTTTCAAAACCTTCAAGTTGATCCATCGACATACAATATAAAGGTACATTCAAACCTTGTCCTAGTAAGCGTTCTGACGCCATCATTAGCATCTCTTCAGATAAATCAAGTCCACTTACTTCATATCCTAATGATGCGAATTTTGCAGCTAGCGTACCTGTACCACAGCCAATGTCCAAAAGTTTTTTGTACTGTGTGGATGGAGCATATTTTGCAATCCAACGACTATAATCGTCATAGGGTATGTCTGTCATCAATGCGTCATATACTTCTGCAAATCGACCGTAGCTGCTCATTTTGGATCCACTGCTATGAATTTCTCTGGTGCATCTCCCCATAGACGTTCTAGATTATAGTACTGACGTTCATCCTTATGGAAAACATGGCACACTACATCCCCTAAGTCTACAAGAATCCAACGAGCTGCATCAAAGCCTTCCATACGTTTTACCGGAAAGCCTGCTTTATGAGCTGCATCTGCAATTTCACGTGCAATGGCTTGTGTTTGGCGATCAGAATTACCATGGCAAATTAAAAAATAATCTGCTAGTAATGAGATCCCTTGCATATTCAATACAACAATGTCTTCTGCACGTTTGTCATCTGCAGCTTTAAAAGCAATATCTAGTAATGTACTATTTGTCATTCTTTCACTTGTCCTTTCTTTTGCAACAATAAGTCATTATAGCATTCAAATGAATCTGGAAATATAGGTTGATATTTATTGATCAAAAATGAAATGGAATGTGTGATACATTTAATCATTAAATCATGTAACGTTAATTCTTCAGATGCCTTCCGTAAATCGTCTACTCCTGGAAATTTACGATTAGGCTCAATCATATCTGCAATATATACAATTTTTTCTAAATTACTTTGGCCTATCCGACCCGTTGTGTGGAAACGAATGGCATTTAGTACATCTTCATCTGTCACCTTAAATTCTGTTTTAGCAATATACGCACCTACAGGGCCATGCCACAATTCATGATGATATTGAAGTAATGTGGGATCCATTTGTTGCTCAATAATGATTTGTTTCATCCAATCGCGATCAGCATATTTGCATGAATCATGTAAAATTGCTGCTACCTCTGCCTTTTTGGGATCCTCTCCAAATTGCTTTGCGAGTTTTATGGCTGTATCCGTCACGCCTATTGTATGGATATAACGTTTTTCCGGCATACGGTCTTTTATCGTTGCTAATAATTCATCGCGTTCCATATAAACCTTCCTCTCGTATATACTGTTCAACGGCTGCTGGTACTAGAAATGTTACAGTGCGACCTTCACGTAATCGATCGCGAATCATCGTTGAAGACAAATCTATTAGTGGTGCTTCTATAAGCTGGATGGGCAATTTTGTAGCACCTGCAGTACCCGGTCGAAGAACACCAACAAAATGAACTAACTTTGTCAGCTCTTTAATATGGTACCATTCATCTAACGTATCAATCATATCGCCACCAATAATAAAATAAAATTCTGTATCTGGCTCACGTTCTGTTAAACCCTTTAAAGTATCATATGAATAAGATACTCCTCCACGTTCAATTTCATACAATTCTATTTTAAAGTAGGGGATCGATTGAATAGCAAGTTCGGTCATATGTAGTCGCTCTTCTGCAGTAGCATCTTCGGGATCCGCTTTATGTGGTGGAATCGCATTAGGCATAAAACGTACCTCATCCAATCCAAGGACATCATAAGCCTCGTTCGCCATTAATAGATGCGCCATATGAGGTGGATTAAATGTACCGCCAAGAAGACCTACTTTTTTCATATCATCAAATCCTTACTTTACTTTTGGTAACTCGATTTTACGATGCTCACGTTTGGACGCTTGTTTATATAAAACGACTGTTAGACCAATTAATTGTACAAGCTCGGAATTTGTCCCTTCAGCTAATTGTTCCGCCACTTCACGTTTATCGACTTCACAGTTGTCTAAAATGCGCACTTTCAATAATTCGCGTACTTCTAATGCTTGTTTAATTTGAACAAGCATCGCTTCGTTTACGCCACCTTTCCCTACTTGGAAAATGGGTTCTAAATGATGTGCTTCTGCACGTAAAAAACGTTTTTGTTTGCCTGTTAACATGTAATTATTTTCCTCCTAAATGCTCAAGCAAAAGATGACGGACAACTTTTGCTTTTGGGTACGTATCTGTCCAATAACTATAAGCAAGTGCACCTTGATGGATAAACATGCCAAGTCCTGTTATGACAGTCGCTCCCTTTTTCTTTGCCTCTATTAAAAACGGTGTCATTAAAGGATTATACACAATATCCGCAACAATTGCAGTGCTTGATAATCGATCCATTGCAATCGGCAATGCAAACGCACTGTGATTTAACCCTGCTGAAGTAGTTTGTACGAGAATTTCAAAACCGCTAAGTTGTTCAGCTGCTTCAGTCAACGAAATTGCTTTTGCCGTAATATCTAATTCGTCGCAAATCGCTTGCGCTTTGGAAACAGTGCGGTTAGCAATCGTAATATGTCTGTAACCTGTTGCAACAAGAGCAAAAGCAATACCCCGTGCTGCTCCTCCAGCTCCAATTATTAAGACCTGTTCATCACGATGACTGTCGCCTATTTCATCTTCTAGTGAACGGACAAAGCCTAAACCGTCTGTATTATATCCCTTATACGTCCCATTTGGTTGCCTTACGACAGTATTAACTGCCCCCATTTTACGAGCAGATTCATCCAGTTCATCTAAATATGGGATGATCTTTTCTTTATGTGGAATCGTAATATTCCAGCCACTACAACCTAATAGTTTTAATGATGCAACCGCTTGTTCTAGATTTTCTGGTTGTACATGAATCGGAATATAACTAGCATCTCTGCTTTCTTCTGCCATCCAGGCATTATGCATAAGTGGTGACATCGAATGCTCGATCGGATCTCCAATCACTGCGTACCATTTTCTCAAAACCTATCCCTCCTAAATTAGTGAAGGGCGAATTTGAATTTCTACGCCTTCTGGGGCATATGCTGCAACTACTACGTTTGGATTTTGAATGGTTATCCATCCAAGACCCGAGAAAACAATGTCTGTCTTTGCCTCTTTTATCGAAAATTCATGGCGGACTAATTTCGGTAGTTGATCAATATATTTTTCAGATGGTGGAGTCAGTAATTCGCCTTTATGATTTCTGTATAATTCATCTGCATTTTCTAACTTTGTACGGTGAATATTCAAATCATTTGCAATATACACTGTAAAAGCTGATCTTTTTCCTTGTATAAAATCAAAACGTGCTAAAGCACCGATGAATAATGTTTGTTCAGGGTTCAGTTGAAATACTTTCGGTTTGATCTCTTTTTTAGGCATAATATATTTCAATTCAGACGAATCTAAATAATGCGCCATTTGATGATGATTGATAATTCCAGGGGTATCATAAATAGCATGACCATCATCAAGAGGAATTTCAATCATATCAAGCGTTGTCCCTGGAAAATAGGAGGTTGTTATAATATCCCCAGCACCTGTCGCTTGTTTGATAATACGATTAATAAACGTAGATTTTCCTACATTTGTACACCCAACAACATAGACATCACGCCCTCTACGATATTCATCAATAGCTTCCATAGCTTGTTGCATACCAATTCCTTTATGGGCACTAACAAGTAGTACGTCGATTGGCTTAAACCCTAAAGCCTTTGCTTCTCGTTTCAGCCAATGAATGACTTTTTGCTTTTTCACAGATTTAGGAAGCAAATCTGCCTTGTTTGCAATCAACAATACTTGATTATTGCCTACAAAACGATGTAGACCAGGCAACCAGCTGCCATTAAAGTCAAAAATATCTACAATTTTCACGATCAGGCCTTCATGCTTGCCCAAGCCATTTAAAATACGTAAAAAATCATCATCCGTTAAAGACACAGGTTGAAGTTCATTGTAGTTTTTCAGACGAAAGCAACGTTGGCAAATGATATCTTCTTTTTCTAAAGTTGAGACAGGAGCGTATCCTGGTGCATTTTTGTCCTCTGTCTGGATTTGTGTACCACAGCCGATACAATGTGGCATTTCGTTCATCGTTTTTCCTCCCAAATATGAATACCTTTTTTGTCTAAATATTTATAAACACGCCTTTCGATAAAACGATTAAAACGCGTTGCAAAGCCGTCAGATTGGGCTACAGGCTTCACTAAAATGGTGTGTAATCTACTAAGATTCGCTCCCATCATATCTGTGAACATCTGGTCACCCACCATCATGACTTCTTCTGGTTTCAACTTCAACAATGCAAGCGCTCGTTTAAATCCACTCATTAGCGGTTTACGTGCTCTGAATATATAAGGAATTCCCAATGGATCTGCAAATTTTTTGACACGAGATTCTTTGTTGTTTGATAATACGACGATTTGAATGTCAGCATCATGCATTATTTTAAACCACTCAATGAGTTCATCTGTTGCATCTGCTCGATTCCATTCGATTAATGTATTATCAAGGTCTGTAATAATCCCTCTAATACCCATTTGCTTTAGCTTTTTAGGTGTTATGTCAAATATTGAAAGAGCAAATTCCTTTGGCATAATCAATTTATACAAATTTCTTTCTCCTATTCTAATTAGTACTTCTTTTTTTCGCGCTACAACTAACTTTTAAAATTATAACATATGTGCGAACGCTTGACCCACCTTGATGTGCATACCTTGTATGACATTTCCCGAAAACTGGATACTGTTTTCATTAAATAACATAACGACCGTTGAACCAAATCCAAAAAAGCCGACTTCTTCCCCTTTATTCCACTTTTCTGAAGTATTTGTAATATGAATCGAATTGACAAACATCGCCCCCACTTTAATAAAGGCACAGCGCGATCCATTTTTAGTGATCAATTCTGTTATTTGCCGGTAATTTTTTGAAATCGGCTGATTACCATAAGTTAAGCCTAAACGATTGACTGGATAAGATTTTCTTCCCAATGTAAATTGTCTAATGACTTTAGCGTCGATCGGGCTATGAAATCGATGATAATCAGCAGGACTGAGATAAAACACGATATATTTTCCATTTATATAATGATTGACAATTTCATCTTTGCCAAGTAAATCTTTTAAATCATAGGTTTTCCCTTTCACATAAAATGTTGTGTTTTTTTCGATATCACCAAATGATTCAATTTTTGCATCAACAGGACTGGTGTACACACATGCCCCTTCCTCAATAAGGCGTACATTTTCTCGTAAACGTCGGATAAAAAAATCATGGAGATTTCGAAAATCTTCCTTTTTTTCTGAAACTTCGTCAAGTTTAATATCGTATATATGAATGTATGAAGAAATCAATCTTTTACTAATTCGGGAAGTTGTAAAATGCTTTAGCAAAAAAGATGTCCATCTTCCGTTTGTCAATTCTACTATGGAGCGATACAGTTTTTCTCTTAACAATTTAATACCTCATTCTTAAATAGTTTTACAGTAGCAACAAAATAGCAGTATAATATCTAAATACTGAATATAAAGGAGTGCTGTCCATTGTTCCTTATTCATAAAGTGGATACCACAATTAAAAAAATGAAAGCTCATATTGCAAATTTGATTACAATTGGAAATATCTCATTTGGTGGAGCCTCCATAATGGCCACTATCAATGAATCATATAACTTCGCCGTCTTATTTATATTTATCGCAGCTTTTTTAGATCGCTATGATGGGAAAGTAGCCCGGAAATTTAATCAGGAATCTGAACTAGGAAAACAATTGGATTCCATGAGTGATATTATATCATTTGGCGTAGCTCCTGCGATATTAATGTATGAAATGACCATCATCAATTATGGTACGCTCGGTATGAGTCTAGCTGTATTATACATCGCTTGTGGGGCATTCCGACTTGCTCGTTTTAACATTACTGAATCGAATGGATACTTTTGTGGTTTACCCATTACTGCAGCAGGCGCAATCTTAACGGTATCATTTTTCTTCATACCTATACTTTCAACGGCTTTTTATCTATTTTTGTTCCCGCTATTATCTTATCTTATGGTTAGCACATTTTCACTGAAGAAAGTATAAAGTGAACCTTCACACATTGGAGATTTTACTGCCTGTTAATAATGGATCAGTCGTTTCAGAATGTCAAAAAAGTATCGAAAGGATTTCTCCTCTCGGTACTTTTGTTATTTTTCAATAAAAGAATCAATTTCGAAGATAATACCACGACTTTCAAAGATTCGTCATCTGGAACGAAAATCATCCATAATGATTCAATCTCATTGTTCTTAAAATCAAATTTCCACTTTATTTGTTTGTCATAAGCCTTTTTAACTTTCCTTCAAACTTACACCCCATAAGCCACTCACCTCTTGCAAAAGTCATTCTATTCTTTTTACAATCATTTTTTTGTTGTAAAAAGACATTTCATGTCATATGGTGTACTATTAACAATTACGAAAGGATGACGACCATTAGCACCCTTTTAACAGCCATCCTACAGTTTTGGGTTGAACTCCCCATCTTACTTGGCTATTTAAAAGGGCAATCATTTCCTCAGCCCTTTACAAAGGAAGAAGAAGCAGAGTGTCTCGAACGCTTTTTGAATGGTGACGAATCAGCCAAACTGGAGTTGATTGAAAGAAATATGCGGCTCGTAGCACATGTCGTAAAAAAATTCCATCCAAAACATGAACAATTAGATGATTATATTTCAATCGGAACAATCGGTTTGATGAAGGCCGTCGCAAGTTTTACGCCACAAAGAAAAACAAGATTGGCCACTTATGCAGCTCGTTGTATTGAAAATGAAATTTTAATGCATCTGAGAAGTCAAAAAAAGGTACAAAAAGATGTTTCACTTTATGAAACAATTGGTTCTGACAAAGATGGAAACCCTCTTGAAATTGCAGATTTTCTTCAAAGTGATGATCCCACAACTGAACAACAAATTGAACGTCGAGAAGAAGAACAAAAGTTATATGAACACTTAGATTTATTGGATGAAAGAGAGTTATCTATTATCCAGCAGCGGTATGGTCTTGGACAGCAAGATGCCAAAACACAAAAGGAAATTGCTCAGGAGATGAATATTTCGAGAAGTTATGTAAGCCGCATTGAAAAAAGAGCTTTAATCAAGCTATATCAACACTTTAAACGAAAAAACCTTTAAAAA
The DNA here is from genome assembly GCF_007896505.1 of Rummeliibacillus sp. SL167. NCBI lineage: Bacteria > Bacillati > Bacillota > Bacilli > Caryophanales > Caryophanaceae > Rummeliibacillus > Rummeliibacillus sp. SL167. The sequence continues at coordinate 466,323 of NZ_VCBM01000001.1, read as the reverse complement.
AAAGGAGGTTCGCAAAAAAATAATCAAAAAAGGAGTTCCCCATGCGGTCTTGGGGCAACTCCTTCTTAATTTTACATTCAATTGGGGGTATTTTGCTTGTTTTGAATCTTGCCAACATCAGCCTGTAGTAGATTAAGATTACATGCATCAATTCGATGAGCATTGTGAAAAAAGATTGTAGAATTAAATAATCTTTTATTAATCATCCAAACTTGGAAAAGCGCTTTCAATTTGAGCTAAAAAAATCGTTAGCTCTATCCTATTTATGTCTTTTTAGTTCAAATTAATAATATGTTCCATGCACATACTTCTATGGATAAAAACTTTCCATGAGTAGTCGCAAAGTCAATATAAATCTGCTGGATCTTAGCTTAAAACTGTATTCAAAACCCCTGAAAACAATATAGAATCATTGTTCAATCAAGCAGATACTTCTGATACCATAATAAGACTTAGAATTGCAGTAATAGCCACAGCTCCTACCATAATGAATGTCATATTAGACCCTCCCAACATCCCTAGATTGTAGTAACTTATTACCTATATCTTAACACTTGAAAGGAGGGTTTATACGAATACTTTTTGAACATCCCCTGTCAAAAGGTTGACGAAATTGTGACAGCTTATAATTTAGAGATAACTTTTAATACGATTTGAGTTGAATGTTTTGCAGCAACTGGTAAAAACTCATCAAAACTGATATTGGATTCTTTTCCGGCAATATCTGATAATGCACGAATAACTACAAATGGAGTGCCAAATTGATAACAAACTTGTGCGATTGCCGCTGCTTCCATTTCAGCTGCTTTCATAGTGGGGAAATAACTCCGCACTTTTTCGACGCGAACTGGATCGTTCATAAATGAATCGCCTGTTGTGATTAATCCAACAGCAAATTGATGTTCCCCAATTTCTGTTACTGCTTCTTCAGCAAGTTTCATCAATTTCTCATCAGATTTGAATGATGCTGGCATTTGCGGTACTTGTCCCATTTCATATCCAAAGATCGTAGCATCCACATCATGATGACGAACTTCATCAGAAATAACAATTGCACCTATTTCTAATTTTTCATCAAAGCCGCCTGCAGAACCCGTGTTGATCACAACATCTGGTTGATATTCATCTAATAAAATAGTTGTGGACATAGCTGCATTTACTTTACCTATTCCACTTTTTAATACAATAACATCATGACTAGCATATGTACCTTTTGTATATTCACTATTGGCAATTATTTTTGTTGAAGTACTTTGAAGTGTATTTCTTAATAATTCCACTTCTTCTTCCATTGCTCCAATGACAGCAATTTTCATGTCATCAATCTTCCCTTCTATATGATCATACAACCATCATTTTTTAATCTAAAGCAAAAGACGGCTATCCGTCAAGATTAGGACAACCGTCTTAACATACTAATATGCACCTTTATACGTTTTTAGTACTTCCAACTTTGTTGGTTTCCAACCCTCATTCGTAATCCATTTCATCGAAACACGATAACTTTTCTTTTTATCTTTTGATGAAACAATTCCAACTGAGGTATCAGGGCTACCACCGTTTTTGACATACCAAATAATCATATCTTTTTTATCTAATCCTGTAGTATTCGCAATCGTCGTAATTTTTTCATTCCAATCAGCGGATCCTTCAGAATAACTTGAAACATGAGTGCTACCACTATTTTTTTGAGAAGTTTTAGTAGGCTGCCAACTAGAATCTGTGATTACTTTTGCTACATTTGGATCACTAGATGCTTCGGTAGAAGCTGTTTGACTATCTTCATAATTATAATCATCGTTTGTTGTAGTATCATTCGATGAAGTATCTGTTTCTGTAGTTGTATCATCCATATTTTCTTCTGTTGTATTGATCGAATTTTCATTAGTATCCGTTTGAGTTTGATCCTGTTCCTCAGCCTCTTGAGCATCTTCTGCTTGCTGAGCTTTCTCTTTTTCTATTTCTTTAGGATCTTTCTCCACTATATTTTCATCTTTTTCTTCTGGATCTTGTTGAGTTGTTTTTGCCACTTTTTTATTATTGGTATCTGGATCATCTGAACCTCCAATAACGATAAAAGCAGCAACGATCAGTATTAATACAACCACAACTCCTATTAACAGGTTTAATATTTTATCCATCTTTTTCTTCCCTGTATTTTTGGTGTTTTTTGTCTTTTTTTCTTTTGGGTTATATCGACGTCCAAGTTCAGCCATATGTATTCCCCCTATTTATCTCTTTATTAACGGCAGTAAACTCCCACTATAGACCTCAGTTAGCAAGAAGGCTAGTCGGGAGAATCACTTGCCTGTAAATACCCGCTTGTTTCAACTAATACCCAAGAGTATGAAGGAAACCCACTGTGTGAAGTTTCACTTATGGTGACGGGTTCAAGTTCTTAAAGGTTGCTTCAACAACTATGTATCAATTATGCCCAGCGTATTGCTTCCTGGACCTTTGTCTTGATTCAAGAGCATTTCCACATGGAAAAATAAAATCGTATTCATCTTGCCACCTATCAATGGGTCTGCTTTTGTTGGATGAAGATAAATATATCATAGCATAAAATAGAGAACATCTTCTAGCGGTTATCAAAAACGCAACTAATGACATCTATATGAGCCATAGTAAGGAAATATACTAAGCTCTCTAACTTCTGATGACAGAGCAATTCTAGTTACTTTATTGAGTCTCTTCTATAGTTGCTACCGCTTCATTTTCACATATAAAGTGAAGCTTCCATCAGTGGAAGGTTTTCTTCATCCAATACTGAAATAGAGGAATGAAAGTGAAAAGCACCACATCCTATGGCAACACCTGAGGGACCAACATCCTGCCTGAACCAATCAGACGCATGCGAAAGTTGATCCCCCATTTATCTTCCTCATTTCTCTCTACATCTTAAGATGGTGAACTTACTGCCCGTTAAAGCGAAAGAAAGAAAAAACCCACCTTTATATAAGTGGGTCACTGAAAAAGTCAATGCATCTTCAAAAAAATGATAAAAATAATCTTTTTTAGTTCATAAAATTAAAGAAAAGATGGATTTTTATCAATGAAAATAGAGATTCTATAGTTTTTCAGTGGTCTCTTATATAAGTGGTGAGCTTTTTGAAAGAGTAACCGATTATTTGATTGCCACAATTTCAACATCCATATCTCCACCAGGAGTTGTGATTTTTACTTTATCGCCAACTTTATTGCCTATTAAACCTCTTGCAATTGGTGAATCGTTTGAAATACGTCCTTCAAATGGATCTGCTTCTGCAGAACCTACAATCGTATAAGTTTCTGGATCTTCATCAGGAAGTTCTTTGAATGTTACTGTACGACCGATTGTAACAATGTCTGAGGCACTTGTACCTTCTTCAATAATCACCGCATTACGGATCATTGTTTGAAGAAGTGAAATACGTCCTTCGACAAAACCTTGTTCGTCTTTTGCTGCATCATACTCAGAGTTTTCAGATAGGTCACCAAAACCACGTGCTATTTTAATACGTTCTACTACTTCTTTACGTTTTGTTGAGATTAAGTATTCTAATTCTTCCTCCAATTTTTGCTTTCCAGCAGCAGTCATTGGATATTGTTTTTCAGTTGACAATATAATTCACTCCTTAAATTACATCTTAGCATGGCTCTGTTCATCAATGTAGTTGCTTATATGAAAAATCGATAACGGATCTGCCAAATGGCTCACTATATTTGTATCTCGCATTAACGTACAGCACTCTTCAAGATTTAAATGAATTTTCCCACGAGTGATTGCGCCCAACCATCCTGAAATAACTCTTTACATCGAAAAAGAAGAGGCTAAGCTGGAAATCAACTGCCTGTAAAGCACAGTTGGTTCAACTTGTGGGGATAAAGAAAACCTCCACTGTGAAAAGTTTATTTGATCGTATAGGAATCATTCGTATCTTGTTTTATCCAATTATGGTCGAGTCTCATGACTTTTTACAACAATGAACTGAACATCGCCGAACTTAATAAAAATACTATGTCGCAACTTCATAAAGAATGCGACATAGCTTCTAAAAAAATATTTGCTTATCAATACCATGATATTACACAATACTATCAGTTTCAAGGATTGTTTTAATTTTTGTTACCATTAAATCAATTGCAACCTCATTTTGTCCGCCTTCAGGAATAATAATATCTGCATAGCGTTTGGTCGGTTCGATAAATTGGTTATGCATAGGACGAACAACTGAAAGATATTGTTCAATAACAGAATCCATTGAGCGTCCTCGTTCATTAATATCCCTTAAAATACGTCGAATAATACGCAAATCTGCATCTGTATCCACAAATAATTTAATATCCATTAAATCCCGCAGTTGTGGATCACCTAATACAAGGATACCTTCCAAAATAATGACATCCTGCGGCTCAATATGAAGCGTTTCTTTTGAACGAGTATGGAGTGCATAGTCATATATAGGCTTTTCAATCGCTTGACGATTTAGCAATCGCTTTATATCCTCAATCAATAAATCTGTATCAAAGGCATCTGGATGATCGTAATTCGTTCCTAGTCGTTGTTCAAACTCTAAATGACTTTGATCTTTATAATAATAATCTTGTTCGATGACAACTACGGAATGCTCTTTAAAAACATCATGAATAGCATGAGTAACACTTGTTTTTCCCGAACCTGAACCTCCAGCAATGCCAATCAAAACTGGACGTTTATGCCCCATTATCGCATCTCCTTGCGCATCATATTATGTGGATATAATTTATGTTCGCATTTGAAGCGAACTATTTGCAAGGGATGTCGTGCGGCATCAAGTGATTCTCCATCCTCATCCCAGACTTCATCGATGACTACTGTGAAGTTTTCGATTTCAGGACCAAAAAATTCTACTTCATCACCTGGTTTAAAATAATTACGTTGCTGTAATGTTACCATCTTTGTTTCTTCGTCATATTCTAATACCATACCTACAAAGTCGTATTTTGTTTGCTTCCCATGCTCGCCAAACATCTGTTGTTCATAGCCTGGCGCGCCTTCAAAGTAGGCAGATGCAGTTTCACGATTCGCGCATTTATCTAATTCCTCTAACCATTCCTGTTTAATCTTAAAATGCTCGGGATCTGCGCAATAAGCATCGATCACTTTACGATATACACTAACAACTGTTGCAATATAATGAATCGATTTCATACGTCCTTCGACTTTTAATGAATCAATGCCCAATTCAATAATTTTAGGAATCGATTCGATTAATTTTAAATCTTTAGGACTCATGGCAAAAGCCTCGTCGCCTTCTTCAAATAATGGCTTTGATTCACCATCTTCTACAGCATATAAATCATAGTCCCATCGGCAAGATTGGCAGCAACCTCCACGGTTTGAATCACGTGCTGTCATATGGTTAGACAATACACAACGGCCTGAATAAGCGATACATAGTGCCCCATGGATAAAAGATTCAATCTCAATATCGACATTTTCCTTCATTCGTTTGATTTCCTCTGCACTTGTTTCTCTTGCCAGAACTACTCGATGCAAGCCTTCTTCTTTCCAATACTGCACAGCTTTCCAGTTCGTTAGTGATTGTTGTGTACTTAAATGGATTTCAAGTTTTGGTGCGACTTGTTTACATGCTTCAATGATTAAGGGATCAGCTACAATAATTCCTGCTGCACCAGCATTTTCAAGCGCACGTAAATACGCTTCAAGTCCAGTCATATTTTCATTGTGGGCAAAAATATTAGTTGTTACATAAATTCTCGCCCCGTATTTTCGAGCAAATTCTACGCCTTCATGAATTTCTTCAATAGAGAAATTGCCCGCATTAGAACGTAACCCAAATTCTTGTCCACCAATAAAAACAGCATCTGCCCCATAGTGAACAGCAATTTTTAATTTTTCTAAGTTACCAGCTGGAGCTAATAGCTCTGGTTTCTTGACAATAATTCTTTTACCATCATGAATTTCACTAATATGGTCATTTTGTAATAATGTCACGATATCTCCTCCCTCCTAATAAACAGTCTCTTTAAAGAAGAAACCAGTATCAAGCGGGCGTAATTCGGGTTGAATTTCTTCGATTTTCGCTAATAATTCTTCTTTAATATCAAAATAAGCATCTGGGGACTCAGCGTAAGCATCAATCGCTTGACGATAACATTTCGTCACTGCTATCACATAATCTTCTGATTGCAAGACACCCTCAATTTTGAAAGCATCTATTTCTGCTTCCAATAATTCTTCTAATTCATCAATCATACATACATCATTTGGGCTGAAAATATGTGTGCCATTCAAATCTTCATAGATGGGGTATTTACTATTACGTTCCTTATCATGCAGATACATATTACGTGCGTATTTGCGATTCTCCACTTCCATCGCTTTTCCTTCATACATAAAATAATGGCCTAGAAGTGGTCGCTTGGACTGGAACATACAGGTCATACCATGTACTTGTACTTGAATCTCAACTTCAGCATTTTCCTTAATCTCTATAATCTCATCCATGCTTAGTTCACGTGCCAATACAGCGCGCGTTGCCCCACGCTTTCCCCAATAATTAGCTTGAAACCAGTTTGTCGCAATTGTTTCTGGATTCCAATGTAACGGAATAGGAATACCTGTTTCACGTTTTGTCATCACAACAGCGGGATCACCAAAGACAATTGCATCCACACCGATTTCTGATAGTTTTTGCATATATGAAGCTAAACGATCCACACGATCATTGTGATAAATGGCATTCATAGCTACATAAACTTTTTTGCCAGAATGATGGATGAATTTTGTTGCTTCTGCTATCTGTTCAATGTTAAACTCCCCTGCTAAACGCAAACCAAATTGCTGTTCACCTATTAAAAAAGCATCTGCCCCTGCCTGGATAAGTGCTCTAATATGTTCGACAGATTTTGGTGTCACGAGTAATTCAGGCTTTTTCATAAGTGGTCACCTCTTTACACAAATCAATAAACCATCACCAACAGGAAAGAATGTAGAGTAATATGCAGGATTTGCAATGATCCACTCTGCAAATTGGTGTAGTTTTTTAATCATTGTTCTTTTTCGCTTTGGTACATCTTTTATATCTAAATCTGAAAGACCGTGCATGTACATATTATCGATATATAATATACCGTCTTTTTTCACAAGCGGGCTATATTTTTCAAAAAACTTTTTGTATTGTCCTTTTGCGGCATCAATAAAAACCGCATCAAAAGATGGATAAGTGCTTTCGACATCCATTTCTAACGCGTCTCCTTCAAGTAACGTAATACGATCTTTCACATTGGACTTTGATAGGAAATGCTTGGCTTGTTCAATCCGTTTTTCATCACGTTCGATGGTGACGATTTTCACGTCCGGTAGCGTTTTGGCCATTCGAATGGCCGAATAACCAATAGCACTGCCAATTTCCAAAATGGTTGTAGGATTTTGTATACGGAGCATTTGAAGTAAGATTTCAATCGCCGGTAATTGCATGATGGGAACATAATTTTCCTCAGCAAATCGTTCCATTTCCATTAATAATGCATCTCGTGGTTGAATGAAGGATTTTGTATATGCATCCGAAATAGCCATTCAACACTCACTCCTTCATTTCATATCCAGCACTTGTGATCAACCGAATTCAAGTGCTTTTCTATCAAGATAAAAATACACTTTATCTTATCACGAAAATAGAAGAAAAGCGAGAATGCCTTTCTTCCATCTTAGGTTATTTAACATGCTGTTCAACTTTATCTAAATGTTCGTTATACGTTTTAGAGAAATGATTATTTCCTTTTTCATCAGCCACAAAGTATAAATAATCTGTTTCAGCTGGATTTATCGTTGCTTCTAGAGATTCTTTACCTGCATTTGAAATCGGACCAGGTGGTAATCCTGTATTTTCGTAGGTGTTGTACGGATTATCGACCTTTAAATCTTTGTATAATACACGAGATTTATGTTTTCCTAACGCATATAGAACGGTTGGGTCTGTTTGTAGCGGCATTTTCTTATCAAGACGATTATAAAATACACTCGCAATTGTTTCACGATCCGCCTTTGCTGTCGCTTCCCGCTCTAGTAGAGACGCAAAAGTTAAAAATTTATGCACTGACATATGCTTTTCTTTTAACTGTGCAGAGTAAGTTCCTACCACCTCGTCGGTCATAGCAACCATTTGTTCAGCTATCTCTTCCAGTTTTGGTTTTTCTTCAAAAAATGGATAAGTTGAAGGATACAGATATCCTTCGAGCGCATAACGGATATTCTTATTATCTACTGCTTTAGTCACTGTCATTGGATATTTTTTCTTCATATCATTGATAAACTTTTTACTTGTTACTAAATTCATAAATTCTTTTTCCGAATAGCTTGTATTTTTGGCTACACGCTCAGCTATTTGATCGAGAGTGAATCCTTCAGGTATGGTAATTGTAAATTCAGGTTGACGATATACTTTCCCTGTCTTCAAGCTTTTGATAATCTCATCAATTGTCATTGCTTGGGTTAACTTATATGTACCTGCTTGAAAGGCTGATTCGTTTTTAAATTTAGCATAGTATTTAAATACCTTTGCGTTTTTGATAATTCCCTTATCTTCTAAAGTTTGTGAAATCGAGTCAAGTGATGAACCAATCGGGAATTCCACTTTTATCGATTTTTTTGCATTTTCATTTACAGGCTTTAATGCGCCAGAAATATAAAAGTACATACTTATTCCAACAATAAGTACGAGCGCAGCTATGATCGCTGATATGATTAAAACGATTTTTCGAACAAGCCGTTTCTCTGCTTGTCGTTCCTTTAATAGATTGATCTGATCTTGTTTTGACGAGTTCGTACCCACTTGCTTGTCCTCCTTTGAGAAGAGTATGCCTCGCTTATTTTTATCTAGCTTTAGCTCTAAAAAGCTACTGCTATCAAATAAAAAAGCGGAATGCTAAGTTACTCATCCCGCTTGAACGATTGCTACTCGTTACTCTTCGCCGAATTCAGCATCGAGAGTGTTTAATACTTCTTCCACCATATCCCATTCTTCATCGGTTTCAATAGGGACAAGTTCTCCACCTTCGCCATCTTCAGCTGGCACAACCGCTGATGCGAAAATTTCTACCTCTTCGCCTTCTTTTGCGCCTTCTTTGTAATATAATACATAAGATTTTCCAAAGTCTTCCGAATCAAATGTATAAAGGACAGCGTAAACTTGCTCGTTACCATTTTCATCTACAGCAATAATGTGTTCGTGATTATGTTCATGTTCGTGATCATGTGCCATCATTAGTCACCTCTTCAAATTATTTAAACTACTTATTCTTGTTCAATACCTTCATCAAGTTCTTCAATAATGGATTCAATATAATCCCATTCTTCCTCTGTTTCGATTGGTGATAATTCACCATCTGTATCATTTTCAGAAGGAACAAATGATGACGCAAAAATTTCAACTGTACCGTCTTCATCTTCAGATCCGATGACAGAGTAAAGAACATAGGATTTTCCAAACTCCTCAGAATCAAAAGTATGAAGGACTTCGCAAAGTTGCTCATTTCCGTCTTCGTCAACGATAGTAATATGGCGTTGTTCTAATTCTTCTTCCATTTTTTCACCTCATATTTGTTTTCGATCCAAAAAGCCTTGCAGAATCATGACCGCAGCCATTTTATCTATCACCTTTTTACGGTTTTTGCGTCGCACATCCGCTTCAATAAGTAGACGCTCTGCAGCCATCGTAGTTAAACGCTCATCCCAAAGTGTGACAGGCATGGAAAAAGTATTTTCTAGCAACTTTGCATATGCCTTGGACGCTTCACCTCTAGGACCAATTGTGTTATTCATATTTTTTGGAAAACCAACAACGAATTCCGTCACTCCATATTGTTTGACAAGTTCCTGAATTCGATTGATACCGAATTCTCCATTTTCCTCATCAATTTTAACAGTTTCAATTCCCTGTGCAGTCCATCCAAGTGCGTCACTAACTGCTACTCCAACTGTTTTGGAGCCAACATCTAAACCCATTATTCTCATCATCAAGCCTCGTTATTCTTTTTAATATAAAATTTTACAAGTTCTTCTAAAATTTCATCGCGTTCAAGCTTGCGAATTTTATTACGTGCATCTTGATGACGAGGGATATAAGCAGGATCTCCTGATAATAGGTATCCAACGATTTGGTTAATCGGATTATATCCTTTTTCTTCTAGTGCTGCATGAACATGAAGCATGGTTTCTTTCACTTCTTGTTCCATAGATTCTTCTGGGAAATTAAATTTCATCGTTTGATCAAATTTACTCATGCTCAGCACCTCGCTTTAAAGTTATTGGAATAATCAACTACGTTCCCGTGTCATTGCATCCGAATTTTTTCGAGTTTCCTCAAAAAGCTCCTTCAAAATCTATGACATCCACCAGAGGTTTTGGGTCAACATGATGTTAATCACTCAGGTGTTGCCACAGGATGTAGCACTTTTAAGTCCGAGTTTCTCTGATTCAGCTTCCGTACTCCCGGCTCAATAGGACTTAAAATCATATTCATCTCGCCTCCTATTGAAGTGGGCATCTTCTGTGTTGCTACGCTTTCGGTATAAAAATATTTATTCCTGTTCGTTGCATAGAGCATTGGTCCTGTCGCTACGCTTTCGTCGCATAAAACATTCACTGAATCAAGATGAACTTTTCTTTGTTAGTATACCTGAATTTCTCTTCCATTTAAATAGATTTTACATAATTATACACAGAATCAAGTGCTTCCGCCAATTTTGAACCATCTTTCGCTCCAGCCATCGCCATATCTGGACGACCGCCACCTTTACCACCACATAATTCTGCAACATGTTTGACGATTTTACCAGCATGATAGCTTCCACCAGCTATATCCTTCGTTACACCTGCGCATAACATTACTTTTTCGCCAGCAGTTGCACCAAGAACGATAATACTATTATCCATTTTTTCTTTTAAATCGTCCATTAATTGACGTAATTGATTATTATCTTTTGCATCTACTTTCGTAGCAAGCACTGTAACATCACCGATTTGTTGTGCCGCTGATAAAATATTAGATGCTTGAGCACCTGCAATCTTAACCGATAATGATTCGATTTCACGTTGTTGTTCTTTTAAATCATGTTGTAGTCCTTCAACACGAGCAACTAAATCTTTTGGATTTGATTTTAGAAGACTAGCTGTTTGCTCAAGGATATGTTGTTCTTCTTTTGCTGCCAAATATGCTGCTTTACCTGTTACAGCTTCAATCCGACGAGTACCTGCACCAATACCTCCTTCAGAAATAATTTTAAAGAAACCGATTTCTGAAGTACGTTTTACATGGATACCACCACAAAGTTCAATGGAATAGTCAGAAACTTGGACAACACGAACAATGTCGCCATATTTTTCACCAAATAATGCCATAGCACCTTTTGCTTTTGCATCTGCTATTGGCATTTCTTCTATGACTACCGGAATATCTTGCCAAACTTTTTCATTGACAATACGCTCTACTTTTTCTAATTCCTCTTTTGTAACTGCACCAAAATGAGAGAAGTCAAAACGTAAACGATCTGGACCAACATATGAACCTGCTTGATTGACATGTTCACCAAGTGTATCTTTTAAAGCACGTTGTAGAAGATGAGTTGCCGTATGATTTTTCACGATTAAGTTACGTTCTGCACGATCAACTTGAGCCAATACTTCATCTTCTACATGGATTTCACCAGATTCAATAATAACTGTGTGCAAAGCTTGACCATTAGGTGCCTTTTGTACATCTTTGACTGATGCTGTGAAGGCATCATTTGAAATCGTACCATGATCAGCAATTTGTCCACCCATTTCTGCATAAAATGGTGTTTCAGATAAAATGACAAGTACTTCATCACCTTCAGAGGCCACTTTTACTTCTTGTCCTCCAGCAACCATTGCAACAACTTTTGTATGAGATGTCAATGTATCATAGCCCACAAATGTACTTTTTTGTTTTAAGTTCGCTAATACCTCTGATTGAACATGCATGGAATCGACATCTTGACGAGCATTACGAGCACGTTCTCGTTGCGCTTCCATTTCAGCTTCGAACCCTACTTCGTCCACTGTCATGCCAACTTCTTCTGCATATTCCTCTGTTAGTTCTATTGGAAAACCGTACGTATCATATAGGCGGAATGCATCAGCCCCAGGGATGACCGTTTCACCTTTGACCTTTTGTGATTCTACTACTTCATTGAAAATGGCTAAACCATCGTGAAGTGTTTCATGGAAGCGAACTTCTTCGTTTTTAATAACACGCGCGATGAATTCAGCTTTTTCTTTTACTTCTGGATAAAAATCAGCCATAATATTGCCAACTGTAGGAACTAACTCGAACATAAATGGCTTCTCAATGCCGATTTTCTTCGCATAACGCACTGCACGACGCAACAAACGACGCAATACATAACCACGTCCTTCATTTGATGGGAGTGCCCCGTCACCAATAGCGAATGCGACTGTACGAATATGGTCTGCAATCACTTTAAATGGCGTGTTGATATCTTCGTGGCTACCGAATATTTCTTTGAAGTCGATTTCGTTAGGTCGTTTATATTTGCGATTCGCAAATTCTTCAATTTTTTCAATGATAGGCATAAATAAATCCGTGTCAAAGTTTGTTGGGACATTTTGTACAACTGAAGCCATCCGTTCAAGCCCCATACCTGTATCAATATTTTGTTTTGGCAATGGTGTATAAGTGCCATCAGGATTATGGTTAAATTGAGAGAACACGAGGTTCCAAATTTCAAGATAACGTTCGTTTTCTCCACCTGGATATAATTCAGGATCTTTCGAATCATTGCCGTATTGTTCGCCACGATCATAGAAAATTTCAGAGTTTGGACCACTTGGACCTTCACCGATATCCCAGAAGTTCCCTTCAAGACGGATAAGACGTTCCTCTGGCACGCCAATTTCGTTCTTCCAAATATCATATGCTTCTTGATCTTCTGGATGAATCGTAATGGATAATTTATCCCCATCGAAGCCCATCCATTTTGGATCAGTTAGGAATTCCCACGCATAGTGAATAGCTTCTCTTTTAAAATAGTCACCGATTGAAAAGTTACCAAGCATTTCAAAAAAAGTATGGTGTCTTGCTGTTTTTCCAACGTTCTCAATATCATTCGTACGAATGGCTTTTTGTGCATTTGTGATACGTGGATTTTCAGGGATCACCGTACCATCAAAATATTTTTTTAATGTAGCTACACCAGAGTTAATCCAAAGTAAGGATGGGTCATTAATTGGCACAAGCGGCATACTTGGTTCTTGTCTATGATTTTTTTCTTTGAAAAATTCAATGAATTTTCGACGAATTTCTGCAGATGATTGCATAAATATATGTTCCTCCTTTAATACAATAGCTTTGTTTAGTCATATTGTTGCTACTCTTTCGTTTCGCTTCAGGTCATTTTCCAAATAACTCTCATTTGGCCAAGCTTGTTTTCTGCGATTGCTCGTCATAGAAGAGATATATTCCTGTCGCTCGCTTTGCTTCGTCACAGAAAAATTTTGTTTCTGTCGCTTTGCCTTCATTATGAAAAATACGCCGAAGTTTGTTTTCAAGCACACTGAAAAAGTCAATTTATTTCTAATCCATATAATAGCAACTTGCTTTTATCTAATAAAGTGAAGCTTCTATCAGTGGGGGTTTTCTTCATCCCCCACTGATAAATGCGGGATAAAGTTTAATAAGATCCAATTTTCATCATGACAAATCGACATTTAAACCAATTTCCAGTGGCTTCCTCGCTTTCTCATAGAGGTTGTTGCCTTTAGCTTAGCGAAAAATTGAAGTATGAAATTACAACCATATCCTATAACAGAGCCAATACAATAAAAAACCCTCATCCTCTTAACCAGGGACGAAGGTTAATTTTCGCGGTACCACCCTAAATTACAATAGCCTACACTATTATCTCTCAATTGACCTTAACGCGGTTAACGGCAGTTTTTGACTGCACTCAGGACGAGCTTTTCCAAATTGGTAGATGAAGATTCTCACAGCCTAGGAACCTCTTTCTGAACATTTTCCCAAAAGTACTTTTTTCCATCAACGTTTTCATTTATAGGGCTTTGAATAGTACATTCGCGGTATTACTAGTTGTATCCACTTTTTCTCTATCTTATTTTAAAAAATGCCTGTCATTATGTCAATTCTCATTGTTCATGAAGTCATATGGACTAATCCCTTTCATGCCGATCATAGGATGAATGGCATAAACATTGTCCATCGTTAGCTTTACAGTTTCCTTCGGTTGCCCTTCTACAGAAGCTTCTTCCAATAATTGTTCATCTTCTAAATGGGGCGAAGATTCATCGACATTGTCTTTATCGCCCATGCTTTTAGGTAAGGCATCATCTGCTGTTAAATCATTATTTAAACGATCCGCAAGACTTGTGTGTCTTTGTAAATCATCTGTTCTTTGGAGACCATAAATAAAAGTATCCGGTTCACCGCAAAGAATCAGATAGTTTTTCGCCCGCGTGATACCTGTGTACAGTAGATTCTTTCGAAGCATTTTTGAATACCCTCGGACAATGGGCATAATGACCATCGGAAACTCGCTACCTTGTGATTTATGGATTGAACAGCAATATGCGAGTGTCAATTGATTTAAGTCACTTTTTTGATAGGTCACTTCAATACCATCAAAAGAAACCACCAATAAATCTGTTTTTTCAATGGTTTCTTTGGCTTTAATAATTGAAATAACTTCCCCCATGTCACCATTGAAGACATTATTATTTGGCTGATTCACCAGTTGCAGAACTTTATCTCCAATACGGTAGATAGTATCACCAAATGCGATTTCTTTTGTTTTAGCACTCTCCTTTGGATTGATAAGTTCCTGTAGCATTTTGTTCATCGCATCAATCCCTGCGTTTCCACGATAGATGGGGGCCAATACCTGAATATCGTGAATAGAGAAACCTTTTTTGATAGCACTTTTTACAACCTGACCAACAACATCCGCAATTTGTTCTTGTCTAGCTCGAATAAATGATCGATCACCTGTTTTAGCCATTAAATCTTGAGGTATTTCTCCTTGCTTCATCTGATGTGCCAGTTCTATTATGGAAGAACCTGCGGATTGACGATAAACATCCGTTAATTCAACAGTCGGAATAGTTTTAGAGGCAAGTAAATCTTTCAGCACTTGACCTGGGCCTACTGGTGGAAGTTGATCCTGATCTCCCACAAAAATCACTTGACAATCATCATTTAAGGCTTTTAATAATTGATAGGCAAGCCATGTATCGACCATTGACATTTCATCAACAATAATAAGTCGACCCGCTACTTCGCGCTCCGTATCTTCGTCTTTTTCTTGTCCAGTAAAACCTAATAAGCGATGGATCGTCATAGCAGGTAGTTCTGTTGATTCACTTAAGCGTTTAGCGGCACGTCCCGTTGGTGCAACTAAAACAATGGGGAACTCTTCTTCTTTCGCCGCATATTCCTTAGGATTCAAGGACAACCCATGCAATTCTGCATAAACATCTACAATCCCCTTGACAACTGTTGTTTTACCAGTACCTGGGCCACCTGTTAAAATCATTATGGCTGAATTGATTGCGGTTTCAATTGCTTGAATCTGTGTCTCAGCATAAGCTACACCAAATCGTTCTTCAGCATCGCCAATTCGTTTACGAATTTCGGAAGAAGGAAATGCAGAATGCTCTTTATTTTTTTGAACGAGTTCTGTAATTTTTGTTGCGATGCCAATTTCTGAATAGTAGAGAGAGGGCATGTATATTCTTGTTTCTTCGCCACATACCTTACTATCCTCGCCTAATTCAATGATACATTTTGAAATATCTTCATACGTTATCGTACAACGTTGGCTTGTTTCCAATAATCGCTTTGCTTCCGTCATGATTTCTTGAGCCTCAAGAAAAACATGGCCTTCAGATAATGCAGCTATATTCAAAAGATGTAAAATAGCCGCTTTTATACGATCTGGATGATTTCCTGTTATATGTAATTTCGCACCTAGTTCATCAGCACGCTGAAAACCAACTCCATCAATATCTTCAATTAATCGGTATGGATTTTTTTGTAACACCTGCAATGTTTCGCTTTTATATGTTTGGTAAATTTTCACTGCAATCTGTGCACCAAATCCCCACTCATTCAGTTGAATCATAATACGATCAAGTCCGAGGTTTTGTTCTAATACTGCACGAAGCGTTTGCTTTTTATCTTCTGTTAACCGAGGAATTTCATCTAATGCATCAGGATTTTCAATAATGATTTTAATCGCATCAGAACCAAGCTTTTTGACAATCGTTTCGGCAGTGCGACGCCCAATGCCAGGAAATAAATCACTCGCTAAATATTGAACGACCCCAGTTTCAGTAGCTGGAATCTCTTTTTCAAAAGTAGCAGCTTGAAACTGTAGGCCGTATTTGGGATGTTGCTTTAACTGTCCTGTATAACGATATAAAGCATCATCAGTAACTGATGGAAAATAACCTGTCACAATTATTTCCTTGTCTTTATAATCTGTGTTCGTTTCTTGAATTTTCAATTTAACAATAGAAAACAAATTCTGTGCATTGTGAAAAATAGTGACAACAGGTCGACCGACGATAAAAAGCTGTTCGTCTTTCAAGAACGATAAGTTTTCAGTCAACACTGTCCCCTTCTTTCCATTAGTCCTTTTTCATCGCAAGCATGTCATGGATGTAGCGTGCTTGCTCAAATTCAGGCTGTAGTGTAAAAGCTTGCTTTAGATGGTACATGGCATCATCTACTCGCTCGGTTGAAACGGCATATAACACGCCCAAATTATAATGAGCATCCGCATTATTCCAGTCTTCAGCGATAACAAACTGCAATTCTTTCTCTGCTGGCTCAAATAATTCCAATGTGCAAAGCATAATGCCATAGGAAAGCCTTATTTGCAAATCTTGTGGCGCTAGTTCAGCTGCGCGTTGCATATAAGGTAAGCCTAACTTAGACTGCCCCTCGTGTTCAAAGCTTTTTCCTAACATATAATACGCATCTGCACCTTCGATTCCATTACGAATCGATTGTTCATATAATTTTGCAGCTTCTAAGTAACGTTCAGAATTGTAATATAAATTAGCTAATCCGTAATAAGCTGTAGCAGCTTTTTCATCTAAGGTTAATGCTTTTTGGAAAAAGCGCTCAGCTCTTTCAAGATCGTCCATTGAAGCTAATAGATTGCCAAAGTTAATATAGCCTACAGGATCATGAGGATTTTCATCTATTGCTTTTGTGAATGCTTTCGCTGCATCCTCATAACGTTTTTCTTGAATCGCTTTGACGCCTTCTTCATTAAAATCCACTTTTTCCACCTCTATCACCCGACATATGTTAATTTTTCGCCATTTTTAAATACTTCATCGATCGTTGCGCCACCTAGGCATTCATCGTTGTCATATAAAACGACAGATTGTCCCGGTGTGATGGCACGGGCAGGTTCATGGAAGGTGACATGCCATTTACCTTCATCAAGTAATTCTACTTCTACTGGTACATCTTTTTGGCGATAGCGGAATTTTGCGGTAGCACTAAATTTCTTTGGCATTTGACGATGTGTTGTAAAGCTTGTTTTAACTGCGGTTAAGCTCGTGGAGAAAAGTTTATCATTATAAAAATTTTGTCCAACTAATAAAACATTTCTTTCTAAATCTTTTCCTAATACAAACCAAGGATCACCATCGCCACCAATACCAAGACCATGACGTTGCCCAATTGTATAGTACATAAGCCCATCATGCTTACCCATTACTTTGCCATCGAATGTTTCCATATTACCTGGCTTGGCAGGTAAGTATTGACTTAGAAATTGTTTGAAATTACGTTCACCGATAAAACAAATACCTGTGGAATCCTTTTTGTGAGCGGTTGCTAAACCTGCTTCCGCTGCGATTTCACGAACACGCGGCTTTTCTAATTCGCCAATCGGGAACATAACTTTCGATAATTGTTCTTGTGATAATTGGTTTAAGAAATAAGTTTGGTCCTTGTTTTGATCGACACCTCGCAACATTCTTGTTTCACCATCACGAACTGCTACTCGTGCATAATGACCTGTTGCAAGATAATCTGCACCAAGTTTCATGGCATGTTCTAAAAATGCTTTGAATTTAATTTCTTTATTGCACATAACATCAGGGTTTGGTGTACGACCAGCCTTATATTCTTCTAAAAAGTAAGTAAATACTCTATCCCAATATTGTTTTTCAAAGTTTACAGCATAGTAAGGAATGCCGATTTGGTTACAAACTTTGATAACATCTTCATAATCTTCTGTAGCAGTACAAACGCCATTTTCATCAGTATCATCCCAGTTTTTCATAAAGATACCGATCACATCGTAGCCTTGCTTTTTTAATAAATAAGCCGCTACAGAGGAATCGACTCCTCCAGACATGCCGACAACAACACGGGTTTGTGAGGGGTCTTTTGTTGCGCTCATATTGTTCACCTTTTTTCTGTTATTTCACTAAGCGTTTTACGATATCAATTGTTTTGTCTGCAGCTGTTTGAACATCCTCTGTTGTCAAACCATAGCCAAAACTAAAACGAATAGAGTTATGCAGTTCATCCGCATCTTTTCCATACATAGCAACTAATACATGTGATGGATCAATAGAACCGGCCGTGCACGCAGATCCACTTGACGCAGCTACTCCCGCCATATCTAAATTGACTAGGAAAGATTCAACGTCCATTCCTGTAAAACTAATGTTTAAAACATGTGGTAAATAGTGGGCTTCATCACCATTTACATGATAGGAGATGCCCGCTTGATCTAACTTTTCCAAGAATATTTCGCGGAAATTTTTAAATTGTTGTTGTTTTTCTGCAAAACTTGCTTGGGCAATTTTAGTAGCCTCTGCAAAGCCAACAACTGCTGGTACATTCTCAGTGCCTGCACGACGTTTACGCTCTTGCTCACCACCCAAAATAATGGGTTGAAGTTTCGTATGATCGCGCTGATATAGGAAGCCCAAACCTTTTGGACCGTTTAGTTTATGTGATGAAACAGATAGTAGATCTACTTGAAGTTCATCGACATCAAGCTTTTGGATACCAAAAGCTTGAACTGCGTCTGTATGGAAACTTGCTTGATGATTTTTTAATAGTGCCCCAATTTCCTTAATTGGTTGTAGTGTGCCGACTTCGTTATTACCAAACATAACGGTTACTAAAATGGTATCGTCACGAAGAGCTTTTTTTACGTCTTCAAGTGAAATCATCCCTTTTTCATTGACAGGAAGATAAGTCACTTCAAAGCCTTCTTTTTCAAGTTGTTGGCAAGTATGAAGCACTGCATGATGCTCGATTTGGGTTGTAATAATATGACGGCCCTCATTGCGTCTAGCATGTGCAGTACCGATAATCGCTAAGTTATCTGCTTCACTACCACCACTTGTTAAAATGATTTCGTGTTCCTTTGCACCAATAGCGTTTGCTAATACTGCTCTTGCTTCGTCCAAATATTTTCGAGCATAGCGACCAATACCATGAATACTGGAGGGATTGCCAAAGACAGTACTCATCGTTTCTGCCATCTTCTCAATGACTGCTGGATGCATAGGAGAAGTGGCAGCATGGTCAAGATATATTTCTTTCATGGTAAAAACTCCTTTTAAATGTAAAACATATAACCATCATCATTTTGTTCTTCTGTATAAGTCGCTAAATCATCAAGTGTCGTTGTTTCAAGCACTTCTTTTACTGCATCGCGAACTCGTAGCCATAACTCTCGTTGTGGTGGAGCCTCTTCTTCAATTCCTTCTACAGGTTGAATCGGTCCTTCTAACACTTTAATCACATCAGCTGATGAAATTAAATGTGGTGCTTTTGACAACATATAACCACCGTATGCACCGCGAACACTCTTAACAAGACCAGAGTTTCGTAATGGAGAAACAAGCTGTTCTAAGTATGCTTCCGATAAGTTGTTGTCTGAAGCGATCTGTCTAAGTGGAATAGGTCCCTGACCATATTCTTTTGCTAATTCAATCATAATTGTTAGGCCATAACGCCCTTTTGTTGATATTTTCATATATACACCTCTAAAATAAGCTATTTGTCTAGATTAAAGTATAGCATATTTCTTTTCATTCTACTCAGGAATGATTTATGATTATTGTTACGAGTTATCGAAAAATGTTTAATGACAACTATTATTTTGAAAGAAAGAGGTGCCCACATGCCAAACGAACCACTCGCATTTCGTATGCGACCACGTAATCTTGATGAGGTGGTCGGTCACCAAGAAATAATCGGACAAAATACGACTCTTTATAAAATGATTCAAAACGGTCATGTGCCATCTATATTACTCTATGGAAAGCCAGGAATCGGTAAAACGTCTATTGCCTTTGCAATCGCCGGCTCATCCAAACTACCCTTTTTTGCTTTGAATGCCACACGTGCAGGAAAAAAAGATGTAGAAAACGTTGTAGAGGAAGCCAAATTATCTGGACAAGTCATTTTGTTTTTAGATGAAATTCATCGATTTAACAAATTACAACAAGATACATTGCTTCCTCATGTTGAAAATGGCTCTATCGTGTTAATCGGGGCTACAACTGAAAATCCATTTCATGATGTCAATCCCGCTATCCGCTCTCGTTGTGGCGAAATCAAACAACTCAAACGACTAACAGACGATGATATAAACACACTTATTCTTCGTGCCTTAAAAGATAAAGAACGTGGACTAGGACGCTACAAAATTCGAATGACCGATGACCAACGTGCTATGATCGTACAAGCTGCTCATGGGGATGCACGAAAAGCACTAACACTATTGGAATCGGTCTATTACTCTTCAGATGAAGAAAATGATGAAACAATTGTACAAGATTCCATCGTGAAAAATCTAGCAGAACGCATTGGTGTGTATGGTGATAAAAAAGGCAGCCATTTTTATAATCTATTGTCTGCATTACAAAAATCTGTTCGCGGCAGCGATGTCAATGCGGCCATTTACTATTTAGCTAATTGCTTGGAAAATGGAGATTTAGTCGCAGTAAGCCGTAGATTGCTTGTGATGAGCTATGAAGATGTTGGACTCGCCGCGCCAGAAGTTGGCTCACATGTACTGGCAGCTGTCCAATCAGCTGAAAGGCTAGGAATGCCAGAAGCCCGAATTCCTCTAGCCCATGCGGTCATTGAAATGTGTCTTGCCGAAAAGTCAAACTCAGCCATTACTGCAATCGATACAGCAATCGCAACAATTCATGCTGGCAAAACAGGAGAGATTCCTATGCATTTGCATGATGCACATTATGCCGGTGCAAAAGTGCTTGGAGTCGAAGGCTATCGATATCCGCATGATACACCTATAGGTACATTTGGCGGTTGGGTAGATCAGCAATATTTGCCAGATGAACTAGAAGGAGTTGAATTCTACCATCCTGTCATTGCCGGACAGGAAAAACGAATGGCAGGAATCTATGATCATTTGAATAGCTTGAAAAAGAAAAAATAATAAAAAAACACAAAAGACAAGTAACTAAAATACTACTTGTCTTTTGTTATCGCCACTTTATATTGTGAAATGATAAGATTATGTAGTGACTTTCAATACGGTTTTAATTTTTTGAATAATTCCACCAGAACTATATGTCAATACGCTTCGTTTGTAGAATGAAAGACTAACATAAAACAATACCACAACCGTAGCGATTAATATGAGCAGGGCAATCAGTGGTTCTATAGGTGATAAATCTGTTGCGCCTATTCGGAGCGGCATAACCATCACTGTCGTAAAAGGAATAAATGAAAATATTTTCACAAGTAGTGTATCTGGACTATATAAGCCTGACATCAATACATAAAAACCAGCGATGCCCATGAACATGACCGGCATCATTGTCTGACCAGCCTCTTCCACTTTGGATACGAGTGAACCAAAAAGAGCACCAACAATTAAGAACAAGAAAATAGATAAGATGAGATAAGCAAGTGTATACACTACATAACTGACGGACAAATTTTCAATAATGCCTGCAATTTTCTTCCATTTTGAACCATCATCAACCGTTAACAATAACAAAATTTGTATAACTAATAATAAGGCTACTTGCGAAAAAGCCAGTAAATAAGTTCCTGTAATTTTTGCCAAAAAATGAGTAGAAGGTTTAACGCTTGCGAGTAACACCTCTAATACACGCGAGCCTTTCTCAGAAGCGACATCTGTCGTAATAATGGATAAAAATGAAATAACGATCGAATACACAATTGAACCAACTAAAATAGAGGCTCCAATACCCGCAGCTTTTTCATCTTCACTTTTACCATCTTGCTTTTGCATATCTAGATTTTTCATATGAATAGGCGTTTGCGATTCAATAATTTGAGCTGCTTGTTCAGTTGTTAAATGCAGCTGCTGTACAGCATATATTTTCCCAGCATATTGTATCATTGATGATAATTTTGTTTGGTCATTGAATTCAAGTGGTGTATAGGTTACAATCTCAGCATTTAATCGACCATCTTTTTCCGTCAGAAAAACAGCTGCGTCTAGTTTTTCAGCTTTTATCTGTTTTTCAATCGTTGCCTGATCTTCAGTAGGAAATGAAAATTTCACATCTTCATCAGATTGAAACACTTCTTTAAAATCCTGCTTCGTATCATTGACCATCGCAATTTTAAGGGGTTCTTCCGAAAATATAGCCGCTTTAATATTAGACCAAAACATAATCCCACTAACAATTGCTACATAAAGTAATGTAGAAAAAATAAAGGACTTCGATCTAATCTTTTGTTTATACAGTTGTGTTGCTAATAACCAAAATTTAGACATGTTCTCCACCTACCAAATCTTTGAAGATTTCATCTAACGATAAATAATCCATACTAAACTTCTCCATATATTTACCTTTTCCAAGTATTTGAAAAAGTTGTTCCCCATATAGCTCATTTTCTAATAGTAACGTGTATCCATCCTTCGTTTTCTTTACTCTTTTGACACCAGGCAGTGCATTCAACTGTGATTCTTCTAGCTCAGATCGAATGCTTAACTTGATCTTTCCATACTGCTCCTTTAAATCTAGTAAACTACCCGTGAACAAGGATGCACCTTTTTTTAGCACACATAGATGATCGCAAAGTTCCTCTACATTATCCATTTGATGACTTGAAAAAAGGATGGTCGTTCCTTTTTCCTTTAAAAATAAAATAGCATTCATTAATAATTGTCGATTCACCGGATCGAGACCACTAAACGGTTCATCTAGTATGAGAAACTCTGGCTGATGGATAAAACTTGCGATCAATTGCACTTTTTGCTGATTTCCTTTAGAAAGGGTCTCAGCTTTTGCTTTCCGTTTATCTTCTAAATCAAATCTCTTGATCCAGTAATCTACTTCTTTTTTCAAATCTTTTTTTGTCCATCCACGTAAAATGCCAAAGAAATATAGTTGTTCTTCTACCGCCATAGTGGGGAAGATTCCTCTTTCTTCCGGCAGATAACCAAGTATATCTCGATTGACTTTGTTCATCGGTTGTTCGTTCCAGGTAATATCCCCTTCTGTTGTCTCCTGCAAATCTAGAATCATTCGAAACGTTGTTGTTTTACCAGCTCCGTTTTGACCGATTAAACCAAATATCTCTCCCTTTTTAATGGTAAAAGATAGCTGATCTACCGCTGTGAAATCTTGATATCTTTTTGTAACTTGATCTATTACTAGCGTCATTCTCCTTCTCCTTTTATCGAAAATTTCCAAACCTATTACATATACGTCTCAACATTCAAAATGTATTCACTTTTTACTAATTTTATTTATCTTAGGAATGAACAGGAAGACATCAACTTCAAAACTCTAGTAAAGAGCAATAAAATAATGAAAGAACATCTGTCTTATGCTTCTCCTTATTTTTTCTAATCAACACATCTGATATATAATCGCCTTAATCAGCAAATATTCCATGATCCTGTTGTAAAATTTTCTTTTTTCTATGTATCTTTTTAAAAGTGAAAAATAAAAGAATAACAACCAAGAAATTGAATAAACTACTCAACGCATTTACGTCACTTTTTTCTCCCTCTCCCATAAAAAATAGAAATAAATTCAATATTCCAGCAACTAAATTGAAAATCAATACGTAGAAATAGAAGTGAGAGATTTGTTTATAATAAATGATTTTGGAAGCATAATTTGTATACAATTCAAACGTTTCCTCAGTCGATTTTCTACGAACATATACCCATTTGTTAAAAATACAGACAATTTCCACGCCTGCTGATTCTAAAAAATCTAAATAGTCTTGGCGATCTTTTGGTAATAATACAATGCGATAAGTATACTTTTCTGAGTCACCTTCCTCAAAGCCATAATAAAATGGGAAAACTTTCTTTAGCTGACGTCCTTTTTGGCTTTGTTCATTAATCCATTTTTCTTCTTTTTCATAATCGATAAAGCCCCGAAAATATCTCTTCATCATCATTCCTCCTGACTTAATAAATGTTGTCCATTCTTATAAAGCTCTTTTAAACGTTCAACTTCTTTTTTTACTATTTCTTTGCCTAAATCAGTAATAATATATTCCTTTTTTCGCCCATCTTCATCATATGGAACAATCCATTTTTTCTTTTGCAACGATTTAATGGCACCATATATGGTTCCTGCTCCTAACCTAACACGTCCACGACTCATGTCATCTGCAAACTGCATAATGCCATATCCGTGACGCGGCTCATAAAGTGCCAGTAAAATATAATACACGCCTTCCGTTAAAGGAGCATACTCATCTGACATGAAAATCCCTCCATACATTGGCATATGATATATCGTATGTCGATATATTAAATATATCAGCACTCGATATATTCAGTCAACCATAAATGGAAATAATACCTAATTATATTTTGTGTAAATGGTATTCAGAGTTTGAGATTTAGGTTCAAAGGTACTTTCACTAATGTGCATTAGGATGTCCTCCATTACATTCCTATCCAAAGAATCTCTTCTATAGCTGACATCTTTTTTTTCAACACAAAAACGGCTTCTTTTTGTCGCTTCGCTTTCATCATAAAAACCGCCGTTGATGAAGACAAAGAATTTCCAATCCCCAACATGAACACTATATAAATGCAACGAAATTTCTGTTAAAATAATAATATAAAGTAATCATATTGGAGATGAATGTATTGACAAAATTAGAAGGAAAGCGAATTGCACTTTTAGGCGCTCGAAAAGCAGAAGAGCAAAGTACAATCGTCCAAAATCTTGGCGGTACACCCATATTGCGCCCTTCTCAAGGAACCATTTTTTTAAATGATGAAAATGTAAAAACTGAAATATTGAATATCTTAAAAGGTTATTTTGATTGGATCATCTTGACAACAGGAGTTGGTACGGAAACACTCATTAAAATCGCGGATGAACTAGGAAAAAAAGATGATTTTCTAGTCGCTTTAAAAAATACAAATATTGCGGCAAGAGGCTATAAAACTGTGAATACATTAAAAAAGTACAGCCTTACTCCGATTGCAAGAGATGATGATGGAAGCACGGTTGGCTTAATAAGAGACTTAAAACGCTTTGATTTAAAAGATTTACATATCGCATTGCAACTTCATGGAGATCCAGCACCCAATCTGGTCAATTGGTTAGAGCAGCAGCAAGCCGAATTCCATGAAATCCTTCCTTATCAACATATCCAACCTGAAACGGCGATTTTAGAAAAATTATTAGCTGAGATACTCGAACAAGAAGTTGATGCTGTAAGTTTTACAAGTACCCCTCAAGTTCGTTACCTTTTTGCTTATGCAGAAGAAAAAGGAAAAAAAGCGAAACTACTTCAAGCTTTTGAAACAAATGCAGTGGCATTATCCGTTGGAAAAGTAACAGGACAAGCTTTAAAAGAACAAGGTGTCCAACGAATTGTTATACCAGAAAACGAACGAATGGGCAGCGCCTTAGTAAAACTTGCCCAATATTATGATCAACTTGAAAATGTCTTAAGTGAATAAAAAGCGAAGAAATCAGTTTAGAAAGGCAGGTACTCTCTCTTGATATCCATTTAGCGAAAGAAAGTGCCATTCATTGATCAAAAAAGGAACTACTTGGAGCAATCATCAATCATTGAAAAAGCAAAAGGTACAATTTAGATTTCATACTAAATTGTACCTTTCTATTTTTCCGACAGTTCCTTCTAACCTTGGATATGTTGAATATGAACGTCTTTTAAGATATCATTAATCACCCAACTTGCAGCAAATAATCCAACTGTAGAAGGTGTAAATGCATTGGAAGATGGCGGCATCTTTGCCTTTCTGATCGCTGCATCTGGCTTCCCTACTGTTTGTGCAACGTCCTCCCGAATGACAACTGGACTTTCATCAGAAAAAATAACAGGGACGCCCTTTTTAATACCTTCTTTGCGTAATTTTAGACGAATTACTTTGGCAAGTGGATCTGTATGTGTTTTTGAAATATCCGCAATTCTAAAACGAGTTGGATCTGTTTTGTTAGCAGCCCCCATACTAGAAATCACTTTAATATTACGTTTCAAGCATTCTTTAATAATGTGAA
The DNA here is from genome assembly GCF_007896505.1 of Rummeliibacillus sp. SL167. NCBI lineage: Bacteria > Bacillati > Bacillota > Bacilli > Caryophanales > Caryophanaceae > Rummeliibacillus > Rummeliibacillus sp. SL167. The sequence continues at coordinate 439,778 of NZ_VCBM01000001.1, read as the reverse complement.
TTTTATATTTTACTGTATCAGAAGCATCAATGACATAGTCTATACCATAGCTAAAGAATTTTTCATATGTTTCTTCTGTATAAAACATATGCAGATCGATGACTTCACATTGTGGGTTAATATCCGCAATTCTTTCTTTCATTACTGCTGATTTGGATTTGCCAATGGTAGAGAGATAAGCCACTAATTGACGATTGATATTAGTAATATCTACTTCATCCTTATCGACTAAAATAATTCGCCCCACTCCACTTCTAGCACATGCTTCAGCAGCGAAAGAGCCAACGCCTCCAATACCTAAAATAGCGACTGTCGTTTTTTTAAGTTCATCTAAACCTTCTTGTCCTATTGCCAGTTCATTTCTTGAAAATTGATGTAACATGAACGTCTCTCCTATTAATAAAGTAATCCCATTCTATTACTTAGATAATTGCTCCATCAAAAATATAAACCTAAAGTATAGAGGAATGCAAGTAAAGTTTTTAAAAAGTACCTTTTCAACGTAAGCCCGAAGTATAATAGCCAACTATCTAAAATTTTTCGGATAGTTGGCTATTTTGCACATATGAACTTTCTTTTACATTAATCAACGTATAATGAATTTCCTCATCACAAATCAAGCTTTTCACATAATGACTCTTTAATTACAAACATTGTCCTTTGTCTTTTCGTAAAAGTCGCAACACGGTGGACTCCTAACTGCTTCAACTGTTCTGCCGATTCGTTTACATACATCCCTAAATCTTGAGGAAAATGAGCATCTGAGCTTAATGTGATTGGTACATTGCTATCTACTAAATAGTGTAAAAAAGTTGGACTCGGACATTCCTCTTTAACTGGATAGCGGTATTTTAATCCAGCATTGATTTCAGTTGCAAGATTGTGCTCTTTTAACGCATTTGCTATTTTTAAATACCATTCATGCATAAATTCTTCATCATCTATTTGGTAATTAAAAACCTTGAGATTATCCAGATGTGCCACAAAATCGAATAAATTACTTTTGATCATAGCTATTACTGATTGAAAAAATCGTGTATATAGTTCTTTCAAATCGTATAGTTCGAAGCGTCGCTGTAACTTGGGATTGTCGAAACCCCACCCATCAACATAATGAATAGAACCAATTACAAAATCCCAATCATTTTTTGAAATCCATGATTGAAGCTCTTGCTCCCCACCTTCAAAATAGTCACATTCAATACCTAATTTTAGTTCTATACCGTGTTGTTTCCATTTCTTTTTTTGAGATTCAACAAAAGCAACAAATGCCTCCATGTTTTCCGTCATGACCTGGTCGAGCCAATTCTTTTGAACTTGTCCTAATTCCGAAGATTCATTTACATCTAGATGTTCTAAAAAATAGTTTCTTGTTTCTTTAAAACGGTATAAATGATCCACAACACCTACTTGTTTTAAGCCAAGCTGTTTCGCACGTTTTAAGTATAGGTCAAACCAAAACTCACTGTATGCTCCTTCAGTCATTCTGAGTTGTAGCAGTTGGATTCCGCGTTCCATGCTAACTTTTTTGCTATCTAATTGAAAATTATCTGTCATTATTACCAATGAATGCATGGTCTTTTCTAGCCATTTCGCATTATACGGACCCTCTTCAAGATGAAAATGAAAATCTACTGGCATTTAGTTCCCTACTTTCCTCCAAATCGGCTCCCATTCTTCCCAAGGACAGTTTGCCGAACAAATAATCTGTTTGAATACATACAAAGGACCAATCGCTGAAAAAGATTGTTTATTTATTTTTGAGCTATCCACTAGTAAATAGGCTTCATCACATTGCGACACCATATACGTTGAAATTGCTGCTTCATCGACATCATAATCATACACAATCTGCTCTGTTATACCACCACAAGAGATAAATGATTTTTGAACATAAAAGTGTTTCATCCATTCTAAAGTCATACTCCCTGCAACAGACTGTTGATCATAGTTCACATGTCCACCTACACAGATCACTTCTCCAGTAAATTGTTTTCGTTCGATGGCTCGACAAAACTCTTGTGTTGCTGCCAATGAATTCGTGATGATTTTTATATTATCCCCTACTATATATTGAGCAAGATGAACCGTCGTTGTTCCCACATCTACGTATATCGTATCTCCACTTTCAATTAATGAGGCAGCCACTTTCGCAATACGTTTCTTTTCCTCTTCATTCGTATTCATTTTCAACATGAATTTTGGTTCCTTTGCTGGAGGTTCATATTGCTTTGCTCCACCGTGAAAGCGTGTAACACGTTTTAAATTTTCTAATTCCTTTAAATCTTTGCGAATCGTTTCAGGAGTTAAATTCAATTGAAAGGCTAGCTCACGAACAGTCACATTTTGATATTGTTGAATATATTGAACAATTTGCTCATGACGCTTCTCTTTCATTAATTTCATGCTACTTTTACCAAAGCATCTTTCGGAATTGCTAATTGAACGGTAGCTCCGACTTGTGGAATAGATTGATGGTCATTTAATTGCTCCATTACAATCTGTTCACCATGGACGTTTACTTCAATTTGAACGATTGCACCTTTCATTCGAATACCTGAAACGACGCCTGTTGTGTTATAACTGTGTGCTTTAAGTTGGAAAGATACTACTTCTGGGCGAATAGCAAATTGCTTGCCATCCATTGAAACAGGTTCACCTAGTACGATAGATAGTTGATCTTTTGATAAAACATTATAATTGCCAATAAAGTTTGCGATAAATGTGGACTGAGGGTGCGTGTAAATTTCAGTAGGAGTACCTATCTGCTCTATCCTCCCTTGATTCATCACAACAATTCGATCCGATACGTTCATTGCTTCTTCCTGATCATGCGTAACTAAAACCATCGTTGTATTTAATTGCTGCTGTATGTCACGCAATTGGATTTGTAAATTTTTTCGAATTTGTGCATCAAGAGCACTTAATGGTTCATCTAACAATAATACTTTTGGACGAACAACCAATGATCGCGCTAATGCAACACGCTGCTGTTGCCCTCCTGAAAGTTGGGCAGGATATTGGTTCACTTTATCTTCTAGACCTACTAACGAAATCATGTCATAAACGCGTTTGCGAAGTTCCGTTTCAGTTAGTTTTTGAACACGTAGTCCAAATGCAATATTTTCTAATACGTTTAGATTTGGAAATAGAGCATATTGTTGAAACACCATTCCTATTTGTCGTTCTTTTGGCACTTTATGATTTACAACTTTGCCATCAATAATAATATTACCAGCATCTGGTTTCTCCAATCCTGTGATTAAACGCAATATCGTACTCTTGCCGCAACCACTAGGTCCAAGAATCGTGATAAACTCGCTATCATTAATCGTTAAGTTAATGTTGTTTAGCACCATTTTCTTTGAATAGCTTTTTTGAATCGACTGTAACTTTACTTCGCTCATCTTTTCGTACAACTCCTTTATTTGCCGAGAATTTCATAACGATAAACGTCAAGCATGCCATTAACACAACATATACAAATGAAATCGCACTCGCTACATGTCCACTCGTCTGCAATTGTTCCATTAAGTAAATTTGTAATGTTTCGTATTTAGATCCAACAATTAAATTAATCAATACGAATTCTCCAAATAAAATTGAAAAACTTAACAACGTAGCAACGAACAATCCTGGATAAATCGATGGCAATAATATTTTGCGAAATGCATACCATTTACTTGCACCTAATAATTCCGCCGTGTCCATTAAGGTTCTCCCATTTACCGTTAGCAAACTATTTTTTATTCCTTGGTATAAATAAGGTAATATAATGACACAATATACTCCTCCAATGACCACTATTAATGGCATAAATGAACCAGAGTAAAACTTCAATAAACCGACCGACAAAATAATACCCGGAAATGAGTAAATTAAAACGATGATCGATTTAATCCACTTTTCTTGTTTCGGTAAATACAAAACAATGACGCAAATCGCCGGCACTATAAACATAATGGAGACCAACACTGACACTGAACTTAACAACAAGGAACGACCGAAAGCAAGTAAAAATGTCCCATCTTGAAACAAGCCAATCACCCATTTCAATGTCAGCCCTTCAGGTAAGATGGATTTATTCCATGAGGTTGAAAAGGAGTATAATGCCATTCCCAACAATGGCAATCCTAAATATAGAAACAATGCCCCTAAGGACGTATATCGTGTAATTTTCATTTATAAATGCACGTCCTTCCGCATTTTTTTGGAAAACCATTCACTTAAAAACATCACCACGACCATAATGGCTCCTAAAATAACAGCAATTGCACTGGCTAACTCAGGCTGTGCAAAAATATCTCCTGACAATAACGCTCCAATTTGAATAGCTGCTAAGTTATAGCCACTACCTGTTAAAGCATACGCAGAAGCATATGCTCCCATTGCATTTGCAAATAAGATGGTGATGGTTCCAGCTAAAGCAGGCCATATAATCGGCAAACCAATTTTTCTCCAAAAGTAACCATTTGAAGCCCCTAATAGCATAGCAGCATCTTTCATATGCTTTTGAACTGCATAAAAAGAAGGGTACACAAGCATGATTGCAAGCGGTAATTGGAAATAAATAAAAATTAATAATAAACCAGACCAACTATATAAATTGAAAGACCAATTCCAACCAATTGATTTAATAAATAATGTGAACAACCCGCTATTACCTAACAAAATGATAAACGCAAACGCTAAGGGAACACCTGCAAAGTTAGAAGTTAAATTAATAATAACTAAAATTCTTTCTCTCACTTTTTCTGAATAATGGTAGAGTGACCCTGATACAAAGATTGCTACAATTAATGCAACAATAGCTGATACAGTAGATAGCCAAATACTATTCGCAAAGCCCTGTAAAACATATGCACTTGTAAAGATTGATTGGTAATGACTTAAACTCCATTCACCGTTCGATTGGAGGCTACTGTACAGCATATAAATTAACGGTACAAAGAAAAACAAGAGCAATAGCATAATGAAAGGTGACAAAAATAGAAACATCCACTTTTTCATAAAAACCCTCCTCAATAAATGCCTGGTACTTGTAAGTCTTGCATTTTCTCTGAAGGGTTTATCTGCAACAATTCACAAATTAACGGGGCAATTTGTAGTTGGCAAAGTTCCTCTTCATAAACCTTTGCTTCTACACTGTTGGAAATAATATACAAAGGCACTTCCCGATCGGCAGTCGTATTACCACCATGATTACCATCATCCGTCATTCCATGATCGGCTGTGACAATAATTTGGTAATCCCGTTCTAACCAATATGGAATGGATAACGCCAATAAACCATCTGCGGCTAAGACTCGGTTTCGATATTGAACGGAATTCGCTGTAAATTTATGTCCATCATCATCAATATTCATGGAATGGATATACAATAAATCTGGTTGAAACGTATTGCATAATGCATGGGCATCTGCAAATACATGGGAATCTGGATAATGGTCCTCAAAATAGTAGATTCCATGATCAATTGGTCCTTTTGTATGGAGCTGGATGCGATCATTAAAATGTTGAAAAGGTGTTCTCTGATACAACTCACTCAACCAATAGTAAGCTGCTGCTGCCGTTACTAAATTGTGCTCTTTTGCTAAATGGAAAATACTCTTTTCTTTAGATGCTCTACTAATAAAATTGTTTACAATGCCATGCTCGATGGGTGGTGTTCCAGTACAAATCGTTTCATACATTGGGCGAGACAAGGCTGGCAATTGTCCTTTCACCTTAAACCGAGCTGCTTTCTTTTGCTCAACTAAATGTTGCATATACCCTAGATGTGTACACGCAACATCGAAACGAAGTGCATCTAAAACAATAACGATGACTTTATTTGACATGAACTAAGACCTTCTCTTTCCATAATGTAGGAATTTGCGCAGTTGTCTTTTCCCACGCTTCAAAGTCTTTCACTGGGCGAGCATGTTTATATAGTTCAGCATCTAGTAATTTTCCTTTTGCTTCATCAGACAATTTTACATTTTCACGAATTGGGCGAGCATATCCTTTTGCTAAATTATCTTGCCCCTCATCAGATAAAATATATTCTCTTGCAAGCATCGCCGCATGTGGGTTTTTAGCATATTTGTTAATAATCGTTGTATAACCCGATACGACAGATGCATCTGAAGGAATCGTTACTTCGAAGCGGTTCGGATCAATTTTATCGCGATTGCCAAGTGCATTGAAGTCCCATAATAACGCAATATCCATTTCACCTTTTTCTAAATTAGCAATATCTGGATCTGTTGAAACTAAACGTCCTTGTTTAGCAATCTCAGCAAAATACTCAATTCCAGGCTCGATGTTTTTTTCATCGCCTCCGTTTGCATATGCAGCGGCTAAAATAGCAAATTGTGCTTGGTTAGAAGTTAAAGCATCACCAACCGCCACTTTGTAATCTGAATTGAGAAGTTCCTTCCATGAAGTCGGTATTTTATCTACGTTATTTTTATCTGCTAAGAAAGCTATTGTTCCCGTATATCCTACAATCCAGTCACCATTATCATCTTTCGCCCAATCAGGAATCTCATCCCAATAAGAAGTTTTATATGCTAATGTCAAATCTTTATCTTCAGCGATGGGACCATATGCAATCCCAACATCTCCAATATCGGCTGATGCGTCTTTCTTTTCCGCTTCAAACTTTGCAATTTCCTCTGCACTCGACATGTCTGTATCTGTTTGCTTTAGACTATATTTTTGCTCTAGTTCGTCCCAAGTTTCTACCCAGTTTGCCCAAGTATCTGGCATCCCTACAGAATTAATTTCACCTTCTTTTTTAGCCTCCTCTTCGATTTCTTCTAGAGTTGTCGAACCTAAATCTTCTGTATTTCCTGTTCCAGCTTCGTTCCCACATGCTGCTAAAACACCTAACGACAGCATTGATATCGCCAATAAACTTTTATGAACTTTCTTCATTCGAACCCCTCACTTTTGTTTTAGTTTTGAATACAGTTAAAATATACAATTCAAAAGTTAAGCAAAAATAAAACAAAAATTAAGGTTATGTAACCATGTGTAAATAAGTTGTGAATTTGTAAATTTAATAGTGAATTTGTAAATTTAATAAGTGCTTTATTTTGTTCGAATCACTCTTTTTCTTTTGTTTCCTAACACTAAACTTACTCCAGCAGAATCATAGAAAAATAAAAAACTCCCAATCCTAAAAGAATCGGAAGTTAAATCTCCTAAAAGTAACAAATCCCAATTATGCCGTTGCTTTTTAAATCGTTTTGAACCCGCACTCTTTGCAGGTGGGTGTCGTATTTGAAACTTTAAAGGTCCCCATCGGGCATGTTTGCCGTTCCAAAATAACAACTCCCAATGATATTATGTTCGGTCAAGACTGATTACGTTTCAACGAACATATCAGGATTTGTTGTTAATTAATACTAACATAAGGGTTCAGAAAAATCAAAATAAACCATGGAGAATTTAATGGGAAATTTTTGAGAATAGGTAGAACATCATAGATAAAGAAACACCTTTTATCATCAAAATTCTCCAAGTATATAAAGGAAAATAAATTTAGAAAGTAGAATAAGAAAAGAAAATGAATAACATAAATGGATGTGACTTAATGAGTAACAAAAATAAAATGGACGTATTTAAAAAGGACAGGGATAAATGGGAGAAAGAGAAAAAAAGTAAGATCGATACGAATGACTCTTTAAATCGTACTTTATATGGAAGCCCAACTATTGGCGGCATTATCATTTTTCTAATAATTTTAGGAATAATCATTTATGGAATTTTTATAAAATAAAAATATCATCAGATTTTACTTTTATAGTACTGGTCCAGCATATCTCCAAAATACATTTGTAATTCAAAGACAAAAAGCTTATCCTAGTTCAAATACTTTTTCTTATACATCTCCAAGTAATTGGGTGACTGTTCAATCTATGCAGTAGGTATAACTACTAATATAGATATAAATCGAAGAATAGCCCCTGAAAATTAATTTTAGTAAACACTAGTGTTAGTATGTGTATCTCTAAAACAATTTACGGAGTAGTTGAAGCTACTTCAGCTTAAACATTCTATCCATCAAAAAAATTATGAATTGGCTGAACTGTTATCTCCAATATTCTGTATAATTTTTCCAAATGCTATAATTCTTTATAGTGAATTAATGTTGATTACTTTTTAGACCAATTAGATACACATTCAATATATTTCATCGTAAGTGAAACTCCATCAGTGGGAGTTTTCTTCATCCCCCCACTGATGGAGAGAAGAACTCAGGTTAAAAGCGCCACGTCCTGTCCTGTGGCAACACCTGAATGACCAACATCCTGCCCGCCCAAACCAATCGGACGCATGCGTCAGTTGATCCCCCATCTATCTTTCTCGTTTCTCTCTAAATCTTGAGGTGGGGGACAGCGGGATAAAGAAGAAATATCCTCATTACTACGACTTAAATAACTTTTTATTCGCTTCTTTCATAATTAGTAACTAAGATCTTTTGCTCCATTCTTTTAAAATCTCAATGATTGTTTCATTTTGCTTTTTCACATCTTTTAAGTTTTTTTCAATAATACTACTTGATAAGAAAACGATTATGATAAGCGTTATGCCTACTATTAATTCCATTCATTCCAGTCCTTTTCTAAAATTATTGTCATAATAATATAACAATCCAAGCACTTCAACAATAAGAGCCTGAATTATAAAGTCATTTTTAAAAACAGCCATTCGATTCAACTATACAAAAAGAGGAGCCAAGAATATTGAATCATCCTTCTTTGGCTCCTCTTTACTAATCCCATATAGACAATCCGCAAAATATAGTCAGGAATGTAAATAATCTATACTTTACCTTTCCTTAAACAAAATATTACCCTTTTAGTTTTCGTCAGCTAATGTCTTTGTACGGATGTGTAAGTCGTCTAACTGAGCTGTTGCTACTGAGCTTGGGGCATCTGTCAACAAGCAGCTTGCAGATGCTGTTTTCGGAAATGCAATGGTATCGCGTAAGTTATCGCGCCCAGCTAATAGCATGATGAAACGGTCAAGACCGAATGCTAAACCACCATGTGGCGGAACACCATATTCAAAGGCATCCATCAAGAAACCGAATTGTTCCTGTGCTTGTTCTTGGGTGAAGCCAAGTACTTTGAACATTTTTTCTTGAAGGTCTTTTTCGTAGATACGAAGAGAACCACCGCCTAGTTCATAACCATTCAAAACGATATCATAAGCTTGAGCACGAACTTCGCCAGGAGCTGTTTCCATTTTTTCGAGATCTTCATCAAACGGACGAGTGAATGGATGGTGAGCTGCTGTATAACGTCCTTCTTCTTCTGAGTATTCCAATAATGGCCAATCTGTAATCCATAAAAAGGCGAATTGAGATTCATCAATCAATTCTAATTCTTTTCCTAATTTTTTACGAAGAGCACCAAGCGAATCTGCCACAACAGATTTTTTATCTGCTACGAATACTAATGTATCACCTGGTTCTGCTTTCATACGTTCAACTAATTTTTTGCCGTAGTCATCTTGGAAGAACTTACCGATAGGACCCGTAAGCCCTTCTTCAGTTACTTTGATCCAAGCAAGACCTTTTGCACCGTAACGACCAACGAATTTTGTCAATTCGTCTAAATCTTTACGAGAGTATTTATCATTAGCCCCTTTAATATTAAGACCTTTTACTTGGTTGCCAGCTTCAACGGTTTGTGCGAATACTTTAAAGCTGCAACCACCAACAACATCTGTTAAATCGATTAACTCTAAACCAAAACGAACATCTGGTTTATCTGAACCGAAACGTGCCATCGCTTCGTCATATTTCATACGTTGGAATGGACGTGGGATATCGATGCCTTTAATTTCTTTCATCACTTTTTGGATTAGGCGTTCATTAATATCAAGAATCTCTTCTTGTGTTAAAAAGCTCATTTCCATATCGATTTGAGTAAATTCAGGTTGGCGATCAGCTCGCAAGTCTTCATCACGGAAACAACGAGCGATTTGGAAGTACTTTTCAAATCCAGAAACCATCAATAATTGTTTAAACAATTGTGGTGATTGTGGAAGAGCATAAAATTCGCCTTCATGCACACGTGATGGTACAAGATAGTCACGTGCACCTTCTGGAGTTGATTTTGTTAGAATCGGTGTTTCTACTTCTAAAAATCCTTCATCTTGTAAGAAGTTACGTACTACTTTTGTTACGTCAGAACGTAATTTAAACGTTTTGTACATTACAGGGCGACGTAAATCTAAATAACGGTATTTTAAACGTAAATCTTCGTTTACTTGGATACGGTCTTCAATTTGGAATGGTGGTGTTTTTGCTTTGTTGATCAATGTTACTTTATCAACGTACACTTCGATCATACCAGTGTCTAAATTAGGGTTAACCATTTCAGGTGTACGAGGGCGTACTTCACCTTCTACTTCAATTACGTATTCACTACGGAATGAATCTGCAAGATCTAGTGCTTCTTGAGAGTTTTCTGGTGTGAACACGACTTGTGTTAAACCAGTACGGTCACGTAAATCGATAAAGATTAAACCACCGAAGTCACGACGGTATTGTACCCAACCTTTTAATACGACGCGCTCGCCAACATTTTCAGCGCGCAAAACTCCACATTCATGTGTGCGTGTTGCCATGTATAATTCCTCCAGTTAATGTGTTTGTAAATAATTTACTAAATCATGGAATGGTATTTTTTCTTGGTTACCTGATTCCATATTTTTAACGCTTGCAACATTTTCAGCTAGCTCTTGTTCGCCAAGTACAATCACCCATTTAGCACCTTGGCGGTCAGCTGCTTTCATTTGTGCTTTCATTTTACGGTTTGAATAATCGATTTCTGTAGAAATACCTTTTGCACGGAAAGAACTTGCTAATTCTACAGCTTTTCGTTTCGAATCAGCATCCATCGTAACGATAAACACATCTAATTGATTTTCAGTATTTAACTCTTTCCCCTCAGCTTCTAAAGCTAAAAGTAAACGTTCGATACTCATAGCAAATCCAATACCAGGTGATTCAGGTCCACCAATTTCTTCAACAAGACCGTTATAGCGACCTCCACCACATAAAGTGGTGATCGCGCCCAATCCTTCAGCAGTGCTCATAATTTCGAAGGTAGTATGATTATAGTAATCCAAACCTCTTACTAAATTTGGATCTACTTCATACGAAATACCAAGTATATCTAAATAGTTTTTCACTTGGTCAAAATAACTTGCAGATCCTTCATTTAGATAGTCTGTTAAAGCAGGTGCCGTCGCCATTAATGGATGTTCACGATCCATTTTACAATCTAAAATACGAAGTGGATTTTTTTTAAGACGTGATTGACAGTCTGGGCAAAACTCATGAATATGTGGTTCAAAATGCTTCACTAATGCTTCACGGTGTTTTGTTCGAACTTCATGATCCCCTAGAGAATTAATCACTAATTTTATATCTTTTAATCCAGCTGCTGCATAAACATTCATCGCAAGCGCAATCACTTCTGCATCAATTGCAGGATCTTTACTACCAATTGCTTCTACGCCAAATTGTACGAATTGTCGATAACGTCCAGCTTGTTGGCGTTCATAACGGAACATTGGTCCCATGTAAGATAATTTTACTGGCTGATCAGGTTGACCAAACATTTTATGTTCAACATAAGAACGAACGACAGAGGCTGTACCTTCTGGTCGAAGTGTTATGGAACGTCCTCCCCGATCCTCAAATGTGTACATTTCCTTTTGCACAATATCTGTTGTATCGCCAACACCACGTTGGAATAACTCAGTTGATTCAAAAATAGGTGTGCGAATTTCTTGGTAACGGTAAACATGGCAAAGATGTCGAATGATTTCCTCAACTTTTTGCCATTTTTCTGTTTGACCAGGCAAGATATCTTGGGTGCCCCTAGGTACTTTAAAACTCATACACAATCTCCTTTCTATTTTTAACAGTCTTCACTGATGATGAACGCGATATGAAGCTTCGACAGCTACTGTCATAAAGTAAAACTTTAATCAGTGAGGGTTTTCTTCATCCCTCACGGATGATTAGTTGAATCAATCGGGCGCATGCGGCAGTTGATCTCCCTCCTACCTTCTTTGCTTTCGCTGAATTTTGAGGAGAAGTATTACTGCCCGTTAATGCGGGATAAATTAGTTTCAGTCTTGCTGTTGAAAACTGAAAAAACATTTTGATTCAAACTTTTCAATGTTTCTGAAGACTCTGCATGCTATCTTCTGCAAACAAAAAGCTCCCGCCCCTTGCTTAATGCAAGGGACGAGAGCTATATAAGCTTCCGCGGTTCCACCCTAGTTGATCTAGCTAATACTAGATCCTCTCAAATCGGATAACGGCCGATACCGTTTTCCCCTACTAGCTCACTAATCGTTCGAAGAAAAACCTCTCAAGTGTTTTTCACATATCGGTACAATAGAAAAGATTTCAGCCACGTCTTTTCCTCTCTAAAAAGTACAACTTGATTGTTACTTTCTTGGTCATAGGTATTTAATAATCATAAAGATTACTTCATATCATAACATTTTCGCAAAATATGTCAACTATTTAAAAAAACTTATAGTTTTTTATCTCTTTTCATCTTACAATGGAAAAAAGGAGGAAAAATATGAATACCAAAAAACTAAATGCAGCGACTATTGTCTTACTTTGTCTCGTTTTAGTCTTTTCAATATTCGCAGTAATTCCTAAAGCACATGCCTCTTCCACAAAATTAAAGGTTACTGCCAGCGCACTAAATATAAGAACGGCTCCTAGCACTAGTTCAAAGGTCATAACAACTGTTAAAAAAAATACGACCCTAGTAAAAGTAAAGGCAAGTGGAAAATGGTATCAAGTGAAGTATAAGAACAAAACAGGTTGGGCATCAGCCGAATATTTAAAAACTGTCAAGACAACCGTTTCGACCGCTTCTACTACTTCCAAAATTGTTACTTCTAAAACGGATAATCTAAATATTCGAAAATCTAATTCCACTAATTCTACGGTTTTAGGAAAATTAAACAAAGGAAAAACTGCTACATATATCCAACAAAAAAATGGCTGGATTAAAATTAAAACTTCTAGTATAACTGGGTGGGTAAGTGCTACTTATGTTACGGTTTCCACCAAAAAGGCTACTACAGCAAAACCTAAAATTACAAACGCTAAAAAGAATTTATATTTTGTCGTTACAGCAAAGTCATTATCTGTACGTTCAGAGCCAAATTCAAAGTCTAAATTACTGGCATATGTAAAGAAAAACGAATCTTTACTCATTTCTCGTATTGCAAGTAATGATTGGGTAGAAGTTACATATCAAACTGGCAAAAAAGGTTGGGTTTCCACCCATTACGGCACTCAAAAGGTAAAAGAACCAACTACTAGTTCAATCACCGTTGTTGTACCTAAAAAAACAACCTACTATTATGTAACAGAACCAACTGGACTGACAATACGAAACAGTTACAGTGTGAATGCAAAATCTCTCGGTCAAATCGTACCTTTTGAATCAAAAGTTCAAATTTTGAAACAAGCAAGCAACGGGTGGATTTATGTAAATTATAATGATAAAAAAGGTTGGATCAATGGTAGTACATCCTACGGTTTTGCTTCAACGACTAATATCTCATTTACAGCAAAGAAACCATCTAAAACACAATATTTTGTCATGCGTTCCGGTAGTTTGAACGTAAGATCGTTACCAACAACTGCTGCTCCATCACTTGGAAAAGCGTCAAAGGGCAATTATTTTAAGATCCTACGTATCTCCAACAATAATTGGGTAGAAGTTCAGTATACTTCCAAACAAAAAGGCTGGATTTCTTCTAATACTACTAGTAGTAAAATCACTACAAAGAAACCAACTACAACTGTTTCTAATAGTGTAAAAGGAACTTTAAAAGGGATTAAGATTGTTGTTGATCCTGGACATGGGAAGCAAGATAATGGAGCATCTGGCAATCATGTAGTTGAAAAAACACTCAACTTAAAAGCAGCGAAAGCCATTCAATCTGCTATTGAAAAAGTTGGCGGTATCGTGTACATGACACGTACAACGGACAATCAATTTTTATCATTAGAACAACGTGCTGCATACGCCAAAAAAAAAGGGGCAAACGCCTTTATAAGCGTACATCACAATTCGGGACCTTCTTCTGCTACGGGTTATGAAAGCTATTATTCAACTTCAGCTAAAGTGAGCAGCAAGAAATTTGCAGATGCTATACATGATGGTATCAAAGATGCAATAAAAAAGGAATATCCGAATTATAAAGATCGCAAACTCAAAGCAATGGACTACTATGTAGTAAGATACAATTCTGTTGTATCTGTATTATTAGAACTTGGCTTTGTTTCAAATACTTCAGATGCCAAACTAGTGAATAGTAATGATTATCGCGAAACAGTTGCTAAAGGTGTTGTAAATGGACTTTTAAACTACTATGGTCGCGACTAATCACTACACAATGGACAACCATATCTTCAATGATATGGTTGTTTTTGTTTAGAGATTTGAAGTCTTTGAATATACAAATTTAGCTTAGGCTTGACCATCTAGTTTATTTGTTAGACTATGTGTCCTATTATGAATGCACGTTTCACTACTTTACGAGAAAAAAACGTCTGATTTCTCATTAATCAGACGTTTTTTCATTATTTCGACTCCAGCAATATCGTTACAGGTCCATCATTTGTAAGTTTGACATCCATCATTGCACCAAAGACACCCGTTTCAACATGTAATCCTAGTGCATGAAGTGTACTGTTAAAGTATTCCCATAAACCAAAAGCCTCTTCAGGTCGGGCAGCATCTGTAAAACTTGGACGATTGCCCTTTCTTGTATCAGCATACAAAGTAAATTGGGAGACTGACAAAATGTCACCGCCATGTTCTTTAATAGAGCGGTTCATCTTGCCCTCTGCATCTTCCCAAATTCGTAATTTTGCAATTTTCTTTGCCAGATAATCTGCATCATCTTTCGTATCACCATGTGTAATCCCAACTAATAACACATAGCCCTGATCAATCTTCCCTGTAACCTTTCCATTGACAGTAACGGAAGCTTCTTTGCTTCGTTGCAGAACTACTCTCATTGATATAATCTCCAATCTTAATGCATAATACGTTGTACAGAATAGACATCTGGAATTTGTTTGACACGATCTACTACTTTATAAAGATTTTGAATATGCTTAATCTGTAAAGTCAAATTGATGGTCGCAATTTTATCTCGATCCGTCCGTGCACTAATGCCACTAATTGGTGTTTTCGTTTCAGTGACGACCTGTATGACCTCGTTTAACAAACCTACACGATCAAAGCCAGAAATTTCAATATCCACATTGAACAATTTATGTTCTTGTTCTAAATTCTTTCCCCACTCAACTTCGATCAATCGTTCATGATTTTCTGATGTTTGGATATTTGGACAATCTGCACGATGAACTGAAACACCACGACCTTTGGTGATAAACCCAACAATATCATCGCCTGGTACTGGATTACAGCAACGAGATAAACGGATTAATAAGTTGTCCAAACCTTTAACAATCACACCTGTCTCTGTTACTTTTTCCTTTGGAGGTGTTTTCATCTCTTTCGCAATTTTCTCTATTGTTTCTTCTTGACTACGTTGTCTTCTTACCCGTTCGGCGAGGCGATTAACGACTTGGAGTGCTGTCATTCCGTTAAATCCAACGGCTGCGACTAAATCATCGTCATTCGCATAATTCAATTTTTCACATACTCGTTTAAAGTTTTCAGGTGTCAATATTTCTTTTGGATCATATCCCTGCTCAACAATTTCTTTTTCAATCATTTCACGGCCTTTATTAACGTTATCTTCACGTAATTGTTTTTTAAAGAATTGCTTAATCTTATGTTTGGCCTGTGAAGATTGTGCGATATTTAGCCAATCTCGGCTTGGACCGAATGATTGCTTGGATGTCATAATTTCTATAATATCGCCCGTCTTTAAAGGTGTATCAAGAGGAACCATTTTCCCATTTACCTTAGCACCAATTGTTTTGTTACCAATTTCAGAGTGTACTCGATACGCAAAATCAATGGGTACTGACCCTGCTGGCAACTCGATCACATCGCCTTTTGGAGAGAATACATAAACCATGTCAGAAAATAAATCAAATTTCAGTGATTCCATGAATTCTTCTGCATTAGATGATTCGTTTTGGAATTCTAAAATTTCACGGAACCATGTTAGCTTATTATCGATATTCGATTTATTTTTATCAACGGTTCTACCTTCTTTATATGCCCAATGTGCTGCGACCCCATATTCAGCGATCTTATGCATTTCTTTTGTGCGAATTTGGACTTCAAGAGGATCTCCATATGGTCCGATGACAGTTGTATGAAGGGATTGATAAAGGTTTTGTTTTGGCATCGCAATATAATCTTTGAAACGGCCAGGCATCGGCTTCCAAAGCGTATGAATAATACCGAGAACTGCGTAGCAATCTTTTATACTGTCTACTATGACACGAACAGCTAATAAGTCGTAGATTTCATTAAATTGCTTATTTTGCAAAACCATTTTACGGTAAATACTATAGATATGTTTGGGACGACCAGATAAATCTGCATTGATATGGATGTCATCAAGTTGAACGTGAATTTCATCCATTACTGATTTTAAATAATCTTCGCGTTCTACTCGTTTACGCTTCATAAGGTTAACGATGCGGTAATATTGCTGTGGATTTAAATAACGGAGTGCAGTATCTTCTAACTCCCACTTAATAGCTGACATTCCTAGACGATGTGCCAGTGGAGCAAAGATTTCAAGTGTTTCTTTTGAGATACGGCGCTGCTTTTCAACTGGTAAATGTTTAAGCGTTCTCATATTATGTAATCGGTCTGCTAATTTAATGAGGATAACGCGGATATCCTGTGCCATCGCTACGAACATTTTACGATGATTTTCAGCCTGCTGCTCAGCTTTTGACTTATATTTAATCTTTCCTAATTTCGTAACACCATCTACAAGCATTGCAACTTCTTCATTGAACTGTTCGACAAGGTCTTCATGTGTGACAGGTGTATCTTCTACAACATCATGTAAAAAACCCGCTGCAACTGTTTCCGGATCCATTTGTAACTCTGCCAAAATTCCGGCAACTTGGACAGGATGTAAGATATATGGCTCTCCTGAACTTCTGAACTGTTCTTTATGTGCATCTTTTGCCAGTTCATATGCTTTTTTTACAAATGCAACGTGTTCGCTATTCATATACGATGTTAGAATTGCGAATACTTCTTCTACTGTCATCACTTGATCTTTCGCCATGTTAGCCCACCCTATTTCATAATTTTCCGATTATGTATAACGTTAATTGTATTAAAAAAAGAGCCTATTTGTAAAGGCTAATTCTTCAAAAAAAATAATAGTTCGACAAATTACGTGAAACTTCGACAATAAGATCCCACGAATTTAAATGTATTAATCATTCCATTTTATCCTCAAAAATAGAGATGTTCAACCAATCACTCTACAAATTGCCCGCTTTGCTTTCTCGAGAAGCTAAGCAAATCCCCGGTTGCCATCCATGAATTCACCGCCTGTTTATGCAAGCTAAAAGTAAAAATAGTATGCTAAGCGTAAACTTAGCATGCTATTTTTGAAATACAGGTAAAGCTCTGTGCAAACTCTAACAGAAAAAACACGAGAACCATGACAAGTTCGTAGTGCGACCTATCCCTCGGCTTTGCCTGTAAAAGTGTGGCGAAATTTTACCTAGTGTATATGAATTTTTAGATAGCCATTTATCCCGCTTTAAAGGGCAGTAAGACCCCCCTCTCAAGATTTAGAGAGAAACAAAGATAGATGGGGATCAACTGCCGCATAGATTCGATAGGTTTGTGCAAGCAGGATGTTGGTCCCTCAAGTGTTGCACAGGACGTGGCGCTTTTAACTTGAGTTCTTCTAGTTCAGTAGGGGATGAAGAAAACCCCCACTGATGGGAGGCCACTGAAAAAGTCAATGCATCTTCAAAAAAATTACAAAAATAATCTTTTTTAGTTCATAAAATTAAAGAAAAGACGGATTTTTATCAATGAAAATAGAGATTCTATAGTTTTTCAGTGTTCTCACTGATGGAAGCTTCACTTTATCATTAGTATTTCATTAATGTTAAGACATCGTGGCCATGAAGCTTATCGCGACCATGTAATTCTTCTAGTTCGATTAAAAAAGCACAGCCCACTACTTCCCCACCAAGTTGTTCAACCAAACGGATGGCAGCATCTACGGTACCTCCAGTGGCTAGTAAATCATCTATGATTAAAACTTTTTGACCGGCTTTTACAGCATCTTTATGCATCGTTAACGTATCTTTCCCATATTCAAGACCATAACTTACAGAAACTACTTCACGCGGTAATTTACCTGGTTTACGAACTGGGGCAAAACCAATTCCAAGCGCATAAGCAACTGGGCATCCTGTGATAAATCCTCGTGCTTCTGGACCAACAATCAATTCTGCACCAACTTTTTTAGCATATTCAACGATTTGGTCAGTAGCATATTTATACGCTTCTCCATTATCCATAATTGTCGTGATGTCTTTGAAAGAGATGCCTTTTTTAGGCCAATCTTCTACGACCGTCACATATTGTTTTAAATCCATTATTATTGTTCCTCCTCAGAAACCGATTGACCGTTTAAACGAAGGTCAAACCACTCTCTTAAATCCTTATACGGTGCATACAGCAGAGTTTGCTCTAAAGCCATTTGTTGCGCACGTTGTTGATAGATCTTCGCACTTGTTAACTCTTTTTTAGGCGGATGATCAACAATTTTCGCAAGTCCATTATCTATTGTAACAAATCCAAGTTCAAAAAACACCTGCGTCATGAAAATAAGCATATCGCGACTCCAGCCTTTATGTTTGGCCAATTCAGTTAAATTTTGACGCAATTGAAAGATTCGCCGTTTTCTCAAAAAAGTATAATACCATACAAATTGTTCCCTTGTAGGCATTCCATCAAAATAGTGAGAGTCTGGCATATAAAAGTGCGCATAAATTCGATTGGGTCTTACATTTTCTAATAGCTGTTCCAGCATTCGAACATTGGGGGGCAAATCTAATAATACAACATATGGCATGCAATTTTCATTTGAGATGTCCTCAGAGTAACTTTGAATCTTTTGGGGAATTAAAGAGTCATAATAATTTACAGTCATTTCCCTAAAAGCTATAAATGTTACCTCCTCAAGTGGAATCGTTTGTAACCAGCGTGCAACCTGCCTAATACCTCTCAAATCGAATAATTGCCATTCATCCGTTCGAGCATCCTGCAACAGCAGCTGCGGTTTTTTGCGGCCATTCCATTCATTGATTTGAAGATCACCTGCAAAAAATACTTGAATACCATATGTTAGTTCATCAACTAGATAGCCCTTATGAAAGCCTACTACATCTAATTCTTGATCATTTGAAACGATTTGCAGCTTGATATGGTCTTCATTGGCACCGATTTTTTTCATGGAACGAATAGATGTATCTTCTATTGCATAGACAGGCTTCGCAAAACTTGTACCAAAGGGCGCTAGCTTACGGACATCTTCGATCGCATTTATATCGATTTCATCGAGTGTCAGTGGTATATCGATATCTAACACCGGTGTTAATGCATCTTCTGTTAAACAATCTCTTGCTTGCTGATCCAAACGATAACGCAATTCATCAATATCTTCCATTGCGAGTGTCATACCAGCAGCCATTGGGTGCCCTCCAAAAGCCAGTAGAATATCTTTATTTTTAGCAAGCTCCTTATACATATGGAAACCTTCTATACTTCGAGCAGAGCCTTTTGCTACACCTTTTTCGATATCTATAGAAAGAATAATCGTTGGACGATAGTATTTTTCTACAAGTCTCGATGCAACAATACCAACAACTCCTGGATTCCAACCTTCACCTGCAATGACTAGTACTTGTGAATGTCCAATTTCTTCATCATTTTCGATCATAGCAATAGCTTGTTCTGTAATACTTGTTACCATTGCTTGGCGTTCTTTATTTTTTTCGTTTAAGGAGCTGGCCATCGTCATTGCTTCCGCTGCATCTTGTGCCATTAAAAAATCCACACCAGGTGCCGCATCTCCCAATCTTCCTAATGCATTTAATCTTGGTGCAAAGCCAAAGCCAATCGTTTCTTCATCAATCTCTTGCTGATTGACACCTGCTACTTTACATAACGCTTGAATAGCCGGCCTTGTAGAATGTTGCAGTGCCTCTAATCCTGCTTTGACAAGATAACGATTTTCGTCTAAAAGGGGTACTAAATCTGCTACGGTACCAATTGCCGCAATCTCTAATAAATGCTTAGGCAACTTACCATACAAGGCGTGTGCCACTTTAAATGCGACGCCAACACCTGCCAACTCACCAAATGGATAGTTTCCAGCCGGATGTCTTGGGTGGATAATCACATCGGCTGGGGGCAATATTTCCCCTGGTTCATGGTGGTCTGTAACGATAACATCCATTCCTAATTCTTTCGCTACCTGCACTTCATGGTTCCCGGCAATCCCATTATCGACAGTGATGATAAGTTGGTACCCCTCTTCATGTGCCTGTTTAAATAAACGTTCACTCGGTCCATAGCCATCAATGAATCGGTTTGGAATCATATGAGATACATCCGCCCCCAAATCTTGGAGAGCAGTTTTCATAACCGTTGTACTGGTAATTCCATCACTATCATAATCCCCATATACTAATATTTTTTCTCTATTTTGTATGGCTTTTTGAATCCGATCAACCGCTTCTTTCATACCATACATTTCAAATGGATCATGGATGGTTTGTTCATCAATCGTTAAAAAAGCACGGGCTGCTTCAACTGTTGTGAAACCGCGTGCTACTAAAATTTTAGCTGATATTGAAGAAATTTTAAGTTCATCCACAAATTCTTTCACAAGCTGTTCATCTGGGCGATTGATACGCCATCTTTTTTCCGTTGCTATCATTGTGTCACTTCCTCATGAGATTCATTATACAAAATATATGCTAGATAATGAAAGTAGAAGACTATCTTTCTATGATTATAGCGGATGGATCAAGTGAAACTTCATAGATAACCATTGAGGGGATTTATTTGCTCTTTCGATAGGTTTATTTGCTACTTTTGGTGGTTTATTCGCTCTTTCGATGGATTTATTCGCTACTTTGAAGGTTTTATTCGCTACTTTGAAGGTTTTATTCGCTACTTTGAAGGTTTTATTCGCTAACTCGGACCATTTATTTGCTCTCTCCGTCCACTTATTTGCTCCTTTTAAATTGTATTTTCCATACAGCGATTTATGTCCAACATCGACAAAAAAACGCGGTAGCAAAATCCCTGTTTTATACAGAGTTCTCACTACCGAGAAAGTTCAATTAAATAATTCGTCCATCTTTTAAGATCTCATCTATGCTGTTCAATCCATATTCTTACTCTTGCAGGTCTCTTCTCAAAAGAAACCTTATTTCACTTCAAATTTTATAGCAATCGGCTTTAAGAGAGATTTTCCTTTGGAAGTTTTCACGCCCTTATTATCTATAAAGATCGTATATTTTCCGGTTGCTAATGTTTTTTTAGTCGATAGTTTAATGTTCTTGCCTTTAGCCCCTTTTGTGAGTGTGAACCCTGTTATTTTTTTACCTGCACTTATAATAGATATTTTGCTTGAAGTAAGCGTTGATGGTTTTATAGTTGTTCCGAATGTGATTGTCGTTGATTTTTTACTTTTCATATTTTTTAAGTTTGTCGCCTTTATATAACTGGATGAAGACGTTGCTGAAATAGCAACGAGATTAATTTTTTTACTATAATTCGTTACCATATTTTTTTGTGAAGTCGTCAATCCTGCTGCTATCGAATATAAAGGTACAAATTGTGTTTGGAATGTCAACGATTGACCCTTTTTTAACCGAGTCATCCAACTTGTAATGGTGCTCTTATGATTTTCTATATATTGTTCTTCTACGGTAGGTTTTAATGTTGTAAAACTAATTGTCTTCCCTACTGATGAAACATTATTGGCACTTACCGCTTCAACTAATACGGTATATTTCGTACCCTCTTTTAAATTGGGAAGAACATAGTTCAAATCTGTAGTTGTAGCCATTAATTGATCATTAACATATATTCGATATTTATCAGTAGGAATTTCTCCATTTTCCTTTGGTGTATAGAAAACAGTTGCGGATGTTCTGGATACATTACGGACTTTAAGTGTTTGGACATCTTCTGGTGTTGTTTGAACATAGTTGACCAAGCCATAACCATAGTAAGGATCTTTCCCTTTTGCCCCTAGATCCATTGTATAATTTTGAAGGACCTTTCTTAATTGCTTGTTTGTGTAATCAGGATATTGCTGTTTTAATAAAGCTAAAAACCCTGTCACGTGTGGCGTTGAAAAAGAGGTTCCAGAATCTTCTCTAAATTCATCATATATCCCTAGAGAATAAACATCACTGCCAGGTGCTGAAAATTCTACTTTTGAGCCCGTATTAGAAAAATAGGATATTTGATTACTTTGGTCCAAAGAAGAAACCGCGATTACTTCATCGTATTTTGCAGGATATTCCACGTCTTTTCCCACACCATCATTTCCTGCGGCTGCAACTAATGTCAGACCCGCATCGTAAGCTATTTTGACCGCATTCTTCAAAATAGGATCATCATCGGTAGTACCGAGTGACATATTGACAATATCAATGTTATTTTCGATTGACCATTCAAGTGCTTTTAATAGAGATTCCATGCTTGCGCCATCTTTTTCAAAAACTTTTAGACTATATAAAGATACATCCGGCGCAACTCCGACGATATTGCCATATAATTGACTGGACGTTACTCCAGCAGCAATAATGCCTGAAACAAATGTACCATGCCCTTCCGTATCATACGGTGAACTTTCATCTATACGAGTTCTAGGATTGTCATCTACAAAAGAATGCCGCTCAACATTTGGCAATAAAGGATTTATAGAAACTCCCGTATCAACTACTGCAACTTTTACGTTTTTCCCTGTTAAACCGGAGGACCAAGCTTTTTGCGCATTGACAGCTTGAATATTCCAATTAGGTGTAATCGTTGTAAGAAGCGAGCTTGTGGTGTTATTGGTTTCCACTGTTGTCGGATTTTTTTCGACCACTTGAATATCAGGCACCTTTTTCAAGGCATCAACTGCCTCTTTCGTAAATGTACCTTCAATTGTATGAAGATTTTCATATGTATGTTCAATCTTAGTAGCCTGATTGAATACCTGTTCTTTCCCGCTATCATTTTTGTAAACAACCATCACATTGTTATACTGCTCGTCTGCTGCGTGGGCAAACAATGGTAAAAAAATAAAAACAATACAAGGTGTCAATAATGTCGTGAGCCATTTCATCAAATTATTCATTTGCTTCTCCGCTTTCTATATAAATTAGCACATCCCACCGCACTAAATTTTACACAATCGCCAAACTGATACTTAAGTCTTATCACCTGCTTTTCTAATAGTACTTTATACTTCTATTATATTATCATATTTTTTATAGTTTGCTATCATTTTAAATGGGGCAATTGTTATTTTTTCGTAAAGTGAATTTTCTCTCAGTAGGGAGGTTTTCTCTTTCTGTGTATTAGCTAAACCAATCAAGCTTTCACAGACTGTTGCTCATTGAATCTTGTCGTCGAGGTTCAACACTGCCTGTTCACAAGAAATCAAGCTAAAGTGAAACTCCACCATTGGGGGTTTTCTTCATCCCCCAATGAACTAGAGGAACGGAAGTGAAAAGCACCACGTCCTGTGGCAGCACCTGAGTGACCAACATCCTGCCTACCCGAACCAATCGGACGCATGCGGCAATTGCCCCCATCTATCGTTTCTCTCTAAATCTTAAGATAGGTGGCTTACTGCCCGTTCAAGCAGGATAAAGTGCTTCTAACAAAACAAAAAAGCCCATCCTACAGAAAATCCTATAGGATGGACTTTTATTTGTTATTTATGAAAAAGATAAGCTAAACGACAGGCTCATCTGAACCCCATTGTTTTTTCTTCTTACTTACATCTACATGTCCTTTTTTCTTCATTTCACGAACTTTTAAGACATACCAAATTTGTGCTGCAATGTAAATAGAAGAATACATACCTGTTACTAAACCGATCAATAAGGCGATAGAGAATGTTGTAATGGAGCTTGCCCCAAAGATTAATAAGGCAACAACTACAATAAGCACTGTCATAACCGTATTGACAGAACGTCCTAATGTCTGACGTAATGATTTATTGACAATATGAGCCAGATCGTCTGCATCCTTAATCTTCTTAATACGATGTAGATTTTCCCGAATACGGTCAAATGTAACGATCGTATCATTTATGGAGTATCCGATAATTGTTAGAACAGCTGCGATAAAGGTTATATCAACCTCTATACGGAAGAGACTGAAAATCGCGACCATGAAGAATACATCATGGAGCGTGGCAATAATCGTACTAACGCCCATCCGCCATTCAAATCGGAAAGCAACATAAATAATGATACCAAGTGATGACCAAAGCAATGCTTTCATCGCATTCTTGGCAAGTTCTTTACCGATCGTTGGTGAAACAGTACTAATCGCTGGTGTATCACCAAATTCTTTTTTGAACTCAGTTTTGATTTCTTTCACTTTTTCTTTTGAAAAGTTTTGTTTATATCGAATGACAGCACGATCATTTTTGTCACCAGAAATAACAATATCATCAGAAGAAAAACCAATCTTATCGATATAAGACTCAACATTTTCCTTCGTTAATGCATGATTAGATGTCACTTCGACACGTGATCCACTTGTAAAATCGATTCCTAGATTCAATTTAAAAATACCAAGTACAATCATACCGGCAAGAATCAAAACAGTTGATAGTACAAAGAATTTGTTGCGACTATGAACAAAATCAAAGCGATCAAAGTGTGTTGTTAGATCAAGTGTATCAACGCCTTCTTCAAGTTTATGTACACGAGATTTTTTGACACCAAATAAACCGACTTTACCATCTAAGTAACCACTATTGACAAGTAACCCCAAAAGAACACGAGTCCCCCAAACAGCGGTTAAAAAGCTGACAAGAATAGAAATGATCAATGTCGTTGCAAACCCTCTAATCGAGCTTGTACCAAAAGCAAATAATACTGCAGCTGCAAGAATCGTTGTAATGTTGGCATCGAAAATTGCGCTAAATGAAGATTTAGAACCGGAATGGAATGCGGCTTTGACAGATTTACCGACACGCAATTCTTCTTTAATACGCTCATACATCAAAATGTTGGCATCGACTGCCATCCCTATTCCTAGTACCAAGGCAGCGATCCCCGGTAAGGTCAATACGACATGAATCCAGTCAAATAGCACCAACACAATAAATGTAAAGATGGTTAGTGTGAGATCTGCCACTAAACCTGGTAAACGATAAACCAATAGCATAAAGATAAAGATCAATGCTACACCAACAATACTAGCAAATACTGTATCATTTAGTGCTTCGTCCCCAAATTGTGCCCCAACTGAAGTGGAATACTTTTCAACTAATTTGGCTGGAAGAGCACCTGCATTTAAAATACCTGCTAAATCTTTTGTTTCTTGTACTGTAAAGTTACCTGTGATTTGCACGTCTTTTGAGTTAATCGTTTGTGTAACTTGTGGATTTGAAATAAACCGAGGTTTTTTCTTTAAAACCTCTTTTTTATAAGAATCCTTGCCCTCATCGAAGTCCATCCAAATAACTAATAGATTATTTGGTTCTCCCATTGCTGCAACTTTATTCGTTACATTACCAAACTTATTAGGGTCTTTTAATTTAAGCGTAACCATTGGGCGACCTTGTTGGTCAAACGATGCTTTTGCTCCGCCTTGTTGCAAATCGTTTCCGTCTAATAATACTTTATCATTGACATCACGGAATGTTAGATTTGCTTGATTAGATAAAACTTCTCGTGCAGATTCTTGATCCTTCACACCTGCTAATTGAACGCGGATACGATTCCCGCTTTCAATTTGAATGCTAGGTTCACTTACTCCAAGAACATTGACACGTTTATTAATCGACTCAGCTGTTGCCTTAACATCACTTTCTGTAATTTTCTGCCCTTTTTTCAATGGTTCTACTTGATAAAGAACTTCGAAGCCACCTTGAAGATCCAAGCCTAAGTTAATATTACTTAGTACGCCTTTTATGGTCGTTCCCATGAGTGCGCCAATTACAACAACAATCATTAGAAACGCGACAATTCGGCTTTTTAATTTCATTAAAACTTCCTCCTCAAACAAATGCCGCGATATTACGAAATGACAGCAGACGATTCTTGATGTCCGTTCTGCTCGCTAGTTATCCTGTCACTACTTTGTATCAAAGTTATCATCCTAGTCAGTAAACTATCTCACAATTACGGGCATCCATCGCCCTTTTGAAACAGTAGAATTGTTACATATCAGGTATGTTGATGATCCAATTTATGCACCAAAATATAAATAATCTTCTGATTTCCGCTGCGGATTGCTCGCTGTTCTGCAGTAAATGCTAAGCTGTTTTCTCCGCTGTTATCCATAAAAATGGCATTAGAATATGGCGTTTCTTTCGATCACGCTAAATTTTCTCCTATTTTCTCCAATCAGCACACCTTGTTGCATATTAATGTTCATGATTCTATTGATTCTATTTGTCACTATAATTGCATAACACGTTTATTATGAAACAGGTTTGCCTGCCTGTCAAATTAATCCTATCTACTTTCTGGTTTAAGATGAAATTTTAGAAGATTCCTGCTTTCCCAGTAAAACTTGTAATTCGTTTTCATCAACAGAAGAAAACCAATTTGCGCTTTTTAGTTCTTCCACTTGCATAAAGGTCATATACTGAGCAGCAGTTAATGAAAAAATATCGGCAATTACTTTATGTAAAGCTAAATCTGATTCACTTATTTTTTTCCACTTCTTTGCAACTAAATAATGCCAAATTTCTTGTTCTGTAACGTGTTTCAAACCTTCCATCTTGAAGTCTGCTTTTCTAATGGTTAGGACAGGTAATACTTTTTGAAATAATGACTCATATTGAACTACCAATATACTCACGTCCTTTTCAATTTTTTGAACGTACATGATTAGTCTTCCACCGAAATTGTATTTACAGAAAGAAGGGATCTTATGACCTCGTTTTTTCATGGCACCTTTTTGTTAATGGGAGCTGTTCTACTATCTAAATTATTAGGCTTTTTATATCGAATGCAATTTATGCGAATCGCTGGTGAAGATGCAGTTGGAATTTATATGACAGCCTATCCAGCATTCATCTTCTTTTTATCACTTGTTCAATTGGGGATACCTACAGCTATCGCTAAAATCGTCGCTGAGCTAGAAGCAAAAGGTAAACGAGTAGAAATCAGTAAAGTAATGCGAACATCTAGACTATTAAGTTATATTTCTATACTCGTTTTCTTTCCATTGATATTATTATTCATCCCCTATTTAGCAGAAAATCTTTTACACGACAATCAAGTTCGCATGCTTTTATATATATCATTGTTTACTGTGCCGCTTTCAATGGCTTCTGCCTTGTTTAAAGGATTGTTCCAAGGTCTTGCACGGATTGAAGAAACAGCTTGGTCTCAAACGATTGAACAAGTTATACGAATTGCCATGATCACATGGCTATTACCATATGGTGTAGTTCAAGGGTCTCCTGCAATGACCGCCACATATGCGATGGTCATCACAGGACTTGCAGAAGCGGCGGCACTTCTCTACCTATATTGGAAATATGTACATGCAAGACAAAAAGGACTTGTTTTATCATCGAAAGGCTATTCTTCTCCAAAACCGATTTTGAATATCGCATTACCCTCAACGGGTAGCAGATTATTTGGTTCTTTTACATGGTTTTTAGAACCAATCGTATTTTTAAAAGCCCTAACATTGGCCGGCTTAACGGCTGCAGCCGCTACAAAACAATACGGCATTATATCGGGTGTCCATATACCATTGTTGTTATTCCCATCATTTATCCCTTATGCATTAGCCGTTGTGTTGATCCCTGCAGTTAGTGACGCGGTTGCAAGAGGCAACCAGCCACTACTAAGAGAGCGCGTTCACATCGCTCTCAGACTATCAACCATTGTTGGATGTTTTAGTGCTGTTTTCTTTTATTTATACGGCGATGAATTTGCCACCAAGCTATTCCATTTATCGGAAAATCGAGGATATATGAAATTATTAGCCCCGATTTTCTTCTTTTACTATATACAGAGCCCTTTAAATTCGATTCTTCAGGCGCTAAATGAAGCAAGAGCAGCGATGATGAACTCAGTATATGGCGGAATCGGTAAGCTTGTTGTAATGCTTGCTCTCGCGTCACAACCTGGGATTGCAGAAACAGGAGCCGTTATCGCTATTGGCTTTGGCGTACTGATCACATCCTTTTTGCATATAGCGACGATTCGGAAAAAGAAATATGTGGACACGGGTTTTAAGCTATTCGTTATACCATATTGGGCTTGTATTTTAATCGTTGTGTTCCGCCAATATATTCTCCCTACCTCCGAATTTAATATATGGGTTAATGGTTCTATCACACTTGGTTTAACACTCATTGTTCTGATGTTCGCTGATCAAATCCGTTTAAATGATTTTCGCTATTTAACCAAAACATTGAGAAAAAGATTATGATGAAGATTTTAGTTGGACATAGATTTCGCCATCTTCAAAGCAACAGTAAAAAATATTCTCTGTATCTTTATATCCAATTTTCATTAGTTCTTCTCTTAACCATTGCTCATTTTTTTCGATTAGTTGAAGATGCCGTTTTTGGATCTCACCATCAACAATCAACGGCAATATAGGTGGTAAACTGTCTTTCATAAATACAGAAAGATTGCCAGATGGTTCTAAGAAAGCATAGGCAATTTTCTGGATAGAACCAATTTTTTGTTCTCTCAGTTGTTGAAACAAGTCATCTAAATTATAGCGCTGTTTTTTCATCTCTTGTTCAAAGAGTACACCATCTCGAATGATTGTTGTGGGATCACCATCAATTTTATCACGTATCTTTTTACTTTTTAAGGAAATACAAGAAATGGCTACTTGTATCACTAATAAAATAATCATTGGCAAAATAGATTCAAATAAATTTCGTTTTGGATCATCAACTGCAAACGATGCTACATCTGCAATCAATACAAAGATCACAAGATCCATTACACTCAATTCTCCGACTTCACGTTTCCCCATTAGTTTGAAAATAATCAATATGACAAAGTATAGGAAAATCATACGAAAAGAGATAACTAATAAATCGTTCACATTACGACCCCTTTTTATCCCGCTTTAACGGGCAGTAGGACCCCCATCTTCAAGATATAGAGAAACGAGAAAGATAGATGGGGGATCAACTGCCCGTAAAAGTCCGATTGGTTCGGGCCAACAAGATGTTGGTCCCTCAGATGTTGCCACAGGACGTGGCGTTTTTCACTTTCGTTCCTCTAGTTCAGTGGGGGATGAAGAAAACCCTCACTGATGGAGTTTCACTTTATCTTCTATCCTTTGTCTTTCAAAAAAAATTATTCATTAAAACAAAAGGAAAATGGCAGTTGCAGCAAAACCACACATAAGGAGTATAAAAATAATATAGCCTAAAGAACGAATCCATTTTGGCTTAGGCTGTATTTTTAGATGGCTTCCTGTACGTCTTTGAGCCATGCGCTGTTTTGCTGTTAATCGTGAGTGGATAGTATCATCATCAAATCCTAATGGTTCTATTTTCTTTTTTTGATTTTGAAGCTTTTTAGACATTATCTGAAATCCCTTCATTTTTCAACATGATGAATACTATATTCTTTCGACAAAAGTACAAAAAAGCCTTTATTTCTGTTTGAAATAAAGACTTTTTTTGTCGTCAATAGTATTCAACTATCTAGGAATTCCATGCTGGATATGTTGCAAAAAATTATTTTGTTTCTGCTGCTGTATCTATTATTTTTCCAATAGCAGCACGTTCAAAACGTAATTTAGAACCATCTTCTACTTTGATCAATACGGAAGAGTCATCGATTGCTTCGATCTCACCATGTAAACCGCCGATTGTCACGATCTTATTACCCTTTGCTAAACTATTTTGCATCGCTTGTGTATTTTTACGTTGCTTTTGAGCCGGACGAATCAACATAAAATACATTAATGCGAAGATAATAATCATTGGTAGTAGCGCTTGTAATTGTTGTCCCATTCTTATATATCCCCCTTTCTATCACTAGCGTATATTATACAAGAATCAGAAATTTTTTGCATTCGGTTTATTAAAGCCGTATTGTTCGAAGAATTCTTCACGAAAATCACCAAGACGATCTTGACGAATAGCAAGACGTACTTGACGCATCAAATCTTGTAAGAAATAAAGATTATGGTAGGAAGTTAATCGAATACCGAATGTTTCATCTGCTTTAATCAGATGACGGATATAGGCACGTGAATAGTTTTTGCAAGTATAGCAATCACAGTTCGGATCAAGTGGTCCAAAATCACGAGCATACTTGGCGTTTTTGACAACTAGACGACCTTGACTTGTCATACATGTACCATTTCTCGCAATACGAGTGGGTAACACACAGTCAAACATATCAATGCCACGAATTGCACCATCTATTAAAGAATCCGGTGAACCTACACCCATTAAATAACGTGGTTTATCGTTCGGTAATAATGGTGTCGTAAATTCTAACATACGATTCATGATTTCCTTTGGCTCCCCTACAGATAAACCACCAATTGCATATCCCGGAAAATCAAGCGAAACTAAATCTTTTGCCGATTGTTTCCGAAGATCCACAAATTCTCCACCTTGTACAATTCCAAATAATCCTTGATCCTCTGGACGTGCATGTGCCTTTAAGCAACGTTCCGCCCAGCGAGAAGTGCGTTCTACAGAGTTTTTCATATATTCATACGTAGCTGGATACGGAGGACATTCATCAAATGCCATCATAATATCTGAGCCTAAAGCATTTTGAATCTCCATGGATTTTTCTGGACTTAAGAAAAGCTTATCCCCATTTAAATGATTGCGGAAGTGGACACCCTCTTCTTCAATACGACGAATATCACTTAAACTAAATACTTGGAAACCACCTGAATCGGTTAAGATGGCACGATCCCAGTTCATAAATTTGTGTAAGCCACCTGCTTCACGAACAATTTCGTGGCCTGGACGAAGCCATAAATGATAGGTGTTACTTAAAATAATACCTGCACCCATTTCTTTGACTTCTTCTGGAGACATTGTTTTTACGGTTGCTTGTGTGCCAACTGGCATGAAAGCAGGCGTTTCAAAGGAGCCATGCGGTGTATGCACAATTCCTAATCTTGCACCTGTCTGCTTATCTGTTTTGATAAGTTCGTATCGAATTGCTTGAGACATGTATTAATTTCCTTTCTTTGCTTTTGGTCGGATGAACATAGCATCACCGAAACTGAAGAATCGGTATTTATTTTCAACAGCGATTTTATATGCATTTAATACGTTTTCACGCCCTGCAAGTGCACTGATCATCATGACAAGTGTTGATTTCGGTAAGTGGAAGTTTGTAATCATACCATCAATTGCTTGATATTCAAATCCTGGATAGATAAAGATGGTCGTCCACCCTGACTCTGCCACAATTTCTCCATGATGGCGTTGAGCAATTGTTTCAAGTGTACGTGTAGAAGTTGTCCCTACCGCAATAACGCGACCACCATTTGCCTTTGTGTCATGAATAACCTTCGCTGTATTTTCAGATAAATGATAGAATTCTGCATGCATATCATGATCTTCAATATTTTCAACACTGACTGGACGAAATGTACCAATCCCTACATGTAAAGTTAAGAATGCTACCTTAACACCCTTTGCACGGATTTGATCTAATAATTCTTCAGTGAAGTGAAGCCCAGCTGTTGGAGCCGCTGCTGAACCAAGCTCTTTAGAATAAACCGTTTGGTAACGTTCTTGGTCCTCTAATTTCTCATGAATATATGGTGGCAATGGCATCGTCCCTAATTTCTCAAGTATTTCCACAAAAATTCCTTCATATTCAAATTTGAACATGCGGCCACCGTGTTCTAATTCACCCGTACATACTGCTTTCAAAAGTCCATCACCAAACGTGATTTCAGTACCAACTTTTACACGTTTAGCAGGCTTTACAAGTGTTTCCCATTCATTTTCATTCGTTTGTTTTAATAATAATACTTCTATATGTGCTCCTGTTTCTTCTTTAACACCGATTAAACGTGCTGGTAATACACGTGTATCGTTCAAAATCAGGCAATCGCCTTCATGTAATTCATCTAAAATATCACGGAAATGATGATGTGATACTTCACCAGTTTCACGATCCAATACCATTAGACGACTTGATGCACGATCTTTTAATGGTGTTTGCGCGATCAATTCTTCTGGTAAATAGTAATCAAAGTCTTCTAATTTCATGGTAAACTTCCTTTTTGTTATTTGACTATCAATGATACATAGCTATTGTATTGGTTACTCCTGCCTATTGACTGAATGCAAAGAAAAAATGCTCAAGCCTAGTTTTCACTAACTTTATTTTTCATATGCAGTAGAAAATAAATGGATATCAAAACATCCTTTTAATTTTCCCTATTTAGTTTAACTTCCCACCATTAGGATTCAGATGGATATTTGTAACCAAAGTGTTCATAGGCAAGCGCCGTAACGATTCGACCTCTTGGTGTTCTTTGGATAAATCCGATTTGCATTAAATACGGCTCGTAAACATCTTCAATCGTCATAGACTCTTCACCAATACTTGCAGCAATCGTATCTAACCCAACCGGACCACCTCGGAAACGTTCCACCATATTTTCAATCAGTTTATGGTCGATATGGTCTAATCCCAATGGATCGACTTGGAGTAATTCTAATGCATCCTGTGCTAATTTCAATGTAATATCACCATCACCTATGACTTGTGCATAATCACGTACCCGCTTTAATAGACGATTGGCAATTCGCGGTGTGCCACGAGATCGTTTGGCTAATTCGATTGCCGCACTTTGATCCACATGGACATCAAATAATTCAGCACTTCTGCATACGATCTCTGTCAATGAATGCTCATCATAATAGTCCAATCGTAATAATACACCAAAACGGTCTCTAAGTGGAGCTGACAGTGCACCAGCTCTTGTTGTTGCACCAACTAATGTAAAAGGAGGTAAATCCAGTCTTACCGATCGTGCTTGAGGTCCCTTTCCCACTACAATATCTAAGCAGAAATCTTCCATTGCTGGATAGAGAACTTCCTCAATAGCTCTTGGCAGACGATGAATTTCATCGATAAATAAGACATCTCCCGGTTCTAGTGAGCTGACAATAGCGGCCAAATCGCCTGGACGCTCAATAGCTGGACCACTTGTCATACGTATATGAACGCCTAGTTCATTGGCGATAACAGCTGCCAGCGTTGTTTTTCCAAGTCCCGGAGGTCCGTATAGGAGAACATGGTCAAGGCTCTCTTCACGCATTTTAGCGGCTTCTATGAAAATTTTCAAATTTTCTTTTACCTTATGCTGTCCTATATATTGCGTAAGTGTTTGAGGGCGTAATGATAATTCAAATTGAACATCATCCTTTATCGCCTCACCTGAAACGACACGATCATCCATCGTATTCCCTCCTTTCCATTATTGCTGTTTTAGTAAAAGTTTTAACGCTTCCTTCATATAATCCTCTGTCGTTTTTAAACGTTCATCCTTGTCCAACTGCAAGCGGATTTTCGTTAGTTCACGTTCTGAATAGCCCAATGCAGCAAGTGCTAAAAGAGCTTCCTCTAATTCGTGTTTATTTGGATTGACGCCAAATAGCGGAAGCTCATTTTCTGCACTTGGCAATTCAATGTCTTCTAGTAAACTATCTAATTTTCCTTTTAAATCTAAAATCATTTGGCGGGCTGTTTTTTTACCAACACCAGGGAACTTCACAAGGAATTTCTCATCCTCATGTTCAATGGCAGAGATTACTTGACTTGGATCACCACTCGCTAATATGGCAAGTGCTCCTTTTGGTCCAATTCCCGATACTTGGATGAGCTTGCGGAATAACTCACGTTGTTCTAATGTTTTAAACGCAAATAAGTGATGTGCATCTTCACGAACATGTAAATGTGTAAAGACTTTTATTTGCTCTTTATTCACTTGAAATGCAAATGGATTTGGCGTATACAACTGCCAGCCAATTCCTTGCTGCTCTATAACAATATATTCTGGGGTAACACGCGTAACAGAACCCTTTATGTAGTCATACATTGCAATTCTCCTTTTATTCAACGTTATAGATTATAGCATAATTTTAAATGAGTGATGATATATGAACCTAGGATCATCGTGAAAAAAAGATAGGTCAACATACGACCTATCTTAAAATACAAACATGTATTCTAATTTCACCTATCACAATCATACCACAGTTTTGGCCAAGAAGAGAGTGCCGCTTCCGTAAAGCGTATTAGTTCCTCCACAAATGCCTGTTGTCTTTCAGTAGTCACTGTTTTTACATACATCCATTCACGTAATAATTCATTTGGAAAACGTAATGTCTGTAAGTAATTCTTTGGTATTCGTTTCAGTATAGGTTGCTCATTTAACAATGCCCTCAAGTTGTAATTCACATTTGGCAATACGCGGTGCATCCACATAATCAGCTCTTCCTCTGGATATCCATAAGAAGCCAGATCAAAGTCTATTAAAATGTTTTTCCCCTTTGCATCCTTCAAAAAATTATGATGGACGATATCACCATGAAGTAATGTTTTTTGACTTTCCAAAGGTTCAATTTGATTAAATCCCGATAGAGCTTCTTGTGCATATAAAATGAGCTGATTACATTTATCTGCACCTAGATAAACAGATACTTGTGCATAATGCAAGATAAATTTTTGTAATCGTTCTTGCCATTTAAGCCTTAAATCATATGGTGGCAAAAGATATTCATCTTTTGACCAGTCTATTTTTTTGCCCGTTTGATGTAACTGGTACAAAATAGCTAGAGAATTTGTACGATCATGCTTATAGTGATACTTAAATGCTCTAGCGTTTTTTATCCATGGTTGTATAAGTATATTTTCATCTTCTAATGTAACCTTTGAAATCGTATGTGGAAATTGTATGTCAGCAAGACTTTCATGAATTACTTTTACCTTCTTCGCAACCATAGGATTATCATATTTTTTAACAACAAATTCTTCATTCCCTGACTGACAATGCCAGACATTTGATTTAATCTTCTTTTTTACATTGAATTTGTTCACCTAGTAAGACTCATAGCCTGCTTGCGGGAAGTTTGGCACGTGATGTGGCTGTGGTTGTGGCCAATGTTGAGCTGGTGGGTATGGTGAATAATAATGTCCTGGCCACGCTTGTGGCATTGGATTATGCTGATAGATCGGCGGTCCGAAATTCCAGTATGGATCAACATAATTTGGATATGGCATTGCCGGAGCATGGTACCATGATTCCATTGGTTGTTGATGGAATTCTTGATGGTCGTCATGATGTTGATACGATGGTGGTTCTTCACATTCTCTTGTTGATTCTGGCATAGCCCAACTTGGCTGTGTCGTTGGTGTCATCTGTTCCATAGGTGACACCATTGGTTCAGTCCATTGAGGGACTGATGACTGCACTGGCCATTGTGTTGTTGGAACTGGCACTGGCCATTGTGGTACCTGCACTGGAACGGGTGCTGGCCATTGTGGCATCGATTGATGTCCTCCACATCCACAGTCATGATGATATTGTGGGGCTGCATATTGTGGGAAACATGGTATTGGTGCACACGGCATCGGCATCGGTGGCGGGCATGGCATTGGTGGTGGAGCAGGTATTGGAACAGGTGCTGGTAACGGTGCCGCCTGTGCACAAGGTTCACATTCAGGCTCCGGCTTATGTTCTTTTTGCGGTTGAATAAAGAATTCCTCCTCATGTTGCTCTGTCAATTCTATTCTGGCTCTAATGGGGCGGGCTTCTTCAAATGGATGTATATGGGGGATTGGTTTTGGTTCTTCTATTGGTATAGGGATAGGAATCGGTATTTCCTTTGGTTTTACCACTGGTTGTTCTTTTGGTTTTGCTATCGGATGCTCTTTTGGTCGTGTCACCGGTTGTTCTTTTGGTCTCGCTATCGGGTGCTCTTTTGGTCGTGTCACCGGTTGTTCTTTCGGCCTCGCTATCGGGTGCTCTTTCGGTCTCGTTACCGGCTGCTCTTTTGGTCGTGTCACTGGTTGCTCCTTTGGTCTCGCTACCGGCTGCTCTTTTGGCGGTGTCACCGGTTGCTCCTTTGGTCTTGCTACTGGATATTCCTTTGGTTGTACCCTCGGATATTCTTTCGGCTGGCTTTTAGGTTGTTCCTTTTTAGGCGCATCAGGCAAAAATAATTCCATCCCCGGAACAATATAATCAGGGTTTGCTAAATGAGCATTTAATCTCTTCATATCCTCAAAAGAAATTCCGTATTGTCTTGCAATTTTCCAAAGTGTTTCGCCCTTTTTGACAGTATGAACGCGCACGCTTTTCCTCCTTCCATCTCTATACAATATGAAAAGCATCATTATTTGGACACTCTAATCTTATTTGTTTACGCCTTTCATGTTACACTATGTACCAAATTCTGAATGTAGAATGGATTTTTATAATTTCTTAAATCCTTTTGTATCAAGGATTCTTGCCTATTTTTGAAAATGTTCAGCATGCAAAATAAGGCATAAAAAAGTATGCATTTGGGGCTGATTGGGGCTAGTTGGGACTAATGATTAAAATAACGGCGAGCGTGTGTAGGAATGGGTGAATATTTTAAATGATAAAAATGACCATATATTTGTCGATTTTCCTATTTAAATATCTATCTACACTTTTTTAATTCTTCCTATTTCAAATGGAGTATTCAGTATTATTTTTAAATTTTGTGTTTTTATATAAATTTTTACATCTACAAAAAAAGACCAGTTATACAAATTGTATACTGGTACATGTAATAAGATTATTCTTCGCTTTCTTCTCTTTCAAGCCACGCTCCTGGAGGGACAATTAAAGGAAAGATTCTAACTTCTTCTGACATTTTAGTAATTAAACTAGTAATTTTGCATAACATTGGATATGCTAATTCATACTTCTTCTCTTCTACAAATTGATCAAATTCTTCTATATCTTCAATATTTCTTAAAGTTGCTACATAAACATATTGTCCATTAATATTTATATACCCCGAGATTACTTTAAAGTTAGCAACAAACTCTACTTTTACTTGGTAACTATTATCTTTTTTAATTTTATCTTTTATGTTTACTTTTAAGTCCAAGTTATTTTCAGATTCAGATTTATTTTCGGACCTTTTAAATTCTAATTCGCGTAATTCGATGTAATTAATACTTATTCTCAATGATTTTTCCATAATATCACCTCTATTCAATTTAAATCTTCACAAAATAATCTATCCGTAAGTTCGAAATCCAATCCGAAATCCTTTTTTGGCGATCTAGGTATTTCAAAAGAATAACTTTCATCTAAATATTCATTTCCATAACTTAATTTAATATCTTGTAACTTAATCAATTGCTTAACCACTTTAATTTCATTTAGAACAAGATTATTTTGACTTTTCTCAAGCCCAAAATTAACAAGCTGATTAATTGCGGCATTTACCGAAATCTTATTAGAAGATGCATAATCTATAATCTTTTCATGCAAATCAACACCAAATCTAGCAGTTATCCTTCCCGACGGTCTATCAGATTCTTTTATTGGTAGTACGATATTTTCTCCTAATTCTTCTTTTAATTCATAAAAAGCTATTTTAGCTTCTTCAAATTCTTCTAATGCTTCTTGAATACTTTCCCCAAATACTTTTATTCCAGGTAATTCGGGGCTTGTAATTACGAAACCACTTTCATTAAATTCTTCATCTTTATAGGGAGTCACTGTAAATTTGTAATCTAATTTTAAAAACTCTTCCAATGTAATATTAATTTTCTTCACGGCTTATTACCTCCTCAACAAGTCTTACAGCTTCTTTAGCATGATAGACTTTCATTGGCTTTCTTTTAGAAAGTGTCCATCTTAAACTTTCATCATCTTTGTATTTAGAATGATAAACTGGACAGTGAGAGCCTTTCCCTGAGCTTTCATCAACAATAAAACCGTAGCGTTCAAGTAAAGTTTTAAGTTCTCTAAAATCTCTATCTTTAGGATTTTTCTTTATTTGATCGAGTAATTTTTCTTTTCTCCCCAATTCCGCATCACTTCCGCACCATATATAGTGTCAATATATATTTTGATTTTACACAAATGTAACGAAGGATGCAATACCTCTATATCTCTTACTATTATGTATTCTTTTTTTAAATATACCCCAAAATCCTCATTGAAACTAAAAATAAAATAAATAAAAGGAAGTATATTACATATTTATTAAACATAATAAATAGCCATACCATCATGATATGACTAACTTAAAAACATAATATGCAGTGACAAGAAATATTAAAACAGTTAGTGGACCAGCTATTTTATTTGGTACTTTCAATATCTTGAAGAAGATTATTAGTGCTGTAATTGCCCTGACTAAAATACCTAAGAAAAGGCCGAATTGAGCAGCCATTCCATTGATCACACTAATATCAAAATTACTGTCAATTATTTTCATACTTCACCTCTGTGTTTACTATAAATAATTTCCAAAAGTGCGTATATCATAAATTTGATATACAATAAAAAAAGACCACCTTTTTTGAGTGGTCCATGTTTGTTTTATTAATTTATGCTCCTGTTGCAGCAGGAGCCTTTTGTTTGCTCAAATGACTGCCGCCAACTACTTTACCAATGATTTTTACTCGATGTTCCCTCGCAACTTGTATTTTTCACCTAACAACATGATCTGATTGCCAAAGCGTGTGAATGTACTTACAAAGCGTTGTCCAGCTACTTCAAATACCGCTAAATCCTTTCCATTTCCTTGCGGTTGCTCGATTGTAGACACAATAACCCCGTCACCTTCTAATAACCCTAACCCATTGTTTGTATTGCTAATTTCTAATGAAAATAATTTATTCATGTTCTTCTATGGGGATTTCGCCATAAATACTACAATGCTCTAGGCGAACGCAAAGAGAAGAAAGGAAGCGGCTATGCTACCGAAAAAGCGGCAATCAAAGCACTGCTCCAAGTAAAAGCCGAGTTATTAAGTGGCGGATCTAAAAAAGTGGAATATGAAAATATGACAGTTGGCCAATGGCTTGATATTTGGTATGAATCCAACAAAAAGAAGTGGAAAATTGGAACCGCCATTCAAAGAGAATGGATAATACGTACTCAATTAAAACCCTATCTAAGCCACTTCAAATTGCAAAAACTTGATAAAATAACGTATGAACGCGAATTTATTCATAAAGTAGAAGGAAAATTCAAAAGCGGAACCGTTAGGCTTTGGCATACGATTTTTAAAATAGCGATTAATGCCGCGGTAGAAAATGAAATGTTAGATCGCAACCGCTTCACGAAAGTTGCCATATTGAATGATGAAGAAACGGATGTGAAAAATAACTTTCTCACACCCGCCGAGTTAAATATCTTATTGAATGATGTTAAACTAAACGAAAATATCACAAACTATTCTTTGATTCTTACGCTTGCTTATACTGGCATTCGCCGCGGTGAAGCATTGGGGCTTCAATGGAAAAACATAGACTTTAAAAAGCATACAATTACCGTTGAACGAACTCGTGATGATAAGGGATCACGAACACCCAAAACAAAGAATAGTCATAGAACTATTGTAGTTGATGAAATCGTTATGGTACAACTTGAAAACTATAAAAAATGGTGTAAGAAAGAGTTGCTAAAAGACGGTAAAAAAATAACCGGTGAAACTTTTGTTTTTATTTCCAGCGACATGCCAGAACCTATAAAAGAGCATATTCCCATACACATCATTAGAAAATCCATTAAAAGAACGGGCATTCATAAGATAAATGTACATGGTTTACGGCATACTCACGCTACCATCTTATTGAATAATGATTTTAATGTAAAAGCAATTGCGGATCGCTTAGGGAACACCGTTCAAATGATTTATAATGTATATGGACATGTTATGAAAAAGACCGAAAAAGAATCGGTTTTAGTATTCAAACAAGCACTAAATGGGGCTAAAACTGGGGCTAACTCATAAAAAAGCAGGCTTCAAGCATTGATTTAATGCGGTTTTATGTATTCGTTTCATGTTACACTATGTATAGAGAAGTACTATTTATGCTTGTATTTTGAGGTGTTATTTATGAAAAAATTACTTGGGGAAGAACGTAGAACATTTTTGTTAAATTTATTGAAAACAGAGGGAAAAGCCATTACAGGAACAGAATTCGCCAAAAGAACGAATGTTTCCAGACAAGTGATTGTGAATGACATTGCCTTACTAAAAGCAAGGAATGAACCAATTGTCGCTACGAGTCAAGGCTATCTCTATTTTAATCAGCAAGCAAGTGTACAAAATTTTGAACGGCAGATCGCCGCTTACCATACTTCTGAACAGACCGAGGATGAATTAAATACATTAGTGGATGCAGGAACCACTGTAAAGGATGTTACAGTCGAACATCCTGTCTATGGAGAAATCACAGCTAATATTATGGTAAAAAATCGTTTTGAGGTACAGCAATTTATGAAAAAACTTCAGGAAACAAATGCAAGTCCACTGATGGCATTGACAGATGGTGCCCATCTTCATACCATTTCTGCCCCCACGGTAGCTCAACTTGACTTAGCCGAAAAACGATTAAAAGAAAAAGGCTATTTACTCTCAAAGGATTAAAAAAAGAGTTGTTGCATAAGGAACATAAAGTACACCTACTATGTAACATCTCTTCTATAATTCCATATGAATAGTACTGCAATAATTGACAAAGCTACTGATTAACCATCGCGAATGATGAATATCACTCGTATTGAGACCAATTAATCTGGTAGTAACAGACAGTAAAGCTTCCGCTACTCTAACGTTCCAATATAACAGAGGCTCACCACCTATAACGGTCTGGTTGGACCAACAAACAACCCAGTAGGAAATGAGGAAAAGCTCCCACTGGGTGAAATTTCACCTTATCATTTGGATGCTTTTTTTGAATGTTGTTTATAGGTGTAGTAGCTTCCTAACGATTTAACCGTACAGCCTAGTGCTGCTAATTCTTCCATAGCACCTTTCATCAATGGAGCATTTTCATCTTCTAACAAATCCAATATAAAGAAATAATCGCCTAAACCTGTTTTTAAAGGTCGTGATTCAATTTTACTTAAATTAATTTTTCGCCAAGCAAAAACTGATAAAATCTGATGCAATGCCCCAGAATGGTCATTGGATAATTTGATCATAAGCGTTGTTTTAATCTGTTCTTCTCGTTCTGCTAATTCAATACGTCCATTACTTCTTGAAAGTACAACAAAACGAGTATGATTAAAATGAAAATCATGAATTTTAGGTTGAACAATTTCCAAATCATAGGTCTCGGCTGCAGCGGAGTTACCAATTGCTGCAATACACTCTTCCGGATGTTCAAAAACAAATTTTGCAGCTGCTGCAGTAGATGAAGTCTGATGTAGTGGAACACCTCGAAAGCGATAATACAAATATTTATGGCATTGTGCTAATGCATGAGGATGAGAATAGACGCCTTGTATATTCTTCCAATTTGCTACTTGCTTTTTATGTACCATTAAATGCTGTTCAATTGGTGACAGTACTTCACCCACTACGTATAAATTGACCTCATGATATAAATAATCGATGGTCAATGGGACAATACCCTCTAAAGCGTTTTCTAATGGAACAATGGCTAATTCTACTTGACTTTCTGCTACAGCTTCAATACATTCTGGAATCGTTCTAAATGGAATCATCCATTCATTTGGAAATAATTCTTGTGCTGCTAAATGTGTAAATGTACCTTTTGGGCCCAAATAAGCCACTCGATTTTTCCATTCTTCGGATACCAACTCGAAAATGCCCCCTTATAGCGCGCCTGAACTAATAACCTCTGCTGACTCTACAAAATCTAATTTCTTAAGATTTTGCAATAACTCATCTAACTCTACATCCATTGCTGTCACATCAAGTGATAGTGTAACATTTGCCCGCCCTTGAATCGGAATCGTTTGATGGATGGTTAGTACATTACAATGCGTATCTGTTACGGTGGATAGAAGTCGAGCTAGTGTTCCTTTGCGGTCCTCTAGCTGTAAAAAAACTGTTAAAATACGTTCTTGTACAATAGAGTGGAAGGGGAAAACAGCATCTCGATACTTATAAAACGCACTTCTGGATAAATCTACCTGCTTAACAGCATCCCAAATAGAAGTGACAGCACCGGTTTGTAACAAATGCTTTGCCTCTAATGTTTTTTGCATAGCATCTGTTAATACATCTTCGCGTACTAAATAATAGCGTTGATCTGCAATATTTTTCATCTTTTTCCCCCCTGATTAACTACTCTATAAAATCAAACTCAAACTTTAATAAGCGAACGGTATCCCCATTTTGAGCACCTCGTTCACGTAGTGCATCATCGACACCCATACCACGTAATTGGCGTGAAAAACGTCGTACTGATTCTTCACGGCTAAAGTCTGTCATTTTAAATAGCCGTTCAATGGTATAGCCTGATAATACGTAAGCGCCATCATCGTCACGACTGATGACAAAATCTTCACCTTTCGCCTCATGCTTGTATAGAACAGTTGCATCTGTTTCCTCATCTTCCATTTCATGGAGTGGGAATTCAGGCGTTTCATCTAAAAGATCTGCAACTGCAAATAACATTTCTTTTAAACCTTGGCGTGAAATAGCTGAGATCGGAAAAATCTTAACATCTTCCCCTACTTGATCTTTAAACACTTTGAAATTCTCTTCGGCATCTGGCATATCCATTTTATTGGCAACGACGATTTGCGGACGCTCTGTTAGTCGCATATTATATTGTTCTAACTCTTTATTGATGGTCAAATAATCTTCATATGGATCGCGACCTTCCATACCAGACATATCAATCACATGGACGATGACACGTGTGCGTTCGATGTGACGTAGGAATTGATGGCCTAAGCCTATCCCCTCAGATGCACCTTCAATAAGACCTGGAAGATCAGCCATGACAAAACTTCTCCCATCATCAATACGAACCATACCTAAGTTCGGCACGATCGTTGTAAAGTGATAAGCGCCAATCTTCGGCTTTGCTGATGTAACAACTGATAATAGAGTTGATTTTCCAACGCTTGGAAATCCAACTAAACCAACATCAGCTAATACTTTTAATTCTAATATAACATTAAGTTCTTGTCCTGGCTCCCCTTTTTCTGAAAGTTCTGGAGCTGGATTTGCAGGTGTAGCAAAACGAGAGTTGCCTCGACCGCCACGTCCTCCTCTTGCAATGACCACTTTTTGACCGTGCTCTACTAAATCCGCGATCACACGGCCGTTTTCTTCGTCCGTTACGACAGTACCAGGCGGCACAGAAACATATAAAGACTCTGCATTTTTACCATGTTGGTTTTTGCTCATGCCGTGTTCGCCACGGTTAGCTTTAAAATGGCGTTTATAACGGAAATCCATTAATGTGCGTAAACCTTCGTCAACTACGAATACTACGTCACCGCCCTTACCGCCATCTCCACCAGCAGGACCACCGTTTGGCACGAATTTTTCACGGCGGAAGGCTACCATACCATTGCCTCCATCTCCACCTTTAACATAAATTTTTACGTGGTCGACAAACATTAAAGTCCCTCCTTGTTGTTTAAAATGACATATTGCCATTCTTGTTCTGAAAATTGGTCATCTTCAACCACTAATAATGGCTGTTGGATCGATTGTTGAAAAACATCTTTTTGCTCCCAACGTCCTTTTGCATGAAACAAAATCTCGAATTTTCTTGCTGTTGAATAGATTTGTAATGATAGTTGTTGATCAACAAACGGATCTAGTGATGAATAAACATGTAATACAGATTTCTCCAAATAGTTACAAATCGCATCATCCAAAATTGGATTTACTTCATGTTCAATCATGCTCTGAATGTCAACATGGAAGTTTTGATAACGCCATCCTAATGTATGAATCCATTCAATCGTTTTTGGTAAACCCAATCTATTGATATTGAAAAAGGTTTTACATTGTTCAGTAATTTCTTCTACAGCTGTTTTAGCAGAGTCTGTCCTACCCAAGTCAAGATTAATCTTAATAAGTTGAAGTTGATTTAGAAAATCATGGTTTGCAAAACGTAGCGCTTCATTTATGGTGAGTGTATTTCCGTTCATCATCGTTCACTCTCCTTCGAT
Source organism: Rummeliibacillus sp. SL167 (assembly GCF_007896505.1). Taxonomy (NCBI): domain Bacteria; kingdom Bacillati; phylum Bacillota; class Bacilli; order Caryophanales; family Caryophanaceae; genus Rummeliibacillus; species Rummeliibacillus sp. SL167. The sequence continues at coordinate 395,388 of NZ_VCBM01000001.1, read as the reverse complement.
GAGATGTTCATTTTACAGTATACCAATTTCCCTAGAGATTTTCTTCTAATTAGAAAAAATTCGATTTTCGTAAATTGCAGCAAAAGAATATTGAACTTTCCTCCCTCAATTATGGATGAAAAGAAAGGGAGGTTTTTCCCAGATGACTTAGAATAGCAAAAAAGCACGAATGCTGTTAAATCAACATTCGTGCCTCTCTGCTTTTGCAAGATCTCGTCTCAAAAGAAACTGATGAGACAGATCTAATACACGTTCATTATGCTTCTTGAGCAACTGGGTATACGCTGACTTTACGTTTTTCACGGCCTAGGCGTTCGAATTTAACAACGCCATCAACTTTTGCGAATAAAGTATCGTCACCACCGCGACCTACATTTTCACCTGGATAGATTTTAGTACCACGTTGACGATACAAAATAGAGCCAGCTGTTGCGAATTGACCATCAGCACGTTTAGCACCTAAACGTTTTGCTTCAGAATCACGACCGTTCTTAGTAGAACCTACACCTTTTTTAGAAGAGAAGAATTGTAAATCTAAAGATACTAGTAACATATGTTCCACCTCCTAGATCATTTTATATTTTAATTCGATAAAATCTCCATAACTTGCGACCATCGTATAATACTGGGTCACCATTGTTTGAAGAATGATTTGCAGTTTTGCATCAGCCTCAGCGTCAAGATCTGCCTGATCAATCACACAGGATAAAAATCCTCCGTTCTCGCCTTGTTCAATACCTGGTTGTAATTGTAGGATTTGTCCAATTGCATTTACCGTGCCAAAAGCAATAGCAGACGCGCCTGCACAAACTAAATCATGACCAGGATCACCAGAATAGGCATGACCTGAAACTTCAAAGCCATAAGATTTGCGGTTTTCATCGCTATGAATCTTAACTGTAATCATCGAATCCCTCCACTATTAAGCGTTGATTGCTTCAACAACTAATTTTGTGTATGGTTGACGATGACCTTGTTTACGACGGTAGTTCTTTTTAGCTTTTAATTTGAAAACAACAACTTTTTTCTCACGGCCTTGTTTTTCAACTTTAGCTGTAACTGTTGCGCCTTCAACGAATGGAGCTCCAACTTTAACATCTTCGCCACCAACGAAAAGAACTTTGTCAAAAGTAACTGTTTCACCAGCATCAGCGTTGATTTTTTCAACGTAGATTTCTTGACCAGCTTCTACTTTAACTTGTTTACCACCAGTTTCAATAATTGCGTACATAACTGCACCTCCTCAAAAGTCTCAGACTCGCCTTCAATAGGTGATCCAGATGGATGCTTATAACCTTTTCAGAGCGGTTGTAGCACGGGTGCTACATAACATAGAAATATTATCACACAAAAACTATGACGTCAACCTATTTAGCACAACGTTTTCAAAAGCTTGTTCATATTTTCTGTAACGAAAAACCTTGATATTTTGAACAAAAAGCAATAACAGAATCAGCATAAAAAAGATGGAGTGCGGAAAATACCATATAGCCACAACAAAACATGTTGCACAACAAGACATGGATAATAGCAAAAAAGACGTTTTAGTCGTTTGCAGTGACTTTTTTTCACTCCATAGTATTTCTAGCATTCTCCCGCCATCAAGAGGCCAAATAGGTAATATATTGATCAAAAGCAATAAAATCTGTATGGCTTGAAGCGGCTCACTTAAAGATTTCGGAAAGAAAAATGCAATCCCATAAAGGATCAACGTGACAATCGGACCTCCTAGAGCAATCATAAATTGCTGTCTTTTTGTCACTTGCCACCTTGTAGCATAAAGGATCTCCCCACCATAAGGCATGATAACGCAAGATTTTACTTTCACATGAAGGACATAAGCAACGAATAAATGTCCAAATTCATGCAAGCATAAAGAAATAAATAATAACGCATAATTAGCAAACTGCCCCGTAATGATTAACCATACAATCAATGGCAAAAGTGTGGGGTGAAGCTTTAGTTTCCTCATCACTGAAGCCAACCCTTTATAGAATCCGGATCTAACATAGCGCCTCTACGCTCAATTTGCAAATAGAAAGTTCCCGAATCCATTGTAGCTAGAGGTTCTCCTTCCTTAATAGTTGTATAGGGCAAATAATCTAGTGATTTTAGCAATCCATATGTTACCCGCTCACCTGTATCATATGTAATCGTCATTGTTTTACCAAGTGATTTTGTATGCCCTGTAAAAATAACAAAGCCGTCATGTTTTGCATAAATAGTCAATGGTTCATCGTAAGATAATAGCACTCCGTTTGAAAAAGATTGCATCGTGTTATATTCTCCGATATGTGAGTCAGCTACCGGCGCCATAACTGTTACCTTTTCTTCCTCCTGGAATACTTCTTTTGTCCAATTCGTGAGAATCAGTAAGTCATCATTTGATAAGACATAATCCGTTACATGACTATCTAGTATTTGCTTTTTTTCTAATACGATGAATGTAAATAGCAATACTGCAACGAATAGCGTCAATTTCCACTTTTTCAAGAACTACCACCCCAAAACTACATTTTCTATCAGTTTATGAGGCATCCCTTGCAAACAGTACAACTATCGATCACACTTCAATAGTCGAGATGAAAACCATTCAAAAAGGTTTTATACCTTCTATGAAATTATTCACCTGAATCCATTTCATAATGTAGAATACGTTTTATTGTCTCTCTTTCCCCATAAGCCTATGAAATTCCCATAACATTCAAGAGCTGTACATAAAAAATTTTTTAAACAAAAAAAGCGCCATTCAATTATGCTGAATGGCACTTGTCATCGTACAAATGATGGCTGATCTCTAAAATAATAGAGAAGAGCTTTACTAACTTAACTAGTAACTAATTATTTTGTTAGAACAGGGCTTGCTTTTAAGCAGCTAGCACCTTGTTACACATTATGTAGTATCCTATTATTTCGCAAATAAAGCTTTAATTTTTGAAAAAACACCTTTATGTTCATTTTCCAATGACATCAGCGGCACAGATTCGCCTAAAATTCTACGCACAATATTCCGATAGGCAATCGCTGCTTGAGTAGATGGTTCCATAACGATGGGTTCTCCCTTATTAGAAGAACGGATGACTTGCTCATCATCTGGAATGATCCCTAGCAAATCGATTGATAAATGTGTCGTAATTTCATTGACATCCATTGAATCACCATTTTTCATTAATTGAGGTCGGATACGATTGATAATGAGTTTTGGTGGTTCTATTTCTTCTTTTTCCAATAATCCAATTATACGGTCAGCATCACGGACTGCCGAAATTTCAGGCGTTGTCACAACAATCGCTTTATCAGCACCTGCAACAGCGTTTTTATAACCTTGTTCAATTCCTGCAGGACAGTCAATTAAAACATAGTCAAAATCTAGTTTCAATTCTTCCACTAACTTTGCCATTTGCTGTGGTGTTACAGCATTCTTATCAGAGGTTTGGGCAGCTGGTAATAAGAAAAGTAAATCATCAAATCGCTTGTCCTTTACAAGTGCCTGCTGAATTTTACAACGCCCTTCAACAGTATCTACTAAGTCATAGATAATACGGTTTTCTAAACCTAAAATGACATCTAGGTTACGTAAACCGATATCCGTATCTATTAAGCATACTTTTTTGTTTTGAAGTGCCAATGCAGTACCTAAATTGGCAGTAGTAGTTGTCTTCCCTACTCCACCTTTACCAGAAGTAATTACGATAGCTTCACCCACATTAGCTTCCTCCCTTAAATGTCGATAAATTTGGTCTTAAAATGCGTAAATCCTGCAAGCGGTCTATAGCAATATGTCCGTTCGGATGAATATAAGCACATTCCATTTCTGGTTTTTCCGCTAAAATGGTCACCTCATTGGTCATCAATTCCATTAAATCGGCAATCATAAGATGGGTGGCCTCTAACCATGAAGCAGCAATTACACATTCACGGTTTCCTTCAACGCCTGCATGTGCCATTCCCTTTAAACGTCCCATGACATAGATACTGCCTCCAGCAATCACTTTACCGTTGGGATTGACATCGCCAATAACAACTAGATCACCGTCAGCTCTCAATTCTTGTCCAGAACGCACAATACCTATGTAAGTTGCAGATTGACTTTTCAAAAGCTTTTGATTACATTCTTCTACGGTAATCACATCACTCTTAATCTTAGAAACTTTTAAGTGTTTAGATTGTTGAACGGTATGAAGAATTTCCTTTAACTGCTCCTGATTACAATATCGATTTCCCACATGTATCGTTACTTCTGCTTGTCCTTCTAAACCATCTTCAGTGACTTTACGCTTTAATTCATCCAATAAATCAGAGTAAGCGCATTGATCATCAAGCTGAAGCACAAGTCCCTCTTTTGTACCTTTGATTAAGACAAGTTGCTTAGTTGTCAAATGCTTCACCTCACGCTTCTCTATTATAAAGTTGATTGATTTGCTTTAAAGAGTCGAGCTTCTATCAAATATTTAAATGTCCAACCTAGCATGATCAAATAGATAGAGTTTGCGATCATCGTTGGAATCAGCCGTTGGTTTAAAAACTCGGTAAATGGAACCGAAGTAAAAGAAATCAATAAGAAAAATTGATGTAAAACGATCTCTAGTAGTGCTACGAGTACCAATGAAAGGACTGTTGTAATCGCTAGATGTTGATGGATATATTTTACTGTATAACCCGCTATAAAACAAATGAATGGATATAAGAATGTGTACAATCCAATAATATCAATATAAAAAATATCATACAATACCCCAAATATTAATCCGTACCACATTGCACGTTTACGATCATAATAAATAGACAAGAAAATCAAGTAAAGAATCAAAAATCTCGGTACTAGGTAATATAAATGACCGTGCCATTCAATTGGAGAATAAAGCGAAAACTCTGTTTCTAAAAAAAACAATAGAACGGCTACAAGCGGAATAAGAAATTTAACCATTGTTACTGATCCCCAGTTTCTGTAGTGATAGATTTATTTGTACCATTGCCATCTGAACCATCAACAGAGATAGATTGACGTTTCGCAATGACAACATGATCTAACATAGAAAAATCAGCCGCCGGTTTGACATATGCTAATTTCGTCAAACCAAAATCATCTGTAGAAACTTTTGTCACTTCACCGATTAACACGCCTTTAGGGAATATTCCTCCTAGACCAGAAGTTGTCACTTTATCACCTTTTTTAACAGGCAGACTTGAATCAATTCTTTTTAAGACCAATTCTCCACGTTTTGCATTAAAACCTTCGATTAAGCCGAATGCTTCTGACTTTTTATTGGCTACAACAGCAGATACGCGATAATTGGTGTTATTGGTTGATAGTAATTCAACTTGCGACGTATAAGGGGTAGTTTGAACGATTTTACCAATTAAGCCCTTAGAAGTTAGTACAGCCATATTGACTTTGATACCACTCATAGAGCCCTCATTTAAAATGAGTTTTTCTTCCCATTGGTCAGGATTACGTGCAATGACATTTGCTTGAATCGGATCAAAGTTACGTAAATCATCCTTTTTTCCAACTAAATCTTTTAACTTGTCATTTTCAACTTTCAATTCATTGACTTTAGCTTGTAATGTTCCGAATTCTTCCAGGCGCGATTTTAAACGTTTGTTTTCATCATAGGTGTTCAATAATTCATCTACATTATTGACAAATCCTGTAATATAACTTGCCGGTTTGGCAACAATGGATTGTCCAAATCCGACAGTGTCTTTGATAATTTGTTCAGGAAGAGATGCGTTTTGACGATCGCGTAAGGAAAAGCTAATCAATGCCACTAAGAAGATTACGCCGACAAGCAGCAATATCAATCGCTTATTCGAGAAAAACTGTGGCATTGTCTAATCCCCCTTATTTTGTTTGGTGACGACGCATTAGGTCAATATGTTCTAATGCCATACCTGTCCCTATTGCAACACAGTCTAATGGGTTTTCTGCGATAAATACAGGCATATTTGTTTCATCACTAATTACTTTGTCCAAGTTTTTCAGTAAAGCGCCACCACCAGTTAACACGATTCCTCGTTCCATCACGTCGGCAGACAATTCAGGTGGAGTTTGTTCTAATGTTTTTTTCACGCCATCGATAATCGCCGCAATCGATTCTTTCAATGCAGCTACAATTTCAACAGACGAAATTTCAATTGTTTTTGGTAGTCCAGTTACCAAATCGCGACCACGGATTTCCATTTTTGCTTCTGGACCTTCAGTACTTGCAGAACCGATTTCCATTTTAACCGTTTCAGCTGTACGTTCACCGATAGTGAGATTATAAGATTTACGAATATAAGCAATAATAGCCGCATCCATTGCATCTCCACCGACACGTACAGATTCACTTGTCACAATACCACCTAAAGAGATCACTGCCACTTCAGAAGTACCGCCACCTATATCTACTACCATACTGCCTGTTGGTTCCCAAACTGGTAGATTTGCGCCAATCGCAGCTGCAAATGGTTCTTCAATTGTATAGGCTTCCTTCGCACCTGCTTGACGAGATGCATCGATTACCGCACGTTGTTCTACGGATGTAATGCCATAAGGCACACAAACCATGACGTTTGGCTTTTTCCAGTTACCGCCAGAAACTTTCATCGCTTCTCTCATATAATATTCGATCATTGCAGTTGTAATATCGAAGTCTGCAATAACACCGTCTTTCATCGGACGAATAGCCACGATTGAACCTGGTGTACGACCAATCATATTTTTGGCGTCGTTACCTACCGCAACGATTTCACCAGTTTTTGTATTTTTCGCTACTACAGAAGGTTCTCTGAGTACGATTCCTTTCCCTTTCAAAAATACCAATGTATTTGCTGTGCCAAGGTCAATCCCGACATCTTTTCCACCTAATCCAAACACTTTCTGTTCTTCCTTTCTCTTTTTAGCCATAACTTCGTAGCTGTTCATCAAATCATAAATTTCATTATAACGGAAAAGAGTTAAAAATTACAGTGCTACATATACCCTTTCTCTTTTAAACTTATAAATTGATGATCCCCGATGATGACATGGTCTAAAAGTTCGATTCCAATGATTAAACCTGCTTCTTGTAGACGTTTGGTCACGTCTATGTCTTCCGAGCTAGGAGAAGGATTACCAGATGGATGGTTGTGAGCACAAATAATCGAGGCGGCTGATCGTTTTACAGCTTCACGAAAAATTTCACGGGGATGTACAATACTTGCATTTAAACTCCCTATAAAAATCGTTTGCTGATGAATAATCTGGTTTTTGACATTTAAAAATAGCGTCACAAAATTTTCTTGCAATAAAGAAGACATATCGGGCATCAAATAACGAGCCGCATCATGTGGTGAGCGAATCGTAAAACGTTCATCTGTCCTTTGCTTATGTAAACGTCTTCCTAATTCAATAGCCGCTAACAATTGAATGGCTTTTGCTTCACCAATCCCTTTAATGCACATGATTTCTTCAATTGTCGCATTCTTTAATTCGTGAAGCTGTTCAAAATGGGTTAAGACACGATTCGCCACATGGAGCACAGATTCTTGCTTTGTCCCTGTGCGTAGGAGAATCGCTAGTAACTCTTGATTTGATAAACTATCTGCGCCTTGCCGCTTGAGTCTTTCTCTTGGTCGATCATCTAGATGAACATCGCGGATCATCAATGGCGTTTCAACATTAGTTGCCATGGATGGATTCCTCCTTTTCCACAGAGATAATATGCTTTTCTGCTAGAAAGATCTTCAGTACATCTAATGGTAGACCAGCGACATTATACTTACTTCCATCTATCCTCTTCACTAAATTTTGTCCGACTCCCATTATATTATAACCAATATCTTGTTCAAAAGGTTCCCCTGTTTCGATATATTGTGTAATTATTTTTGTTGAAAGGCGATGCATAATCACATCAGACTGTACAACAAAGGATGATAGTTTATCATCATAGCGTATGCCCACAGCAGTAGTGACTACATGCTTTTGATTGGACAATTGCCTTAAAAATGATATTGCTTCCTTTCTAGCATGGGGTAAACGCATAATAACACCATTTAAACTGATGACACGCTCAATAGTCATATAACATATAGAGGAATGCGATACATTCATCCTCAATAATCGAACGACAACTGAAGTATTTGCATATTCAAAGGGAGTCGGTGGTAATGGACAATCTAGCGCTATGTTTTGATGAATGACTGAAAAAGGAACTTGCAATTTCTTTAACAACTCCTCACAATTCCCTTGTGGATTCAATAGAATCATATCTCTGTTTAATCGTATGGACATATAATCACTCCTTTTTTAATCATCATAATATAAAAGTAAAAATTAGGGAAATCAGAAAAAATAAGAGAAACTAAATTTTGCATACTTTTTTTCTATCAAAATTCGATTTTCAAACAGTCATTTTGCGATACATAATGCTCCAAAAGCATTAATTTGACGAGTTCCAATTTATCCGAAGCCTTTGTCGCATCTGCGACCGCCGCCTTCCAATCAACAGGTGCAGCGAGTTTAGATTGAGAATCGCTACTATTTAATTTCGCTACTTTGCTTACTTCTAGCAATTGTGGTATACTTTTGAGCCCTTTTTCTTCACATGCAGCACCACTCAGACGAAAAGGCTTTACAAAGGAATCTTTTGTAACAATCGACTTGATCTTCTTTTCACTAGTACTAATCGCTCCCCAAAGATAGAATTGCTTATCGGCAGGTATGATAGCTACATTTTCATATTCCGGATGCCCTGCTAGAAAATCAGAAGCCGCCTGCGACGAAGAATAGACACCGTATTGCATCGCATAGAATGGCACTGATTTACTTTCCACCTTTGTACTTTTTGGTAAATTGACAGGTAATACTTTGTCAGAAGCCCCCTCTTTTTTCTCAACCGCCTGTAATATAAAGAAAAATAATAGTACCCCCGCAGCCCCAATCATTACACCATGAATGACCGCAGCTAATAGAAATTGTTTTTCCTCTTTGTTGCGCTTTAATTTCATAACGACATCACCCCTATTCAATACCGTAGCAGAATAGACATAAAAAAAGACGAGACTGCTGTCGTCTCGCCCTAAAAAGTTTTCTTGTTAAAATAACAAATTGGTATACCATTCGAGTATTTTCAAACCATAAAAATAAGTGATCGTACTTCCCAATGCGATCCAAGGTCCAAATGGAATTGGATGTTTACGCCCTTTCTTTTGCCATAGAAGTTGTATAATACCCGCTATTAAACCAATGATAGATGATATAAACAATGCGACAATCGTTAGCTTAAAGCCTAAAACAAGACCGATGACGAAAAATAACTTAATATCGCCACCACCCATTCCACCTTTCGACACAACCGCAATCAGAAATAAAATACCAAATCCAATAGCAGCACCGACAAAAGCATCCCACCATGGATCTAGTGGAGAAAAAATCCTTAAAATCATAAATACACATGCAAAAGGCAGTAAAATTTTATCCGGGATTAACATATACACAATATCTGAAACTGTAATAATGGCAAGCAATGAAATAAACAAAATCGCAACGATGAATTCTACTGTAAAGCCAAAATGCCAATAGGCTAAGCCATATAACACACCAGTCAATAATTCCATCAACGGATAAAAAAATCCTATCCTTGCGCCGCAAGTTCTACATTTTCCACCTAAGAAGATATAGGAAAGCACAGGGACGAGATCGATCGCCGTCAATCTCCTATTGCATTGATCACAATGGGATGGTGGCGTCACGATCGACTCGCCTTTAGGAACTCGTAATCCGACCACATTAAAAAAGGAGCCGAATACGAGACCCAGTATCATCCAAAATATTAGATAAACAATTTCCATTTGATTCACCTCTATTTCATCTAACATGTTCTATGACCAATTCAAATACACTTATGAAAGTTTACTTGATTTTCGATATGAGGTTAGTTGTGTTAATTATCCAATCTTATTGTCCACTGAATAGGAAGAATTCGTTGATTTCCGCTACGACTTGCTCTGCCTAATCAACACATATGATATGAAGTTTTACTACTTACCCACTACTGCGGGATAAAAGGCAGTCATCCCTAGCATTTGGCTATGATGGGGATTCACTGCCTCAGTTCTCCTTACTTTTCTTTTTGATCATCCAGCTGACCGACATAGTAGAAAGTGGTTAGTTGTACGGTGGCTTGTAATTTTTCTTTTGAAGAATCTTCTTGTGATCCATCCGTTGTCCCTGTTACTTCTGTATTGGGGGTTGCATAAGAAACAGAGTCGATACGCATAATTCGAGGCAAAAGCTCGATTTCCTTTAAAAAATTTTTTATTTCTTTTTTATCCATTGCCGCCACTGTGACATTCATTGTGACTAATTTTAATGTATCTGGCAGACTACTCGATGCGATCGGTGAAACAGGTGCTGTTTTTTCTTCATCATTGTTTTGTTCGTCTGATGTTTGGGAAGCATTATTTTGATCGTTTGTATCTGTATTTTCGTCTTTAGCCTGTGTTGTATCCGTAGATGCCGCCGAATCAGCTGAAGAGTTTGCTGCATTTTCTTGGTCTGTTTGCTTATTTTTATCTTCTTGCTCATCTGTTTTAAGTGTTTCTTTTACACTCGCATCATAATTATTAAAGGCTACCTCTGTGACATCTGTATTGCTGACGGATTCTAATTGTTCAATTGAATCGATCAAATGATTCAGTTCACGGCTTGTAGGTACTTTCATCTTCAATTCAGCGGTACTTTTTTGTTCAGCCTGTTGATTCGATTTGAGTGTTTCTAGCTGTTTCTCTAATTGTTTCGACTCCGATTGTGAACTTGATAGCTGAAGCTGCAATGAATCCTTTTCTTCTATTTTCGGATAAATCACATAGTAAAAAAGGGCGAAAACAACAACGAGTACCAATGCAACCATAAGAAGGATCGTCATCTTTTTATTGCTTCCTAATGAATTCATGGTCTTTCACCTTCCGCTAATAGTTTTACTTGATTGACCGTTAATTGGATCGTAGCCGTATAGCGAGGAACCAATCGATCACTTGAAGTCGCATCTTGGTATTCCTTCTTATCCGGTTCAAAGGATGTGATAGATGTTACTTGTACATCCGTATACAAAGGATCTGTCAACAGATTTTGAACATACGTTGACACACCATGTAATGTTTCAAAATCGGCTGTTATCGTTACACCTGCCTCGCCATATGTCAGATCTGTCAGCTTTTCATAGGATTGAAGATGACTTTCAATACTATCAATAATCGGTGTGACAGGATAGGAAACAGATTCTACATATTTGACCGATTGATCAAAAGAACCTTGTGATTCCTCTTGAAAATGATCGATTTGTTTTTGATAGGCATTGATTTCATTGGATAATGCCTGTTGCTGCGCATCCAAAGCTTTCACATCACTTCTGAGGGAAGCATAATAAATACCAAATATGATAGCTAACAGGGCAATGATGATTATCGCTAATAACCATGTTGAATTTTTGGATGCTCTTTTTTCTACTTTGGGTAAGAGGTTAATATCAGGAATCATGCCTTTACATCCTCCTTCAAAGCCAAACTGATCAAACTCGCTTGAGAAGACTTAAAATTGGGAAACGCATCAGCGATCATTTGATCCGTGAAAATATGTACAGGTATTGCCCCTTGCCCTTCAATCGTTTTCGCAATATAGGAAAGCTCCGGTGAATCGCCCATCACTACAATTTGCTCAACACCTTTTTCACCCTTGTTCAATGAAAAACGATAGAAGTTAATAATACGTTCGATTTCAGCAATCGAATCCATTAAAGCCATCTGATAATGACTGATATCATCTTGATACACATAATCAAAACCATCTTCTGTATAGCGAGATTGCCATTTACTGCGCTCCGTTTCAATCATTTGGAAACGTAAAAACTCTACTTCACCGAACGAATAAATCGCTAAGGATATTTCATTGATCGACCAATTGACAATAAGAGAGGTCGTATCCGCTAGATTGGGTAAAATGCGATCGACGAATCGAATAAGCGAAATCACTTTAATATCCGCCACAGCGGGTGTTAGTCCTGCATCCATCAAAATACTCACTACTTTTTGCACTTCTTCTGCATTTGTCGCAAAAATGGTTGCTTTTCCGTCTCCCTGTTTTGCGTCGTATATGTCGATTAAAGGATTTTCAAAAGGAAGATGGATCGCACGACCTAATTCCATTTCTACATATTCTTTAATCGCTTTTTTGTCTACTAACTCTTTCGGATGATCGATAGCCTTCATCATCACCGTACTTTCAGGCACAAAAAAACGAACGTCTTGCCCTTTGATGCCCCAATTTTTCACTTGCTCTTTTAATAACTCAAAGAATGCCAATTCATCTTCAATAATCCCTTCCACGACAATCCCCTCATCCAGTGGAATCGAATAACCCTTTGCCTGTGATAAATCAGCCGAACTATAGGTTAATATCTGTAAGCCAAAATCATTATAATCCAGCGAAACATGTCGCTTTTTCTTGCCAAATAACATTGTAAGACCTCCTACACGAAAGCTTTAATGCTTCGGTGGAGAAAGCCAAATGGTCAATGATTGTACATATGATCGGAATCTGGCTTTCTTCAACGAAAGATTAAAGGGGAACAGCAGCTTGGAGCTGCTGTCTCCTAAGTTATTTATTCCCCATTAGTTTTGCCAATTTTGCATCTGTTATAGTATTGTCACTATCTATCCCATCCGTGTTTGTTTCTGTTTTTTTGAAATTATTTGTTTTAAAACTTGCAAACTTCTTGAACGTAATAGTGTAAACACTTTTACCATTAGTATCTTGTGTTTTTACAACTTTATCATCTTTATCCAAAGTAATACCATCAACTTTATCATCTAATTCTGCTTTGTTACATGTTATCGTTTTATCTGTATCATCCGTCTCACATGATCCGTCAGCAATAGCAATTTTAGCCGATGAAATTACTTGTGAAGCATCTGATAAAATCGCTTTATCATGTGACTTGTTAATAATATTCCCAATCGCCGGAATAGCGATCAATGCAATAATAGCGATGATTACGATAACTGCTAATAATTCGATCAATGTCATACCTTTTTGATTCTTCATCAATTTTTTAAATTTTGCTTTCATTTTATTTCCTCCTTTAGGGTTGGTTTGTTGTTTGTTCAGGGAATTTCTTGATGAGTCGTTCGTCAATTTCCCTTTCACCTCCTTTCAAATAGAATACGAATCTTTTAAATTTGTTCATATAAACTAAACATCGGTAGCATAACTGCTGCCATGATAAAGCCGACGACCGCTGCCAATAAAATAATCATAATCGGCTCGATCAATGATTTTAAAGAGTCAACGGTTCGGTCAACATCATCCTCGTAAAACTCCGCGATTTTTTCTAGCATATAATCCAGTGAACCCGTTTGCTCGCCGATCGATACCATTTGCGTCACTAATGGTGGGAAAACCCAGCTGGCTTCTAATGGCTCTGCAAGTGAGCTCCCTTTTTCTAACGATGTTTTGGATTTTTTCACCACATCTTCAATCACGGGATTGCCGATGACTTTTTCCACAATGACTAATGCGTTTAAAATCGGCACCGAACTGCTAAATAGCGTCGCTAATGTCCTTGTCATACGAGCAATCGCTGATTTTTGAAAAACTTTCCCGAAAATCGGTAATTTCAATAGCACATAATGTGTATAGAAATGAAATCTCTTATTGTTTTTGTAAAGATAGATAAACGTGCCCGTCACCATGATGATGACGAGTAAAAAGATCCACCAAAACTTTTTCAGCGCATGGCTAAAGGCTAGTACGATTAAAGTAATGGGCGGCAATTGCGCGCCAAAACTCTCAAAGTTCGCGGTGAATTTTGGGACTAACCAAATGAGCATAAAAGTGGCGACACAAACGATTAAAACCGATAACACGATTGGATAAGCCATCGCCGACTGTATTTTCTTCTTTAACTTAAATGACTTCTCATAGCTAAATGCCATGCGATCTAATGTGTCGTCCAAATTCCCTGTGGCTTCTCCAGATCTCATCATATTGACAAAAAGTGTCGGGAAAATCCTTGGAAATTTAGCGGCTGCATCTGAAAAGGCGATCCCCGAACGCAGATCTTCTTCTACGCCGTTTAGTGCTTTTTTCAAGCCTTTACTAGACGTTTGCTCGCCTAAAATATGCGTCGCCTCCACAATGGAAATACCCGCACGTATCAGCGTGGAGAATTGACGGCAATAGATGACAAAATCCTCATTTTTGATCGCTCTTCCAAGCGTTAAATCTTTATGAAAAATACTTTTGGATTCTTCAATTTGGCGTGGATTGATGCCTTTATCACGCAGTTTTTTCATCGCTTGCTGCTTGGACATCGCTTCAATCGTGCCTTTTTCCATCGTTCCCTGCAAAGTTCGACCTGTAAAACGAAAGACTGTCATGCAAGATCACCTGCATTCATATAAAGTCGGGCAGTTTCATAGTCAATGATCCTTTGGGTAAGCAGCTGTTGAATCGAATGATCGATCGTATGCATACCAAGTGCACGATTCGTTTGCATAATATTCGTCAACTGATGAACTTTGTCGTTGCGGATCAGATTCGCAACAGATGGCGTATGGACTAAAATCTCTGTCGCTGCAATACGCCCCGGCTTGTCTATCCGTTTAAACAAACGTTGTGAAATGATCCCTTGTAGTACATTGGCTAACTGAATACGAATCTGTCCTTGCTGATGTGGTGGAAAAACATCGATAATACGGTCGATCGTAGTAGGTGCACTACTGGTATGTAAGGTCGCCATCACCAAATGCCCTGTTTCAGCCGCTGTAATAGCTGTCGAAATCGTCTCTAAATCTCGCATTTCTCCTACTAGAATAATGTCAGGATCTTGACGAAGGGCAGCACGTAAACCATTGGCAAAGCTTTTCGTATCAGAACCTACCTCTCGCTGGTTGACAATTGATTTTTTATGCTTATGCAAATACTCGATCGGGTCCTCTAGTGTGATGATATGTTTGGCTTGATGGTCGTTGATATCATTGATCATCGCCGCTAAAGTGGTCGATTTACCTGAACCCGTTGGTCCTGTGACAAGGATCAAGCCTTGTGGTTTTTGACATAGGCTTTTCAGCACTTCCGGCATTCCAAGCTGCTCAATCGTTGGTATTTCCGCAGTAATTTTACGGGCCGCTATCGTGCAACTGTTGCGCTGATGATAAGCATTCATACGAAACCGGCATCTTCCCGGCAATGAATAGTTAAAATCCACCTCACCCTTCGTTTCAAACTCTTCCATACGATGAGATGGCAACACCTCACGAACCATTTGTTCTAAATCAGCAGGTGTTAACTTTTCTTCTCCATGCGGCATTAGCTGACCATTAATTCGATAGTATGGAGGAACCCCCACTGTTGCATGCAAATCTGAAGCGTCTTTGTCATCTGCATAAGTTAGTAATTCTACTATGGATACTGTCATTTTTTCACACCCTACTCTTCTGTTGCCACACGTAATATTTCTTCCGTTGTCGTTACACCATCTGCTACTTTTAACAATCCATCCTCCAGCAATGTCCGATAGCCATTCCTCGACATATGCCTCTTTATATCCGCCAAACTAGCCTTTTTCAAAATCAATTCTTTTACTTCTTCATCTACGACTAAGATTTCATGAATTGCTAATCGACCGCGATACCCTGTGTTATTGCAAGAGGTACAGCCTTTTCCTCTTTTTACTTTTGAAATAGGAATATGATGTTTGGCAAATATCTCTAGTTCTTCACTCGATAAATCATGGTATTCCCCACAATCTCGACAAACACGACGCACAAGTCGTTGGGCCACTACCCCTACGATCGATGATGATAATAGGAATGGCTCGATGCCCATATCAAAAAGCCGAGAAATCGATTCCGCAGCACTATTGGTATGTAGTGTGCTTAATACTAAATGCCCTGTTAGTGAGGCTCTTGTGGCAATCTGTGCTGTTTCTAGATCACGAATTTCACCAATCATGATAATATCTGGGTCCTGACGCAAAATAGAACGTAAACCAGTGGCAAATGTTAAACCGATTTCTTCACGAACTTGAATTTGGTTGACACCATCTAATTGATATTCGACCGGGTCTTCTACTGTAATAATATTGACTTCTTCGCTATTCAAATAAGTCAAGGCAGTCGACAATGTAGAAGATTTACCAGAACCTGTTGGCCCAGTGATCAGTACGATGCCATTCGGCTTACTGATCATTTCTTTAAAATGAACTAAATTATTTTCTGAAAATCCCAATTTTCCTAAATCACCATGCGAATTATTTAAGTCTAGGACACGCATCACCACTTTTTCTCCATAAACAGTTGGCAAAGTAGATAATCGAATATCTACAGGATGCAGATTGATGTTTGCCTTGATCCGTCCATCTTGCGGCAAACGACTTTCCGTGATATTCAGATTACCCATGATTTTAATACGAGCAATAACCATATTTTGCATATTCTTTGGGAGTGAACGCTCTGTTCTTAAAACACCATCAATCCGATAACGAATACGGAATTCTGTTTCTTGTGGATCGAAGTGGATATCACTGGCTCTTTGCACAACGGCATTGGAAATAATTTGATTGACTAATTTGACAATAGGTGAGTCATCATCTAATATTTCTGCTTCGTCGCTATTTTCTGCCGGCATCAAATCATTGAGTGCTGCGTCCATTGTTTCTTGCAAATCGTAATATTTGCTGATGGCACGTTTTAAATCATCCTTTGTAGCGATACATGTTTCGATCTGACAGCCAGTCGCCATACGAACTTCTTCAATTGCAAAATAATCCATTGGGTCCGCCATTGCGATTAATAACTTGTTCTTTTCACGTGTAAGCGGCATGATAAGTGATCGTTTTGCTAAATCTTTGGGCAATAATTGCACTAACTCGGGATCAATCATAAATTGACTAATGCTAATATGCGGGACCCCTAATTGAAATTCTAGTACTTCAATAAGTTGTTGCTCTGTCAATAAATTTTCGCTGATTAAAAAGTCACCTAGTTTTTCGGCTTTTGGTTTATTTGCCAATGCGAAATCAAGCTGTTGCTGAGTGATCGCCCCTGCTTCAACGAGCAGATCTCCCAATCTTTTTCTTGCAGAAAGCCCCATCATTATCACCTCTACATGCTTATTTAGTGTCTTTTGGTGTTACAATATCGCCAGAATCATTATAGTAGCTACCTTTTGGTACAGTCCCACCATTTTTGCTTTCTGTTGCTTTTTTATGAGTTGATGTATTGGATTGATCTTTATTTGTTTGGCTTTTACTATTGTTTGAATGGCTACTGTTATCCTCTGTTTGACCATGATTCGATTGACCTACATTTTCATCAGTGCCATTGGTATTGTCCGTGTTTCCATCCTCAGCATTGGCCGTTGCATTCGTATCAGCTGGTGCTTCTATAGAAGACTTTTCAATAATTTCATTTTTAGGAGCATAATAGTTTTGACCGATCAATTGCGTCTTGGTATCACCATTTTCATCCGTAATGGTGCGGAATATAAGCAACTGTAAACCCGGCTTTGACTGTTGAATCGTTTTGCTCTCACCTTCATCTAAGCTTTTCGTATAGCGATATATCGTACGTGGTGCAACAGTCTGCCGATCTTTTTCGGAAATCGTCACCTGTGGATTTCCCGGTAAAGAATATAAGGAAACTTTTAACTTTCCATCTTCTACTTTCGCCATGATTTTAGCAAGAACATGACTATGTGAAACAAATTGCAGATCCTGTTCTAAAAAAGGACTAACGCTTGCTTCATATCCCGGTTTCACATCGGTTGGAATATCCTCTGCTTGATGTCTTTCAATAACTTCAAAGCTGCTTTGTAAAACAGTACTATATAATGCGGATGCTACAAGCGACATCGCATCATCATTACTGCCGACCTGTGTGGCTACTTTATTAAAAGAGAATGTTTTCTCAGGTTCGATCATGATGCCATCTAATTCTTTCGCAATGGTTTCGACCTCTGTTTGCAGGTTGTCAGGGATTGGAATCGATTCAAATGATATGCGCTCAGCATCTTCTATCGAAAAATCATCTATTTGTATTTCAATAGGAGATTTTTTTAAATAAGATGCTGCTTCTAAAACTTGTTGATCTATGTTCCCTCCCTTTAGCTTTACTTCACTTTCAATTTTCTCAATCAGTGAATGATTGGCTTTTACTTGAAGTGGTTCATGAACAATTGGTGTCTTTTTCCAAAAAGCATACCACGGTTTGTCTATAGCTACCTCATATTGTTGAATAGAAGCATCTACATCAAATAGAAAATCATCTCCGCTCAAGCGTACTTTATGATTTCCAACCATGATTTCAATATTGTTATTTTTCCATTCCGCAATTGCAGTATTTAACTTTTTCTTTAAATCACTTTCAGATAAGTCTTTCACAGAAATAGATCCAATAGTAGACCCCTCAGAAGCTGCTAGTGTCCGGATACTCATATATTCTCCTGAAACTAGCGCTACGGATATCAAAAGCATAATGATCATAGCTTTAGAGAATATCTTCATGTTATAGATCTCCCATCATTTTCTCTTTTTCGTATATGTATATTTGGCTACAATCAACATTATAAATGAAAAAATGAAGAAAAGATATGCCTTTTTTCACATAATTCCCGAAAAATATGTAATTTTTTCAAACTTTAATATGCTAAATATCACAGCGATTGTATATTAAAGGATATATAATAATACAAAAAGGATAGATAGAGTTAACTATCTTATTTTTTAGATTTTTAGAACAAAAAACTTTTTTAACATCCAAAAAGCTATAACTATTTTTTTAATTCTTCTTTCATTAATAAGGAGGATTGGAGGTTTCTTATGTGATGAATAAGACTACTGCCACTCAAAATGGCTTTACACTTGTAGAGACTCTTGCATCCATTGTCTTACTTGTGATTATTTTGCTATCTTTTACTCAATTATTTGTGCAAACAAATAAAACCGCAAACATCAATAATGAGAAATTGGTTGTCATCAATTTGGCAGATGGGATATTAGAAGGGTTAAAAGCAAAACCAATGAAAGAAATCAAGGCAGCTTCGGATGTTCAAGATTATTTTCAAATTGCTACTAATCCTGCTGCCCCACCCGATACAATTACATTTAATGAAAAAGCATATACCGTTTCTTATGCTGCTTCTCAAGGAACAGAAAAATATGGGCGCAATTCTGAAGTAGATTTAAAAATCATAAAAGTGGTCGTCACTGTTACTGCACCAGATGGGAAAACCAAAAGTTCAACGGAAGGGTATGTTTCTATTGAATAAAATCCTTAAAAATAATATGGGTATCACGCTGGTAGAAGTGTTAGCGAGTCTCGTACTCCTTTCTATTATTTCTGTCATCGTTGTGAATGTTTTTATAAAAGGTAGTGAAGAAGCGAATGATATTCAAACAGATACAGAGTTACGTGATGAGGCGGATCTTATTATGAGTCAATTCATCAAAATAATATACTCAACCAATCAAAACACGATCGTACGCAATACAACAAATGAAAGTGGCAGCTTTCTAGAAGTAACAACGGATCTAACAAAATGCCAAAAGGATGAGGAAGGAAACTGGAATATCGATGATAGTGCTTGTCAAAATACATTGCAGAAAATTGGCTTTCAAACAAATGGGACTACAACGAATATCCTTTTAAAAAACGACCATTATCATATAGAAAATACGAATATTCGTATATTACCAGAATCGAAGATAAATGGGGATCCTGAGACGGACCCTTCCTATGAAATCTACCTTGTTCTTGAAAAAACAACGAAACGCAGTCAAAACGTGACGAAAAAAAAGATAGCTTTCAAAAATACGATTCAACCTCTTTTCTCTACATCTAACTAATGATTGAAGGAAGGAGCCATTAGACGGTCAGCTCCTATAGGAAATCTAGCAACCCCTAAGAACAACTAGAGATTCAAATAGAAAAGCTCTTACTAATAGACGGAGGAGGGATATCATTGACAAAACAATTACAAAACGAAAAAGGCTACACGCTTATACTCACAGTAGCTGTTATCGTTATTTTCACGGTATTAGGGCTAAGCTTATTAACGTTGACATCCAGTGGTATCAAGAAAAATGAACTACGGCAAGACACTGTTCAGGCACAGGATTTATCTGATAAAGGGATTAAATATGCAGTGAACGATATACAACTATACTTACAAAATGAAATCAAAAACAATCCGATGGGAAAAACAGATTTCTACCAATTATTAGAGAATAATATAATACCTAACTGCTCAGATGGAGGAGGAATCACAATCCCAGGGGGAAAACAGGATCAAACCAAAGAAACGAAAGTATGCATTGATCGGGTAGAAATGGTTTCTAACGATGAAAAAGATCTCTATAAACGCCTTGTAACGTTTAAAAGCACTGGTATCGTCAATGGAAAAACACGTATCACCACTAGCAAAGTCATTATCGGAACAGATGCCATCCCAGACCAGCTTCGCTATGCACTCTCAACGAATGATGGTGGTGACCTCTATCTACATGGCGGAGTTGAGATACAAGGTGATGTTAAGACAGATGGGAATTTGATTATTACAAGGAATGCACATTGGATGTTTGGAATCATTGCAGTTTGGGAAAACAGTGTCGGTCCAAGATTAGTGAAAGATACAAAAAGTATAACTCCTAAAATCATTATGAGAGAAAGCGGAAAAAATATTTACACTGTAGATGAGGCAAGTAACTATGATGACCATATTTCCAATCCTACAGATAAAAAGGGAATATATTATTTGGATAAGCCTCCATATACTAAGTTATCCCCCGCAAACGTTAGCACAACGAATAAGCTAAAAAATAATTATTTATTTAATACACCTAATCTAGACATTGTGACAAAATCTTTGCCAGCGGATCAAATTGATGTATTAGCAAAAATACAGGAAAAAAATGTGGGAATCGCTGATTATTACTTTGAAGATTTAACTATTTCTAAAAAACCAACGGAAAATTTTAGCCGCAGTGATACCGTTCTCGTGGGGAAAAAATGTAGGCAAGAAAAGAATAACAAATGCCAAGAGTATAAATATGAAGGTGACATGAAAATAGATAGTAATCACCAAAATATAAACTTAACAGGCACATATTACGTTAACGGTGATTTAACGATAAATGATACCAATTTAAAAAGTGATGCATTAATTTATGTAAAAGGGGATGTTGAAATAAAAGAGAGTACACTACAAGGGTTGGATCCCGATAGCACATTGATCATTTTTGCCAATGGAAATATTCAGATTTCTAATATTTCCGAGTATAGTGACTATCACGATCCAAGTACAATAAAAGGCTTTTTCTATTCCAAGTCTAATATGATTATGTATGGTGTAGGTTCTAATATCAGATTAACTGGCGGCATCTCAGCCAAAAGATTAATCCTGACTGCTCTTAGAGGGAATACTACACCAGATTGGTTTGGAATTAATACAGATTCAATTGATGAACAAAAGAAAAAAGATTCACGTCTAAAAGTAACATACGATGAAGATCTTATCCAACAATACACCACCTTTATGCGAGATCAACAAGAAGAATATATTACGGAACTAAATCCTCCAGAATATATAGAACGTTCCAGTCAATAAAGTGAAACTCCAACAGCGGGGGTTCTTCATCCCCCACTGAAATGGAGGAACTCAGGTTAAAAGCGCCATATCCCTTAGCAACACCTGAGGAACCCAACCTCTTGTCGGTCTAAACCAATCGGATTTTTACGGTCATTCGATTCCTTCATCTATCTTTTCGTTTCTCTCTAAATTTTGAAATAAAGGTCTTACTGCCCCGTTAAAGCAGAAAAAAACATATTAAAAAGGGCACAAAGAATACTGTTAAATCACTATTCTTTGTGCCCTATTTTTATATTTTTCATGATGATACCAATCTAGCATTCATTTTAATAAAATTTATTTCTTTTTCACCTTTATTCTCGTAAAAACTATCTTAAAATATGTTATCATTTTAAACAAATATATATTACTTTTTCACTAATGATAGAAGGCAGGGATGAACAATTTGAATATAACCCATAACATTTGTAACAAAAAAGGAAGCACACTCGTAGAAGTCATTGCATCCTTTGTCATATTAGTCATTCTATTAGTGTCATTTTTCACACTTTTTATTCAAACAAAACAAACGACAAAATCTTCAGAGACAATCATTGATGCAACATACGTTGCGCAAACGGAGATGGAGAATTTCTATAGCGTCAGTAAAAAATATACTTTTAACCATAAAGAAGATGGCATTACAAGTCTACACTATCAAAATGCATCTTGTGCAAATACTTATTTTAAAGAAGACGCTCAATATCCTAGCTATACGATTGCATTACAACTAGCTCAAAATGTCCAATTCCCCTCTAAACTTTCCGATATGACGATTACTGTTTATGATAAAAAAACGTTAGAAAATCCCGATGCTGTCTGTGGTAATCCTCAAAACTATAAAGCGATTATGCAAAACGTCATTGAATGGAAGGCGGGATCGTAATGAAAGGCAAAGAAATTTTGAAACATCAAAGAGGAATGACACTTGTTGAAACAGTGGCAGTGCTTGTGGTTATTGGTTTTTTGTCACTGCTTATCCTAAGTTTACTTACAAAAAGTGTCGATCATTATGATGTTCAGTTAACTGAAAATCATCAATTGAGTGATATATCTTATGTTTTTAAAATCATTACAAAGGAAATTCGAAAGACAACTGCAAATAACATACAGCCAATTACTAATGGCATAAAAATTGACAATGTAAATTACCAATTAGATAAATCCAATCACACTATTTATAAATTTAATGGCGCTCCAAATACCTTTACAACAAATGATGAAATTCTAGCAAAACAAATTGATACTTTTACTGTAAATCAAAATAACAATACTTGGCATATTTCCATAAAAAAATTAGATAGTAATAAAGAATTATCAACCACTATTGTATCGAGGAGTGAGGATTGATGAAAAAATTGCTATATTTAAAATCATATTTAAATAATAAACACGGTTATACACTTATCATTGCAGTTCTCACTTTAGTAGTAATTTCTATACTTGGATTAGGTCTAATGGGAACTTCTGCAACTACATTAAAACAGGCAGATCATGAGCGTTCGGATCAATCTGCCTACTATATTGCAGAAGCCGGAATTGTTCAAACCAAATCAAAATTAGATACAATCGTCAACAATGCATATGATCAAACCAAAAATGAATATGATAATCTTACAACTGAGCAAAAGATAAATTATAATTTTGAACAACAGTTTTATACAATTGTTGAAAATAACATTCGACTTTCTACTTATATATTTGACAATTTTGATAAAAATTTTAACGAACAGCCCACTGCAACTGTTACAGTAAGCCGTATTAATAATAGTTTTCCTATACAATACGATATTTTATCAGTTGGAAAAATCGGAAAGAATAAACGAACACTTTCACAAAACTACACAGTTACTTTAAATGCAAATATCACTGAAAAGCAAGAAACGAAAAGCAATAAATATGCAGTACATGTTTCCAATACTCTTAAACTATCAGGTAGTGCAAATATTTTTGATGGAGAAGTTGCTACTGAATCAAGTGATATAAAAAACATTTCAATACCTGATTACTATACAGAAAAGCCCAAAATTAATATCACAACTCCTATTGAAATTTCATTACCTCCATTTCCCGATAATGACTTTTCGATATTAGAGCAATTACCTTATCCAGCAAACAAAGTAGTTCAAAAAAACCAATATGAATCTGCATTTGTTATAAAAAATCATGATTTATTGATTACTCATTATCTTACAAATGGCTATCAACTTGATATGACTACAGATATGAAATTTGATAACATCATTTTAAATAGTAATTACACACTGGTCATCAATGTAGGAAATACAGATAAAAAAATTCTCGTCAACCATTTAGATGTTACGAATGGGCATATTAAAATAATAGGTTCTGGTAAGCTAACTTTTTACGTAGAAAATCAAATAACAACTGGTAGTGGTAGTACTATTAATAGCCAATATATAGATAAAGATATATATGATAATAGCTCACCAGGTGATATTTCCAAATTAAAAATTTACTATAAAGGAAAAAACGCAGTGGATATGGATGGTGCACAAAAAATATATGGATCTCTTTATGCACAACAAGCTGATGTTCACATTACTGCTGGAGCTGGATTCCAAGGGGATATTTATACTGGTGGGCAAAATGTAAGCGTTAGTGGCGGTACAAATGTCTATTCTCAAATTTTTCTTGCACCCCATGCGAATTTTTCATTATCTGGTGGTGGAAAAATTAAAGGCACCATTATTTCCAACTCTTTTGAAGCTAGTGGTGGCTCATCCGTTTTTTATGATCCAACAAACTCTGTTGGCGGTACAACGACTATTAAAATTTATGGAGATGCTAATAAGTTAACAACTGTGGGAGATATGATTGAAAAGTAGAATGTTAATTTTTGTATTTGTTAGCAACAATTAAACAAATATTTTCATAAAAAAATGAAGAATATTGAATAACAGTATTCTTCATTTTTTGTAAAATTTATTTAACCCATAATAAGTAAATTCTATTATTGCTTATAGCATCAATACCCGGCAACCCTATTTCTTCCCTTTTTCTTCGCGCCGATATACATGGCCTGATCAGCATTTCGTAGTAGCGCTGGAGCATCATCGGTGTCTTCAAGTGCAGCAGATACACCTATACTTGCTGTTACATGGACAACTAAGTGTGTGACATTTTCCATCAAATCAGGTGTGATTTCAAATGGTTGTTGTTCAATGGTCTTGCGTAGATGTTCTGCAATATGAAGTGCTGCTGCTTTTGAATAGCCTGGCAAAAGAATGACGAACTCTTCTCCTCCATACCTAGCGATTGTGCCATGCTCACCGATTTCTCTTCGTAAAATGTCTGCAATTCCGCATAGGATATCATTGCCACTTTGATGACCATAATTATCATTGATCTTTTTAAAATAATCGATATCTAACATGACTAACGATAAATTAGAAATCATTCTTCTTTTCAATTGCTCCATCGTGATGGTCAAATGCTCATCAAAATACCTATAATTATATAATCCCGTTAAGCCACAGCGCTCACTCTTATGCTTCGCCTTTTCTACATATCTTGCTTTTTCTAAAGAAACCGTAAAATACGAACAAACGAGTTCGAGGATTTTCACCTGATAATCCTTAAAGAAGTTTTTCTTTTTAGATGTTAATATGAGAATCCCTTCCATTTCGTGATTTCTTGAGAGAGGCAATACTAAAATGCTTTGAGTATCAGGGAGCAAATAGTCGCTAGATTTTGATTCCCATTCCATTCGCCTCTTAAATTTAATTTTTTCTTCTGTATATAATGTTTCCTCTAATATCCCCTTGCTAAGTTCTTTATGTGTGACGTTTTTCATGATCGTTTGTCCATTTTCATAAGCTTTCAAAATAGAAAGGATTCCCGTTTGTTTTCGACGATCGATCATATAAAACCCATCAATTGATACCATTTTCGGCACTTGTTCCATAAATAAGTCGAGTGTTTCTTCTGAACTTAGCCGATCAGCCAATTGGTGACCGAAATGAGCAGCTTCAGAAAGTTCCTTATTCAATTTATTGGAGATTCCATAAAGCTGTAAAAGTTTTGTTGAAATATAAAAAGGAATGCCTAATAATATGATGGCGATAATCCCGACATACTCACATAAAAAGTACAAGCTAATCCCCATTGGCAGTACATAGCAACCTATCAAATAATCCCAAGCATCTTCCATCGTAAAGAATGGTGTTCTGTTGCCTAATAAAAAACCACTTAGTTTTATAAGTGTGTGATTTACCCCATTATTCACCAAAATATAAAGCAATCCATAACCAACCATATGTATAGGGTCAATGGAATGAATAGTCCCTCCTAATTTCAAAAAGACAAAACCACTGATAAATGACACCATTAAAAACATCATTGAATTCCAGGGAATCCGATAAATATCTTGCCGGGTTAATTTTAAGCGATAAATCAATGGTATGATGGCGATCTGAGACACAATGATTTCTATAAATAAGCCAAATCTTAAAAATACAGCAAGACCTACCCACTGAATCAAAAAATAAGGTACTCCATTAATATTGGCTGGACAGGAAGCTGTCACAAGTCCTAAAATGGTCAATCCTATCAGTAAAGGCCAATCTATATTGAAAGCAGGGGGAAATTGGACATAAATCGCATAAATACTTATAGGTACTAATGCAATCCATGAGATGAAGATCAACACTTGAAAACCAATTGTCTTTTCCATACTTTTCACCCTGCTTTTTTAAATTTATAATGTAAATTATACCAAAATATACTCATATTTCAATATAAAAATTTAGTACTTTTAAACCTTGTTAATAGTGCTTTCCTCCACTGTGTTAATAAATAAAGTGATCCTGTCATGATAACAATGCTTGTTTCATCTAGCTTTTCATCAATTATACGAATGATATCTTCATCTGATACGCGCTTATTTTTACTGTGACTTATGTCATAGATCATTTCAGCAGGCATTGCTCTTTCATTGTCCACATCCACAAAAGTAAAACTAGTACCTATTTCTTCTAATAACCTTAAAACACCTTCTATATTTTTATCCTTTAGCATTCCTACTATAAAATGAATCTTTTTTCCTGGAAATTCTTCCTTAATCGACTTAATTAGCGCTTTTGCGCTGGCAGGATTATGGGCACCATCAATATATAGATTTGGGACTATTTTCTCGAATCTCCCGGCTAAATGAGCCTCATGTATACCTTTTTGCAGCTTTGTCGAGTCGATTTTAATATTTTTCTCCCCTGCAAATAATGTAAAGGCAGTAATAGCAAGTGCCATATTACTTCTTTGGTGAGCGCCTGGCATGATGCGTTTTAAGTTCGTAAATTCGTAATTCGGATTGATGTATGTTTCACCATCTTTAGTTGTTTCTACTGAAAAATCTTTATTAAACACATAGAGGGGCGCATGTTGTTTTGTCGCTTCTTCTTTAAAAACTTCCATTGCTTCAGTTGGAAGAGCACCTGTCACAATAGGTCTGTCTTTTTTAATAATGCCTGATTTGTGATAAGCGATTTTCCTCAATGTATCGCCCAAGAAATTGGTATGTTCTAACGCAATGCTTGGTACAACTGAAACAACAGGGATCATCACATTTGTACAATCAAAACGGCCGCCCATTCCACATTCGATGATCGCAATATCAGGTTGGAATCGACTGAAGGCGAGAAAAGCTGCCACTGTGAGAAGTTCAAAATCAGTCAATTTCCCATCTAGCCCTGCATCATGCATGATTTGAAAAACGGCATTCATTTCTTTCGGCGTTATTGGTTTTTCATTAAGCTGGATTTGATCATGAACATCCTCAATACAAGGAGACATGAATGTTGCTGTTTTTAATCCATGCTGTTGAGCAATATGTTCAATAAAGGTAACGGTAGAACCTTTGCCATTTGTTCCTGCTAAATGAATAACAGGAAGATCGTTTTGCGGATTTTTTACTAATGCCAATGCTTCTGTCATTGCATCTAGTCCTGGTTTGATCGCTGAATCACTTAAAATATGCCAGCGTTTTTTATATTCATCTAATTTAGGAATCATTTTAACACTCCATCCTATATATTCAATCATTTTCGTGCTAAACTTTTATTTATCCCACATTAACAGGAAGACCCCACTTTAAGGTCCCAATAAAAAGAAAGAAATAAGTGTGGAAACAGCTGCCTGTATAAGCCTGATCGGTTCAACTAGTCATACACAGTAGAAATGGAAAAAATATCTACTGTATGAAATTTTACTTTATTATTATAGCACTCACTTGTATGAAGGGGATTTTATAATGAAAACATGTTGGATTATTTACAATGGTAGTCTTATCAATGATAAATTTCTCGACCAAGCCAGATTAATGGCTGAAGCTTGTGAACAACTAAATGTTCAACCAACTATTTTAAAGAACTATGAAATCATGATGAAGCTAGATGAAAAGCTTCAAAACAAACCTGATTTCGTTATCTTTTTGGATAAAGATATTTTACTTGCTACTTATTTAAAAAATTGTGGAATTCCTGTATTCAATGATCCTGAAGTGATTGAAACCTGCGACAACAAAGCAAAGCAATACATACAATTGGCAAAGGCTCATGTGCCAATGCCTACTACAATTATCGCACCCAAGGTCTATCCCAAGTTTACGATTCGTGACAGTGGCTATTTCGAAAATGTCTTACATACATTGGGGCTACCAATGATTATAAAAGAAGGACATGGCTCATTTGGGATGAATGTATATTTGATCCATACGGAAGAGGAATTCTATGAGAAAGTAGATGCCCTACGAGGTGTAGATTTTGTCTTCCAGCAGTTTGTCGCTTCAAGTCGTGGTCGTGATATTCGTGTGAATATTATTGGGGACGAAATCATTGCCTCTATGTATCGCCATTCTGAAACGGATTTTCGTGCCAATATTACAAATGGCGGTCATGCCGAAAAAATCATGTTGACTGATACCCAAAAAGAAGTGGCTATTCAAGCAGCCAAAGCTGTAGGAGCTGAATTTGCTGGTGTGGATTTGCTATTTGGTCCCGATGAGGCGCCGATTGTGTGTGAAGTCAATGCCGCTGCACATATCCGAAATCTGTATAATGTGACAGGTATTAATGTAGGTGTAGCATTCGTCGAATATATTTTAAAGAAAATCGGGTGACACGATGAAACATGCTTATCTCATATATGAACAACAGGATGTAGAGAAAAATAAGTATTTTATCGAGGAAATGATTGAAACGGCTAAAAAGTATGACATAGCACTTTCATTCATCACTGATGATGAAGTAGATGGACAGTTGCAGTTTGAAAACTATACAATCGATCCATTATCATTTGTCTGGAATCGTACGCGCAATTCTCAAATAGCCAAAAAGTTGGAGCGAGCAGGCATTAAAGTTTTCAATAATTCATTTGTCAATGGCATTGCGAATAATAAAAAAAGGACTCTTCAATTTGGAAAATTACATGGCATTCCTTCTGTCCCTATTTTGTCGGAAGACCCAATCAACAACTTTCCAGTTATCATCAAAACCATTGATGGACATGGCGGCAAAGAGGTAGCATTATGCTCAGATGAAAATGAATTAAAAAAACATCAGCATATATGGAGCAATCGCCAAACGATTATCCAACCCTACATCGAAACAAAGGCTACGGATGTTCGTGTATGGGTGCTTGGTTCAACCATCATCGGCGCTGTCAAACGCATAGGCAGTCACGATTTCCGCTCCAACTATACTTTAGGAGGAACAATCGAAAAATATCCATTAAATGCTCTTCAACAACAACATGTTCTTCAGCTACAAAAAGCATTGAAAAGCGATTACATCGGCATCGACTTTTTATTATTACCAAACGGCGACTGGCTTTTAAATGAAATCGAGGATCCCGTCGGCGCCAGATCTTTTTATCAATTATATAACGAAGAATTACCTACATTGATCATGGAATATTTTGCAGAAAATTTATAGTTATCATCATACTGATTTGGTTGGTTAAAGATAAAGAATTCATTTAGAAGAGTTTTAGGTGAGGCCTTGTATTTTTATTTTCCATGGATGGAATTTCTCCTTCCGTGGATTGGAGCCTTTCTTCCGTGGATGGAACCCCTCCTTCCGTGGATGGGACCCCTCCTTCCGTGGATAGAACCTCTCCTTCCGTGGATAGAACCTCTCCTTCCGTGGATAGAACCTCTCCTTCCGTGGATAGAACTCTTCCTTCCGTGGATAGAACCCCTCCTTCCGTGGATAGAGCCTTTCTTCCATGGATGGAACTCCTCCTTCCGTGGATTGGAACCCCTCCTTCCGTGGATTGGAACCCCTCCTTCCGTGGATGGGACTCTTTCTTCCGTGGATAGAACCTCTCCTTCCGTGGATGGGACTCTTTCTTCCGTGGATAGAACCTCTCCTTCCGTGGATGGAACCTCTCCTTCCGTGGATGGAACCCCTCCTTCCGTGGATAGAACTCCTCCTTCCTCTTCTATAAATTGAGCCTCCTTTTCCGTAAATCAATTCAAACTTTTTAAGATAAAGCCTATATTTTATCAGCAAATGAAGTCTTATCTTCCCCATAAAAAAATCGTCGAAGTCCATTCATAAAGACTTCGACGATTTTATTGATCTTGCATTAACAGGGAAAATCCCCATTTCTAAAGACGTTTAATTCTGCTCGATTGCTTTCGCTGACACCTATTGAAAATCTCTATAATAAGCGTAGTCCCACTTTCAAATTACATGTTTTTCAATTCGGTAATGCGTTTTTCAACAGTTGCAAATTTTTCAAGATAATCTGCTTCTTTTGCGCGTTCTGTAGCAACGACTGCTTCTGGGGCTTTGGAAACAAAACGTTCATTACTTAGTTTTCCTTGAACACGTTTTACTTCCTTATCCCATTTTTCAAGTTCGTGCGTCAAACGTTCAATTTCCGCTTTTACATCGATTAAACCTTCAAGTGGTAAGAATAATTCAGCACCTGATACGACAGCTGACATCGTTTTCACCGTAGGCTGTGAATTTTCACCTAATGTAAGTGTTTCAGGATTACAGAATTTTTCGATATACGCTTTATTAGCCTCTAGAACGGCAAGTGTTGCTTGATCTTTTGCAGAAATATACATTGGCACTTTTTTACTCATTGGTGTATTTACTTCTGCACGAATATTCCGTACTGCACGGATGATATCCATCAATAATTTCATGTCTTGTGATTGTTGATCGAAAATATATTCTTGTTTTACTACAGGCCATGAAGCTTGAGTGATCGATACACCATCATGAGGTAAGTTTTGCCAAATTTCTTCTGTCACAAATGGCATTAATGGATGTAATAGACGCATTGTATTGTCTAAAACATAAGCAAGTACAGAACGAGTCGTTTTCTTGGCTGCTTCATCTTCACCGTAAAGCGGTAGTTTGGCCATTTCAATGTACCAGTCACAGAAATCGTCCCAGATAAAGTTGTGTAGATGACGGCCAACTTCACCGAATTCATACTTATCGGCAAGTCGAGTTACTTCTTCAATTGTTTCATTTAAACGTGTCAAAATCCATTTATCCGCAACTGATTTTTCACCTGAAAGATCGATCTCATCGTATTTTAAGCCATCCATATTCATCAATGCAAAACGTGATGCATTCCAGATTTTGTTAGCAAAGTTCCAAACAGCTTCTACTTTTTCAGTGGTGTAACGTAAATCTTGCCCTGGAGATGAACCAGTTGCCAAGAAGTAACGCAATGAATCTGCACCGTATTTTTCGATAACATCCATTGGATCGACACCATTGCCAAGGGATTTAGACATTTTACGTCCTTCACCATCACGTACCAAGCCATGAATGAGTACATCTTTGAAAGGGCGTTCCCCTGTAAACTCAAGACCTTGGAAAATCATACGGGATACCCAGAAGAAAATAATATCATACGCTGTTACTAAGGTATCTGTTGGATAGTAGCGTTTAAAATCGGTTGCTTCTGTATCAGGCCATCCCATTGTAGAAAAAGGCCACAATGCAGATGAAAACCAAGTATCTAGTACGTCTTCATCACGCGTCCAGTTTTCTTCATCAGCTGGTGCTTCTTTTCCTACGTAAATTTCACCTGTTTCTTTATGATACCAAGCTGGAATTTGGTGACCCCACCATAATTGACGAGAAATACACCAATCATGAACATTTTCCATCCAGCGAGAATACGTGTTTTCAAAACGGTTTGGTACAAAGTTTACTTTTTCTGTTTCTTTTTGTTGAAGCGCTAATGCCGCTTTTGCAAGAGGCTCCATTTTAACAAACCATTGTGCGGATAGATAAGGTTCTACAACAACACCCGTGCGTTCAGAGTGACCAACAGAGTGCATATATGGTTCGATGCGGATCAATACACCCATTTCTTGTAGGTCTTTGACGATTTGTTTACGACATTCAAAACGATCCATGCCTTGATATTTGCCAGCGTTTTCGTTCATCGTACCGTCTTCGTTCATCACGATAATCCGTTCTAAATTGTGGCGATTCCCTACTTCAAAGTCATTAGGATCATGCGCAGGAGTCATTTTAACAACACCTGTACCGAATTCCATATCGACATAATCATCTGCTACAATCGGAAGCTCCCGACCTACGATTGGAAGAATAGCGGTTTTACCAACTAAATGTGCATAGCGTTCATCTTTTGGATTGACAGCGATACCTGTATCACCAAGCATGGTTTCTGGACGTGTTGTAGCGATTTCGAGTTTGCCAGAACCATCAGCTAAAGGATATTCCATATGATAGAATGCCCCTTCGATATCTTTATAAATAACTTCGATGTCAGATAGGGCTGTTTTGGCTTGTGGATCCCAGTTGATAATACGTTTACCACGATAAATTAGACCTTTTTCATATAATCTGACGAATACTTCTTTTACTGCATCAGAAAGACCTTCATCAAGGGTGAAGCGTTCACGAGAATAGTCAAGAGCTAAACCTAATTTCGCCCATTGCCGACGAATTGTACCCGCGTATTCTTCTTTCCATTGCCATGTTTTTTCGAGGAATTTTTCGCGTCCTATGTCATAACGAGAAACGCCTTCTTCACGGAGCTTTGCTTCTACCTTTGCTTGTGTTGCAATACCTGCATGATCCATCCCTGGTAACCAAAGAGCATCATAACCTTGCATGCGTTTCATACGAATCAAGATATCTTGTAGTGTCGTATCCCAGGCGTGACCTAAATGTAATTTACCAGTTACATTTGGTGGTGGAATAACAATAGAATATGGTTGTTTTCCACTTTCAGGTTGTGCTTTAAAAAATTCGCCTTTCAGCCACCAATCATAGCGACCTTGTTCAATCGACTGTGGATCGTATTTTGTAGGCATTGATGTATTTTGTTCAGTCAATCGTATGACCTCCTTTAATTATCTTGTTATTCGATAAAGTGAAGCTTCCTTCCATCAGCGGGGATTTTCTTCATCCCCCACTGAAATAGAGGAACTCAGGTTAAAAGCGCCACGTCCTGTGGCAACACCTGAGTGACCAACATCCTGTTTGCCCGAACCAATCGGGCGCATGCGGCAGTTCATCCCCCATCATCTTCTCGTTTCTCTCTAAACCTTGAGATGGGGTCTTACTGCCCGAATTGGACCTTTATAGGTGGTGGACCTCCATTCTTCCTGCTTGTGATTAAAGTCTTGAAACAGGAAATCTTACTGCCCGTTAATACAGGACAAAGTAATCGGGGGAAGATAAATAAAAAACCTTCACCCTAAACAAAGGGCGAAGGTTCTATTCGCGGTACCACCTTAATTTCAGCCAATATGAGCTGACACTTCATCGGATAACGGCTTTATCACACCGGTTTCTGCTACTTCGTTTGTTCACAGAAACTGCTCCAGGGCTACCTTCAAACGTCTACTTGAGAAACTCGCACCAACCGTTTCCTCTCTAACAAGTAGGAGCGTTCTACTCCTCCCCTTCTTCGCATATATATAGCTATATTTATTTTACCGAATACGACATTATTTTTCAAGTTTTTCAATACATCATTTCATCACCATTATTCGATCTACAAGTTATTTGATTTCCTACAGATGAAATAATATTTATAACTTTAACGACAAAAACCCATTCCTAGCAACATATACTACTAGGAATGGATTTTTCATTTCAAAAAGAAAGGAGATTCAATAATGAAAAGAGGACGTTACAATCCTTATTTACTTCCCCCTTGGTTACGTAAGACGAGGTTTTACTGTAAAAATATCATCTTACCTTTATCCTGTTTTCAATTCATACGGGTCATTATTGTCCCAACAACTTTAGATGTTGTCCTCCTCTTAATCTTTATATTACTTTGGTATTTATTATTTACGGATATCATTTAATGGAATCTCAACCGTCGTATAATGTTCTTCTAAATTCCATAAAAATTCACTTAAGATAGATTCTTCCGAATTTGATTCTATAGGAGTTTCTAAAAGATCAGCTGAAGTTGTACTTTCAGTAGATTGTACTAAGATCTCTGGTTGCTCCTTTTTCACTTCATCATAGTGACAATCTACTTGATAGTTAACGTGGCAAATTCCATCGTCTTGTAATTCCACCTTAACATCTCGCGCATCTAATTGAATAGATGATTGCACTACTTCCTTTGGTAGACTCACATCAAAAGCAATCGCATATTCGAAATATCCTTTGTCGTCTCGCCATTCCACATCGTCTATTAATGTACAATCATTTGATAATTGTTTCGCTCTTTCCTTTTCTTTATCAAATTCTAAATAAGCTGATACATGATAAATTCCGGAAACTTGGAGCGATAAATCATCTATTTGTTGTTCCCAACGTGGAACCACTTTAATCTCTTCTGTTTTTACTGGGCGGCCATACGCTTCAGGAAAAATAAATGACTCATTTATTTCCCAGGTAATGTTTGACACTCCGACATCCCTCCTCTATCTTCATATATATGCAGAAAAAATTTTAAAAAGAACTTCTACTAAAGAGGGAATTTGTCCGAGTGCTATTTTATTATTGAAGTTATTTTAAAATATCATTACAGCGTGTCGATGAGGAAAAATGAGGATGAATATTTGATGTAATCCTAAAAAATTCTATATCTTATGGATAAAATGAGATCATTAACACACCTAATATGATCATTCGATTTCTTATTATAAAGAAAACTTTGCACAGCGTAATCTTCTTGATCCTTCCCCGCTGCGTATAAGCTGTTAAACTGAAAAACACAGAACGCTCGTTTAGGGCATTCTGTGTTTTCATTGTTTTCATTTATCAAAAGACAAACCCAAACTAAACTCATTTCCCTAAAAAAGGAATAAATTTTTGCTTCTGTCCTTTGTTGTGCTTAAGTAAACTCAAACCTTTTTCCAAATATCCGTTATGATCTATCTAGCCAATTTCTTGAATACCTTTTGGAACGCTTCTACTGTTTTAGCAATATGTTCTTCTGTATGTGCTGTTGAGAAGAATACGCATTCGAATTGAGATGGTGGAAGGAAGATTCCTTCTTCAGCCATTAATGCATAGTAATCTGCGAATAATTGCAAATCAGCCGTTTTAGCTGTTTCAAAGTTGATCACTTTTTCGTTTGTTAAGAAGTAGCCAATCATAGAACCTACTCGGTTTACAGTATGAGGAATATTATATGTTTCAGCTGCTTCACGGAAACCAGCTTCTAATTGGTCCCCCAATTTTTTAAAGTATTCATATGATGCTGGTGTTACATGATTCAATGTTTCAAGACCAGCAGCCATTGCTAATGGGTTACCAGAAAGTGTACCGGCTTGATAAATCGGACCAGCTGGTGCCACATGTTCCATAATTTCACGACGACCACCGAAAGCGCCCACTGGAAGACCACCACCGATTACCTTTCCCAAGCATGTAAGATCTGGCGTAATCCCAAGATAGCCTTGTGCGCAGTTAAAACCTACACGGAAACCTGTCATCACTTCATCAAAGATCAATAGTGAACCAGCTTTTGTCGTAATATCTCGTAAACCCTCTAAGAAACCTGGTAGTGGAGGAACACAGCCCATATTACCTGCAACTGGTTCTACAATAATAGCTGCAATATCTTCACCATATTTGTCAAACACTTGTTGTACAGCTGCTAAATCATTGTAAGGAACTGTTAAAGTATTTTGAGCAATCCCCATCGGAACCCCAGGACTGTCAGGTAAACCAAGTGTTGCAACACCTGAACCTGCTTTGATCAGCAAAGAATCACCATGACCGTGATAAGAGCCTTCGAATTTAAGGATTTTATCACGTCCTGTATAGCCACGTGCTACACGAATCGCACTCATTGTGGCTTCAGTACCTGATGAAACCATACGTACCATTTCCACTGATGGTACACGTTCGATCACTTCTTTTGCTAATTCGTTTTCGACAACAGTGGATGCCCCAAAGCTTGTACCTGTTTCTGCGACTCGTTTGATAGCCGCTACAACATCCGGATGAGTATGACCAATAATAAGTGGTCCCCATGATAATACATAATCTATATAGTCATTGCCATCTACATCTGTAATGATAGCCCCATGGCCTTTTTCCATTACGATAGGATCCATGTTTACAGCATTAAATGCACGAACAGGACTGTTGACCCCACCTGGCATTAAATTGATTGCTTCAGCAAATGCTGCTTTTGATTTTTCATGTGAACGAGTCATTGCTTATTTTTCCTCCATCCATCGAA
The DNA here is from genome assembly GCF_007896505.1 of Rummeliibacillus sp. SL167. NCBI lineage: Bacteria > Bacillati > Bacillota > Bacilli > Caryophanales > Caryophanaceae > Rummeliibacillus > Rummeliibacillus sp. SL167. The sequence continues at coordinate 359,057 of NZ_VCBM01000001.1, read as the reverse complement.
TTGCATCTTTTGCATGATAAGTAATGATTAAATCTGCTCCTGCACGTTTCATACCTGTTAATGTTTCGAGAACAACTTGCTTTTCATCGATCCAGCCATTCTGTGCCGCCGCTTTCACCATTGCATATTCACCACTTACATTATAGGCAACGATCGGTAAATCATAGTTGTTACGAACATCACGAACAATATCTAGGTATGCTAATGCCGGTTTGACGATTAAGAAATCTGCTCCTTCTTCTACATCGCTTGTAGCTTCACGCATAGCTTCATAACGATTTGACGGATCCATTTGATATGTTTTACGATCACCAAATTTAGGCGCTCCATCTGCCGCATCACGGAATGGACCGTAGTATGCAGATGCATATTTCACAGCGTAAGACATAATCGGAACATCTTCAAAGCCAGCTTCATCTAATCCTTTACGGATCGCAGCCACAAAGCCATCCATCATATTAGACGGCGCAATAATATCTGCACCGGCTTGTGCTTGTGACACAGCTGTTTTTGCAAGGATATCTAATGAAGGATCATTTAAAATTTTATGATCTTCTGATACGACTCCGCAATGACCATGGGAAGTAAATTCACATAGGCAAGTATCTGCGACAACAACAATATCAGGATAATCTTTTTTGATCAAACGAGTTGCTTCTTGAACGATTCCATGATTATGGAAAGCTTGTGTTCCCACTTCATCTTTTTCAGCAGGAAGTCCAAAAAGGATCACAGATGGAATACCTAAAGATACAACTTCATCCATTTCCTCACCTAAACGGTCTAGCGAAAATTGATAAACTCCTGGCATTGAAGGTACAGGATTTTTAATATTTTCTCCATCAATTACAAAAATAGGATAGATGAAATCTTCTTTGTGTAAGTGTGTTTCTTTCACCATTGCACGCATCGTTGCAGATTGGCGTAAACGTCGGTGTCTTTTAAAATTCAAGTCTGTCATGATTCAAGTTCCCTTCTTTAGCCAGTTCTTCAATAATGGCCATCATTGTATATTTTTCTGGTTTTACATCTACCTGAGCACCCACATGTTGTATTGCCCTTTCCGTTACATGACCGATTGCTGCGATTTGAAAACCTTTCCACCCTGTTGTAGGCGCTATATGCTTTGCAAAAACATCTACTGCAGATGGACTTGCAAAGATCACAGTAACAGGTGCTGATTGTTCGACCAATTTTTTCATCGCAGAAACATGTTCAGTCGTTTGAATGGTCTCGTAAACCGTCCATTCCTCTACCGGAAAAGGTAACCCCTCTTTTATAGTAGCTTTTGCTAAACTACCTTTCAAGAATAGACAACTTTTTAATGGTCCCACATGATTGGGGAATTCTTTCACGAAAATATCTGCACTATATGTAGAAGGCATAAAATCGATTGTAAATCCTAGTTTTTGAAGTGCTTGTGCTGTTTTCTCTCCAACTACGGCAATTTTTGCCCTACAATTTTCTTTTGCCTTGTTCAATCGTTTTAGTTTGTTTGAAAATGCTTGTACCGCATTTTGACTGGTGAAAATCAGCCATTCGCTACTGAAGGCACGGTGCAACATTATACTATCTTCAGGTGTCTCGATTTCATGAACAGTAATAAGCGGTAAGTAATGTACTGTACCGCCTAAAGCTGTTATTTTGGAAAACACTGAATCCGTCATTTTCGTACCAGTTAGCACAATTTGTCGTCCTTGTAATGGCAAATTACTTGGCATCTTGCTCAGCCTTCACTTTTTGTATCAATTCATAAGCGCCTTGTTCTGTAAGCTTAGCTGCGACTTCTTTTCCTGCTAAGGATGCATCCTCTGAAGTGAATGCTTCTTTATAGAAAACAGAAGCGTCGGGTGCTGCTACTAAACCATTGAAGCAAACTGTTCCTTCCGTATAACGAGCAAACCCAGCGATTGGCACTTGGCAACCGCCATCCATCGCTGCTAAGAATGCACGTTCAGCTTGTGCTTCTTTCCAAGTTGCTTGATCTGTTAGTTTCGCAAGTTCTGCTAGCAATTCTTCATCGTCTCCACGACATTCGATTCCGAGCGCACCTTGACCAACAGCTGGCATACAAATATCAGTTGATAAATATTCTGTAACGACTTCATCATTCCAGCCTAAACGTTTTAAACCTGCCGCCGCTAAAATAATCGCATCGTATTCATCCGTTTCTAATTTTGCCAAACGCGTATCTACATTACCGCGAATCCATTTGATTTCTAAATCGGGACGAGCAAGTAACAATTGAGCACTACGACGTAAACTACTTGTACCGACAACCGCACCCTTAGGAAGATCCGCAAATTTTACATGCCCCTTAGAAATAAATGCATCACGTGGATCTTCACGTTTGGGGATACAGCCAATAACAAGTCCTTCTGGAAGTACTGCTGGCATATCCTTCATGCTATGAACAGCAAAGTCGATTTCTTTATCATATAACTCTTGTTCGATTTCTTTTACGAATAGGCCTTTCCCACCAACTTTGGATAATTGAACATCCAGGATTTTATCACCTTTTGTAACAATCTCCTTCACTTCAAATTCAAATGGTGCACCTGCTTGCTTTAACTGTTCGATAAACCAATTCGTTTGCGTCAAAGCAAGTTTGCTCCTTCTTGAACCTACAATAATTTTACGCACTTACAATCCAACCTTTCTCTCAATTCCAAAAGTGAAAACTTGATAAACGACTCCCTAAAAAGAAGTTGATAATAATGATCAAAAATGCATAGACCTGTGTCCAAGCATACATGGTAGTATGTAGTTTTCCCTTTCGATATCCGAATAAAATCAAACAATAAATTAATAAGGATATAAAAGAACCTATAATTTTAGCATCAAAAATGGAAAAATGATCAAATGATGCAAAGCCCCATTGCAATCCTAGTATTAAACTAATAAGTAAAAATGGAATACCTGTTAATAATGCACTCGACATTCCTTTTTGAGCTTGGTCCAAAGAAGGTAATCTTGTCCATTGTTTTGTCCATTTCTTTTTCTTAAGTACATTATAAAGGATTAAATACAATGTGGAGAAAACAAATGACAAAGAAAATGCTACATATGACAATATTGCGAACGTTATATGAATAATAAGCAACTCAGAAATAAGTGAATCTCCTACCGGCGACTGTGCAATCTGATTTGGCGCGAATGTATGAATGGAAATAAAGATAAAACCAATCACATTCAGAAAAAATACCGGCAGATCGACACGATATAAGCAATGTAACAATATCGAAATTGTTACTAATAGCCATGCATAAAAATAAATGCCTTCAAATAAAGATAATATTGGAAAACGATGTGTTTCTGTAATATAAAGTCCTAAAAATACAGACTGCATCACCCAAACAATTGACACTAACCAGAAAGCAATCCGATGAGCCTTCGCGTCTTTATTGAGATAATCTATAAAATAAAAGACAAGACTGATTGCATATAAGACGGTCATTGCTTCATGCAGCCTTGCCATTGTCAAATCAGCCATAACCGACTCCTTTTCAATAATTGTTTCTTAAAAGAAAAAAGCGTCCTCGCACCTATCAGTTTACCACATAGATACGAAAACGCCTTCTAAAAAGTCCTCTAATATGACAATTTAGCATCAGTTGTTTGTGCTTCTAATACTAATTTTTGCATGCGTTCTTTTTCATGAAGTTGTTGTCTTTGAGCTTCTTCTTCAACTGCTTCTTCAATCCCAAAAATTTGTTGGAATAACGCGAGTTGCTCTTTCGATTTTTGAGAGCCAGCCATTTCTTTTGCTTGTAAAATTGGTTCTTTTAACAATTGGTTGATAATCGATTTCGTATGCTTATTTAATACCTTTTTTTCTCGTTCTGTTAAATCAGGCATTTTATTTTCAATACTTTGCATTGTTTCTGATTGAATACGAGCAGCTTTTTGACGAAGTGCTGCAATAACAGGAACTACGCCTAAAGTAGACATCCAATCTTTGAATTCATCGATCTCACTATCGATCATAGATGTAATTTGTTCAGCCGCACGTTGACGTTCAGCAAGATTTGCTTCAACAATCCCATGTAAATCATCAATATCATATAGGAAAACATTTGGTAGATCGCCGATTCGTGGATCTAAATCACGCGGAACAGCAATATCCACCATGAATATTGGTTTTCCTTTACGCAAACGTTCTACAAATTGCATCAAGTCATAATCAATGACATACTCTGTCGCACCGGTTGAACTGATTAAAATATCTGCTTCTAATAGTACACATTGTAGCTCGCGCATAGACTTTGCCGTACCGTGGAATTTTTCAGCTAGCGTTTCAGCCTTTGAGAATGTACGATTGATAACGGTTACTTTTCCAACACCGCTTCCGTATAAATTTTCAGCAGCCAATTCACCCATTTTTCCAGCGCCTAATATGGCAATATGCTTGTTAGACAATGATCCAAATATTTTCTTTGCAAGTTCCACGGCAGCGTAAGAAACAGAAACTGCATTTTCACCAATAGCCGTTTCGCCATGGGCACGTTTGGCAAAGGTAATAGCTTGTTTAAATAATTTATTATACACAGTACCAGTCGTACCAATTTCTTGAGCCTTTAAAAAGCTACCTTTGACCTGTCCTAAAATTTGAGTTTCACCTAACACCATTGAGTCAATTCCTGAAGAAACTTTGAATAGATGCATAATTGAGCTATCTTCTTCACGAATATATAAATGCGATTCAAAAGTGCTGACTGGAACTTTAAACCAATCCGCTAAAAATTGTTTGATATAATAACGCCCTGTATGCAATTGATCGACAACTGCATAAATTTCAGTACGGTTACATGTTGAAACGATTACATTTTCTAATATACTTTTTCGACTTTGTAATGCTCTCATCGCTTCGGGAAGTTGTTCTTCCATAAAGGAGAATTTTTCGCGAATTTCGACGGGCGCTGTTTTATAATTCAAGCCTACTATGATGGTATGCATGAAATTATACACCTCTCACGTTCTAATTGACGATTTCTATTATAGCATAAATATCGCTTCATCCCATTTGCAATTATGAACAGGATATGACATAAAATCGACTTTTTTCTTTTATTATTGCTCTTTAGAATTATTATAATCTATATTTTATCAAATCATACCCCTAAGCACAATATTGTTGCACTTATATTGAAATTTCTGATATTGAATGTCCTTTTCAATATTTTATGCATTTGAGCCCATTTCATAAACCTCTTTTTATTTTAAAACTTCTTTTCAACTTTGCAATTGATTTTCACTATAAGTAAGCGCTTTCTGCAAGTAATGTCAAATAGGTGAAGGACTTTAAAAAAAGATCTGACAAATCGTTTCTGTGAGCATTTGTGTACACTCGCTGAATCGGAATTCAAACTGCATTCATCTCACCCTATAGAGAGATGGATCGTTTTCTGCACCTGCTGTTTCCGCTTTCGGTACAAAAAACATCTATACCTGTCGCTTCGCTTTCCTCGCATAAAAGTTTGCTGAATCAAGATAAAAAAGTCAAGAAAATGCATGTTGGAACATTCTTGGCTCCTTTTTGTTAGCTGAAACAATATTCTACTTTTATATCTGTATGAACAGCAGTACCTCTCTTCTCCTTTAGATCCAAGCAACCTGTAGAGGTTATAGGGATACTGCCTGTAATACCGACTAGTTCTACTGACACCCATTGGAGATGAAGCCCTAATGAGTGAAGCTTCACTTTATCCCGCATTAACGGGCAGTAAGCCCCCGGTTTAGAGAGAAAAGAGAAAGATAGGTGGGGATCAACTGCCGCATGCGCCCGATTGGTTCGGGCCAACAGGATGTTGGTCACTCAAGTGTTGCCACAGGACGTGGTGCTTTTAACCTGAGTTCCTCTATTTCAGTGGGGGATGAAGAAAACCCCCACTGATGGAAGCTTCATTTTATGTAGTCATTACATTCTTTTCTCAATCTCTTCCCAAGCTTCCTCCACTCCCATTCCCAGTTCAGCTGAAAATAAGATGAGTGGATCACTTGGGTCCATATCGAGGACGTCTTTGACTATTTTTTTATGTTTGGCATAGTTTCCTTTTTTAATCTTATCTGCTTTTGTCGCTATGACGATCGTTGGAATATTGTAATGTTTTAAAAAGTCATACATCATACAATCATCATCCGTTGGTTCATGGCGAATATCAACGATTTGTACGACCGCTTTTAACACACTTCTTCCTGTTAAATATTGCTCGATCATTTTGCCCCATGCTGCCCGTTCAGATTTTGATACTTTCGCATAGCCATATCCGGGGACGTCCACAAAAAATAATTGTTCTTCGATTTTATAGAAGTTTAAAGTTTGGGTTTTCCCTGGCTTTGAAGATATACGAGCCATACTCTTTCGGCCAATCATTCGATTTATAAAAGAAGATTTACCGACATTAGAACGACCTGCTAGAGCGAACTCTGGCAGACCGTCATCCGGGTATTGAGATGGTCGAACAGCACTGATGACCATCTCTACATTATGAACTTTCATGAAATCCCTCCGTCTAATGCTAATTCCAATACTTCATCCGCATTTGACACGAGCTTAAATGTGAGTCCCTTACGAACACTTTCTGGAATATCATCAATATCACGTTCATTGTCTTTCGGTAAAATAATGGTTGTTAATCCTGCGCGATGAGCTCCTAGTGATTTTTCTTTTAAACCGCCAATCGGTAGAACGCGCCCACGTAAAGTAACTTCTCCTGTCATTCCTATTTCACGTCGAATTGGACGTTTAGTAATAGCAGAAGTAATGGCCGTCACCATTGTCACCCCAGCTGAAGGTCCATCTTTTGGTACAGCCCCTTCTGGGACATGGATATGGATATCATGTGTATCAAAGAAATCATCCTTCACACCCAATTCATCTGATTTTGAACGCACATAAGATAATGCTGTTTGAGCAGATTCTTTCATGACATCTCCTAACTTACCAGTCAATTGGATCTTCCCTTTTCCTGGAGTAAGTGAAACTTCGATCTGAAGCGTATCGCCACCAACAACGGTATAGGCTAAACCTGTTGCAACACCGATTTGGTTTTCTGTTTCAGCTTGTCCATGATGGAATCGATGCTTTCCAAGAAACTCCTCTAAATTTTTCGAAGTCATCACCACTCGCTTTTTATCACCTGAAACAATCTTTTTGGCTGCTTTTCGGCATAGTGAAGCAACTTGACGTTCTAAGCCTCGAACACCTGCTTCTCGAGTATAATAACGAATCAAGTCAAGCACTGCATCATCACGAATTTGTAATTGAGATTTGGTCAAACCGTTTTCTTTCATTTGTTTTGGAATTAAGTGCTTTTTCGTAATTTCTTGTTTTTCGACTTCTGTGTAACCAGCAATTGAGATGATTTCCATACGATCTCTTAAAGGGCCTGGGATCGTGCTTAAATCATTTGCTGTTGCAATAAACATTACATTGGATAAATCATATGTTTCTTCAATGTAATGATCGCTAAACGTACTGTTTTGGTTAGGATCTAATACTTCTAACATGGCTGCAGAAGGATCACCACGAAAATCATTCGACATCTTATCAATCTCATCCAGTAAGAAAACAGGATTGATCGTACCTGCTTTTTTCATGCCTTGGATAATGCGCCCTGGCATTGCGCCAACATACGTTCTTCTGTGACCACGGATTTCGGATTCATCACGCACTCCACCAAGTGAGATCCGAACAAATTTCCTATTCAAAGACTCCGCGATTGACTTAGCTAAAGATGTTTTTCCCACTCCTGGTGGTCCAACTAAACAAAGGATTGGTCCCCGCAGAGAATTGGTTAATTGTTGGACAGATAGATATTCTAAAATCCGTTCTTTTACTTCTTCTAATCCTTCATGATCACGATTTAGAATTTTTTCTGCTACATGAATATCACGACGATCCTTCGTTGCCGTACGCCATGGTATAGTAAGAAGCCAATCCAAATAATTTCGAATAACGCCACTTTCTGCAGAAGCAATTGGTATTTTCTCGTAACGTCCTAATTCTTTTAACGCAACATTCATCGTGTCTTCTGGCATATCCGAAGTCTCAATACGTTTTTTTAGTGCTGCCACTTCAGCTTGCTTGCCTTCACGATCGCCTAGTTCTTCTTGAATGGCTTTCATCTGTTCACGTAAATAAAATTCCTTTTGCGTTTTTTCCATTGCACGCTTTACTTTCGTATTAATCTTCTGTTCAAGATTTAATACTTCTTGCTCGTCATGTAGACGCTGAATTAAGATTTTAATCCTCTCTTTGACATCTATAGCACGAAGGATTTCTTGTTTTCCTTGCATTTTTAATGGCAAATAGGAGGCGATTGTATCAGCAAAACGTCCCGGTTCTTCAATATCTGCAACCGTTTCATAAGATTCGTTTGAAATTTTACTAGAAGCTTTAGAATATTTTTCAAAATACGATAATAATGTTCGCATCAATGCCTCTGTTTCAATATCTACATCTTTTGAATCCACTAAATTTTCTAAGTTAGCAGACATATAGTCATCATGTTCTAAACATTTCTTTATCTTTGCACGATTGAGACCTTCTACAAGTACTCGCACTGTACCATTTGGTAATTTCAACATTTGCTTGACATAGGCAACTGTTCCCACTTCATATAAATCCTCTTCAACAGGATTTTCGACACTCATTACTTTTTGTGTGACAAGAAAGATCAAATTATCATCTGCCATCGCTTTTTCCAATGCAACAATAGAGCGTTCACGACCTACATCAATATGTAATAATATCGTTGGGTAAACGAGTAACCCTCTAAGTGGTAAAAGTGGTATGTCCTTCGTTCTTGTTACTTCTGTCATACGAGTGAACACCTCCAAGTGATTTCAAAATATCTTATCATAGTATCTTTTGAACATTGTTATTTACACAATAAGTATGTTACAGAATGCTCGTTTCATGCACAGTAAAAGTTTATTAAAGCAACTCGTTCTGCCTTTAATAAAGCTTAATGAATACCGTCGATATTTCATCAGTTTTATTACAAATAGACGTTTCACAAAAGAATAGATAAAGTGAAACTCCATCAGCGGGGGCTTTCTTCATCCCCACTGAAATAGAGGAACTCAAGTTAAAAGCGCCACGTCCTGTGGCAACACCTGAGTGACCAACATCCTGCCCGAACCAATCGGACTTTTACAGGCAGTTAATCCCCCATCTATCTCTCTCATTTCTCTCTAAATCTTGAGATGGGGATCTTACTGCCCGTTAAAGCGGGATAAAATTTTCTCATTCTGGTAACGTTTGAAAGCACAACAATTATTATAGAATAACGATTTGATTGATTAAATTGATTTTTCTTTCGTTTTATGAATGGAGTGGCGTCCCTAGAGTCTCGTTTTTTAAAACGCTTCGTGCAGGTTGTTAATACGGTATAAAAAAATGGCACCGAACAAGTGCTGATTGGCACTTGTTCGAAGCCAGCTTTTCAATCAGTTCTTATGCAGACGTTTTTTTGTTGCCTGGCTCTAACTCTGTACCATCTTGTAAAAGAAGTTTCGGCCGAGCTTTTTCTGTAACTGTTTCCTTTGTAATAATACATTTTGCAATATCATCACGAGAAGGTAACTCGAACATGACATCCAGCATAATATTCTCAATAATGGAACGCAAGCCACGTGCACCCGTTTTACGTTCGATCGCTTCTTTTGCAATTTCATATAGTGCATCTTTATCAAATTCGAGCTCAACATTATCAAGTTCTAACATTTTTTCGTATTGCTTTGTCAATGCATTTTTTGGTTCTGTTAGAATTTGGACAAGTGCGTCCTCATCTAATTGTTCTAGACTAGCCAATACTGGTAAACGACCAATAAATTCAGGGATCAAACCGAATTTAAGCAGATCCTCTGGGATTAAATGCTTCATCAAATCTTTTTCATCCATATTATGTTTGGTGTTATCGGATCCAAAACCGATCACTTTCTCACCCATACGACGCTTGATGATGGACTCAATTCCATCAAAAGCACCACCTACGATGAATAAGATATTCGTCGTATCAATTTGGATAAATTCTTGATGTGGATGTTTGCGACCGCCTTGTGGTGGGACGCTTGCAGTCGTACCTTCAAGAATTTTCAATAGGGCTTGTTGAACCCCTTCACCAGATACGTCACGCGTAATAGATGGGTTTTCAGATTTACGAGCTACTTTGTCAATTTCATCGATGTAAATAATTCCTTTTTCAGCACGTTCAATATCATAATCAGCTGCTTGTATCAGTTTAAGTAAGATATTCTCAACATCTTCTCCAACATAACCCGCTTCTGTTAATGATGTAGCATCCGCAATAGCAAATGGCACATTGATAATGCGTGCTAAAGTTTGCGCTAATAATGTTTTACCGCTACCAGTTGGTCCGATTAATACAATATTAGATTTTGACAACTCAACATCATCAATTTTACTATTTGAGTTTATGCGTTTGTAGTGATTGTATACAGCTACAGATAACGCTTTTTTCGCACGCTCTTGACCGATGACATAATCATCCAAAATGTCTAGTATTTCTTTTGGCTTTGGTATGTCTTTTAGCTCAACTTCCTCTTCAGTACCAAGTTCTTCCACTACAATTTCAGAACAAAGTTCAATACATTCATCACAAATATATACTCCAGGTCCTGCAACTAGTTTGCGAACTTGTTCTTGCGGTTTGCCACAGAATGAGCATTTTAAATTACCTTTTTCATCATTAAATTTGAACAATTATTTCACCCCTACTCAAGCAACAATGTTACAAGATTCTATCTATATTATCAAATGTTATGAACTCTCGCTACAATATTACTTCTCAATATGTATAATTCTAAATTTTCTAAATTTATAGTAAGAAAACAAGGTACGGATTTAAAACCCGTACCTTGTTCAGGTTTACTCAAAATCAAATGTATTATTCAGATATTTTAGCATTTTCTACCAGGAATTCAATTGTTTTACGAATTTTAACATCATGTTCAATTACACTAGTACCGCCTAAAACTGATTTAATTTGTTCTACATCCATTTTGAATTGTTCAGCCATTTTTTCTAATTCAGAGTTAATATCTTCTTCAGTTGCTTCAATTTTTTCAGCTTCAGCAATCGTTTCAAGAACTAATGCCACGCGAACGCGAGATTCAGCATCTTCTTTCATTTGAGCACGCAAAGCGGCTTCATCTTGACCTGAGAATTGATAGTATAGATCAAGGTTCATACCTTGCATTTGTAAGCTTTGATCGTATTCTTGTAGCATACGGTTCACTTCTGATTCAATCATTACTTCTGGAATTTCAACTGTTGCATTTTCAGCAGCTTTTTCTACTAAATCATCGCGTAAAGCTGTGTCAGCAGAAGTTTCTTTTTCAGAAACAGCTTTTTCTTTTAGTTTAGTACGAAGCTCTTCTAACGTTTCTACGTCTGGATCGATTTCTGTAGCTAAGTCATCATCCAATTCTGGAAGTTCTTTTGCTTTTACTTCTTTGACAGTTACTTTGAAAGTAGCTTCTTTACCAGCTAATTCTGCAGCATGATATTCTTCAGGGAATGTCACAACTACATCTTTCGATTCACCAGCTTTTACACCTACTAATTGCTCTTCGAATCCTGGGATGAATGAACCTGAACCGATTTCAAGTGAATAATTTTCGCCTTTTCCGCCTTCAAAAGCTACGCCATCTTGGAAGCCTTCGAAATCGATGACAGCAGTATCGCCTTCTTCGATAGCGCCTTCTTCTTTAATAACTAATTCTGCAAGACGATTTTGTTGATCTTTTAATTGTTGTTCGATTTCATCATCAGTAACTGAAGTTTCTTGCTTAGTTACTTCTAAGCCTTTATAGTCACCAAGAGTCACTTCTGGTTTTACTGTAACTTTAGCAGTAAATTTGAAATCTTTATGTTTTCCTAAATCTTCAATTTCAAAATCGATTTCTGGTTGATCAACAGGTTCAATACCAGCTTCGTCGATAGCAATAGGATAATTTTCATTGACTAAAAATTCTAAAGCATCTTGGAATAATGACTCTACGCCAAATCTCTTTTCGAACAATTGACGTGGCAATTTACCTTTACGAAAACCTGGTACATTGATCTGTTTTACAACTTTTTTGAAAGCTTTATCTAAAGCTTCGTCTACTTTTTCAGCAGCAACTTCAACTGTTAATAAGCCAACGTTGCCTTCTTGTTTTTCCCATTTTGCTGACATTTATAATACCTCCAAAATTAAATTCAAATGTTGGACAATTCATTCGTTAATACGACTTTCACAACTGTTTTAGTATATCATAGATAACTATAGTTTCAACTGATTTCATACATCGAACAGCTCAGACTGTTCTTCAAGAAAATTGATAAGGTCTATTAAATCGTAGTCAGTTTCTTTTACCTCACCAAACATAGCATGTACAAAATCAATATAGCCCTCAGCTATTTCCTCTGATAAATAGTGAAACCATTCAAATGGATATGTCACGAACATATGTCTTGTTAATAGATATTGGACCATTTCTAATGCAGATGGTTCTTGTTCTAATTTCTCTTCTACGAGTTTTAAAACTTCCTTAGCAACAGGCATTTCCTCAGGAAATTTTAGATTTTTTGGGTTTACCGTACACATTTCACCAAATTTTCTCACTTGTACTTCTACATCAATTTGTTGTTGAACAAGTAAGTACAATACAAAACTTTGAATCATTGGATGTGCTCGCTTATCTTCAATTATGGCAACCATTAAGTCTTTCAGTGGGAGAAGATTCATATCACGAATAGCTTGTAAATTTTGCAATTGTTGTAAATTTTTTTGAGTAAAAAAAGAATCTGCTTTGAATTGTTCAAACACTTTTTCTAATTCTATTCCACCTGATTGCTCTTTATGTTGTGTATCCGCAACCATTGCATTAAGATTTTGAATCCGAATAAATTTATCTCGAGACTCCGGTGGAATGACATCTTCTTCAAGTAGTGAGCTAATGAGTGTCTCTACCTGTCTAAATTCTTTCAACTCCATTAATACTGTCAAATAAAGCTCCATGGTTTCTATGTATAATTGTGAACCAATAGCCAATAATTTTTCGCAAACCGCTTTCGCTTCTTGGAAATTTCGCGTTTCATACAGGGAAAATGCATAAATACTTAATAGTCCTTCATCATCTTCTGTATATTGCAATGCCTCACGCAATAATTCGACAGCTTTATCGTATTGGTAATTTTCAGCATATCGCTGACCTTCATCAATCAGCTTCTCCACTGTCCCAGGGAACACAATAACATTACCTTGTTTTTGAAGTTTTCCTCTTTTTTTACGCAATTGTGTTCACTCTCCCTACAACATCATAGCATATTTTCAATTGAAGCTGAAACAATTTCATATGACAAAACTTATTGATTCTTCATGTCATATTGAAACGGACAGTATTCACCATTATGGGTGAAAGTGATACCGTTTATGCCATCTAAAATAAGACTTATTTTCTGGATGGATTTTTATTTTCATATTTTGGACCAATTGAAATTTACTATAATCTTCAGGATCAATTTGTTGTGAGATATGCAGTCTTCCGCTTCCATCAAATGTGATCAATCCTTCTTCATATAAAATAGCATGATTGGCACATAGAAGAATACCGTTATAAGGATCGTTTTTTTCTTCTAATAGGCTGTCTTTGATCGGTTTCGCATGAGTAGCTCGCATCAGTGCTGGAAGATGAATATCACAAATCGAACATCTTTCTTGCCACAATGTTCGTTGTTGTTCTAAAAAATAGGATTGTTCTTGTTGTAAATGCATTTTTACTTGTGCATCTATACGATCTAGTAGAGAAAAAAGAGGATTGGTTTGTTGAATGTCGTCGATAGATAATGATAATTGTTGTTCTTCATTCTTCTTATTCAGGGAACGAATGATATGTGAAAAAGTCAATGTCATTTCTTCGCTGCATGGGTATAAATAGCCGCTGTTTCCACTAGCATCATCTTGAAAAGCAGAATATTTTGCTGGCAGTAGGGGATGGATTTCCTGCCAAAAATCACGAATGATAATTGGGATCTCTAAAGGGTAATAGGTAGTCTGAACAACATGACCTTTTTCCTCCGTCTGTAAACGAAATAGAACCGGCTTCACTTCTTCTCTGCAATCGCTTTGTGCCATGCTCATTGCAACGATCGCACCCTTTACATAATGAAAAATAAGATCTCCTTTTTTCACCTGTTTCATTCGTGACCAAAAATGCGGTTCTAGACCTGCCTTATCATAGATGGGTGACCAAATAATTCCCAAATCCTTATCCTCTTCATAGGTTTCCCCCTGCATCACGATAAAGCTACGCATCTAAAACACTCCTTGCTTCCATTTACTTTCTATCCCTATTATAACGCTATCAGATTGGATAGGAATGAAAGATTGTCTCAAAAGTAAAAATAGTATGCAGCCTAATTTTTTAAGTATACAGCCAAACTCTCTATATTCTCCTGTTGCTATGACAAAAATACGAACTCAACCATAAAAAGAAAATCCGAACTAATGTGAAATTCTAATTAGAATTTCGATTCATCGTTCGGATTTTTTATTAGCTGAAATACTTTTGTCTTAGTTTTCTATTGATGATGGATTACTTATATGTTTTATATTCGCGTTTATTCATACCAAATGCGTAGAACAAAACAGTCATAAGTGCTAAGAAAATCATTCCTACGATCAATGAAATACGTGTATCATCATTAATCCACATGCCCACTAACACGATTAATAAGAAAATAATCGTTAAATAATTACTTACCGGTGCGAAAGGCATTTTAAATGGATGCTGTGCCATTTCTTTTGCATGGACTTTTCTAAAACGGATTTGACTAAGTAAAATAGCAAACCATGGTATCATGCCCGGTAACACACTTGCACTATACACATAAACAAAAAGCTTAGATGGCGCAACAAAATTCAAAATAACGCCAACAGCTAGGCCGATTAAAACAGCAATTGTGCCCCAATAAGGCACACCATTTTTAGACACTTTTAAGAACATTTTAGGTGCTTGTCCGTTTTCGGCAAGCGTATAAACCATACGACCAGCACTGTAAATACCACTATTACATCCAGACATGGCAGCCGTAATCACAACAAAATTGATAAAGCCTGCTGCGACTGTAATACCAACCTTTGCAAAGGTTACCACAAATGGGCTACCTACAGCTTCTAGTTCATCCCAAGGATAAACAGTAACAATGACAAAAATTGCACCTATATAGAAGATTAAAATACGCCATATAATAGATTTTGTCGCTTTGGTAATCGTTTTTTGAGGATCTTTTGCTTCACCAGCTGTAATACCAATTAGTTCGACACCTTGATAGGCTCCAATGACAAGTGATAGAGCAAAGAAGAAACCTTTTATCCCCCCTGTAAAGAATCCTCCATGTGACCATAAATTTGAAAAGCCGATGGCATGTCCACCATTTCCAAGACCAAAGAAGATCAATCCGAAACCAGCGATAATCATTAAAACAATGGTGACAATTTTAATCATAGCAAACCAAAATTCAAATTCGCCAAATGATTTAACAGATACTAAATTAGCAATCCCTAAAATCACCATAACGATGATCCCCGGTACCCATGCTGGAAGATTCGGGAACCAATATTGCATATATGCACCAACTGCAATGATTTCTGACATTCCTACAATGACCCATTGGAACCAATTGCTCCACGCTGTTAAATAACCAGCTAATGGGTGAATATATTCATGAGCAAATGTGGCAAATGAACCTGTTTTAGGCTCGATATAAAGCATTTCCCCCATCGCGCGCATAATAAAATACACAAAAATACCGGCGATCGCATAAGCAAGCATAACAGATGGTCCAGTCCAGCTGATTGTACTTGCTGAACCCATAAATAGACCGACGCCAATTGTTCCACCTATCGCGATCATTTGAATATGTCTTGCTTCTAATCCCCTTTTCAATTCTTTATCAAACATTATTATCCTCCTAATGTATGAACACAATTGCATTTTCATAGTTTTATACTTCATATAAAGAACAAATGAGGTCATTTATCTTAGTAATTTCTATATGAAAACAAAAATCACACAAAACTATATTGTGTTATACAACAAGTTTATTTATGTCATTAATTTTAAACAATTTCTCCGGAAAATACAATTGTATTTTCTAAATATACACTGTAATTATATAAAAAAGAGCATAACTCAGATCGTCGTTGGTTTCATCTTACTCATTTCTTTTAAAAAGAGCTTACAAAAAAGACACGAACGTTGGTTAGCAACATCCGCGTCTTTTTAAGTTATTTTGATTAGAAATACATACTTTTTCTTTTAAACACTGTTGGTGATTCTATTGGCTTATTTAAATGAAATTTTTCTTCAAATATTAACGCGAGATAAAATACTCCCTACTATCTGACTCCCTTAAACCAAAAATAAATTTTTTGATAGATAGAAAGATTACGATCAATTTGTTCTCGGATAATATGATAATTACGCAATAACTCCGTCGAATCTTTTGTAATAGGGCTGTAGCGAATGGATTGATAATCCTCCATAGCCCTTCTGAAAGGTTTAACCATATCTATTGGTAAAACTGCTAACCAGCTATAAAGTGATGGATCTGGCTTTGCGAGCTTTAAAATATACATAAACTGTCCTTCTAATATAGCAATAGGAGCCTTCGCTGACATTATTGGATCATCCGATTGTAACGCTTTTTTCCATTTATGCAGTTTGTGCCGATTTCGATAGACATACCAGCTGATGAAACAAATAAGAAGAAGCAACAATATACTGCCTACGAATAAAAGTTTTTTCATCACAGGCCACTGATTATTTTCTTTTTTTGGTGCTGGTTCAATAGTTGAATCTTTGTCTGTAATTACTTGTTGTTGACTTGTTTTCTTTTCTCTCTGTACAGATTGTTGCGGAATAGAAGAATGCACAGATTTTTGATTTGTAATTGCTTTAAGTGTCTCCACCTTTGGCATTTTATTTTCATATCCAGGTGTTACTTCAACGGGGATCCATCCCAACTGATCGATATAAATTTCAACCCATGCATGTGCTTCTTTACCTGTTACTGCTATATCCGTATAGGCCTGTTTATGTTTCATTAGGCTTGGTGTCACTAGATAACCTTCTACATAGCGTGCCGGAATACCCAAATAACGAAAGGTTAACGTCGCTATGGTTGCGTAATGCGGACTATAGCCACGTTTTGTATCTTCTAATGTATATTGTACGAAATTTTTCCCTTTCGGAAGTTCCCCTGCATTTTCATCGTAGCGTAATTCATTTTTCACAAACTTTTGAACTTTTTTCATGGCTGTTTCATAAGGCAAACGTTCTTTTGGACGATCTCCATAATGAGTTTGTAGAATAGTACGGTCCATTTTTGTCATGGCAATATATTGTTTGTAGACAAATTCATTGTAATGACCTTCCATTGCAAAGAAATCATCCGCCTTACTTGCTTGTAATTTAGAAGCTGTAATAGGATAGTGCACACGTGCGGCAGATGCAATTTTATAACGATAATGTTCTGCTTTTGTCCACGTGTTTTTTTCATTTAATCCATCATGTTCAAACCCTAATGCCATTGGCTGTGTTGCTAATTCATAGGGCGTATAGCTATATTTTGTGGATACACTTTTCGGATATATGCGTACTTCTGAAAGTGGCGATTTTTCAACTAGCTGAAAAGTTTGAGCCAATAATGTATCGCTACTAAACGATTTTTCACGAAGACCATGTAATAGAGCTTGCTCTTTATAATAGATTTCATTGGATAATGGTTGCCATTTATTTTGATCATAACTCGCACCAACAAAACCACGTAAATATAGGGAAGTCGGTTTTTCCATCATGACAGTCATCGCTACTTTATCCGTTGTTTTTGCCTTTGCTAGTTTTTGCATATCACCATTTGTATGCCAATCGATTTTTTCACCACCATACTGCCATTGCTCCCATAATGCCTTTGTATGAGTCATCATAAAACTTTCTTTTTGCCATGTTGGCTGCTTCATAAGAAATGCTAGTCCAATAATCATACATGTCATCACAACAGTAACTGTACCGAGTTGAAACAATACATTGATTTCTAATTTGGGTTGTTTCATTAACCAAATAACTAAAACTAATGTGATCACAATGGCTGCATTGAGTAACCAGTGGAGTGAGTGGATACTTATCATTTGCCAAGTGAATACTAAAAGCGCCATCACTATATAAATAACAGATGACACTCTCTTAATGGACCATTGCATCATATAGGCAAGAAACACTGTGATTAAGCAAATGGTATAAAAACTCATACCTTCCTTGACATCATATTGTGTCCAATCATACCCCATAGTCTTTCCTACAGTTTCTGCCGCCTCATTATAAAGCGTCGTCAGTCCACTGAGCCAAAGAGGAAATGAACAAAGTACCACTAATAAAAAGCCGAGTTTTGTATAGCGAAATATTCGTTCTTCTTTTTTTTGCCATTCGAGAATCATTGCAACGATTGTAAGAACAACAAGACCTATATATGACATACTCTTGATTTGAAAAAGTTCTTTTATAGCACTATAAATACTGGCTAAAAAACAAAGTATCGCAAACCCCAATAGAAGATGCCTATTTTGCTGTTCTTTCCAATCGAACGATATTGTTTTTTTCATTGAAGTGGCATCTCCTTATAAAATGACCGATGCAAAGCGTTGATCCATTGTTTCTTTTGTAAAGTCAAATGGTGTGCGGCAATCTGTCTCCGATTGTTGATAACGAAGCGCTGTTGCTGAAGCAGGTACACTCTCATCTGCTACGATAGCAATACACGAACCAAATGATTTTGGCATCGTCACCTTTTCCCCTTGTAATAATTGCCATGCAATATGTCCTAACTGCTGCGATGTAGAGCATTCATAACGTATCCCATTTATCTCTATAAAAGCGAGTTTTGTTTGTTGCATACATGCATTTAACAATGAAAAAAGCATTGATAGCATCGTATCGTATTGTTCTGTATCTTTTCTTTTTTCAATATAGAATGCCACCGCAGATTGTTGCTGCTCAAGATGTTCTTGCACAACTAATTCATCCTGCTTTGCGGACAATTTCCAATGAATCTGTTTAATCGAATCGCCCATTCGGTATGGACGCAATCCTAATCTTTCAGACGTTGATCGCAGTGTTTGTTGTTGCTGCAATACTGGAATTTCTTCTACTGTATCGAATGGCGAAATAATTTGAATCGGAAAGATTGTGGGCCAGCTTATGAACGAAGTAGCTGTTTGAAGTGGATACACTGTTTTACTCCACGGAAAAACGCCCTGCTTTATAAGATGTTGTAATGTAATATGCCATTGCCCGCAACTTTGGGCTTGTACATCTATCGTAAGTACTTTTTCGTTCTTCCTGCCAATCGATAGTGGCAATACCTTTGTCATCATCTCATTGGTTAATCGATTTTCCGCTTGTATGGATAACAATGCCTTTGCAACCGGCAACAGACTGTGATGTTTTAGTTGTATAGTTAGTGGAATATGTTGATTCCTTTGTACTTCACTCTGGATTGAGATCGTAGCAGAGAAAGTATGGCTCACTAATCTTTTTATCAAGATATCAACCAAATTCCAAATAATCCAACTGATAAACAGAACAAAAAAGAAAGTATCCTGACTAAATAACATGAAGAGAGTTAATATAATCATAATTGAGAACCAATAACGCCATTTCATATCATAGTCCCCCTAGCTTAACTGCTCATCTGGTGAAGGTACAGCATGTACAATCTCTTCTAAAAGTTCATTGGCAGATTGACCCCCTTGATGAAGAACAAGACGGTGTGCACATGTATCTGACCAAATAGCTAAAATATCTTCAGGAGTTACAAACGATCGATTTTCTAAAAATGCATGCGCCTTTGCCATTTGACAGATTGCAAGCGCTCCACGAGGACTAATACCTTGTAAAATTTGTGCATGATTCCTCGTTGCCATCGTTAAATTTGTAATATACACGAGTAACGCATCATCAATATGAATAGTTTGCACTTGTTGTTTCAACATCAATAATCGCTTTCTATCAACGATCTGTGCCACTTCATCCAAAGGCTGTGTTGTCTGACGATCTTTCAATAGAGCCACTTGACTTTCAAAATCAGGATAGCCCATTGATATTTTAATCATGAAACGATCTAGCTGTGCTTGAGGCAGTGGCTGTGTTCCCGCACTTCCGAGTGGATTTTGCGTTGCCATTACGATAAAAGGTTGTGGCAACTCATATGTCACACTATCGACAGTTACATTTCCTTCTTCCATTGCTTCAAGTAAAGCAGATTGCGTCCGACTCGATGTACGATTGATTTCATCACCAAGCACAAAATTCGCCATAACAGCTCCCTTATGATAAACGAAACCATTTTGCCCCTTATCAAAATAATTAAACCCGACAATATCTGAAGCGGTTACATCTGGCGTAAACTGAATACGATTAAAAGATATTCCCATCGCTTTACTAAAAGCGAGTGCCATTGTCGTTTTCCCTACTCCTGGAAAATCTTCAAGTAAAATATGACCACCCGCCAAAATGGCCATCAGTACTTTTCTTGTAACCTCTTCTTTCCCTCGAACAACGCGATTGACTTCATCTAATAACTGTTGTGTGTCCATCATGTATCTCCTTTTGCTGTATTCCTTCTAGCAGCTCACTTGTTAAAATAATTCGTGGCTCAACTGGCTTTGCTAACTGATTTGCTGCTGTCGTATAAAAATGATTATTCATAAAAAAGCAATGTGGTTCTTCAACCGCTGGTATATGTCCATCAAAGAACAATCCACAACGATCGGATACTACTGCCGCAAATTCAATATCATGTGTAACAATGACAATGGTTAACCCTGCCCTTTGCAATTCCCTTAATAGAAAGATGATCTCCTGTTTTGCCTGTGGATCGAGCCCTTTTGTTGGCTCGTCTAAAAGCAATAAGCGTGGCTGATAAAGTAATAGTTTTGCAAGCGCCACCTTTTGAAGTTCACCACCACTTAAATCCTCAGGATGATGTTGCAATAAATGTGCAATGTTAAGTCTTTCGCTGCATTGTATAATACGTTTTTGGCATTCCTCTTTTGTTAAACCATGACGCTTACCAAACCGTTCAAAATCTTTCTCTATAGTCGATTCTAAAAAAAGAAGTTGCGGATCTTGTGGTAGCAATCCGATTTCTTGCTGATATATTTTTTTATTAAAGCGAATACGCTCATGATGCAAATAAATTTTTCCTTTATAAGCCCTTAACTGTCCTGTTATCGTTTGTAAAAGTGTGGATTTTCCTGCGCCATTGCCTCCTAACAAACTAATAATTTCTCCTTCGTATACGTTTAACTGTACATCTCTCAAAATATCATCTTGATAACGATGGTAACGAAAAGAGAGATTCTTCAATTCTAAGATGATATTTTCCTGTAAAATATGTTTTATCACTGGTGGACGCAACATGAACGATTTATTTTTCAAGCGAGCCAGCCCCTGTTGTATTGTTAAAGCAGGCTTTTTTTCCGGATCTAATGTTAATGAAAGTTGCACAACTGCTGGCAAATAGCACTGCCATGCCGGAACTTTCTTTGCAAAATGATGAAAAAATGATTCGCTAGAACCTTGTATTAGAATCTGTCCTTTTTTCATAAAAACAAATTGCGTTGTATAAGGTAACAACTCCTCTAAACGATGCTCCACAATGACAATCGTCACACCTAGTTCTTGATTAATGCGCCCAAGCATATTCATCAACTCTTTTGCAGCAATCGGATCAAGTTGTGCAGTGGGCTCATCTAAGATCAACAGCTTGGGATGAAGTACAAGCACGGATGCCATATTAAGAAGTTGTTTTTGTCCTCCAGATAAATTCGATACTTTTTTTCGAAACCAATGCTGAATACCGAAGAAATTAGCCATTTCACCGATGCGCACTTTCATTTCAACCGTTGACAGTCCCAGATTTTCAAGCCCAAAAGCAAGTTCATGCCATACATCCTCAACTACTATTTGATGATCTGGATTTTGATAAACAAATCCAATATCGCTCACTTTCTGTTTTTCATTTAAGTTTGAGAAAGTTTTACCTTCATACAATATCTCACCTACTACATTGCCATTGACTAATGATGTAGGCTTCATTAATTTTAAAAGTGTGGATTTTCCCGAACCAGAAGGACCAAAAATCGTGACAAAAGCACCTTCATCAATTGATAAATCGATATGTTGTAGAATATACTGCTCCTCTGAATAACTATAACTTACATCTTTGAGCTGTAATAATGCCATATGATTCTCTCCTTTAGTTCAAGCATGACCGGTAATAGTGCCATTATGAGGCTGACTACTAATATGATGGTTGAAACTTGCATTTCTTTTATTTGTGGAAAATAATAATAGGCTATATTTGGATATATAACGAAAAAAAATACCATAATAATGGCTAAACTGACTAGTAATACGAAGTCTGAGATATGCCAAGAATACAAATGAAAAGTTGTTTTATGTGGTAAATGATATCCCCTTGCACGCATGACATCACTCTTATGGAAACATTGATCAAATGTCCAAATAACCGCCTCATAAAAGGTTTTCACCCAACCAACTAGTCTATCAAAAGAGCTGGCTGTTGCATAGTAACCAATCGTTTTTTGCACGGCATGCATACGGTAGAATCGTTCCTTACAGAGTGGTACAAAGCGGATCGCCATTGATAAACCCATGCCAAGTGTAGGCCATATAAGGCGTCCTACAAATAACAACTTATCCATTGGTAAATCATGGATCGCATTTCGATAAACAAAACTAATAGTTGTGACAAGACCTCCCAATGCCATTGACCAAATCAGTGACTCTTTTGTCACCGGCTGATCATTCCAGAAAAATAACGGAGTGACACCATTATGCTTAAAGGCTGCACTAGCTAAAACGATTAATAGTGTGACAAGAGCATCATACAAAATATTAGAAAAGGTTCCTTTTCGTCCATACAATAAAAAGCTATATATTATGGAAGACAATAGAACAATAACGATTAGCAATGGATGTTTTGTAGCACTTGCAAGTACTAACAGCACGCTATAATAGAAAAGCACTGCTAAAGGATGAAACGTCGCAAAAGCCATTACATGCCACCCCCGATATCGTCACCTAAATTTGTTGTATATAAAAAGTCAATCGTGTCGCCATCCCTTAATCGATAACGACTGACACCCACATTTGGAAATTTACCGTTGACTTGATACATCCAACCACTACCCTCTCCAGCTGAAAATTCATATAAATAATTGATGCCTTGGATATAAGCACTTTTGTAAATATTTTTATCTGCTCCTTGATATTCCATTTGGATTCTTTCTTGTCTTGTTGCACGTTGTAAAATATCAAAAGCTGTATCGTCTTTTCGTAACACATATTTTGTCGGTTTTAAAATAACCCCATTCTTTGGGATATATCTTCTAAGTTCAGGTTTTACACGATTTTCATGTCCAACAAGTGTGGTTGCTTGGATTGATACTGTTACAATTTCAGAATCTGGACGAATATCATCCGCATGCGTCATATAATATTCATCTACAGATTGGATCTTCGTCCCTGAAAACACAATACTTAAAATAACAACGATAAATCCTACAATAAGTAGATCTTTTTTCATTCCTCATCATCCTTTTGACGACGTTTTTTGATGATGAAGCTCATGCCTAAAACGATTACTACAACCACTAGAAGAACTGTAATTACACGTTGACGTCTTAAGCTGTTAATCTGTACCTCTGCTTTTTCCACATCTTCATACTGTATTACTTGCTTACGATCATTAACCGGAAGTGCCTTGTAACGTGCAGTAATTTCTTTTACAGCTTTAGCATCACTCCATTTTAAATCTTCAAATGGATATAATTTATCTAGTATTTCTTCATTTAGAGAAGCAATTTCTTTTTTTAGTTTGTCAATTTCCTGCTGACGTTGTTGCAATAATTTCTTTTCTTCTGAAAAATCAGACGCATTATCTGCTTGTTTCCACTGTTTTAAATACTTTGTAACAGTAACCTCCTGTTCAGTCGAAGGCTTTTGTCGAACAAGTTCAGCTACTGCAGCCACATCTTGTTTTGTAATGGCGTTGTCTTTGCGTCTATTTTGATGGAAATAACTTGGCGTCGTCATTACCCGTTTAGTTTGTTTTTGATTTGCTGTTAATGAAGCTGTTTTGAATGGAATTCTTTCCTCTGTAAGTGTATCTTCTAACAGAGCATAGTTATCAACATAACTGCGTTCAGCGATTGGTACTTTTTTATACAATACAAGCGCCTGCTTTGCTAGGTCTGGCTGATTCTTTAACTTAGCGATTGCTTGTTCTACCTCATAAATCTTATTTTTTACTTTTGTTGTTTGTTCATCTCGAAAATCGTAGAGTGTACGATCTCCCTCTATATATCGAAAAAGTGCTACGAACGCATAAAGCGCTTGCTCACTCGCCATTGAATTTGACTCATCTGGTTGCGATGTTGGATTGTTTTTGTTATAGGTTTTCGCATGGATAAATCCACCGTCTCCTTGGCGGTATTTCATCATACCATCCACTGAGGAGTGCGTATTTTTTATAAAACGTTCATCTCTTTGTGGATCAATATGTAAAGATGTAAGCGCCACGACAACTTGTGCAGTGCTCTCTAAGTTGGACTTACCATCGCTTTTATAGTCTCCATCCTTTTGTTGCTGTTTGCTTAACCATAGAAGTGCTTCATCAATAACATGTCGTACTGACTTCGTGACCTGCTTACCTGCCTGTTTGTTTGTATAATGATAAGTTTCTTCACTATTGTAATAAGGAGCTAAGGCGGTAATTGCCATAGCTGTCATATCGACATCTGACTTTTTTTGATCGAATGCAAAGCCACCCTCCTTTAATTGCAAGGCTAAAATACGTTGAATAATTTCTTGCCTCGTATCATGCGCATCTTTTGGCACTTCATAGCGCATTGCATCAAGAGTGATCAATCCCCAAATTAAACCATTGATCCCTTGCGTGCCTAAATCCACTGTTTTTCCACGATTATACGTACCGTCCGCAATTAAGTTAATACCATTGCCAACATTTGTTGCATCTCCACCTGATGCTAAATATGCAAGGGCAATTCGATGCCATTCAGTTGCTTTTGTTTCACTCAGCTTATTTTTCGTCGCATAACGTTCAGTGACAATACGATCAATCATAGCAGTATAAGCCATATAGTCATCATCGTAGCCAATGCGTCCCATACCGATGGGATACCAGTCTGCGATTGTATTCCCTGCATCTTTCAAATACGTATTGCTGAAAAGGGGATCATCTACATTTTGCCCGATGCTTTGTTTTTTCCAATCAATCACTTGTTCAATGATTGATTGAATATCTTGATCTGTTCGTTCACTTGCTTGTACTGCATTGTTGGTATAAAAAAATCCAACAAATGCTAATAACATAGCTACAATAAAATTACCATTCTTTCCCCCAAGCATCCCCATTTCCTCCTGTTGTACTCGCTCCATTACTATTATTGCCTTTTATCCCTGATCCATTGATATCGCTACCATAATGTAATGTGTAACGAATGCGTATAATATCACCATCTAAGAAATAGGCATCTGAAAATCCATAGTTAGGATAATCACCATTAATGCTATACATCCACCCTGAACCATTGGCAATATCAAATTCGCCCAATGAATTTGGATCATAATTCGTTTCATCATAATAAGATGATGATTTTTTTACAAGTTGCGCTAAGTCTAACGGAATCCTTAAGTTTTGCGACATTCCCTTTTTGGCAATTCTCGCTAAATAGAAATTACTATCAAGTGTACCTGTATTTTGATACGTAAACCCGTATTTACGGAGTAACTGATCTAAAACATAAGAACCTTTTTCTCCTTCGTGAATATCAATGGTTGTTGGTTTAATCAAATATTTTAATCCTACAGTAGAAGCTTCGACACTAATTGTCGCTTGACCGATTACTTTTCCCTCATCCACATTTTTAGCATAAACGGTATAGGTCTTAGTTGTAATCCGTCCTTCTACATCCCATGCCTTTATGACGATGGTATTTTTCCCTTCACGTAGTTTTAATTTATAACTTGTTTTTTCGCTATCATCCCATATAAAGCCAACCCCTTGACCGTTGACCTTTACTGAAACACCACTTGCTTGTATTCGTTTACCATTGGCATCACTTGCGCGTACAATAATATTTTTGATAGATCCACGAACCTGAGTACCATTTTTTAAATCCGTAACAATGGTTGGTCCGTTTTTATCATTTGGTACAGTTTCCTGTGAAGTTTCTGTTGGTTCGGCATAATAAATCGTATATGTTTCTTTGTCGATTTCACCATCTGACTTTGCACTCAATACAACTATATTTTTTCCCTCTCTTAAAAGGTCAAAATATACATCATTCTTTTCCTCCATCATTTCACCGTTGAGTGAGGCAGTCATAGGAATCGCCTTTTCTTTAACTGATGCTGTTGCATAAAATGTTAGTTCAGCCGATGTTACTTGTTGATTTTTCAAATCTGTTTCAAAATGGATGCGTGCTTTTTTCTTTTCATACTGTACGATAATAATCTTTTTGACTTGTTCGCCGTCTTTTTTAGCCGTAATGACAAATTTGTTATAGCCGTTTCGTAACGATGCTTCATATTGACCATCGTTATTTTGAACAAGTACTTCCCCATCCAATTCTACATGTACATCAAATTGTTGCTCATTAAAGTATGCATTGGCATAAAAACGAATCACTTGATCATTCGTTTTTTCCTCTTTTAGATTTGTACGAATAACAAGTTTATTTTCTTCATAATAAACGGTATAGCTACGTTCCACATTCGGTGTTCGCGCATCATTATAGGTGACTCGGATAGTGATCGTATTTTTGCCTTGTTTAAGTTTCACTTGCCCTGCAAAATCTTTTATGGTGACATCATTTACGATAATGGATGTTTGTAACACTTTTACTTTTGCATTCTTTTGTGTAATGGAAAAATGATAATTTGACTGACTAACCGTTTCTCCATTTTGAATCGACGTTGTAAAATACGGATTATGATCTTCTTCTCCTGCAATAATTTCTTTTGAATCGGCTTGCTTACTTTGATGGTTGCCCGCTTCGTTAGTTGTATTTATTTTCTTTGATGGCTTTTGATGATTTCCTGAGTCTTGGTCTGTTTGTTGTGCTGATAGATCGCTGTTATCTTTTTTGCTTTGCCCATCAATTGGATCATTGTTTATCTTTGTTTGCGTGCGTTGTTGTTCAGAGCGTAAATGATTTGTTTTCTTAGGATCTTGTTGTTGATCTTTTGTGTCTGGATCACTTGTATTTTTAGTGTCTTCCTCTTCATCAGATGATTGATGTCTATTTGATCCACCGTTCCCACTATTATTAGTTGTGATTGTGCCGTTCACTGCTGATAAAGATAAAGGCATTTTCGATACATTTGTTGCTTCCGAATCCAGCACATCATCATACTTTTTAACATCTTGTCGATTGAAGAAAAATAGTAGGAAACTAACTGCCATCACTATAGCTGCTAATCGAATGAACCGCTGTATCCACTTATTTCGATACATGTTGTCACCTCAACATCTTAAAAAAACTTTAAGCCAGTGCAACTGACTTAAAGTATAAAGATTATTTTATCCCACATTATCAGGCAGGAAGACCCCACCTCAAGGTTTAGAAAGAAACAAGAAATATAGGTGGGGATGGACTGCCGCATGCGCCCGATTGATTCGGGCCAACATGATGTTGATCACTCAGATGTTGCCACAGGACGTGGCGCTTTTAACCTGAGTTCTTCTATTTCAGTGAGGGAGGAAGAACCCCCACTAACGGAAACTTCACTTTACTGTTACCGTTTTGGTTTTACTTTTATTGCCTACACTATCTAATACGATTATTTTTAGCTTTGCGCCCTTTTTCTGTTTCTTCATCTTTACGACAAACGTACCTTTCTTTGAAGATTTTGATTTTCCTATCAGCTTACTTCCTTTATATACTTTGACAGTTTTGCCTTTAGGTGCTTTCCCCATTATTTTTGTCGTTGTCGCTTTTACAGAAGATGCTGCGGTTACGGTTGCTGCTTTCACATTAACTGTTTTTTGAATTAATTTTTTTCCCTCTTGATTGTATACAACAAATTTTAATTTTGTATTTTTCTTTTGAAGAGGAATCGTTACTTTATAAAAACCGTTTTTATCAACTTTTGCCGTTTTTATCTTTTTGCTACCTTTGTAAACCACCACTTTTGAACTTGGTGTTACATAGCCCTCAATCGTTTTGCTTGTATTTTTTATTGTTGGAATATCGATTTCAGGTTTTCTAGTTGCTTGTTGAAGAGTAGCTAGTTTTGCTTCCAATTTTTTGAGTGTTGCGTAATGCTTAACATACTGTTTTTGAGTGGTTGTCAACGCATTATAAGCCTTGCGCACGGATGTGATCATTGCTTCATCATTTAATGTAACTTTTGATGTAGTTGGCAATTGTAAAATACTATCATCCACTTTTTTGGCTTTCTTCTGATCAGCTTCTTTAATAGTTGCTAATACCTTCTCTGCCGCCTCTAATTTGGCAAGATTGGAAACATATATTTGTTGTGTTTCTGTTAATGCATTATATGTTTTGCGAACTGCTTCTACTGTTGGTTGGTCTTTCACAGTTATTTTTGAAGGAAGATCATTAATCGATTTCACGATTTTTTCCGCTGCTTCTTTATCTTTATTGATTAAACTTTCAAGCGTTTTTTCTGCTGCCTTTAATGTCACATAGTTTGTCACTAGTGCTTGTTGTTGTATCTTTAAATTATCGTAATTTAAACGTAACTCTCGAATTGTCTTTTCATCTTTGAGTGAAATCGTTATTGGCAAATTATCGATTTCTTTTATTAATTTTTTGATTGATGCTTCTTGTAGCTGTGCTAATTGCAACTCCGCTTGATCAAGTACAGTACCATTTGTGACGAGCTGCTTTTGTGCTGTCGATAAAGCTGTATATGCCGTGCGTATTTCTTCGATTTTCTTACAATCTGTTTCTGTGATTTTCGAAGTTTCTGGTAAAGTGGCAATCATTGACTTTACTTTAAGAGCTGCTTCTTTCATCGTCGCTAATCGGGCTTCTAATTCACTGATTATCCCATTATTCAAAACGAGCTGTTTTTGTGAATCCGTTAACTGATCGTAATTATTTTTTACTTTTTTTATCAGTGTTTCATCAGTTAGATCAATCAATGACACACTTGGTAGTGTAGCAATTTTGTCTGCTACTGCTTGTGCTTTTTTGGCATCATCTTGTGCTTTCAAATCATCATAAATAGCTTTAGCTGTCGTTAAGATATAGGCATTTGATACTTGTTGTTTCTGTTCTTCCGATAACTGGTTATACGCCAAAGATGCTTGTTCGATTATTGAATTACTTTGCAACGTAATATTAGAAAGACTAGGTATATGATTAATTAAATTTTCGACTATTTTAATCGGCTGATCATATTCATTTTCTAAGTCATTTAAAACTGATTCAATCAAAATAAGTTTTGCTTCATTCGTCACCTTTTCTCTATCATCTACTGAAAGTGCATCAAATAAAGCACGTGCTAATTCTACATCCATACGGTCCGTTCGTTTTAACTCATCAACTGATGGTAAATTATCAATTAAATTAATGACATTTGAAACCTTATTTGACGATATCACAAGTTGTTCCATCTTAAGTTCTAGTTGTTCAAGAAGTGTAATATCTACTTCTTGCTGTTGTTCCTCAGTTAAATCATTATATGCTTGACGAGCTTCTTTCAACTGTTGTCCATGTTTGATGGTTAAATTATCAATTTTAGGTAATTTGTTTAATTTCAGTTGTACTTGATGAATTGCTACTAAACTTTGATATTTAGATTCAACTTTATCTAATTTTGCAGCATTTAAAATTTGTTCTTTTACTTTTTCACTTAAGCGATTATAATTTTGCAATACTTGATTAATTTTTTCACCATCATCTAGCGTCACTAACTTTGCTTCTGGCAACTCATTTATTTGCTGCGTTAATGTACTAATCGCAAACTGTTCATATGCTTGTTCAATTGTTTTAAAATCCTCATAATTTGTAATCTCTTCTTTTTGATCATTTGAAAGTGATTCATAGGCTGCCCTAATTGCTTCAATGGCTTGTTGATCGTCAAGTGATACCCTATCTGCTGCCGGTAGTTGTTTGATAGATTGAACTATATTCATCTCAATCTTTTGTTCCAATTCCTCTATTTTAGAAATATTCGGTATTAGATCTATTTGTTCTTGAGTTAAAGAGTTCACATCCTTCTTCAACTGATTAATAGTTGTTACATCAGTTATTGAAACATCTTCAACTGAAGGTAATGCAGCAATACGTTGCTTATAACTTAATACATCGTCTAATAACAATTTCTGCATCTCGGTAAGATCATAGCTATATTGTTCTTCTACATCATTTTTTAGCACCCATTTTACAACAGCATGATTTAACACATCCGTTGATTTATCTAAAGATGCTTGATCAACATCAATTTGTTGAATAACTTCTAAAAGTGCATCATAGGCATTTTTCACTTCGCTAGATTGTAAAATTTCCTCACGTTGTTGACTACTATTAATATATGCTAGAGCCCTTGTTGCCTCATCTTTATTATTTTCTTGGAAAAAGTCTTCTCCCCAAATACCACCTGAACCAATATCTCTACCATAGCCATATAGTGTGAATTGTGTCCGTAATACATCCCCCTCTTGTGGATACGAATCAGCAAACCCTACATTTGGAAATACATCATTAATGGCATACATCCAACCAGACATAAAGGTCAGATCAAATTCACCTATACTGTATGGAAGTCCATTTTTAATATCTTTATCACTATTAATTCCTTCGTAATCTATGTCTCCGCCCCAATCATTAATAGCAGTCAGTAGAGATTGAGGGATTGCCATATTTTCAAAAAAATTATTTGTTGCTGACTGGATAGCAGCTAAATAAAAAGCAGATGTAAGCTTACCTGTGAATTTATATTTATAATTATTGTCCTTCAATAATTGATCTAAAATTTGCGCACTATTTTCCCCTTTAACAATGGGTGTGCGTTGTGGTTCAACCAAATAACCGATACCAAGTGTAAATGCATCTATACTAAAGACAAAATCACCAATAACCTCTCCAGTTTTTGCTTCTTCTTGAATGATTGTATATCTTTTTGTTAAAACATCCGAACCATTGGTAATTTGAATGGTGACTTTGTTTTCCCCTTCTGTTAGATATAAGGTAAAACTTGTTTTCTCAGAATCAGCCCAATTAATGGCAACATTTTTGTCATTACTAGTTACTTTTATTTGTTCCTTATCTATTTTAGTCCCTGTGGATTTATCACTTGCCCAGACATCAAATGTAAGTTGATCTGCTTTTGTTGTTCGATCGTTTAGTGTAGTGCGAAAAAGAACCGATTCACCATTTGATTCCATTGCTTTCGCTTCAATGTCTTTTTCAAGGAATACACCGTTTGTTAAGATTGTTGAACATGCTAAAATACTTGCCAACAGGAGCCGCCCAGCACACTTTACAAGATTTCTTATCACTTCTTCAGTTCCTCCTATTGTACTTTCACCATTTTAAATTCACTATGATTATTCAATGAGTCTTTTACTTGAATTTTCAATTTTGTCTTTTTCTTTTGTTTAATGATTTTGACTGTAAATGTTCCTTTTTTAGAAACCTTTGCGGTTCCAATTCGTTTACTTCCTTTATAAACTTCAACCGTGTAGCCTTTTTTACTTTTACCAGTGATTTTCGTCGTTTTCGCAGAAGAAACAATAGGCTTTTTCAATGTTTTAGAAGCTTTAACAGTTACGTATTTTATTCCACCATCGGATGTTGAAATTTTCAGCTTACTGCCCGCTTTTTGTTGCTTGATCGTCAATGAAAATTTTCCAGTTGCCCTTGCTTTCCCTGTAGCAATTTTCTTCGAGCCATTATAAACTTTCACCGTAATATTAGGTGTTGCAGTTCCTGTTATTGTCTTTCTAGCATTTGTGACTGCTTGGACGGATAGTTTTTTATCCGCTTCTAAAGATTTTAATCTCAATTCCAATTGAATCAGCTTGTTA
Source organism: Rummeliibacillus sp. SL167 (assembly GCF_007896505.1). Taxonomy (NCBI): domain Bacteria; kingdom Bacillati; phylum Bacillota; class Bacilli; order Caryophanales; family Caryophanaceae; genus Rummeliibacillus; species Rummeliibacillus sp. SL167. Next base: position 326,875 of record NZ_VCBM01000001.1, on the reverse strand, counting down.
TAATTTGTGACCATCTCTTGTTGCTTTAGTGTCACGACATCATAGGCTGTGCGTGCAACTTGGATTTTTTCTAAATCTTTTAAAGTCACTTTAGAAGTCGTTGGCAGAGCATTAATTTGTTTGATCAGTCGATCCGCCACTTTTTGATCTACTTCTTTACTTACTAAGGTATCAAATGCCTTTTCAGTACGGACCAATAGACTATAATTTGAAACAAGACGTTTTTCACTAATGATTAAACTATCATATGCGGTACGTGCTTTCGTAATCGCGGACTGTGCATCCAGCGTAATCACTGAAATTGCCGGTAATTGTTCGATTAAATGTGTCACAGACTCCGCAGTATTACCAGTTGTACCATTGTTATTTTGGTTTAACTGTAAAACTTGTTGCTCAGCATCTAATAGCTTGCCTATATTCGTTACAAGCAATTTTTGATCAACGGATAATGATTCGTATAACGTCCGTGCATTTTGTACGCTTATAATATCCTTTGACGTAATCTTTAATGGTAAATTTTTTATCATTTGGACTAATTCACTACTTGCGGAATTCATATCAACCCATTTTGCATAGAATATTTGATCACCAGACGAATTTTTAGGAACACTTGTCACAGCTGCTCCACTGAAGTTTGCATTCGTATACCAGCCTACAAATTGATATCCTGCTTTTTTAACTTGACTCGCGGTAGGTAAAGTTGCACCTTCAACATCAATATAGGTTGAGGCAGCGCGGTCATCTAAAATTCCACCATTTAATTGATAGGAAATTTTATAAGATTTTGTGTTAGTTTTGGCGTATAATGTGATATTCTGCTCTGGCATTGATAATTTTTCAGCTGTTAAGTATTGAGCTGCATTTTGACCATCTTCTTTTGTTGTCCAAGCAATGACAGGTGTATGATTTGTACCAAATGTATCTTTCATCGACACCAGTGCATAAGGTGAATAACTTTCTGTTACGGTTTCGTTCCCCATTTTAAAAGTTACTGTATACTTCTTAGCTGTCATCGTTTTATATTCACCATTTTTCATATCGCTCATATCATAAAGCGTATTTTTTCCTCTTGCATAACGATCATAGGCGATTAAGCCATAAAGCGCTTGGTCAGTTGCCATCGCATTGACACCTGTACCTGAACCACCACCGCCGTCATAGCCTGTCGTGACATGCTTAAAACCCCCTACTTCTGGAGAAGAACCACTCCCCCATGCCCAAAATGTATAAAGTGCATCAATCATATTGTCGGTATACACACCATCTTGCGTTGCACCCTTTTCATTGAATTTTGCAGTTTGCTGAATCGTCGGTAGATAGATTTCTGTTGTCTTTGGATTTATATTTAATGCGGTCAAAGCCACAATGACTTGAACCGTACTTTCTACATTGACATTTCCCCATGCATTATAAGCACCATTATCAGCTTGAATATTTCCCAGTACGACGATGGCACGTTCGACTGACTTTTTAAAGTCCGTATAAGAAGCGGTTGCATCAGTTGCATTATATTTCGATTCACTAAGGTAGTAAGGTGCAAAAGCTTGTAATGCCATTCCTGTAATGTCAGGGTCAGGCGTACTTCCCCACAGCGCCCAGCCACCACTAGGGATTTCTTTTTTCATAATATAATCGATCATTTTGCCCTTCGAGTTAATATCGCTTTCATCTTCAAATTTTGATGGTTTTGTATATAAATCATAGCCGCCTGTAGCAAGAGCTATCAGCTCCCAAATCGGTCCATTAATACCTTGACGATAAGAGAATTTAAGAGATTGGGATAATTTATCCACAAAGTTATAACCAGCAATATCGGTAATTGGTTGTCCAAGTGCTGTCATCGCAAGCGTTAAACGTGACCATTCTGTTGATTTACTGGGATCAAGTATACCGCCTTTATCCATAACATACTGATTGATCCCTTTCTTGTATGCAGTAAAGTAGTCACTAGGAATATAGTTGATATAATCGTAACCTGTATACATTCCTCGTAGTAAATCCATAACCGACCACTCACCATATACAGATCCCATCTTTGGTTCTTTGACCGTTTCTAAAATATAGCGAGAAGAGGCATTCATATAAAATCCAATATCCGGTTTCTCATCATTATAGAAACGAATGCCTAAATCTTTAAAATCTTCATTTGGGTCAAAAGCCTGTGCATTTGCTTTTATGGGCGTCGATAAAAATATGAAACAAATCACAAATGCAAAACAATGAAACAATCGTTTCATATTTGTTGACACTAATCGTTCACTCCTTATTCAGCGTATAAAGTAATATTTTCTTCTGGCATTGATAGCGTATCGGTCGCCAGATAGCTTGTACCAGTGCCATCAGCTTTTGTATTCCATCGTTCTATAGTGTCTTTTAAATTTACTGCTGCATATGGTGAATAATGTTCAGTAGTTGAATTTCCATTTTCTACATATGTGAGACTAAATTGTTTAGCTGTATAATTTTCTTGCGCATCTGTCATATCATATAGCGCGTTTTCGCCATTTTTATAACGATCATAAGCGATTAAACCATATAAGGCTTGGTCAGTTGCCATCGCATTGACACCCGCACCAGAACCACCACCACCGTCATAACCGGTCGTAACATGTTTGAAACCAGCACTTTCTTTTGCAATACCACTGCCAGGTGCAAAGAATGTATAAAGTGCATCTATCATATTTCCTGTAGTGACACCATCCTGTGTGGCAGTTGTATCGTTAAAATAGGCTGTTTCACCAATTGTTGGGAGACTAATCGCTGTCGCTTTCGGGTTCATATTTAGTTCTGTCAACGCAACAACAACTTGTACTGTGCTTTCCGCATTGACATTGCCCCATGCATTGTAGCCACCATTATCCGCTTGAATATTCGCAAGTGCTAGGACAGCTCGTTCTACTTTCCCCATAAAAGTTCCATAAGGAATCGTTGCACCTGTTGCCTCATAATCTGCTAAATGATTGTAATAGGGAGCAAGCGCCTGTAACGCCATTCCTGTAATATCTGGATCCGTAGCTGTGCCAAATAGTGCCCAACCACCATTTGAAAGCTCTTTATTTAAAATATAATCCAGCATTTTGCCCTTCGTATTGACATCGTCTCCTGTCAATCCGCCACTAAATTCATAGTCTGCTGTATTTAAAGCGATAAGTTCCCAAATGGGACCATTGATTCCTTGCTTATAGGAAAATTTGAAGGATTCTTCTAATCTATTTATGAAATCATAATTTTCTAGTGTGACATGGTGAGCATCTTTTTTCAAGGCGCTAAGAGCTAAGATCACGCGTGAATATTCTGTTGATTTTGTTGAACTAAGATTGCCATTTACGCTTGTTACATAATCATTTAAATTTGATAAATACGTACTATTAAAACTACTTCCGTTTAACTTGTTTACATAGTCATAGCCTGTATAAGCACCTCTCGCTAAATCCATGACAGACCATTCTCCACCGACAGAACCGACCGTCGGATTCCCCACCGTTTCTAGCACATAATTGGCAGCTGCATTAATATAGAAACCTTGATCTGGTTTTTGATTTTCATAAAATTTTACATCTAGCTGCTGATAATCATCATTTGGATCATATGCTTCTGCATGGCTGATTACTGGTAGTGCTGTCAACGCGATGACTAATGCTGTTGTTGCTTTTAATAAAAAACGATTTCTTTTCATATCCCTCTATCTCCTTTGTATAAAAATTTGTTTTTTTCAATAAAAAAAGTTCTCACCTCCAAAGAGATCAGAACTGAAAGTATGTATTCAAATAAATGTCTGTTTAAGGATTGAAAACGATTTCAAATCCAAACATTAGCAGCCATTCATACCTTAGTCCCAGAAGGTGTGTCTATTACCTATAGGCAAGTCTCCTGACTTAAAATGTATCGTACTTTTTCCCTTCCCAGCATAATAGCTGCCAGTGGATATAAAAAAGTACACATTTATTACAGTGGCCGGACCGTTCAAGATTTTCACTTGATTCCTTTTTAAGCTATGTTAAATAGCACCAATATAGGCTTATTTATGAAATTGAAAAAAACTATTAAATTCATTATACAAATTATTCTCCAAAAAAGAAATAAAACCTTTTAAAATTTAGTTTATATTCAAAAAATACTATATTTTTCAGACGTGTTGGTTATTCAATTTAATCCATAAAAATAGGAGGATTCACTGATTTCTGCCCCGACTTGCTCGCTTTTCCACAAGAGTCAAACAATCTCGTTCCATCAAAGGTTGTGTATAAGACTTTCAAAACGCAAGAATCACTTCTTTATTACCAGAACCATTAATCCTACGTTTTCATTATCAACCCGTTAATAGATGTATGGTACTTGAATCAATTTCATAACATAAATTTATATAAAAATATGAATATTTAATTACATTCATTATTAATAATTGTGAAACAATAACACGACTCCTTGAAAACGCATACATCCCCCTTCGTGAAATCAAAAATAAATTTATGACATTGATTCACTAAAAAAACCTGAATTAGAAGATAGATTTCTCTAATTCAGGTCATGATCATATCAGCAGTAGCCAACCATTCTGCGAAAAAATAGATCATATTTCATTCTTTAACGTATGATCATTCAAACTTATAAAATTCAAACGTATTTCGACATTTACAGCTTGAGTACTTTTAGGATATCTTTTTCTTTACGAGAACCTTAGGTAAAACGATAAAGAAAAGTACAAGGCAAAGGATGATCACAATCCCTAAAAATAGAGACGGTAAAGAGAGTGTGAAGGCTTCTGTTTGATCTGATTTATAGGAGTCATCTTTGAGTGCATTGTTTTTTTCCTTAAAAAGATCAAGCTTTTGAGATTTTAGCTGAATCGTATTATGTTCAGAAACATTTCGAGCAAATAATGTAACTTTTAGTTCATCATGATTCGGATAAGGATTTTTTTCAAATGTAAGTATTTTCAAATCATCACTTAATAATTGAATTCTCTTTTGCCTATGATCATCATGCAATACTTCTTTATTTTCTTTAAATTCTTTATATTGATAGCTGTTCGGGACAAGTGTGCGAATATCTGGTGTCGCTGCAAGAACCTGAAAAGGCATTGCACAGAACACACCCCATATAAAAAGCCCGATGATGATCCGTCTATTCTTCGACAACCTCCTCACCCCTTTTAAGCTTCATCGTAGCCAATGAAATACCCATAAATACAACAATTAAGCACACTAGGATAGAATAAGCAAGTTCAGTCGGAGGATGGACATCATATTGGATCGACATATACATCGTTGTCATAGGATCCCGATAATTAAAATCAGGAACCGTTATGGCTAGTAATGGTGCAATAAAGAATAATAAAAGCATAATACTACCGATCCAGCCCATAAAGCGCCCAATTATATTTGTGCCCAATATAAACGCTGAGCCTGTCATTAATAATAATACTGTGAAAATGGACCATTGAATCCCCTTTGTCCCATCTAACTCATACATTTTCAAACTGAACATGCTGATGATTAACCCAACGATAAGATTTAGGATGATAAAAATGGTGCTTTTCATTAACCAAGATGAATATTTTATCTCATTCACTAGATAGCCAATCAACAAACTGCAAACTAAGATAATGATGATCAATACTAAAGGTGGAACTTTCTTGACTTCCTCTACAATCGGACTTTTGTTCTCTACATTGATCGGTGCGGCTAAAGCATCAAAGACCTGTGTATTCCTTTGTCCATCTACAAATGTATTAGGTAGCACAGAAAATAGATCATCTTTATATTTCTTGGTAACCAGTAAGTTGCTCCCTAACTTATCATCTAACACACCCGCATCTGTTTTTACGCCGTTGACATTTGATAGGATACGCTGTGCATTGCCAATTACAGATGATTGCGATTTATCAATTGATTGGATCGAGTCTTCAACAGATTTCATCGCGGTACGTATTTGATCATGTACACCTTCTAAAGAGCTACCTTCCTCTAAATTACTGGTTAAAGGTGGATGGATAGTTTCTGAAATTTGGCTTTGCAAGTTTTGCGTTAAATCACTCATATTATTTAAATCATTTGAGATCTGTTCAAAGTGAGTTGTCACTGAATCATTTGTTTTATCGATATTGTCAAGAAGTGAAGGCTTCGTTTCGTCAATCTTCTTTTGGATCGATGGTAAATCGTTTAATAAGAGCTGATATAAATCTGTTTCCTCTTTGGAAATTTCCAACTTTGGTTTCACTTTTTCTTTAAATGTTTCCAGTTTTTCTTCATTTAATAGACTTGATGAAAGTGTACCATCAAATTGGTTTAGTGCTTCATAATAGTTGAGAAGTCGATCATGATCATCTGTTGTAATCGGTGTGTTAAATACCGCTCTCAGCTCGGCCTTTTGTGAATCCGTTAAAACTGCTTGCTTTAGGATCTTCGTTTCTATTTTTTGAATTTGTTCTATGAGATTCGATTCATTTCCATCTAATAATTGATCAAGCTGATATTGTAGATTAACATTTTCTTTTTCTAAATTTTTAGCAGTTACAAGTAATTGCTGGGCTGATGTATAGAAGGCCGATTGTTCACCTTTTATCGCTTCGAGATTCGTTTGAATCGTTTCAATATTCGATTGAATCGTTTGCAGACTTTCGCTTGCTTTCGCTAGCTCTGGCAATTCATCTTTATTTGCTGTTTCTATGCTCTTCTGTACCTGTGTGATACTAGTCGCAACGCTGTTTAAGGCATGTTTTTCATTTTGGATATTTAGTTTTAATTGTGGTAAAGGCGAAATCGTTTTTGAATCATCCCCTGAATCTGAAGGATCCGAATGAGGCAAAGCATTTCTTTGATTGATAATATCTCTTGATTGATCTTCGATATTACTATTCTCTAATTGGGTCAGCGTATCTAGGACGACTTCATAGTTATTATTTTTAGATCTTAATAAGTACAGATCCTCTAATACACGATTACTGTTTCCAATATTGTTTGAAAAACCAGTAAACTCTTTTTCAATGACTGTTCCCTGATTATTCAATAACTCATTAATCGTTTTTACATCTGATTGTTGCTTGAATAAGTCGTCTTTCACAATTTGTAATTGCTTATCTGAATCTTGCTGCAAAATTTTCTCTTGTGCAGCCTGATACTCTTGAAATTGTTGAACCTGCTGCGTAAAATCCTTTAACTGTGTTTGAAATTGATCTGCGGATGTAATCGATTCATTTGTATTTTCAGCATAATTTTGAATACCTGATTGGATCAGCTTCAATTGCTTTGTTTGATCATTCATGGTATTGGAGAAATCTGAAGAAATTGTTTTGTAAAATGAAGTCATTTTCGTTTGGAAATCGATTTCTTTGTTCAATATGCCGTCAAAACCTAGACGAACATTCTGAAGGTCTTGAGAAACATAGCTCCAATATAATGCGGAAACTTTATCATTGGCAACGCCTGTAGCTCTTTCCACTTCTCTTTGTACCTTTTCTTTTTCTAAGGCTGTGAGATTATCCTGAATGGAATAGTCAAAATCAGTCGCCACGGTATTCTTTTCTTCGTATTGCATTAAATTCTTTGAAAAATCAGAAGGTATATAAAGTACTGCTGCATAACGATTATTTTTCAAACCATTCTGTGCAGCACTTCGCCCGATAACTTTCCACTCATAATTTGAATTCTTATTTAAAATTGTCGATAATTCATTGCCTAGTGCTAATGATTTTCCTTCCTTTTTGGCGCCAATATCTTCATTTATAATAGCAATCGTGTTGGATACTTCTTGATCTTGGCTTGTTTTATGATTAACAAATTGAAAGGAAAGTGTAGGCAATGCGACAATGAGAAGGATTAAAACTAGCACCTTGAAAACGTATTTTTTGCCTGATGTCATATTGTTACCCCACTTTCTACTACTAATGGTATTTGAATAAACGACGCTTGACCATTTTTCACATAATAGCCGAAGCCGTTATGAATCTCCCTTTCTTTTCGATCAAATGGTAGGTTGAATATGGTTTGATCTGATTTTTTCATCAATAGAATACCTTGGCGCAATTGTTTTAACTCATTTGTAAATGCGTCATATCCTTTCGAGAAATCATTGTTACTTCCTGTTACGATCAGTGTAAATCCGATATTTGTATAATTCTTAATCAACTTTGATAATCGTTCTTGAAGACGCGAGTCAACTATATTTTGGAAGAAACTATAGCCATCTATTAATAGCACGATTGGTGGATGCTCCTGTAGGATGTCTTCATTTTCTGCACGATAGGTTAATATTTCCTCTACTGTTTCGATCCACTCGGCTATTTCTTCTTTTGTTGATAAATAGCTCAGATAATCTAGATGAGCCATATGTGTAAAGTTTTTCTGGAATGCTTCGAAAATACCAAAATATTGAATATCTTCTTTCAATAAAGCTTCGACTATGAATTTACATATATTTGTTTTTCCACTTTGGCTAGGGCCAACAATTAAACAATGATTGACCTGATGTAAATTCAAGCAGACAGGTGTTACATTTTCTTCCTCTAATCCAATTGGAATTTGTAAATTTGGATTTTCTGAAGAAATATATTTCTGCATATCTACTGTTGTTAATCGATCTGGCAACATTGGAATCGGTTCTGGTTTCATCGCATATTTATATTTTTCATTGTAAGTTTGGATCATTTGTTTAACATTTTCAAAACGCTCGAAATCATCCTTCCCTTCAGCATGTATGAAGACTTGTGAAAAATAGGCTGATTCTTTTTTAATAATAGATCTGCCAGGTATCGGCTCTGGCAAATACGGTAATCTTCCAAGAACTGAAGCTGCTTCTGTGTGGTCGAGCAAATAGTGAACGATTTTCGTTTTTAAATTATTCATCATACCTGATCGAATCGCATTGATCCTTGTGGCAGTAAAGATGAAATAGATCCCTAATGACTGACCATCACGTACATATTGGTTCAAAATCATTTCAATATCCGGCAATTCTTCTTTGATAAAATCAAAGTTTTCAATTGTTATAAAAAGAAGTGGTAATTGTTTTTCAGCTATCTGATTATACATTTGAATCGTATTCACTTGCTTTTTCTGCAATACCTTTTTCCTTGATGCCATTTCCAGTCGAATTCTTTTTAGAAATTTTTCGATTTTACGATGGTCATCAACTGTAAACACATCAGCTGTATGCGCTAGTGAGGCCAAAGGTAGTAAGGCACCATTGCCAAAATCCAAAATATAGTAATGAATTTCTTCTGGTGAAAAGTTTCGTGCCATACTCAGAAGAATCAGTAATGCTGTCGTCGATTTTCCATATCCAGCAGAACCGAAAATGGCTATATTGCCATCCTTGATTATTTCATAATAATAAGGAGACTGTTTTTGCCGTTCGGGTTCATCCACCATAGCGATCGGGATTTTCATCGGATCATCACATACAGCATCGTCTTGATGAATCAGTTCTTTTAATGGTGGCAACCAAGGGCTTGGCAGCTTATCAATTTTCAATTTTTTCTGCACCTGTTCGATTTCATGGACAATCATGTCAATTTCCGTTTGCTCTTGGCGCTTGGATGTTTTTTTGCTTTCCACATTTGAAAGTGGAATCAGTCCTAAATCTGCTATGATGGCAACCTCTGATTCAGCATCTGAAGTATCCTCCAAATAAGGTGCGCCACTCCAAGCAGATTGGAAAAGTTCATATACCTCATTGTTCCCCACTTGCAGGTAGCCTCTCCCCGTTACAGAAATCGCAGCAGCATCTGAATTTTTTAGAATATCTTTACTATCTGAGGCATTTTGAACCTTTAAGGCGATACGGAAATTGGTATTACTCCAGATTTGATCATCAATGATACCTCCTGGCTTTTGTGTTGCCAGTATTAAATGGACCCCTAAACTACGGCCGATTCGTGCAGCACTCACTAGCTCCCCTATGAATTCTGGTTCTTCTGTTTTGAGCTCTGCAAATTCATCACAAATAAGAAATAGGTGTGGCATAGGGATTGCAGCTATATGATTTTTCACAAGATCATTGTAATCATTGATATGGTTGACATTAAATGTATCAAATAATTGCTGTCTTCGTTTCAATTCACTTTTAATCGAAGCTAATGCACGCGCGCTAAAGTTCTTACTGCCATCTAGATTCGTAATGGTCCCGAGTAAATGAGGCAAGCTTCTAAATGGTTGCGCCATCCCACCACCTTTGTAGTCAATTAGCAGGAACGCGACTTCATAAGGATGAAAATGAACAGCCAGTGATAAAATATACGTTTGTAGAAATTCACTTTTCCCTGATCCGGTAGTACCAGCTAGTAACCCGTGAGGTCCATGAGCACGCTCATGTAAATTCAGCTCGACAACCTCGTTAACACCTTTTACTCCTATCGGGACTGCTAAAGAACTTTTGGCTTCATGTTCTCTCCAATTAGTAGCGATCGGCAACTGTGACATATCATGGACATCTAGCATTTCCAAAAATGAAATGGATTCAGGGATTGAATTGGTGAAACCTATTTGATGATTTAGCGCTTTCAGTTCTCTTGCAAACTTTTCATTGGATACACGGTAATGTTTATCCATTTTAAAGGAGCGCTTGATCGCCCGTTTATTTTCAATTAAAATGTCACCCTCGAACGGATTGACATATCGCACCAAAGTGGCTATTTCTTCATGTAGTTCTTCTTTAGACTTAGCAGCAAAAACAGTTGAAATTCCTATATCATGAAGATTTTTTTCTAAATATTCCATGATTTTATGGTCTACTAATAGATCCTGATTGAGAACCACGAATAGCATATGCGGCCTATATAAAACATTTTCCTCATCATTCAGTTCTCTCTCTCGAATCAATTCATAAAGGGAGTTCAATAATTGATCCTTTGTCTGGTCATCATATATAAACCCTTTCGCTTGCACATGAGGCAATGTAAAATGGGGCAGCCACTTCATCCACTCCCATTCTTGATAATTTTCTTGATGAAAAATCAAAACAATACGCAAATCATGATAGCTATTAAAGAAAGCAAGTTGTCCAATCATCTGATGTAATTCTCGTTTCACGATTGGTTCTTGTCCAACTATCCCTAAGGGTCCTTTCGCTAAATCAGCAATCATCGGTAAGTCTTGAAGATGACTATATGTATTTTCAAGTTGTTGAGATTGTTCGATCAGATCATCCAGCTCTCTATTGGCTAAATCATTCGCGTTAAAATCGATTTGAAAGCTAGATTCTACTGTTCCTGTTCCTAAACGAAATTGTAGAAAATCATGACTTTTGAGTGATCTCTCCCATATACGATCACTAAGCGAACTTGTTAATCCTTTCATTTGTTCAAATGACGGAAAATGGTATTCCATGACTGTCCTTTGTTCTGAAGCCAATTCGTGTAAATGGACTCTTTTAGCTTCCAAATATTTTTGATAGACATCAATTCTCTTCTTTTCTCTTTTCGACTGTTGCTTCTTATCCTTCACGAATTGAACAGACGAGGTCACGATTGAAACGATAAACATCAAAAGCGTGACGACGATATAAATACCCCTCGGCTGAATAAAAGCCATGATCGCAAGGGCAATCAGCATAATAAGAGGTGGCAGGACGACTAATAATAAGCCCCTATGATGATCCTCATTTTTCTGGGAGGGAAAGGATAAAGAGACTTTCTCTTTTGGCAGCTCATAAATCATACGAGGCGTTCTACGATAAAATGGATAATTTTCTGCTATTTTCGAAGTTGGGACAGTAATGGTTGGAAGAGCCGATTCAATCGGTCTATACGCAGTTACCTCGAAAATATCATTTTCTATAAATGAAAAAGTATGGCATTCAGTCATAATCTGATCCCCAAGATTCAATGGAGATGGTGATAATTGTTTTTTTCCATTGATATAGACATCTGTACTACTGGGATACACGCTCCAGCTATCATTGTATTTTACAAACCGCAGACCTTCTGAATGGGACAGTTCTTGATCTATTTGGATCACGTCATTTCCGCTGACAGAAAACGCTGTTTGTTTCCCAACATAATAACGTTCCGTTTTGGGTTCCTCATTCGTATATAAAAACCTGATGGAGTGACCATCGATTTGCTTGCTAAAAGATTGCATATGCGAAAGATTGCATAATAACTGTTCCTTTAAATAAATGCTAATATCAGGTGTTGCTATTTTGACAGTTAGTTTTGTGTGATCGGATAAAGTATTCAATGTGATCGTCTGATTTTTTTCTTTTCCGATTGTTAATTCTTTTTCTTTTTCAATTGGATAATAGTAGACAAAATCATTTGCATAAATCCAAAGTGTTCTCAAAATGATTTCCTCCTTTCTTGTAGATTAAATGGTTTACTTTTCCGATTTCTTTTCTGACTTGTTTTCTTTTTTAGTGGACTCTTTTTGATCAGTGTCCGTCGTTTTTGAATCCTTTTCTTCCACTGTATTTGGCGTTTGTGTGGAAGAATCTAGCTCACTTTCTGTTATTCCACCCTGTTCTTCCTTTTTTGCCTCATCAAGTTGCCCCTTATAGTCTTCTATTTCCTGTTCAATATTGTCTAACTTGTCCTCTTTTTCTTCATCATCTAAGGAAGAATCGTTTTTCACATTCTCTTCTAGATTTAATAATGCAAAAATGGTTAGATCGGTATCTTCTAATTCACGGGCGATTTTCAATGCTTCTTCTGATTCACCACGCCCTATGTAGATCCAAAATAAAAAATACCGTTCATCCGTTTGAAGTGTAATCGTTTTTAAAACATTATCTCGTTGTGTTTCATCTAGCTGTTCACTTGTCACATAAGAAAGACTGAGCATATATTTCGTAACATAGGGCATTTTCTCCACATCATACGGCTCTAATTGATCTACTACGTCGCTATATTCACTATTTAGAAAATGTTCTTGGCTCGCTATGTATGCTTTATATTTTGGCAAAGAAAAAGTGAATGAGTAAATCACATAGACCAATAGAGGAACTAATAGCACACTTACAGCTATAAAGCTGTATTTCATTGTTTTCCATCTTTTTACTGGTATTTGTGTAATCGTTTTTTCATATGTATGATAGTTTTGAATCATTTCGGAAATCGCTTTGAGCAATTCTTGGTACGATTCACATGCCATCATTTTTTTTGCCCTAGGAGGGATAGCTGTCGTTGCAGAATAATTCAAATAGTGTAAAAAATCGAACTTGGGTTCAATAGCCGCACAGCATAATGCTCTCACCTCTTGAAATAGACGCCTTTCTTCTTGAATATAAGGAGGAACACTATTTTCTACTCCATAATGCAAAAAGTACACTTGCATGGCATCATCATAAATAACATTTTCAGGACTGATGATGATATGTAGCCGACTTAATTCATGGAATTTTACTTTTTTAACAAGATTCGCTGAAAAATAAAGGCGGCTTAATTCGGCTTCCTTGACAATTTTGTTACTCCATTGCAGCGGTGATTCAAATTGATAACTTATTTTTAGTTCAACATCACTCCATTCAACTTTTCGATGGATGAGCTTGTCTAAAGATTCTATAAACGTAACTTCTAATGGATCGTCTAATTTGATTCTTTCTCTTTGAAAAGTAATTTCGAGCTCATGATCTCGAATTTCTGTCAGAGCATCTAGCTGTTGACTCAGATAATTTTTTGGATATTCGCTCATTTTTCGATTTCCTCCTATAATATTTCGATACGATCTCCAGAAGTTATATTTGCATGGATAAGTTTTTCATAACCACCATGTACCTTCTCTTTATTGTCCACTCTTATCCAATACCCATCTCGAGGTGGTTCCATCAAATTTTGCACCTGCCAAACCATGTCAATCATGGTTCTAATGGAATGATAATTAGAGATTCTTAAGTCAAAGATGGAAGAATTATAATTTTTTAAATCGATCGTTATATCTACATACATACTTTGCACTCCTTATAAAGTGAAACTCTACACAAGGGATTTCCTCTTACTGGCTGTTTAAAGCGGGATAAAAAAGAAGTGCCGCTATTTATAGGCACTTCTATAGAATCGCAGCAGTTAGCTTCTAATTTGACCTGCAATTTGACGATCCGCATCTTCAAGAGCACGTCCTGCAGCTGATAATTGAGTTGCAATATCCGCTAGCAAGTTTTGCATTTCTACAAAAGAAGGCTTCAATGATTCGTATTGTTCCGCAAAGGCTTTACTTGATTCCCCTTCCCATACTCCTTGTAGTTCTTGAATCATTTGATTCAAACGATTGATTTGTTCTTCTGTTTCTCTACTTTCCTTTGAATACCTGCTTGACATTGACTCTAATTCTGCTGGTGTAACTCGAATAAGACCTGACATAAAAACATCTCCTTTTAAATTTTTAATATTTATATAATTGATGGAAACGAAATCATTTTATATTTACCTTTCGGCATTATAAAATGGACGCAACCATCTAATTATCAACTTTTTTTCATTTTTTCTATAACTTCATAGTAAATATGAATGTTTTGTTTGTTCATTTCATTGATACAATATTCAAAAACAATTGTTTGAAAATATCCTTTTGTTTTGGCATCCGTAATCAAACTTTTATGCCTTTTTGTTTTTTCTTGTAGTTTTTTTAATATTTCATCGATCAACATTCCTTTACTTGCTTTTAACTCACTATTTATGCTGTCATTGAGCTGCATATGTAAATTGAGGTTTTCCTCAAAGAGATTGTTCATCAATGTAGATTTGTGTAATAGATCCTTATCTGATAAAAAGCGGTAATCCGTTGTATAGATGCCCACCTTCACACCCCCTAGATATGTTTGAACATTTGCGAGATATTTTCATCTTCTTGAAACATTTTTTCAATAGATGACCTGATTTTTGAGATGAATTTTCTTCCCGTTTCAATTTCAGTCGCCAATTCTTCAAATATTGTCGTGAAAGTGTTGGCGATAATATGATTCATGGGGTCTATTTTCTCCTCTACTGAAATAGCCGTAACTCTTATATCCGAGTATGGTACGAGTGAACGATATGCGCCTGGATTAGTTTCCATTAAATGAATTTCTTTTAAAAGTTCTTTTACATGATGATTATAGTAATCCGGATATTCATCTTCATAACGGGCTTGCATTCTTGTCAGCAATGCAGATTTTTCATCATATATTTCTAAACCTTTTTTATAAATTCGCAATGCAGAGGAAATATTAACCTTTATTTTTGTTTTTCCAATGCGCTTTGTATATATGAGATCAGACTCCTTGTAACTTTTTTTAGAGTCAGAAAGACCATTCAATAACTCCTCTAATCCATGTGCTGAGACACCTGAAAGGACTTCTTTGATGATATCAATCACTTCATCGATCGTGACATCTATATCTGCTATAAGCTCAGAGAATTCGAGGACAATTTTTGTCATTTCTGACGTTAGATCAGACATGAGAGACAAATTAGGAGTACCTGCCAATCCACTCTTTGCAAGCTGATCTTTTATTTTTTGCAGAAGTTCAATTTGCTTATTGATCTTATCAAATTTAGAAGAAATAGCATCTATCCTAGTTGAAATCCTGTCATTCGGTGTATCTAACAGTGGTTTTAATATTTTAGACAAAATGCCTACTAATGTGGCTGTTTTTACAACGGTTTTTATCACCTGATCAGCCATTATAAGACTACTCGTATACAATTTTGCTGCCGAACGAACCGGATTTTTTAGTTGAACAGAAAGATCAATATCTAATACATTGAACGGTAGCTTGCCGATACCAAAATCGATGGTTAGTTTTTTCTTAGTAGCTGAAGCTCTTATGTCAACAGGAGAAATCATATCTTTCAAATGTTTTTGGTAGTTTTTCCAAGCCTTTTTTAAAGAATCTATACCTGTAGCCGCATATAGAAAGCCCTTTAATCCACCCGTTTGATATTCACCTTGAAATTTGTCCATATACAGTTGAAGTGTCGCCAAATCTTTATCATTTACATTGGTAACACTCCCCAACGTTCCATCTAATCCTGAAAACTTAGGATTTGTTTCGATTGTTTGCCCTCGAGTACCTAAATCAATAAAGCCTCGAATTTTTGAAGCCCAAAAAAGCATATCGTCTTTCGCCGTTATATGATGAATATTGGAACCTTTTTTAGCGTAATATTCTTCCGCCAGTTTTTTTAATTTTTGAGGATCTGAAACAATAATTTTCTCTACATTTTCAGGAGATACATTAAGCTTAGCTGATATATAATTTCTAAAAGTAATATCTATTTTTATAAGTTGATATACACTTGGAGGGGCATCATTAATAGCAGTAACTTCATCAAAATTTGCTCCAGTAATATTTAATGTTTGAATTAAATTTCCTCCCAATGAATGTCCAATTCCATAATTCTTAATTCGAACAGAATCCCTTGTTTTATTTTTTATATCTTTCAAAGTGTTATAATAAAATGCTCTTGCATCTTGATATTGTTTTTTATCTATTCCTCCATATAAGCCAAATACATTATATTCCCAATCCTTTGCATCTTCTGTTCCTCTTGTGATGGTATAAGCTTCATTAATCCCTTTTTTAGGATTATAAACATGAATAATAGAACCTGCAAAACCTGAATCTTTTTTAATATAGTCGTCACTTTTATAGACTTTTACTTTTGCATCTAATTTTTGACCTGTTTCTTCTAAATAAATCTGTTTTACTTGTTCTTCACTAATTCCTGTATACTCTTCTTTAGCTAACCGAATTTTTACGATATCCGAATCAAAAACTTCTTTTTTATTCCCCATTTCCATCACCTATTCTTCTTTAAAATTCAAAGGATCTAATGATTTTATTAAAATGCTTTTCAATTTTTTCATCTTCAACATCACATGATTTTTTCATGTTAATGCATCTTCCATACCCTGTCAGCGATATACTCTTTGTGTTAATTTTCTTGGAATGAATAACAGCATAAAAATAATTATAATTTATCCCATCTTCTTTTTTTAATAGATTGGCAATATAATATTCATACTCTTTATTTTCATATTGTTTAATATTTTTTCTGTCTACAAATTGTTCGATTTCGCTTAATAAGAAATCTAGATCTTCCCCAACACTATAATCATAATAGGTAGTTTCTTGCTCAATCATCAAATTTTCTTTGGGATATTTAAGATAGGAAACAACATTTTCAAAGCTCTTATTATGGATTTCATATAAAGTATTACTAATAATAGAATCTTTATGAAATAGCATCTTATACCCCTTTGTCCCAGAGGTAAATGTTAAATAATCCTTTTCTTTCGGATTAATCGATAAGAATTGAGATGCGAAATCATCTTTCATCGCTCTCGAGTTTAATAATTTCTGTTCGTTTGCATTTTTAGCTTTTGTAGTATCCTCTTTGTCTACACTTATATCCACATTGCATCCTCCTAGTAAGGTGGTTGTTATAATGAGAAATAAACTTACTATTATGAAATCTCCCTTTTTAAATAATTTCATTTATTTACTCCTGTTTTTTAAGATTTCTTAAAATCCATCTCTTAATTTTATGAATTCGTTTGTAACCTCTTTAGCCTTCATTAAAATTCAAAGGATCTAATGATTTTATTGAAATGTTTTTCGATTCTTTCATCCTTATTACATGTCTTTTCTGCATCTAAGCATTTCCCATGACCATGAAGCTCTACAGCTTTTGTATCATGTTTTTTTGAGTAAATAACTGCGAAAAATAAACTATAAGTACCTTTTTTATCATGCATGATATAACATTCCTTTTCATCATCTTCAAAATGTTTAATTTCTTCTTTATTTAAAATTTCTTTCATCTCTTCAACCATTTCATCTCCATCTTTCCTAGAAAATTCACTATCAAAATAGGTCATGTCTTGATAAATCTTCAGATTGTCAGGTTTATCTTCGAAACTGACCGTGATACTTTCAGAATTTGTATTATCTCTCTCGCGAAAATCATCGACAATAGCATCCTTATAAAACAATATCTTATATCCCTTTGTCTTGGAGGTAAACGTTAGATAATCCTTTTCTTTCGGATTGATGGATAAGAATTGGGATGTGAAATCATCTTTCATCGCTCTTGAGTTTAATAATTTCTGTTCGTCTGCATTTTTAGCTTTTGTAGTATCCTCTTTGTCTACACTTATATCCACATTGCATCCTCCTAGTAAGGTGGTTGTTATAATGAGAAATAAACTTACTATTATGAAATCTCCCTTTTTAAATAATTTCATTTATTTACTCCTGTTTTTAAGATTTCTTAAAATCCATCTCTTAATTTTATGAATTCGTTTGTAACCCTCTTTAGCTTTCATCAAAATTCAAAAGATCTAATAATTTTATTGAAATGTTTTTCGATTCTTTCATCCTTTGCATTACATGTCTTATCTACATCTGAGCAGCTTCCATAACCATAAAACTCGACACTTTTTGTATCATGTTTTTTGGAATGAATAACTGCGTAAAAGAAGCTATAAGGTATTTTTTCGTCATATTTAAATATTTTTCCGGTATAATATACATTTTCATCATCCTCAAAATGCTTAATCTTTTCTCCCTTTAGTTCTTCTTTCATTTCTCCAACTAAATAATCTACATTCGCACCTAAATGTTCGCTATCATAATAAGTCATATCTTGGTAAACTAATAAATTATCTGGTTTATATTCAAACGTTACAGTCAATCGTTCAAAAATCTTGCCATGAATTTCGTAAAAATCATTGACAATGGCATCTTTATAAAACAGCATCTTATACCCCTTTGTCCCAGAGGTAAATGTTAAATAATCTTTTTCTTTTGGATTGTTGGATAAGAATTTTGCTGAATAGGCATCTTTCATTGCCCTTGAATTTAATAGTTTTTCCTCATTTGGATCTACACTTTTGTCTGGGGCTTTATCTACACTGATATTCACATTGCATCCGCCCATAAAAAAAGAGGAGATTATTGTAAAAAAAAGAATAAAAACTAACTTCTTTACATGGTTCAGTATCATATTATCAAACCCACATCGTTAAATTTTGATTCCCATTGTTCAATAAAATGGTCATTAATTCATCATTTATGGATAAATATTACATGATTTAGCTATCAAAGTAAAAATCATATTTTCCTATATTTACATTGGTAATTTATTACTACAATAAAACTAAAAATTTAGATATTTCAGTTTTTATATTTACGATGAATTCTTTTAAATTCTCCAAAAACCCTTATAATGATCACGTTTTTAACAAGTTTCTTCCAAAAGCAATGTTTCCATATCATAACATTTTATACAGGAAATAAGTCACATAAAACTTACCAGTCCCATATTTTCCTGTTTTTTATTTTTAAAAAATTTATAGTTATTTTCTCCTTTTTTTTACGCGGCTCAACTAAATCAAAACAAGCTATCTTTTCTCTTATAACTATTTGATTTTTTATATAATCATTTTTCAAATAATCATTTTTTTAACTCAAACATAAGTCTTTCTCCTTTTTTCATTAAATCGCCCTGTAACTTTCGTATTATTTCCGCTTATTTTAGGTTAAAAATCTTCAGGTATGTTAATTAGAAAAAAATTCGGATCACTATTTACTACAATTCTAAAAGGCCTCGTATTTTTAGATTAAACCGGATCATCGACACGTCTGAAAAATCTTATTTCATCATCCAGCTACTTATATTTTCAAAACTAAATGAACCGCTCCAGCAACATCAAACATGAGAAATTTTTCTTTTAAATCCCCTTTGTAGAAGTCCTCTATCATTTTATCGAGTTCGTTTTATTTTAAAAATTTAGAAAAAATTAACATAGATTTAATAATAAAAGATTACAATAAGAAAAAATACCTTTATTTATAAGGAGTTCTTATGCATTTTTTACTAAATTCCGAGGATTTACCCGCTAACTTTTTTTCATATGTTCATTATTTGTTCAACCGTCGCCATGAAAATCTACTCGATTACAAAAGATACCATGAATTAAAAAGAATATTGAAAAATGAAAAACTCGATACGTTTTTCCAGCCGATCGTTGACTTAAAAACAAGTGAAACATTTGGGTTTGAAGCATTAAACCGTCCAACAAAATCTCATTTATTTTCAACTACTGATGCTTTTTATGATTTTGTTGGAACGACAGATATGATTTTTGAGTTTGAAAAATTTTGCAGGAATCTTTCTCTTCAAAGATATGTGGCTAGATTAAATAAAGAGACAATTATAAAAAAACACTACACATTATTTTTAAACATTCATCCCTCTATATTATTGGATAAAAATTATCATATGGGCGAAACGATGCAGCTTCTAAACGAAATGGGCGTCCAGCCAAATCAAATTGTATTCGAATTAACGGAACGTAGTGCGGTTACGGATTATCGAGAGTTTGAGCGAGTACTCTCTAACTATCGCTCACAAGGTTACCGTATTGCTATTGATGATGTAGGTTCTGGCTACAATAGCTTAAAAACACTCATCTATTTAAGGCCCGAGTTTATGAAATTAGATTGTTCTCTTATACAAAGCATTCATCAAAATGATGCCGCACAAAAACTGGTTTCATTGATCTACGAATATGCCACGCAATCCAATACAAAAATAATTGCAGAGGGAATCGAGCAAATAGAAGAAATAGCATACCTTCAATCCATTGGTATTCACTTCGGACAAGGTTATGCATTAGGAAAACCAAAAACAGAAATTACTGACGGAAGTATTCCAAATCGTTAACCAAACGATTTGGCATTTTGTTGCAGGAGTGAGGAAGTTATGGCAAATAAAGGGGTAGTAGTAACAACTATTGGTCAAATCGTGAAAACAGTTCCCTCAATCGACCCAACAGTCAAAAATAAAGAAGTAGACAAATTATTTGTCGAAAATCCCAATATGAGAGGAATTGTCGTTGTACATCATGAAAAACCAATTGCACATATAACGAGAACACATTTCTATCAAAAAATCGGAACATTATATGGTTATAATCTTTATATGGGAAGAGAAAACAACTTGCTGTCCAAACAAAATCCACTCATTGTAGAATATTGTCAGCCCATCACAGAAGTTAGTAAACTGGCTATGGCAAGAAAAGAAGAAGATTTATACGATGACGTAATTGTCACAAAAGAAGGAAAATATATAGGAGTTGTCAGTATCAGAGCATTATTGATGAATTTTGTTGAAATACAAGTAGAAATGGCGAGTTTTTTAAATCCATTAAGCAGTCTTCCTGGCAATCGCCTAATTGAAAAAAAATTAAGTGAAGTGTTGACCTTGGAAATGTATAGCATTATGTATTTTGATCTCGATCACTTCAAAGCCTATAATGATTTATATGGCTTCAATAAGGGAGATAAGGTACTGCTCCATCTAACCGAAATACTGAAAAAAAACGTTCAGCAACTTGGCTATTTTCTAGGTCACATTGGTGGGGATGATTTTATGGCCATCCTTCCGCATTATGAAGTAGACGACATTTGTTCGCAAATTATTAATGATTTCGATACGACCATTTTAAACTTTTATAATCCTAAGCATCTTCTAGATCCTCATTTTCAAATAAAAGGTCGGTCTGAGGATATGGAGCCATTTACTATCATCTCCCTATCCATCGCTGTATTAACAAATAAAAAAAAGAATTACGAAAAAGTCGAAAACATTTCAGATGCAGTTGCATCGGTCAAAAGAAAATGCAAACAGATAAAGAAAAGTTGCTATTTAATCGACGAAAGTGATTGCATGACAATGAAATCAAACTAAGGAAAACTCACTATTATATATCATCCATCATCCGTAAAGTGAAACTCCATCATTAGGGGTTTTCTTCATCCCCCACTGATGGTTAGCTAAACCAATCGAGCTTTTACGGGCAGTTAATCTCCCATCTAACTTCCTTACTTTCGCTGAATTTTGAGGTGGTAGTATACTGCCCATTAATGCGGGATAAAGAAAGACTTCATGCATTCTGTAAAACATGGAGTATGGTAAAAAAAGAAAAACATCTTAGAACTCTTTTAAATAAAAGTTTTAAGATGTTTTTAAATTTGCTTACATTTGCCCAAATTAAAGTAAATTCTAGCTTGGATAAAAACAGCTTCTTTAAACATGATATTACGACATATTACTACAAAAAAGTCGCATCAATAGAGATTGTATCACGATCAATTATGAAAAACTTTTGTAATATTTTATTTTTTTACTAGAGCATCTATCATTTCTGTTGTAAACTGATATATAGGAAGAAAGACCTTTTTTTCTTTGATGAGTTGTGATGGCTTTATTTGATCAAAAAAGTTCTTCCTTTTTTAGACTTTGCCTTTATACAAACTATTTTATACGCTCAAAGATTGTAAAAAAAAGGGTGATTTGGATGAAAAGTAAATTAAATACATATATAAAGCCATTATTTTCTATTCCTTTATTTTCTATTCGTATATAGTATTTTTGTATAGCAAATTCATATTGTGACAAATAAATAAAAAGGCTAAGATTAGTATAGGTATGAGAAAATAGCTAAAAGAAGGGCGATCATATGAATCACATTGTTGCTACGGGAGTAGGCGTAATTAGTCCAAAAGTAGAGAATATCAAAGATTTCTTGAATGTTCTTCAAACAGGAGAAAATACTTTAAAAGAAAACAGCACACTTATGCCGCATGAAAAAAAATCAACCATTTTAGGAATAGTCGAAAATGGATTAGAAGAATATCAAAATAATCCTGCATATAAACGTTATAGCAAGGCTATGTTACTAGGCATAAAGGCAGCAAAAGAAGCGATCGCATCTGCAAATATCGACCTTACTTCTCTGCGAGTGGGGTTATTTGTAGGAACGGCTATAGGCGGTATCTCCGAGGAAGGTTTTCTTAAATCTATTGCTCTTATGGAAGAAGACCCTAATAAAATGGTCACTCATTTTATCCATTTTGCAAATCATCATAGCCTTACATCGGCAATTGGTCATGATTTAGGAATCAAAGGTATTGAAAAAACAATTAGTACAGGTTGTACCTCTAGTTTAGAAGCAATAGAAATTGCCATGCTATACTTAAAGAACGGACTCATAGATGTGGCTGTGGTAGGTGGAGTAGACAGCGCCATGTCAAAGACAACAAATCAAGCCTTTATAAAAAATAGATCCATAACGATCAATCAAACATTAGAAGAAGGGGCCATTCCATTTAGTAAAAGTAGTAGAGGTTTTGCTATTGCGGAGGCAGCAGCCTTTCTAATCTTAGAAAGAGAAGAAGATGCCCTAAAAAGAAATATAGAAATCTTAGGTGAAATAGAACAAGTCATCTCTAACAATGATGGGATCGGTGCTTTTTCCACCGATACTAAGGGCGAACAATTAAAAAATTTAGTGCAACAAATTGCATATAATAGAAAACCTGACTACGTCAATAGTCAAGCATTAGGGATTCAAATAAACGATCAAATAGAAAAAAGGTGTTCAAAAGAAGTTTTCAATCATGAAGTGCCTTATACATCTATAAAAGCAATGGTTGGTAACCCTTTCGGAGCAGCAGGTGCTATACAAGTTATTTCTGGGTTGTTAAGCATTAAATATGGGTTTATCCCTCCTACTATAAAAACGCAAAAGCTGGGATATGAAGAAATGTTTATCAATACAGCTATTCAATATAAAGAGATTAACGAAGTACTAGTGACCAATCATGGACTTGGTGGAAATAATGCGGTTGCCTATTTAAAAAAAGTATAAAACAGGTGTGAGTAAATAAATGTATATAATAGGAATTTTAATAATCGCAATTGGTTTCATACCACTAATCTTAGCAAAATTCATTTTTCAAGTATTACGGGGTACACAACTCTCCATACCGTTGTCCATTTACATGGTCCTCATGTTTTCTTGGCAAATGGATATAGGGATACTTTATTTTTATGAATTGCTACCTAAAAATGTGATTATGTGGGTTTTCAAATTATTTAGATTTGCCGTTTTATACTTTTTCCCTGTTATGATTTACATAAGTTATAAAATGTATAATGATGTAATACTGAGGGATAATCATAATAAACTTTTATCAATGATTGTAAGCAAAAAAATGTTTTGGATAACTTTTATCGTAAGCACGTTTTTATATATTTTAAACTGGACGCCCTATGGAATTTCCGATATGCATTATGTAGAGCTCATCTATAAAAAGGACTTATTTTATTTATATCCTATTAGCAGCCCTACACAGGCTTATTTCTTTATTACAGAAGTTCTATTATCCATCATAGTGAGTATCAGTAGCTTCATGTTTATAAGTAAAGTCCAAAGCAGAACGATTAAACGTTTTATGGCAGCTTTTTTCAGCTATTCGACTGTATTAATATTATGCGGAACGGTTAACCTGATCCCGAATTTAGGAAGCTTAGTGACGAGTATTTTTGTGATTATCTTCTCCATAGGATTAATGCTTTCATTTTTTAGATTGCATCTTGAGCAAAATGAGCAATTTCGTGTATTGATGGAACGGGAAAAGAAAATGGATTATATAGGTAGTCTATCTTCTTCTCTTATTCATGAAATCCGAAATCCACTCCATATTATTAAAAACTTCTCCATTGTTCTTGAGAAAAATGAAAAATTGTCAGAGAATGGTGTGGAATACTTAAAGTATATAAATTCTGCTACGAATCAACTAGAAAATATTGTGGAAAATTTTACAGATTACATGAAAAACAAAAAGCCAGAACTTGAAAAAGTGGATTTGAATGAAATCATTGATCATGCAATCTATTTAACGAATGAGAACACAAAAGAAAATCGTGTAAACGTGATATTTGAGAAAAAATATGAAAAGCTCAAGATATTAGCAAACCCAATTTCTTTCACTCAAGTACTTGTAAATATTATAAAGAATTGCGCAGAGTCCATTCCAGAAGAACGACAACAACGCCTGATCAGCATAGATACTATGTATTCTAATGGGCTTGTCTACATCCACATAAAAGATACAGGAAAGGGTATTCCACAGGAAGAATGGGATAAGATTTTTAATCCTTTCGTAAGCGATAAAGAGAAAGGAATGGGCATCGGTTTAGCCTTCAGTCGAAAAATCATGTATGAGCACAGTGGTGATTTAAAGGTTTTAAACAGTACTCCAGAAGGAACAGAATTCCAAATAACGATACCTCAACATAATGTATGGTAAAAAACAGAAGCATCAAGTGAATTTTGCACAATGGAGGATTTTCTTCCTCCCCCACTGTGGATCAATAAATAAGTTGCGCTGTAAATCGTGTTATTCACCTTCTTCCATTTTTAAAACCTAATCATCCGCTCCTATCATCTATTTACTAATTTGCCTTCACTTCGTTCACTGCTAAAAATTTGTTAATGATTGTTTTATTTTATGCACCTCCCTCTTTTCTCAAAAGAAAAAGACGAACAATCCAGCTTATTGTTCATCTCCCTCTTAACTTAAAAATATATTCATTTATTTAAAGCCGTTCATAATAATAGGTATTGATAGTAGCAAAATTGAAATGGATACGATTGACCATGTTACTTTAGAAGGTAGCTTTTTAGCCCCCTCTGTATAAAATCCTGTAAATTGTAGTTTATTATTGTAAATAACATAAACAAGAAGAAAAATAGCGAATTCTGTTATATAAAAATAATTGTCCGTTCCAATACCGATTAAATCATATAGTTTTCTTATAGGATAAGATATGATAGCCATTAATAAAAATAACAAAATGAGCACTCGAAAAAATTCTAAAAACACTCTTATAATCACTTTACTGCATCTCCTAAATTTTCCTTTAATTTAAGCATAAGTATTACTTATTTCTGTATCGAAGTCAATCATGATTTTTTAACTTTCGGAAGTTGATTCCATTATCAAGCGTGTTGATTATCCAATTTAGCCCATAAAAATAGGGGGATTCGTTGATTACAGCGAAGACTTGCTCGCTTTCCTGAGGGCGAATATTGGGGGCAATAGAATGTTGACCAAGTAGTCTAAGTCTAAGAGGCCACGCCCTGTGGCAATGTCTTCGGAATCAACATCATATCCGGGCACCGAGGAGACTGAAGCCAAACCCGTGGAAAGCGCCAACAACACGTTTAGAATTGACAAAAAATGACCTTTTAATTAAATGCCAAACAAATACTTTCTGGACTCATTTCTATTTTTCCATGGAAGTTATTCAATTTTTCTATCGATCATTGTTACTTTTCCATTTTTATCCACCTTATCAGTACCTTCTTCTAAATTACCTTTGTTCTCCCATTTTATATAATAGGCATTCCCTTTTATTTTTGTTGAAATGATTTTGGGCGAACCATTTCCATTATTATTATAGTCAATCACTATTTGTTCCGCTTCCTTTTGGAATAGTGAGTCTTCTATGTTAGAACATCCAACACAAAAATACTAAAAGTAAAAAGCATAGACTCATAGGTATAAAATTTTCTATTTTTCAATTACGCCCCTCCTTTTATTTTTACTAAAATTATTTTCCTTTTTCAACTTATACTCTGAAATATATATGGCAAATAAAATCAAAAAAGCACCCAAAAATTCAATATTGCTTATTACCTCTCTTAAAAAAATATATGAAAATAACGTTGCAAATAAAGGTTCCGTAAGTTCTAAAAGCTGCACTTTGTTTGCCTCTAAGAAGGTTAATGCTTTAGTTGTGCAATAAAATCCGCCAATCGTAGGAAGTATAGCCAAAGCTATTAACGAAGGCATAGAGGAATCATTTGGAATAACGATCTCCTCTTTATAAAATGGTATAAACAAATAAATAATTCCAAAGAGCATAAAGTACCAAATTAGCGCTAATCCGCCTTCTAAATTAAACTTTTTTGTCAATACCAAAAACAGACCATATCCACATCCTGCAATCGCAGCAAATAACGTACCGATTGATACGGCATTTGATACTCCTGAAGCAAATTCCATTATAAATAAGCCTACAACTAACAATACAAGACCTATATAATTCATAACACTTTTCTTTTCCTTTAATATGATTGTGCTGAATACAAATGTTGTAAGTACCGATGTTCCCAATAAAATGAATACAATGTATGGTACCTTATCATATTTATATCCTGTTGTTTCAAAGAAATATAATACAAAAATCCCCAAAAAAGAGCATATCGCAATATGTAAGATCTTTTTAGTTAATCTTTTTATTTCTTTTCTCATTTTTAAATTAAATAATGCAATAATAGATAAACCAATAAATGCAAATACACATTTATAGAAAGAAACTGCCGAAGATGTTAAATCACTGTCAAATAGACCTTTACTAAGTATTCCAACTGTTCCATTTAATAAAGCTGCCCCTAACGCCAGCACTATGCCCATACCATATTTACTTTTCATTTGCAAAATTCCTTATTTCATTATTTTTAATCCAATCAAGCATCAATGATAGATTCGAATTTGAAGCCATAAATACTTCTCCCATTTGATCATTCACTTCCTAATAATCAGTATCTTTCATCATAATTTTATCATCTCAATAAGGAATAATCACAATTAATACATATTTTGTATAAATCCCCTTTAATTATATCCCTCTATTTTGAAATTAGTGAAGTTGTTTATAAATTAGTCACAATTTAATGACTTTTTAATTCCATATTTTTGTATAATTAACTGTGAAAGGTAGGTGATGAATGTGGTAAACAATGCTGATCTAAATAATCCAGATGATTTCAAAAATCTTACTGAAGAGCAACAAGAGATTCTTCAAGACTGGATTTTAAAAAATTTAGAACGTGATAACCGATTTGATCTTGCTACCAATTCTTACGATTTAAAGCATATTTTTAGCGATTCGTTAAATGGTTTTTATATCACTAACGGGCAATTTAAAGGTGCTATGCTTGCAGCTGGTTACGAAGTGAAAGATGAACTACTGGAAAATTGGTGCTTCAATGTCTCGAAACGCTCAATTGATCAAGTCAAAGAAACAATCTATTTAATGTAATGTCTCAGTTCCATGGGATCCTACAGCATTTACACTATGTGATCTTAGATATTTAACAAACGCTGATTTTGTCGTCAGATTTTGAGGACCTTCCACGATGATTGGGCTACCTACTTTAATAGCAATATTCAGTCTGTCAATATCGTGATTAGATAAAATATTTTGAAGATACTCATAATCATGTTCCATTATCTTTTCCTCACTCGTTGTTCCAGTAGCTTGTGAGGATTTTTATTTTCACTCATAACCGATGCTTTGTGTTGCACAGTACAACACAAAGTTTCAAAAATTAATTCTTATAAAGAAAAAAGCCCCAAAACCTCATATATCAAGGTTTTAAAGCTATTTTAGAGCCACTCAAATCCATGCAATTGATACCCGGGAGAGAGTGCAAAAAACTTATATATCAATAACTTAAACTATCTTTGTATACCAATCGGGGAAAACCACTGAGAAGGTTGAAGCGTATTTCCTAGATAACAAAATCATTCTGTTGTATTTCAAACAATTAATCAATCTGCTGGAAAACAGACTTATTAGACTTAAACTTAATAATCCTACACACATCCATATTTTTAATATCCTTGCATTTTTCAAAATAATCAGTCCTCCCCCATTTCTCTTTGTACCTTCCCACCTAAATACCCGTCGATTAAAAACTTACAGATAGTTGTAACTTCAATTTACTTTCTAATGATTCCTTCTTTATTTCACATGAAACTTTCCTAGTTTGTTCATAATGTTTTCTTTACTGGCAAGACAATTTTCGTTACCATGCAAGACAATTCGATTAGAATAATTTTTATTTTCTTCAACTTTTCACTTTCTTAAATTGATTATTATCTTTTAACATTCCAACTGTATTCTTTGCGAAGGAAATCAATCATGTTTATAAATCTGTCCGCTTGGATAAGTTTCATATTATGAAGAAAGTCATACATTAAAGATTGGAGGTGATAATAAAATGAATCATAGCTCCATGCAGAGTTCTGCAAACATGGAAATCCTTAATGATCTTTCAAAAGCAATTAATGGAGAATACCATGCTATTTATTGCTATGAATTATTAGCTAATCAAGTTCCTAATTCTTGGGTGAAAAATAGAATCCTTGAAATCAGGAATGATGAAATCCGGCATTATCAAACTTTTGCCCAAATTTATTCTTCCTTAACTGGAAATCAGCCTTCTCCACAAATAACACAACCATGTCCAAATGATTATAAAAGTGGAGTTCAAGCTGCATTTGTAGATGAACAGGAAACGGTAGATTTTTACCATGAAATCGCAAGAAGATACAACAATGAAAATATCAGAAATGCATTTACACATGCCTCTGCTGATGAACAAAACCACGCTGTTTGGTTCTTATATTTCATGAATCATCAATAATTAGAAATAACATAACATACTGGCTACTTAATAATTAATATTATTATTTTTCTATGCTACTTCTCCAAACTATTACCGCATTGACATAGTGATTATTAGTTCTAGACATTTACCTTAATTCATAAATTTTAAAAAATGAGGTGTTTTAATATGTCGAACTTCAATTATCTATGTCATCAATATGCTCAAATTGTTAATGGGAAAGCTAATGTGAAACATGAAGTTTGTTCAGTTGAAATCAATCGGAATCTCCATGTCACTATTCAAGGACGTCCAAGTCACAGTGTACTTCATGCAGGAATATCGTTTGAATCATTGGATTACAAAGGAGATGCACTGAATCTTGGAGAAGTTGTCCTTTTAGAAGAAGAACTCCAACCTTTTGTTAATGTATTAGTCCGTAATCATCAATTATAAGTGCCATTCATAATCACTGGATTTTTACCAACCCCAATATTTTATATATTCATTTTCAATCTGTAGAACCTCCGTTAACGTTTGCACAAAAAGTTGCAGAAGCATTTAGTGTTCTAAAACATTAGTTTCATTGACTCTTTGAATAAATAATTCTTAACAAGGTATGGCTTTTTCTGTTATATTTAAAAATTAATTTGGTTCCACCTAATATATTAAAACTACGCAAAATAAACATATTAACATTAGTAGTACAAACCCGGACCATAGTTTGTACTACTATTTTTTTAGTAGAAGTGAAGGAAAATCGACCAGTCTCTGAAATCATTTTAGAGTCCTTATCAATAAACAGACTAACTTCACACCCTTATATGAATCAGTTTAATATGTTGGGTTCAAGAGATCGTATAAGAAAATGGAATCAATAAGGTGATATGAAAACTTTTATGATTGGCTAAAAAATGCGAATGAAACATGTTGTGGCTTTTGATGTCAGTATAGGCAAGAGCACCATGGTAATTTACAATCAGTATCGTCATTGTGAAGGTGAAAAAGAAATGAAGCAGTAGCGTCATGCTTTTGAGCAACTTCACAAAACAC
The DNA here is from genome assembly GCF_007896505.1 of Rummeliibacillus sp. SL167. NCBI lineage: Bacteria > Bacillati > Bacillota > Bacilli > Caryophanales > Caryophanaceae > Rummeliibacillus > Rummeliibacillus sp. SL167. The sequence continues at coordinate 296,597 of NZ_VCBM01000001.1, read as the reverse complement.
TCCGAACACTGACAATACAGGAGGGACAAGTGTAGGCAAGCACCTATTGACCTGCCGTTGCGACTTGGATGTTACAGCCTGCTTTCAATCAATTATTTTTCTTATGGTTATCTTTCATTCATATAAATGTCGTATCCCGTCTTAACTCATTACTCCCTACATACGTCTTCCAAATTCCCTTGTTTTCTGAAAATCATTAACATATCCCAATGTAGGATTCTGATTCGATTATGCTCATGTTTTAAAAGAAAAAGAAGAACGCGATGAAACTATTTCCGCAAAAGTATTTGCAGATATGCGAATCAGTTAATCTTGTCTTGTGTTTTGTCTTGTGTAGCACAACACATAGTTCCAAATACATCAATTCTCACAAAAAAGAAAAAAGCCCCAAACCCCTTATATATCAAGGTTTCAAGGCTATTTTAGATTTACTCAAATCCAAGCAAATCCACGCAAACTATGTCCCAGGAGGGATTCGAACCCCCGACCCCAAAAACAATAAGGTAACAAGTTACCTTTTTTTGAGAAGGCCACAATGCTCTAAAACGTTGAGTCAGTTGATTTGATGTTAAAAGTTGTATCAAAGTGAAGGACACTAGGGATTAGAACATTTACAGAAATAAGTACGTAATCATTTTCCTACATATATTATATAGATATTCATAATAATTTACTATTATATTAATGTGTTATAAGGTTGCCTTGTATCTTATTTCATCAAAATTCATAGTATAAATTTTGCATTCTCCGACCTAAAGTGCTCTTTTGCTGAACCTTTTCTATAAGGAACATCATATTTTTTTCTGATATGTTTTAATTCATTTAAATATAAATCAACTTTTCTATCATTTTCTATACTCTTTACTGCCGCAATTAACCCTTGAAAGCTATTCAATTCATCTACAAAATCAATTTTTGTAAAAGCATTTGGATTTTTATCCATTTCTTTCACTTTCTCATAAGAATTTTGCACTTTTTTCAATAGTTTTTTAGGAGCCTTTACTTCTCCTGAATCACCTAGAAATACTCCTGTTACTTCTACTCCTTTTTTTACCATTAACTTTGATTTAGTAGGATGGATTTTAAAATGATATCTTTCTATTATTTGAGAACATTTTCTCTTTAAAGATTTAGAAATAAATTTATCAGAAGAGAAAGTTAAATCATCATAATAACAACTAAATTGCATTCCATTCTCCACTGCCAAATGTAATAATTCTTGATACATTGCTGCATAAGATAAGTAACTTAATACTGGACTTGTTGGATACCCCTGTGGTAAGTATCTTCCTTCTCTATTTTCGCACTGAACTGTTACAAAATCCGTTAATATTTTCGCTAAATCATTTGCCATCCCAAATCTATCTTTAAATAAATTATATATGTAAGAATCTGAGGTAGATGGGAAAAAGTTTTGAATATCTATAAGCATAAGATATTTTTTTGTTCTATGAATAGACGCATTTTGTATATGGCTTCTCTCTTTAATACCCCCATATACGTATGAAGGTATTCCTACTTGCATTAATAATCCTACCAATTTTTTTAATGCTTTTTTATGTTCATTTTTTGGATTATATAAATCTCTTTTCTTACCATTTATAGTGGAAAGTTCCGTAGGTAATTTATATGGCACAAACTCTTCTATTACATTTTTTAATCTTTTTTTATCTACTTTTAATAAGTCTGCTAATATTTTCTTGTTAGATAAACCATATAGTTTACTATTATTAAAGTTCATAAAAAAACTCCTTCTTATTTAAAGAATAAGAAAGAGTAGAAATTAGACCTTCGACGAAGTGGATAACGTAAGGAATAATGATAGTAAGACCTTTAAGAATCATAACAATCATTTTAAGTAAGAATTTAACGAATGGACCAATACCATTGTACAAAATCGCTAAAAAAAAGAACGTCTTAACATAGCTGATTTCTCCATCGTCTCCTCTTACATTTCCCGAAACCCAAGATTTCAACTGAATAGCTTTATGTTTAATTTTTTGCAAATTAGCATTACCTCCTATAAGTATTGAGGCTTGCGCCTCCCCCTTGCATATACTTACTAGGATTTTTAAAAGTTAAAATCTGTCTAAACAAGATTTCTACTCTTCATAGCTGGCTGTTATAGCCATCTTCCCCTTGCGTTTGGTCATCGATACGATGTACTGTTGCACATCATACAGGTGCTATTGCGCGTGCATACGAATGGCGATAATGCCGAAACGTTGTCGTATGAGGGTTTTTATTTCCCGTTGGATTAAATCCAACAAATTTATTGGCAAGGAATTATTGGCAACTATTCATAAAATATTATATTTCATACCAACTATAATTTAAATAATAAGTTTCCGCCATTTTTGTACCATATTAAGTATCTTCACAATTCAACGAATATAGGTATCATTTCCTTACAGCCTATTGTAAAGTATAGTATATAAGTACAATATAATCAGATAATAAATAGATTCATACAAAAACTGATACAATGCCTTTGTTAAAGCTAGTATTTTCATAGATACAGCGTTGAAATGAATTTTAAATAATTAGTTACTATTTTTTTCTATTTTTCTTTTTACTTTCTCTAGATTGCTTTCGTTTCTTCTTTTTTGAATCTTTCTTATTAGCTTTACTGTTATTTTTATTCTGTTTTAATTCTGGAGAGGGGTGTATTCTAGTAATACCTCTTTTTTCAAAATAAATTTCATCAAAAATTGTTGAAAAATCTGGGTGAAATCCTACCATTGTTTTTTCATCAACATATAAAGAATTTAAACTTCCATTTTCTAAGAAGTAACCCAGTATTTCTAATTCATCTGAAGCTACTAGATTTTCATGATATTCTTCTCTTTCCTGCAAGTATTGAATAAAAGTACTAATGGTACCTTGTTTATAGATGATTCCATCTAAGGCAGTTTCCAAATCATATAAGTTACAAGCCCACGCGTAAGGTTCTTCCTCTGGCTTTTCAAGTAAGTAGGATAAGTTTGTAGAGAGGATTCCCAAATCTTCGGCAGTTACAACAATAATAAATATCTTATTTATATTTTCTTTTTCTATTTTTACTAATTCATTCCCTTTTGAATCATATAAAACAGTCTCTTGGTTTTGCAAAATTAGATTTTTTAAATTTAACCCTTGGTCATATCCTTTTTGAATACCACCATCGCTTTTAAAATCTCTCTTTATTCTGTTGTAAGCTTTATCTGGGTCCCTAAATGGTGCTTTCACTTTTGAAGCTTTAACTTCTACTATAAAAAGCGTTTCTTTATATTTAATAAGTATGTCATGTTCATTTTGTGATTTGTCATTTTCAAATACAGAAGTGTAGTAGGTAGCTGAATCTTTAAATAGTTTCTTGAAAATTTCTAGTGTCTTATCCTCTGATTTATTGTCTCTATTCTTATAAAATCTTGCTTTATGTTCACTATCCTCTAGTAAAGAAGTAAGTTGAAGTTGTATTGCATGTATAATCTGTTTATATATAGGTACAAATAATAATTCATCAGATTTTCTCCAAATAGGAGATGATTCAAAAGGATTTGGTTCAGTATAATAGAAAAAATTTCTTTCCTCTCGTATCATTGAAAATAATTTGACAAAACTCTTTGTCACTTCTTCTCCAAACTCATCCTTTAAGTCTTCTACCTTAATATGGTGAACTAATTGTAATTCCTCACCCCATTTAATTGTGTAGGGAAGGTGAAGTTCTTTCCTTGCTTGTTCGAAAGAAACTTTCTTCTTTTTCATATAATGAAGAAATTGTTCCCGTTCTTCAAACATCTTAAAGTGTAATACTTGTATTTCATCAAACCTTTTTTGAAGATTATCCCTAATAAAAGTAAAAATTCTTATAAGTTCATCAACAGTTATACCTGTTTGTTCTTGAATATATTTATTAAATGGAGTAAACCAATTCCTTATCCTATCTATATCTTGTTCTTCATACGTTAAGGAATTGGTATTAAAATAATTCAAAAATACGGGCATACTTATTTTTCTTGACTCTAACCAGCGTTCGTCTACTTCTTGTCCTTCAATGGGAAAAAATATTTCTGTATATAAATCTGTAATATCATTTAGGTTATTTTTTATTTTTTCCATTGAAGGTTCTTTTTTTGTCGATATTTTTTTATCTTGTGTTGATAGTAATAAGCCAATTAAATACAAGTATTGTTTGAAAGGTGAATTTAATTGCGTCTTTTTAAATATACTCTCACTTATATCTACTGTGACACCAAATTCAGTAGCAACTAACCCAATTAGATTTTCTGTATCTATTTCACTAAGTATATCTTTTAAGCTATTTATTTTCTTTTCTAATTTATCATAAACACTAATACTCATACTCCAAGACCCTTCCATATTCTTAATTATCAAACAGTATATAGGTTTATTATACCAAAAATTTCCTAGTGTGGTATTGACTTATTTGTTTTTCTAAATCTGATTTATCAGATTGATTAGGAAACATTGGTCAAAAGATTATTATTATGAGTATTAGTCCTTAAAAAAAGCCAAAATAAAGTAATCAAAGTAATAATCCTCTACACATGAAATAGCTTGCATATTCATTACTATTTTCGTGTATGATTTCGCTGTTGTTTTCCATCAAACGCCAAAAATAGATAATTAAAAATCATACCTATAATAACCCAATTAATAATTTTATTCGTAAAGACATGAAAAATTTGAAAAGTGTAAATATAAGGATTATCTCCTATATCAGAAATATAATTAGTAAAAGTTGTTCCTATAGGTAAAGTATTTGAAATAATTAGACTTAAATAATAACTATCTAAAAACCCTAGTTTGACACCTTTAAATACAGATAAAAATAAATTATACCCAAAAGCAAAAGCTATGTCTGGAGCGACAAAGGTAAAAAGAAGAGTTAAGAATGATAGAGATAAAATTCCTTTATTAAATAAACTTTGTTCTTGAACTACTTCTTTAATCTTTTTTAAAAGCGAATAGATATTTCTAAAAACATAAACAACAGTTATTAAAGAAAATAGCCAACAAGAACAAACTATTAAAATTATAGAATTATTATATTTTGTGGTACTTAGCCATATCATCAATATAAAAATGACTACAAGGATTAAAAGAGCTTGCAACCACGGTATGAGTAATCTGTAAAAAGCCCAATCTGGCAAACTATTATAGTTTTTCTTGGAACTAGAATAATCAGAATAAATTAATATACTTAAACCTGAATTATTCATAGAATTTTATAAATAAGTTCCTAAAGCTGATAAATCAACTTTAGGAACTTATCATTTATGCATGAAATAAATGAAAAAAGAATCCGTTTCTGTTAAGGTTAAAACAACGATGAAATAACCAAAAGAAAGGATTCTCATAATGGCTACTTTACCTCAAATGACACTAAATTTCAATCATCAAATCAAACTATCCAATGATGGAGGCGCTCTTTCTTCGGATACAGGTGAATTTGTCTTTAGAGAATTTGATGAAAAAATTAATTTCTCCAAGACCCTTGCGAAACATCTCCATTTAAAAGATGAAAGACTGTTCTTTCTTCATTCCAATATCCATTTACTTCGTCAAAAAATTTATCAAACCATCGCCGGATATGCACAAGATGATGCTGCGGATCAATTGATAGATGATCCAGTATTTACGCGAGTAATTGGCACCAATCATTTAGCTTCTCAACCTAGTTTATCTCGATTTTATAAACGTTTTGATGCCCAATCGATTGCACAGTGTCACCAAGCCAATCAGGAATTACTCGATAAAATACATTCATTCAGAGGATCCCAAGCCCTTATCTTTGACTTAGATTCGACTCATTCAGATACCTATGGTCACCAAGAGTCTGCGGCCTACAATTCCCATTATGGAACAGTTGGTTTCCATCCACTCGTCGCTTTTGATGGGGGGACAGGAGACTTTTTAAAAGCTCAATTACGTCCTGGAAATGTGTATACTTCCAATGGGGTTGTCCCATTTATCCAACCGTTGATGGAACATTACAATGAAAAATTCCCTTCAACCACCTTATTTGTACGGGGAGACAGTGGTTTTGCCGTCCCTGGTTTATATGAATTATGTGAAAAAGAATCGGTTTATTATATTATCCGCTTAAAATCAAACGCGATTCTCCAACAACTTGCGGAAGAATACCACCCTTCCACTTCGCCTTCAGATATTACTAAAACAGAAGTCTATTATGAAGAAACCATTTATCAAGCAAAATCATGGGATCAACCCAGAAAAGTAATCATTTATTCGGTTCGCCCTGAAGGAGAACTTCTCTTTACGCATTCCTTTTTTGTGACGAATTTGAAAGAAGCTTTTTCTCCAAAAGCCATTGTCCGTAGTTATCAAAAAAGAGGAACGATGGAAAACTATATTAAAGAAGCCAAGAATGGCTTCAAATTGGATCAAATGAATAGCCACTCTTTCCAAGTAAATGAAGCCAAAATGATGGTAAGTCTTCTTGCGTATAACTTGACCAATTGGATGAGAACGCTCACTTTTCCAAAAGCACAAAGGAATATGCAAATGGAGACGATTCGCACGCGAATTATTAAAGTCGCAAGCAAATTAGTCCAATCAGGGCGATCTCTTTATTTTAAGATGGCCTCTAGTTTTGTGTACCAGAAATTCTTTTGGCAGGTACTCAATAACATTCAAAACCTACAGATAGAATAATTACTTCAATTTCTCTATCTCCATCTAAAAAAAACGTATTCTAATTCAAGGGAATAGTCTGCCCAAAAAAGCACTTTTTTAATGTAAAAAATGGTAAAAGGTATTTTTGGCAGGCAAATAAGCACTTTTTAAACTTAAAATGGAGAAAATAACTGATTTCCGTACTAAATCCACAACTTATGATGTGGCTGTGAATAATTCAGGTTTATTATATAAACAGGAGATGTCATGATAATTTCCAAAGTTTTTAAAATGGAAAAATTATCGGTGTAATTTAAGTCTTCAAACTCTCTCATGAATAATCTCAAATCTTCCGAAAGTAACTATTATATTTTTCTATATAATCTATATATTTATAGTAATACAAACTTTACTATTTCAGGAAGCGGTTGTACTTTATAGCATATAAAAGTTCTACTTTTGAACGATTTAAAAAATACTGAACAAATAATAGATTGGTAAAATTTACAACTAAAGGTAATATTGCTTTAATTAAACTTAGGCTACATCGTCCTTTGCGTTAAGAAAGGGGGTAAAGTCCTATGAAGAAAAAGTTCCATGATATCTTTAAAGTTCTTGTTCCAGTGACCACTGTCTTAACGAATCTCTGCAAAGCTGCTTATTTTGTAATAAAGACCGCATTAGACATGGTTAAATGATTAGATGGTTAAACACCTTACATAGTGTTGTTAGTAAACGGACCACTGACACCGAATCAGTGGAATGTAGCCACCCAGAATCCGACTGGGCATTTAGCGGGACGTTCCCGTTGAAAGCTACACATAATATGATTGAGGTTATTGGTGATGTTAGCGAGAAGGATACACCCGTTGCCATTCCGAACACGGAAGTTAAGTTTCTCTACGTTTAGGATAGTACATTTGTGCGAGAATAGAAAGTCGCCAACGTTTGATTAATCTACATAAAAACCCCCACTTGATTTCCGAGGTCAAGTGGGGGTTTTTTTTAGGAATTTTAAGGTCTGATATATAAAACTATGTTCTAATATAGCTGATATGGCTTTAATAGCTTTTGTAAGCTTTTCAGCGATATCCTACTTGCGATGTAAATTGAAATTTTTTCGAGACGATTAAAATTCCACTATGGTATATCTTCCGAATAGATATACGGCGTCTTGCTATAGGCTTCGTCAGGAGTAAGGCCACTGAAGGTCCGTAAATAAAGTCCTAGCTGCTTTCTGCTACAATCATAGTATAGCCATTAGCTATACTTTTTTTCAATAATAATGCCAAAAAAATATAGTATTTTAAAGGAAATTGAAGTATTCTAGCATAAATTTCGGTAATTTACGGTAAAATACCGCCTACCAAACCCTAAATTCCCCTTTATTATCCTTTTATTTATGATGTAAGTTAATCGTTGCCCCAAAAAAATTTAACGTATACCTAGCTTTTGACTAATCATTAATAAATGATCATAAACCCTACCTGAAAAGATAAGAAAGACTTATCAATTAATGTGGTTTTGTCAATTTTAAGTAGTGATATGGTTTGATTTTATTTTTAAGAATATACCTACCCCAACAATAGCAAGGACACCACCAATAGTTTGTAACATAGTAATACCTTCTCCTAATAGGAAATAGGCTAAAATAATAGCACCAATTGGCTCACCTAAAACACTCATTGAAATTGTCGTAGCATCTACATATTTCAGTAGCCAGTTAAATAATGCATGTCCAAAAATATTGGGAATGAGCGCGAGTAAAAGAAATATAATCCAATCATTCTTAGAGTAATTTACCAACGAAACATTATTAATAAGACTATAGAATAATAAAATAATACCCCCAATCAGAAATACAAATGTACTATAAATGGAGGGCGGAATTTTTCTGCATAAGTTTTGTCCGGCTAACATATGAATCGCAACGGCCAATGTACCGAGGATAGAGAGTAAATCACCATATAAAGCCGAAGAAGAAAATCCAATATCCCCAGAAGCAATAATGATTGATCCAATAATAGCTAATCCGATACTCAGTATTCCTACAGGGCTTGTTCTTTCTTTAAAGAGAAAGTATGCACCAATCATTACGAAAACAGGCTCAAGCGTTGTTAAAATCATTGAACTTGCAACTGTAGTGTGTTTTAACGAATCCATCCAAAATAAAAAATGAAGTCCTAAAAATGTACCTGATATGAATAATAGTGTCCAATCTTTTACCGTCATTTTTTTAGAAATATGCTTCATTTGCTTCCAAGGTAAAAAGGGAAAAAGAATAATGATTGTGAAGAACAATCGATACATACCTAAAATAGAAGCAGGGGCTTCAGACCATTTAACCAGAATAGATGAAAAGGAAATTGCAACAACACCGATTATTAATAGTATTGTTGGGGAAACGGGTAACTTGTTTTCATTCATTTAAATCTCCCTCGATGATAAAAGCAATGCTGAAAACACCGCCTTGCATTGTTTTAATTTTTTATTATTCTATCATTGCCAGATATTCTATGAGATCTAGATTTTCTTAAATCTCTAGTAATGCGAATCCTTTTAAGCCATCGATCCTGTCCATCATACTTAGCTCGGAAAGGCTTTCTTCCATGTATGGCTCTAAAGTTATCAACGAATAAAGCATCTCCTGATTGTAAGATTACATCATCTATGACTTCGTCAAATTCATGAATTAATTGATTGAGTGCAGCCTTTTCATCTTCTGTTTCACTAGTTCTATCCATAAAATAAGGATCGACACGTAGATAAGGAGAATCGAAACTACCAAAAAGAATTGAAGTTTTTTCAAAAGGCAAAGAATGATCTATTTTATGGGCATTATCAGGTTTAATGATAAATCGCTTTTCGAAAAGAATTTTCTTATAACGTTCTTCAAGCTCAATAGAATTAGCGGATGCAAAAGTAGTTGCAGCTTTTTCAAAGTTTCTTAAGCAAAATAAACCTAAGTAATCGGGAGCATAAGTTTGGAAGGAATCTTCGGTGTGCCATGTAATAAGTTCTTCACTAGCAGAGTTGACTTGTTTATTTTCATCACCCTTTATAGGCAAAATATCTTGGACTAATTTTCCATTTTGTTCCGTTGACCAGCCAAAAACATCTCCAAGCATAGAACCATATAAAATGAATAAGATATCTTGTTTTACTGTATTTTTATCCTTTTCAGTGTAATTCCAATGAGATGGAGTACTACCAATTTCTTCATTGTTTATTGGATATCCTCGCACAATACAAGCTCCATAATTTTCTGAGAGTCTAAACTCATTTAAAAAATTTTTAACTCGTTCAGGTAACAAATGAGCATGAATACTAGCATTTTTTATAAAGTTTTCATCATCGGCCTTTTGATATTTTTTAACCAAATTTTCTAACTGTTCATTAATCATTTGAACTTCATCAGGATTTAAAGTTAAAATAGCTGCCTTTTGTCTTGTCTTTAACAAAACAATCACTCCTTTTGTATATTTATGAACAACTAGTTATAATTGTAGACATCTCACATCAATATGTCAATATTATGAATAATTTTAATTTTATCAAAAAAATAGATTATTATTGCATTTAATAATATTCAATACATTTATTAAAAAATATATATTTTTTAGTTTTGATGTTGGAAATGCATAATAAAAATACAGGACAGAAGTCAAGCGAAGTGATGGAACAGAGGGAAAACAACATACATTAATTGCACTTTTATATACATATGTAATAAAACTTACTAAGTTTTATATAAATACCTATATTATACATATCTGTTTGATTGTTTATTTAAATGTAAAACTAGTTACATGTATTTGTCAATGCAATTTACTTTTTTGTTTGATTATATCATCATTGATACACATCCCAATGAAGCTTCAGAGGTCGTAAACTATGTTATCTGTGCAACTGCAAATTGAAAGAGAAAGATTTAATTTCTACGTTTCATTCAAAATAATAAACCTATATACGTTTTAACGGTATTAAAGATTCTTGCCAAAGACTGCTAGCCTAGCTTTGTTTTAGGGAGTTATTTACATAAATAAAATAGCAGCTATCATGTTGGATGGTCGGTTGCTATTTTATTTTATATGCAATTCTTTTATATGTAATTCTAAAATGGATATGATGATGATGTTTTCCCACTATTATTGAATGACAAGTATTAGACTTGTTAAATCAGAAGCTGCTTCTCAGTAATTACAGATATTAAATTCTTTGATTGGCTAAGCCAGGTTATATCCGAAAACACAATTGGACTATCTTCACTCTTCTATTTATGCACCATTCTTTGTATTTTGAAAGAACACATAAATCTCCTAGCATTTTCGATTGATATATCCTCATATCATTTATTTTATATGATGATATATTTACGTCAAAAAAGGTACCCGTCGCTCTTTTCATCCCTAAGAATGCACCTATTTGACTGATTTCCCTAGTGTCATTATTTATAAAGCATGAGTTTTTTCTTCTTTTATTTAGTTTTACCAGGAGATAGCCTACGAAAGACAGTTACTTCATAAGTATCTTTTGTTGGAATTAGCACTTAAATCATTGCAGGTTGACTGTCGTAAATTAGGCAGTTTAAAATGAAAATGGTATTTCTCCCAATGATGGATTCATTACTAAAGGATCTAAGACAAGAATATTTTAACCTCAAACGAGAACTTGCACAAAACGTATACGAATAGTAGGTTGGCAACTAGTAGATGAATACTTTAGTGACATGCAAGTTGCTACTGCAGGTAATGATGTAGTACTTCGTTATGCAAATCAAGCTCTTAGTCAGCGCGTTTTTTCAAAGTCTCTCTCCTCTGCGGTACGGTCGCAAGATCGAACTCAAGGTACTGAAAAATCGCAATTTGCCAATTTCGCAGGTTGATCAGATGTGTGGCTAGCCCTCCGAGCGTCATTGATTTATCGTGCGGCTTCCAAGACATATGTTCATCGGACAAACCTTCCAGAATACGCGTAGAGGCCAGCTAATGCGTTGCGTTGCCAACGATCAGTTGTTTAATCATAAATTCCTCTCCTCACTTATGATTTTTGGTTTTGCGTACTATAAACTCAGTCGAGTGGGCAAGCATTCTACTTCACATCAACCCTTCTTTATCTAAAGAATTAATTTTGCAGCCCTTCCGTTACTCCATCTAGAATTTCTCCCCAATATACTTTCATTTCCTCTCGAACATTCTTATCGGCAAGCTTTTCTTGATAAAAACTAATCGTTGTTTTATTACTTGCTTTCGATATAATACGGACTTGAACTGTTGAGGGTTTTTCCCATTCCTCTTTTTGCCATGTTAGGCGAAGCTGTTCTAACGGTTTAACAATCCGAATTTCCCCTGCCCCGGTTTTCGTTATATATTTCTGACCTGGTTCAAGAATGATGCTAGTACTCTCACCCAACCATAAATCTAATCCTTCCTTAGAAGCAATAAGCTCCTAAGCTTTCTCCTGTGAAATTGAAAAAGTCCTTCTAACTCCGACCTGAAATCCAACATCTTTTGTTTGTCCAATAATTCTTTGGTTCTTCATTTCTTCACCTCATAATTCTTAACAGTCTTTGTTAGTACTTTTACTTCGATTTACTTTCTAATAATTCCTTCCCTTTCAATTAAATGGCTCTTCGTATTATAAGGTCAATCAGAAAAGAAAATATTTCTGGTTGACCATTTTTTATATCGATATATGATAACGGTAGCCGGGGGAGAACGTAATGGCCCTTGGGACTTGATCCCGTCATTTAAACAGTCCCCCCCTACTTGTAGAAACATGATTGAGGCTGGTTGGGACTTGGATCTCGTATAACAAGCGAAGCTATGAAACTACATGGAGGAATATGGTTACCGGCTAATAGATTTTCAGGAGGAGATACATGATGAATCCAGTCATAGTTCTGGATGTGGCAAAAGGAGAAAGTCAGGTTCAAGCATTCTTGGATAAAAAGCTACCTTACAAAAAGAGTTTCAAAGTAACACATACTCTTGAAGGGTTAAGTAGTCTTTTAGATTTTATTAGAGAAGTAGAAGGTATATCAGGGATACATCCTCCTATAGTATTAGAAGCAACCGGACATTATCACACACCCATTGTGCAATATTTCGAGAAAAGAGGGTACTTATTAATTATAGTGAACCCTCTCGTATCATTTCGAGCTAAGAGTTTTAATTTACGTAAGGTAAAGACTGATATTATTGACGCTCACCACCTCTGCGAATTGTATTATAAAGAGGATTTAGAGCCTTACAAACAACTAGGAAACCCCACTAAGTACTAATGGAAAAGCAATTTCAGCAATCGTCGCATTAGAAGACTCTGGTAAATGTCTAGTAGTTTCTAGGATTCTCTCTTCCCTGGCTTGTTTCTCTTTTTGTTCTAGTTCATAACGTTCTCTTAATATTTCTTTAGCTTTTAAATAAGTCTCTACTCTTTTGGCTACTTCTACTCGCTCTGCTTTAAGTTTCTCATTTTTAGCTAATTCTTCAGCGTAGTATTTATTGACTTCTTGTTCAATTTTTTTGATTTGTCGATTTAACAAAGGAATCTGATATTCTACATGTTCATTTATATTTTTAAGTAGCTCAATTTCTTCTGGTATTTCATCTAATATTTCATATCCATAATCATTATCTTTAATCTTAACCAGTATTTCATCTAGCTAATAATCTATAGTTTTTAATCCAGCTATTACTGCTTCTATGTCTTTTATAGGCAGATTTAAGAATGCTCTTAAATAGTCTTTACCATATGTAATCGTTTTATTTGTCCTCTTATGTTGAACAGTGAACATAAATCGTAAAGTGATACCGCAAGCACATTTCCCTAAACGATTCCCTGAACCAAAATCAACGTAATCAATAATATCCCAATCCTCTACGTTTCTTTCATCCTCTTGTAAATCTATATCTACAGATCTAATTGCTTGTACTTTTTCTTCAACCATAATGTTACCGAAAATCGTTCTTCTTCCACACTTTACTTTATTTAATAAATAATCTTATTGTTTAGGTGTGACAAGTGATAACAATTCATTTCTCTCAACTTGAGACAATGGTTCAAATAACATATAGTACCACCTAAATTAATTAGATTTACTTAATTTTACTATATAGATCTAATAAAATAGTACTATAAATTAGTGGGTAATTATTATGTTTAAACCATTTATCAACAATTTTAATCAACTTCAAACTCTCAATTGTCAAACATTCGTTCTAAATCTATACTATTTTTATACCAATAAAAGGAGGAAATAGTATGGCTAGCTACACAAAGCGTGGTAACTCTTGGCAATATACCATTAGTCGCAAAATAAACGGTAAGCAAAAACCAATTCGTAAAGGAGGATTTCGAACCAAAAAAGAGGCACAAGAAGCAGCTATACAGATGGAGCTTGATTTAAAAAATGGAGTACTTGATCCTCAAAAAGACTATCCCATTGAAAAATACTTTATGGAATGGTACAAGACATATAAGAGAGATATATCGAATATTACCCTTAACTCATATAAAGCATCCCACAATAAACTTCTAAAATACTTTGGGGATAAAGCAATTCAAGATATCACCAAACGTGAATACCAACATTTTCTTAATTGTATGGGAGAGCAATTTGCTAAAACAACAAATCGTAAAATGAATGGTTTTATTCGAACTTGTATAAGAGAGGCAATCGATGAAGGTTTAATAAAAATAGATTTTACTCGCAATGTTACCATAACAGGATTGGCAAGTAAGAAAAGCTCTGAAAAGTTTTTAGATTATGAGGCAAGTAAAAAACTACTAATTTACTTACACAATCATCTTGATGATGGATTGGAATATTTAATGCTGATTGTTGCATTAACATCAGGTATGCGATATGGAGAATTAGTTGGATTATCCATTGAAGATATTAACTTTAAAAAGAATACTATTAAAATCTATCGACAATGGCGTTATAAAGAAAATGGTGGATTTGGTCCGTTGAAAAATGAATCATCTGAACGTACAATTGGATTAGACAAGGCAACAATATACATCTTAAAAAAACAGGTACTTAAAATTAAAAACCATCCACAAAATGAAAATCACTTGGTGTTTTATGCACCAGATTCACCGATTCAAGTCATTACAAATGATCGTTTAAATGATGTGTTAAGAGCTTCTATAAAAAAACTAAAAATGAAACCTGTTATTACGGTACACGGTTTACGTCATACTCACGCTAGTGTTCTACTTTATAAAGATATTTCTGTTCTATATGTTAGTGAGAGACTTGGTCATGCGTCGATCGATATCACCACTTCTACTTACGCACATCTTTTAAAAGAACTCCGTGAAAGGGATTCTTCAAAAACTATCTCAATATTCGATGAACTACTCGATGAATAAATCCTGGTGTAAAAATGGTGTAAAACGTGTATAAAAAGCGTCTTTTTCACTCGTTTCATTCGGATTATTTCTCTTTCTTCAAAAACTAAAAAACGCCCCAAACCTTTTTATATCAAGGTTTGAAGCATCTTCTTATTGGTTCAAACTTTTACTGTCTGAACCCTTCGATGTCCCAGGAGGGATTCGAACCCCCGACCGACGGCTTAGAAGGCCGTTGCTCTATCCAGCTGAGCTACTGAGACAGTATGCTTACTGAGTCATATCAGTAAGACATTTACTATTATAACATTGGTAAAGAATATGTCAACATGTTTTATTTGTATAATAATGTTTTTTCTTCAATCACTTGTTTTTCTTCTGTGTAAAAAATAATGTGCCAGCCATTTTCAACGGTCTCGACAATTGCATAGCTTTTTTCTTTACGCCTTCTAGGAAGTAGCAGACTACCCGGATTGACGTATAAAATCCTATCGACTAATTCAACACCTAATACATGGGAATGTCCGAAAAGAACGACATCTGCTCCTAGTTCTCTTGCTCTAAAGGACAATGTGGTCAATTCAAATTTTACGTTGAATAAATGACCGTGTGTCATGAAAATTCGTTTTCCCTCTATTTCTTCTATGATTTCAAGTGGCAATTGCCCGTCATGGTCACAGTTTCCTCTTACCTTCAGTGCATTTTGCAGTTCTGGTGCAGAAAAGTTTAATTCACTATCACCACAATGAAAGATTTTATCTACATCAGGATTTTGATGAATGACATGTGAAATGACTGTTGCATCACCATGTGTATCACTCATGACCAATATTTTCATCGATATTCACTCCTATTGAAACCATGATGGTAATTGTTCAGCTAATTTGTGGATGGCATGACCACGGTGAGAAATCGCACCTTTTTCTTCAGCTGTTAATTCCGCCATTGTACGACCAAGTGATGGTACATAAAAAATAGGATCATACCCAAAGCCATGATTCCCACGTTTTTCTGTAAGAATCTTGCCCTCGCATGTACCAAAGAAAGTTTCTGTTTTGTGGCTTGGACCTGTTATCGCTATACAGCAACAAAAGCGTGCAGTGCGTTTTTCTTCAGGTACACCCTTTAATTTTGTCAACACTTTGTTAATATTCGCTTCATCATCGTGATCTCCTGCATATCGAGCAGAATAAACCCCTGGTTCGCCATTTAAAGCGTCAATTTGTAGTCCGCTATCGTCGGCAATGACAAATGTATTTAATCGTTTGGCAACAGCTTCTGCTTTCAAAATGGCATTTTCCTCAAAAGTTGTTCCTGTTTCTTCAATTTCCATATCAGGTGCTACATCAAATAGTGTAAGAACTTTATAGCCTAGCGGCGCAAAAATAGCTTCAAAATCTTTTGCTTTCCCTTTATTTTTCGTTGCAATGATTACTTGTTTCAATTTAAAAAGTCCTCCTGTTTTCATCTAAAATTAAAATTTTACATCCTTTATATAAGCCAGTATGGTTAAAAAAATCAAAAGTTTTTTACCCTTCTGCCTAATTTCACGATCATTGAAAACTGTAGCATCACCATTTTTATAGATCAAAATCTATCTTCTCTTTCATTTTATAAGCCAAAAAACTGATTTTTATCATGCATTTGGAGGAGAGTTAACCTTTTCAGTAGTCTCCAATTTTACTACAGTGAAATGTCTTCCCAAAGCTAGGTGAAATTCACTTTTTTATATTGAAAGCGTTATGTAATTAAAAATTCATATACTTGTCCTAAAGGGTAGTATTATGAAAGCCCGAAAAGAAAACTTTTCGAGCTTTATACTATAGTTTTATTCGTTTGACATTGATTTCTTTTAAGGGTAACCAATTACTTGCGATTGATCTAAAAATAGGAACTGATCCTGTCGTATAAAAAAGATACTCAGGAGGTTTTTTATCTGTTCTAGCAATGTGCTGAAATCGTAAAATCTCCTTTACCTGTTTCGCTGTTTCCTCTGCAGAAGAAACAACATGCACTTGATCGCCCACTACTTCTTCAATAAGTCCTTGAATAATTGGATAATGTGTGCATCCTAAAATCATCGTATCAAACTTTGTATTTTTTAATGGTGCTAGTGTTTCCGCTACCAAGTTTTGGGCAAATTTGCCTTCATATTCACCACTTTCAACAAGTGGCACTAATCTTGGACATGCTAATGATGTTATGTTACTAGAAGAATATAATGAATAAAGAGCATTTTCATATGCTCCGCTTTTGACTGTTCCTTGAGTTGCAATAACTGCAATATCATGTGTTTTTGTCGCTTTAATAGCTGCTTGTGCACCCGCATTGATAACGCCCACTACAGGGAATTTACAACGCTTCTGTAACCCATCTAAAGCTACCGCTGTTATAGTGTTACAAGCAATCACAAGCATTTTAATATTCATCTTTTCAAGCTGATCGACTATTTGCCAAGTAAATTGAATCACCTGTTCCTTAGAACGGGGACCATATGGGCAACGAGCAGTGTCGCCTAAATAGGTTATCGATTCATTTGGTAAATAGCGCAGCATTTCCTTCACAACGGTTAGCCCACCAACTCCTGAATCAATTACTCCAATGGGAGCATTCACTTTAACCGCCTCTATCCTGGTTCATTTCTTTGTATAGTTTGCTTAATAATATTGAAAGAGATTGAACTTCTTCGATATGAAAATCTTTTACGATACCTGCCAAATAGTGTTGGCGTTGTTCAATTACTTCTTCAATAATGCGTTCTCCTTCTGTAAGCAAATGGATACGAACGACACGACGATCCTGATTATCTCGAATACGCTGTACCAGCTCATTTCTTTCCATACGATCAACTAAATCCGTCGTCGTACTGAACGCTAAATACATTTTATTCGAAAGATCACCAATTGTCATGTCTCCTAGCTCATGAAGCCATTGTAGAGCGATAAACTGTGGTGGTGTAATCGTATAATTACTTAAAATTTCTCTGCCTTTTTGTTTAATAAGAGCTGCAATATGGCGTAATTCTCTTTCTAACAACTCTATTTGTTCCATATTATGGATAATCTTATGATGCTCCTGGTTTGACATGTAGCTTTTCCACTCCTCAAAAGGATTACTTATCCCTATTGTGAAGTGTTTTTTACAAAATGGCAAGTATACTTTTTATTCTAAAGTAAACTCCCCTAATCGGATCAACTCAAGCATTGCTTGTGCGCGACTAGATACGCCTAATTTTTGAATAGTATTGGAAATATGATTTCGAACTGTTTTTTCACTTATACCTAGCTCTTTAGCAATTTCTTTCGTCGTATAATCCTTCATTAATAAAAGGAATATTTCGTGTTCTCTTTTCGTCAAAATTGAATGATGAAAACGACTCATTTACGTGCGCCCCTCCAATCCCCTCACACTGTACAGTATGATAGGAGTTGCGTTGCGGTGACGGCATTTGCCCGATGAATTTTAGAGATTAAAATTACTTTTTTGATCCAGACAATTTCTCCAGTTGTTTTTCCGTCCAAGATGCTGATTTTCCGTTGTTTTGGTTTATTTGAACGATTGTTCCTCTGCCTGTAAAACATATTTGTTCAAGATGATCTACACCTAAATAATGCAAATCGACAGACGAAGATCCTATTTTGGCAATCTTGGCATATACCTTCAATGGTTCGTTGAAATACACCTGTTTTAGATAGTCACATTGTATGTCTGCGACTACAGGGATGTTATTCACATCCTGATCCGTCCAATCCTCCATTAATCCTAAATGATTAAAAAAATCAATTCTAGCCTGTTCAAAATAAACAATTGGCACTGTATTATTCAAATGTCCATACATATCTGTATCTGAAAAGCGTACTTTGATCGGCACATAAAACGAAAATTCTTCTCTCCATTTTTCTATATTTTCTATATAACTTTTTAACATCCATATCCCCCCTGTTGAAAATGAATAGTTATTCATTTATTATAACAAAAAGTTGGCTATGGAATCTATTCAATTGAACGAATCGATTTTTTACTGGCCTTTTGGGCACACAGTGATTCTTATTTAAGCCTGTGTTCTTTGTTTATTTTTTGTGTAAAAGTTTTTATGTATGATTGGGAGACAATTACTCTTGAAAATTTACAGGAGGAAATAAAAAGCACAGAATGCTGATCAATAGCATTCTGTGCTTTCTCGTTATCTATTTTATTACTAGTCAACCATATGATCAGAACCAAAGAAGTTTCTGAACATTTGAACAGTTGTAGCACGGTTTAAAGCCGCAATAGAAGTTGTCAAAGGAATACCTTTTGGACAAGCAGCCACACAGTTTTGTGCGTTACCACAATTGGCAAGACCGCCTTCACCCATAATTGCGTTTAAACGTACATCTTTGTTCATAGCACCTGTTGGATGCGAGTTAAATAGACGTACTTGTGAAAGTGGAGCTGGTCCGATGAAGTCTGAATGGCTATTGACATTTGGACAAGATTCTAAACATACACCACAAGTCATACATTTAGATAATTCATAAGCCCATTCACGTTTACGTTCAGGCATACGAGGACCTTCGCCTAAGTCGTAAGAACCATCAATTGGAACCCATGCTTTCACTTTTTTCAATGAATCAAACATGCGGCTACGATCGATTTGTAAGTCACGAATAACAGGGAAAGTACTCATTGGTTGTAATTTCAATGGTTGTTCTAATTGATCTACCAATGCGGAACAAGATTGACGAGGACGACCATTGATAACCATTGAACATGCCCCACAAACTTCTTCTAAACAGTTCATGTTCCATGCAATAGGTGTAGTTTGTTTACCATCAGTTGTTACAGGGTTTTCACGAATTGCCATAAGAACGGAAATAACGTTCATATTTGGACGATAAGGAACTCTAAATTTTTCCCAATAAGGGTTTGAGTTCGAGTCATCTTGACGTTGGACTTCAACTTCAACATATTTTTGTGCTTCGTTACCCATAATTAGTGAGCTCCTTTCGTATAGTCACGTTTACGAGGCTTGATAAGTGAAATATCAACGTCATCGTAAGTAATTTTCGGATCAAATGAAGGTGTAAATTCAGCAATTGTTGTTTTAAGGAAGTTTTCATCATCACGTTCTGGGAAATCAGGTTTGTAATGAGCTCCACGAGATTCGTTACGAAGTAAAGCACCTTTTGTAATAACATTTGCTAAAGCAAGCATGTTCTTCAATTGACGAGTAAATTGAACACCTTGGTTGGACCACTTAGATGTATCGTTAATATTGATATTGTTCCAACGTTCTTTTAATTCTTGTAATTTTACAAGAGTTTGTTCTAATTTATCATTGTAACGAACAACTGTAACGTTTGAAGTCATGACTTCACCAAGTTCTTTGTGAAGTAAGTATGCATTTTCATTACCATCTAAACGCAATACTTCATCCCATTTAGCTTGTTCTTCTTTCACAGCGTTATCGTATAAAGAAGATGAAAGATCTTCAACGTGTTTATCTAATCCTTGGATGTAATGAACAGCGTTAGGACCTGCTACACTACCACCGTAAATAGCTGAAAGTAATGAGTTTGCACCAAGACGGTTTGCACCATGTTGAGAGTAATCACATTCACCTGCAGCAAATAGACCAGGAATTGAAGTATGTTGATCAAAGTCAACCCATAGACCACCCATAGAATAGTGAACAGCTGGGAAGATTTTCATAGGTACTTTATGTGGATCATCACCAACGAATTTTTGATAAATTTCAATGATACCACCAAGTTTAACGTCTAATTCATGTGGATCTTTGTGAGAAAGATCTAAGTATACAACGTTTTCACCGTTAATGCCTAGTTTTTGGTTAATACATACGTCAAAGATTTCACGTGTTGCAATATCACGTGGTACTAAGTTACCGAATGCAGGATATTTTTCTTCTAAGAAGTACCAAGGTTTACCGTCTTTATATGTCCAAATTCGTCCACCTTCACCACGAGCAGATTCTGACATTAAACGTAATTTGTCATCGCCAGGAATTGCTGTTGGGTGAATTTGAATCATTTCACCATTTGCATATTTTGCACCTTGTTGATAAACGATTGATGCTGCAGAACCTGTATTAATCATTGAGTTTGTTGATTTACCAAAGATGATACCAGGACCACCACTAGCCATGATTACGGCATCAGCACGAAATGCTTTGATTTCATGAGTTGTAAGGTTTTGAGCTTTAATACCTTTACATACGCCTTCATCATCAAGAATTACGCCTAGGAATTCCCAGCCTTCATATTTTGTCACTAATCCTTCAACTTCCCAACGACGAACTTGTTCATCAAGTGCATAAAGAAGTTGTTGACCAGTAGTCGCACCAGCAAACGCTGTACGGTGATGGATAGTACCACCGAAACGACGGAAATCCAACAGACCTTCAGGTGTACGGTTAAACATAACGCCCATACGGTCAAATAAGTGAATAATACCAGGTGCTGCTTGAGTCATTGCTTTAACTGGTGGTTGGTTTGCTAAGAAATCCCCACCATAAATTGTATCATCAAAGTGGATCCAAGGAGAGTCCCCTTCACCTTTTGTATTTACGGCACCATTAATCCCGCCTTGCGCACATACAGAGTGTGAGCGTTTTACCGGAACTAATGAGAATAATTCAACTTCTGTGCCCATTTCGGCAGCTTTCATAGTAGACATCAAGCCAGCTAAACCGCCACCAACGACTATCAATTTGCTTTTAGCCATGTTTTTTTCTCACTCCTCGTTCAAATAGTAATCAAGCGCTTACAAGTTTACACATGACTGCTTAAATAAATGCAAGTAGAGCACCCACGCCGATTACAGATAACACTACAAAGAAAATCAATGTGATGTAAGTTGCAATTTTTTGAGATTTTGGAGATTGTGTAATTCCCCAACTTACTAAAAATGACCAAATACCGTTAGCCAAGTGGAACGTAGCTGAAATAATACCTAATGCATAGAACGCAACCATGACTGGGTTAGATAAAATATTAGCCATCATATCATAGTCAACTTCTGTACCAAGCGCTTTTTGAATTCGAGTTTGGAAAATGTGCCATGCAATGAATATTACAAGAATAACGCCTGTAATACGTTGAAGTAGGAACATCCAGTTACGGAAAGTACCAAAACGTTGATTATTTGGTGCTGCTGTAAAGGCAATATACACTCCATAAAATGCATGGAACATTAAAGGAATGTAAATGACAAACCATTCAAGGAACCATAAGAATGGTAAATTCCCCATAAATCCACTTGCTGTGTTAAATGCTTCTGCACCGTGTGTTGCTTGGAAGTTGATTAACAAGTGTTGCGTCACGAATAACCCTACTGGAATAATTCCAAGAAGAGAATGCAGACGACGCCAATAAAACTCTCGATCTTTCGACAAGACTGTTACCCCCCTTAATACTTGAAAGCAAGATGTCAATTTTTTGTCATGTAATTATCACTCGACATCTATTGACTGCTTGTTTCATAATGGTACAATATTATGACAAGTTTATTGTACTCTCATACCACAATAGCGTCAAGGCAACATGAACTTTTTTATGAGCTATTCTCGTTCATATTATTCTCGAAAAAAGCAATCATTCATGTCTAATGTGTATTAATTCTTTTACTGACATAATTTAGACAAAATATGAAAGAAGGATTTTCATGTCTACTCAACAAAAAAATGAAATAACACAATTTGGTTATGAGCTAATTCGTGATCATGTACTCTCTTCTATATTGGGGAAAAATGAAAAAGATATACTATATTGGTGTGGAAAAGAACTAGCTCGTCAATTTCCGCTCTATGATTTAGAAGAAGCAATCTCATTCTTTAAAGAAGCTGGTTGGGGAGATTTAACGATTGATAAGGTCTCAACTGATGAAGCTTTTTGTACTTTAACCGGAGATCCCGAAGTATTAAAATTTGATAGTCGCTGTTTTCAACTTGAGGCTGGATTTTTGGCGCAGAACCAACAAAAATACTGTGGCTTCCTAACAGAGTGCTACGAAGAAACGAAACCAAAACAAGCACAAGTTAAATTTCACATCAAATGGGATTTGAAGGATAGGATAGAAGGCTAGAGTGAACCTTTACCCAGGGAAATTTTCTTTCACTTGGGTTAGTTAGTTGGATCAATTCATCTTTTATAAGCGGTTAATTCTATACTTTACTAGTTATTTTAAAAGAAAACTTTCTGCTTGTTCATACACGATAGATTCATTCATCAAAAACTCCTACCAGAAAAAATGGAGAATACTGAAAAACTATAGAACCATGATTTTTATCACAGTTTTTTCAGTAGTCATCAAAATACTGGTAGGAGTTTTATTTACGTAATAAAGGACTCCACGCATACGTTCGTTCATATGAAAAGTCCTTTATGAACATATTGACGCTTACTCATTAATTGTAGTAGCCATCAGGTGAAAGTCATTTATTAATGTGGAATTTTTTCTTTGACGGATAAACCAAATTCGTCATGTAAAGCATTTGCTGCTTTTAACATATCTTCCTGCGGTACAACAACAGATACTTTGATTTCTGAAGTGCTGACCATTTTAACAGGAATCCCTTCACGATATAAGCGTTCGAACATCGATGCCGCAACACCTGGATTTGACACCATACCAGATCCGACGATTGAAACTTTTGACAGTTCCCCTTCATAGTCCACATGATGATAGCCCAATGTATCTTTGTGTTCAGATAAAACTTGTAATGTATCTTGAAGATTTTCTTTTTTTACTGAGAACGACACAGATGGTTCCGTTCCTTCAATAATCGTTTGGACAATAATATCGACATTGACATGATTTTTGGCTAATGTTGTAAAAATATTAGCTAATGAACTATTATATGCTTCCTTATAATATACCGTTAAACGAATAATATCCGATTCAAATGCAACACCACGTACAACCAAGCCTTTTTCCACTGTAATTTCCTCCTTCAAGATAGTACCTTCAACATCCTCATAACTCGAACGAACAGACATAGGAATATGATGATTCTTGGCTACCTCTACAGAGCGAGGATGTAGAACACCTGCTCCCAGATTCGCTAGTTCGAGCATTTCATCATAGGACATTTCCAGTAACTTTCTGGCGCCTTTAACATATCGAGGATCACTTGTATAAACACCATCAACATCTGTATAAATATCACAGCGTTCAGCATTTAGTGCTACTGCAAGTGCAACAGCAGTCGTATCTGAACCTCCGCGGCCTAATGTTGTAATATTTCCTTCATCATCAATACCTTGGAAACCAGCGACTACAGCAACCTTCCCCTTTTCCAAAGCATCTTTGACAGCCTTTGGTGCAATATTCTCGATTCTTGCATTGCTTGGCACATGCTCTGTCATAATACCGGCTTGCCAACCAGTAAATGACTGCGCCTCAATTCCTAATTTATGCAAAGCAATGGATAACAATGATATCGTTACTTGTTCTCCAGTTGTCAATAGTACATCCATTTCTCTTTTTGAAGGTGATTCAGAAATTTCATGAGCCATATCTACAAGTTGATCTGTCGTTTTCCCCATTGCAGATACAACTACGACAATGTCATGCCCGTTTTGTTTCTCACGCTGAATGCGTTTGGCAACATGCATAATTCTTTCTGTTGTTGCGACGGAAGTCCCGCCAAATTTTACCACTAAAATACTCATCAAAACGCTCCCCTACATAGTTGTATGTGGGCGACTTTCACAATGATTTCTAATGAAAAAAGAGCAGCCCTTTCACATGTGTGAAGAGCTGCTCTTAGCATGCACGTTCAAAAGAACATTCATGTGAGATAGCCCTCCAGAATCTATGTTGACTCTGACAATTCTACATTTCTTCAATGTAGAACCAGCAGCAAGATGGAATTAGCAATCTTGCAACTTCGGCGGCCTCCCCTTTCATCGACCTTCAAAGGATCTATTCATCCTCCAGTCGGGTACTCTTGAAACCCGCGCCTCTATCATCACTAAATCAGTGATTTTTAATTGGTGACACTACGATACCATATAAATCGCTATTTTTGCAATTATTTTTTCAAAAAAAAGTCAATGATTGCCTGAGCCAGTTTTTTAGGTACACCAGCTTCTTGTAATTCTTCAAACGTTGCTTCTTTAATCTTCTTGATCGAACCAAAGTGTTTTAATAGCTGTTGCTTTCTTTTTGGTCCGATTCCTGGAATTTCGTCTAAAATGGATGTAATCGCATTTTTTTCGTGCAGCTGCCTATGGAATGTGATCGCAAATCGGTGTACTTCATCTTGAACGCGTTGTAACAAATAAAAAGCTTCACTTGTTCGTTTTAGCGGAATGATTTCAGGCGGATTTCCATATAACAGTTGAGAAGTTTGATGCTTATCGTCTTTTGCTAATCCCGCAATTGGAATATCCAATCCAAGCTCATCCTCTAAAATTTCTCTTGCTACTTCCATCTGTCCCTTCCCTCCATCGGTTACGAGTAAGTCTGGAAGAGGGAGGCCTTCCTTTAAAACTCTTGAATAGCGGCGACGAATAACTTCGCGCATCGCTCCATAATCATCATGTGCATGGGCATTTTGAATTTTAAATTTACGATATTCTTTTTTACTCGGTTTACCATCAATAAAAACAACCATTGCCGAAACTGTATCCGCTCCAAAAATATGAGAATTGTCAAAAGCTTCGATACGTAGAGGAGTTGCAATATTCATCGCATCCCCCAATTGTTCGCAAGCACCTATTGTTCTTTGTTCTTGTCTCTCAAGCAATTGGAATTTCTCAGTAATAGCTATTTGAGCATTTTTTGATGCCAAATCGAGTAATTCCTTTTTCCTACCTCTTTGTGGCTTTAACACTTTAATATTCAATACTTGCTGTAACATATCACCATCTATTTCTTTTGGGATAAGAATTTCCTTAGGTTTTATATGTTCAGCTTTTTCATAAAATTGCCCGACATATGTTAAAAATTCATCCTCTGGTTCTCCATATGAAGGAAATAAAGAGACTGCACGTTCAATTAGTTTCCCTTGTCTAACAAAGAATACTTGTACACACATCCAGCCTTTATCTACCGCATAGCCAAAAACATCCCGATTGATAAAATCAGTTGTGGTGATCTTTTGTTTTTCCATTACAGCGTCAATATGGGCTATTTGATCTCGATATTCCTTTGCACGTTCAAAATCTAGTTTTTCTGAAGCATCCAACATTTTCTGATGCAATTCCTCTTTGACTGCCGTATATCCGCCATTCAAGAAATTCGTAATTTCTTGGACCATCTCATCATAAACCTGTTTATCAATATCTTTGACACATGGAGCTAAACATTGACCTAGATGATAATATAGACAAACACGATTCGGAAGTGAATAACATTTCCTTAAAGGGTATAGTCGATTAAGCAGTTTCCTGGTCTCATTTGCCGCATAGACATTCGGATAAGGACCAAAATATTTTCCTTTATCCCTTTTTACTTTGCGAACTGTGAGTAATCTTGGATATTTCTCATTTGTGATTTTGATATAAGGATATGTTTTATCATCCTTTAACATAACATTATATTTTGGATCGTGTAGCTTGATCAAATTGAGTTCGAGCAAAAATGCTTCTTTATTTGAAGAAGTGACAATGTATTCAAAATCTTCAATCTCACTAACGAGTCTTTGCGTTTTACCATCATGTGTGCCTGTAAAATAAGAACGAACCCGATTTTTTAAAACTTTTGCTTTGCCGACATAAATAATAGTGCCTTGTCGATCTTTCATGAGATAACATCCCGGTTGGTCTGGCAAGATAGCTAGCTTTTGTTTGATTAATTCATTCATCAAATCACCTCTAAAAAAACCGGGCACCTTTTGTAGGGACCCGGTTTCGTTTGTAAGTCTTAAATGATTAAGCGTGTTTTTGGATGAATTCAGCTAATGCTTCTTTTGGTTGGAAACCAACTGTTTTGTCAATTTGTTCTCCATCTTTAAATAATAGTAATGTTGGGATTGACATAATACCGAATTGGCTAGCTGTTTCTTGGTTTTGATCAACATCAACTTTTACAATGTTCACTTTACCGGCTAATTCTTGATCTAATTCTTCTAAAATTGGAGCAATCATTTTACATGGGCCACACCAAGTTGCCCAAAAATCTACTAATGTTAATCCATTTGCAATATCATTTGAAAATGTTGCATCTGTTGAATGTACAATTGCCATTTTTTCATTTCCTCCTTAACTCTATGTATCGGTAGTGTAGCATAAAAGAAAATATGAGGCGACTTTTCTGCTCACTTGAAACGATTCATTTACCTACTAAAAAATCAAACTATAAATTTTTCTAACAATCGATTTTGGTTCTAACTCACACATCAAAAAATAGTATGCTAGGGATATTTCCTAACACACTATTTTTATAGTAATCCCTCATTTTCATTAAGATTGAACGACTACATTTTTAAATTCTTCGATCAGCAATGGGACAACTTCAAATAGATCACCAACAATTCCGTAGTCTGCTATTTTAAAAATATTCGCTTCTGGATCTTTATTGATCGCTACGATAATTTTGGAGTTAGACATACCTGCCAAATGTTGAATGGCCCCTGAAATACCACATGCAATATATAAATCTGGTGTTACCACCTTACCCGTTTGACCGATTTGCAATGAATAATCACAATAATCTGCATCACAGGCCCCACGGGAAGCACCTACAGCACCACCTAAAAGTTTTGCTAATTCTTGTAATGGTTCGAAGCCTTCAGCACTTTTCACACCGCGCCCACCAGATACAACGACCTTCGCTTCCGATAAATCAACGCCATCCGCAGCTTTACGAACCACTTCTTTGATAACCGTTCGTAAATTTGTAATATCTACTGATAGACTTGAAACTTCCCCTGAACGGGTTTCATCTTTTTCGAGCGGCGTGATGTTATTTGGTCGAACCGTGATAAATACGATGCCATCATCTTTTACTTTGACTTTCTCAAATGCTTTACCAGAATATATTGGACGGACAAATAAAGCATCGTCACCATTACCTTCAATCGTTGTGACATCAGAGATCAAACCGCTTTGCAATTTGCTTGCGATTTTCGGAGATAAATCTTTCCCTAGCGCTGTATGACCAAATACAATGGCATCTGGATTTTCTGCTTCTGTTACAGCGACAAATGCTTGACTAAAACCATCAGAAGTATACTGTTTCAAATGTGGATGCTCTACAGTCACAATACGATCGGCACCATATTGAATAAGTTCTGCACTTAATGATTCAACGGCATCACCTATTAAGACGCCGATCACTTCACCACCATCAGCAATTGTTTTTGCAGCTGCAATTGCCTCAAACGAAACATTTCTCAAAGTTCCTTCACGTACTTCACCCAAAACTAAAACTTTTTTTGTCATACGATTTCCTCCTCAGCAATATGAATCAGCTTAAATAACTTTTGCTTCTGAATGCAATAATTGAACCAGCTCTTTCACTTGGTCTTGCAATTCTCCTTGCAATACACGACCAGCTTCTTTTTGAGCTGGTAAAAAGATCTCTACTGTTTCTGTTTTTGTTTCAACATCATCTTCATCTATATCTAAATCATCTAATTCTAGTTCTTCTAACGGTTTTTTCTTCGCTTTCATGATCCCAGGCAAAGAAGGATAGCGTGGCTCATTTAATCCTTGCTGTGCGGTCACCAATAGAGGGAGAGTGGCTTCGATCACTTCCGAGTCCCCTTCCACATCGCGCACGATTTTGGCTGTATTCCCATCAATTTCAAGACTTGTTATCGTCGTTACATAATTGATCCCTAATAATTCCGCAACCCGAGGGCCTACTTGACCAGATCCTCCATCTATCGCAACATTTCCACCTAAAATCAAGTCTGCTTTTTTGTCTTTTAAGTATTCAGCTAAAATATATGCCACGGAGAACTGATCTAAATCTTCAACATCTTCTTCTGCATTGATTAGCACCGCTTTATCGGCACCCATTGCTAATGCTGTGCGAAGTTGCTTTTCAACATCTTCTCCGCCAATTGTTACAACTGTCACTTCGCCACCCTGTGCATCGCGAATTTGGATAGCTTCCTCAATAGCGTATTCATCATAAGGATTGATGATGAATTCTGCACCGTCTTCTTGAATGATGCCACCATCTAATACAATCTTCTCTTCAGTGTCAAAAGTTCGTTTAACGAGTACATAAATGTTCATATACCTAACCTCCCAATACTTTTATTGACCTTTAAAAACAGGCTCTCTTTTTTCAATAAATGCTAGGATACCCTCTTTTGCGTCTTCCGTAATAAAAACTTTTCCAAATCCTTCCGCTTCAGCAGTAATTCCTTCGTAAAAAGATGCTGATTTTGTAAATTGCAACATCTCGATGGCTGTTTTTAATGCAATCGGGCTCTTCTTTGCAATTTTCTTCGCTGTTTTTATCGCTTCCTCTAATAATTTCTCTTCAGGAATTGCACGATTTGCTAAGCCCCATTGTACAGCTTCTGTACCTGAAATAGGCTCACTTGTGAGTATCATTTCAGCTGCCTTTGCTTTACCAACATAGCGTGGTAAGCGCTGCGTACCTCCAAAACCCGGTATTATGCCTAATTGCAATTCCGGTAAGCCTAATTTGGCTGTTTCGCTGACATATCTGAAGTGGCAGCTCATTGCAAGTTCGAGTCCGCCACCGAGAGCTGCACCATGAACGGCTGCCATAATTGGTTTAGGAAATACTTCAAGCTTTTCAAAAACATCTTGTCCTCGAGTGGATAATGCCGAAAAATTCTCGCTTGTTGAAAACTCAGTGAATTCTTTTATATCTGCCCCCGCAGAAAAGAATCTACCTTCACCATGAAGTAAAACAACTCTAACATCTGGATCATTTTCAACCATATCAAGTAGTTGGTTCACTTCTTCAATCAATTCACGAGATAAAGCGTTTGCAGGTGGACGATTAATACCAGCAATTGCAATCCCTTCATCCACTGTATAATTTAGATATTTCATCTCCCATATCCTCCCTTGTGAAAAAATATACATGTGGCAAATTTATAACAATTTGCCAACATACTACCCCTTTTGAATTCCCTTTAGTAAAATCTGATGAACGCGAGGCGCCATTTCGACGAGATCATATTTTTGTTCTTTCATTACCCAAGTTGTGGATATTTCATCGATTGTTCCGAAAATAACTTGTCTTGTCAGACGAATATCCATATCTTCTCGAAACTCGCCATTTTGAATACCTCTTTTTAGAATTTCATCGAGCAGTCCTAAATACACTTTTAGAATGCTGTTGATTTTCAAACGAAGGTCTTTGTTGGATTGGCGAAGTTCTAATTGTGTAACGACAGCTAAATGATGATCTTCTGATAGCACCCTAAAATGTCCTTCAATCATCCGATAAAGCATTTCAGATGCTGAAGCACTTTCATTAATAATCTCTTGCAGGTTTTCTACAAAGACGGACATTTTCTCTTGAAAAACAGATATTAAAATATCTTCTTTGTTTTTAAAGTATAGATAAATCGTTCCATCTGCAACACCCGCTTGTTTCGCAATTTTAGAAACTTGCGCTTGGTGATAACCATTATCCGCAATTACAATAACAGCCGCGTCCAATATCTGTTTATATTTTGGTTTGTTTTTCTTCAATTTGATCACCACCGGTTTATCACAAAAATATGAATGACTATTCATTCATATTTTCATAATATATTTTCAACCGGAAAATGTCAAGTACTGTATTGTTTTTTAAGTGATCTGCTGGTGCTTTGTTTTTTCTTCATCTACTAGTGTTCTACGCAAAATTTTACCGACAGTTGTTTTAGGCAACTCTGAACGGAATTCATATATTCGTGGTACCTTATATGCAGCTAAATTGGCTCTGCAATATTTATTGAACTCTTCTTCTGATACTTGATAACCGTCTTTTAAGACAATGTAGGCTTTTACTGTTTCCCCTCGATAAGGATCTGGTACACCTGCAACGACGCACTCCTGTACAGCGTCATGTTCATATAAAATCTCTTCCACTTCACGAGGATAGATATTATAACCACCTGCGATGATAATATCCTTTTTACGATCGACTACAAAGAAATAACCATCTTCGTTCATATAACCTAAATCTCCTGTTAACAACCATCCATCACGTAAAGTCATCGCTGTATCTTCTGGGCGATTCCAGTAACCTTTCATCACTTGTGGTCCTTTTACAGCAATTTCGCCTATCTCTCCAACCGAAAGTGGTTCTGTTGTATCTGGTTTGAAAATGATCGCATCTGTATCTGGCCATGGGACACCAATTGATCCCCTCACACGTTCATTTGACCAAATAAAATTAGCATGTGTTACAGGTGATGATTCACTTAAACCGTAACCTTCGACCAGCTTTCCGCCAGTAACTTTTTCAAATTTTTCTTGTACTTCAACAGGTAAGGGTGCTGAACCGCTTATACATGCCTTAATGGATGAAAGATTATATTTATCAATATCAGGATGATTTAACAAGCCAATATACAGCGTTGGTGCACCTGGAAATAGCGTTGGCCTTTGTTTTTGAATCGTTTTTAAGGCTTCAGTTGCATTAAATTTCGGCAGCAATACCATCTTATCTCCTCGCATAACGGAAAGAAGTAAAACCGTTGTCATCCCATAAACATGAAAAAACGGCAATATCCCCATGATCACTTCTTTTCCTGGTACACATTCAGACATCCATGCACTACACATTTGTACGTTTGATACTAGGTTTTTATGTGTTAGCATGACACCTTTCGGAAAACCTGTTGTTCCACCCGTGTACTGAAGTAAGGCAATATCCTCTTCATAATCGGAATCTACTTTAAGATTATTTATGTTGCCGATTTTCATTATTTCTGAAAAAAGATGATTCGGACCGCTATGCTCAATCGCTACTTTAAAGCCATACTCTTTCTTTTGAACAAAAGGATACAAAAGATTTTTGGGGAATGGCAAATAGTCTTTTATACTTGTCACAATCATATTCTCTAAATCAGTGTTTTTCCAAATCTTCATAATTCGAGGATAGAGGATATCCAAGGTGACGATTGCTTTTACACCTGCATCTTTTAGCTGATACTCTGCCTCTCTCTCCGTGTAAAGCGGATTTGTTTGAACGACAGTACCGCCTGCATATAATACGCCATAATATGAAATAACACTTTGAGGACAGTTCGGCAGCATGATCGCTATACGATCTCCCTTTTCAATTCCTATCTTCACTAAATAATTTGCAAATTTTAATGCGGATTCATATAATTCCTGATACGTAATATCCTTACCCAGAAAATGAATCGCAATTTTTTTCGGAGTTTTCTCAATAGCTCGTGTCAAATATTCCTGCAATGGAATGTCTTCATATTTCATCGTCGTAGGAATATTAGGCGGATAGTTCTTTAACCAAATCTTTTCAGTCAATCGATACTCCTCCTTTATTTTACAAATTGTAAGAATATTTCTAAGCTTAATTATAAGTAAGAAGGGCAGCGCTTTCAATTGAAATTCATTAATTTTACGATTTTTCTAGATATATATTACATATTCGAGCATCAGGGTTCCGCAGTTCTGTTTGTAAAATGGCCTGATCTGCTCAAACGACTATTGTAGTCTCTACCTTTCACTTGGCAATTTGCTGGTTGAAAAGTGAAAATCGCTGTTGCTCCTTGTATTTCCATGCCAAACCGATAATACTGCTTCACACCCGTGTCTATTTTTTAATTCACTATTCTTCGCTTCTATTTTGTAATGGATTTTTGCCAGTGCTTTAAATTTCTCCGTATTTGAAAGGATTGTTGTGACTGATGAATTCAAATGAGGGCAAAAATTCCTGATTACTCTCTATTTTTGAAAAACCCACCACTATTTTAAGCTCTAAATGAGTAATTGGCGACGTAAATATTTTCATTCGTGGATACAATTTGTTTTTTCGTGGATAGAAGAGTCACTTTCGTGGATAGGGCCTCTTCTTCCGTGAATGGGAGGTCATTTCCCATGGATAAGAGAGTATTTCCCGTGGATAGGATTTTGAAGAACCTTTGAAGAGGAGCTTTTCGGGCAGGTGATCCCCCATCTATCTTTCTCGTTTCTCACAATATCTTAAAATGGGGGTCTTACTGCCCGTTAAAGCAGGATAAAAAAATCCGAACAAATAGAGAATTCTTATTAGAACTTCTATTCACTGTTCGGATTTTTCATCGGCTAAAATGCTTTTGTCCCAACTTACTTTTGGGACAATCCCAACGATATGAATCTTAAACTTTTGTGGCTGAAATAGGCATATTCTTTAATGCATTAAAAGATAAATAACTCCTGTAAGAATAAAGAGAACACATACAACCATTAATGCTTTTGCTAAATTTTCCATCTAAATACTCCTAATCCTAAATAACTAAGAAATACTTGCACCTATAACAAATGATAAACCAACTGAAATCGTAAAGGAAACAAAACCTACAGATCGATTATCTTGTTCAATTTCATGATCAATATTAAATGTTGGTGTCAAAAATTCAAAAAGAAGATACGCAAAAATAAGTAAGATAAATCCAAACAATCCCCATCCGATCATTTCAATCAATGAATTATGACGTTCAATGGAATAACGAAATATATTGCACACCCCTAAAATTTTACCACCAGTTGCTAATGCTACAGCAATATTGCCATTTTTTATCTCTTGCCAATTTTTATATTTTGTTACAAATTCAAATATGGCCATAGCTACGATAAGACATAGGACAACCAGACTAAAATAACCCGTTGTTTCAACAATTGGATGATGCCAAAAGTTATTTGGTAACATAAAACCCCCACTCTCTTTGCTTTCTCCTATTTTAAATCCACGACCGTTACTCCATATCCGCCTTCTCCCGCTTCACCATAGCGGTATGACTTGACTCCTTTATGACGTTTCAGTAGTGATTGAATACCTTGTCGAAGTGCGCCGGTTCCCTTACCATGGATAATGGTTACACGATGATAATTAGATAATAATGCATCATCCAAATATTTTTCAGTTCGGATCATGGCATCTTCATAACGTTCCCCACGTAAATCCAGTTCAAGCTTTACATTCGATCGGCGATTGCGAACTGTTGCAATAGAAACGGTATCTTTTGCTTTTTCAGGTTTGACATATTCCAAATCAGATTCTTCCAGTTTCATCTTCAAAATACCGATTTGAACAATCCATTCTTTATCCGAAACTTTTTCAAGCAATATCCCTTTTTGACCATAGCTTAGTACTTTAACTTCATCGCCCTTTTGTAAATTGACAGCTCGAGCGTTTGCTTGACGCTGTTTTTTCAGTATGCGATTTTCTTCAGGAGCGGCCTCTTCAAGTCGTTTACGAGCTTCAATAATTTCATGCTCTTTCACAACTTTATTGGCATTCAAACGCATTTTATGAAGTTCATCGATGACTTCTTCAGCCTCTTTCTTCGCGTCTTCTACTATTTTACGAGCTTTTTCCTTTGCTTTTTTCACAAGCTCTTCTTTGTTCTCTTCATACTCTTTTAGTTTTCCTTCAAGCTCTTCTTGTAATTTTTCTGCATTCTCTAAAAGTTGGTGCGAACGTTCTGCATCTGCCTCAGAACGACGACGACTTTCTTCAAGAGATGCAATCATCGATTCGACTTCATGACGATCTGTACCTGTGAAAGATTTGGCACTATTAATAATATGCTCTGGCAATCCAAGTCTTGTAGAAATTTCAAAGGCATTACTGCGCCCAGGTACTCCTATTAGTAAGCGATACGTTGGGCTGAGTGTTTCAACATCAAATTCGACACTTGCATTGACAACACCTTGTCGGTTATATCCATATGCCTTCAACTCAGGATAGTGTGTTGTCGCCATAACACGAGCTCCTCTACCATGAACCTCATCCAAGATCGAAATGGCTAAAGCGGCCCCCTCTTGTGGGTCAGTCCCTGCACCTAATTCATCAAATAGGATAAGTGAACGCTCGTCGAATTTTCGTAAAATGTCCACGATATTGACCATATGGCTGGAGAATGTAGACAAACTTTGTTCAATCGACTGCTCATCACCTATATCAGCAAACAATTGTGTAAATACGGACAGTTCCGAACCGTCTAAAGCAGGTATTGGAATACCGGCCTGCGCCATTAATGTACATAAACCAACTGTCTTTAATGTGACAGTTTTACCACCAGTGTTAGGACCTGTAATGACGATCGCCGTAATATCACGACCAAATTCGATATCATTAGCTACTGCTTCATCGATTGGCAATAATGGGTGGCGTGCTTTTCCTAATTTGATATATCCAGCATCATTCATAATTGGCATTGTGCACTTATAAGCCTGACCATACTTTGCTTTTGCCAAAATAACATCAATTTCACCCAGTAATTGAACCAATAAAAATAATGAATGGGCAACTTCTTGCACTAATGACGAAAGATGAAGCAATATTTTTTGGATTTCAACTTTTTCTTTTGCTTTTAAACGATGGATCTCATTATTCGCTTGAACGACTGCATCTGGTTCAATATAAAGCGTTTGACCTGATGCGGACTGATCATGCACGATCCCACCATAATGTCCTCGATATTCTTGCTTGACCGGAATAACGAAGCGATCGTTCCGAATCGTAATAATGGAATCTGAAAGCATTTTGGATGCGTTACTACCGCGTGTTAGACTGGCTAATTTTTCACGCACTCTTCCCTCTTGAGCACGAAGTTGTTGCCGAATAGAGCGCAATTCAGAACTAGCGGAATCCATCACTACTGCATTGTCATCGATACAGGAATTGATCTCATGCTGTAAACCTGTTAAAACAGGAATATCATTTTTCTTTTGAATGAAAGATGGAATTTGAATCACATCTTCCTCCTCAATACCTTCGATAAACTCGCGGAAAATGCGACTTGCTCGAATAGTACTTGAGATTTCCATCAATTCTTGAGGGCTTAACATCCCACCAATTTGTGCTCGTTTTGCATGAGGACGAATATCAAATATTCCTCCCATTGGCACAGTTCCTTTCACGCGTAGAATCGATAGACCTTCATCCATTTCATCTAATAATGCTTTTACTTGCTCTAAATCTGTTTCAGGTACTAATTGTTCAATGGCTGATGTACCAATCGAGCATGTACAATAACTCGCAACCTGAGCACGTACTTTATCAAATTCTAGTGTTTTTAGTGCGCGTTCTGCAATCACTTCAAACACCTCCTATTTCTTCTCTAAAAAATTCACAAAATCATTGAATGACCATGTGTTTACTATATTTTCTTTTTTTAACCATGCTTTCTGAGCATACTTTGTGCCTATCTCCATATAACGTAATTGTTCAATCGCATGTGCATCTGTATCAATCGCAATAGGCACACCTGCTTCTACAGCCATTTCTAAATGTTCCACGCAAAGATCAAGTCGGTATGGATTGGCATTTAACTCTAAAATTTTACCATATTCTTTCGCCCATGCAATAAGTTGAGGTATATCAGGATTATAACCATCTCGTTGTCCGATCACACGCCCAGTTGGATGTGCAATCATATCAACATGAGGATTTTTCATCGCATTATGCAAGCGCTCCATGATTTTTTCCTGCGGTTGTGAAAAACTAGAATGAATGGATGCAATAACGAAATCTAATTCTGCCATCACATCATCCTCAAAATCGAGCGATCCATCTGGTAATATATCCATTTCAGTTCCAGCCAATAATCGGAAATTCGGATGTTGTGCATTGAAGGCCCAGATCTCTTCTCGCTGTTTCATCAAGCGCTCTGGCGTAAGACCGTTCGCTACTTTTAGGTATTGCGAGTGATCCGTGATAACTGCATATTGATACCCTTTTGCCATCAGCGCTTGTCCCATCTCATGAATAGCATTGGCACCATCAGACCAAGTCGTATGCATATGCAAATCAGCTTGAATATCGCCAAGCTGTACAAGCTTTGGAATGTCGTCTAAACGATCAAATTCATGTGTGCCTGCACGTACTGTCGGTGGGATAAAAGGCAGATCAAAATAATGAAAAAAATCTTTTTCAGTGTGAAATGTTAAAACTGAGCCATCTGACTGCTCAACACCATATTCACTAATTTTTTCTCCACGTTCCTTTGCAATTTGTCTCATACGAACATTATGCTCTTTTGATCCAGTAAAATGATGAAGAGCAGTTGCATATTCATCTTGTGATACCAAGCGAAAATCAACATTCACATCTTCTATATGTAAAGTTACAGATATCTTTGTATCTCCAGCTGCAATAATTTCTTTTATAGCCAATCTGGTTAATAGTGCTTCTTTTACCGCTTCTGGTTTGTTAGTCGCGATGATAAAGTCAACATCCTTACTTTGTTCCTTTACACGTCTAAAACTTCCAGCAACTGAAAACTGTTCAATATCAGGTATTTGCTGTAGTGTTTTTTCAATTTCACCTACTATTTCTTCCAACAACCATATTGGATGAAATTCTGCTCTTTGTCCAAAAGATTCAAGTTCCTTTAATATCTTTTCCTCTGTCTTTTTGCCAAAACCAGAAAGAGTAGATACTTTTCCTTCCTCACATGCTTGCTTCAAACTTTCTGCCGAATCGACACCAAGCTCTTGATATAGTTTTGCAATTTTCTTACCACCTAACCCTGGCAGTTTTAATAGTGGTGGCAACCCTTTCGGAACCTCTTTTTCCAATTGTGTCAGTACCTCAGATTGTCCATTTTCGATCAAATCATGAATAACTGCGGCTGTTCCTTTCCCAATGCCTTTAATCGCTGTAATATCTTCTATTTCATTGATACTACGAGTATCTGCTTCTAATGCAGCGGCAGCTTTGCGGAATGCTGCTATTTTAAAAGGATTGGCCCCTTGAAGTTCTAAATAGAGAGCAATTTTTTCTAATGTGTGGATGATTGTTTTTTTATTCATCATTTTCCTCCTCGAACAAAGATAAAATGAAAAAGGCACGAATGTTGGTTAAACAGCATTCGTGCTTTTGGCTTTTTTAAGCTACGCCTCTCATTATTTCATATACACAAACCATAAATGTTGGAATACTTTTGATAAAATCGGTGTGTATTCAAGCATAAGTGTTGTTAAGAAAGATCCTTCAATATATTTTTGGATGCCGTCTATTGGCAGTAAAGCTAATACATACAGTACAATAAAAATAAGTAAGTATGCTTCCACTACACCTAAAACTCCACCTAATAGACGATTTAAACCACCCAAAATCGGAATATATCTTAAAAAATCAAATAACGATGCTAAAATTTGTATTGCGAATTTTACAACAAAGAATATTAACGCAAATGCTAGTAACTGATAAAAAGTTTGGCTTAAATCTAATTGCTCAACGGCAAATTTTAATGTAGTATTTTCATCAACGGAAGGATATGGAATCCACAATACTAATTTTTCCGCTAAAGGCTTATAATAGAGATAAGCTACTATAATAGATATTAAAAAACCAGCCATCTGGATTAGTTGCACGATCAACCCTCTTCTAGCACCACTTACTAATCCAGCAACTAATAATATAATTATGACTAAATCAATCATTCACTTCATCCTTTAATTTTTTCAATTGTGATTCTAGTATTTCTACCTGTTTGTTTAATTTTAAGTAATCGTTTACTGCGTTACAGGCAGTAAGGACGGCTAATTTGGCACTGTCGAGGCTTGGATTTGCGCGCTTAATCATTCGCATTTGGTCGTCAACACTTGCCGCTACAAATCGTAAATGTCCAGGCGATTCTGTTCCAACTATATTATATGTTTGACCGTAGATTTCAACTGAAACTCGATTTTTTTGTTGCTCTGACAAAGCCGTAACCTCCTTCAAAGTCCTATTTCTTATGATATCATGAAGTATCTAAGTTGTGAATGATTTGAGAAGAAAGGAATATTAAATATGTCTAATATTGTTATGAAGCTAACTTCAACAACACAAAAAGAAATAATGAACTATTATTCTCAAAATACGATCGAACGTAAAGCCCCTGGTGTTATCTTTGCTGCAAAGCTTCCAGACTGTGCGATTACCATCTATTCCTCTGGAAAAGTAATGTTTCAAGGTGGTGGTTGCGAGCGTGAAGCAAAGCATTGGGAAGCATCAACGGAAGATACACCTACTATGACGTTATCAAAAGGGGATGCGTTGCCTAAAAATCTATCTTCTTTGGCCGTTATGGGATCCGATGAAACTGGAACGGGCGATTATTTTGGTCCCATCACGGTGGCAGCCGTTTATGTACCACAAGACAAGATCGAACTGGTCAAAGAACTAGGAGTTAAAGATTCTAAAATGCTCAAAGATGACTATATGCTCCAAATCGCACCTGACTTAAAAGCGACATTGCCGCATTGCGTATTGACACTCCATAACGAAAAATACAATACCGTTCAAAAAGCAGGTACTTCACAAGGAAAAATGAAAGCATTGCTCCACAACCAAGCACTATGCCATCTTCTTAAAAAAATTGCACCCGAAAAACCAGAATATGTACTGATCGATCAATTCGCAGAAAGAAAAACCTACTACAATTATATTAAAAATGAAAAAGAAATCGTAACAGAAAATGTATTATTTGCAACAAAAGCCGAACAAATTCATGTTGCTGTAGCAGCCGCATCTATTTTAGCTCGCTGTGCATTTTTACAGGAAATGGATAAATTAAGCCGTCAAATCGGTATCACATTACCAAAAGGGGCAAGTCATCAAGTAGATGAAATAGCAGCACAAATCTTACTAGCACAGGGTGAAGAAGCTCTTTACAGCGTAACGAAGTGGCATTTTGCGAATACCCGAAAAGCTTCTCATATTGCTTCAAAAAAACGTAATTTTTAAATGATCACCTTCTTCAGTATAGCTGAACAATTATTGCAAAGTTGTAACCATTCTATATTTTTTCAGCTATAAGTATGGGGCAGCAGCAAAATCTGTTCTTGATGTAAAACTAGATATGTTATATGGTACAATCTTATCCATAAATATAATGGATTTACTGATTTCCACTACAGTTTGCTCGTTTCTTGCGCCATGTGTTATGATATTTGCAAAAAAGTGCCAATAAGGGATTCTACACCTTATTGGCACTTTTCTATGCTTCATATGATCAAATTATTGACTAGACTGGATCGGTTCATCAGCGATCAATTCGATATCTTGTAATTCTGTTCCATGAATATGATCAATATTGAATTTTTTTACACGTTTATTTACGGGAATAATTTCTGTATGGAAATAGATTGGAACAGTTGTTGCCTGCTCACTCATATACTCTTGCCATTTTGCAAATGCGTTGCTGCGGTAAGATTGATCCATTGCAGCGACAGAATCTATATCTTTTAACAGCTTTGTTAGATCACTAGAAGCAAAGCGACTAAAATTGAAAGCTGCATTTTTGGCATATAGTCCTACTGGTGATGGATTCGAACCTATCTTCCAAGCCGCTATGAACATATCCATATTCTTATCATCAGCCTGTACTTTATTGTAGAAATTATTAAATTCGATCGGGTGACCTGTTGTATACTCAACTTTCAATCCTACAGCTTTCCAATTTTGAATATAGAATTCATCTATCTTTTCCTCATCATCAGAACCAGCCATTGTTGCAAATCGGATTTTGAACGCTTTCCCTTTTGGATCTTCACGATAGCCATCATGGTTTATATCTTTATAGCCAGCCTCATCGAGCAATTGTTTTGCTTTTTCTGGATCATATTGATATCCATTTAAAGAGCCATCATAAAACGTTTTAAATGAAGGTGGTAATAATGCATTCGCACGAGTGCGAAGATGATCATAATATGTTTTTGTGACTTGTTCCACATTCATCGCATAAACAATCGCTTTTCGTAAATTTATATTCCCCATTTTAGCTTTCGGATTTGTCCTATTGATCCCTTTTTTGGTATCATATTTTCCTAATTTAAAGCCTAGATAAGTATAAGCCAATTCATCGCGTCCCAAGATATCAATATTATCGAAATTCTTGATGGCTTGATAATCATTTGGTTTGTAGCCAGATATCATATCATATTTGCCATTTTTAATAGCAACAGCTG
Organism: Rummeliibacillus sp. SL167; assembly: GCF_007896505.1. Classification (NCBI taxonomy): domain Bacteria; kingdom Bacillati; phylum Bacillota; class Bacilli; order Caryophanales; family Caryophanaceae; genus Rummeliibacillus; species Rummeliibacillus sp. SL167. The sequence continues at coordinate 255,534 of NZ_VCBM01000001.1, read as the reverse complement.
CAGAAGCAGATGGAACAGCTTCTATCACAACTTTATCTAGCTTAGGTCTTCCCTTATAATAATTTTTATTTGCCACCAATTGAACGGATTTCCCTTTGACCACTTTATCAATTACGAATGCACCAAGCGTGACTGGCTTTTGACGTACTGTATTAGATTTCCCTAAATTTTTTATCTTTATATTTTTTAGCTGATGCTTTGGCGCTGCATAACCCCAAAGTCCATTTCCAATAGAATAAATAGACGGTGATATCTTTTTGAACGAGATTTCCATTGTGTAGGCATCTATTTTTTTAATGCCTGTAATTTTTTTGGCTTTTTCTTTATGATATTCAACGACACCAACGATATTCTGAAAATCCGTATCATAACGAATACCTGTGTAATCTTTATCTGCGATTATATAATATGGATAAATCACATCGTCAATGGTGAATGGGTGACCATCAGACCACTTGACATCTTTTCTAATTGTAATGGTTGCTTTTTTTGCCGGCACATCCACGTCTAATTTGGCTAAACCCTCATTTCCAATGAGAAAATCCTCTTTTAATTCAAAAATTGAATTAGAAGCATATTGTAAGATTTCGGCATCATAACGATCCTCATAAAGTTCAGAGCTGAAAACTCCTTGAAATGGGGAATCGGTGACTAGCCCTACTTTTAAAGTTCCTCCTTGAATCGCTTGTCCATCATTTTTTGTTTCAATCGACCATAAACCTGTTTCTTTTTTACTTACCTTCTTTTCCACCTTCGTATTTAAATCTGTTCCATCACAAGCCACTAATGCAAAGAACCCTACGCACATAAGCAACCCTAAAAAGCAGATTTTTTTCCTCATTCCTTCTCTCCTTTTATGAAATTAATTTTTATACCTATGAAGCAATTTCATAATGCTAGATTATATATCCATAGATTTTTAAATCGGTTCATGCTTGTAAGAAATATATAAACTTGACCAATATATTCTATGCTTACTATTCGTATAAATATTAATATCAATAGAAAAGAAAAAAGAGATGAATCCAAAAAATCATCTCTGCCTTGATTTTTTGTTTCATCTCTTTAATGCATCGTTTTTTTATCCCGCGTTAACGGGCAGTAAGCCTCCCACTGATGGAAGTTTCAATTTATCGCAGCTCTGCGCCTGACTCCGTTAATGCTGCTACTACCTTATCATGAGCAGCTACTACTTCGTCATCAGTAAGCGTACGTTCTGGTGTAAAGTAAGTCAGTGTAAATGCTACTGATTTCTTTCCTTTTTCCATTTTTTCGCCTTCGTAAAGGTCGAATACATGAACATCTTTTAATAATTTACCGCCTGCTTTATGGATAATTGCTTCTATATCAGCTGCTTTTGTAGTACGATCAACGATTAGCGCAATATCACGTGAAACAGATGGGAAACGTGGAACAGGAACATATACTAGTGGATCGATAGGAGCTGCAAGAACAGCTTCTAGATTTAATTCCATCACATATGTTTCTTTGATACCATTTGCTTTTTGTTGTGCTGGATGTAATTGGCCTAGGAAACCGATACGTGTACCATCTAAGATTATGTTTGCTGTACGTCCTGGATGTAAACCATCGACTACAGCCGTTTCATACTTAACACGATCTGTTAAATCAAGTTTAGCAAATAAAGCTTCTAAAATTCCTTTTAATACAAAGAAATCGACTTTCTTCTGTTCACCTTGCCAAGCATTATTCAACCAATCCCCAGTCATAACAGCTGCAAGATGTTCTTCTTCTTTTGGAAGACCTTCTTCTGTTTTACCTAAAAATACGGAACCTATTTCATAAAGAGCTACGGAATCTTGCTGACGAGCAACATTATAAGTGACACTTTCAATAAGATGTGGAAGAATACTTTGACGCAAAGTGCTACGTTCCTCACTCATGGGCATTAAAAGACGTGTTGTTGGTGCAGTTTCTAATGCGTATTTTTGTGAAAGCTCATCAGATGTAAGTGAGTAAGTCAATGCTTGATACAAGCCCGATCCTTGCAATTGATGACGGACAATACGGCGTTTTGCTTGATATGAATTTAAACCACCTGCTTTTGCCTCACTGACAGGTACTGTGGCTGGAATTTCATCATAACCATACAAACGAGCAATTTCTTCCACAATATCTTCTTCAATCTTGATATCTTGGCGGCGAGTTGGCGCATCGATATAAAGTCGACCGTTAGCTGTTTCTACATCAAATTTCAAGCGATTCAAAATAGAAACCATTTCATTAAGAGAAATTTTCATACCAAGACGTGCATTCACAAAATCTGGTGAAACGATGACTTTTGAAGGTGTTTTATCTAATTCATCGAAAACAACAGACCCAGATAATACTTCCCCACCTGCCAGTTCAGTTAATAATTGTGCAGCGCGCTCTGCTGCAGGGATTATACGGTTTGGATCAATTCCTTTTTCATAGCGAGCACTTGCTTCACTACGCAAACCAAGGTCTTTCGCTGTATAACGAACAGATAGACCATCAAAGTATGCTGATTCAATCACAACAGTGGTTGTTTTTTCAGTTACTTCTGAATCCAATCCACCCATGACACCAGCTACAGCAACTGGTTCTTTTCCATTAGTAATCACAAGATTCTTTGCATTTAATACGCGATCCTGACCATCTAATGTTGTCATTGGCTCGCCTTCTTTTGCCAATCGAACGACGATTTCACCGGTACCAAGCGCATCATAATCAAATGCATGAAGTGGTTGTCCATATTCCATCAAAATATAGTTTGTAATATCCACAACATTATTTAAGGGACGAACACCAGCGGCCATCAATCGTTGTTGCAACCATAATGGAGATTCAGCGATTTTCACATTTTTCACAACTTTTGCTGTGTACATTGGGTTTATCGTTGGTGCCTCTACACGAACGTTCAAAACATCTTCTGCTTTTTCAGTAGCTACCTTATGACTCGTTTCTGGAAGCTTGACATCTTCAGAAAGAATTGCTGCTACTTCATAGGCAACACCTAACATACTCATGGCATCTGAACGGTTCGGTGTCAATCCCAATTCAAGAACAACATCGTCTAAACCTAATGCCTCAATAGCATCCATACCGATTGGTGTATCATCAGGTAATACATAAATACCATCTGCATATTTTTTCGGTACAACTTTTCCTTCAATTCCTAATTCTTGTAGGGAACAGATCATACCGTTGGATACTTCACCACGAAGTTTCCCTTTTTTGATTTTTTTACCGCTAACGTAACCGTTTGGACGAACAGCCACGATTTTTTGACCTTCTGCAACATTTGGAGCGCCACAAACAATCTGTGAAAGCTCTTCTTCACCAAAGTCAACTTGACAAATATTTAAATGATCTGAATCAGGGTGTTTTTTTATTTCTTTAATTTGACCGACCATTAACTTTTTTAAACCTTGTGATAGGTGATGGACCCCTTCTACCTCAATTCCTGAACGGGTGATTTTTTCTGCTAAAACTTCAGGTTCTAAACCTTGTAAATCAACATATTGTGATAACCATTTTAAAGAAACTAACATGTCTACCCCTCCTTACTCTTCTATGCGATGAAATTGTGATAGGAATCGTACATCATTTGTATAGAAATGACGAATATCATCCACCCCATATTTCAACATGGCGATACGTTCTGGTCCCATACCAAATGCAAAGCCAGATACTTTTTTAGGATCATAGCCAGCCATTGAAAGGACATTGGGATGAACCATGCCGGCACCAAGAATTTCAATCCAACCTGTATGTTTACATACGTTACAGCCTTCACCACCACATTTAAAACAAGAAATATCCATTTCAACAGAAGGTTCTGTGAATGGGAAGAAGCTTGGACGGAGACGGATTTCACGGTCTTCACCGAACATTTTCTTTGCGAAGATATCCAATGTACCTTTTAAATCACTCATACGAATATTTTCGCCAACCACTAATCCTTCAATTTGCGTAAATTGGTGAGAGTGCGTCGCATCATCATTATCACGACGGAATACTTTTCCTGGGCAAATGATTTTAAATGATGCACCTTGTTTTTTCTCCATCGTCCGTGCTTGTACAGGAGATGTATGTGTACGCATCAAAATTTCTTCTGAGATATAAAAAGTATCTTGCATATCACGTGCAGGGTGACCCTTCGGCAAATTCAATGCTTCAAAGTTGTAATAATCTTTTTCAACTTCAGGACCTTCTGCCACTTCATAGCCCATAGAGATGAATAAGTCCTCGATTTCTTCGATAACTCGAGTCAATGGATGGGCATTGCCTACATTCACTGAACGACCTGGTAATGTTACATCGATCGCTTCTTTTTCTAATTGTTCTTGGATTGCTTTCTCTTCAAGCTCTGTTTTACGGACATCATGGATCTGTTGAACTTCTGCACGTACTTCATTAACTAACGCACCCATTTTAGGGCGTTCTTCTGCTGGAAGTTTCCCCATTCCTTTTAATAAATCCGTAATCGGACCTTTTTTACCTAAATATGCAACGCGGACTTCATTCAATTGTTTTACATTTTCTGCCGCTGTGATTTTTGCTACAACTTCTTTTTTTAGTTGAGTTAGTTGCTCGATCATTGCCATTTATAAATTCCTCCTTCCAAAATAAAAAACCTCATCCCAAAAAGGGACGAGGTTATATTCGCGTTACCACCCTAGTTATTGCCAATCAAAAATGCAATCACTTCATTCGCTTAACGGCGTTTCACCGGCCTACCTTTACAGTAATAACACTGGTCCCGGTGGCTGCTAACGGAGTGAACTTCCATCTATCAACACCTTATACACGCTTTCAGTCTATGACGTGCACTCCCTAAAAGGGTCAAATGAATGTACTCTTCCCGCTCATTGCATTTCATTATTGTTCATTTCAATATTTATCATACTCAACCATTATACGCAATTCAGCACTTTACTTCAAGTTTAGAATCATGTTGCAAAATAATAAAGCACAATCCCTGTTGCAACTGCTACATTTAAAGATTCTGCTCTACCCATTATAGGAATTGTGACATTCAAATCTGTCTTTTCTAAAAAATCAGGATGAATACCACTACCTTCATTGCCCATAATAAGTGCAAATTCCTCTTTTCTTTCTACTTGATTGTAGAGCACTGCATTTTCTAAGGCTGTTCCGTATACAGGTATTTTCTTTTCTTTTAATGAATCGATCCATTCACTTAACTCGCCTCGCACAACAGGTATGTGGAAAATGGAACCTTGTGTTGAACGTACTGTCTTAGGATTAAAGGGATCAGCGCTTCCTTTTCCTAAAATAACTGCGTCGATCCCTGCAGCATCCGCAGTCCGGATCATCGTACCTATATTTCCAGGATCTTGAACAGCGTCAACTAGCAATAGTTTTGTCCATTTCTTTTGTTCTTTCTCTGAGATTGCAGGTTGTTTTACTTGAGCAAAAATCCCTTGTGAGTTTTCTGTTTCTGCAAATTCTTTCGCTACTTGAACAGTGACTTCCACCACAAAAATATGATCGATATTCCAACTTACTGGAATAGCTACATCTTCCCTTACAATCAAATGGAGAATTTCACTTTTGCTTTTAATCGCTTCTTCTACTAAATGAAAACCTTCTACGAGAAATTCTCCTGAGCGTTCACGTTCTTTTCGTGTTGCCGCTAATTTTTTCCAATGCTTCACAAGGGCATTTTGTGGAGATTCAATTCTTTTCATCTATTCTTTACCGCCTTTATGAAATCGCCAAGACAATTTTACCGAACTGGTGATTTTCTTTTAAATAATCAAGTGCTTTTTGTGCTTCTTCTATTGGAAAGACACGATCTATAATGGGATGCGTATTGAATTTTTCTAAATGTTCGATACATGCTCTAAATTCTTCACGACTTCCCATCGTTGTCCCCAATAACGTATATTGTGCGTAAAAGAATTGTCGCAAATTAAGCTCGACAGTATCTTCAGTCGTTGCGCCAAACACTACTATTTTACCACCTTTTTTTAAAACCGCTAGAGAACGATTGAAAGTCGCACGTCCAACACTGTCAATCACTAAATCGATCGTTTCTTCTTCCAATTCTTTTGACCAATCACTATTTGTATCGATTGCAAGATCTGCACCGATTTTTAATGCAGCTTGGCGTTTTTCTTCTGAACGCGAAGTAACGATGACTCTAGCCCCAATATTTTTGGCTATTTGAATTAAAAATGTTGCTACTCCGCTGCCAGCTCCAGGAATAAATACGGTTTGTCCTGCTTGTATTTGTCCTTTCGTAAACAATGCTCGATAGCCTGTTAATGGTGAAATACCAATGACTGAAGCTTCTTCAAGAGATAAATAAGCGGGTTTTGGCTCTAGTTGTTCAGCAGAAATAGCAATCTTCTCGGCAAAAGTCCCATTATCAGGTAAACTTAATATCTCAAAATCCTCGGGTGGAAAATCAGAATTTTCATACCAACGTAATGATGGATTGATAATAACCTCGTCGCCCACTTTCCAATTCGTTACACCATTCCCTACTTCCTCTACGACTCCTACTGCATCGGACCCAAGAATCAATGCCTCGCGATCATTCCCTAATCGACCTGCTGTATATAAATCACGTCGGTTCAAACCGGCAGCCTTAATAGCTACTAACACTTCACCTGATTTTGGAGCTGGTGCTGGCATATCTTTTACAAGTAATTGTCCCTTTTCAAATACAACTGCTTTCATCAAATCTTTCCCCCTTATATGTAAAACTTTTCTACAATAAGTGTACCAAATGTATGTATAACAATCGAGTTATAGGCAAAAATATCTTTAGGAGGGATGCCAAGTGAATTTTCAAATTCGTGATGCTATTAAACAGAATGTCTCTGGGAATAGTCCGGAACAATTAAAGGATATCGTGGAAGATGCCATTAAACGTGGTGAAGAACATCTACTTCCAGGATTAGGCGTATTCTTTGAAACATGGTGGCAACAAGCAGAAAAAAACGAACAGGAACATTTTTTAAGTGAGTTATCAAAAGCTTTAGCTTAACATTAGTAAGTAGTACAAGCCAAAACCATGGTTTGTGCTACTTTTTTAGTAGAGAGGAAGGAAGGTTGACTAGTCTCTAGAAACACTTTAAAGACTGGGTAAAAGTTGTCACAATCAACGAAGAATCCGAACAATAAAGTAAAGCTTCCATCAGTGGGGGTTTCTCCATCTCCTACTGAACTTTTAAGGATAAAGTTTTTCGCTAAATCTAGCACAACGTAGGACTTAAGTTTTCTCCTTCGTGGATACAATTGGTTTTTCCGTGGATTGGGAGGCTCGTTCCGTGTATAGGATAGTCTACTCCGTGGATGGATGCCTATTTCCCATGGATAGAACTATATTTCCCGTGGATGCCCATTCCCCATGGATGGAATGCCTTTTTAGGCCTATATCCAATACATTTTCTAAGTTTCTCCTTATCCAGCCATCTGTCTTTATCTAAAAGAATCGGGTTCTTAAAAAATAGCAAACCGCTATCGATATTTAATTTTCTCCTCATTTGATTTATAATTGAATCAATTTCATAAATCATTTTCTTCTTAAAAAATCCGAACATTTAATAATAACCAATTTTGATAGTTGTGGAGCGGAAGACGGCGACTCCTCGAAAATGCATGCGCATTTCCTTCGTGCGGTGTGAGTTCAAGGAGGCTTATTCAAAGTCCTACGGGAAAAGCTTGAGCTGAAAGCCCCGCAGGAACGTTTTAAGGGACAAAGCCTAAGTTCGCCACGTCCTGTGGCAACGGCTTCGGGGTCAACATCGTGTCGACCCGAGGAGATTGAAGCCAAGCCCGTGGAAAGCGCCGTCTGGAGTGGAACAAAAACTTCTGAATATTAACGTTCATGTTGATTAGAAATGTTCGTGTTTTTCATCTGGATTTTGCATTATGAAATTGATTCAATTATTAGAAAATACAGATTTTTTGAGAAGAGGAGAACGAGCATATGACTACAACTGACACCATTGTTTCTGCATTAAAAGATATTTTAAGTGATGAGCAAGTAACAGTAAATGAAACCATACGAGAATTACATAGTAAAGATGAATCCTATCATGAAGGGCGATTGCCGGATGTTGTTGTTTTTCCTTCCTCTACAAAAGAAGTCAGTGATATCTTAAAAATTGCCAATGATTTTGGAATTGCCGTTATTCCATTTGGAAGAGGATCTAGTCTTGAAGGTCATGTGATCCCGATCAGACAAAGTATCACGATTGATTTTTCATGGATGAATAAGATTTTAGAAATTCGCCCCGGAGATTTGCTTGTGCGTGTTCAACCTGGTGTCACAAGAACGGAATTGAATAAAGAACTTAAAAAATATGGTCTTTTCTTCTCCGTAGACCCCGGAGCAGATGCTTCACTTGGTGGTATGGCTGCTACAAACGCTAGTGGTACAACGGCTGTTCGCTATGGTGTTATGCGTGACCAAGTGCGTGATTTAGAGGTCGTGCTTGCAGATGGACGAGTCATCCATACAGGAAATTTAGCCGCGAAATCTTCTTCTGGCTATCATCTCAACGGCTTGTTCGTTGGCTCTGAAGGTACACTCGGCTGCTTTACAGAGTTGACCTTACAAGTTTATGGTATTCCCGAATTTGAAACAGCGGCTATTGCTGTATTCCCTGATGTTCAATCTGCCGTTGAAGCTGTGACAGGAATTCTACAAGCGGGTGTTCCAATTGCACGTGTTGAGTTAGTAGATGAACAATCTATTGAACAAGTCAATCAATATAGTGAAACAGATTTTCCAGTGAAACCAACCTTATTTTTAGAATTTCATGGTAATGAAGCAGGGCTTGCACAAGACGTAGAATTTACAAAAGAAATTATGAATGATAGTGGTTGTTTATCAATTCAATTTGAAACAGACACCGCTGCTCGTCATAAACTATGGGAGGCTCGCCACAATTTAGCTTATGCCTATATCCATGGCTTCAAAGGGAAAAAACTGATGACAACGGATGTTTGCGTTTCTATTACAGACTTAGCAGATGCCGTATTATTTGCCCGTGCTGAACTAGAAAAAGTGAATATTCCTGGTGGTATTTTAGGTCATGTCGGTGATGGCAACTTCCACGTATTATTGATGATTGATATGAGTAACAAAGAAGAATTAGCAAGAGCCGAAGCATACAATGAAAAATTAGTACGCTTTGCCATCGAACGCAATGGTACATGCACAGGTGAACATGGCGTTGGCTTCGGAAAGCAAAAATATCAAGTCCTAGAGCACGGAGAAGCATTGAATGTTATGAAAACGATCAAAAAAGCGATAGATCCAAAAGATATTTTAAATCCCGGAAAATTAGTGGATATTCAAGAATCGTTATGACATATGAAAAAGCCTTCCTACAAGCAGTGATTGTAGGAAGGTTTTCTATTTTAAGAATCAATGCTTTTAAGATGATCATATATGTGTTTTGACTCTATAAGTATCATTCTTCTATCTTCAATCGGTTAAGTTTACCATCTTTAAATTCAAACACTTTCCCGTTAATGGAGAAAGGCTTATCCAAATCTAGTCCGATACCTTCTGCAAATTGTGGGAAATAGGTAGCATCCTTTTCGTTAAAACTGTTGACCGATAAGGTGCCGTTCCCGACCAATTCTAATGCTAAAAAAACGCCAATGATCTGATTTGCCTCTTTGTGCTCTTCTTCCGTATAGGATTGAAATACTTTCGAAGAATATAGTTGTTCTGATGTTACAGGCATTCCTGCACTACCAGGCTTCACATATAATTTAGGCGAAAAGTTAGAGTTCACACCTCCACTCGTCAAAGGCGTTGCATTTAACGGTTTACCATTGACTGTTCCAAGAGAATAATAAACGCCTTTTTCAATATGAATGGTATTCGTTTTTGAATCCACTAATTCACTCGGAGAGTTCTCATTTAAAATAGCCATTGTCGATTGAATAAATTCTGCATGTTTTCTCCTCGAAAGTTCAATTTCAGCTTTCTTCGAATCATCTTCCAATACTTTATTGATGTCGAATGTGGTTTCATTTTTTCGAAGTGAGGAGGTTGTTACTATATTTGTAATAGGATTATTAAGATGAACTTTCATGGAATACACCACTCCCTACTCGATTGTTTCTTCAATTTTTACCTGATTTTTTTCAGTTGAGTTTACTAAATTGACTTTACCACTCGCTGAAGTTTCTGAATCTTCCCAGCTAAGTGTTAAATTAGGCGTTATATATCCTCCCGAACTATTAACTTTAGTTACATAAAATTGCGTGGACCAATTTTGTTTTAATGGTTCACCTTCAAAATTAGTATTAAAGATGCCAGAATCCATCCAATAACCATATCCATCCTCATTAAATAAAGCGACGTACGTATCAGCGTAATTCATACCACAACTTAAACAAATACTCCAATTTACCTTAGCAGCTGTAACAACGGCTGTATCTGGAATTGTATCCACATCGGTTAAATCCCAATATCCAGCTTCGGACCAATTATATGTTCCATATACTTTAACAATGGAAGGTGAACTAGAACCAGCACTGTAAATAGAAGCAGCCTTCGTGTTTTGTGGAATAGCAAAAAATAAAATCAGCACCAAAAACGAAATGAGCATTGTGAATTTTTTCAAGCTAATCAATCCTTTCTTTGTTTATTTTTATATAATTATAACCACTAGTGTTGCATAAATATAGTTAGAAAATTCGAACTATTTATTTTCAGGGCTTTGGGGCCAAAAAGTGAATGCTTTATTAAAAGTGGCCCATCCATTTGGATATTATTTACAATTACACTTATGCAACAACGACGATTTTTATTGTTTAAGGTACAGCTTTTCCTTTCATTTTCCGAAGCCAAATAGGTGCTGGCTTCCATAATGCTGCCCTCAAATAACGGCTGATTTGTAGGATTTTCCGTTCACTCTTTGTATCCATTTGAGCTAACACATTCAGGCAGAAAACAATTAGTGCCATAAATACTTGGCTGTAAATCGCATTTTCGCTTTGACCATAGAACTTTTTGATGTTCATATGTTGTTTCATCCATTTAAAAAATAATTCAATGGCCCAACGAGATTTGTACATTTCTGCTATTTCTTCTGGCTCTAAATCAAAACGATTGGTGATTAGATGGAGTACATTTCCTTTGGTATCTAGCACTTTTACTAAACGAAAATAGTTTTCAGCTCTATTTTGAGTAGTACCAATCAATACCATTTGATCAGACAACACATCCGAATCCTCGGGTATTTTAAAATCGTACACTTCTCGAATAACGGCATTTTTCCTTAGCCTAGAAAGAAATAGGCCTCATCGGTCATGCGATCAAAACGCTCGTAATCTAAATAACCACGGTCAAAAACATACATGCAGTCCCGATCGTCTACCATGACTTCTAACTCATTCCGATCATGAACTTTAGCGTGAGTAAGTATAGCTTTTTCTGGATAAGATTCACCTTTTTCCATAAAGACAAGGCGTAAATGGAGTTTCACACCTGCCTTGGTTTTACGAAATTGAGCCCACTTATGGTTCGTTAAATTGAGTGGCAATGTACTAGAATCGACAATTTTCAATGGTAAGACTCTCTTCGAATAGTGTGTCTTGGTGTGAATTTGTCCGACTAAATCAAGAAAGAGATGGAGGAAAATCTCTGGATTTATACCATTCAATCGACGTGAAAGTTGCGAAATACTTATGGATTCTAAGTTTGTACCATCTTGTAAATTTTCATCAAAAAGGCAATCTGCTAAAGCATGTAGACTTTCCGTTTCGTTCAACTGTGCAAAAAGAAGTAATTTTAAAAATGAATCCGTCGTAAATTTTTTCGTATAATAATCTAATTTCATCGTTTTCACTTTTTCTTCAAATAATCGAAAGTTTATCGGCGAAAACCATTGTTCAAATGAATTTTTTGGTGTACTCTTGTCCATGTGAGTTCCTTTATTAGTGGATTTGGACGGGTGATCACTTGCTAAATCCATTATAAAGGATTTTTTTATGGTTAGAATTAAATAATTGAAGATTATGAGCATTTTTAATATTCAGTTAAAATTAATGCAACACTAGTGAATTATAACATAAATAAAATAATATGTTATAATAGAATTAGATTTTTTAAATAATGCTTTCTTTTTCAGAGTCATAGAAAGATCATATTTATGCTTTTTTCATTCTACATAACAATTAATCCTATCTACTATATTTTGCACTCGTAGATCATGGATATAATATACTTTTTTTAGTTTATCGTACAAAACAACTAATTGTTTATAAATGAATCAATTTCATAAATCATTTTCTTCTTAAAAAATACGAACATTTAATAATAACTAATTTTGATAATTGTGGAGCGGAAGACGGCGACTCCTACGGGAAAAGCTTGAGCTGAAAGCCCCGCAGGAACGTAGTGACGAGGAGATTGAAGCCAAGCCCGTGGAAAGCGCCGTCTGGAGTGGAACAAAAACTTCTGAATATTAATGTTCATGTTGATTTAAAACGTTCGTGTTTTTTATCTGAATTTTGCATTATGAAATTGATTCAAATATAGCTTAAAAAATATTTTTCATCGAAAATCGGTTTGATTATATAGTGTAAATAGGCTGTAGCAAAGCTGATGTAGCTCATAGAAGATTAGTATCCAGATGAGAGCGGGGCAATTTAGGGAACGGAACCTTAAAATATATAAATCTTTCACCAGTTTTTTTTAGATTAAAAAATGGGATATTCACTTCATATAATGTTGACCATTATTTACAACATTTACTTTTTCACTCTTAACGTATTATTATATTGAATCGATAAAAAAAGCCGTATTTTCAATAAGATTTATTGAAAATACGACAAATAATTTGACTTGTACATTTATAAAGATTTCAATTTTTGATTAAAGCTTAAATTAAATGATGAAGTGAAGCTTCCATCAGTGGGGGGGTTTTCTTCATCCCCACCGATGGTTAGCTAGACCAATCGAGCTTTTACGGGCAGTTGATCCCCACCTATTTTTCTCGTTTCTCTCTAAACCTTGAGGTGGGGGTCTTACTGCCCGTTAACGCGGGATAAATAAGACTCCAATAAATTTTATAATACTTCTACTTGTTAAAATTGGCCTATTCGCCCAAAATAGAAGCAAGGACAGCTTTTTGCGCATGTAAACGGTTTTCAGCTTGTTGGAAGATAAAGGAGTTTGGTCCATCAATAACGGATGTCGCTACTTCTTCTTCACGGTGAGCAGGTAAACAGTGAAGGAACATATAATCAGATTTCGCATGTGCGACAAGTGCATCATTAATTTGATAGCCTTTAAAATCTTGTAATCGTTTGGCAGCTTCTTCTTCTTGCCCCATTGACGTCCATACATCTGTATAAATGACATCTGCATCTTTTGCAGCTTCAACAGGATCATATGTGTGTGCAACCGTGCTTCCATTTTGCAATGCAATTTCCGCCGCTTTTTTCATATATTCTTCTTTTGGCTCATAATTTTTTGGTGTCGCTACGACAACATCGATTCCGACATGAGCACAAGCAACCACTAGCGAATGCGCTACGTTATTGCCATCCCCGATATACGCTAATTTTAATCCTTTTAGTTCACTTTTTTCTTCAGCGATTGTTTCTAAGTCTGCTAAAGCTTGGCATGGATGAGTTAAATCAGTTAAACCATTGATGACAGGAATAGAAGCATGTTCAGCAAGCTCTTTGACCATTTCATGAGAGTTAGCACGAATCATAATGCCATCTAGGTAGCCTGATAGTACGTGACCTGTATCATGAATCGATTCACCACGGCCTATTTGTAAGTCGCGTGTATTCATATACATTCCTTTACCGCCTAGTTGATTCATCCCTACTTCAAATGAAATACGAGTACGAGTTGAATTCTTTTCAAAAATCATTCCTAAAGTTTTACCTTCTAATAAGGGTGGACAACTGCCTTCTTTGGTAATGACTTTTAGCTTCATCGCAAGATCCAGTAGTCCTTGCACTTCTTCGCTTGTATAATCTGCAAGTTCAAGTAAATCTTTATCTTTTAAAGATGTTACTAACTTCAATTGGACAAGTTCTAATAATTTCATTAAAATCGCTCCTTACATTTGTTGTGATAAAAACCATTATACATATGAATAAATATTAAATCAATTGTATTTTTATTATTTTTTAAATTTAAACATACATGAAGGGTTTAAAATGATCTCACTTTTAGAAATACGAAAAATCTTGAAAAATTATACTCCCTATTCAGCCTAATTTTTTCCGAATCAACATGCATATTTTTTTATTCAAATATGGAGTGATTATAAAGTGAAGCTTCCATCAGTGTGGGTTTTCTTCACCCCACACTGAACAGGCTAAAAGCGTCATGTCCTCTGGCAACACCTGAGTGACCAGCATCTTGCCCGCCCGAACTAATAAGACTTTTACGAGCAGTTGATCCCCCACCTATCTTTCTCTCTAAACCTTGAGATGGAGGTCTTACTGTCCGTTAATGCGGGATAAAGTGAAACTCCATCAGAGGGGGTTTTCTTCATCCCCCTCTGATGGCTAGTTGAACCAATCGGACTTTTACGGGCAGTTGTTCCACCATCTATCTTTCTCGTTTCTCTCTAAATCTTGAAATGGGGGTCTTACTGCCCGTTAATGCGGGATAAAATTTTTCTAAGAACAATGTGATAGTTTATCCCGAAAACTTTATGGTATGCTTTGGGAAAGAAGTATTATTCTATGTTTTTTAAATATTCTGGTTATATGAAATAAAGTAAGATTCAGATGATCAAAAGAAATATCAAATAAAGCCCAAGGACTCAGCTACAACTTGTTATATGTGTTTTGACAAATGATCCCGCTGATGTCGAAACCAAATAAATGAGAGGTGTTGCATATGGAGTGGTTAGAAGAATGTACAGTAGATTTGAAAACTTCGAGTGGAGATGAAGATCAGTGTTTTAAGATACAGCAAATAGAAAATATTGAAAAAATTAATCAATCTTTTTCTGTGTTAACAGAATTTTTTATTTCAATTGCCTCTAAAGTTTCAAATACACCACTTATATCTATTTTTTTAGCTAACGCTCACATTAATACTATTCTTTTAGAAGATGTTGTAACACATTTTAAAGAAAGGAAAGTGATCATGATCAACAATATTCCAACTGAACTAATGTTAAGACATCCTAAAAGTAATTCTGTCAACTATATAATGAATTCTCCTAAAAATCCAGTAATTCAAAGTCTATATGATATCAATAAGCCTGTAGAAGATTCTGATGAATGGACGCCTCGAAAAACTTTTAAAGTTATTTCTGAAAAAATTGAACAATACGAAAATCAAGATTTTGACACAATTTTACCCTATTTAAAGCCAGCTAAAGGTGATTCTTATTTATTTTTAAGCTTGTTTGATTGGTATTTAAGTGATAGCTTGAAAAATTCATTAGCAATACGCTATTTTTCACACAAATTCAAAGAAATTTATCTATGGGTCGATCAAAATGAAAAAGTAACAGAAATCCAATTATTAGTATGAGCACTGTTTTTTATTTAACTTTGCAGACCATTTTATTTCCAATACGTAAATGGCAATATTAAATACAACAAAGATTAAACATTGATAAAGTGAAGCTTCCATCAGTGGGGGTTTTCTTTACCCCACCCACTGATGGTTAGCTGAACCAATCGAACTTTAACGGGATAAAGACACCTCTTTATTATGGATTACCGCAAAAATAAGTATTTTCGTCACATTTAGAAAATCTATTATACCATTTACAATTGTATTATTTTCTATCAAATAATTCTTATTTCCAATTTCCAATTTTTTATGCGTAATTTATAAAAGTCCTTTCATTTTTCTCTCCATCTTGTAGGAATCATACTGCCCATTAAAATATACAATTTTCACAAATAATTTTTCAAAATAACAAATCAATCTATTACAAAACAGAAGCTATATTCAATAAATTCTTGTCTCAATGTCTAATTATCTCTTTTTTTAGAATTATTTTAATTTTTTTCTATCTATGGATTTTATCATTTTATTCATTATACTATTCTATGTACAACGAACTAATTAACTAAATTCGAATGTAAGAATTTCGAACTACTAGGGGTGCTTAATTTATGACTAATATTCATCAGCTCTTCCAAAGTGAAGACGGCAATCAACAGCAAAGAGAACAACTAGTTCATTATATCGAAGAAATTTTAACGTCCATGGACTCATTAAAAGATCCATCTAAAACAACACTTGGTCCTATGCAGGAACGATCAGAAAACTTTTACAAAGAATTGATGGAAGAACATGATGTACCTACAAACGGTACCGGTTTAGACACAGTAGTAGATGCTCTAACTGGCTTAATGAAAGGGCATCCATTCCATACACATAACTTTGTAACCAATGTATTACCTATGGCCAGTATTCCCGGGATTTTAGGTTTATTTGTTAATTCTCTCCTGAATGGCAATAACTTATGGGATGTCTATGGACCCGCTGCAACTGAGTCTGAAGTAAAAGTCATTTCCATGATGTCAAAATTAGTAGGATATGATTATACAAAAAGCTTTGGATATACCACTTGGGGCGGACAAGGTGCAGTTTTTAGTGGATTACGAGTAGCGATTGCAAAACAATTCCCACATGCAAAGGAAGAAGGTGTACCAAATAACCTTTACTGTTTTGCATCTGAAAATGCCCATTATAGTTTATTGAAATCAATTGAAGCTGTAGGAATTGGAAGCAATCATTTAATCCGTGTGAAAGCGGGCCAAGATCATTCAATGGATATAGATAATTTACGTAAACGTTTAACTGAAGTGGTCGAAAATGGTGGAATTCCAGTCTATATTGTAGCAACAACTGGTGCTACAGATAGTTTTGCGATTGACGATATTAAAGAAATTAAAGAAGTCACAGCTACTATTGAAAATCGCTATAACCTGAAACCAATTCATATTCATGCAGATTCTGCTTTAGGAGGATTTTACGCATTCTTTAATGATTATGATTTTGGGAAGAACCCACTACATTTCGAAGATGCAGTGCTTGAAAGTTTAATGGTCATCCGTTCACGTATGCAGTATTTATCCTTGGCTGATTCTTTATGCTTCGACTTCCAAAAGCTTGGACAAACACCTTATCTTACAAGTTTATTCTTAGTGAAAGATGGTAGTGCATTAGGTCTTCTCGATCTAGAAGATTTTGATACACCGTATGTAGGAAATCGTGGATACGGCTCTTATCATACGGGCTATACCTTAGAGTGTTCACGAATGGGGAGCTCAATTGCTATTTACGCAGCCTTAGTGGCGTTCGGAAAAACAGGTTATCAGAAAATATTAGCTAATTATGTTCGTGTAAACCTAGCATTTCGTCAACAGCTAGCACAAAAATTATCATCAGTTGATGTAGTAAATGAGACAAATATTGGACCAATTACAGCATTTCGCCTTTATCCGAATGAATATAACTGGAGAGACGAACAAGCAGGTTGCTATAAAGTTTCGGAAATAGAAATGATCAATACGTTGAATTCTTCTCTATTTGAAGTATTAGGGAAGCATCGTGATGATGTATTCTTTGGAGATACAACACGCATCTGTACGGTTGATGCATCTGATAGTACAAACCGTATTCCAGTTGGTGTAGCGAAGTTCTTCTCCATTTCTCCTTATACAGGTGTAAAGCATATACCTGCAATAATTGATTCTCTTAAACACTCGATAAAAGAATTGGAGGAAACAAATCGTGAATCTTGCCAAATATAAACATTCACTATTATTTAAGTATATTCTATCATTTGTCTTACCGATCGCCGTTCTATCAATAGTTTTCGGTATCATACTTTTTACTTCATCTCACAATCTGATTCAAAATAAAGTAATGGGTCTTTTTGAGGACAAGTTACAACTTGTTTCAGATGAAGTCATGACACATTTAAATACAAATCTTGTTAGTAGCGCTGATAATAAAAATAAGACAGATTATAATAAGCTGTTAACTACCTTAAACTCAGAAAAGAAAAAACATGGCATCCAAAATGCTTATGTTCTTTCTCGTTCAAATGGTAAAGAACATATTGTCGCATTAAGTGATACAGATAGTTATAATGCTGCTTATAAATTTGATCCTAAGATGAATCAAGCAATAGATGAACAAAAAACTACATTTAGTGACATCTATACAGATAAATATGGGGTTCATAAATCTATCTTTATTCCTTTTAAGGGGACAGATATCATTTTCGGTTTAGATATGGATGCATCCTTTATCTCTAAAGTTCAATCCCAAGCGATTTGGACTTCAGTAGGTCTAGCAATTTTGTTTATTGTTTTAGGAGCAATCGTTGCATTCTTTATCAGTAAACGAATCGTTAAACCACTATTAGCTTTAAAACAATATGTAGATGAAGTAGCTAAAGGAAATCTTGCAGCTAAACGATTTGAAATGAAAGGGAAAGATGAATTATCCAAATTATCTTTTGGTGTTTTTCATATGGTGGATGACTTAAGAGACATCATTTCACAAATCGGTTCAAATGCGGAACAAGTAGCTGCAACGTCAGAAGAACTGTCTGCAGGTTCCGAACAAACAAGCGCCTCTATTGAACAAGTTACAGTTTCTATGCAAGAAGTGGCTACTGGTTCTGATAAGCAAACGGAAGCTGTTGAAAGCATTGGATCAAACATCAATGGTATCTCAAAAAAAATGAACGAAATGACAAAATATGTAGAACAAGTTAACACAAAAGCAACGGATACAACTAAGACTGCTGAACATGGTAAAGACATTATCCAAAATGCTGTTGAAAAAATGGGTACGACAACTGAAATGATCCAATCAACTTCTGAGGTCGTGAATCGTCTAAACAACTACTCAAAAGAAATTGGCCAAATTGTTTCATTAATTACTGAAATTGCTGATCAAACAAATCTATTAGCCTTAAACGCCTCTATCGAAGCCGCACGTGCAGGAGAACACGGTAAGGGATTTGCAGTTGTTGCAGAGGAAGTAAGAAAACTTGCTGATCAATCAAGAGAAGCCGCAAACGATATTAGTGATAGAATAGATTCTATCAAAACAGAATCAGAAAATGCTGTAGATTCAATGTCTACAAGTACTGAAAATTTGAAAGTAAGTTCAGATGCTTTTGACGAAGCAGGTGAGGCATTTAAAGCAATCTACTTAGATGTATCTAACTTAGCATCACAAATGAATAAATTTAGTCAATCCATTGAAAATATGAATAGTGGAGTAAGCAATATCGTTGAATCCATGGAAGAAGTTAGTGTAATCGTAGAACAAAATTCCGGTAGCATACAAAATGTTGCAGCCGCTGCTGAAGAACAAACAGCCAGCATGGAAGAAATCACCGCTTCCTCGAATAATCTTGCTACCATGGCTGAACAACTTCGCAATGCTATTCATAAATTTAACCTTTAAGATAAAGTGAAACAAAACCACCAGTAGAGATTTTCTTCATATCCCACACTGGTGGTTTGTTTATTGAAAAGTGAAATTTCGCGGATGAATGAACGAGTCTCCTCATGCTTTAACCGTCTCCTGTAAAAAGAAAAAAGATAGCCAGAAGAACAATCATAGTAAAAAAGAAATAATCTCCTCCCAAGAAGAAAAATAAAATTTCACGCGTGTTGATTTGACAAAATTAGGGGTGTCTGTTTGGCATAGCTTTTGAAAAACTCTGTATTTTTAAGACCATTTATATAGATCTTCGCTGCGGCTTGCTCGAGTCCTCGAAAATGCATGCGCATTTCCTTCGTGCGGTGTTGTTTCGATGAAGCAAATTCAATGTCCCGCGGGAAAAGCGAATAGATGAGACCCCACAGCGTAGCGATTTAAGGAACGGAGTCTAAGGGCGCCACGTCCTGTGGCAACGACTCCGTGACCAACATCCTGTTGCCCCCAGCATTCGCCCGCAGGAAAGCGAGCAAGCCTTCGCTACAATCAACAAATCCCCCTATTTTCATGGATTAAATTGGATAATCAACACGCCTGATAGAATTTTATCGTATTTAAAAAACCCTCTAAAAGTGGGCTCTTCACCAAAATAAATGGTTGACATCTAGAGTGCAACTATGCTAGATCACGGTTACACTCTACTATAATACGCTCCTTATAAACGGACTGGTTGCGAGTGAAATATAGTCTTCGTTGAAGAGCTTTTATTCGATTATTGCGTCCTTCTACAGCTGCATTTGTATAGCGAAGACGATGATAGTTGATGATTTCTTCCTTCCAGTTGTACATGGTTTTTAAACATTCCTCTACCTCCACTAAGCTAAGTGCCTGCCCTTGTTCACACCAACGTTCAAACCAGATTGTTGCCGTTTTTACATCTGGTGCACAGTCGTACCATGTGATGAAATCTTCTTTCCATTTATAGGTGTTTTCTAATCTTTTATCATAGCTTAAACATTCTTGAACGATCACAGCTTCCTCTTTCGTAAGGTCATCTGCACGCTTAATTAAGAGACGTGCTTTTGCTTTAAGGCTTTTTTGGGCTTGGGACGAAAGATTCGTTTGTACGCTTCTCCGCACATCTTGGAGGGCTTCTGTCACATAGCGGTTTACATGAAAACGGTCCGCAATTCGAATGGCATTTGGAAACCATTCCGCACAAAATGTATGATACATTTTGGCTAAATCTATCACGACGGCAACAGGGTTTAACTGCTTAAAAAGCGGATGTTTTTCCGCATAATCTCGAAGTTCATCTCCTTTTCGTCCGGAGATGACATCTAGAAAACGTCCTCCTTTCAAATCATGTAGCCCTGTATTATAGGTGTGACCTTTACGGATCGCAAAGTCATCGATTCCCAACACTAAATTATCCCGTTCAACCGCCTCTTGATATACTTGTTTTTGAATCTGTTCACTCTTTTCATGAAGTTCACGCTTGAAAATCCGTTCCATCGTTGAATAAGGAACCTGTTGTTCATCAGAGATCTGTTCCACCGTAGTACCGTATGTTTGGCGAGCAAGAAATGCAGAAAAAGCCTTTGTATAGCGTTTTTTAAACTCCACAAAAGTGTACGTCCAAGTAAATGTAGCATGGCAGGTTTTACAAAATAAAGAGATGGCAGGGATTCGCAAGTCAACGGTTTTATCAAAAGCAGCTAAATGACGTATATTCCGCTTATAAGGTATACCATTCCGAATCACAGAAGAAGATTGGCAACATGGGCAATTTTGAACATAATCAACTGGAGTAACTTCAATAATTGCGTGATCATCCTCTATTTCTACATTGACAATATTTACTTCTGGCAAATTCAAGAGTTCATTGATATACTCAAAGGGCATCTGTCTAACCTCTTTCGCTTTTGGTGTAGGAACTCAAAGCATAACAGGTTAGCAGATGTTTTTCATTTATTTAGCTCTGTTACCATATTTATCTATCAATTGTCAACTATTGATTTTGGTGTTGACCCTAAAAGTGAGTCTTATTTATTTTTAAGCTTATTTGATTGATATTTAAGTGATAGCTTGAAAAATTCATTAGCACTATACTATTTTTCATACAAATTTAAAGAAATTTATTTATGGGTCGATCAAAATGAAAAAGTAACAGAAATCCAATTATTATTTTTTATTTAACTTTACGAACCGTTTTATTTCCCATAATAAATGCTAAAATAATAAATATATAAACATAAGCTAGTAAAATCAATTCAAAAAAACCGGTTTTAGGCTGAACTTTGTTATGCTCATCAGCGTAAATCCCACTATCTATCATGTATTTTCCAAATTTTCCACTTATATCAATTTTTTAAAGAAAACAATACTCTACATTTTATCAGTATATACTCCATCCACAAACTGTATATTCCAATATATCTCTGTTATTAATCCAATTGTTATAATAGTGCAAAAACATTTGATACTTTTGCAAATAGGTAAAACAAACATTTATGATAAGTCCATGCTATATTCGTTGTCTCTTTTATTTGGAAGATATCTAGAAAAATCAATCAACCCATTTATGTTATTGTGGATGATACCATTTCTAAGAAGACGAAGCCCTGGCCAATCGTCCGATTGAAAAGTGTTCTTTTCAATCAATTTTTTGAATTGTTAAAAATAGCTTAAAATTTTATTTGGTTATTTGAACGGAAAAATATTCAAAGGAAAATGCACTATTATAGTTCAATTAATTATTTATGTAAAAAAATATATAAATTAACAATATTATATTTACACTTTTAATTTAATGTGTTATATTTTACAAAAAAATAAAGGATTTGATTATTTTGAAAAATAAAAATATTACTATTTTTATGTCGATTTTATTAGCAGTAATAGCTGTTGGTTCGTTTTATCCCTTATCCTCGACCGCAAAAGAGCATAAGAATTTATCTATTATAACTGAAGATAATACTTCTATCAGTATTGGAACCCCACAATTAGAAACATCTCTGTTTTCTTTTTTTACAGTAGATCCTTTATTGTCTGATGCCCCTTTAGAAAGCTCAACAGTTAAAAAAGGGAATAGTTTAGAGAAGAAAATAACTATTAATCCATCAACTTCTAACTCGATAATAGATATTCCATTAGAAATTAATAAAGGTGATTATATCGTTTTATCGACTAATGCAGATGGAAAATCAGATGGTGCAGCAACTATTTATAATAAAAATAATGAATCTGTTGGTTTATTCTTATCTCCACAAATAGAAAATAAAAATGATGTTGAAATTACCGATGCTAAAATAATTAACGGAGACACAATTCAATTAAGAATAGAATCTGAGGATCTTACATCTTCTGTAACTCTAGCAACTACACTGGCTGCAACATCCTATTCTAGCTATTTTTCTAGTGGAAAATGGATCACTAGATCTGGCGTAGTTTCTCTAAGCCTGACACATAAATCTTATTTACATAGTGGTTCTACTAATGATAGAATTTTGAAATTAGCAGACTCATGGAATAAAGTAGTCAAAAAACATTCTGATGATAAAAAATGGAAAAACAAAGCAGGCTTAGAAGATCAATATGCTTGCCACTACAATACAATTTCAGCAGCAAAAAATCCTTGGAATATAGAACCCTCTAGACCAAATGTAGGATATGCTAAAACAGTATTAAAGGCTTGTAACCCATAATAAATATGGAACTGGCAAAAAGGCGGTTTTTTCAGCCTTTTGTCAGTTCCATATTTATTTAACTTTACGAACCGTTTTATTTCCCATAGTAAATGCTAAAATAATAAATATATAAACATAAGCTAGTAAAATTAATTCAAAAAAACCAGTTTTAAGTAGAACCTTGTTATGCTCATCCGCATAAATCCCACTATCTATCATGTATTTTCCAAGTAAAAGATAAGATATAAAGGAAACAATAATTAAACCATATCCTATTAAATTCCATTTAAATTTATAAATCGAATAAATAAGTAAAAATATATAGGCATAGGCTACAATATAAAAGAATACTGAAACATATATTGGATCTAAGATATTCAATATTATCCCTCCTAATTTTTAATATAATTACTTTAATAAGTATATAATTAATAATTAGAAAAATAAAGTAATTTTCTTATTTTAATATAAAAATATCAATATTATGTAATAATAATTTTTTTTGGATATTAAATTTACATCAGTGCTACTAATTTTTTCTAAGAAAACTCTCCATCTAGTATTTTTCATCAATTAATGATTTTCTATTTTTCAAACCATTCAGTACATTTTTTCATATCTCAATCATTGCGATCTTATTTATAGCTTGTTTTTTTGAAATAGGTACAGATTTTGCTTTCATATCAAATAAAAGCTCACTACTGGTTCGTTGAATGAATGCATTATTTACATCTACATCAAAAATTTCTAGTTTTTCTGGACATCAAAACTACCCCCTAACTTATTTGTTAGAAGGTAGTTAATCGCTAAATTCATCTGAATGGTAGACGTGATAAAAGTAAATGAATCACTTCTTTGCCATTCTATTTTTTTATCCAAACGTAATCTTATTCACCGTTTCACGATCAAGTTTTTTGATGACTTCAATCACTAATTTGACGGTGTTTTCAAAGTCATCGCGGTGCAAAATTCCTGCATGAGAGTGAATATAGCGTGTTGCGATACCAATGGAAAGAGCCGGTACACCATTTGCTGTTAAATGAATGGAGCCCGCATCTGTGCCGCCACCTGGGATGGACTCGAATTGGTATGGGATATTATTTTCTTCTGCTATATCCACAACAAAATCGCGTAAACCTTTATGGGCTACCATTGAACCATCATAAACGATAATTTGTGGCCCAGCACCCATTTTACTATTGGATTCTTTTGAGGTGATTCCCGGTGTGTCACCAGCAATCCCCACATCTACTGCAAAACCAATGTCAGGTTGGATCTTATTGGCCGCTGTTTTGGAGCCACGAAGACCCACTTCTTCTTGAACAACACCACAGCCATACACAATATTCGGATGGCTGACATCTTTCAATCCTTTTAAAACTTCGATGGCAATGGCACAACCAATACGATTATCCCAAGCTTTTGCAAGTAGATGTTTGTCGTTTTTCATCACTGTAAATTCAAAGTATGGTGCCACCATATCGCCAGGACTTACTCCCCAGCTTTCTGCTTCTTCTTTGGAAGCTGCACCAATATCGATAAACATATCTTTTATTTCATATGATTGTTTACGAGCAGCAGCAGGCAAAATATGTGGTGGCTTCGAACCAATGACACCAACGATCGTTTCGCCAGAGCGTGTGACGACTTGCACACGTTGTGCAAGCATTACTTGTGACCACCAGCCACCAATTGTCTGGAATTTCAAGAAGCCTTGATCATCGATTTTGGTCACCATAAAACCTACTTCGTCTAAGTGGCCTGCTACCATGATTTTAGGACCATTTGGATCACCTACTTTTTTGGCAATCACTGCACCTAAGTTATCACTTTCCACTTGATCTGCATAAGGTGTTATATATTTTTTCATCACCTCACGAGATTCTTTTTCATTACCAGCAATAGCTCTTGCGTCCGTTAAATCTTTCAACATAGTTAATGTTTCATCTAATCGAGCCATTATTTCGTCCCCCTAAACATTCTTTCCTCGCCCATTATAATCCTGATAGATCATAAAGTGAAACTTTAATCAGTGGGGATTATCTTCATCCCCCCTGAACTAGAGAAACTCAGGTTAAAAGCGCCACGTCGTATGGCAACACCTGAGTAGCCAGCATCTTGCCCGCCCGAACCAATCGGGCGCATGCGGCAGTTGATCTCCCACCTAACTTCTTTGCTTTCGCTGAATTTTGAGGTGGAGGTATTACTGCCCGTTCATGCGGGATCAATTCAAAAAAATAATATTTAGAATTTACCGGATGAACCAAAACCTTCAACAGAACGAACCGAATCAGAAACTGCATCTACTTGTTCTACATTTACTTGAAGTACTGGAGCTATAACCATTTGTGCAATTCTCATATGCTTTTCCACTAAGAAATCTTTTTTACCATGATTAATTAATATGACTCTTATTTCCCCACGATAACCTTCATCAACAGTTCCCGGGCTATTTAGTACTGTGATCGAATGCTTTAGTGCGAGTCCGCTTCTTGGACGTACCTGTGCCTCTGTACCTTTTGGCAGTTCAATCACGATCCCTGTTGGAATCAATGCAGATTCCCCTGCTTTGATGACTTGTTCCTCCACTGCGTATAAATCTAATCCTGCATCACCTGGATTTGCTCGAAATGGCAATTTTGCATCTTTATGAATAAGTTGTACTTTTAATGTGAAATCCATCGTTTTACCTACCTTTTTGTAATCAATATTTCCTCCTTCTTATCGTATCTAAAAAAGAGATGATTGAAAAGATTAATACATACAAATATAAAAAAACATATGGAGAATCATCTTCTCCATATGCTAAATGGGATAAAGTGAAACTTCCATCAGTGGGGTTTTCTTCATCCCCCACTGATGGTTAAGTTGAACCAATCGGACTTTTACGGGCAGTTGATCCCCCATCTATCTTTCTCGTTTCGCTCTAAATCTTGAGATGGGGTCTTACTGCCCGTTAAAGCGGGATCAATTTTTTGTTTAGTTCTTATTTCGCTACGACATAATTCTTGTTTGCTGTAATATAATTCCCATTTGATAATTTCAATCGTGGTGTTCCACCTGAAGAGAATGAAATCGATTTTACAGTATATGTTTTACCTTTTGACAATGCACTTTTTCGTGTAGCGCTTGACATATTAGGGCTACTATATTGATAGACGCTTCTTTTCAGTTGAACCTTTCCTGGATTGACATAAATATAATTGGCAATGGATGATGTCACTGCTCTAACAAAATCTTTACTTGCTGTAATATAATATCCATTTGATAATTTTAATCGTGGTGTTCCACCTGAAGAATAAGCAAGATCCTTAATACTCAATACTGTATTTTTCTTTACACCAGTCACTCTACTATCCAAGTCCGCATTGTTATATGCATATAAGCCTGATTTAACTAGAACCTTACTTGGTTTTTTTGTGTAATATTGATCGATTTTAGACGTCACTTTTACAACATAATCAAGATTAGCTGTCATATACGTACCATTCGTTAGTTTAAGTCTTGGTGTACCAGCACTTGTTTTTACAATTCCAGCAACTTTTACTAAAGTATTCTTTGCTATTGCTTTCCCTTTTGTCGCACTTGTAAAACTTGTTGAAGAGTATTGATTCACTTGTACTTTAGTAGCAACTGTTCCTGGATTAGCTGTGTAATATCTTGGTTTACTTGCAGGTGTGACACTACTTGTTCCAGTCAAATAGCTTAAGCTCACCTTTGAATTTAGACGATTTAGGTCAACATATGTACTAATGCCTGCTACTCTACCTTGATCCGTATATTGCCATAAATCATAAGGATAGGCAGGGGCAGCGGTACTATTGTTATATCGTGGGATCCAAACAAAATCGAATTTAGAAGTATCTAAATTTAATGAAGTGTATAAGTGATGGGCTACATAAAGTCCAATTTTCTTATTGGTTTTTGTTCGTAATTGTTTTACGTATGAATTAATAATTGTTCGCATGCTTTCGCCAGATTTACTTGTGTTTTCTTCAACATCCAGCACATAAAATTTCGTACCCTTGCTTGCGCGATTATAAAAATTATTGGCTTCTGTTTTTGCATCACTTGAAGATTCAGCTAAACTATATGCATAAACGCCAAATGGTACTTCGTATTTTTTTGCACCAGCTTCATATGTTTTATGCATTGGATCTTCAAACGTACTGCCGTACTGTGTTCGAATGATGACTAAATCTAACACTTTACTTGCCTGTGCCCAATCGACATCTTTTTGGTAATATGAGATATCTGCAATGATAGGTTCTGAGGAAGCTGTTTTTAATAAACTCTGAGTCTTCATAATCGTTGTTGGCGCTGTTTCCCATTTTTCTGTATGATCAGGGTTTGCAGGTGCAGGCTCTTCTGCTGATGCAGTATGTACAGTGATAAGACAAATAACCATCATACAAACTACAGCTGCTAAATTCCGAATAACTTTCACTATTTTCGTCTCCTTCTATGTACTTTAATTCGAACAAAATACTTAACGATATAAGTCTTTGCCAACTATAGAATACCAAACTATTAAGGGAAAATATAAAACATATTACCTTCAAATGCATTACAAAAGTTACATTTCTTTTAAGATTCTTTAACTTTATGCTATTTTTATTAGAAAATAAGTTGAAACTTCTCACAAGGGAAGTTTCTTTATCCCCATTGTAGTCGAACCAATTGTGTTTTTTAAGGACAATTAATTCACTGGTCCTTCTCTCGAAATAGGTCTTACCGTCTGTTCATGCGACATAAAAAGCACAAATTTCTTCCTCAAAAATCTGTGCTCATTGATACTTAGTATGCTATTAAATAACTTTTATTGGCAGTAATAAATCGACCATTTGTAAGTTGTAAACGTGGAGTTCCACCTGATGTATAAGTAATTCCTTTAATATTTAATACTTTTCCTTTTAGAAGGAGCGGACCTTTTGCCGATTTTGTCAAAGAAATATTGCTATATTGATAAATACTCTTCTTTAATTTTACATAGCTTGGTTTCGTTACTACATAATTTTTATATTTTGTTGTCAACGCATTTACATACGATTTGTTCGCTGTTACATAGCTACCTGAAACGGTTTTGAATCTTGGAACTCCCGTTGATGTGTATTCTATATCTCGAACGGTCAAAATTGTGTTCTTTTTTACCTTACCAAGCATTGTAGAATTATTGAATGTTGTGGAAGAATAAGCACCTACTGTTGTTTTTAAAATGATGAAAGAAGGTTTCACTGTATAATAAGATGCCATATTAGCTATACACTTGATCGCAACTCTTTTGTCTGCTGTGATATATTGCCCGTTTGCCAACTTTAAAACCATTTTGCCTTGTGTGTTCTTTATAAGGTCAACGGTTTCAAATACTTGTCCCTTTTTCAAAGTATTGGTTTTAGTAGATTCACTTAAACTACTGCTACTATATTGGTTTGTATTTGAACTTAATATAATATGCTTAGGATTTGAAGTGTGATATTCAATGTGTACACTTGCCGGTTCTGTTTCAGATGCATTATCGTTTGATTGTCCTTCATTAAAATGTTGATCTGGATCAACTGTATACTGATCATTTGTTGATGTTACATTCGCTAAAAACTGATTTAGTGTAAGATTTGGATTTAATCGGTTCAAATCGACATTTGTATTGATCCCATCGATTCGCCCTTTATCTGTATATTGCCATAAATCATAAGAAAAATCTGGTTTCGTCGTACTATATCGAGGAATCCAGACAAAATCTGCCTTCGTCGTATCTAGATTAAAACTTTTGTATAAATGATGTGCTATATATAATCCGATTTTCTTATCTGTTTTTGTGCGAAGTTGCTTCATATAGGCATTTGTAATCGTTCGCATACTTTCGCCAGATGTGCTTGTATTTTTTTCAACATCGATCACATAAAATAATGCATTCTTATCGGCACGGTTATAAAAATTATTCGCCTCTGTTTTCGCATCACTTGAAGATTCAGCTAAACTGAACGCATATACGCCAAAAGGAACCCCATACTTCTTTGCCTCTGTCTCATTTTTCTTATGATATGTATCTTCTTCTGTACTACCATGTTGTGTACGTATAATGGCTAGATCTAATTTTTTACTAGCTTTTGCCCAATTTATGTCTCCTTGCCATTTTGAAATATCAGCAATAATAGGAGAAGATCCCATCAATCTTAATTTTTGACTCGTTGTATCTACGATAATAGGGGTTGTTTCCCATTTTGTAGTGCTATCTGGGTTGGCAGGAGCAAATTCTTCTGCTTGTGCACGCTGCACACCAATTGCACATACAACTAAGGCAGCAAAAATCGCTACTAACAACTTTACATTTTTCATGTTGCCATCTCCTTTTTTAATGTATCTATAGACTTAGTACTTTATTATAGAATAACAAATTTTTACTAGGTATAAAGAATCATAAATTAAAAAATGAGAAAATGTAAAATTTTTGTCGCATTCTTAAATCTTCTACTAGGAGCCCATAAAAACTCGAACACTTAAATCTATTCACAATCTTTTCTTACATAGATATGGATATTCAATAAAGTGAAGCTTCCATCAGTGGGAATTTTCTTCATCCCCCACTAAACTAGAGGAACTAAGGTTAAAAGCGCCACGCCCTGTGCAACACCTGAGTGACCAACATCTTATTGGTCTGAACCAATCGGGCTTTTAAGGGCAGTCCGTCTCCCATCTAACTTTCTCGTTTCTCTCCAAATCTTGAGATGGGGGCTTATTTACCCGTTAAATCGGGATAAAAAAAGCAGCCAGAAAATTTTTCTGACCACTTGAACTTTTGCTATGATTTTCATTGTATCCTTAAGCTTCTAATTCAACTTTTAATTGTTGTGCTGGACCGAAGAATTCAAAGTGAATTTGAGATTCCCTAAAGCCAATTGCATATAAATGATTGATCATTGCTTCCATAAATTCAGATGGACCACAAACATAAACATCATTTTCAAGACTTACATTTTCCTTTAAAAATTCCTTCGTGACATAACCCACTTCATCAGTATTGATTGTAATGTAGCTAGCATTTGGCATTTTTTCTAAGTTAGCAGCAATTTCTTGATCAAATACATGCAATTTGGCTGTACGTGTACTGTGAATGAACGTTACAGGTCTATTTGCATCTAGTGAAGCTAAAGTATCAAACATAGCCATTAATGGCGTAATACCAACACCACCTGCGATAAAGGTTACAGGTGCTTTAGATGCAATGTCTAATTGGAATTCTCCCGCTGGTGCACTCACTTCAATGCGATCTCCCACTTTTGCTTGATCATGCAAGTAAACCGATACTTTACCTGCCGGATCATGTAAATCTTCTCGTTTTACAGAAATACGAAATGCTTCTTTATTGGCAGCTCTTGATAAACTATATTGACGACAGTGAGTGAATTTTTCGTTAGGGATCTCAACTTTTAGCGTAATATATTGTCCTGGTTTATAATCTGGTAAAGCTTTGCCATCCACTGGTTTTAAATAGAAAGAAGTGATCTCTTCATTTTCTACTACTTTCTCAGCAATTTCAAATTCTTTGAAGAATCTCCATCCCCCTTTTTGGCTTTCAGCTTCCTTATACATATCTTCTTCTGTTGACATAAAGATATCGGCAATGACACCATATGCTTCCTTCCAAGCATTGATAATATCGTCTGTGGCAGCATCACCAAGAACTTCTTTTATAGCTCCAAGTAAAAATTCCCCTACGATTGGATAATGTTCGGGTTTAACACCCAAACTACGGTGCTTTTGTGCAATTTGCTGCACGACTGGCAAAATTGCACCGAGATTTTCAATATGAACTGCTGCTGCATAAACTGTGTTCGCTAATGCTGCTTGTTGACGACCCTTTACTTGGTTTGCATGGTTGAAAATATTTAATAACTCTGGGTGTGCTGCAAACATGTTTTTATAGAAAGTTTTGGTGATTTCTGTTCCATGCACTTCTAGTACTGGTGCAGTAGATTTTACAATATCCATTGTTTGTTGTGATAACATCATGAACACTCCTTTTCTTTTATAATTCAAAGCTACACCCATATATCCTTTAAAGCAATATTTTATATACATCTTTAACGAAAAAGACATATTTTAAATACATCTTTTAAAAATAACAGGGTTTTTACTTTACATGGTATAATAGACATAGAAATGGTGGTGTATTGGATGCGATTAACTTTATATACCGATTATTCTTTACGTGTCCTGCTTTTTCTCGGTGCAATGGATCCCGAAAAGCTAGCCACGATTAAAGAAATATCGGACACATATGGAATTTCGAAAAATCATTTAATGAAAGTAACCCATGAGCTTGGTAAACTTGGATATATTGAAACAATACGTGGTCGTGGTGGCGGTATACGTCTTGCCATGAACCCTAAAAATATTGTTATAGGGGAAGTGATTCGACAAACAGAGGAAGATTTCTACCTAGTAGACTGTTTCAATCCTGAATCTGTTGGCTGCATCATTTCTCCCGTCTGTCAGTTGAAGGGCGTGCTAAATAAAGCACTTCACGCTTATTTAGCTGTTTTAGATGAATATACTTTAAACGATCTGTTAGATTCAAAAGAGAAGATGGCTGCATTACTATTTAACGACAAGTAATTGCGCGATTAAGAAGTGGATTTCTACTGAATAACAGTTCTATATCATAAGTTGGTGTAGGATTTAGAAGAACCTTACGAATACATTTTGGTGTTAGGGCATGCCCTCTTTACTTTTATACGATAAGTAGTTATCTGTTATAAAACTATTTATCGTTTATCTCCCTTAACATTTAGTATAGAAAAAATAATTTAGAATAGAAAAAACACGAATGTTGATTGAACAACATCCGTGTTTTTTACTGTTACAAATTTCATCCCAAAAGAGACTTTAAGACCAAACCCTGGGTATACTTATAACCATCCATATCCGTGTAAACACTGGAATTTCTGTTAAAAGCTAAAGCGCGCTTCGATTCAGATTCTCTAATGTCGAGAATCTGAACAAGCACTCCTTCTTTTAAAACTATTTAGCGATGGCTTTTTTAGCAGCATCTGCTAATTGTGCAAATGCAGCTGCATCATTTACTGCAAGATCAGCTAACATTTTACGGTTAACTTCGATTTCAGCAATTTTTAAACCGTGCATTAAGCGGCTATAAGAAAGACCATTAATACGAGCAGCGGCGTTAATACGTGTAATCCATAATTTACGGAAATCACGTTTCTTTTGACGACGGTCACGATATGCATATTGACCTGATTTCATCACTGCTTGGTTAGCAACTTTATATAATGTGTGTTTAGAGCCAAAGTAACCTTTAGCTAATTTTAAAACTTTTTTGCGACGTGCGCGTGTTACAGTACCGCCTTTTACGCGTGGCATACTAATTACCTCCTGCTATTCAATTACATGAATATATTATTTTTTTCGAAATTATTTAATGTTTGAAAGTAAAGATTTGATACGTTTGTAGTCACTTGGAGAGACAATATTTGCTTTACGTAAGTGACGTTTTGCTTTTGTAGATTTGTTTGCAAATAAGTGGCTACCAAAAGCACGGTCATATTTTAATTTACCAGTACCCGTTTTTTTGAAACGTTTAGCTGCGCCACGGTGAGTTTTCATTTTTGGCATTTCGAATTCCTCCTAAACTGTTCGACTAAAACTTATTTTTTTTCGTTCTTAGGTTGTAATACTAAGAACATGCTTCTGCCTTCCATTTTCGGTTTTTGTTCAACCGTTGCATATTCTGCACAAGCTTCTGCAAAGCGGTCTAATACTTTTTGACCGATTTCTTTGTGTGTAATCGCACGACCTTTGAACCGAATGGATGCTTTTACTTTGTCCCCTTTTTCTAGGAACTTGATCCCGTTACGCAATTTCGTTTGGAAATCATGTTCATCGATAGTAGGACTTAGTCTTACTTCTTTCATCACGATCACTTTTTGATTTTTGCGTACTTCGCGATCTTTCTTTTGTTGCTCGAATTTAAATTTACCATAGTCCATGATACGAGCGACTGGTGGCTTGGCTTGAGGAGCCACAAGGACAAGATCCAAATTTGCACGTTCTGCAATTGTTAAGGCTTCATTGCGTGATTTTACTCCAAGTTGATCTCCATTATGGTCGATTACACGAAGTTCACGAGCGCGAATACCTTCGTTTACATACATGTCTTTGCTAATAACAATCCACCTCCGAGTAGTGTCGCGAATACATGGTTTGGGCTAGTTGCCCGATGATGATCGGTACGGGTATTTCGATGTCCACTAAAAAAGGGCGGACACTGTCGAAATGTCCGCCCGCAAGATATATGCACACGCCGAAATGCGTGATCCGTTCTTCTATCATGTAACCTGCCAACACTAATGGCTTAGATTGATCAGGTGAGAAGCGGGCAGCCTCTACTTCAACCACAAACTTGTATTCATAACCTTTTATACTTTACCACGTTCTGTACATATAGTCAACATATTTTCAAAACTATAGCCAATATATATGTTCTACCTTAAACAAATCATTTTATGGACAACTTTTTGCCTTTAAAATACGAGCATTCTTCTATTTAACTTCTGACTTATTCAAGATAACAAATATATTCTAAGCCTTGTATTTAAATCCTTCAAATAATTACATTAGAAGAATCCTTGTGCCTTGCGATCATAGCTTACAAGCAAACATTTTGTTTGTTGATAAAGATCTAACACCATTTTATGTGTTTCGCGTCCAATACCTGATTGTTTGTAACCACCAAATGCAGCCCCAGCTACATATTGATGATACGTATTTGTCCAAACACGGCCTGCTTGAATAGCGCGACCAGCACGATATGCCAGATCACCAGAACGTGTCCAAACACCAGCACCTAAGCCATATACTGTATCATTTGCAATTTTAATGGCCTCATCATAGTCTTTAAAAGTTGTTACTGAAAGGACAGGGCCAAAGATTTCTTCTTGGAAAATCCGCATATCATTTGTACCTTTAAATACTGTAGGTTGGATATAATTACCTTCAGCAAATTCACCATCTAAACGATTGGCGTCACCACCGATTAATACTTCCGCGCCTTCTTCTTTCCCAATTTGTAGGTAAGATAAAATTTTACGTTGCTGTGCTGTTGAAGCTTGTGCCCCCATCATGACTTCTGTATCTAGAGGATTGCCGATTTTAATAGCTTTTACACGTTCTAAAGCTTTTTCAATAAATCGATCATAAATAGATTCTTGAATCAATGCACGTGAAGGGCATGAACAAATTTCACCAGAATTTAATGCGAATAATGCAAAACCTTCAAGTGCTTTATCTAAAAATTCATCATCTTTATCCATGATATCTTCAAAGAAAACATTTGGTGATTTCCCGCCAAGTTCAAGGGTTACAGGGATAATATTTTCAGTGGCATATTGCATAATTTGACGACCAACAGCTGTCGAACCTGTAAATGCGATTTTAGAAATACGCGGATTTGTTGCAAGTGCTTCTCCAATTTCAGCCCCAGGACCATTGACAATATTTAAGATACCTTTTGGTAGCAAATCTTGAATTATTTCGATTAATACAAGAATAGAAATAGGTGTTTGAGAAGCTGGCTTTAATACGATACAGTTACCAGCAGCGAGGGCTGGTGCAATCTTCCACGCCGCCATTAGAATTGGAAAATTCCATGGAATAATTTGTCCAACAACACCTAGAGGCTCTTGGAAATGATAAGCAACGGTATCATGATCAATTTGAGTAGTTCTTCCTTCTTGAGCACGAATAGCAGCGGCAAAATAACGGAAATGGTCAATTGCCAAAGGAATATCAGCATTTAAAGTTTCACGTACTGCTTTCCCATTGTCCCAAGTTTCCGCAACTGCTAATTTTTCTAAGTTTTCTTCTAAACGATCTGCAATTTTGTTTAATAATTTTGCACGTTCAGCAGGAGATGTTGTTCCCCAAGTATCTTTTGCTGCATGGGCCGCATCTAAAGCTAATTCAATATCTTCTGTAGTTGACTTTGCAACTGTTGTATATTTTTCTCCAGTAACTGGCGTAGTAACAGCTGCATAATTTCCTTTTACAGGTGCGATCCATTCACCACCAATAAAGTTATCGTAACGTTCTTTGAAATGAATGACAGCACCTGCTGTATTTGGATTTGCATAAATCATTCTAAAACCCCTTCTTTCAATGAAATTACAAAACAGATTTACTATTTTGTTTTCCTTCATCATGAACCTTTTTCCCTAAAAGTACAATAGTAATCTATGATATTTTTCTGTGATTACAAAAGTTTGTGAAATACACATATATACTAAGAAAATTATTGATATAAAGAGAATATTTTTTCATTTTATATTTATAAATAATCAATAAATAATAAGATAATATGTTGTTTTATGAATATTTTTAGAACATTTTCGAGATTATTTAGCATATTCAATTAAAAAATATAGTATTTTTAGTTTGTGAAATATTTAACAAATGCCATGTGAAAAATTACACAAATACTTGTGAAATATTTCACGATTATTTGTGAAAATCATCACATATTCTTGTGAATATTTTCACGTTTGAATGAGTATCTTTTAATACTTTTTCTTTATAAATAAAATTTTTATGCAAAACCTAGAAATTATTCAAACACAAAAAAAGCCGAGGATTTTTCCCCGACTTTTCTATAGATATCTACTATCCCTTATGAGCAACGTCTTCTCGAATAGCCTTTAAAAATTCTTCAAATGATACTGTTTCAGAATCTTTTGAGCCATAACGACGTACATTTACACTACCCGCTTCTAATTCTTTATCTCCAATAACAAGCATATAAGGAATTTTCTTCATTTGTGCTTCACGGATTTTGTAACCAAGTTTTTCATCGCGGTAATCCATTTCTACTCGGAAACCTGCTGCTTGCAGTTTTTCTTGAACATCTTTTGCATAGTCAAAGTGAGCATCATTTGATACAGGGATGACTTGTACTTGAACAGGTGCTAACCATGTTGGGAAGGCTCCTTTGTATTCCTCGATCAAGAATGCTACAAAACGTTCCATCGTTGATACAACACCACGGTGAATAACAACTGGGCGATGTTGCTTACCATCTTCACCTACATAGCCAAGATCAAAACGTTCTGGTAATAAGAAGTCTAATTGAACAGTAGATAATGTTTCTTGTTTACCGATGGCAGTTTTTACTTGAACATCTAGTTTTGGACCATAGAATGCTGCTTCACCTTCAGCTTCATAATAATCTAAGCCGAGATCATCCATAGCCTCTTTTAACATACTTTGCGCTTTTTCCCACATAGCATCATCATCAAAATATTTTTCAGTATCCTCTGGATCACGATAAGAAAGACGGAATTCATAGTCGTTTAAATCAAAGTCTTTATACACATCTAGGATCAACTCAACGACTCTTTTGAATTCTTCTTTGATTTGGTCTGGGCGGACAAATATATGGGCATCATTTAAAGTCATACCACGAACACGTTGTAAGCCAGAAACAGCGCCACTCATTTCATAACGATGCATTGTACCAAGTTCTGCAACTCGGTATGGTAGGTCACGGTATGAACGCATTGCTGATTTGTAGACCATCATGTGATGAGGGCAGTTCATTGGACGAAGTACTAGTGTTTCGTTATCCATTTCCATTGGAGGGAACATATCCTCTTGATAGTGATCCCAGTGTCCAGAAGTTACATAGAGCTCTTTAGATCCCAATACTGGCGTATAAACATGCTTGTAACCAAGTGACACTTCCTTATCGACGATATAACGTTCAATGGTGCGACGGATTGTAGCACCATTTGGCAACCATAGAGGTAACCCTTGACCTACTAATTTGTTGGTAGTGAATAATTCAAGTTCTTTCCCTATTTTACGGTGATCTCTTTCTTTTGCCTCTTCCAGCATTTGAAGATGGGCTTTTAATTCATCTTTCGTGAAGAATGCTGTACCGTAAATACGTTGTAACATTTTGTTATCTGAGTTGCCTCTCCAATAAGCACCAGCGATTGACAACAATTTAAATTCTTTAATTTTGCCTGTTGAAGGTACATGTACACCACGGCAAAGATCGAAGAAATCACCTTGTTCATAAATTGAAACTTGTTCATTTTCTGGAATGGCTTCAAGAAGCTCTAATTTATATTCATCGTCAATTTCTTCAAAACGTTTTTTCGCTTCTGCACGAGATACATCATGACGAACGATTTCAATATTTTCTGCAACGATTTTTTTCATTTCTTTTTCGATGCGTGGGAAATCTTCTGAAGTAATCGGTTCTGGAGAATCTATATCATAGTAAAAACCATCATCGATTACCGGACCCACACCTAATTTCACACCTGGGAATAAGCGTTTTACAGCCTGCGCTAAAAGATGTGCTGTGGAATGACGCATTACTTCAAGTGCTTCTTTATCTGCTGGTGTAATGATAGCAATGGAACCATCTTCTTCAAGAGGTGTTTTTGTATCAACTAGGATATCGTTGAACTTACCAACGATTGCTTTTTTGCGCAATCCTGGGCTGATGGATAATGCCACTGCATCAGTAGTGATACCTTTTTCAAACTCTTTTACTGAGCCATCTGGAAATGTTAATTTGATCATGTCTGCCATAATAATCTCTCCTTTTTTATATTCTAGAGCTCTGGGCCACAAGCTGGAGAAATTGTTTCATGCATAAATTTTACTTATTCAAAAAGTCCAATTTTCATGATGAGAACTTCGAGGATCACTCCAAACACCCGCAATTTAAGTGCTATACTCTCCTCTAAAACCGTCAATTGATGGGAAGCCGAAAAACACACTTCCGAATCAAATCTTCTCATAATTTTCGTTTTGAATATCTAAACAAGCTGCTATTAGCTAAATTTATGCATAAAAAAATCCCGTCCACAAAGGGACGAGATGATACTCGTGGTTCCACCCTTCTTCCTTCTAAACAAAATTTGCTTAGACGAAGCTCTAGTTCGGCTAACGGGCCGCAACCGTCGACAATTACTGACATTCACTGTCGCTGCTCCAAGGCGGTAAATTTTATGCCGTTACTAAGAAGCTTTCAGCCAAGGCTTCTTTCTCTTTGAGTCGTGCAGAAAATTGTTGTCCTTTTCAAAGCATTTGTATTAGATTATGGTTGAAATTATATACTGAATTGTTTTGAAAATCAAGCTTCAATTGAGTCCTGCTTCATCAGCATAGAAAAAGTCAATCTGTTTGATACAGCCTTCTATTTTCGCCGATCATTTCAACATCTGTTGTCAACGCCTTGATTCGCTCCATTATTCGAGCAGCTTTCAGGACATCTACCTCGCCTTTTTGAGTCGTCGCGAAATGATTCTCAAGCTGATCATAATTATAATTAGACGTAATAAAAACTGGCAGTCCTTCATTCATCCGATATTGTAGGATCGTACCGATAATTTCATCTCTTGTCCAAGCTGATAAATTTTCCGCCCCTAAATCATCCAACATGAGAACAGGTGCTTTCTTCACGAAATCAACTTTTTCTTGCAAAGATTGATCTTGGATAGAACTTTTTATCTCACTTAAAAAATCAGGGACATAAACCATCACAGTCTTAATCTCCATCGATGCAAGTTCATTGGCAATTGCACCTAGAACAAAGGATTTACCAACACCAAAGTTCCCATAGATATAGTATCCCGTCCTTGGTAAGTTTCCTGTATGACGGACGGTTTGGATAAACAATTCAGCGAATGCACGAATGGCCTTTTTAGATTCATTGCTCGTATCTAAATCATTAATTTTAGCTTTTAATACATCCTTCGGCATATGCATACTAGAAATCATGGAAGCTGCTTTGCGACGTGCATCTTCCATTCTTTTTGTCTGACATGGAACATATTCTACATCAATTTGCCCTCGAATGATCGTCAGTTTTGGGATAAAACCGTTGATCGCATTCTTACAAGTAGCAACAGATTCACATCGGCTACAATCATGCTGTTGATTGACGTATTCATAAAGCTTCCCTAAGCCTCTTTCAACCATTTCACGGCTGGCTAATTGATCATTTTCAGCTAGGAACTTTTGTACGCCCTTATCTTCAAGGATCTCCTTTTGCATCTCATGAAAACGAGCTTGAAACTGAGAATCCATCAATTTCGTTAATCTACTGTTGATTGGCTCCATTCTATGAATCCACCTCCCCTTCATCCATACCTAGTTTTTTCATAATCTCTTGACGTTTTTTTTCATAATCTGTATGGCTATTATCTGCTTGTCTTTCTTCCTTCTTCTTTTGCTGCTTTAGTTTATTTTCATAATACCAATTGGGCACATTTTGAGTCTTCGCATTTGGCTTTCCTTTTGGAACATTTTGCTTACGTGCTTTTTGAATTTGATAATCTCTTGCAAAATTTAATGCTTGCTCTGCCGTTTGTATATTGTTTTTTTGCCAATTGGAAGCAATCGCTTGTAAAAACGCATTATTTAGATTTGCGTTGCTTACATAATAAGCATAATGAATCAAAACATTGACAACCGGTATTGGCATGTCATATTTCGCAGTGAAATCAAGCACCACTTTGACGTCCTTTTCAAATGGTGTTTTTCCTTTTACGAGCATCGTCAATAAGTCAATTGGCTTTACACTATTCAATATAACCAGCAATTCTTTTTTTAACTGATCTGTATTTGTAAAATCAGCGTCAACAAACTGTGGCAACTGATAAAAAATACCTGCCCCTGCTTTTAATAATTTATATTCTGTTGAATAATCCTTAGTTTCCATAGGAGTTTCTTCTTGTTTAGAATCACTGCCCTTTTGTTCTTCAAAATCCCTAGCTAGTTTCATCGCTTCTCTAGCCGTTTTCACACCTGTATTACGCCAGTGTGAAGCGATTGTTTCAACATATTTTCGATTGAGTTTCCCGTGATTGCGTAAAAATACATAATGTATTAGTACGTTGACAACAGGCGTGGGAATGCCATATTGCATGACTAAATCTTCCACCAATTGACAATCATTTGGAAATGGCTCTTTGCCGCCCGCAACGGCTTTTAATATATCAATGGGAGAAGATGTCTCAAACCATCGAATCAGTTCAGCCTCCATTGGATCGATATCATCATCAACGATGGCTGTTTGTGTAAAGGCTTCCTGACTTTGCTTCTCAATAACTGTTTGCATGGTTGGCGGCTCTTTTGAAACCGTTAATTTATAATAATCGGCCGCTTCTTTTTTTAAACGTAAATCGCTTAAAACCATTTGATCATCAAGTGCTAAAAGAATAATCTTTTGCATATCGAGCGGTGTTAAATGATAAAGAAATGCTAACTTTGCAATAGTCGCCTTTGCTTCAGCAGTCAAGACAGAAGATGGCACAAGTTGTTCCGATAAGCCAACTCTTAATAGATTAAAATCAAAGTCTTCATAGTTAAATGGCAATTTTTTTGGTTTTTCTTGCAATCCTGTAAGTTGTATTTCATCAGATGGCAAATTGTGTTGAACAGGTCGATAAACATCTGTGAATGTTCTAGAAACTTCCTGATAACCATGATTAGACAATCCTTTTGAAACAAATCGTTGCCGTAAATTACGATAAGCTGATTCCCCAATCTTACTATATAAAAACATAGATAAAAGAGGATCGTCGAAAAAAGTAGCGGCATCGAGTGGCGGCATCACATCATAGATAAAAGACCGCATTTCTTGTTGATCTTTACGCCATGTACGAAGTAAACCAATCGCTTCAAGTGCTATTCGTGATTCAAAAATTTTACCGATCGGCATATTCAACGCATTCATCAAATGATAATGCGACATTGTATTATCCTCTATATTTTCCCCCTCAGCCCATAATAAAAAATAAAGACTAATTGGTTCTGCTCCAACAAGTGGTTGATACAAGAGGGTTATCAATTTCCGATCATAGCTAGATAAGGGAAAAGGTACGCGAATGGAAAGACGATCTACAGATTGCAATTCGTTATGTAAATTCATCGACTAGTCCCTCCAAATATCGACTTATTACTCATTTTCATGTTCTTTGGATTGTCTTTCGATTAACTCTCTTAGTTCGTCGATAAAAACATTGATATCCTTAAATTGACGATAAACAGAAGCAAAACGTACATATGAAACTTCATCGATTTTAGAAAGTCGATCCATCACCATTTCTCCAACATCTTCTGATTTTACTTCTGCATTGCCAATACGTCGTAAATCTTGTTCGATGTTAAACACTAAATCCTCTAATATATCTAATGCGACAGGGCGCTTTTCACATGCACG
Source organism: Rummeliibacillus sp. SL167 (assembly GCF_007896505.1). Taxonomy (NCBI): domain Bacteria; kingdom Bacillati; phylum Bacillota; class Bacilli; order Caryophanales; family Caryophanaceae; genus Rummeliibacillus; species Rummeliibacillus sp. SL167. Next base: position 214,196 of record NZ_VCBM01000001.1, on the reverse strand, counting down.
TATCAGTCCACGGAGTACTTTTTCGTGACTAAATTCCTCACGCGATCCATCCTTTTTGATCACAATAAGCGGCATTTCTTCTACTTTCTCAAAAGTGGTAAAGCGAAAGCCACAAGATTCACATTCTCGGCGTCTACGAATTGCTTTGTTATCATCAACAGGTCTGCTATCAATGACTTTTGTTCCGTTATATTGACAAGCTGGACATTTCATAATTTTTCTCTCCTGATTTCGAAAACGTATTAGTTTATCTATTATAACAAAAAATAATGGTATAAATCGAAAAAAGTGTAGAAAATCCTCTTTACTCGAGGCTTTCCTACACAATATTGTCGATTTAGTAGAGAATTTCAAAATATCGAAGCTAGCTGATCAGGCGTGTTGATTATCCAATTTAATCCATAACAATAGGGAGAATTCGTTGATTTCCGCTACAGCTTGCGTGGAGAAAATTTTTCTAGGTGATGCTTGTCCTCCCTGTAGAAAGCATTCAAAACCAAAATGAAAGTAGAGAGAGCACAATTCAGTGAATCGCACTCTCTCTACTTTTTAGACATTCCCGACAATACCGAGGATTTTTTGTTGCTATTTAAATGGATTTTCCCTCATAAAAGTGAAAACTTTTACAAAAAGTAATGATTAAACATTCACTTCTTCTTTTAATTCAGAAACCACTTTTCTAGTTAAGTCTACGACACGTGCTGAGTAACCCCATTCGTTATCGTACCAAGCAAGTACTTTCACTTTATTGCCACCGATTGTCATTGTCGTAAGACCATCGATTGTTGCTGATGCAGGATTTGAATTGTAATCACGAGAAACAAGTGGTTCCATTGTGAAATCTAAAATGCCTTTTAATGAGCCCGCAGATGCTTTTATGAATGCATCATTTACTTCTTCAGCAGTTACATCGCGTTGTAAATCTACAACTAGATCGACTAAAGAAACATTTGGTGTAGGAACACGCAAAGCCAAACCATGTAATTTTCCTTGTAATTCAGGTAGTACAAGTGTTAACGCTTTCGCAGCACCTGTAGAAGTAGGGATAATGGATTCGGCACATGCACGAGCACGGCGTAAATCTTTATGTGGATTATCAATGTTTTTTTGGTCATTCGTATAAGAGTGAACGGTTGTCATCAAACCATTTACGATTCCAAATGTATCATTTAAAACCTTTGCAACTGGTGCAAGGCAGTTTGTTGTACAACTTGCATTTGAAATAATATCATGTTTTGAAAGATCTAATTGATCATCATTAACACCCATTACAATTGTGACATCTTCATTTTTTCCTGGTGCTGTTAAAATGACTTTTTTAGCACCTGCTTCAAGATGTAATGCTGCTTTGCTGCGTTCATTGAATTTACCAGTTGCTTCAATGACAACATCTACGCCCATTTCTTTCCAAGGTAAGTTTTGAGGATTGCGATCATTCACAAGTTGCACACGTTTACCGTTCACAATGAGTGCATCTTCTTCCGCTTTTACTTCACCATCAAATTTACCATGTGTTGTATCATATTTTACCAAGTGAGCTAATGTCTCAGCTGGATAACTTGCATTTACCGCAACGATATTTAAATCATCTTGTAGAATCGCTTGACGGAACACCATACGTCCAATACGGCCAAATCCGTTAATAGCAATCGAAACTGTCATGAATAATATCCTCCCTGTTCACTATGAGTTATACTTAATTTGTATTATTCTCAAATAGTATAGCACATTTCCAAGAAAGTAAAACATAATATAAACTATATTTTAATATTTATATTTTCTAAATTTTTATTCAACAATCAATAACGCCCCACAAATTCAATATTTGCAACAATTGATCACGTGTATTTTCTAAATTTCCGTTATTGTAGATGACAGCGTCAGCCCCTTTTTCTTTTTCAGAAAGAGGAAGTTGTGAAGCAATTCTCGCTCTTGCTTCCTCTTCTGATAAGTGATTTCTTTCCATCAATCTTGCTAATTGTGTATCCTCGGACACAGAAACAACTAAAATCTTTTCTACAAAATGTTGTAGACGACTTTCGAAAAGCAATGGAATATCCATCACTACATGTTGTTCCCCTTTTTCAAGCCATTCATCCCTTTGTCGCAACATTTCTTTACGGATAGCAGGATGCATGATATCGTTCAATTCTTTTCTTTTGGACGGATTATGGAAAATAATATCCCCTAATTTTGCACGATTGAGTTCTCCATTGTCCTTCAAAATTTCTTTTCCAAACGCTTCTACAATTTTTCCTAACGTTTCGGTTCCTGGTTCGACAACAACTCTCGCAACGATGTCAGCATCTACAATGGGAATACCCAATTCTTGAAACATCTTAGCTACTGTACTTTTACCACTAGCAATACTTCCAGTTAAACCAATAATCATTTTTCACTCACCTTTTAATGCTGGCAATTTGGACAGTACACAGAATTGCGTCCTGAAATTACCAATTGTTTTGTATTAGTATGACATATTGGGCACTCTTTCTTCCCATACATCTGTAAACGATCTTGCATACCACCTGCTTCACCATTAATATTTCGATAATCAGAGATACTTGAACCACCCGCATGTATACTTTCCTTCAAAACTTCCACAATCGTATAAAACAACTCTATTTTTCTTTTAGCACTTATTCTTGAAAGTTTTCTTGCAGGATGAATTTTCATACGAAATAGAGATTCCGTCGCATAGATATTGCCACATCCGGCAATCACATGACTATCCATAATAACTTCTTTCACAGGCTTATTCATATATTTTGGCAATGTTGATTTAGTCAGAAAATGAGACAATGCTTCTTTTGAAAAAGGCTCCGGTGCTATTTCTAATAGTGGAGGATACTCATCGATTGAATGCAACAGCCGCATCTCACCAAATCGTCGAATATCCGCATAAACAAGATATTCATCCTCATCAAAAGTGAATACAATATGTATATGCTTTTGAAATTTCCCCTCTGTTATTTCATTCAATGAATGAACATGGAACCATGCTCCTGTCATCCCCAAATGATTAACAAGAACATAGTTCAAATCATGATTTTCTAAATAAAAAAAGATATATTTCGAGCGTCGTTCGACTTCTTTAATCGTCATACTTTGCAATGTATTTGAAAATTTTTCAGGATTCATGTCCTTAATAATACATGCTTTTCCTTCTTTTATGGAGGTGCAAATTGTATTTGAAACCTGAACATGACGGATCACTTTTCCCGCCACAACAGGCTGAAGTGCACGCACAACTCCCTCTACTTCAGGCAATTCTGGCATACAATCACTCCCTTATTTCGTTTCATACCAAGTAGAACCTGATGCAAAATCTGCCTTTAATGGCACTTGTAATTTAATCGCATTCGCCATCACTTGAGGAACTATTTTCTCTAATATAGGGATTTCTTCTTCTGGCGCTTCAAAGATCAATTCATCATGAACTTGTAACAGCATTTTTGCTTGTAGCTGATGTTCTTCTAGCGCCTTTGCCATATCAATCATTGCTTTTTTAATGATATCAGCGGCACTCCCTTGTATCGGCGTATTCATCGCAGTCCTTTCCGCAAAACTGCGTAAATTAAAGTTTGAACTTTTTAAGTCAGGTAAATAACGACGACGATTTAATATTGTTGTCACATATCCATTCTTTTTCGCTTCATCTACGATATTTTTCATATAAGCCTGAACACCAGGAAAGCTTTTAAAATAACGATCGATAAAATCAGCGGCTTCCTTACGGGTAATCTTTAAGTTTTGAGATAATCCATAATCACTGATTCCATAAACAATCCCAAAGTTAACGGCCTTTGCTGCCCGCCGCATGTTTGGTGTCACATCTTCTGCATTGACATGAAAAACATCCATTGCTGTTTTCATATGAATATCCATGCCATGATTAAAGGCACTGATTAGATTACCGTCGTTAGACATATGAGCGAGCACACGCAATTCAATTTGAGAATAATCGGCAGCAAACATTTTCCACCCTTCATGAGAAGGAATAAAAGCTTGACGAATTTTACGTCCCTCTTCCAAACGTATTGGAATATTTTGTAGATTAGGATCTGTTGAGCTTAAACGACCAGTAGACGTTAATGCTTGTTGATAGTGTGTATGAATTTTATGATCATCCTCATGAATCACCTTCAACAAACCTTCAATATAAGTAGATTGCAATTTTCCGAGTTGACGATATTTTAAAATATGCTGAATAATCTCATGCGCTGGGGCTAATTTTTCTAAGACATCAGCAGCTGTAGAATAGCCTGTTTTTGTCTTTTTAATGACAGGCAGTCCCAGTTTTTCAAACAAAATAACACCTAATTGCTTTGGTGAATTGATGTTGAATTTCTCTCCTGCTATTTGGTATATATCCTCTTCAATGTCCTTTAGCTTAGCCGTTAGTTCTGCTCCCATCTCAACTAGACGATTACGATCCACCGCTACTCCTTCACTTTCCATTTGACTAAGAATCGCAGCAAGCGGCAATTCAAGATTACGATATAATTCGTATTGTTCATTCTCTTTTAACTGCTTTTCAAGTTTGGGTTGAAGGCTAAAGACTGCCGTAGCTTTTCGACTTGCATGCTCTGCCACAACTTTTGTCTCAGGAATGGATTTTTTTGCACCTTTACCATAGACTACTTCATTTGGTTGGACATCGGTAAAACCAAATTCTTTAGCAACAATCGCTACATCATCTGAGGGCATCGCAGGATTCAAAATATATGCCGCCAATAAAAGATCGAATTCCACTCCTTTTAATCTGACACCACTCCGTAATAATGCAGCTTGAGTTGCTTTCGAATCAAATAAATATTTTTTCTGTGCATCATCTTCAAGCCATGCTATAAGCGCTTTGGATGCCAATGCTTTTTCAAAAGGAATATAATAGGCAATTTCTCCAGCTGTTAAGGCAATCCCAAATCTTTCACAAGTGTGATAATGTTCGTCTGCTAATTCAAGATGTACAGCCATTGGATTTGCTAATTGATCCTCAGAAAGATCATCAACAATCTTGAAATCTAAGTCTGCCGTTTCTTTTGCTTCCGATTCGAATTCACTTTTTTCAATTAAAGATTTGAAAGAGAGCTCTTGCCAGACAGCGAATAATGTTTCCATATCGGGGCCTTCATAGCTTAAATCATCGATCGCTATATCAATAGGTGCTTCACGATTGATCGTTGCCAATTGTTTGCTCATTTTTGCCTGTTCCTCATTATGAACAAGTTTTTCTTTTAGTTTTGCGCCACTCACTTCATCAATATGTTCATAAACTTCTTCAACTGTTGGGAATTGTTTTAATAATTTAATCGCTGTTTTTTCTCCAACACCAGGAACACCTGGGATATTATCAGATGAATCACCCATTAGTCCCTTCATATCGATAATTTGATGAGGGGTCAATCCATACTTTTCATGTACATGATCCGGTGTATAATGCTCAATATCTGTCATACCCTTACGAGTAATATAGACAGTTGTATTACTAGATGCCAGTTGGGTTAAGTCCTTATCACCTGAAACAATAACCACTTCAAGCCCTTGTTCATCTGCCTGTTTACTTAATGTGCCAATAATATCGTCTGCTTCATACATTTCCAATTCATATTGTTTAATACGATAAGCATCCAATAATTTTCGCAGATATGGAAATTGTTCTGATAATTCTGGGGGTGTTTTTTGTCGTCCACCTTTATATTCTGAATAGGTTGCATGTCGGAAAGTCGTTTTTCCAGCATCAAAGGCAACGAGCATTTTTGTTGGCTTTTCTTCTTCTAATATTTTTTGCAGCATCATTGTAAAGCCGTAGACGGAATTTGTATGAATCCCATGGTCATTCGTTAATAACGGAAGCGCAAAAAACGCTCGATACGCCAAACTATTACCATCTAATAAAAGTAATTTTTCACTTGTCATGTTGGCACACTCCTACTAAATAATTAAATCATTTATTTCTTAAATTCATTTTTGCCTAATTAAGATTTTTCATGAATGATTTCTTATTATATATTTTACCATGCCTATAATAGGAAAGGAAAAGAGTGACCATGAAAAGCCAGATGTTGGTGATAGGATTTAGCTATATTTCACAAACCAAGCACCGATGCCTATCCTTCTTTTTCCCTCAAACATCTAGTTTTGTTTGATTACATTTACGAGTGGTTCTCGATAAATATCTCGATCAAAGTGGTAGGAATATGCCCATTTGCTTTTAGACTTATTTGTTGATGTTTTGAAACTATCAATATTTATTAAGATAACGCTAAAATACATGTTTTTTTAAAGATCATGTCAAATATTTTTCCTGATTTCTGTTTAATCAACATACCTAGGCAAATAGAAAAAGAGAGTGCAAGGATTTGCAACTCTCTTTTACGATACTAAATTTGAAGGGGGCTTCATCCTTTAGTATAATTTTCTATTTTGAATTTTATATAAACAAATTGTAAAAACATTGTAAATACATCCATTTCATCATACAAAATTTAAAAGATAGTAAAACCCTCCACAAATTTCTAGCCGTTTTTTCGATCAAATATCATCTTATCTAAAGCTCTCTGATCTTACGGCAATATCAACATTATGTTTATCTCTTAAGCTTTTGGAAAAAGAAGTCGCATTGTTGTTCCTTCTCCAACAGTACTTTCAACTTGAATTTTACCGCGATGAGCTTCTACTAAATGCTTCACAATCGCTAAACCTAAACCAGTGCCACCAGAATTGCGGCTTCGATCGCGGTTAACTCGATAAAAACGTTCAAATACACGAGGAATTTCTTCTTCACTTATCCCTATTCCCTCATCTGATATTTCGAGAATAGCAGTTTGATCCTTTTCAAAAAGATGAACAGTAATTTTCGTCTGTTCAGGAGAATAATTAATCGCATTGATCACTAAATTCATGACGATTTGCACTAAACGATTAGGATCACCATTTATATAAACATCTTCATCAATTTTTGCCTCAAACTGTATATGCTTTTTTTCCAGTTTTTGATGTGTCATTTCGATTGTACGAATAATAACATCCCGTAAACTTGTTTTTTCCATATTCACTGTAAAACCTGATTTTTCAATTTTGGATAAATCAAGTAAATCATTGACAAGCATTTGTAAACGATTACTCTCCTTATTCATAATTTTTAAAAACCCTAATAATGTTTCTTGATCTTTATAGGCACCATCCAATAATGTTTCAGAAAAACCTTTTATAGATGTAATGGGTGTTCTAAGCTCATGTGATACGTTTGCCACAAAATCTTTCCGAACTTGTTCAAGCTTTTTAAGTTCAGTGATATCATGCATGACAATGACAATACCAAGCCACAATCCGTGCTCTCCAACTACAGGTGCACCATACACTTCCATATCACGAAATTCCTGTTGAAGCTGAATATGAAGTTGTTTCCTATATGGAACTTCCGTCATAAAAACATAATCTACAAACTCTTCTAATTCATGAGGTAGCCCTAACTCGCGAAATTGCTGTCTTTGTACGTCTTCATAAGATTGATCAAACAGCTCCGTAAATGTACGATTGACAATAGTTATATCTCCTTCTCTACCAATCATGATCAAAGCGCTGCCCATATTTTCAATTAATGTTTTTAAACGTTCTTGTTCGATTTCACGAGTAATCGCCATATCTTGTAAATTTCTAGCAAGAATATTGATGGCTTTACTTAAACGCAATGTAAAAGAACCTGTTACTTCAAAGGCACGTGCACGATAATTTCCTTTTGCTAATTCAAATGCTGTCATCATCATATTATCTATTGGTTGTGATAAGTTTTTAATAAGACGATATGTAACTAAGATTAAAATAATAAATGCCAGCATAAAAATAATTCCAAGTAAAATCCATAACTGTAGTCGAATATCTGATACATCTTGTATTTTCGTATGATCCCCAATAGAGTTTATAATTGCATCCCTTTGTGAATTTGTTAAGGAAAGATGTTGCTGTTCAATCGCATGCGTCACTTTTTCTTTCGATGTCACAATATTCGTTTTTATAGAATCTTGTAGTAATAGCGGGAAAAGCTGACCCAGTATAAATCCTAAGCCAGCTAATGTAATAATATATAATGACCCAAAGGTAAATAATAAACGAAATCGTAGTGATTGCATCAAATTTTTGGCTCCTCAAATTTATAACCTAATCCCCGAATGGTTTTAATAAACTTTGGTTTTCGGCTATTTTCTTCAATTTGATCACGCAAATGGCTAATATGAACATCTACTATACGTGTATCGCCTGCAAAATCATAATGCCATACGGCACTTAACAATTGATCACGTGTTAGTACACGATTTTTATTTTCTAAAAGGTACAACAGTAATTCAAATTCCTTTGGGGTAAATTCTAATAATTTATCATCCAAAAATGCTTCGAACCGATCTGGATAAACATTTAAAAGACCGATGTGATATGATTTTTCTCCTGAAGATTGTTCTGCTTCTTGAGAATTATTAATGACTTTGGAACGTCTTAAAACCGCTTTAACACGTGCCATTACTTCTCTTGGACTGAATGGCTTTGTCATATAATCATCAGCACCCAACTCTAAGCCAAGTACTTTATCAAACTCATCATCCTTCGCCGTGAGCATAATGATCGGTATATCTAGCTTTTTCATACGTAATTCTTTGCAAACTTCCATACCATCCAATTTTGGCAACATTAAATCCAATAAGATTAAATCAGGTTTTTCTTCTATGGCTTTGTGTAATCCATCCAGACCATCATTAGCTATTATGACATCATAGCCCGCCTGTTTTAAATTGTATTGTAATAAAGTCGCAATTGATACTTCATCTTCCACTACTAAGATTTTGTTTGTCATTTTATGTTCCTCCGCAACTGATTTGAAACCCCCATCTCAAATCTATTTGCCATTAGGTGTAATCTATTGGACGAGTAGGTGGGACAGCCACTACTGTGCCCTCTAATACAATCTCTTCGTTACTGTTATTCCCCTCGATTTTTATAATAATTTCACGATTAACAATATCGATATTTTCAACTGTTAATTGAATTTGAACTGTTTCATAATGATACAAAGGCTTTGGATATCGAAATATTTGTTCACGAATATATGCTCCTGCACCAGGTAAATATTTTGAAATAGCTGATGTAACTATTCCAGTTAACATGATTGTAGGTACTACTGGTTTCTCATAAATAGTTTGAGCAGCATAGTCATGTTGTATGTACAAAGGATTATTATCATTTGTTAATCCTAAATACAATAATAAATCCTTATCCTCGATCTTCTCTGTTAACTGAATCGACTCCCCTACTGATAACTCTTCAAGCTGTTTGCCCAGCTTTCCTTTTTTATCAAGTAACACAGGATTCCCCCTTTGAAATCTCCAGTAATTTTATAGTATCAATAATCGTAAGAAAAATCGAGTATGAAAACAAAAAACCGAATAGGCTATACCTACTCGGCTATATTGACACGAAATATTAAGAAAGAACGGTCATGACATTTTTAACTGCTTCGGCAGATTTATCTAAAGCCGTTTTTTCATCTGCGGTTAAATCTAATTCAATAATTTTTTCTATCCCATTACCACCTAAAACCGTTGGGACACCGAGATAAATACCTTCGTAACCATATTCTCCTTCTAAATAAGCAATTACTGGTAGTATACGACGCTGATCTTTAAGAACGGCTTCCGCCATTTCCACAAGGGATGCCGCTGGAGCATAATAGGCAGAACCATTACCTAGTAGATTAACGATTTCACCACCACCAGTACGAGTACGAGCAACAATTTCATCTAAACGTTCTTTAGCAATTAGCGTTTCTAATGGGATGCCACCAGCATAAGAAAAACGCGTTAGCGGAACCATTGTATCACCGTGGCCACCAAGAACGAAACCTGTTACATCTTTAACCGACAGATTTAGTTCTTCTGCCACAAAAGCACGGAAACGAGCAGTATCAAGGACGCCTGATTGACCGATTACTCGGTTTTTAGGGAACCCTGATTCTTTGTACACGGTATAAGTCATCGCATCAACAGGATTTGTTAATACAATGATAATTGAGTTTGGGGAGTATTTAACAATTTCTCCTGTGATTGATTTCATCACTTTTTGATTAATTTGAACTAAATCATCGCGGCTCATACCAGGTTTTCTGGCAACACCCGCAGTGATGATGACTACATCTGAATCTTTCGTATCTTCATAGTGAGAAGTACCAATAATACGAGAATCGAAACCTTGAACTGGAGCAGCTTCAGCCATATCTAAAGCTTTACCTTTTGTTGGATTCTCTGCTTGTGGAATATCGACTAATACAACATCTCCAAGTTCTTTTTGAGCTAATAAAAATGCACTAGTAGCACCAGTGAAACCAGCGCCGATTACTGAGATTTTTTTACGATTAGATGCCATTATAAACTCTCCCTTTTATTTATAATGTAAAAAGGGAACAGGGATAACACCCCGTTCCCTTTTTCAATCTTTCTAATTAGGTTAAAGGTTTTTGATTAATTCATTAGCAAATTCAGAACATTTAACTTCTGTTGCACCATCCATTAGACGAGCAAAGTCATAAGTTACAACTTTAGAAGCAATTGTTTTTTCAACTGAAGCAGTAATGGAATCAGCAGCTTCTTTCCATCCTAAGTGTTCAAGCAAAAGAACGCCTGAAAGAAGAATTGAAGATGGATTAACTTTGTCTAAACCAGTGTATTTAGGAGCTGTACCATGAGTTGCTTCGAAGATTGCGTGTCCAGTTACATAGTTAATATTAGCTCCTGGAGCAATACCGATACCACCAACTTGTGCAGCAAGTGCATCTGAGATGTAGTCACCGTTTAGGTTCATAGTTGCAACAACGTCGAACTCTTTTGGACGAGTCAAAATTTGTTGTAAGAAGATATCAGCGATAGAATCTTTAACTAAGATTTTACCAGCAGCTAAAGCGTCTGCTTGAGCTTTGTCAGCTGCTTCTTGACCTTGTTCAGCTTTAATAGCATCATATTGGTTCCAAGTGAAAGTTTGATCAGCGAATTCATTTTCAGCTACAGCATAACCCCAAGCTTTGAATGCACCTTCAGTGAATTTCATAATGTTACCTTTGTGTACTAAAGTAACTGATTTGCGGCCTTCTTTAATTGCATAATTGATAGCAGCACGCACTAGACGTTCTGTACCTTCTTTAGATACTGGTTTAATACCAATACCAGAAGTTTCTGGGAAACGGATTTTAGTTACGCCCATTTCATTTTGAAGGAAGTTAAGAACTTTTTTCACATCATCTGAACCTTCTTGATATTCGATACCTGCGTAAATATCTTCAGTGTTTTCACGGAAGATTACCATGTCAACATTTTCAGGGTGTTTAACTGGAGAAGGAACACCTTCAAAGTGACGTACTGGACGTAAGCAAACATATAAGTCAAGTTGTTGACGTAATGCTACGTTTAATGAACGAATTCCTCCACCGATTGGTGTTGTAAGAGGTCCTTTAATAGCGATTAAATATTCATTGATTTTGTCTAGAGTTTCTTGTGGTAACCATTCGCCAGTTTTGTCGAATGCTTTTTGACCAGCTAAAACTTCAAGCCATTGAATTTTCTTTTCGCCATTATAAGCTTTTTTTACTGCTGCATCGATTACGCGAGAAGCAGCTGCCCAGATATCAGGGCCAATTCCGTCCCCTTCGATGAATGGAATAACAGGGTTATTTGGTACTTTAAGTACACCATTTTCTACTATGATTTTCTCGTTAGACATTGGTTTCTTTCCTCCTATATTCATACACGTAGGGCAGAAACTCTAAAAGTCTGCCCTGCGATATTACCATTATAGCAATTATCTTTCTTCTACTGGTATATATTTTTGCATACCAGGTCCAACATATTCTGCACGTGGACGAATTAAACGGTTATTAGCATATTGTTCTAAGATGTGAGCTACCCAACCAGATACACGTGAAACAGCGAATACTGGAGTGAATAGATCATGTTCAATACCTAGCGAATCGTAAACTGATGCAGAGAAGAAGTCCACGTTTGCTGGTAAATGTTTTTGTTCTTGAATCATATCATGAATTTTAACTGACATTTCGTAAAGTTCTGGTTTACCTTTTAGTTTTGTCAATTTTTCAGACATTAAACGCAAATGTTTTGCACGTGGGTCACCATTACGGTAAACACGGTGTCCGAAGCCCATGATTTTCTCTTTATGATCTAATTTGTTTTGGATATATGGTTCTACATTATCAACTGAACCAATTTCACTCAACATTTTCATAACTTGTTCATTTGCACCACCGTGAAGAGGCCCTTTAAGAGCACCGATTGCTGCAGTAACACCTGAATACATATCTGATAATGTTGCAACACATACACGAGCAGTAAATGTAGAAGCATTTAATTCGTGGTCAGCGTGAAGCACTAATGCTTTGTTGAAAGCTTCTTCTTCGAGTGGTTGTGGCACTTCACCATGTAGCATATACAAGAAATTAGCTGCATATGACAAATCTTTTTTTGGTGCAACTGGTTCTTTACCAGCGCGGATACGACCAAATGCAGTAACCACTGTTGCTATACGAGCTTGTAATTTGATAGCTTTGCGATAGTTCGCTTCAGTTGACATATCTTCTGCATCTTCATCATATAAACCTAATAGAGATACAGCTGTGCGTAAAGCTGCCATAGGATGAACAGATTGAAGATCGTAAGTTTTGAAGTGGTCCAATACTGCTTGTGGCACTGCCATATTGTCAGCCAATTGTTGTTTTAGCTCTGCTAATTCGTCTGCTTTTGGTAAACGAGTGTGCCATAGTAAGTAAACTACCTCTTCAAAAGATGCGTTTTCTGCTAAATCATCAATGTTATAACCTACATATGTAAGAGTATCATCAATGATTGAACTAATCTTAGTTTCCGCTGCTATAACGCCTTCTAAACCTTTAGTTGTTGCCATTATTCTCGCTCCTTTTTCGATTTCCAATAGCGTTGAAACCAAGTTTCAACTTATCAAAAAAATAGTCAAATCCATATGAACCTATAAGTAAATCGCTTACATTGATATTATAATAAATTTTGACGGCTTTGTGAATGAAAAACCTTCATTTTATGAAAAAACAGCGTTTCGAAGAAAATTTAAGTATTTTATAGAAGATATTAAAATTATTAAGAAAACATAAATTAGTAAAAAAGGAAGTTGGTGACCATATTATAAAATTTCCTGATGAAAATATAAAAAATAATATAAAATTATGGACTTTTATACTTTTTTTAATTTTTTTCGCTTGGCTCATACTACCTGTAACATTAGCAATCGTTTTAGCTTATTTCCTATCGCCCTTACTTCAATTATTCCATAAGCAATTGAAATTGCCTTCGTTTATAACTGCACTTCTGACTGAATTCATAGTAGTTGCAGGTATAACAGTAGGTTTATTGTTCCTAATTTCAGTATTAATAGATACCCTTCCTGTCCTGAAAGAAAACCTATTAAATGTGTCATCGTTCATCCATGTTCCTGTAGCAATTACTACTCAAATCAGGGATCAACTATTTGAGTTATTCGATATATTGTTATCCAAAATATTTCAATCTATACAAGATATCTTACAGCATTTAGTGGAAGTAACGATATTTATTGTAGCATTTTATTTTTCTCTATATGAAACGAGCAGAAATAAACATTGGTTTTTTGTTTATATTCCTGCTCGTTTTAGAAAGCCTATATATACTATTTTCGAAGAGGCGACCACATTATTTAGTTATTTTATGACAGTTGAAATTCGTCTAGCACTTATTACATTTGGAATGCTATCTATTGGCTTTTATTTTCTAGGCTTTTCTCAACCTGTTGGAAAAGCATTACTTGTTTCAGTATGTGATTTTTTACCTTTTTTAGGTATCGGAGTATTTCTAATTCCTATTAGTATTGTATTTATGGCAACCGGAAAAGTTGCAATAGGCATTCAACTGATTGTTTTATATATTGTGATTCAACTGACAAGGCAATTTGCTGAATCCATGATGTGGGCGTCTACCATGCAGATTCGCTCGGTACACGCCTTCATTTTAAGTGCTATTAGTCTATTGCTCTTCGGAGTGGCAGGGATCATTATTAGCCCATTCATATTATTAATCGCTGTGAAATTGCAACGCCATCCTATTTTTGTATCAAAATAATTTGACCATTTTTCATTTTTTTTCGTAACCAATAGTATATGGCAGGCTTAAATAATTTTCTGGTTATTGGAATCACCAGTAAAATCCCAATTATATCAGAAATGAATCCTGGAAGAATGAGCACGATAGAACCAACAAACGTTAATACACCATCGATTATTGCATCTCCAGGTGCCCTTCCCTTTTCAATTTCTCTTTTCAGCTGTTGAAAGGCATTCAATCCTTTTGTTTTAGCTAGATATACACCTAGCACACCTGTTCCGACAATCAATAAAAGGGTTGGGATTGCTCCTATCAATTTTCCTGAAAGTAATACAACAGCTATTTCAACAATTGGTACTGCAATTAAAAGCATTAGAAACTTTCTCATTGCCTTCACCTCTTCTTTAGAATACCCAAAGATGTACAATCTATCAAATCCATATGTTTTGGATTATAAAATTCTTGATGATCCGTAGTAAATAACACCTGAAACGGCATCCATCGATACTTCTTGATTGTTTTTAATCAGTTTAGTAGCATCCTTTACTCCTACGATTACCGGGATTCCTAGACTTAATCCTACAACCGCAGCATGGCTTGTTAAACCACCCTCTTCGGTAATGAGCCCTGCACATTTCGAAATAGCCGGCATCATATCTCTATCTGATCCAATCGTAACGATAATGCGATCCGTTGTGTCTTGGCTTAATGCTTCTTCTGCATTATGCACGACCAATGCTTTTCCGATAGCAGTCGATTTACCAATGCCTTGTCCTCTTGTTAATACATCACCAATGACATGCAATTTCATCAAGTTCGTTGTACCAGCTTCTCCTACTGGCACACCTGCAGTGATCACTACTAAATCTCCATGTTTTACATAACCACGATCAATACTTTGTTGAACAACTTGTTCTAAAACACCATCTGTCGAAGCAACTTGCGGCGCTACGATTGGTTGGACTCCCCAAACAAGCACTAAATTACGACACACTTCTTCGGATGAGGTCATCGCAATAATCGGTACACCCGGACGATATTTAGCAATCATTTTCGCTGTATTACCACTTTCTGTTGGAGCTAGTATGGCAGACACTTGAAGGCTTAAAGAAGTGTGTGCAACAGCTTGACTGATGGCTTCTGTCATGTTGCCACCTTTTTCTTTACTACGCTCATTAACAATACGTTTATGGTCTAATGTTTGTTCAATACGTCTTGCGATTTTATCCATTGTTTTAACTGATTCTAATGGATACAGACCCGCTGCTGTCTCTCCTGACAGCATGATCGCATCTGTACCATCTAAGATGGCATTGGCAACATCACTTGCTTCAGCACGAGTTGGACGAGGATTACGCTGCATCGAATCAAGCATTTGAGTAGCTGTGATAACTGGTTTTCCAGCCTTATTACATTTATGGATCAAATTTTTTTGCACAACTGGGACTTCTTCGGCTGGAATTTCTACGCCTAGATCTCCACGAGCAACCATTAGACCGTCAGATACTTGAATAATTTCATCAATATTATCAACGCCTTCTTGGTTTTCAATTTTTGGAATAATATGAATATGAGCTCCTCCATTTTGTTCGAGCAGCTCACGTATTTCCATAACATCTGAAGGACGACGGACAAAAGAAGCTGCAATAAAATCTACTTTTTGCTCAATCCCAAACAAAATATCTTGAGCATCTTTTTCTGTAATCCCTGGAAGTTGGACTGAAACGCCTGGTACATTGACGCCTTTTTTATTTTTTAAGACACCAGCATTGGCAACTGTTGTATGGATAATACCAGCCTGTTGATCAATACCTGTTACATGTAATTCAATTAATCCATCATCTAGTAAAATAACGGAGCCGACTTGAACGTCTTCAATTAATCTCTCATAAGTAATCGAAAATATATTTTTATTTCCAAGAACCTCTGTCATAGAAATATCGATATTTTGACCTGTTACCAGTTCAATTGCTCCATTTTCCATATTATGTGTACGTATTTCAGGTCCTTTTGTATCAAGTAAAATAGCTATTACTTTACCCGTTTTTTTAGCAGCTTCACGAATGGCTTGAATACGTGCTGCATGTTCCTCATGATTACCATGAGAAAAGTTCAATCGCGCAACATTCATCCCAGCTTCGATTAATGACACCAGTATTTCTTGTGATTCACTTGCGGGTCCAATTGTACAGACAATTTTTGTTTTTCTCATCACTACCACTCCAATCCGTTAGATCGATAATTCTTTCGATAATGTATACATTGATAGTTCAGCTTTATGTTCCTTATTGAATGTTTCTTTCAATTCATAGTCTACCACCTCACGATTATGAATGCCAATAGCCACTCCCCCACGATTTTCCAATAAAGTTTCTACTGCCTTTGCACCGAGTCGGCTAGCAAAAACACGATCTCTAGCAGTTGGTGATCCCCCACGTTGAATATGCCCTAAAACAGATACTCGAGTTTCGATTTCTGCTCTATCTTTAAGTATTTTTGCTAATTCTCCTCCAGACATAACACCTTCAGCTACGATAATAATACTGTGCTTTTTGCCACGTTCATGACCTTGTTTTAATCGCTTGACTAAACCATCAATATCCACAGGAACTTCTGGAATAACGATTGTTTCAGCACCACCTGCTAGTCCTGCCCATAAAGCTAGGTCTCCAGCGTCACGTCCCATGACTTCAATGATAAATGTTCGCTCATGAGAGGTAGCTGTATCACGGATTTTATCAATGCTTTCTATGACTGTGTTTAAAGCTGTATCAAAGCCAATCGTATAGTCTGTACCTGGAATATCATTATCAATCGTTCCAGGAACACCAACGCATGGGAAACCTTTTTCTGTTAAAGCCAGTGCCCCACGATATGAACCATCTCCACCTATGACGACTAATCCTTCAATTCCATGTTTTTTTAATTGTTCAATGGCCTTTTTTTGACCTTGCTCTGTTTTAAATTCGGGACAGCGAGCAGAATATAATATTGTTCCGCCTCTTTGAATAATATCCCCTACATCACCAGCATTTAAATCCTTGATATTTCCTTCGATCAATCCTTGATATCCATGATAAATACCAGCCACTTCTATCCCGTGATAAAGTGCTTTTCTGACCACTGCTCGAACTGCAGCATTCATACCAGGAGCATCTCCACCACTTGTTAATACACCTATTTTTTTCATCTATTTAAACCTCCCGCCAACTCTTCATTTGAACATTTATATTTATGCAGATGTATTGATCGTGCAATCCTACTTTTTCTGATCAACACACCAAATTTCATATGTATTGTGTTCAAATGTTTTATCGTCTGAAAGAAAGAGGCTGATTCAAACGATCATCCGTTTAAAACAGCCCTTTAACCTAATATACCATTATTTTAACTTGTCAGACGTCTTTTGAAAATCTTTATCTGAAAAAGTGCCTATTTTTCTAAATTTATGGTAACGTTGCTCTATTAGTTCTTCCTCTGATAAATCTTTTAATTTGTCTAATGAGCTTTGTAAAACATCTTTTAAAAACTGAGCTTGTTTATGAACATCTTTATGGGCTCCACCTAATACTTCTGGAATTATTTCTTCGATTATATTTTCTTCTTTTAAATCTGGAGCTGTAATCCGCATAGCTTCCGCAGCTTTTTGAGCGAGAGCAGCATCTTTCCATAATATCGATGCTGCTCCCTCAGGTGAAATGACAGAATAAGTAGAGTTTTCTAGCATATGTACGTGATTAGCCACACCTAAAGCTAGTGCTCCGCCACTTCCTCCTTCTCCGATTACAATACTGATAATTGGAACCTTTAATCCTGCCATTTCCAATAAGTTTCTTGCAATGGCTTCACTCTGTCCTCGTTCTTCAGCTGCTTTTCCCGGATATGCCCCCTTTGTGTCAATGAAACAAATAATTGGACGTTTGAACTTCTCCGCTTGTTTCATTAAGCGCAAAGCTTTTCTATAGCCTTCAGGGTGAGACATACCAAAATTGCGGCGAATATTTTCTTTCGTATCTTTTCCACGTTGATGACCGATAATGGTAATTGGCGTTCCTTCAAAACAAGCAATTCCACCAACAATCGCTGCATCATCGCCAAAGGTACGATCACCATGCAGCTCGATAAAATCATCAAAAAGCTCATGAATATAATCAAGCGTCGTTGGTCGCTCTGGATGACGTGCAATTTGGACCCGATCCCAAGGTCTCAAATGGTGATAAATATCTTTTTCAAGATTTGTAAAACGTTCCTCTAACTGTTCAATCTCTTTTGATAAATCTACCTCAGTATTTGATGTAAACTCTTTTAGTTCTGTAATCTTGGAACGTAGTTGAACAAGTGGCTCTTCAAAAGATAATGTTTTTACCATTAGATTGCCTCCCTTACATGCAATTTCACAATTGTACTAACCGTTTTCCGCATTTCATGTCGTGATACAACAGCATCTAATTGACCATGTTCCAATAAAAATTCGGCTGTTTGGAAATCATTTGGCAATTTTTCTCTTACAGTTTGTTCAATCACGCGACGACCAGCAAAACCAATCAACGCTTTTGGCTCTGCTAAATTGATATCACCAAGTGAAGCAAAACTTGCAGAGACGCCTCCTGTTGTCGGATGAGTCATAATCGAAATAAATAAATTTCCTTTTGCTCCATGGCGTTCCAATGCAACGCTTGTTTTGGCCATTTGCATTAGTGAAATAACACCTTCTTGCATTCTTGCCCCACCACTGGCAGTAAAAACAATAAATGGCGCACTAAGCTCAGTGGCTTTCTCTATTGCTCTAGTAATCTTTTCACCAACAACAGATCCCATGGAACCCATACGGAAAAATGAATCCATCACGGCAACAACAACTTGTCTGCCTTCTAATTTTCCAACACCCGTTAAAACGGCTTCATTCAAACCTGTCTTCTGCATATCTGATGTTACTTTTTCAATATATCCTGGGAAATTTAATGGGTTCACTGTTTGTAAATGATCGTCTATTGATTGAAATGATCCTTCATCTAAAAAATCATCAATCCGTTCTTTCGCCGTCATTTTGTGATGATATTGACAATTTGGGCAAACTTTTTTATTTTTTTGTAAATCCTTTGTTAACATAACATGATTACATTCTGGACATTTTGTCATAATACCTTCTGGAACACTATGCTGTTCGCGCGTAATCGTGATATTCTTATTAGGTTTATTTTTTTTAAATAAATCTCGAATACTCATAATCATTCTCTCTCCTTATGTAATAACATTGTCCAAAGTTCAAAAGCCTGGATGGCTTCTTCTGTATGTCCAAGCATGATCTCACTGATAAACGTTTGTAGAAATGGCTGTTCTTCTTCTGTAGACAGTCCATTGTAGGGTTCTTTGCCATATTGTTTTAAAAGTATCCAGATTTTAAGCACAAGCCGGTTATTGGACGTGATAATAATTTCTCTCATCAAATCTTCTCGCTCAATACGTCCCTCTATAATTAAATTTGTTAGCAAACTTTCCCATACTGGTAAATTTCGAAGTTTTTCATCCTCCGCGACGATACGAATGGCATCACGTTCTAAAATCTTCCTTGTTTCGTGAACATTTCTTAAAGTTTTTTCTTCCTGTAAGATAAATGTTGATAATACTTCTACTAATTGATGATTACGAAAATCTGCTACAAATGTCCCCCCACCTCTACGAGTTTCGATCAGGCCTAATAACTCTAAACTGCGCAAAGCTTCTCGAATAGAAGACCGTCCTACATTCAATCGCTCAGCCAAAACACGTTCTGATGGGATTTTACCTCCAGGAGGAATTTTCTCATTTTGAATAATTTCTCGTAATTCACGTACGATTTGTATAAACATTTTCGAAGCGGGTTTATCTACACTCATAGCCGTCTCCCCAGTGCCCAAATATTCTATAAAAGTGGTCTGACCACTTTTGAACAATTTTATCATACAAAAACTGTTAGCATCTGTAAAGTAAAAAACAAAAAACTGTGCGATAGTCACACAGTTTTTTACTTTAGGATGAAATGGCTGTACATTTTTTTAATATAATTTGAGGGAATCCTTTTCTTACCTCAACAATCCCCTCAATGAATAGCATTTCATCTTCTTTTATCCATTCGATGACTTTTATATATTCTTTTGGGAAAATAGTCACAGAAATACTACCTGTTTCATCTTCCATTTCTATAAAACCCATCAATTCGCCCTTTTTAGTCCTTATCTGTTTAATAGCGGCAATCATTCCAACCATTTTAACATATTGACCGCCTGTCATATGTCGTATGATATCTGCAGTAGTTGACTGGATTTGTTGTTCCTGCTTTACTCTTTGAACTGGATGTGTAGATATATACAATCCCAAAACTTCTTTTTCAAATTGTAATTTTAGTTTTTCTGAAATGGGACTAGCTTTCGCATGCTTCGGTTTGCCAAAGAAAAATGATACATCCTCTAAAAGCTGATCCTCTTCTTCAGGTCGATACAATTCGGCATGTTTAACAGCAGCATCGATTGTTGCTAAAAGTATCGCACGATCTTTGCCAAATTCGTCGAGTGCCCCTGCTTTAACCAATGGTTCAATCGCTTTATGCGTAAAATGGATCGCTGTTAAATCGATGGCCATATCAAATATGTCTTGCCACTTCTTATGTCCTTCCGTTCTTCGTATTTCCATTACTTTGTTGATAAATGTATGTGGAACACCTTTGATCGCAGATAATGCAAAGCGAATGGCACCATTTTGAACACGAAACGATCGTCCACTATCATTGATAGATGGCGGTAAAATAACAACACCTTTTTGTTTGGCTTCATGCAATATTTTATTGAATTTATCTCGATTTCCTATCGTAGAAGTTAATAATGCCGCATAAAAATAAGCTGGAAAATGAGCTTTCAAATAGGCCATTTGATAGGAAATGATACTATATGCAACTGCATGACTTTTGGGAAATCCATAATTTGCAAAACGGATGATCAAATTATAAACATCCACTGCAGTTTTCTCGGAGAATCCATTAGCAACTGAATTATGAACAAAGTGAGTCTTTTCCGAATCAAGAACCTCTTTCTTCTTTTTACTTACTGCTCTGCGAAGAATATCCGCTTCTCCCATCGTAAATCCAGCCATTTTAGAAGCAATCAGCATGATTTGTTCTTGATAGACAATCACCCCATATGTTTCACCTAGGATGGATTCTAAAGCAGGATGTGGCATTTCAACACGTTCTTGTCCATGTTTTCGTCTGCTATAAACAGGGATAAAATCCATTGGTCCAGGACGGTATAAAGCATTCACCGCAACGATATCTTGAAAAACAGTCGGCCGGATCTCACGCAAAGCCTTTTTCATACCTTCCGATTCCAATTGGAAAACACCTATTGTATCGCCATTTTGTAATAATTCAAATGTTTTGGGATCATGTAATGGAATTTTCTCGAATTGCAAGAATCTCTTTTGATCATAGTAAATCATCGAACGAATTCTTTCCAAAATAGTCAAATTACGCAAACCTAAAAAGTCCATTTTTAACAAGCCAACTGATTCAACTTCTTGCATTGGCCATTGTGTTAAATAGAGACCTTCATTACCCTTTTCGATTGGCGCCACATTAACGATCGGCTCTGGGCATAGCACAACTCCTGCTGCATGCGTAGATGCGTTGCGTGGCAATCCTTCTAAATTTAAAGCAACTTGCATCCATTGTCTACGGATTTCACTGGAGTTGATAAATCCTCTTAAAGACTCAGACTGCGCTATAGCCTCTTTTAATGTTATGCCAGGTTTTCCAGGTATCAGCTTAGAAATATGGGCAAGCTCTTCACTGTCGAATCCAAAAACACGTGCAACATCACGAGCTACAGCCTTCGCTGATAATGTCCCAAATGTGATGATTTGAGATGTGTAATTTGCTCCATACTTATCTGCAACGTATTGAATCACTTCTTGTCTGCGATAATCAGCAAAATCAACATCGATATCAGGTAGTGTAATACGTTCTGGATTTAAAAATCGTTCAAACAGCAAACCATACTGGATGGGATCTACATCAGTAATGCGCAACGTGTAAGCGACTAAAGAGCTTGCTGAGGAACCACGACCAGGCCCCGTTAAAATATGTTTACTTCTTGCAAATTGGATATAATCTGCAACGATCAAAAAATAATCTGCATAGCCCATTTTTATAATGATGCCTAACTCATAGGACAATCTTTTATGATATTCTCTTCCTGCATGAGGGACACGTTCTTGCAAGCCAGCCAAACAATTTTTTTGTAAAGCTTTGGCTGTCGTCTCTCCCTCTGGCACAGGGAATTTTGGCATATAAAAGCGATCGTAGTTCAGTTCCACTTGGCATGACAAAAGCATCTCTTCCGTTGCTTGCAGCCATTCTGGATGATCCTCAAACCACTCGCAATAGTTTTGTTCAGAAGGTAAAAACTGTTTGCTCTCCCGAAAAGTGAGTTTGTCCTGATCAGCCAATTTAGAACCCAATGAGATGGCCTTTGCTACCTCATATGTAAAAGCATCCTCTTCCTTCACAAAAGTACTTAAATGGGTAGCACATACTTTTAGTGAATTCTCTAAGCAATAAGCAACTATTACCTCTTCTGCCGGATGCCTAATGCCACCTGGACGATCAATTCCCATCCATAAGTAACCTCGGTCAAAAATATTCAAAAGTCTTTCTACTGCTTCATAAGAGTTTTCTTGTTGCCATAAATCATTTGTAATCGGTACTAATGCAATACATCCTTTGTGATACCCTTCTAACCAACGAAGTGGTAATGTTTCATTTTCCCTTAAAGAAATGGATGAAGTCATTTTTAATAGATTTTGATAGCCATCTATATTTTGGGCATACAACACTAATGGCCTAATATCTTCTTGAGAAAACTCAACTTTGACAGTCAGGCCAACAACAGGGTGAATAGCTGTTTTTTTTAGTGCGCGCCAAAAGGGCAATAATCCGTACAATTTTGAATTTGTAATCGCCGCAGCCCTTGCTTTTTCATGTTGAAGGAAGGAAATGAGCTCACTTATGCGAATTGTACTTTTTAGCATGTCCGCAGCTGTCACTATCTGAGAGTATACAGGTTGCATCATCATCTCTTCCTTTCTTTTTTATGCTTTACATAGTTTTTGTAATTTATCGATCATTTCGTCCGCTTCAGACCATTCAAAGATTTTAGCTCCTGAAGCCATTGGATGTCCGCCACCACGATATTGTTTGGCTAAAGTATTAATAATCGGACCTTTTGAACGCAAGCGAACACGGATCTGATCTTCTTCTTCTACGAACATAGCCCATGCTTTGATGCCTTTGACATCGCCAAGCGATCCAACTAATGCAGATGTATCATTAGCTGTCACTCCAAATTCTTTTAAAAGATTGATAGGTAGTTTAATATAAGCTGCGCCGTTTTCATCAATTGAAAAGTTTTGATAGATATACCCTTGTAAATGCAACAATGATCGATCTAATTCATACATACTATTAAATAGCTCTGTACGATCAAAATCATATTGAATAAGTTCCCCTACTACGTGAAACGTCGTTTCTGTTGTGCTAGGGTAAATAAAGCGTCCTGTATCGCCAACGATACCTGCAAATAATAGGCGCGCACCTTTTGCATCCAGTTTCCAACCAGCTATTTCTTGACCTTTCTTAAATAATTCATAAATCATTTCACTACAAGAACTGGCAGAAGTATTAATCCACAATAAATTGCCATATGCATCATCATTAGGATGATGATCTATTTTAATCAAAAATGCCCCTGTATGATAACGTTGATCATCTACTCGTTCCGTATTGGCAGTATCTGTACAAATAACTAGCGCATTCTGGTATACATCATCTGCAATCACTTCAGGTTTGCCTAAATAGTCAAAAGCCAGATCATGTTCACCAACAGCATATATATTTTTTTCTGGGTAAGTAGCTTGCAGAATTGCTTGTAATCCAAGCTGTGAGCCATATGCATCTGGGTCAGGACGTACATGTCGGTGAATAATGATCGTATCATACGATTGAATCGTTTCAATAATTTTGGTTTTCAAGAAAAAACCTCCTACTAATAAATGGTCTCTCATAAGGAACTCCCTACTTCTTACTATCTTTTTTTAAACATTATCGTTAAAATAAAGACAGATTTGCTTTTTTAGGAGGAGCACCATGAGTAATATCTTAAATATTATTTTAGCATTTTTAATTGTTATTTCATTTGTGTTTTATTTATATTTTAAAACAAAGCAATTCCGCACAAACTTACCAATTCATAAAAAATGGTATGCTAATCGAGCAGGTGTTTCACTTGGCATCCTATTGACCTTATTTGGAATCAACCAAATGATTATATATCATACTACCCTTACATATATAGTCTGCACGATTATGATTCTATTCGGGGTATATGCCTCTATTAACTATAATAAGCGTGTTCGCCACTATGGTCAGTATATTGCGGAAGAAGAGGAATTGAACAAAAAGTGATGCACAAAAGTGTGCATCACTTTTTTGGTTGCATATAAATATATCTATCCGCTAACGTTCAAGTATTTGAAATGTAGCCATTGCTTTCCCAACTAGCATTTCTTCGCTAAACACTTCAAAGTCCATTTTTGCAAATTTACGGCTCATATCAAGTATTTGTGGTTTTACGATAACCATCGTTTCCATTTGAATAGGTTTGATAAAGTAAATAGCCATATTCTCTAATACGCTTTCTCCACGTTTCACCTTTTTCAACATAAAGGAACCCGATTCAACCACTAAAGTCATAAATGCCCCATATGAAATAGCACCAAATTGATTAGTCATTTGTGGTGTTACGGAGAATTTAACAGTATTTTCCTCATCTTCTGAATCAATGGATATTTCATTTTTCACCAAATCATCAATCGTTTCTCCATGTTGTGGTTGTCTTTGCGCCATTTGCAATGCCTTTAAAACATCTTGACGACTAACAACGCCTTGTAAAACCCCATGCTCGTCCGCAACCGGCAAAAGATCAATACCTTCCCAAATCATTCTATGCCCCGCAGTAGCTACACTTGTTTTTAATGTTACAGTAATTGGATTGCGTGTCATCAATCGATCGATATGATCGCTATCCAACTTACCAATCAGGTCACGAGCTGTAACGATTCCAACAATTTTCCCATGCTTATCTACAACAGGATATCCACCATGATTTGTCTTAGAATTGAGTAGATTATAATCTTTTACAGTGTCTGTTGATCTTAAATAAGATGTATTTTTAATCGGAATGACAATATCTTCAATTAGCAAAATCTCCTTTTTGATCAATTGGTCATAAATAGCACGGTTGATCATCGTCGCAACTGTAAACGTATCATAACTTGTTGAAATAATAGGAAGCTCTAGCTGATCTGCTAATTTCTTTGTTTCATCGGTCGTATCAAATCCACCTGTAATTAAAACAGCAGCTCCTGCTTTTAGAGCATACTCATGTGTCCGTTCCCGATTTCCTACGATTAGTAGACTCCCTGCATCTGTATAACGCATCATATCTTCTAATTTCATCGCACCAATAACAAATTTCGTTAACGTTTTGTGCAGACCACTTTTGCCACCTAATACTTGACCTTCAACAATATTAACAATCTCTGCAAATGTAAGTCTTTCGATATTTTCTTTTTTCTTTTTTTCGATACGAATTGTCCCTACGCGTTCGATCGTACTAACTAATCTTCTCGTTTCAGCCTCTTTAATTGCACGATAAGCTGTGCCTTCACTAACGGACATCTCTTTAGCAATTTGACGAACTGAAATTTTATCTCCTACTGGTAATGATTCAATATATTGAAGAATCTTTTCATGTTTTGTAGCCAAAAAATCACCTATTTTCCAACATCGTTCTTGGCTTAAGTGTAACATAATTTGGCCATTTTCTTTAATAATTTAACCTTTGAAACCAAGATTATTATATATAATTCAATTAAATGTCAAATTTATCGCCAGGTTTCATCACTTGAACAGTAGTATTCGACACCATTTCGGCAAATTCTTCAGGATCTTGCTCGATGACCGGAAATGTATTGTAATGGATAGGTACGACCTCTTTTGGTTTCAAAAATTGGGCAGCTCTAGCAGCATCTTCTGGCCCCATCGTAAAATTATCGCCGATTGGCAAAAATGCAACATCGATTGGATGGTTTTCGCCGATTAGTTTCATATCTGAGAATAGTGCCGTATCTCCTGCGTGATAAATTGTTTTTCCCTCCACAAATAGAAGAATTCCTGCAGGCATGCCTGTATAAATAATTTGTTGATCATCCGTTACATAAGATGAGCCATGGAAGGCCTGTGTGAATTTTACTTTACCAAAATCAAATTGATGTGAGCCTCCTATATGCATAGGATGCGTTTGAATGCCTTGCCAAGAAAGATACACAGCTAACTCATTTGGAGCAATTACCAAAGCCCCAGATTGTTTTGCAATTTCAATGGTATCGCCGACATGATCATTATGACCATGCGTTAGCAAAATAATATCTGGCTTCTGTTCTTCCACCTTTAAATCTGTCAAACTGTTACCTGTAATAAAAGGATCCATTAAAATTGTGTAGCCATTCGTTTTAACTTTCACAATAGAATGTCCATGATAAGAAATTTGCATGATGTATCATCCTTTCAATGTATAGCTTCACTATATTTCAATTCGTTATTGATACATATTTTCCTCTTTTTTGGTAGACTATAGTTGAAAAGAGTTACTTAAATTGAAATTAGTTTTCTATCATTATTTCAAGAGCTCTAATATTTCTAAGGAGGATTCTTATGAACAAGGTTCAATTGATTCAAAATTATTTACAAGAAAACAACATCGATGCAGCATTTATTACAACACCTGATAACGTATTTTATCTCTCAGGTTTTAGTAGCGATCCTCATGAGCGTCTTCTTGGCGTAATGGTATTTAAAAATGCACAACCATTTATGATTTGCCCTAAAATGGAAGTTCCTGATGCCAAATCCGCTGGCTGGTCATACGAAGTGGTAGGTCATGATGATACGGAAAATGCATGGGAAATTTTCCATAACACTGCTGAAACTCGTAATGTCCCATTAAATACAATTGCTATTGAAAAAAATCATTTAACCGTTGAACGTTTAGAGTCTTTACAAGCATTTTATCCAGCAACTAACTTCGTTGGTATAGACAAACAACTCAACAATATGCGTTTAGTCAAATCGAAAGATGAATTAGAAAAACTACGTGAAGCAGCTAAACTAGCTGACTATGCTATTGAAGTTGGCTGTCATGAACTAGCAGAAGGCAAAACTGAAATTGAAGTATTGTCTGCTATCGAAGCAGCAATGAAAGAAAAAGGTGTCTACATGTCATTCGACACAATGGTACTTACTGGATTAAACGCCGCTTCTCCACATGGAACACCAGGAACTCAAAAGATCCAAAAAGGCGATTTAGTACTATTCGATCTTGGCGTGATTTATGAAGGTTACTGCTCAGACATTACTCGTACAGTAGCATTTGGTGATCCTTCCGAAGCACAAAAAACTGTCTATGAAGCTGTCAAAAATGCGAATGAAGCCGCAATTGCTGCTGTTAAGCCAGGTGTACGAGCTATGGATTTAGATAAAATCGCTCGTGATGTCATTCGTGAAGCTGGCTATGGTGAATATTTCACCCATCGTCTTGGTCATGGTCTTGGAATATCCGTACATGAATTTCCATCTGTACATGGTGCAAACGAAATTGCCATCAAAGAAGGAATGGTCTTTACCATCGAACCAGGTATCTACAAAGGCGATACAGCGGGTGTCCGTATTGAAGACGATATTTATGTAACGGCTGATGGCGTAGAAGTTTTAACAAGCTTCCCCAAAGAATTGCAAATCATTCAACCAAAATAAGAGGAATTATTTTTAGATAAAAAAGAGGGACTCGAAAATCGTTGGATAAACGATCGTTGAGTCACCTCTTTATTTTTTGTTAAGATTTCATTTCATTATAATAGTGAATCAGCTGGAACATATGGATAGTTCAACGCTTCCGCTACAGCTTCAAACGTAACATTGCCATCCAATGTATTGACTCCTTTTTTCAATGCCTCGTTTGTTAAGCATGCACGTCTATAGCCTTTATTGGCAATTTCTAATGCATAAGGAACTGTATTATTGGTTAAAGCGATCGTTGATGTACGAGGCACAGCACCTGGCATGTTTGCTACTGCATAGTGGACGACACCATGCTTGATAAATGTTGGATTATCATGTGTTGTGATATGATCAGATGTTTCAAAAATACCTCCTTGGTCAATAGCAATATCTACCACTACAGAACCTGGAGACATAGACTCGATCATTTCTTCAGTTACTAGTTTTGGTGCTTTTGCTCCTGGAATTAGTACAGCTCCAATGACTAAATCAGAATGTTTTACGGATTCAGCAATATTATATGGATTAGACATTAATGTTTGTATATCATTTCCAAATTGATCTTCTAATTGACGTAAGCGTTCAGGATTTAAATCGATGATCGTTACTTCGGCACCCATACCAATTGCCACTTTTGCGGCATTAGTACCTGCCATACCTCCGCCGATAATCGTTACTTTAGCACGTGGTACCCCAGACACGCCACCAAGTAAAATTCCTTTTCCGCCTTCTTGTCTTTCTAAATATTGCGCACCAATTTGCGTAGCCATACGTCCTGCTACTTCGCTCATTGGCGTTAATAATGGTAATGAACGATTTGGTAATTGCACCGTTTCATATGCAATGGCTACTACTTTTTTATCAAGTAGCGCTTGAGTTAACTCAGGTTCAGGAGCTAAATGTAAATAAGTGAAAAGAATTTGCCCTTCATAAAAGTAATCATACTCTGGAGATATTGGTTCTTTCACCTTCATGACCATTTCTTGCTTCCAAGCTTCTTGCGCTGTTGGAACAATATGCGCTCCTGCTGCTTGATAATCTTTGTCTGTGAAGCCTGAACCTAATCCTGCCCCTGTTTCAATAAATACCTCATGACCAAACGTCGCTAAGTTTACAACTCCAGCTGGTGTCATAGCCACACGGTTTTCATTGTTTTTAATCTCCTTTGGAATACCAATCTTCATACTCCATCCTCCTCATGTGTAAAAAATATCGATTGTTTTTTATGTATAAAGTTGTACCCACATAAAAACAAGTTCATTGTATCAGATTTCTATAATATTTTGTTGATAATTTTGAAAATTATTTTTTGAAAGCACTACCAAAAAGAGAAAACAAATTTCCTGTAAAACGCACACATAAGTCTGAATATTAATGTTCATATCGATGGAATATATTTGTTTTTTCAGACGTATTGATGATTAGGCAGAAATCAGCAAATATCTTTGACATAATTCGATGAGACTAATTCAATTTCCCACGGGAAAAGCGAGCAAGCCGCAGCGGAAAACAACGAATTCTTCCTATCTTTATGGATAAAATCGGATAATTAACACACCTGATTTTTTATCTATATTTAGTATTAATTGATTAAATCCATACCTAGTGAAAAATCTATGAAATTGATTTGATTCTATTATTTCCATAGTTATATTATATTTTACGAAATTTTGAATTTGGAAATTTAGGGAGAGTATTTCTAAAAGAAGGATGTTATAATAGAAACATAAAAAAGGAGGAATCCATTATGGCATTAAATTATAAAAACATCGTTGTAGCAGTAGATGGTTCAAAAGAAGCTGAATACGCATTCAAAAAGGCTGTTGCTATAGCAAATCGTAACGAAGCGGCTCTATATTTAGTCAATATTATTGATACTCGTTCTTTTGCGGCAATTGAAGCTTATGATCGTTCCATTCAAGAACGCGCTCAAGAATTCGCGGAAGAATTATTAGAAGGCTACAAAAAAGAAGCTGAAACTTCAGGTGTTAAAGATATAAACGTATTAATTGAATACGGTTCTCCAAAAACAATCATCACAAAAGAAGTTTCTAGCAAAGTTAACGCAGATTTAATCATCTGTGGTGCTACTGGTCTTAATGCTGTAGAAAGATTCTTAATCGGTAGTGTATCTGAAAATATTGTACGCTCTGCAAAATGCGATGTACTTGTTGTTCGTACAGATTCAGCTGCCAAAGAAAAATAATTTGAACAAAACTGTTTGAAAAATAACAAAAGGTGCTATTCAGTGTCAATCTGAATAGTACCTTTTTCAATGATAGATTCTATTTTAAGCAAGACGCTGTCATGTTACATTCCGAAACATGCGGAACATATAACATGCTCTGTAAGCTTTCGAAAGCCCATCCTGAGTTATGTTGATAAACCTTATTTTTGTTCTTTCTTCCATTTCTGAACTTTAGCAAAGAATAATTCTAATGCTTTTATATTTTTTAAATTGGGGACCTTTGCTAATAATACTTCTTTTACAGGTTTACCTGTATCATTTTTCTTTTGCAGTATAAATAAGCACTTTTCATGTGCTTTACTTTTGAAAAGTTCATCCGGCAATTGCACAACTGCTTGAATCCAAGCTTTTGAAGTAATAAATTTATTTAATATGGAGGACTGTTCAGATTCGAATATATGGTTTGGTACTAGGAAGAAAAGATATCCTCCATCTTTTACATATTTTAATGATTGCTCGATAAATAAATGATGAGCATATGTCATTCCTTCTGGTGCTTTCACCTCATAATCTTTTGCGACTTCATCATTGGGATAATAGCCAACAGGAAGATCACATATAACGGCATCTACAGGATCAATGATTAAGTTCTCTAGTGCATCCTGACGATATAAAGATACGGATCGCTTTTCTAATTCTGCAGATGCCGCTGCAAGTTGTATCAGTAAGTCATCAATTTCTACACCAATGCCTTCTATTTTATCTCCCACTAAGCCCATTACAGTTAATAGCAAATTACCAGTTCCGATCGCTGGATCCAATACAGTAATTTTTCCATTGGATGTCAACTCTTTTTCATAAAACTGTTCTACAAAATATCCTAATAGCAGCCCAAGTGAATCAGGAGTCATTTGGTGATTGGGCTGTGTGCTCTGATGCATACCCTTTAATAGGACTAGCTGTATCGCTTTACGAATTTCTTCTTTAGAAGGTTCAAGATCAGCGGGTTTTATCTCACCCTCTAGCCATGTGTTTAGCGTTTCAAGAACACCCTCTAAATAAGTCATCTCATGCTCTTTCGCGGTATTTTCTGTGTATTCATCTATAAATGAAAATAGTTTTTCAATCGTTTCCATTTTCTTCTCCCTCAAAATGGAAACCCACTCAAACTAACGAGTGGGTTTCAACTTGTTTCTTTATTTCTTCCTATCCATTACGCCCAGCGTAATGGCATCCAGATTTTTCAAACTTACTCGAAAAGCTCCTTGTCAAAATCCATGATATGATATTCGCCAACGTAGGCTCTATCTCGATTCGGCGACCATTTGTACCTCTAAATAGGAAATACGACATTTATCTCGCCACCTATAAGAGAGATGTGCTGAATCAAGATAAAACTCACTTATTTTTCAGTGATTTTACAGCAGCTATGGCACTATCATAGTCCGGATGATTGGTACCTTCTGATACGTATTCTACATAAGAAACCTTTCCTTCTTTATCGACAACAAAGATGGAACGAGCTAATAAACGCAATTCTTTCATATGAACACCGTATGCATCACCGAAAGATAAATCACGATGATCGGATAAAGTATGGACGTTTTGGATACCATTTGCACCGCACCAACGTTTTTGAGCAAATGGAAGGTCACAAGAGATCGTTAAGATAACTACATCTTCACCTAATCCTGCTGCTTCTTCATTAAAACGACGAGTTTGTGCATCACATACACCTGTATCTAATGATGGAACAACACTGATTAAAACAGTTTGACCTGCAAAATCTGATAAATGTTTTTCTGTAAGATCTGTTGATAACACCGTGAAGTCAGGTGCTTTGTCACCTACTTTAATTTCTGGTCCTACTAATGTTACTGGTTTGTTAATAAATGTTACCTGTACCATTTCAACGCCTCCTCAAAAACAATATTACTCGAATTTCTCTTAGTCATGCAACTTTCAAGACTCACGATCATTTGTGATTGTATCTTCTCTATTATTTTCATCTAAGTCTACTATCTTTTGCTTAGGTTGAACTTCAGTTTCTAGTATTTTTGCTTTTGCTTCAAAGGTTCTTTCATGGATAACCTTTGTATCTGCTATATAATCATGAATAGCCTTATGATTTGGTGTAAATGCGACCAAAATATAAAGAATATCAATTGTAACAGAAATAAATCGACCAATCCATTCACGGAAAAACACAGTTGCCCAAGATAAGGGCTTACCATCCTCTGAAACAACACGAATACCCAGAACCATTTTCCCAACTGTCTGTCCCCAGATTTTCGTCATCACAACGAAATAGGCATAAAATAAAAGACTTGTCATGGATCCATAAAGCGGGATATAAAAAATTTCAATATTCTCCCATCCAGTAAAGAAAAATAACGGTTTAACTGTAATAGCATTTATAGAAAATACAACGATTAGATCAATCAAATATGCCCAAAATCGAGTCCAAAAGCCTGCCGCTTTCAATTGGTAGTCCATTTCTTTTTTTATTTGTATCGGTTCTGGGGGGAGCATTCCAACATCAATTGCTTCTGCCATCATCTAAAACCTCCTTATTCTTCACCATACAAATACATCATACGAGGGGCACCATTTTTCGTTAATAATTTAGTGATCGCTTCTTTTTCAGTAGATCCCCCAAGTAACGTATTGATCTTTGAAGAGAAAAGTGATGTCCAGTCATCTAAGGATTTGTACTCATATACTTCAGCACCTACAAGATGATGATCCTTCATAAGAGATTGGAGTGCATCTTCACTATATCCAATTTGATCGACTAACCCTGCTTTTACTGCTTGTGAACCATTCATAATACGCCCATCCGCAATTTTCTTTACTTCTTTTTGAGACATTCCACGACCATCTGCCACCACTTTAACAAATCGTCCATATGAATCATTCACCATATCTTGTAATAGTTTTCTTTCAGCATCCGTCATTTCTCTAGAACCATTCATAATATCTTTATACGGACCTGTTTTAATTGTGTTGAATTCGATACCATATTTTTTGGCTAATTTACTATAATCCAATCCTTGCATAATAACACCGATAGAACCAGTAATCGTTTCTTCATCCGCAAATATTTTATCAGCAGGTGCGGAAATATAATAACCGCCTGATGCAGCCATCGATCCCATGGATACGTAAACAGGGATTTTACGTTCTTTTTTTATTTGTACAATTTTTTCATAAATTTGCTTTGATTCATTTGTTCCTCCACCAGGAGAATTCACTTTTAACAGTACACCCTTCACCTGATGATTATCTAAAATTTCATCTAGTTGATTCATAAAAAATTGATGATTATATGTTCCCGAACTCAATAAAGATGCTGACTCTCCAGTATCTTGTATCGTTCCATTCACTGTTAAAACCGCTATTTTGTTCGCAGGATTTCCAGTTTTAATAATATCTGTATCATATGTAGCATTCATATTAAATGCAGATGTAAACTCTTTCTTAAAGTCTAGCTTAGCAACTGACCACAGTACACTTGCAAATGTAGAAACGACAAATAATGCCGCCGCTATAGCTAGAGCGATCCATCGTTTTGCTGTCATTATTTCTCCTCCTTTGGCCTTCAATTGTTTATACGAATGAAACCTTAAAACGTTTCATGCTTTTTGATGAATTCTGTGAGATTTTTTCACTCCTACAATAGTAGAAATAGAGAAAATGACTAATGCAAGCCATATAAATGAAAACGATACTAACTCAATTCCACCAAACGATTCATGGTAAACAATAACGCCTAAAATAAGTGTCATTGTAGGAGCAATATATTGAATAAAGCCAACCAAATATAAAGGGATGTTTTGTGCACCCATTGCAAAAAGAATAAGTGGAACAGCTGTTACAATCCCTGTTCCAATTAAAAACAAATCAGTTTTCATATCGACATGCAAAAACGACATATTTCCCTGGAAATAAAGATATACATAATAGATCAATGCAACCGGTAAAATAAACATTGTTTCAATCACTAAGCCACGTGTTGCATCAAGCACAATCTGTTTCTTTAATAAACCATAGATACCAAAGCTTAATGCTAATCCAATGGCAACCCAAGGGATTTGACCATATGAAGTGATTAAGATAAGAACACCAATCGCAGCGAGCAAAAATGCAATAATTTGTGATTTTGATAATTTTTCTTTTAAAAAAATAATTCCTAAAAGAATCGAAATGATTGGATTCATATAATACCCAAGACTTGTTTGTACGATGTGATCATGATTTACAGCCCAAATATAGATGAACCAGTTTAGAGAAACTAAATAGGCTGCAAAAAATAGAGACCAAAAAGATTTCTGATAATGCCATAATTTTTTAAAATCCAAAATCAATATATGCCATTGTTTGAATAACAATACAAAAACCAATGTTAATATAAATGACCAAATGATACGACTTGCCAAGATTTCTTCACTTGAAACATGTTCAACAAACTTCCAATAAATAGGGAATAAACCCCATAAAAAATAGGCACCTACTGATGCAATAATACCCTTTCTTTCATTTTGCACAATCTCACCTCAATTTCTAGTGCGTTCATTTCCAAATTATAAATTTATAACTAGTGAATGTAAATATTAAAAACTTGCATTCTCTCATTTAGAGTAAAGTTACACTTATATTATAACTACAACTTCGAGGAAAAATTTTTTATCAGCATTAAAAAACTGTATAAAAATACAGTCATACTCATATAAAAATAGTATGCCAGAATACTTTCTAGCATACTATTCTATCTTTTAAACAGTCACTTTAATAGCTAATCCCACATTCTCTCTAAATCTTGAGATGGGGATCTTACTGCCCGTTAATGCAAGATATATCCACTTATCATGAATTTATACGATGGTTTCTTTTTTCTTTCTCACGCAATTCAATTCTCCGTATTTTACCTGATGATGTTTTAGGTAATTCTTTTACAAATTCAATGGCTCTCGGATATTTATAGGGTGCTGTTCTCTTTTTCACGTGTTGTTGTAATTCCTTCACTAATTCATCTGAAGGCTTGACAACATCCTTTAAGACAATAAATGCTTTTACTATATTTCCACGAACTGTATCTGGACTTGCCACTACTGCACATTCCTGAACCTTAGGATGGTTCACTAATGCCTCTTCAACTTCAAATGGTCCAATTGTGTAGCCTGAACTAATAATAATGTCATCATTTCTACCTTCAAAAAAGAAATATCCGTCCGTATCTTTTTTGGCACGATCTCCAGTTATATAATAATCTCCCCTGAATTGTTTTGAAGTCCGTTCAGGATCATGAAGATATTCTTTAAATAATGCTGGTGTAGAGCGATGAACAGCAATATCTCCAACTTCTCCAACAGGGCAAGCGTTTCCATTTTTATCGATGATTTCTACGATATTACCTGGCGTAGGTTTTCCCATCGCCCCTGGCTTTGTCGGTATACCCTTAAGGTTTCCAATCAGTAATGTGTTTTCCGTTTGACCATATCCATCTCGGACATTCAGATGAAACACTTTTTTGAAAACATTAATAACTTCCTGATTTAATGGCTCCCCAGCTGAAACAGCGCTATGCAAGGCTGATAAATTATAATCCGCTAAATTATCGACTTTTGCCATTATGCGATATTCCGTTGGTGTACAACATAAAACTTGAATTCGATATTTTTCCAATAAAGTTAAATATTTATCTGCTTTAAAACGTCCATTATAGACAAATCCTGTTGCCCCACTCCCCAATACAGATAAGAATGGGCTCCAAATCCACTTTTGCCACCCAGGGCTTGCAGTTGCCCATACTAAATCATCTTCCCGAATATCTAACCAATGGGATGCGGCTGTTTTCAGATGTGCATAAGCCCATCCATGTGTGTGGACAACCCCTTTAGGATTTCCTGTCGTACCACTCGTGTAAGATAAAAATGCACTATCCGTGCTTTTTACTTTAGCATCTTCAAAT
Organism: Rummeliibacillus sp. SL167; assembly: GCF_007896505.1. Taxonomy (NCBI): domain Bacteria; kingdom Bacillati; phylum Bacillota; class Bacilli; order Caryophanales; family Caryophanaceae; genus Rummeliibacillus; species Rummeliibacillus sp. SL167. The sequence continues at coordinate 177,954 of NZ_VCBM01000001.1, read as the reverse complement.
TGTTCTGACTCTTTTTCAGCTTCCTGAATCAGTTGGATCCAAGGTGCGTTTGCTTGCCCAATCACATATTGTTGTACGCCCTGTAAATTTTCTATTTGATAGAACTGTTCTATAAATGGTTCATAAACAATGACCGCTTTCGCGTTACTATGAGCGATTCGATAATCGATTTCTTTCGCTCTTAGCATTTCAGAACTTGGAATTACAACCAAACCCGCTTTTAATGCCGCTATATATGTAATATAGGCATCGATTAAACGAGGTACCATAATCAGGACTACATCACCTTTTTGCAACCCATGATTTGTAAAAACATTTGCTACTTGGTTGGCTCTTCTTATTAGCCCATCATATGTGATAGAATCTGTACTGCCAATCTCATTTTCAAATTGAATAGCAATTTTTTCTTGCCCTTTTGCGAATCGTTCAATTTCTTCCACTAAATTATAATCTTCAGGTGCAATTAAATCTTGTTGTTTCATAAAAACCCCCCTGAATAACAAATTGACATCACAAATTATTATATGTAATGTATTTTGAAATTACAACTAGATATAAATATTAGTAATTAGTAGTTAGTACTAAATTTAAAAAGCCGAGAAAGAATGTTTTATTCTCCCCCGGCTTTTACGCTATTTATTTAATTTAATTTAATTATTTTTTTGGAAAGCCACTGATTTGTTGTTGAGCTAATGCAACTAAACGCTTTGTAATTTCTCCTCCAACGGATCCGTTAGCACGCGCCGATGCATCTGCTCCAAGACTCACACCAAATTCTTGTGCGATCTCATATTTCATTTGATCTACTGCTTGTTGTGCACCACGAACTTCTAATTGATTTGAGTTCCCGCTTCTTGCCATGTAAATCACCTCCTTTGCACTTATAGAATGTGCGTTTGAAAAAAAATCATGCACTTAAGTTTAAAAAAAATGATTTATGGATATAAATGAGAGTTAATCGAATATTATAACTCCAAGTTGCAGTGATGAATCTCAAATAGATATTATCCATAAAATATAGATAGTCAATATTTTCACTACAAATTGCTCGTTTTTCCTGTAAAACATTGAACTGACTTTACCGAATGAACACCGCACAAAGAAATTGTAGATACATTTCCGTATTTTCGAGGACTCGAGTAATCCTCTGTTACAATTCGTAAAATGAAGTAAAAAATATGTGACCTTTTACGATTGTATCCCTGCATATCTAATTTTTTCGAACCATCATACCTGATATACACCTTCTATTTTCTATAGTTTTATGCAAAACTACAGAAATACGATCTGAATAGGAACATTTCTTTCGACAATGTTTCTATTGCTAATCATTGAAAAACCGAGAAAAAATTCTCTCGAATTCTTCCTCGGTTTTTTTGCTTTTTCTTGAGCATACTGTACTCAAGATTTGTTATTTAGAATAACCGTTTAGTTGTTGTTCAGCTAATGCAACTAAGCGCTTAGTGATTTCTCCGCCAACGGATCCGTTAGCACGCGCTGATGCATCTGCACCAAGTTGCACACCGAATTCTTGTGCAATTTCGTATTTCATTTGATCGATAGCTTGTTTAGCTCCACGAACTTCTAATTGGTTTGAAGAAGTGTTGTTTGGCATGTGTATCACCTCCTTGTGTACATAGAATGTACAGAAGAGAAGAAAACATACAACAAAAATATAGGAAATTTATTCTTGTATTATAAAAAATCTAGAAATTCATCTGTCTGTTTTTTCGGGAATGTATGAATTTCGCGATTTTTCACGGCTCTTTCGATCAATTCATCAAAATCAGTAAAGCTTTCATAGTAGTTCATCTTGTCGATTCTAGGCTTTGTTTTTGGATTTGCTGGTGTAAATACGGTACAACAGTCCTCGAATGGACGAATGGAAATATCATAAGTGCCAATTTTTTTGGCAACTTCTATTATTTCTAATTTATCGAATGTGATTAATGGGCGCAAAATAGGTGTAGTTGTAACAGCATTAATCGCAGCTAAACTTTCTAATGTTTGACTAGCAACTTGTCCCAAATTTTCACCTGTAACAATTGCTTTGGCATCGATTTCTTTCCGAACAACATCCGCTACCTTCATCATCATCCTTCGAGTAGAAGTCATTGTTACATTTTCAGGAACACTATTTTGAATTTTTTGTTGGATTTCTGTAAAAGGTATAACATGTAAGCGGATTTTACCACCGAAGCGGCTAATTTTTTCACATAACTCTTTCACTTTTCCTAATGATTGATCACTCGTAAATGGCGGACTAAAAAAATGAATAGCTTCTACTCTTACGCCGCGTTTCATCATATAATAAGCTGCTACAGGACTATCAATTCCACCAGATAAAAGCAACAACGCTTTACCGTTAGAGCCAATTGGTAAACCGCCAGCTCCAGGAATGACATCGATCATCATATAAACTGCTTTTTCACGAACTTCTACACGAAGCTCGATATCAGGATTTTTCATTTGAACGGTCATGCCAGGTAACGAACTTAATACATGACTCCCTAAAGTCCGTTGGAGTTCATATGTATCCATCGGGAATTTTTTGAATGAGCGTTTGGCATTTACTTTAAATGTTTTTCCTTGATAATTCATGTCCTTTACAATTTCAACAGCTAGTTTTTTCATCTCTTCGATGGTTGGTTCACATTGAGCCACAGGGCTAAATGAATGAATACCAAAAATATGTGGTAAACGTTTGATGAGTTCTTCCATTTCAGTATCTACATTACTGCTCAAATACATGCGGTCACGTTCTGAACGAATACGCAAATTGGGAACATCAGCGAACGTATAGCGTAAATTTTCTTTCAATCGATTGATAAATAATTTACGGTTACGTCCCTTTGTCGTAATTTCTCCATAACGGATTAAAATTTCATGCCATTTCATGTGGTTAAAACTCCTTTACTTGGTGCATTACCTTGCTAAAAGCTGTTTTAAAGAATGCGATATCTGTATCTGTGATTCCTTCACCTAGACTCATACGAATGACACCTTTTTCATAAGATGGTTCAACTTGTATTGCTTTGACGACATGACTAACTGAATGATCTTTTGATGAGCATGCACTTGAAGTTGAAATAATAATACCTTCATGCTGCATGGCATTGACTAAAATTTCTCCTTTTAAACCTTGCACTGCACAACTAATAATATGTGGCGCACCTTGACTACTTGAGAGTGTATTTACATATGAAAATTGCTTGAAAAATTCATGTAATTCATCTCTCCATTTACTGAATTGTGCTGTTTTCTTAGGTTGTTTTTCAATGGCTAGTCGAACGGCTTTCGCTAAAGCTACATCCTGTGGTACTGCAACTGTGCCACTCCGAAAGCCCATTTCTTGACCACCACCATGAATAATAGGTTGAATGTTCATTTGTTTTCGTAAGGCTAAAAATCCAGATCCTTTTAATGCATTAATTTTATGACCAGAAACTGTAATGGCATCTGGACCATCTTCTCCTGTAAATTGTACAGGAATTTTGCCAAAACTTTGTACAGCATCCATATGATAAAAGGCTCGACTATTTTGATGCACTATTTTAGCGATTTCTGCCACCGGTTGAATAGCACCTATTTCATTATTCACATGCATGATGCTAACGACAACCGTATCTTTTGTCAGTTTTTTCTTTAGATCATCTATTAAGATCACGCCGTTTTTGTCAACATCGATATATTCAATTGTAAAACCTTCTTTTTCCATTGCCTTAGCACTTTCTAAAACAGATGCATGTTCGATAGATGAAACAAGGATTTTTGTACCACGATGTTTATTTGCTCTAGCTAATCCTTTAATAGCAAAGTTATTGGACTCCGAACCACCAGATGTAAAAATAATTTGTTCGGGTAAAGTATTTATAATATCAGCGATTTGTTCTCTTGCTCGACTGAGTAATGCGTTTGACTCAACACCCATTTGATGAAGAGATGCTGGGTTTGCATAGTAATGTTCATTTACTTGGACAAATGTTTGTAAAACCGCTGGATCCGGTTTTGTTGTTGCACTATGATCTAAATAAATCATTTTGTCTTTCAATATCATTCATTTCCTTTCAAAAGAAAACCACCAGCACAATATCGCGGGTGGCTTAATGCTTTTCTTATTATGAACGTCAACCTTTGTTTTTGGCAAGTACTTGAATTTTTTTCATCGCACCTGGTTCAGCGGCTTCTACCGCAGTTGCTGCATATTCGAGTGCCTTTGCATAACGCATCTCACGAAATGCATCTTCAGCTTCCAAAAGTTGTTGGTGCATTGCTGGATTCGAGTTTCTATAACGATTGCCGTACTGAATAATTCGTTCGATTAATTGTACGTTTTCAAGCATTTCAACCGCTGTATTATGTACATCCTCTATACATTTCTCTGCAATCTCAAGATTTTTATTTACAGTTTCCATATTAAGCGGGATTTCTTGAAGACTATTAACAGCAACAAATATCTGTTCGGCTGCTTCTTCCAACCGTGCATCCATTTCTTCTGGTATACCTGGCAAATTGGCTTTATGTAGCATGCGTTCTGTATCATGTAGCAACCTTTTTTGTTTAGCTAATGTTGCTCTCGCTTTATTTTCATCTATTCGTAAATTCTTCATACGATCAGCGAATTGCTCTTGTTCTTCAAACAATTGCTCAATAGATGATTTTAATTCTTTTAACGTTTCTTCCATGCTTGAATAAGCAGACTGCTCTTCTTGTACTTCTACCGTCAATAATTCATAACGTTGACGTAAAGAAAGTAATTGCTGTTTACAATTTACTGGTACATTCGCTTCTTTTGGCGATATTCGATAGCTTTTTTGAACAACCTCTGCTTCTTCAACTGTCTTTTCAGTCGCTTCAATAGCAGATTCTAGTAGGTCACCTATTTCTGTAAAATGATCATCCACATATTTTCTACCGATAACTTCTTTTTCAAGTGCATCATAAAATGATTCAATCTCATCTTTGATTTCAACTACACGTAATTGAACAGGAGCAATGTCAAGATCAGCTATTTTTTGTTTGAACTCGACTAAATTTTCTTCTATTTGGTTCAACTTTTCTAATATTTCAAGATGAACAAGAAAATAAGACTGCTCTTCCATCTCTTGGTGTCCATTACGGATTTCATGAATATCAGACGGAATTTTATGTTGGATCTCCGTCAGCAATGTTGGGATTTCATTTATAAGCTTAAAGAGAGTTTGTCCTTCTTCCTTTAAACTCACTACAATTTCTCTTGCTTTTAAATAGTTACCAGATGCTGTTAACTGATCATATTCCTCAAATTGAGGATTGAACTTTTCCAAACGGTTTTCAAGAGGTTCCGCAGCTGGGCCATAAGAATATTGATGTGCCAGCAATGTCTTCCGCGCAGAACGATATTGTTCTTTTAACTGTTCAATTTCAATTCGATTTTTTTCTTCACTACCGATTAATTCATCTAATTCTTTTAAAATTTTTACCATTTCTTGATCGTACTCTGTAATTCGAGATTCAATTTCTTTTTCAATCTCTGTAGCTTTGCCAAAATGAAATTGGTCGACTTGTTCTTCAGCATCAAATAAAAGGACATCAATTTTAGGCATTTCTACATCCATCAGCTCTGTCCACTTATTTCGCCAACGTTCGAACATTTCTTCAGTTTGTCCATTCATATTCAGCGCCTTTACTTTAGTTAGCTCTTCTAGCACTGGTTTATTTTGGATCTGTAGTTTTTTTTGGTCAAGTCTTTGAATCTCATTTCTATGTTTTCGACGAAATAGAAAGACAATTGCTATAATTACACATAGTACGATGATGGTAGGAATGATATACTTCATCGTAAGCCCCCTATCCAAAATCAGTTTTGCAGCTTCTAATTATGCTTAATAGTACCATGTTTTTGGATATTTTGTTTACTTTTTAGAGAGATTTCTCATAAAATCCTCTATAATTCAACTAAATAATTATTAATGGAGGGATTTTTTTGAAGCGTGATGCACATATTCATACCCCATATTGTCCACATGGCACTAAAGATTCTATAGAAAATTATATCAAAAAAGCTATGAAATTGGGATTCCAAGATATAACTTTTACTGAACATGCTCCTTTACCTACAAATTTTATAGATCCTACACCTGAAAAGGATAGTGGTATGGATCCTCATAAGCTGATTGCGTATTTGGACGAACTAAATACACTTAAGGAGCAATACAAAGAAGACATACATATTCGTATTGGCTTCGAAGTGGACTATATTATTGGATATGAAACGGAAACAACTAGTTTTTTAAATATTGTAGGCCCACAAATTGATGATGCTATTTTATCCGTACATTTTCTAAAGTATAACGATGAATATACATGCATCGATTATTCAAGTGAAGTTTTTTTAGAATTTGCCCAAAAATTAGGTTCTGTTCAAGCCGTATATGATTTATACTATGAAACATTAAAACAATCAATTTCTGCTAATCTTGGTCAATATAAACCAAAGAGGATTGGACATCCTACACTTATTCATAAATTCCAGCTTGCTCATGGCGAACAAATTGACGATGATGATCAAATTAAACAGGTTCTACAATTAATGGCAGACAATCAATATGAACTCGATGTTAATAGTGCAGGGCTTGCAAAAAAATATTGCAAAGAACCTTATCCACCATTACCATATGTTCGATACGCAAAATCATTGAATATCCCATTAGTTTTTGGCTCAGATGCACATCAAGTTGCAGATTTACATCAGTTTTACGATGAAATTTTTCCATTAAAAGATTAATCAGGAGGTAGTAAAATATGTTTCAAACAAAAAATCCTAGTGGGGATTTAGCCCCAAAATACGATCTATTAGCTAAACAATTAGATGCATTATTGGAAGGTGAATTAGATAACGTTTCAAATTTAAGCAATGCCTCTGCTCTTCTCAACCAATTTTTAGAAAATATCAATTGGTGCGGTTTTTATTTAGTAAAAAACAATGAATTGCTCTTAGGTCCATTCCAAGGACTCCCTGCTTGTGTTCATATTCCACTTGGCAAAGGGGTTTGTGGGACTGTAGCACAATCTAAACAAACTCTTATTGTAGAGGATGTCCATGCATTTCCTGGTCATATTGCTTGTGACAGCGCTTCTCAATCTGAAATTGTTGTTCCTATTATAGTTGATAATGTCCTTTATGGAGTACTTGATATCGATAGCCCTATAAAAGGACGTTTTTCTAAAGATGACCAAGCTGGTCTTGAACAATTTGTTTCTGTATTGACCGATCATCTTTATCTATAAGGTGAAATTTTATACAGTGGGGGCTTCTTTCATTCCCCACTGTATATGAATAGAACGGATCGGACTTTTGTCCCGCGTTAATAGGCAGTTGATGGAAGTTTCACTTTATTTAAGAACTGATGGACTGAAATAAACAATATCGGTTTTTACCACTATTTTTTGCCTCATATAAAGCAATATCTGCATTTTTGAGTAAATGTTGATATGTTAGATCCAAATCATTGTGCCATTCGGCAATACCTGATGATAATGTGACAGATGGCTCTGTCACATTTGGTATTAACTTAATTATTTTCCTAACAATTTCGATAGCGTCATTTGCATCCTTGTTTGGTAAATAAATGGCCATTTCTTCGCCACCCCATCGAGCACATATCCCTTGATCTTGAATACTCAGTTGCAACTGATTGCCAATTGTTTTTAAGATAAAATCACCCGTTTGATGACCAAATGTATCATTGATCATTTTAAAGTTATCAATATCAAGCAATACAAAAGCCCCATACTCATCCTCTTCCATTGAGTTTTCTACGTATCGATCTAAGTACTTGCGTGCATATAATTTTGTCAAATAGTCGCGATCGACCATTTCCTGTAATTGTTCACGCAATAAAATATTGGAGATTGCAAGTGAAGAATGGCGAATAAGTGATTGCATTAACTTAAAGCTATCAAATGAAAAATAATAAGGATCAAGATGTAAAATAGCGCAATATCCTTGCACTTTCTCCCGAATAATAATTGGTACTACCATCATAGAGTTATACGCAACTTTTTGTTCGATTAGGCTATCAAATTCTGCTACGAATAAAGGATCTGTTGAGCTAGCAAAATGCTTGGCAATATAGTTTTTGTATACTCTTGCTTCTTCTTGATAGAAAAAAGCTGAAGTCCCTTTTGCATTTTGAAACTGATCATCATCAAGTAATGCAAAGCATATCTCGGAAGGCGTAAAAGATTTGTTCAATTGTTTTGTTAAAAAGGATAATATCTCTTCTTTGTTCAACTTCATATTCAATCGTTGTGAAGTTTCATTTATAAGCTGTAAATCTGAAACGAGACGATGGGATTGGTGGTATAGCTTAGCATTTTCAAGTGCATTGCCAGAAATTTGTGTAAGATGCTGTATAAATTTCTTCTCTCTTGGACTAAATCGATAATCAATCGGGGTGAAAATTTGCAAAACACCATAAATACCTTGTTTTCCTTTAATAGGTGCATTCAATAGACGACTATCTATATCTGAAGCATGATCGATCGTCATCTCCCCTGATACAAATGCCTCGATGGTGGAAGGACGTTCTAATAAATAATCAAAGACATAAACATTCTCTATTCCCCTACGATCTTGATCATTCGATAAAATCAACTTTGAATTGAATTTTGGGAAAATCCTTTTAACGCCGTGAATCATTGCTTCTAGAATATGATTAACATCCATCGTTGAGTGAAAAACCTCTGTCATTTCAAAAAGTTCACGATTTAACTTTTTCTCATAAGTATTTTTCCAACTATTTTTGATCACCCTAAACATATCTGATAGAAGTTTCTCCAAATCTGCGACATATGGAGTTTGTGCAAAACTATTCCATATTGGTGTATCTTCTATAATAAGGATTCCTAATATTTCACCATTTCCTTTCAAAACAAGTACATCACCAGCGTACTCAAAGTAACGCTTTAGCGTTTTAATAAGCAAATGGTGAGAACGATGCCTCTGTTCTAGGTGAGGCGTCAACGATGTACATGGAATTCCATTTGATATATCAGAAGTAGTTAAAGGATATAATACGTCATTTTCGGCATTTAAGTATTCTATTTTTTTGATATTAAATTCTCGGAGCATAACCCCATTAAATAATTCTAAGTACTCAATTGCAGTAAGCGGTTTCCCAGCATTTTTTATCCACAAATCAAGCAATTGGCATTTAATACTTTGCATTATTTGTAGATTTCGCAACGTTCCATCACCTTTTTCTCCGATACAATATGTATATATTTTTTACTATTTTATTATACACTAAACAAGCCTTTTTAACTATGACCAATCTATTATTTTTTATTAATTAACACAAATTTCATTATAAATTACTATAAAATTTATTTCTATAGCATTTATTATAATAAAAAAGGTAACTTTTCTTGACACTCACTCCTGTAACAGATAGAATGGAACTTGTGTAAAATAAATGCAGCGGTTGTATGGCTTTATTGGCTCATTTTATTCCTCTACTAATGTAGACGGGGTATTGCGTAACTCTTCGGCTGCAAGAGCGAAGGTACATGAAAATAAAATGACCATAAGGTTAAATACATCTGGTTTTTATTTTATGCCGAATAAAAAACCAAAGGAGGAGACTTCTAAATGTCTCGTTATACAGGTCCATCTTGGAAACTATCACGTCGTTTAGGCATTTCTTTAAGCGGTACTGGTAAAGAAATCGAAAAACGCCCATATGCTCCAGGTCAACACGGCCCAACTCAACGTAAAAAATTATCCGAGTACGGCTTACAATTACAAGAAAAACAAAAACTTCGCCATATGTATGGTATGAACGAACGTCAATTCCACAACTTATTTGTAAAAGCTGGTAAAATGAATGGTGTTCATGGTGAAAACTTCATGATCCTTCTTGAAACTCGCTTAGACAACCTAGTTTATCGTCTTGGTCTAGCTCGCACTCGTCGTGCTGCTCGCCAATTAGTAAACCATGGTCACATCTTAGTTGACGGTAAACGCGTTGATATCCCTTCATACAGCGTAAAACCAGGTCAAGTGATTTCTCTTCGTGAAAAATCTCAAAACCTTGATATTGTAGCTGAAGCAATCGAAGTTACTAACTTTGTACCAGAATACCTTTCACTTGATGCAGACAAAAAAGAAGGTACTTTTGTGCGTCTTCCAGAACGTAGCGAATTATCTGCAGAAATCAACGAATCATTCATCGTCGAATACTATTCACGTTAATCTTCGTGGATTTCAAAGTGTATCATTCTCAAAACCTTGTTACCGTTATATTAGCGGTTGCAAGGTTTTTTGTTTTTTACCGCTACCCAAAAATGCTCAAACTTCATCGTTTTTTGGGGGGGAATTATTGGGGGCTTTTTCTTATCACCGTTATTTCTCAATATACTTGGGAGAACTCTCAAAACCTTGATACTACTGATGGGGAAGCTATTAATATATATTGCGTAGACTTCTATTTATGAGAATTTACTTATCTGCAAGTATTTTTACTGAAGAAATAAAAGTCAAAATGGTTTCAAGAAAGTTGATATTTTCATCACTAATCATATTTTTAGTTGACCAATCATTGTTAAGACTTTAAACAGGAATGATAAAACTAATATCAGTCTTCTATAAATTCTAAAAATCTATGACTCCATATATTCTCATAAAAATGAATAGTCTCTTTTGCAGACATATAGGCATTATTCAAAGTAGAAGTTGCTTTTCGCACCATATAATTTTTATATCCTAATCCATGAGAAAATTTGATAGTTGCATCCATGCAATATTCTGTTTGGGCTCCACAAAATTCAATACTATGTATAGATAATGTATCTAAGAGATCCTTCAAATTAGTTTTGTAAAATGAATTAGCATGAGTTTTTCTTACAAAAAGGTCTTGTTTACGAAAGTCTATCTTTGAATTGATATTCCATGGATCTTCTTCAGGTACTAATTCATCATCACAGTGTTGCACAAAAATTACAGGTTTATCCAATTCTCTGTATAAAGATATTCTTTTATTTACTTTTATCAATAAATCATCTAAATTATATAAGTTCCCCACTCCAGTACATACTCCATTTTGTAAATCTATTACAATTAAAACATCCGCAAATTTCTTCATAATTCTCCTCTTTTTATTGGTATTTTTGTAAATTATTTTACCACAAAAATCTCCTCCATAATATCATTGAAACTTAAATTACTTTTTAACTCATTCTATTCGAAATTACATAATAAGAGACCATGAGGGAATATCTCATGGTCTCTTACTTCTATAATTATTCCACTATTTAAGAAGTTTACATCTATAGTAGCAGGATTTATTTTTCTCCGCTTAATTCAACTAGAATTTTAGCTTGAGATTTGTCGTTTGTTAATGCTTCAAAGCCTTTTTCTACAATATCGTCTAATACAATTTGAGAAGTGACGATACCTTGTGGTTTCAATTGACCAGTGCCCATTAAATCTACAGTTTGTTGGAATGTAGTTGGGGTATAAGCAATGGTTGAAGTGATTTTGACACCTGTATTTGTTAAATGTAATGGGTTCCATTCGATAGGACGCGCAAAGATAGAAACGATCACCATTGTCCCGCGTGCACGAGTCGAATCGATGGCTTGTTTAAAGGTTGGAGCCACACCAGCCACTTCAAATGTCACATCTACACCATTAGGGACGATTTCTCGAACAGCTGCTGGTCCATTGACTTTTCCCGAGTTGATAATATGCGTAGCGCCCAGTTCTTTCGCTTTTTCTAAACGCGTTTCAGAAAGATCCAGAACAATAATTTTGGTAGCACCCGCTGCCTTTGCGGCAAGTGTTGTCAATAACCCGATTGGGCCCGCACCATAGATGGCTACGGTATCTCCAAAGCGTAAATCAGCTTCTTTGACAGCTTGTACAGCTACGGCTGTCGGTTCCACTAAAGCACCATCTTGAAGTGTTAACGTTTCAGGTAAGCGATATAAATTGGATTCTGGAGCATTTGCATATTTGGTGAAGCCGCCATCTCCATGTAGTCCGATAAAGCTGAAGCCATCATAACAGTCAACATCTTCTGGTTTATCGCCATGTGTTAATGTTGGATTCACCACTACGCGATCTCCCACTTTATAATTTTGAACGTCCTTGCCGACTTTTTCAATGATCCCTGCAAATTCATGACCCATAATGATGGGAGCGATTTCCCCAGTGAGTTCATCTGCTTTTTCAACGGGAACAAACACAGGTCCCTCTTGATATTCATGTAAGTCACTACCACAGATTCCTGCCCATGCGACACGAACGGTTACTTCATCATCTTTTAATGGTTTTAATTCTTTTTCTTCAATACGAATATCTTTCTTACCATGCCATACTGCTGCTTTCATTGTTTAGACCTCCAAAAATTAAATCATATAAATGGCTCTGATAGTAAGCCTCTTTTATGAGCACGGTTTCCGGAAACGATTTCATAAAAATATCCTAAGATTAGGATATTTTTATTATAATACAACTTCTAATGCTTTACTCTCAGTCTTTAGTAGTAAACATATAAAAAAGACCCTCTATTTTATGGAGGCCACTGAAAAAGTCAATGCATCTTCAAAAAAATGATAAAAATAATCTTTTTTAGTTTATAAAATTAAAGAAAAGATGGATTTTTATCAATGAAAATAGAGATTCTATAGTTTTTCAGTGTTCTCATTTTATGAGAGAGCTACATAATAATTTGAATAGTTTACGAAAACTTAACTACGATTGCATCAATACATTCAACTGAGTCAAAATGGAATCAAATGCTTTGTTATTTCATAAATTTTTTTATTTGAAAATCAAATAGGCATAAAACCACTCCCCACTTCCTTCCTTTTCATATGTTATTAATGACATATACCTTATTACAAAGGAGGTCATAAAATGAACAGTAAATATCACGATCATTCATTTGGCGGGAGAGGTCATCAAGGTATGTCAGCACATTGTTTCCCACATCAAACATCTCCTGCAGAATTCTGTCCGCCGCAAACATCTCCTGCACAATTCGACCCAGCACGCGTTTCACCAACAAGACAATATGTTAGAACAAACATCATAAATACTGTAGTCCCACATATCCATCCGTCTCATACAACAACAGTTAATCGTCATGTTATCAATAACCAACATTACTTCCCTCATACAGAGTCTGTGGTAAACGAATATGTCGAAACAAATACTATGTGCGGTAAGCCCCATAATGGTTGCTGCCCGCCACATCATTGGGGAAGAAGATAAGAAAATCAAAGGCGGTTTTCTTAGTAATGCCTAGTTACTAAAACTTAGCCTCTTCTTCAATCCAATCCTTTGCCAGGCTATTTATAGTCTGGCCTTTTACCTTTTATAAACGCTACTACCTTTTAACGAAAGCACTCCTGTATCAAGGCAAAAATTTTTTATAGGAAACCTTTAGCAAGTGAATACTTGTGTGAGCTAAGTATCTTTTCTCTCATGAATTCTTCGCTTAGGCTACTAACATAACGGGGTGCAGCAAACCACAGGAGATCTAGCAAGCGTAGTGGAAATCAGTTGACAATTCCTATTATGAATGACATTAGGAATAACATGTTATATGAACATATCCCAACAGATTTTTATCACCGATATCATTAAAAGCAGTGTAAAAATCCATTGAAGCTGTTTCACAGGTAGTTTACTGCTGATACGTACGCCAATAGGAGATCCAATTAGACCAGCTATTGCTAACCAAATCGCCAAATGATAGTCAATACTATTTGTAAGAATCTTACCAAGAATAGTACCGATAGATGACAAAAATGTGATGGCGAGTGAAGTTGCCATTGCAGCCCGAGTGGATATTTTAATGATGCGAATCATTAGTGGCACGAAAAGAAAAGCACCTCCAGCTCCAATCATACCGGATACAAAACCTACTACACTTCCTATCAAAATAGATAATGAAATTTTTACTTTTTTCGAGATTTCTTTATGGTTATAGTCCTTATATGGTATAGTCATCATCATTATGGCTACGATTGCAAGCACACCATATAACATATTTAAAAAATAATCAGAAACGAATTTGGCTATAGCTCCACCTAAAAAACCATTTATCAATGCTGGAATTCCGATCGTCCATACAAGAATAAGCTGCAACTTACCATCTTTTTTATGTGCAATTACACCGCTCAAAGTAGAAAAAAATACTTGGAATGCCAGTAATCCTGAAATCTCAAGTGATGAAAAACGTTCAAATCCTAACAAGGGTGGTATAAACAGAAGCAGCGGATACATAACAATTGCTCCCCCTACACCTACTAACCCTGAAAAAAAAGACCCAATAATACCTAGAAAAAAAAGTAACATCAATAGACCCAACAAAATCTCTCCTTAAAAACCCACTTTATCGCTTCAACGCATCTAACCCTCATGTTTAGCCTTGATCATAAAGTGATACTACCCACAGTGGAGGTTCTTTTCATCTCCACTTGTGTATTATAAGTGAACTAGCCAAGCTTATACAGGCAGTGGATCCCTCTTATCCTCTGCTTGCTACTTGTGTCCTGTAGTGTGTGCTTACGCCTGCTAATGCCGCATAAATGGCAACAACATAAATGTACTAGTGGCTTGTAAGACTTTCTTATTTTTTAAGTTAAATGTTTGTAATTTCTGAGCTTTCTTCATCATTTTATTCCGATAAAGTGAAACTTCCATCAGTGAAGGTCTTCTTCCGTCACTGAAATAGAAGAACCCAAGTTAAAAGCGTCAAGTCGCGTGGCAACACCTGAGTGACCAACATCTTGCCCACCAGAACCAATCGGGCGCCTGCAACAGTTGATCCCCCAACTATCTTTCTCGTTTCTCTCTATACCTTGAGGTGGGAATCTTACTGCCCATTAACGCGGGATAAAATTCAACAACATCAAAATTCAATTCAAAAGAGGTATGCTTACGAAAAGCATACCCCTTCTTCAATCACCATTTTAAACTATTCTACAGGACCTTCCCACGCTAACATTCCGCCTTCCATATTAGCTGCTTTATATCCATTTTCCTCTAAAAATGATGTTGCTTGTGCACTTCTGCGCCCTGAACGACAAACCATAATATATTCAAGATTTTTATCCAACTCATCTAGATGGAATTCAAGAGTTCCCAATGGAATCGCTTGCGCAATGCCAATTTTTCCAGTAGCTATTTCTTCTGGCTCACGAACATCAATAAGATGGAGTTCTTGTCCTTCATCAATCTTTTTTAATACTTCTTCTGGTGTAATAATTTTCATACGAACTTGTCTCCTTCCTATTTGGCTATAGAGCGCTCTCCGCTACAACTTATCTAGTTTCGGCAGTTGATCTCGAATCATTTCAGTCCATCGCTTGAAGTCCTAAATGATGCCTCGATTCTCCCTTTCAATAAATTATCCAGCTTGAACGCTCCATATTAACGACTTTTCACTAATAAATCAACAGCTTCTTTATTCTTATCTTGAAATTGTTGTTCATCTGACATGCAATATACTAAATTTGTACTAACGATTAATCCGATTGCTCGGTCAATGGCAGAACGTGAAGCAGATAATTGTGTAACGACTTCTTTGCACTCTTTTCCTTCATCAATCATTCTAATAACACCTTTTAGTTGACCTTCTAAACGCTTTAAACGATTGCGAATCTGATCATTATATTCCATCTATTCACCCCTAAAAACTTTGAATATAACTCGTATCGATATTATATCCCCTAAAGGTATTATGTCAAGAAAAGCAAATAAATGAAAACAAATTCATTGCGCTCGAATACCCCTGACAGTATGATATAAATATTCCTTTATACTAATAGAAGGTGTAATTAAATAGTTTCTTTCCTAATATTTATATACATTTCAACACAAATTCACTAGGTCAACAATTCAAGTTTATTCTATAAGAAAAACTATTACAAAGGAGAAAAAATGATGGAATTAGATGTAACCATATATTCAACCGCAAATTGTGGGTATTGTGAATTGATGAAAAATTTCTTGCATGAGCAAAGCATAGACTTTAAAGTCATCAATATTCATAATGATCCAGACATGGCGCAATTTTTGATGCAACAGACTGGACGTCTCGGTGCTTCTCAAACTTGCATTAACGGTGAGTGGGTGCTGGGCTATGAGCCAAATCAGGCAATGAAGATCATAGAAAAAGTCAAACGTTTTTAGCAAATGCCGCCTTTCAGTATGTTGAGAATACAAAAGGGCGATGAGATTGCTGGAGAATTTTCCTTCAGAAGGATGTTATAATAACACACAACTCTCCCTACTCATGAAACGACCTGGTTGGTCAGAACTCCTCGCGATTGCAGAGGGACGCCTGCATATCATGGAGGAATGGCTCTATTGCCGCCCTTCTCCTCGATTATTAGAAGGTGCTTTGAAATTGGTCAAAATATTACATCCTGCTGAATACTCCCACATTGTATTGCCTAGCTGGATTGACCATACCTGATTTCATATAGCGAACCTTCATACAGTGGGTTTCTTCGTCCGCATTGTGCGTTAGTCGAACTAATCAACCTTTTCGGGAGTTCATCACTCACTTATTATGTCTTGATATGGAGTGTTGACTGCCCCAAAAGGAATAGAGTGACTTCAAAGTATTAAAAAGTACTTTGAAGTCACCCATTAATTTGAAAGAAAACATTACATCTTTTATTCATTTGAATGTGAATAAATATACTGTTGAAATTTCATCAGCATATAGCGAGAATCCTTTCTTCATGAACCTCAAACTTTCACATATCATAAAAGACCAACAAGACGATTTAGCTTATCGGTAATTAGTTAAATTTCACCATATGATATTTCTTTTTACCACGACGAATAATGGCAAATGCATCTTCCATTCGGTCTTTTGTATCAATGATATAATCTAGGTCTTTAACTTTTTCACCATTCACAGAGATGGCTCCATTTGTCACATCCTCGCGCGCCTGACGCTTTGAAGAGGAGATTTTAGCTTCTACTAACAAATCTACTATATTTTTAGCTTCTTTTGGAAGTTCTATTGAAGGAACACCTGAAAAAGCTACTTTCATTTCATCTACAGAAAGTGATTTTAAATCTCCCGAGAATAATGCAGCCGTAATGCGAAGTGCTTGTTCTAAGCCTGCCTCACCATGGATAAGCTTTGTCATCTCAGCAGCTAAAGTTTTTTGAGCTTCACGAAGATGTGGTTCAGTTTCCACCTTTTGCGCTAATGTCTCTATTTCTTCGTGACTTAAAAATGTAAAGATTTTTAAGTATTTCACAACATCTGCATCAGCAGTATTCAACCAGAATTGGTAAAACTCATACGGAGATGTTTTTTCAGCATCTAACCAAACTGCCCCTCCAGCTGTTTTACCGAATTTTGTACCATCTGATTTTGTCACCAATGGAATGGTGATACCGAATGCTCTAGTCTCTTCATCATGCGTTTTGCGGATGACCTCAAGACCTGTTGTGATGTTCCCCCATTGGTCTGATCCCCCAACTTGGATACGGACATCATAATGGTCGTATAAATGGTTGAAATCAATACCTTGAATGAGTGTATAGGCGAATTCAGTAAAAGATAAGCCAGTTTCTAGACGAGATGAAATGGTATCTTTGTTCAGCATGTAGTTAATATTGATCAATTTACCATAATCGCGTAAAAATTCGATTGCACTTAGTTTTCCTACCCAGTCATAATTATTGACCAATTGTGCGCCATTTTGATCACCAGAAAAATCGAAAATACGTTCAAGCTGTTTTTTGATACCTGCCACATTATTGTCGATTTGTTTTGCCGTAAGCAAGTTCCTTTCTGTAGAACGTCCTGATGGGTCACCGATCATTCCCGTTGCACCACCTACAAGTAGAATCGGACGATGACCAGCTTGTTGAAAACGACGTAATGTTAACAATGGTACGATATGACCAATATGCATGGAATCTGCGGTTGGATCAACACCCACATATAAAGAAACTTTCTCTTCGTTTAATAATTTTTCCATACCTTCAGCATCTGTTTGTTGATATAACAAACCACGCCATTTTAGATCTTCAATTAGTGTGTTTGCCATTAAAATTCCTCCTATTAATTGTTCTGGTTTAACAACTGAACTATTGAATCATTTTAGATGATATGCACCGTTCGTTACTTTAAAACCAAAAAACGCCCCTGCACATAAAATGCAGGGACGTTAATAGCGAATTTAACGCGGTACCACCCAGCTTGAAGAATATACAATTCTCCCGCTTCAATAGCTTTATCGTCGCTACCGTTCTCGCTCCAAATGTGTAATTCATGTCCATATTATGTCTAGCTTGCACTAACCGCTAGCTCTCTAAACAGGAAATATGTCCACTACTGCGCATCCTTCAACGCCAGAAAATGATTAATGACTATTGTACCCCATTATAGATGTACATCTAGACCGTTGTCAATTTTAATATATATTATTGTCAATTCGTATTATGGTATAATAGACAATATTTTAGAAGGTTATTAGTATACAAGTGTTAATGATACTAAACTGCTTAATCTAAATTGATAAGCATGGTAACCATCTTTTAATAAGAAGTGAGCAAAATGTAGATAAGACTGTTGTTCAATGAAATGAATAGACGATTAATTTCTCTATCAAGCACCCTATGAAACAACATCAAATTAGCATACTTCTAAAACAACAGTAGCTGCATAGAAATCATCTATTGTGGATGCATCAATAGTGAATTTCAGCGAAAACAATTGAAGGAGGTAGACCTACTGTCAAAAGTGCACCATCCAATCTTTATAAACTTTTATCTTCATTCAGTAAGTACGCAAACACTGGATAAAGATAAAACCTCCAATGGATGTCACGAATTTTGAGAGTTGTGTGCAAGCACCATTCAAGATCCAGAGCGAGGCATGATTGATAAAGATTTAGATTTTTGGCATTGGTCGAATAATTAAAAAGATGAAGGAATGGATAGCCAATATAAATCAAAAAATCGATGAATTATCCAAAACAACAAGGATGAAATATTTTCGTATTGCTTCTAGTGTTATTTGGAACTTATTATTAATTTTCATCCTCTTTATTGTAATGGGATTTGTATTTGTCGGTTCAATTGGTGCTGGTTACTTCGCTTCTCTTGTTAAAGATGAGCCTTTACGTTCAAAAGCAGAAATGCGCAGTGCCATCTTTGATTATGATGAAACCAGTACACTCTATTTTGCTAGTAATAAGTATTTAGGAAAAATGCGGACAGATCTAGAACGTCAGGAAACATCTTTGGACAAAGTTTCACCCAATGTTACTCATGCTGTATTAGCTACTGAGGATGAATATTTCTACCAACATAACGGGATTGTGCCAAAAGCAGTAGTACGTGGTTTACTACAAGATGTGAGCAACTCGAATACTCAAACTGGTGGTTCCACTTTGACGCAGCAATTGATTAAAAACCAAATTTTAACAAATGAAGTTTCTTATGAGCGGAAAGCAAAGGAATTACTTCTTGCTATGCGCTTAGAACATTTTATGACCAAAGATGAAATTTTAGAGGCCTACTTAAATGTTATACCTTATGGACGAAACGCTAGTGGACGCAATATTGCCGGAGTCGAAACTGCTGCTGAAGGGATTTTTAATAAAAGCGCCAAAAATTTAAATCTTGCACAGGCTGCGTATATCGCCGGGATTCCTCAATCTCCATTCGCCTATACACCTTTTACACAAGGGGGCAAGCTGAAAGACGCTAAAAGTTTGCAACTTGGTATTAATCGAATGAAAACCGTTTTATACCGTATGCATGAGACAGGTTATATCACAGATCAGCAGTACAAAAAAGCATTGAAATACAATATTAAAAAGGATTTCCGCAAACCAGAAGTTCGCCCAGAAGAAAAATATCCATACGTAACCTATGAAATCGAAAATCGTGCAAAAGATATTATGGCAAAGATTTTAGCGAAAAAAGATGGAATCGATGTTAGTCGATTAGACCATGAAGATAAGTTAAAAGATAAATATGTCATCCTAGCAGACCGTGAATTACGTTCAAAAGGATATAAAATCTACTCAACTATCGATAAAAAAATGTACGATACGATGCAAAAGGTAAAAGATAACTTCCCTTATTACGGTACAACTTTCACGAAGCAAGTGACAGATTCCGAAACGGGTAAGGTTAGTAATGTTCCTGATCCTGTCCAAGTGGGTAGTATTGTGATAGAAAACAAGACTGGTAGGATTTTAAGTTTTGTCGGTGGTAGAGATCATAAATTAGAGGAATTGAATCACGCCACACAGGCAAAACGTTCTAATGGTTCTACCATGAAGCCATTACTTGTCTATGCACCAGCTATTCAATATGGTGTGATTGGCGCAGGTAGCCCCGTTGCAGACGTAAAATTCAGTATAAATGGTTGGTCACCTTCTAACTATACTGAAACAGATGAGCGCGGCTTGATCTCAGCTCGTGAAGCCCTAAAAGATTCACAAAACTTACCGGCTATTCGGCTATATGCGCAGATCATGAATTATAGACCTGCTGGATTATTAAAGAAAAACGGTTTTACAAGTTTAGATGCTGATGACTATACGAACTATGCGACTGCTATCGGTGCGCTAAAATATGGCGTCACTATTGAAGAAAATACAAATGCCTATGCGACATTTGCCAATGGCGGCAAATTTGTAGATGCCTATATGATTTCTAAAATCGTCGATAACAATGGTAAAACTATTTATAAGCATAAAGAAAAAACGAAAACAGTCTACAGTAAACAGACAGCCTATATTACTACAGATATGTTGCGGGATGTTTTAAAACAAGGTACAGGTACAACTGCCAATAGCAATTTGAAGTTTAGAGCAGATTTTGCTGCCAAAACGGGTACATCTCAAGAATACAAAGATGTATGGTTAGTCGGCTATAACCCTGATATTTCTTTAGGTGTTTGGATGGGCTATGATCAACCTAAAACACTATATCAAGCTAATGGTGTCTATGGCGAACCAAGTACGCGTATAAACCTACTGTGGGCTCGATTGATGAATGCTGTTTATGATACGAGCCCAACATTAGCTACTGCAAACGGTAAGACTTTCAAACAGCCATCTGGTGTTGTCAGCCAAACTTTCTGTGGAATTACAGGTAATGCCTATACAGATGCATGTTCTGGAAATTCACGCACCGATTTGTTCAATGCTAATGTTATGTTACCAAGTGCTGAAACAGCATTCTCAGGAGGTGTTTTATCGAATGCCTTCAAGCAAAAGATATTAAGTCCATTTGGTGGAGATTATTCAAAACTATTCGGTGCAAAAGAAAAAGAAGAAAAGGAAAAGAAGGAAAAAGAGAAGAAGAAAGAAACTGAAAATAATTCCGAAACTAATACAAATAACACAAACAACAATAAAACAGACAATAAAAATAACAAAAACAGTCCGAACAACACAAAAAAACCTGTGAATTCGAATGACCCGAACAGCTCAAATCAGAACGATGGAAATTCAAATGATAAGTCAAAAGATAAGTCGAATGAAAAAGATAATTCAAATGACTCAAATAACCAAAATGATTCAGGGAACACGGGTACAGGTGACTCAAATAACCATCAAGAACCTAGCAAAGATGATGAAAAAACTCAATAATATTTAATCATGAAACTACTCGCCATGCGAAAATGGTAGAGACTGTTTGAAAGATTAAAAGAATACATTTTTTAATCTGTCATGTGCCCCAAAAATTAGGTCAGAAAATCTAATTTTTGGGGGTTCAATATTTTGAATTACCTTTCAGATTCTATGTTAACTTGCTGCAATAGAAATCAGAAAAGTCTTACGCACATATTTGGAAAAGGCAAAAGCACATCTCAAAAGTCCCCTAACTTTGAGATGTGCTTTTAACATTTAAATACGGTTCATGTTTATATAAAAAATATACCCCTTCAATATATGAACATTATTATCCCCGATGCTCAACATCAAACTTATTTTTTTCTTCTTAGTGATTCCTTAATCTTCTATCGTGGAGAGATCGCCAGTAGGAAGATCAAGTTCCCAAGCTTTTAAGACGCGACGCATAATTTTTCCGCTTCGTGTTTTCGGTAGTTTATCTCTAAATTCAATTTCACGAGGTGCTGCATGAGCGGCTAGACCCTTTTTGACAAATTGTTTAATATCTTCTTCTAATTCAGGAGATGGCTCTACTCCATCTTTTAATGCAATGAATGCCTTGATGATCTCACCACGTATGGGATCTGGCTTACCTATTACACCCGCTTCAACGATTAGAGGATGCTCTATTAATTTACTTTCAACTTCAAATGGTCCCACTCTCTCACCAGATGTCATAATGACATCATCAACACGTCCTTGGAACCAGAAATAGCCATCCTTATCCATATATGCCGAGTCTCCAGATACATACCATTGTCCTGCAAAAAAATAGGATTCATAGCGAGCTGGATTATTCCAAATCTTCCTCATCATAGATGGCCATCCCTTTTTAAAAGCCAAGTTTCCCATCGTATATGGGGGCAGCTCTTTTCCCTGATCGTCTACGATCGCCGCTTCGACTCCTGGAATTGGTTTCCCCATAGAACCAGGTTTAATATCCATGGAGGGATAATTGCAAATCATTTGAGCCCCTGTTTCTGTCATCCACCATGTATCATGAATCCGATGATGAAGTACTTGGTACCCCCATTTAATCACTTCAGGATTTAACGGTTCGCCAACAGATAATACATGACGCAATGTCGATAAATCATAGTCGTTTAAAATATCATCCCCAGCACCCATTAGCATACGAAATGCAGTAGGTGCACTATACCAAACAGTCACACCATAATCTTGCAATGCCTGATACCATGATTGCGGTGAAAAGCGTCCCCCTATAACAACAACAGTTGTACCTGTTAACCATGGTCCAAAAATGCCATATGCTGTACCAGTCACCCATCCCGGATCTGCTGTGCACCATAAAATATCATCATCTCTTAAATCAAGCACCCATTTGGAAGTTTGATATTGTTGAAGCATTGCATTGTGCACATGCAACACACCTTTTGGTTTACCCGTAGAACCAGATGTATAGTGAAGCACCATGCCATCTTCACGATCAACCCATACCATATCTGTGTCCTTAGAAGCTTGTAATAATAGCTTATGAAAATCCTTTAATTGTTCTGTCTCCTCTATATCCTCTTTCTCTCCCACAAGAAAAACAGTTTCAAGAAGTGGTAATCGCTCTAATGGTACACGTTTTAATAATGACGGTGTTGTAACAAGTGCCTTTGCCTCACTATCACTTAAACGGTCATAAACGGCACCTTCCATAAATGCTTCAAAAAGAGGTCCAATGATCAGTCCTTTTTTCAAACCACCAATGATTGAAAAGTATAATTCTGGTGAACGAGGCATGAAGATAAAAAGTCGATCTCCTTTTTTCAATCCCGTTTGTTGGAAAACATTTGCAGCTTTATTGGTCCATTCCTTAACATCAGCAAATGTATATGATTCTTTTCTTGTTTCATTTTCAAAATAAAGTGCTACTTTATCTTTCTGTTCGGATTCAGCATGACGATCAACTGCTTCATAAGCCATATTGACTTTACCAGTTTTATGCCAGCTAAAAGCTTGCTCTGTTTTCTCCCATTCAAAAGTGGATCTTACTTCGTCATAATTTTGTAATTGGTATTCGCCTTTTATTGCTGACAATGGTTCGATTCTCAATATCGATCCCCCCTTATATCAACTGCCTCTTTACTATTATATAACAGTTTTGCCCTATTGTATAACAAATATTTTAAAAAGAATTCTATTTGTTTTGTAACAATGTATAAGTACACAGAATTTTCTCATTTATGAGATTTTTTTCTGCTTTATTCATGTATAATAAATTCAAAAGTAGGAACAAGAAGGTGAATTTATGGAGCATCTACGAACATATTATTCTAAAAAACTGGAAACCTCTCTTGGAACGATTCTTGTGGAGGGACCTGTTTCAACAGAAAACCTTCAAAAACTTAAATTTCATGAAGGATTGACTTCTTTTAGAACTCCCAAACAACAATTTGCTGCAGTCATAGAAATCTCGAAGCTTCCTGAAGGACGTATGATTATCGCCCGTTTAGATGATACAATTATTGCATATGCAACTTTCCTTTATCCAGATCCTCTTGAGCGTTGGTCAGAAGGTAAAATGGAAAACTTGATAGAATTAGGTGCTATTGAAGTGGCTCCTGAATTTCGTGGAACAGGCGTTGGCAAAACGATCCTACAAGTGTCCATGATGGATGATGCGATGGAAGACTATATTGTTATCACAACAGAATATTATTGGCATTGGGATTTAAAAAGAACAGGCTTAAATGTATGGGAATACCGAAAAATAATGGAAAAAACGATGCAAGCAGGTGGATTAGAAGTGACTGCGACAGATGATCCAGAGATTTCCTCCCACCCTGCAAACTGTCTAATGGTCAGAATCGGTAATCGAGTCGATCAAGAAACCATCGAGAAATTTGACCAACTACGTTTTATGAATCGCTATATGTATTGATTTTTATGAAGGGGTGGATATGATGCTGATCGAAGAAATCATGAAAACGGATATTATTACATTGAAACCATCGAATACCATTAAAGATGCCTCTACAATTATGAAAGCCAAAAAAATTCGCCATTTACCAATTATTAATGATGATCATCATTTAGTCGGATTAATCACTGAAAGAGATTTAAAAAATGCACTCCCTTCCCCTCTTTTAAAAGTAAAAGACGACAATATATACGAACAGACCTTAGATAAAATAATGATCCCTGACCCAATGGTGGGTCATCCACTTGATTTTGTAGAAGAAGTGGCATTAATTTTTTATGAACAGCGAATAGGTTGCTTACCCATCGTAAGTGGTGGAAAATTAGTGGGGATTGTTACTGGCAGCGATTTACTTTACACATATATTGAAATAACAGGTGCCACAAAGCCAAGTTCTCAAATTGAAATTCGTGTTAGTGATCGAGTCGGGATTCTTCATGACGTAACTAAGATTTTCGCGAACCATCATGCAAGTATCTTGAGTGTACTAGTATATTCTGACGCTGAACACGAAGAACAAAAGATTTTATCAATTCGCGTGAAAATCATGAATCCATTAGCCATTATTGATGATCTACGCAAGGAAGGATTTGATGTGCTATGGCCAAATATGCCGGGCATCAATCGTCTATAAAAAAGGCGGTTTTTGTTTATTCACCCGAACAATTAGACTATAAATTCTCTGACACACACCCATTTAATCAAAAGCGATTAGAACTAACAGTTGACCTTCTGACTAGCATAAGTGTACTTGATCCAAAAGATATTGTAACTCTGCGCACCGCAACAGATGAAGAACTTCTTCTTGGACACGATATTCGCTACATAAATGCGGTTAAAATGGCTGGTCATGGTCATCTTACAGAAAAGCAAGGAGAACCTTTTGGCATTGGAACAGAAGACACTCCTATTTTTCCAAAGATGCATGAAGCAAGTGCAAAAATTGTGGGAGGTACACTCACGGCATGCGACTACGTCATGCAAGAAAAATCTCAGCATGCATTAAATCTTGGAGGCGGTCTACACCATGGTTTCAAAGGTCGTGCTTCAGGATTTTGTATATATAATGACAGTACGGTTGCCATCAAATATATGCAGAAAAAATATCATGCACGTGTCTTATATATCGATACAGATGCCCATCATGGTGATGGCGTTCAATGGAGTTTTTATGATGATCCAAATGTTTGTACCCTATCGATTCATGAAACAGGACGTTATCTATTTCCAGGTACAGGGGCAGTAACAGAAAGAGGGAGCGGGCAAGGTTATGGAACGGCCTTTAATTTTCCAATTGATGCCTTTACAGAAGATGACTCTTTCCTAGATGTATATAAAACAGCACTTCGGGAAATCACTACTTACTTCAAACCTGACGTCATTCTTTCTCAAAATGGTGCCGATGCCCATTACTTTGATCCTTTAACCCACTTATATGGAACCATGAATATTTATAAAGAAATTCCAAAGCTTGCTCATGAACTTGCTCATGAATTTTGCAATGGCAAATGGATTGCAGTGGGCGGTGGTGGTTATGACATATGGAGAGTTGTGCCACGAGCATGGTCACTGATATGGACAGAAATGACTGATCAGCCTACACCAGCTGGCAAACTTCCTCAAGCATGGCTTGATAAATGGCAAAAAGAATCTCCTGTACCATTGATCTCTACCTGGATGGATCCAGAAAACCTTTATGATCCTATACCACGTAAAGCAGAAATCACAGAAAGAAATGCTCAAATGCTCGAAAAAGCACTATATACTCTTCATCATGACAAATCTTAAAGTGAAACTCATTCACATAGCCAAAAGCACGAATACTGATTAAACAGCATTCGTGCTTTTGGCATTTTCAACTATTAATAAACATCGCTCTAATTTTGTGTTGAATTTCGTATTTCTAAACGATATGGTAAAATGACTTGACGTTCTTCAACATCTTCTTTACTCATAATTTTAGTCAGCAGTCTCATCGATACAGCACCGATATCATAAAGTGGTAAGACGACACTTGTTAGTTGTGGACGTACCATACGGGCCAGTTTTGAATTTTCAAAGCTAATAACTTCGTAATCATCCGGAACTTTTTTACCTAAATCTTGTGCACCATGGATAATTCCAATTGCTAATTCATCGCTACCTGCGAAAAATGCAGTTGGTGGATCTTGTAGTTGATTTAAAGTATTAAAATCCTCTAATCCACTATCATACGAATCCTCAGTAGCCATAACTAAACTTTCATCTAATGGGATGCCTGCTTCTTCTAAGGCTTTTTTATAGCCTTCAAATTTATACATTCTGTTAATCGTTGATGTAAATGGACCTGACACATAGGCAATACGTTTATGCCCATTATCGATAAAACGTTGAACTGCCTCATATGCAGCCTGCAAATAGTCAATATTGACAGAAGAAACCTGCTTCGTTTCGTCGATAGAGCCAGCTAATACGATTGGTACCGGTGAATGGCTCATTTTCTTTAATAATTCATCATTCACTTGATCGCTCATTAAAACAATGCCATCGACTTGCTTGCCGTACATATTGTCTAATAGCTGTAATTCTTTTTCTACTCGTTGATCAGAGTTAGAAAGGATAATATTATAGCGATACATCGTCGCAATATCTTCAATACCACGAGCTAATTCTGCATAGAAGATATTCGAAATATCCGGAATAATAACACCTACTGTTGTTGTTTTTTTACTTGCTAAGCCTCGAGCAACCGCATTAGGTCTATACTCTAAACGTGCAATAACATCGAGTACTTTTTTTCTTGTGGTAGGTTTAACGTTTGGATTTCCATTTACAACACGAGAAACTGTTGCCATTGAAACATTTGCCTCTCGTGCAACATCATAAATTGTTACGGTCACTTAATGCCACCCCTTTTCATATCATGTTTCAATGATACGATAAATTGGAAGCGATTTTCAAGAAAATAAAAGTGACGATTCTCGTAACTCGAATCGCCACTGGCATTCAATTATGATTGAACTTGGTAATTTTTCATGAAATTTTGAATTTGATCGTAGAAATCATCAAATTGTGGAATGCTCATTTGTTGTTGAGAATCTGATAATGCAACTGCTGGATCTGGATGAACTTCCGCCATAACACCATCAGCCCCAATTGCAATTGCAGCCTTCGCACATGGTAAAAGCAAATCACGTCGGCCAGTTGAATGCGTCACATCCACAAATACAGGTAAATGCGTTTCTTGTTTTAAAATTGGAACAGCTGATATATCTAGTGTATTTCGCGTTGCTCTTTCATAAGTACGAATACCGCGCTCACATAGAATAATTTGATCATTACCTTTAGAGATAATGTATTCAGCTGCATTGATAAATTCATCAATTGTTGCTGCAATACCACGTTTTAATAACACAGGTTTGTTAACGGAACCAGCTGCTTTTAGTAGCTCGAAGTTCTGCATATTTCTAGCACCGATTTGGATAACATCAATGTAATCTAACGCTTCTTCCAAATGAGCAGGTGTAACAATTTCACTAACAATACCTAAACCATATTTTTGACCAACTTCTTTTAATATTTTCAAACCTTCAACACCAAGGCCTTGGAAATCATATGGTGATGTACGTGGTTTGTATGCACCTCCACGCATTAATTTTAAGCCTTTGTCATGAATAGATGATGCAACTGCTGCTGTTTGTTCATAAGACTCAACAGCACATGGACCAAATACAAATGTCGGACTTCCCTTTCCGATAGGTTCTTTATTTACTGTAACGATTGTATCTTCTGGTTTGCGTTTACGTGATACTAGCAACTCTTTTTTCTGATTTGTTTCTTGTAATTTTAATGCTGATTTAAAAATTTCTTTAAAAATGTGCTCAACTGTACCTTGACTTAATGGACCTTGATGATGCTCTTTCAATAGATTCAACATATGTCGCTCACGAAGAGGATCATAACGGTTGACACCTTGTTTCTCTTTTATCTTCCCAATTTCTTCTACAACACCAGCACGTTCATTGATTAAACGTAGAATTTCAAGGTTTAATTCATCAACGCGTTCGCGTAGGTGATCCAAATTTTGATGACTCATTGCCGTTTCTCCTCTCTTCCTCGTATCAGGTACTTTCAGAAGTCTGAAAACTATGATACATTTTATGATATTAGGAACATTATAATCAATTCACACGAGAATGTCACGTATTTTCTTTAACGCTTCAACGCAATAAAGCAAATCTTCATCTAAAGAAGGGTTTTCTCCACCCTCCACTGGGTGTTTGTTGAACCAATCGAGCTTTTACTAGCAGTGGATTTCCAATGTATATCCTCTGCTTGTTTCTGTGTAAAAACTTTTTCATATACAAGTTAAGCACACTCGCTCATGAACGTTTACTTGTGGCTTGAAGCGAAGGGTTTATTGCTTATTAGTGCGAGTAAAGTTAGAATATTTTACTTTATTAGAAAGGTTGTGTAAATGTGGCTTCAAAACTTTTTGCATTAGATATTGGTACTCGATCTGTCGTTGGTATTATTTTAGAGGAGCACGATGAAAAATTTCATGTAGTAGATTTAATTGCAGAAGAACATAAAGAACGTGCAATGGTTGATGGTCAAATACATAATGTGATACATGTTGCATCCGTTATTCAGCATATTAAAGATCAACTGGAAGAAAAACATGGTCCACTTCATTCAGTTAGTGTAGCGGCAGCCGGAAGAGCCTTGAAAACCGAAAAAGCTGCTGCCACATTAGATATCAAAAATCGACCTGTAATGACAGAAGATGATATCAATCGGTTAGAATTGGCAGCCGTTCAAAAAGCACAACGACAATTACTGGATCATAAAGAGAAAAGTCACAGTAGTCATTATTATTGTGTTGGTTACTCAGTTTTATACTATCGGTTAGACGGTGAAGAAATCGGCAGTTTGATGGATCAACAAGGCGAAGAGGCAGAAGTAGAGGTAATTGCTACATTCCTCCCAAGAGTTGTTGTAGAATCCCTTCTAGCCGCGTTAAAACGTGCTGGTTTAGAAATGGCAGGATTAACTTTAGAGCCTATTGCAGCCATCAATGCTTTAATTCCTTCCACCATGCGTCGTTTAAATATCGCTCTCGTTGATATCGGTGCCGGCACTTCTGATATTGCGATTACAAATGCAGGCACAGTTGTTGCATATGGAATGGTCCCAACAGCAGGCGATGAAATCACTGAGGCTTTATGTGATCATTATCTATTGGATTTTCCCGTTGCAGAAAAAGTAAAACGTGATATGTCCCAATACGATGAAATCGCTATTGCAGATATTTTAGGTTTTGAACAAGTATACACCAAAGATGAAGTTATGGATGTTTTAAGACCTGCTGTATCTTCCTTAGCAAAGGCAATAGGAAATGAAATTCTCCAGCTTAATAGTCATGTCGCTCCAAAAGCAGTTTTACTTGTTGGTGGTGGAAGTTTAACACCTGACATCACTGATGAGTTATGTAAAACTCTTGAAATCCCGAAAAACCGTGCCGCAGTAAGAGGAATTGACGCTATTCAAAAGCTTACACACGAAGATCATATTCCGATTTCACCCGAACTTGTCACACCAATCGGAATTGCTATTGCAGCGAAAATTTCTCCGATTAAATACATGTCTGTGCAGGTAAATCAGCAGATCATTCGACTATTTGAGCTAAAAGAAATGACCGTTGCCGATGCTCTACTAGCAGCAAACGTAAATGTTAATCGTTTGTACGGGAAACCTGGATTAGCTATCAGTATAACGGTCAATGGACAAGACATCTTCGTACCGGGCGGTCATGGAAAACCTACAGAAATATTCGTAAATGGAGAAAAAGTATCCACAAAGCATCCTATACAAAATGGGGATGTAATTGAACTTGTTGAAGGTGCTGATGGTGAGCCGGCAAAAGCAACGGTTCAAGATATGATTGAATCTGAGGGAAAATATACCATATATATTAATGATGAACCTTTTATCATTGAACCTAAAATAAGATTAAATGGACAGCTAACAGAACTAACTGTTCCCCTTAAAGATGGGGATGTTTTAACAATGGAAACAGCACAAACCGTTGAGCAGATTTTAAAATGGACCGGAAAAGAAAATATATTGAGCCAACTTAAACCATTTTTCATTATAAAAAATGGCGTAACAATAGAATTACCAGAATTCAGTCATAAGATTCTTGTGAATGATCAACCTACTAAATTATACTTTCAAGTAAAAAATGGAGATCATATAAATATTCAAGAAGCAAAACATCCAACCATCCATGCTATTGCTGAACATTTCAATATGTTATTAGAAAATCGTATCCTTGTATCATTCCAAAATGAACAGTTAGAGTTAAAAAAACCATGCTATCGTATATTCGTAAATGGACAATCAGTAAATGACACTGCTGTTATTCATAGTGGAGACAACATAGAATTTTCCGCAATGGAAGCATCTAATTTTATCTATCAAGATGTTTTCCTATTTTCTAATTGGCAAATACCTACTAATTTTAAGGGAACCTTCAAGATATTAAGAAATGGTGAACCTTCGCATTTTGATGCAGAAATTTTTGGTGGAGATCAACTTACGATTCACCTTGTGCCAACAAGCGTAACCCCTTAAAAAAGACTATTAAAAAAATAGGCACCCAATCATTCCCCATACTTATCTTCAATGATCAAAATCCTCTATATTCTATATGGATTTTGATCTGTCATTGTATGATCAATTTATACTTCAGATAAAAAATAGCATGCTAGGATTACTCCTAACATACTATTTTTCTTTTGGGACAGATTTTTTCTATCCTATTTTGTTTCTTTTTCGTCGGTTTCTTTTTCGTTGGTTTCTTTTTCATCTGTATCTGATAGGGCTTCCTCGATCGCTGCACTTACAGCTGTATGCTCTTTGTCTTCAGCTTCAAATTCAGCAATTGTCTTTTCCATTGTTTCCATAATATCTAAGGGTTCTTCTCCTTCGTAGGAAACCGTACCATCATCAAGTGGAGGTGTTGCAGTAGATTTAAAAGATTTTACTTTATCAACCAATTGACCTGATTGTGCTTGGACCTTCTTGGATAGTTCCACTGTTTTTTCTTTTGCAGTTGATGTCAATTCAGCACTTTTTTCTTTAAACTGACTAGCTTGAATCGCCACATCATTACGCAACTCTTTTCCTGCTTTAGGAGCTAAGAACAATGCTGTAGCTGCCCCAACTACACCGCCAACAAAGGCGCCAATGATAAAGTCTTTGATATTCACATTGCCATTATCATTTGAATATAAAGATTCAGCACGTCTTTCATATGTCTGCGGTAAAAGTGTTTGACCGTTTTCCTCATAACCTACATTTCTTACTTCACTATAGTTCGGTTTCTGTTCTACCATATAAATCCCCCTCTTATTTACGTTTTCTTTTCCTTGGTACATCTTCATAAATCGTTTCTACCTGAGAATCTTTTTGATCTTTCATCTTATCACGAATTCCCATAAAGGCATTACTCCATTGAATCACTTTGGCAATTTGGTCGCTGTTTTTCACGACATTCGTATTAATGGATGAAGTAACATGTTTTACAGAATCGCTTAAGTTACTAACAGAATCTGCAAATCCCTTAGCAGCAGTCACTACTGAATTCAATTGTTGAGATTTTTCCTGAATATCTTCAGCAAGCCCATTGGTTTTTTCTAATAGACTTGTAGATTCTCTTGTAATCCCTTCCATTTGTCCTTCAATGCCAGCCATTGTACTGGCGACATTATTCATCGTTTTTTTCAACGAATTTAATGTCATAGCTAAACTAATACACAACACAAGGAAACCAATGGCAGCTACTAATGCAGCAATGTATAGAATAACAATCATTTTTAAATACCTCCATTCTCTATATACGGATTTTTCCACAAAATAAGTGTATTTAAACATCACTTACTTAATTATATTCTACAAATTCTTTCTATATCCTGCCAGTAAAATATTGTACGAAAAAATACGAAATCTCTTTTCTTCTAGTGGATTATGGAAGATCGTCATTATTTAGCATTATATCGTTCATATAAGACTGTTATTCCATATTAAAAAAATTGTCGAAAACGTTCCTGATGTTTTCGACAACTTCTCCTTATAAATATTAAATTCTCTAGTTTTATTTGAGCAGATTTTCAAAAGCCTCTTGGAACTTATGAATATCTCCCGCACCCATAAATAAGAAGACTGAATCCCTGTGCGCTAGCAAATCTGATACGCTATCCATTGTTAATATTTTGCTACCTTCCACTAGATTAGCTAGATCTTGAATAGATAGTGCACCAGATTTTTCACGGGCAGAGCCAAAAATATTGCATAGATAAACACTGTCCGCTTGCTTTAAACTATTGGCAAAGTTTTGTAGAAATGCTTGTGTACGTGTAAATGTATGTGGTTGAAAAATAGCCACAAGTTCACGTTCTGGAAATTTTTGACGTGCAGCTTGAATCGTTGCACTTATTTCAGTTGGATGATGTGCATAATCATCGATTAATGTACGTTCACCAATATCTGTTTCAGTAAATCTGCGTTTGACACCATGATAAGTATGAAGGCGCTCTTGAATTAGTTCTGTTGGCAGACCTTCATAATGACAAAGCGAAATAACAGCCAATGTATTTAACACATTATGGTCTCCGAACATTGGGATAAAGAATTTACTATAAAATTCATTTCGAACATACACTTCGAAGGAAGTACCTTCTGTTGTTTTTTCTACATTACGAGCTTCAAAATCATTCTCTGAACCGAAACCATAATATACAACCGGAACATTTGCTTTAATCTTTTGTAAATATTCGTCATCCCCACATGCCACAATCGCTCTCTTTACTTGAAGAGCCAATGTTTGGAATGCATCAAATACGTCCTCAGCGTCTTTATAATAATCTGGATGATCAAAATCAATATTCGTCATAACTGCATAATCCGGATGATACGCTAGGAAATGGCGGCGATATTCACAAGCTTCCATTACGAAATTTTGTGCGTTCTTTGTGCCACCACCTGTGCCATCACCGATTAAATAGGATGTAGGATGCGCTCCTTCTAATACATGCGCCATTAACCCAGTTGTTGAAGTTTTACCATGTGCTCCTGTAATAGCAATGGATGTAAAGTTTTCTAGGTAACTTCCTAAGAATTTGTGATATCGAATAACTTCTACGCCTATTTCTTTAGCACGGACGATTTCTGGATGGCTATCAGGAAAAGCATTGCCTGCAATTACAGTCATCCCGGGTTTAATATTATCCGCGTTAAATGGCAAAATTGTAATATTTCGTTTTCTAAGTGGTTCTTCAGTGAAAAAATATGTTTCTATATCTGATCCCTGTACTTGTTCCCCTGAATCAAACAAAATTTGAGCAAGCGAACTCATTCCTGAACCTTTAATTCCTGTAAAATGATAAACTGTCATGTTGAAACCTCCTGGGAAAGTTTCCTTACCCTTGAATAATCAAATCTATGAACTGTCCCGTAAAGACGGTGACTTCTTGATGGATAATGCTAAGCATACTTCATCAAGCAAACCCTCTTGTTCTTCAAGTTTTAAGTTGCCAGTAGACTCTATTACTGAACAATTGATCCGTAAATAGTTCTATGACACTAGCTCTTTCATTTACTTTCGCTTTTTTCATACTTACTAATTTAGTAAGTCCTATTTTTGTAATCGTCAATTAAAACATCTTTCATTATAGCACGATTTACCACAGTTCTAAACTAATCACCAATTCCTTATTATTTTCGACTTAAAATAGAAAAAATATGTTAAAACACATAAAATTTATGCATTATGTGTACCGAATATTTCCTCTATATCATGCTCTGTTAAAAAAACATCTCTCGGTTTTGTTCCCTTAGATTCTGAGATAAAACCTTGTGCTTCCATCATATCTACTAGCCTAGCTGCACGATTATAGCCAATACGATATTTTCTCTGTAATGAGGATGCTGAAACAGATCCTTCACTGCAAATATAGCGACAAGCTTCTTCAAAAAGTTCATCTTGTTCATCAATAGAATCGACTTTTTTTAATAATTCATCTTGTTCGAATAGATAATCAGGCTCACCAAGTGTACGGACAAAATTCGTTACAGCTTCAATCTCTTCATCCGTAACATATGTACCTTGTACTCGCACTGGTGCAGACATGCCATTACCAAGGTAAAGCATATCTCCTCTCCCTAATAATCTTTCAGCTCCTTGACAATCTAATATTGTACGAGAATCCACATGGGAAGATACAGAGAATGCAATTCGTGTTGGAATATTCGATTTAATCAAACCAGTGATAACATCCACTGAGGGCCTTTGTGTTGCTAATACAAGATGAATACCACAAGCACGTGCTTTTTGCGCTATTCGACAAATCGATTCCTCCACCTCTTGTGGAGACATCATCATTAAATCGGCTAATTCATCAATAACAATCACGAGATAAGGCATTTTCAATGAATATTTGCGCTCTTTTTCAACCATTTTGTTATATCTTGTAATATCACGTACACCAACATGAGCAAATAGTTGATAACGGCGATCCATTTCATCTACTGCCCATTTGAGCGCGGCAGTAGCAGCCTTGACGTCTGTAATAACTGGACTAACTAGATGTGGAATATGATTGAAAGGTGCAAGTTCCACCATCTTTGGATCGATTAACATCAATTTTACATCTTGCGGACTAGCTTTCAAGAGTAAACTGATTAAAAGTGAGTTTATACACACGGATTTTCCCGAACCAGTAGCCCCAGCGATCATTCCATGTGGCATTTTTCGTAAATCAATAGTAACAGGTTCCCCCGTTAAATCTAATCCCAATGCCGCTTCAAGAGGCGATTTAGAATCAACAAAGGATTCGTGGGTCACCACTTCTGAAAGTCTAACAGGTCGCGATTTGCGATTTGGGATTTCGATGCCAATTGAACTTTTCCCTGGTATTGGTGCTTGGATACGTATATCCTTTGCTGCTAGTGCAAGTTTTAAGTCATCCGCTAAGTTCCGTATTTTACTTACTTTTACTCCATGACCTACTGTAATTTCAAATTGTGTTACGGCAGGACCTTGAACGATCTGTACAATTTCTCCTTCAATTTGAAAATAAGACAATGCCTCGATCAACTTCATGCCTTGTGTATCCATCCATTCAAAATCCTCTGTTTGCTCTTCTGGTGGTTCCAAATAAGAAAGTGCTGTTTCAAGATGATCATTTACGGTTGACGGTTCCTGTTCTACTATCATATTTCTTTGATGCTCAGAAGTATCTTGAATAGACGCTGTTTTTTCTTGTTCCTCTTGTTTTAGTGGAACTGATATTTTAACCGCAGTTGCCGATGATTCACCATTAACCCCTTCAACTTTCATTTTATCTTGTTCAGCAAGCTCCTTATACTCTTCTTTCGACATTACATCCTTAGGTGATTTAGACTCACTACGAACAGATTTTGAATCAGATTCACTCCAGTTTTTTGCGCGAGATAATGGAGTTGTCTGCATAATGGATTGTTCTATTTTTTTCTTATCCGATTTTAACATGACAACATTAAACGGAATTTGACTACCCGATTTTCGATTTTCGAAGTTTCCCACTTCAGATGGTTGGCTTTGAGCTATTTCTTCTTTAGATATCTCCTCATCCTCTAATTGAGTAAAAACCTCCGTAGTTTTAATTTCTTTATCAGGTATTCCACCGTTTATAGACACTTCAGGCTCTGCTCTTGTCACTTCTTCTGGATCTAAAGCTTTCTCTATTTCTATTGTTTCAACCTTCATCGTTTCGCTTACCTTAGGATCAGCTTCTGCGATTGACCTAATCGTTTCTGATGAATCATTTGAGTAATCAGTTTCTTCGATATCGACCGCTTCTTTAAATGGTCGCATAGGCTCTGTTTCAATAGTTGTTTCATCTGATTTTAAAATTGTTTCCTCTATTTCTACTTTTTCACCAATATTCGTTTCTTCTTTGTTTAATAGAAGTTCTGCGCCCTCTATGGATTCCTCTTTTACTGGGGATGTGTTTTGTTCCTTTTCTACAACTATATGTTCATTTACTACATTTTGAACCTGTCCTTCTTGTTCTTCGGTTTTTGTTACTTTGTTCTGATCCTTTTCATAAAAGTGTTTTTCGCTATTTTTTAGTTCCACTGCATTTTCGTTAGCTATTGTCGCTTCATTGCCATAAGTTTCGTCAACCATTGCTGATGAAATACTCTCTGTGTTTTTTTGATTAGAGGATGCCTTTACAGTTGTGGCAGCTATTTCATTCTGTACATCCACTTTACCACTACTTTGCTCTTTTTCTTTTTGTTTCTCATCTAACAAATCATATATGCTTCGACCACGCTTTGGTGGCTTTTGAAAACCATAAATGGGCGATGGTACTTCTGTTGGTACAAATTTTTTCTTTTTAGGTACGTATGAAGGTTTTACAGGTTCACTAACAGCTTTCTTTTCCACCCTATTTTGTTGTGGTGTGTATTTTTTGGAGGGATTCAAGCTTTTTGTCCCATTAGGATTAAATGGATTATAATTTTCCCTACTTGTTTTTTCAACGACTCCCTTTAATCCACGAGGTTCACGCGCAAAAGGCGAATACATTTCTGGTCGCTGATCCATATGTTGTGCTGCTTGATAGGAACGCTCATGTTGTACCTGATTGGACGTTTCTTTCCGAACAGGACTTACGGATTTATTCGGTGACAACCAATCAGGAAAAGTCATATTTTCTTGCTGAGCTCGTTGCTTGCTAGTTGACTTCGTAAACCCTGTTTCATCCCCATATTGCTCATTTTCATCTGGAATCAAAGGGAATTTAAAAGACTCTCTTTTTTTGATAAAATTTGGTTCAACGCTCCGTGCCTGTTTTCTTTGCTGCTGTTGAATATATTCATCCTCATATTTAGTTTCTTCGTATTCATAATCATTTTCAAATTGTTCGAATGATTTATATTGTTCTTCATTATTATCATTGTTATTCATATTTTTCTTAGCTGATGGTTCTTCTATTTCATCACCTAGAATGCGAGAGACGATTTTTTTAAACCAGCTCATATATTTGCACCACTCTTTTCTAAATCATTGCCTTCATTTTATCAATAATAAATGCATTCATGCAACGCGTTTAAAATGATTCCATCATATATCCTTATTTTTTTACTA
Organism: Rummeliibacillus sp. SL167; assembly: GCF_007896505.1. Taxonomy (NCBI): domain Bacteria; kingdom Bacillati; phylum Bacillota; class Bacilli; order Caryophanales; family Caryophanaceae; genus Rummeliibacillus; species Rummeliibacillus sp. SL167. The sequence goes on along the minus strand of NZ_VCBM01000001.1, from coordinate 140,188 downwards.
GGATATTATTCATAGAGTCGTTTTAAAATATACGAATGATCCCCTCATGCTCTTTATTAAAATGGAAAAAAGTGTCTTACCCTTTTTGAGAAAGACACTTTGCTGTTTGTTATTTTCATTTTTAGGGCAACACCAAATTATCCACAAACATAGTTGATTCGCTGATTTCCGCTACGGTCTGCTATGCATATGCTTATTTAAGCAAGTACATATTTGATAAAGACTCCATAAATAGTATTAGTTAAAATTTGAATGCTGAGCCGACTTCTGTGTCGTTATCTAAAATCATGATGCCTCTTACTTGTGGCGCATTTGGAATAGCTAATTCGCGCGCAGAGCACATCATGCCATAAGAATCCACACCTCGCAACGCAGATTCTTTAATGACCATACCAGAAGGCATTACTGCCCCGATTTTAGCAACGACTACATGTTGTCCTTCTGCGACATTTGGAGCACCACATACAATCTGTAATGGTTCGTCTTCGCCAACATCTACTTGACAAATATGTAGTTTGTCAGCATTTGGATGTTCCCCCACTTCTTTCACATGGCCTACTACAAATTTAGGAGATAAGTCTACATCAAGACTGAGTGCAACTCCATTTTTTGCGATAGCCTCTTCTAATTGTGCAACAAGTTCCTTCGTCACTTCTATATTGCCGACTTCTTCTATTGTCAAATAATTACTAGCATTAAAAAGATTAAACCCTTTTACTTCGCTAGTTGCTGCTTCTTTTAATAATACTAAATCTCCGTGTTTTTCTAATTCCGTTTTGACAATCGCTTCTGTCGTCAACTGAACTAATAATACGTCACCTACATGTGCTTTGTTATACGATACGATCATTTTCTTTCTTGCTCCTTTTTTACTCTGTTTTTGGCTAGGATAAAAATCGGCTCTAAGTGGCCCTCTTCGTAGATAAAGGACAATGATGTAATAGGAACTGCTCCTACTGTAAAGAAATGCATGGTCATTTGGGCTAAAACATCATATCCTGTATTATTGCGAATATCACCGATAATCAACACATCTTGATGAGGCACTGAAACCGTCATGTCGCCTTCAATTTTACCACGCATTTCTTTTAAAAAGGCGTCATTTAAAATACGGCTTGCGTCATACCCATCATTTTCATTTAGAAAATAAAAGATATTGCCAGCCACTTCATCCTGTTTAACATTTGTCGGCAATTTACGTATTTGAAAGCGTGCAGATTCTTTGATTTGTTCCACGGGGACTTGTAATTTTTGGACCATCTCTTCATCGATTAAGCGATACGTATTTCCAAGATCTAGCGCATAGTAAATCCTTGTTTCAGCAGTATGTTCTGTTGTGATAAAAGCGTGACCTTCTTTTGATTTTTTAGGAAAAGAGCCTGAACGAATCACAGGATAAATATTTGTAAGCTCTTCAAAGCCTTGCTCCTTTTCTTTCTTCATCGCTTCAAAAGTTTGCTCAATCGTGTAAACAACTTCATCAATCGCTTTTTCTTTACGTATATCATATTTTGTTAAAACATCGCCTAACAACAAATCCATTCCCTTGCATAGCTCACGATGCTCTAATCTTAATTTGTTTGTTTTTAAATCTAGTTTCCATTCAAAGTGAGCTTCACCTAGACGCTCTTTTAATTTTTTGACTAAATCTTGTGCCGTCACCTAGTTACTCACCTCATCCAAAATAGCTTATTGTTGTTGTAAAAATTTTTCAATCTCTTCTTGAGTTTTGCGGTCTTTTGAGACAAAGCGTCCTGTTTCGTCACCGTTATTGTATGCGATAAAACTAGGAATACCATATACATTTAGTTCTCCACATAAATCGATGAATTCATCTCGATCCACAGAAACAAATGTAAAATCATTAAATTTTTCCTCAACCGTTGGCATAAAGGGTTCAATAAAGCGACAGTCTTTGCACCATCCTGCTTCAAATACAAAAACGTGTTTACCCTGTTCTTTTAAAGAATGATATTGTTCTACTGATTGTAATTTTTCCATTTTCATAGCCTCACTTGTTTTTCAATTGTACGGAATGGGCAATCGTCATTAATTCAGATATAGTATCATTGACCTCTTCTGTTTTTACTAAACCCGTAACTTTCACTCCACCTGTGCTTGCAATGACTTCATAATTTTCTTGGTCTTTCTTTAATACAGTTGCAAAGCCAAAACGATTATCTTTTTTATATGTTTGCTCTTTAACGATCTCTTCTTTTTCGCTTTTCTGTAGCGCTTTATAAAAGTGTTGACTCTTCTTGGATTCATTTGGATTAAAAAATATGGCGTATGTTTGCTTGCCCTTTGATAAAATCACATTAGTCTCATCAGAAGAATTTTTCACTTGATAGCCTTTAGGTAGATAAAATTGCAAATGTTCAGTTGATGCCGTACTACTCTCTGGTTTTGCATTGAAAATTGTGTCGGCATCTGAAAGCCCTTCTGATATTTGAGAATCTACCGAATTGCCACATGCTGCCATATTCAATATAAGTAACGCTGGGACGAATAGCTTGGTACATTGACGGAACATATGTAATTCCTCCATTCGTACTTGGACTACCTTTATTGTAAAAGTCATGCGACACCTATGCAACTATCGTGTCTTTTCTACCTATTTCGCATATTTTTGATAAAGTGAAACTCCATCAGTGGGGTTTTCTTCCCCCCACTGAAATAGAGGAACTCAGGTTAAAAGCGCCACGTCCTGTGGCAACACCTGAGTGACCAACATCCTGCCCGTCCGAACCAATCGGACTTTTACGGGCAGTTGATCCCCCATCTATATTTTTCGTTTCTCTCTCAATTTTGAGATGGGGTCTTACTGCCCGTTAAAGCGGGATAAAAAAAATATTGACCTACCAATTGTTGCAAAATATGTTCAAACATTTCTTTTCGATCCAGCATACCATCCGTTAAAATACCAATAGCTCCCGCATTTTGATGAGTATCTGATTGATGAACAAAGTCATCCATTACAGGTCCTAACTCTCGCCCCGCAGCTATTTGCTCTGCTATTTCATCTGGCAACGGAATTTGAGCACCTGCAGCCGTAAACAATTGCCCATTTTCTATAGCCAATGCACCCCAATTGCATAAATACATGATGTCGTCAATCATTGTGACACCGCCTTCTAAACCAAAGGCAATGGTGGCATTCGTCTCCTCCAATGCCTTTCTTGCACGATTTATAGCACCCGTTCTAGTTTCCTCCGTTGACATTGGTTGTGCAGAAACACCTGAATCTACTGAAATATGTTCAAATGTTAAAATATCATGAAAATGTTTCGTCACTACGGAAAGTACTGCACTTACTTTGGCTTTGTTTGTCGTACCTATTCCTACTTTCATCATGACACTTCCTAACTATCAAGATTAAAGGAGATTCCCGATGGAAATCTCCTTTACTATACCAAATTTTAGTTGTCTCTATCTAGCTAACTGTTTCGGATTGAACATGTTCAGCTTTTCATTTTAGCTAGCTTCTAAATGCCAGTTTCTCGTGTCGCTTCATCTTCTCGATCAACTGTTAAAAAATGGTTTTGATTCGAACCTGTAGCACTCATGAGCATGCTCAGCTTTTGCGAATCGTTTCTAGAGTTGAACGGTCTGCATTTTTGACTAATTTTACAAGTAATTCCTTCGCAGCATCGATATCATCTGTATGAATAATCGATGCATGGGAATGAATGTAACGTGCGCAAATACCAATAACTGTACTTGGTACACCTTCATTTGATAAATGCACACTACCAGCATCTGTACCACCACCTGGAGCGACAAAATATTGATAGGGAATATGATTCGATTCAGCTGTATCTAACACATATTCACGTATCCCCTTATGAGTGACCATTGTACGATCATAAATTCTAACTAACGGGCCTTTCCCGAGTTGACCAAATTGATTTTTATCACCTGAAGTATCGTTCGCAGGGCTCGCATCTAGTGCAAAGAAAAGATCTGGTTTGATCATGTTCGCAGAAACTTTTGCCCCTCTTAAACCAACCTCTTCCATCACATTAGCACCTGAATACAAGGTATTTGGTAATTTTTCATCTTTTAATTCTTTTAACAATTCGATCGCTAAACCACAGCCATATCGATTATCCCATGCTTTCGCCATCACTTTCTTTGGATTGGCCATTGGTGTAAATGGACAAACAGGAATAATCGATTGCCCTGGTCGGACGCCTAATCGAATCGCGTCTTCTTTATCATCTGCACCAATATCAATTAACATATTGTTAATCTCCATCGGTTTTGATTGCATTTCGGGTGTTAGTAAATGTTTGGGAACTGAAGAAATAACACCTGGAATAGGACCATTCTTTGTATAAACTTCTATGCGCTGAGCAAGCATCACTTGATTCCACCAGCCGCCAAGCGTTTGGAAACGAATCATACCATTTTCCGTAATTTGAGTGACCATGAATGCTACTTCATCCATATGACCTGCGACTAAAATTCTCGGACCATTTTCATCGCCCTTCTTCAGACCAAAAACACCACCTAAATTGTCTTGCACAATTTCATCAGCATATTTTGATAATGCTTGACGCATATAGGCACGAACTGCATGCTCATTTCCTGGAGCACCTGGTAATTCTGTAAGTGTCTTAAACATTTCTAGCATATCTTGATTCATGATAAAGCCTCCCTTAGAACGTTCACTCCTATTGTAGACAAAGCTTAGATAAAATTCTACCACTTTACTTCGAATATCGAAATGCTCTTTACATAAATTATCCCGCATCCTTCCGATTTTCATACGATGAATAGTATATGTTAAACTAATGGCATATACCCAAAGGAGGCATGTTAAATGAAATTACAGGATTTCTTACTGGGCGTTGCGACAGGGATTGCTACTGCATATGTCATTAAAGAAGTAAGTGAAAAGGTAAATCCCTATAAAAATGCCAATGCTGTTTTAGAAAATATAAAAAACGCCTTTAAAATTCAAGGACCAATAGATGGATCATGGATTTTCATGGAGCCTCAATTATTTCATAAAGAAAATATCGAAATTCCAGTGTATAAGGGTGGTATTTCTCGAGTAGAAGAAGGAGAAACGGTGAATTTTGAATTTGCAGCTGATGCAAAAACAGGGTCCATTGTTGACTTGGTAAGAGTTTAATATAATAATAGATTGATCATCGAATTTTATCTATTGCAATAGGTATGATAGATTTCTGCTACATATTGCTCGCTTTTCTGTGGATCCTTCTAAGGAAAGTATACGCACCACCTTCAACACAAAAGCACAAAATGCGGATTGAACAGCATTTTGTGCTTTCTTTTTCATATATGAAACTTTCGACCCTTACTTTATTACCCTCGTATTAATTAGCGGTTGTATGAGATTCTCTTGTACGTGGTAGCTCTGCTATTACATTTTTACCAGTTGCATCCCATTTGATAAGACGTTTGTAGGCATCATGATAAAAGCTAACCCAATAACCATTTTCTACGATTTCCTTCACTAATTTTTGTTTTGCAAACACAGAGGTCATTGGATAATCATCGTAAGCTAATACCCATAATGGATTTTGATGTGCATGAGTTGGCATTATATCTGCCATGTGTATAATCGTTTCTCCCTTTTGCGTTAAACGAATAATACAATGCCCATCGCTATGACCACCAGTATGAACCATAAGGATACCCGGTAACACTTCTAATTGCTGCTCAAAGGTTTTCACTTGGTTTACGATTGACTTCCAATTAGCCTCCCAGTACGTATTTACTGAACGAATATTCGGATCACGCATCTCATCCCATTCTACTTGAGAAACTAAAATGGTAGCGTTTGCAAATGCAGGGATCAGTTGATCATCTTGCCACTTTGTCAAACCACATGCATGGTCAAAATGTAAATGTGTCATCAATATATAGTCGATATCATTTGTTGTTAATCCTAGTTCTCCTAGACTCGCAACAATTTTTGATTGTTCAGTTATCCCATAATTGCGCAGTTGCTTATTGGTAAATTTTTCATTTCCAATTCCTGAATCGATCAATAAATTTTTTCCTTGATATTGGATTAAAATTGGGTCTGTTCGTAATTCAATTTGATTGCTATCATTCGCTGGATATTTTCGTGACCATAACGGCTTTGGCACTACCCCAAACATTGCTCCCCCATCTAAATGAGTGACTCCTCCATTCAGCCATGTAAGCTTCATATCGTGAAACTGAAATGCGTCCACATTAAATCCCCCTTTGTGTAAATCTATGCATCAAAATGGATAGATGATGCTTCACATAATTGTAACATGTTTAAAAAAATTTGTACTTATCCATACCATAAATAGACAACATTTTCTATAATGTAATAGATTAGATATTTATATCTACAAATTTTACTATTTTATGATAAAAAATATATAAAAAGGGAAATAAAACTTTATGACTAAGTGAGGAGAGCCATGAAGATGTTCAATGACCATGAAATAACATGTCAAAAATATTTAAAATTACTGGTATCTATCGAAAATTTAGAAAGGAAAACAGATTTATCTAAAGATTTGCAAAAAGACATAGGCAATCAGCTACAGCAATTAGAAAAGGAAATACTACGCCAATCACTGTATGACCATGACATTAAATAAACCTATGTCTAAAAAAGACGTATCCCAAAACAAAGCACAGAATGCGGCTTTGACAACATTCTGTGCTTTTTATAATGACATATTTATCTTTTTAAGACTTTTCTAAAGTAAAACATTACATAATTTGAATTTTCTTGCTTTCTTCAGAAGCAACTTGTACAAAAAAATTCTTATGGTACAAAGCTTATGACTGTTTTGTTTGGAACTGAGCTTCTAAACGATAAATCGGTTGTCCCTTCGAAGAAAATTTTTCCTCATATTCCGTCATGATATTATCTTCTGGCATTTCTGCATGTAAATCAAGCGACACGTAGTTCAATTTCATGCCATAGTGTGACATGCTCACTAAAGAATATTCAAACAAACCGCGGTTGTCTGTTTTGAAATGTATTTCTCCATTATCTACTAACACTGCTTCGTATAATTTTAAGAAGTTTTCATGCGTTAAGCGTCGTTTTGCATGACGTGTCTTCGGCCATGGATCAGAAAAGTTCAAATAGATACGACTCACTTCATTTTTTTCAAAATATTTTTCTAATTCTGCACCATTTACTAATAGTAAACGGACATTCTTCGGTGAACCAGCCTCCATAACTTTTTCAGCTGCTTTCACGATGACACTATCAAATAATTCAATACCAAGATAGTTGATCTCTGGATTTTGCAAAGCCATACCAGTGATAAATTTCCCTTTACCTGAACCTACTTCAATATGCAATGGATTATTATTTTCAAACAACTCTTTCCAATTTCCTTTACATTTTTCTGGATCAGGTATGATGATTTCTGGATGTGCTTTAATAAAATCAGCTGCCCATGGTTTATGTCGAACTCTCAATGTATTTCCTCATTTCTATTTTTTTCATCTAATCCAATGTTTCATTTCATTATTCGGTCTGTTAAAATACAATTCATTTTACAGCGCTTCACAACAGACCTCTTTTCACTGAACCGGTTACTTTTTATTTGACGATTATTCATATCAACAATCAGGCGTGTTGATTATCCAATTTAATCCATGAAAATAGGGGATTTGTTGATTACAGCGAAGGCTTGCACGACTCATGCGGGCGACTGCTGGGGGCAACAGGATGTTGGTCACGGAGTCGTTGCCACAGGACGTGGCGCACTACAACTCCGTTCCTTAATCGCTTGCGCTGCGGGGTCTCATCTATTCGCTTTTCCCGCGGGACATTGAATGGACTTCCTGAATCAACACCGCACGAAGGAAATGCGCAAGCCTAATAGAGGACTCGAGCAAGCCGCAGCGAAGATCTATATAAATGGTCTGAAAAATACAGAGTTTTTCAAAACTATGCCAAGCAGACACCCCTAATTTTGTAAAATCAACACGCGTGATCAACAATTGAAGTATAGCAAAGCCCCTCTATAAAGTGAACCTTCCAGTCAGTTGGGGTTTTCTTCATCTTTCACCAAGTAATAATTAGTAACCAGCTGTTTACGACAAAATTCGATTTATAAATACCTTTATCGACACGAAGAAATGACAATTATATTAGTTTTCTCTTATATTTGAATCAATTTCATAATGTAAAATTCAGATAAAAAATACGAACATTTTAAATCAATATGAACATTAATATTCAGAAATTTTTGTTCCGCTCCAGACGGCGCTTTCCACGGGCTTGGCTTCAATCTCCTCGGGTCGACACGATGTTGACCCCGAAGCCGTTGCCACAGGACGTGGCGAACTTAGGCTTTGTCCCATAAAACGTTCCTGCGGGGCTTTCAGCTCAAGCTTTTCCCGTAGGACTTTGAATAATCCTCCTTGAACTCACACCGCACGAAGGAGATGCGCAAGCCTAATCGAGGAGTCGCCGTCTTCCGCTCCACAACTATAAAATTAGCTATTATTAAATGTTCGTATTTTTTAAGAAGAAAATGATTTATGAAATTGATTCATTTAATATTTTAATTAATATTTTCCGACTATAATACTGTTTTTGTCTATATTTGTCGAATGCATTTACTATTAATTTCCGTGGCTTTATATTTATACAAGAGGAGGTGAATAAAATGAAAAAATTGTTAAAATTGATGACTGCCCTATTAGCAACGATTATTGTATTTGGTACTGTTGATAAAGCTTCAGCATCAACTGAACTTACAAAAGGACAAAAGGGATTGTACTATGAAGAGTATGTCCATATCATAAAAGAAACTAATTTGAAATATCCTGATGCTGATATAGGTATTGTTCCATTAGAGGATTTTCCAGAAAAAGAATGGGTAAAACCAGAAGAGTTTAAAAAAATCGTTGAAGATATGGCTGTATTAAAGTTTACGCCCGTAGAAAAAACTTCTAGTCTTATTCAACCGTTAAGCTCAACATCTGCTACGAAGTCTGTAGCAACAACTATTAACAATGTATCTCTTAAAATTACCGTTAAAGGCTCTTTTACTACTCAACTTTCTAATGGAATACAAAAGTTTGGTTCTATTACCTCTTTAACTTCTTCATCAAGCAAAGGGAAATGGAAGCAAACAGGTTATACACCTTACCTAATAGATGGTGGTAGAACTTATGAAATCGATGTGACAGGAACTTTCACCTATAATGGTGCAACAAAAAAAGGCAACGGTGTAACTGTTGAATTTCACTGTAGTTCAACTGGTGTTGTAAGCTAATTTTTAGGCACTTATCTTTTAATGGATAAAGTGCCTATTTATTATTTAACACTTCTCCACTGTCTCAACCACTACCAGCAAAACAGACTGTTTGGAACCTTGTGCATATTGCTTAACGATTTCTGTTGTATGACCTGGATATTTCAAAAGGAACTGATAAATTCCACTTAATTTTTCCATTTTCTCTTTGTATTACCATCCCTAGCTCTGCTATTGACGATAAAAAGAAGTTTTATGAATGCTTTTCCTCAATAACCTGTTCAGGAGATATGAGATCGTCATCATTCAAATCAAGTCTGTGATAAGAAGTCGTCTGTACATTATTCAACAAATATTGCGCGGCTTTAAATTGCATCAGTTTCATCGGAGAATGGTTTTTCTTCAGACGAGCAAACCAATCTGAGTATTTTCTTTTATCGACAAATTCAACACTATAACTAGAGCCTGGATAGTCAATATAACCATTCCTTGAAAGGACAACTTTGCGGATAGGTAGATCGACTGTATTCTTTTTAAAAATCTGTTTCACAATAGATTCCATGCGATTTAATCCAATAAGAGGATTTAAAACCTTTTTATCTATTTTACCGACTTTCTTCTCCCAAAATCGACTGCTATCACCGACAAATACAGCTTGGAATTCTTCCTCTAAAACTTGAATGCAGAAGCAATCAGTAGGTGTTAATAAGAGGATTCCCATTTCAACAGGTGCCTTTTTCACTTGAAAAATTGGATAGTAAAACAACAAATAGCTATCTGGTAAACGTTGTGTAAATGCCCTTAGCAAAGAATCTCGATAATATTTTGAATCTACGTATGATTTTTCTCTTAAAGTAGAACTTGCCCACTTTATCTGAAATTGAAAAAGTTGATCTACATACATTTTCTTTAATTCTTCAATGGTTTGCGGATAGTAAAATATGGTTGGCTGGAACATGAACGCATTTGACTCTTCCTGAATCTCTTCCTCATCTTGCTGTTGTTTGGAAAGCTCTTCAGATATTTGGTCGAGAAAGTCTTCTTTATCCCCAATATCCATATCCTCTTCCGCATGATCCTCTTTCTTTTTTCGATTAAAAGATAAAATACGTTGCAAGAAACTTTTATGAGTTTTTTCTTCCAATTCTTCATGGTCCCATTGAGGAATTTCCTCCCCAGATGCCCAATCTTTCTTCATGCGTTCCCATTGTATTTTTTTTAATCTCACAAATTGGGTTGGATATCTTTTTAAATCATTTTGATAACGTGAAACATAATCTTGTAACTTCACCAATTGTGCCATAACTGTTCCTCCTAAAAAATGATCCCACGATTACAAATAAAATGATTCTATTGATGTTATCGTTCTATATTATTCACTATATCTATATGAGCAAGTAGACTAAACACACTATATATCTTTTGTCTTTCAACAATCGGTTCATCATCATAACTGGTTGACTTACTACCTGTTAAGTAGGATAAAAAGGCATATGCTTCTATTTTACCACGATATGAAGCGAAAAAAAGAGAAGTTAATCACTTTTAAAAACACTTTGTTTCAAGATTTAGGTTATAATTTGAATGATTTTATCAGGCAACCTGTTTCTTTTGACCAAAAAATTTTTATTTTTGAACTGAAATATTGATTTAATATTTATATCGTCTATGTGCGATCATCCTGTACATTCATTTTCCGTTCTCTTCATTCCTTCCATTTTCATTAATCGCAAAAAAGATGTGATGAAATTTGTCATTCTTCATCACATCTTTTCTTTGGACCTACTATGGTGATATTCGATAAATTACTCAGTTAGAAATAAGCGACCTGAGTTAAGACTTCGCCGATTCATACTAACAGTTGAGAAAATGGGCAGCTGCCCTTACGAGGAAAATATTCTCTTCTGATAAAACCATGAGACGAAGTATATTTCAATATGTCTTTCCCTAAAACGGCTTTAATGTTATTTTTTCAGGTTCACGGTATTGTAAGTAAACTGAAGAAATTCGTATAAAACTTTCCGTTGTATTGAAAAGTTGATTTGTTTTCAATAAATCCTTTTCTTCATTGGATAAGACGTCTTTGATCTCTTCGTATTGTTCTCCCGGTCCACTATTTTTCCATGCAATGAATTGAACTGCTCGTCCTACATTTGTAAATGTGTTATTTCGGATTTTCGGATGAATAGCACCACTCGATAAAATCCCTCTTTTTTTAGGATTATTAATCGCAACATTTCGAATAGCATTATTTTCGATGATCGGTGTTTTCCAGTTCATCACTCGTATCGCATCATTTCGCATCGTATCAATCGTATTGCCGCGGATTATAACATTTGTATGAAGATGCCCACCAGAATATTTGTGAGTTCCGATCGCTCGATCTAAATTTCGAAATTCATTATTAATGATATTCAAGCGGTTGTTAGCCGTACAGTCAAAATTACTCCATTTTGAACTCCATCCTAAAGTGGTTTTATCTGGCGTATCAACATTAATCGCTTCTTTAATGTTTCGATCAGAAGGTTTAGAGTCGATAAATTTATTATTTTCAATCGTCACATCCTCTGATGCATCTATTTCAATAAAATGCCCAGCGTTCATATTACGAAATTCTATATTCGATATATGAACATTTTTATTATGCCCCATAATAATGGCAAAACTGCTTAGCTTATAATTCAAATTGAAAACAACTTTCCCTTTGCCCACAAAACTTATATTTTTTTCACCACCATGACCACTTACGACTCGCTCTTTTTTGGATAAAGATGGTCGGATCAATTGAAAAATAGAGCTAGATGGGTTTATAACGGTTGTTCCCGTATCATCGCCTTTTTGAATCTCTGTACCATCTTCAAATACAAGTGATACGTTCGATGGTACATATAAAACATTTGATACGGTATATACGCCCTTTGTAAAAATAAGTTTGCCTCCACCCTGTTTTTCAAGTTGTTCCATATAAGAGCGCAAAGCATAATATTGCTTGGTTTGCGGAGTATATGACGCCCGTAAAAGGAATTCTTTATTAAGTGGAGATGATTCTGGAGTCACCTTATACTCTTTTTTTCCTAAATCATTCATATCCGTAATTTCAATTTTCTCAACAGGTTCTGCCGAATCATGCTCGATATGCATAAAATATTCTCGTAAGTCTTTTCCTTCATTTGATGCAAGTGCTTTTTTTGTTCCTAGCGTAACTGTATTGGAATTTGCTGCTTCGTTTAATCCAGTTTGCGCAGCTAACATGACTGCTATGTTCATTTTTACAAATTGGTTATGTTGAATAATTGGTTTATAAGTCCCCTTCACAAAGATCCCATAGTCCCCATTTACAGATTGAATCTTATTATTCTCGATTGTAGGCAACTTCCAATTTTTAGCTACAATCGCATATGACGTCGTATTTTTGATCGTATTGTCCAAAATTTTTACTTTTGAATGAAATATATCGCCAGTAAATTGATTGGAACTAATGGCTTCGAAAACTTGATCGAATTTATTTTTTTCGATGACGATCTGTGAATTAGGGGTTTCATCATACATACTCCAATCAACTTTGTATGTGCCATACGAAAAGTCAGCTGCTTCAATGCTAATAGAGGGTTTGGATGTAGAATTTTCATTTGTAAATGTGTTATTTTGAATTTTGGCATTTTGAGTAGCTACCAATTGGATGAAATATCCATTATTAGCGTTTTTGAATTGTATATTTTTAATGGTCAAGTTTTGATTATGCCCTGTAATAATACCATTTACATTTTTATTATTTTTTAAGTCAATAGTTGCCTTCCCTTTACTTATAATCTTAATATTTTTTGACCCCGAATAGCCATCATTCAGATCTCCATTCTTTTTAATATTGGGTGCTACAAGTTGAAACATGGACTTTGAAGCTTTTAATGAACTACCTGTTTTCATGCTTTTTTCTAGCTTTACGCCATCATTTAATTGTATTGTTACGTTTGAAGGTACATATAATGTGTTTGTAATCTTATAATTTCCTTTTTTTAGTATTAACTTTCCTCCACCATTCACTTCCAGCTTTTCAAGATAAGATCTTATCGTATAATAATTTTGGGTTTGGGATGAATAAGTTTTATACTTTTTCATCTTTTTATTTAATGGTGTTGTGCTGGGAGAAATCGTATAGGTCCACTGATTTGCAGAAGCAGTTAAGACATCATTTTTTAAATATAAAATACTAAACAAAATACTTAGGGCTATTATGTAGATGGATATCTTACCTATGTTCTTCACTGCTAAGTTACTCCTTCCTCGTTAAAATTATTTTGAACATGTTTCTACCGTTACTGCACATCCTAAAAAATTATCGTACAGTTCTTTTCCTACCCTTTGTGATGCATGTGTGTATTATTATAAACAAAGTAAAATTTTTCAAAGTGCAATCTTACCGCTCATTTATGTGGGATAAGCTCTGGTTAAGTTCATATGAGCCATTATCTTCATCACGACTTATATTGAATTGGTCATTTGAAATAACAGTAAAGCCGCATATTTTGAATAGTATTATTTCGAAAAATCGTTACATTATGCAAGCTTTCATCCAGATTTTGATGATTTCTTATTGTGCTGTCTAATGATTTAAACGTATTATTCGCCATTAGGACATTGTTATTCGGTCACTTATCAAAATCCAACGTGGCAAAAATTTCTTTTCCATCAATCAGGCTTAAAGATCAATCATTATACGTATAAATTAAAGAACTAACTTATGTAAAATATTGATAAATTGAAGCTTCCATCAGTGGGAGTTTCTTCATCCCCCACTGATGGTTAAACCAATCGTGCTTTTACGGGCAGTTGATCTCCCACCTAACTTCTTTACTCTTGCTGAATTTTGAGGGTGGGGTATTACTGCCCGTTAATGCAGGATAAATTAAATCTAAATTATTTTAACTTTGAAATACGAACATTTAAAAAATAATACCAACTCAACATCCAAACTTGCATATTTCACTACAGACAGATAAAGATGTCCCTACGTTTTTGACTATATGATGTGAAAGTTCCAATCTTCCAGACCTTTAGGGTATAGCCTAAAAAGCTCTCATTTTTAAATTCATGAGGGATTTTAATACTATATTAACAATACCTTTACATTTTTAGAAGACTATTTGCTATTTTTTGTGCCTAATTCAACAATAGCATCCGCATAAATCGCTGCACCTTTTACTAAATTTTCGATGACTACATATTCGTCTGCTTGGTGAGCTAAATCAGGTTCACCTGGGAATAACATGCCGAATGCTACGCCAGTTTTTAATTCACGAGCATAAGTACCGCCGCCAATAGATAACAACTCTGCTTTTTCTCCTGTATTGCGTTCATATACTTTTGAAAGTTTTTGGATTAGTTCTTCTTGTGGATCCACATAATGTGGTTTAGAATCATCTACAACATCAAGTGCAAAACCAAGTTTAGCTACAATAGTGCTTGCAGCAGTGATTTTTTCTTCATATGGATACGAAACAGAATATCGCATACTTACATCGATTTGACCGCCTTTACCTTCTTCAAATGTAACAACACCGGCATTTAATGTCGTATCTCCTGAAATTTCATCTGTAAACGCTAATCCTAATGCGTGACCACGACTTTCGTTTGCAAAACCAGTCACTAAAAATTGAGTAAATTCTTTTGATTGTGGAGTTGTAAATACTGTATTCAAATACTGAGCTAGTTTGACAGCAGCATTGATGCCAGCATTTGGCTCCATTGCATGAGCAGAACGTCCTTTTATAGATAATTTAAAACCATCTGTGTTTTTTTCGATTGTCCCTTCTAATTCACTAATTTTTAAATAGCTATTAAAAGTTACTTCAAATTCTTCTGGTACATGACGAACGATTGCTTCCGCAAAATCTGGCACCATGTTGATACGATGACCTGCATGGAATGAAACCAATTGTTCGTTTTCTTGTGACCTTGCTTGTTGATGGAATGAAAGTTCAGCGATTCCCTTTTCTGCATTAATGATTGGAAAATCTGCATCTGGTGCAAAACCTAATGTTGGCATTTCTTCTTTTTCCACATAACGTTTGACGCAGCGGAAACCACTTTCTTCATCAGATCCAATAATCATGCGGACTCTACGGTCTAATTTTATACCAGCATCTTTAACCATCTTCATAGCTAACCATGCAGCCATTGTTGGACCTTTATCGTCAATAGAACCGCGACCGAATAATTTGCCATCTTCAATGACAGCACCAAATGGAGGATGTATCCAATCACTTCCAGCAGGAACCACATCCACATGGCAAAGGATACCGACTAGTTCTTCTCCTTCTCCCATTTCAATATAACCCACTATATTATCGATTAACTTCGTTTTTAACCCTTGTTCTTTACCTTGCTGAAGCATCCAATCTAAAGCTTTTTTTGGTCCTTCACCAAAAGGTGCATCAGAAGACGCAGTGCTTTCATCTAGCACACTGTTAATTTGTACTAACTCTTTCAAGTTGCCGATTAATTCATCTTGGCGTTGTTGGGCTTGTTTCATCCAATCCATTCATATTTCCTCCTTACAAATAACCTCATGATCATTTTACACCCTTTTCTATTTTTCACATAGGGATAGCAAAAAGGCGTACGTTAAGTGTTTAGCACAGATATATCATTCGTATTTAAAAGGAAACCAAATATTACAATCATGAAAAATCAAACAAAAGTATGGAAAACTGAAAATACATTCGCTATAATGGAATTGTCAGATAATAAAGTCTGACAATTAAAATTGAAAAGGGGATGTCTAAGGCAAACTAAATTAGGAGCCTGAATACCTCACAATTATTTTCGTCCGCTAGTCTTGAGAAATAAGATGAAGGAGTGGTTCACCAATGAAACCAACCACTGATCGGATGCTCAATCGAATAAAAGATGTGTATATGTACATCCATAGTAAAGGTACTGTGACTACACAAGATTTAGTCGATGAATTCGGCATCACTCCTCGCACCATTCAAAGAGATTTGAATGTGTTAGCCTTTAACGATTTGGTAGAAAGTCCAAGTCGTGGCAAATGGACAACGACGCGTAAGAAAGTGAAAATGACATCTTAGAAAGATTCAACGAGTTGGATCTCACGCTTTTCGTTGAATGGACGGTCAACTCGCCATATGCTGGTGGCAAATTCGTCTAACATGTTACTATGCTAATTATTGAAATTTAAAAAAGAATGACCATGCTGCGTCGCTTGGTCATTCTTTTTGTATTTTATCCCACATGAACAAATTGTATGCATGCTCCCGCTTCAAGACAAGACACCTATAAAATACAATGGATGAGTGTGAAATCTTGCCCGCATAACCCGATGAATCCAGCTAACGCAGCGGAGGTTGAAGAAACCTGCTGTGTGAAATTTCACTTTATAAAGATGGTTAGACTCCCTTACCCTTGAACTGGCGGACATGATTGAATTTTTTCAATCTCCTCCGCTGATAATTCTCGATACTGCCCAAGTTTTAAATGCTCGTCCAATTGTAGACTTCCCATTGATAAACGTTTTAAATAGATAACCTTTTTGTCAACCGCTTCAAACATTCTTTTCACTTGATGAAACTTTCCTTCTGAGATTTCCAACTCGATTTCAGAAATCGCACCAGCATTTAATATCTTTAATTTCCCCGGCTTCGTATGGTAGCCATCATCTAAAATGACACCGTGCTGAAACAATTCTACATCTTCTTCCATCACTCTGCCCTCAATTTTTGCATAATAGACTTTTGGAACATGTTTTTTGGGTGACAGTAAGTTATGTGCTAATCCCCCATCGTTGGTGATGAGTAACAAGCCCTCTGTATCTTTATCTAATCGCCCTACTGGGAACGGCTTGAAATGTGCATGAAACGGATTCAGTAGATCAATCACTGTTTGATCGTACAAATCTTCTGTAGCAGAAATAACGCCTGCTGGTTTGTTCATCATTAAATAGATAAATTCTTGATAGAATACCCTCTCACCAAGAACTGTGACATTTTGTTCTTTTGGATCGACATGGAGTGATACATCTTTTACAACTGCTCCGTCTACAGACACAGCTTTCATTTTCAACAATTTTTTTACTTCTTTACGCGAACCATATCCCATATTGGATAATAATTTATCTAACCGCATTGTTCCCTCCTACAGACCAAACTTACCAACAATTTTAGTTATTTTCTCACCTAACAATTTTTGTGCGAGTCCAATTCGGAATGATAAGAAGGCATATACAGCTACAGCGATACTAATGCATACGACTAGATACATTAGTGCCAGCATCTTAGTATGCGCAACGCCGAACAGAATAACTAATACTTTATGCGCCACAATAACAAACGCCGCCATAATAACTGTTAATGCCATAATTAGAATTGAACGTCTTATGACCAATCTGGATTTATAATTTAATGCCTTTTTCAAAACAAGCATATTGATCGTAATCGAAATCAGATAGCCAATTGCTGTCGCTATAATGGCACCTTTTGTTTCAAATGTTTCGATCAAAGGAATATTAATGGCTAATTTCACCAAGATCCCTGTCAACAAACTAAAAACAATCCATTTTTGATAATCGATTCCTTGTAATAGAGCAGCTGTTACTTGGAAGAAAGCAAAAAGAATCGCTACAGGCGCGTAGAAAGCAAGGACACTAGAGCCCATTACACTTTCTGAATAAAGTAAATGATAGATATCTGTAGATAATAAAGAGATCCCTATGACTGCTGGCAATGTTATAAATAATAAAACCTGATACGTCTTATCCATCGCATTGATCAATGCACTATGTTGGTTTTTAGTATAGTAATTAGTAATAGTTGGTACAAGTGCCATAGAAAAACCGGTTGCAAGCATCACCGGAATAATGACAATTTTTTGTGTTGTAAAATTTAACATACCAAGATAATCATCCGATACTTTAGCTAAGCCGATATTCGTCATAGCCGTATTAAATGTTAACATGTCAACTAATTGGAATAGCGGATTGGCGATCCCCACAAACACATAAGGAATGGAATATGTGATGACCTCTCTATAAATACTTTTATAGGATAGCTGTCCTGACGACACACTATATTGTAACTTTAGATCAAACTCTGGCTTTAACTTACGCCAATAATACCAAAGTGCGATCAAACCAGCTACGGCACCGATAAATGCCGAAAATACAGCAAATGAAACGGCTGTTTGCGCCTTCCCATCAAAAACACGCATCACAAGGTACGAACCGGTCAATAGAACGATAATACGGACAATTTGCTCTACCAGTTGAGAAATTGCTGTTGGCTCCATATGATCATAACCTTGGAAAAACCCACGAACTAAGCTCATAAACGGCACGACGATTAAAGCAAAGCTAACCCATCGAATAACTCCTGCGATCTGTGAAACCGTAAAAACCTGTTCTTCATCTTTAATGACCAAATGAGCAATTGGATCCGCTAAAAGAAACAGTGCCAAAAATGATAAAAAGCCAGTAAGTGTCATAATCATTAAACCTGATTTTACAAGCTTTCTTCCTGACTCATAATCACCAAGACTGTTATATTTTGCTACAAACTTCGATACAGCAATCGGAGCACCCGAAATCGCTACCGATAGCATAATTGTATATGGAACATAGGCGTACGAATACAATGCCACGTTTTTTTGTCCAATAATGGCGTAAAACGGGAATATGTAAACGAGGCCAAGTACCTTTGATAAAAACATGCCAACCGTTAGTATGGCAGTGCCCTTCATTAAAGATGACATAATACCCTTCCAATCTATCCAAATCTCATAAACCTAAATTTTAGTTTACAACTCGTCATACAATTACTCAAATAGTTTCTGCACTTCGTGTATAATTAATTAAGATTCTTTTTAAAAATACTTTTGATAGAATCCATTTCATAATGCAGAATTCAGATAAAAAAATACGAACATTTCTCCAATCTTTTTATTCGTTACGCACATAAGGTTGCTTCTTGCCCATTTTCTGCAAGAACCACCGCTACCCTCACTATGGGCAAAAATCGATATTATTATATGACAAAAATCAATTCAAAAAAGAAAGTGAGTTTCTATAGCATGTATGATGTAATCGTGATCGGTGGAGGTCCATCTGGTTTAATGGCGGCTATTGCTGCTGGTATAGAGAAAAAGAAAGTCCTTCTTCTCGAAAAGGGACAAAAACTGGGACACAAATTAGCCATCTCTGGTGGTGGCAGGTGCAATGTCACCAATCGACTATCAACTGATGAAATCATTAAACATATTCCAGGAAATGGCCGCTTTTTATATAGTCCATTTACTGTTTACAACAATGAAGATATTATAGCTTTTTTTGAAGATCATGGCGTCGCATTAAAAGAAGAAGACCATGGTCGAATGTTCCCTGTTTCCAATCGTGCCCAAGATGTTGTGGACGCAATGCTGCGCGAGCTCAATCGTTTAAAAGTAGAAATTCGTCAAAATACGCCTGTCGCAAAACTATTAATGGACGATGACAAAGTTTTAGGTGTCCGCTTAAAGGATGGAAACGAAATCAAAACAAAGGCTGTCGTAGTTGCTGTAGGCGGAAAAGCTGTTCCTAAAACAGGGTCTACAGGTGATGGTTACCCTTGGGCAGAAAAAGCCGGTCATACTATTACGGAGCTGTTTCCGACCGAAGTCCCTCTACTTTCCAATGAGACGTTTATTCGCACCAAAGAGTTGCAAGGTTTAGCACTTAGAAATGCAAAAGTTTCAGTATTAAGTAAAAAGGGGAAAATCATCATTACTCATCAAATGGACATGCTTTTTACACATTTTGGTTTAAGTGGTCCAGCTATTTTGCGTTGTAGCCAATTTGTTGTCAAAGAGATGAAGAAAAACGGTAGAAATCCAGTAATTCTTCGTATTCAAGCATTAACTGAACATAATGCTGAATCTGCTTTTCAGCTTATTTTCAAATTAGCAAAAGCGGAGCCTAAAAAAACATTAAAAAACGTCTGGAAAGGACTTGTTCCAGAACGTTGGTTACTTTTTTTAATGACTAACTGTGATATAGCAGAATCGCTCACTGGTGCAGATCTTTCAGCCGATCAAGCGCGCCTGCTTGCAAATGATCTTGTTGGGTTTGAAATGACCGTTAATGGCACCCAACCACTTGAAAAAGCATTTGTTACGGGAGGCGGTGTATCGATCAAAGAAATCGAACCTAAAACAATGGCTTCTAAAAAGAAAGCAGGTCTATATTTCTGTGGGGAGATTTTAGATATCCATGGTTATACTGGGGGCTACAACATTACGTCTGCACTCGTTACAGGAAGAATCGCCGGAATGAGTGCAGCACAATATGTTGACGCAAAGTGATATTTTACGAAAAAGGCTTATCCGATTGATCTAACCAATTCCATAAAATACTTTTCAACTAGGCTGTAAAAATCTGCTCATTCTAATTTTAGGAATGAGCAGATTCTGTCGTGTCATGTTCGTATACAATTTTACCACCTAAGTGACCAGTAGTAGCTAAGGAGGCAATACCAGCTACACAAAGAATGACAATAATGATTGAAACGAGTCCGTCTTTTATTCGCTTAGGTCTCCATTTGAATAAAGTATGTTTAAAAACTAATTTAATAACAGCTACGATACTGAATAGGATTATTGAAACATCTGCAAAGAAAGCATGCATTTCTACCTGATCGTGTAAACCGTGACCCCAATTTTGAAAGGCAAATTTTTCTGCTCCTTCACCTGTTAAAAGTGCAACGAATCCTGAAATTACCCCAATAACGATTAATAAAGTGCCAAATCTGTTGAGTGTGTCTTTTTTCACAAAACAATTGACAATCTCAATGACAGCTCCTAATACCAATAGAGCAATCGGAAAATGAACAATGGATGGATGTAATGGCATATAAATCAATCTCCTTTCTTTTCTTATCATACTGATAAAAACTGAAAGGAGACTGAAATTTTAAGCAAATGCTTCCATTATATAATTGTAAACTTCTCTTTTTAAATACCGATCAAAAGCATTTAATTTTTCCCCTCTTTGGAGTTTATCCTTCAATTTGAAAATGAATTGTTGGTTTTCATGATCTTGAAGATCACTTTTAGCGAATCTGTCCAAAAAATGGATGAATTTCAATTGTGGGTTTTCTCGTAATTCTCTATTCAAAGGGATTCCATGACCTTTTTCTAATTGAAAAGGCCTTTTTTCATATGGAATAGCTGCTATATGACTAACTCCCTTTACAAAGCTTGGATCTCCTAGCAGTAACACACCTGCTTTTCCTACATGAATATCAAATAGGCCTGTTACTCTATCGCCGTTCTTAGCGATTAAAACGACCTGCTCTTCTCCATAGTCCACGACAGAATCAATAAAATCAGCTACAGTAGGATGGACATTTAGTTCTACCTCTACAGTCGTTTCATCATCATCCACTGTAAGCTCATCTTCATATTCGACTAATCTTAATATTCCTTTT
The DNA here is from genome assembly GCF_007896505.1 of Rummeliibacillus sp. SL167. Taxonomy (NCBI): domain Bacteria; kingdom Bacillati; phylum Bacillota; class Bacilli; order Caryophanales; family Caryophanaceae; genus Rummeliibacillus; species Rummeliibacillus sp. SL167. The sequence goes on along the minus strand of NZ_VCBM01000001.1, from coordinate 118,476 downwards.
TGAATAGGTATTTCTGTTTCCCTTATAAATGCTTTTGTTATTTCCATTACCAATCCGCTCCTATACCCTAGCTACTCGTAAATGAATAGATGGTGTTCTATCCTGTAATGGCATACGATTTGTTTTTTTATCTAGTATCCAATTCATAACATCCACTAGCTGATTGGGTGTATCCATTTCTATTTCTTGCTGAAAAGCGTCAATAGCTTGTTCCCACTGTTTCATTTTTTCAGTATTTTTTAATATGGTCTTCAATTGGATTTCTAGTGGAATGGTTTGATCCATTTCAAATACCAATTGATGTTCTTTTAAATAAGTTAAATTGATCTTTTCTTGCCCTGGAAGATATGAATGGACGAAAATTGGCAGTCTTTTTCTTAAAGCTTCACTGATGGTCACGCCACCTGGCTTTGTCATAATTGCATCTACCGCATCATAAAGTTCATTCATTTTTTGTCGTGATGAAATATAAGGCAATGGCTTGATATTTTCTATTTGCCAAGAGGTTATTTCATCATAAAGCTTTTTGTTATTGCCACAGAGCACGATGAATTGGAATTGTTTTATTTTTTTCAACTCAGCAGATAGCTTCAATATTCCTCCTAAACCACTATTTCCTCCAGCAATCAATATTTTAGGTTTTTCTGTATGAATATCTCGATGAGTGACCTTCATAATATTTTTATGGACAGGGATTCCCGTCACAATTATTTTTTCACTCGGAACATCATACATAGCGATCAAGTTTTCTTTTACTTCACGACTTGGGACAAAGTGAAGATCTATGCCCTCCTTGGCCCAGACATTATTAACAAAAAAGTCTGTGTACGCGTTGATAACAGGAATATCACATTTTCCCATCGCTTTTAGTTTGCTTATAAGATAAGATGGAAAACCATGTGTACAAACGATCACATCAGGCTTTTCTTCTGTCATTAAGCTATGCATTTTCTTTACGAAAAATTTCTCATAAAACCTACTTAAGCCTTTTGATGGATTGGAAGAATAGAATCTTTTTTTATATACAAAATCATAAGATTCAGGAGCTAGCTTGATCCATTTTAAATAATTAGTAGAAATTATTTTTTCTAATGTTTGATTAGAATAGCTCATAATATCTATTTTCTTTAGTTCGATATCTGCATTTTGAATTTTTAACATGTCCATTAGTGCGTCTGCAACTTGATGATGCCCTGATTGCATTTGTAAGAGTGGTAAGAATAGAATCTTTTTCACTTTTAAGAACTCCTTTTACAATCAATATTTTGTTTATGCTCAAATCAATTTCATAATGTAAAATTCAGATAAAAAACACGAACATTTTAAATCAACACGAACATTAATATTCAGAAATTTTTGTTCCGCTCCAGACGGCGCTTTCCACGGGCTTGGCTTCAATCTCCTCGGGTCGACACGATGTTGACCCCGAAGCCGTTGCCACAGGACGTGGCGAACTTAGGCTTTGTCCCTTCAATTGTTCCTGCGGGGCTTTCAGCTCAAGCTTTTCCCGTAGGACTTTGAATAAGCCTCCCTGAACTAACACCGCACGAAGAAAATGCATGCATTTTCGAGGAGTCGCCGTCTTCCGCTCCACAACTATCAAAATTAGTTATTCTTAAATGTTCGTATTTTTTAAGAAGAAAATGATTTATGAAATTGATTCGCTCGAATATTTATGTCATTTTTTCCTAATCAACGCGCCTGATGTGATCGACTTTGTATTTAACAATTTGACAATATCACAGTTTTTTCAATACCCTGTAGTTTTAATGTATTTTTAATTTAATTTTCAGGTTGTCTTTATAATCATTCAATAATAAGCTCCGCTACAAATGGACGCTGTCATGGTAATGGTAGAAAAGAAAAGCTAGCATCGGATGTTTATTTCAAGGTCTTCACCCATTTTTAAAACAAATTTTTCCTTCAATTTCAAGTACCGCAAAAAAAATGAAACAGGGTCTAATTAAAAAACGTAAGAATGGTAAGAAAGGTTCGCATTCCTACGTTTTTTATTTCAAATTTCGCTTATTTTTTGGCAACATTTTCTTCCATAAAAGTTGTATTAAAAACAAAACAAACAAGACTACTCCAAAATAAGGAACATATTTAGGATTGATGTAGATCACTTTTGCTGTATAATAGCCTGCCAAAATGAGCGGAATCGTCCAAATAATACTTCCTATTAGGGAAAACCAGAAAAAATAACGAAACGAAATATGAGCAATTCCTGCAAAATAAGGACTAATCTGACGTATTCCTGGCAAGTAATAACCAAATATGATCGCTTTATGAGCATTTCCTCTATATCTTTTCTCTATCGTTTTCCATTTTTCTCTTGTCAATCCAAAGTAATGACCGTATCGATTGACGAAAGGTTTTCCTAAATATTTTCCCAAAAAATAGGCTGTCAGCATCCCTAAAAAGGCTCCAAGCTCTGAATAGATGAGGGACTCCCCCATAGAAAGATGATGATGGCTGACTAATATCCCTGTTAAAAACAATAAAGACTCTTCAGGAGCTGGAATCCCAACAATTCCAAAAAACAAGCAGATAAATAAAATAATATAGCCGTATGAATTTATATATTCTGTAATTGCGTCTATACTCATAAATCCCTCTCTAACTCTTTTAATGTAATAAATTGAATATTTCTCTGTTTACTTTCTTCAAGAAAAATCTCCAAATTTCGAATCATATATCCTGGTGCTTCTTCCTCTGCCCCTAAAGTATCACCATTGTCATGGAGTACAAAAATGGCTCCCTCTTTTGCATATACCCGTAGTTCTTCCAAAAGTCCATTTTTTGCTTTTGCTACCTTCCAATCGCCAAAAATAGAGGACCACATTATTTTGGTATATTTTTTACTGACCCATAATGTGAAGAGATTAAAATGTCCCCATGGAGGTCTGTAAAATGAAACTTTTTCACCCGTACACTCTGTTATTGCCTTTTCTGTCATTTCTAATTGTTTTTTTAATTGAGATGGCGATAAGATCCAGCTAGATATATGATCAAAACTATGGATGCCGATTGTATGACCTTCATCAGCCATACGTTTAATAATTTCAGGATATTTTTTTACATTACTACCTACAACGAAAAAAGTAGCTTTTATATGATATTTTTTCAATAAATCCAATAACTGTGGCGTGTATTTGGGATTGGGTCCATCATCAAAAGTTAAAGCCATTTCTTTCGTATGGATTCTTTTGACAATTCCCCATTCAAATACTCGAATCAGCACTGTTGGTACTGCCCCATAGCAAAGGAACAGTATGATAACAAGAGCGATTCCTATCAATACATATGACACTTTTCAAACAACCCTTTTCAATTTATATTGTGTAAATCGAACATTTTTCTGTGCAAACAAATCTTTCATGTATAGTTGAAAGCAATCACGCATGAAAATTTATTTTGGCAAAAATAATGCTACTTCTGTCCCTTCTCCTTCCGTACTTTCTACTTTAATCTCTCCATCATGCTGTTTCATAATATTTTTAGCGATAGCTAAGCCAAGCCCTGTTCCACCGGTTTCTCTACTCCTTGCCTTATCTATCCGATAAAAACGTTCAAATATGTTTTCCATCTCATGGGCAGGTATTCCTATACCATAGTCTTTTACTCGAATAACGGTATCATTTTCACGATTTTCTAAATATAGATCAATACGATCTTTACTATATTTGATGGCATTGTCCAAAAGGATAATGATCACTTGCTTCAATTTTAGTTCATCTGCTACGGTCAAGATCGGTCTTTCATCATAATGGAGTGTTATTTCTCTTTTATAGGCACTGTGTAACTGCTTAACAATGCTCTCACTTAATGTTACCAAATCAATGGTTGTTTTTTCCACCATATTTTCTAATTCTGTATTCGCTAAATCTAAAAACTTTTCTGTCATAACTTGTATTCTCGTGGCTTCTGAATAAATAACTTCTATCGCATCCAGTGCCACCGCTTCGTTTTGAATACCATGCCTTCGCAAAAAATCTATATAACTTTTAATGACAGTAATAGGTGTCTTTAACTCATGGGAAGCATCTGAAAGAAATTGCTGTTGCCTTTCGATATTATCATCTAAGCGATCCAGCATTCGATTAAAAGTTACAGCCATTTTCTGCAACTCATCTTTAGGTTGTCCATCAACGACCATTCGCTTCGTTACACCACTTTGTTCAATTTCCTCCATCGTATCAATCATATTAGATACAGGATGAATAAGGATATTTGCCAGCCATTTTCCACCTAAAAGAGAAATGATCGCACCAAATACAGTACAACCAATAAGAATGGAAAGTAAAACATCCTTTCCCAATTCTAATCCCACTAATCTTGCGCCAATTTCTAGTGTTTCGATTACTTGTCCATTGGATTCGATGGGAATTCGGACAACAAGAATCTGCTCTTCCCCCTGTGCCGATCTGATTAAATATCTTTTGGATTTTGTTTGAGTGACAAATTTCCCTTTGATTTTATTAGCAATTTGTTTATTATTTGTTACTTGATGAATAATTTTGGATTTGTGATCAATGATTCTGATAAAAGATCCATTTGTTAAATACTTCAATAACTTTTCTTTTATCACTTCATTCGAATCTCCGTTGTTAATATCCTCTAAAATAGCATCTGCATTTTGAAGAACTATTTTCTTTTCTACGTTAACTGTTACATTCATAAAGGAGTAAAAAACAACAATATTTACAACAACCAATACGCAAATAATCCACGCTGTTGTAATTAAATTGATTTTAGTAGTAATTTTCATATATTTAATTCTCCTTTACTATATACCCCACTCCTCTAACTGTCTGAATAATTGGGGGGCTTGTATACCCTTCATCAATCTTCTTTCTTAAATGCCAGATAAAGACATCGATAACATTTGTATCGCCTTCGTAGTCATAATCCCAAACATCTTTGATAATATTTTCTCTTGTGACAATCTTGTTTTTATGAGAAATCAAATAGACAAGTAAATCAAATTCCTTTGGGGTTAAGGAAATGGATGTATTGGCCCTGATCACTTCTCTTGTTTCCATATTGATCGATAAATCACGAATGGATAATAAGTCCTCCTCATGATTTGTCACATTTGTGATGATTTCGTTTTGACGCAAACATGAACGCACTCTCGCTAATAGTTCTTCCATCTCAAATGGTTTTGTCATATAGTCATTCGCACCGAGATCGAGTCCCCTTACTTTATCCATTGTCATGTTGCGTGCTGTTAATAAAATAATGGGCATCAGTTCATTTTCTTGACGGACCCTTCTTAACACTTCAATACCATTCATCTCTGGCAACATAATATCTAAAAGCATTAGATCAATTTTACCTTGTAATGCTATTTCCAAACCAAATTTACCGTTATTTGCAACAACAACTTCATAGCCTTCATATTCCAATTCTAATTTCAATATTTTAGCGATTTGGATTTCATCCTCAACTACCAAAATTCGCTTAACCATTCTATACACTCCTCATTTACATCTCCATTTCAATTTAGCATTATTTTATGTATAATTTCATTTTTTAATGGAACTTTAATTTTTTTGCATGAATTTCTCGAAAAAAGAGGTGAGCATCTTTTATACCTGTCGCTACGCTTTCGGTACAAAAAAGATTTGTTGAATCAAGATAAAAATCTGCTCCTTTCTACAGTGAGATTGAGCAGATTCTTAGTAACTAGCGGGAGTATTATTTTATGGAACAGGATTTTGACCTGATTTAAGCCGGCTTTCTAGCATTTTGACCGTATATCCTGATGCAGCATGCAATGACGATACTACAACCTGTAACAATATAAAATAGCTGAACAATCGGATTGGTACTATCTGTACCGATGAATACTCCATGGACAAAAGACATCACCCAAGCCGGTAGCACAAGAAAATGAATAGACTTCCAAATTTTCCGGTTCATCTTGGTGATCCAAAGGTCTGATGTTATTAAAACCAACAGGAAAATATAGAAACTGAATATTCCTAGTGCTGATAGTATCGTTTGATAAGTACTTGTAAAAGGTATAAGAATTTCGATCAAACGATAGGGTTGGTACTGATCGATTAATAACAACAATGCATGTGCGATCAATGCGAATAGCCCCAGCCATCCTGCACTCAAATGCAATTGAAACAACAAGTTTTTCTGTTTTTTTATAGTAGGTGATTTTCGAAAAAGTCCAAAAATCACTGCAACAGTAAAGTAAAAATAAGCAACAAAGCCACAAAGTCGAATCCATTCCCAAGTATTAAGCATGATGATCACCACCTGTTTTTATCCATTTTGTTTTATGATCTTGATAGACAAGGAAACGTACGACACGCCATTTCCTTTTGTCCAACCATTCTTGTAACTGCTTCTCAGGCATTAAAAAACTTAATTTGGTCGCTACTTCTGCTTGGTATAAACGATCTGTCACAACTGTTGCCTGAATGATAGGAGATGTCGCTACTTCTCCAGTTTGTCCATTTAAAATATGATGCTTTACTTCATGATGATAGCGCCAACTTCTATAAACACTATTGGATGTTGCAATCGCTCCATTTTGGATTTTAATGCGTCCAATATCTTCTTGGTCATACGGATCAGCAATACCAATCGTCCATTCTTTTTCTCCATCTGACCATATTGCCATATCGCCACCACCATCAACGATTCCGTAGCGGAAGCCTCGTGATTGTAACCATTGTTTAACCGTTTCAGCAGCATAGCCTTTTGCAAAACCACCAAGATCAATCGGTTGATCCGAAGTCTTATAAATTTGGTGATTAGCCAAAAAACACAAAGGATTTTTTACATTTTGCTTTAGCTCTACATTTTGTTCATCTTTTTGCTTGTCATTTATATAAAAAGGAAAGGGTTTATCATAACCATGATGCTCTATTTGTTTTTTTAAATAGGGTGAAAATAATCCATCTGTTTGCTTATAATAGTCATTAGCCATTTTTAAGCAATCATATAGAGATGAATTGATGGTTAAAGTTTTACCAATAGGTAATTGATTGATTTGGTCTAACTCATTATTTGGGATAAATCGAGACCACTCTTTTGCAACATAATGCAACCATTTGGAAACCTGTTCCTTCCAGTTATATGAAGTTGAGGGTACTTCTATATAAAAGTTAGTATTCATTATTTGCATTGTCATCGATTCCACTTTTTTCACCTCTAGGATCTTCTTGTTTGTCGATCATTTTTTTCTACTGTTGTCGCATTGGTCATTTCAAAATTCGTCCAATCAAGTTGTAATAGTTCTTTTTCTTTCTTACCAATTTTTGATTGATCAATTGATGATAGCTGATTTTGAGAAGTAGTTTTTGTTTCAGTAGTTCCTTGATCATCCAGTTGCGATAATAACAAACCGGATAAAACAACTGCAGATGTTCCTACAAGCCATTTTGCCTTTTTTGTATCCTTCATGTTTAACATCTCTCCTCACTATTTTATTTATTGACTTTATCTATTTTGCTATTGGTGGAGAAGTCCTTTCCGTGGATTGAATCGTTCTCTCCGTGGATTGAAGCCTCTTTTCCGTGGATTGAATCACTCTCTCCGTGGATTGAAGCCTCTTTTCCGTGGATTGAAGCCCTTTCCGTGGATTGGATTGCTCTCTCCGTGGATTGAAGCCTCTTTTCCGTGGATTGGATTGCTCTCTCCGTGGATTGAAACCTCTTTTCCGTGGATTGGATTGCTCTCTCCGTGGATTGAAACCTCTTTTCCTTGGATTGGATCGTTCTCTCCGTGGATTGAAGCCTCTTTTCCTTGGATTGGATCGTTCTCTCCGTGGATTGAAGCCTCTTTTCCGTGGATTGGAGCCCTTTCCGTGGATTGGATTGCTCTCTCCGTGGATTGAAGTCCTTTTCCGTGGATTCAATCCATTTTCCTTAAACGCTGATAAAATAGGGCTTATTTATTAAGGGACTGGCAGATAAATTGTTGCTTCTCTTCTTGCCAATCGACTGAATAGCCATAAGCATTTAAAAGGACACTTGCTGGTACATAAACATCTTTATTGAACAAAAATGCTTTTGATGTCATAGGCGTTTTCATCAGATTTTCATATACGACATTTGTATTCACTCGAAAAATCAGCTGCTCATCCTTCAATTTTGCATCCATAATTTTAGATGTCTTGTAATATGTCGCTTGACCACCTAGCGCTTCCGTTAATTTTTGTACAGGTACAAACACATCTCCATTTTTCGGTATTACATAGCATTTGATAGTTTTTCCTTCAATTGCAAAGTTCACCGTTTTTGAATCATTGAATGGTAGTACGCCATCATTTTGTACCATTGAACGAGTCCAAAGATTCCATTTTCCTTGTTCGGCTAAACCATCGTTTTCTTCATCCTCATAGTAGCCGTCGTCTTCATAATATTCTTCATCTTCATCATCATCCCATCTTTCGTCATTCTCTCCATCATAATCCTTGTGATGTTCCTCTTTTTCACCGTGATTTTCATACTTTTCATAATGTTCGTGGTCATCATCTGCATGGACGATATATTGTCCAATAGATAAAGTGGTGACCAAACTAATAATGAAAAATACAATTTTTTTCTTCAACTTGATCATCTCCTTTTATAGCTACAGTTTAGGATTCCATTATGAAATGAATCTGAAGAAATTCAAAAACTCAAAAATATTTTTACAAATCAATGATCTTTCCTGTAAGAACGCCACACTTTTTATAACAAAATGCACAAAATAAATGAACCTGCTCCAAAAGTAAAAAACACCCTAAAAGGTGATTTTCCATTCTACCTTTTGGGGTGCAGGTTGAACATTTGCTTCTATTGCCTTGCTTCTTCGCAAATTTTTTCTTCTGTCGTAAAAAAGCTCTATCCATCTCTAAGCAAGACCGCTATAGCATCATTTTTATAGATAAAAATCGATCTTTGATTCATTTTATGAACTAAAATACTTTTTGAAGATGGATGGACTTCTCCAGTAGCCTACTTTAAACATTTATCTGTATCACTTATCCATGTGAAGGAAGCATGCACATAAGTGAAACTCCATCAGCGGTGGTTTCTTTATCCCTCACTAAACTAGAAGAACTCAGGTTAAAAGCGCCACGTCCTGTGGTAACACCTGAGGAACCACCATCTTGCCTGCCTGAACTAATCGGACTTTTATGGGCAGTTGATCCCTATCTTTCTCGTTCCTCTCTACATCTTGGGACAAGGGTTCTTACTGCCCGTTAAAGTGGGATGAAAAAAGTTCTCCTTTTTATAGAGAACTTTTACAATAAGTATGTATGAACAAGATATGTATAGATTAAGTATGTTGTTCTAAAATATTTGCGACTTCTTCTAAAGTGTACTTATGGTTTACTATGTCTACTATAAAATCTTCGGCAAGTTTAGGATCATCGAAACGTAATTTATAACCATTTATTCGCAGAAACATAGATGTGCTCATGAAAGCTGTTCGTTTATTAGCGTTATGAAAAGCATGATTTTGTGATAAAGATTCTAACAATGCCGCAGCTTTCAGGAAGATACTAGGATAAGCATCTTGCCCGAACACTGTTTGCTGAGGTCTTGCTAATGCTGATTCAAGTAACCCAAAGTCTTTTACTCCTATTTGTTCTTTTGGGGATAATTCAATAATTGACAATCGATTAATATAGGCGGCCATTGCTATAGTAATGTATCTTGTCATCTATTAACCAATCCTTTCATTGTTTCTTTATGTGCCTCCATTTCTTCTTTTAATAATTCAAAGAAATCTGCCGGCATTCCTTCAGGTAATTCAACCATTACTGGTTTTTTCTTTATAACTAGTTTTCCACTTTCAATTTCTACATGGACTTCATCCCCTTTCGTAATATTCAATTTATCGAGCATAGAACTTGGCAAAGTAATTCCTAACGAGTTTCCTATTTGTGTTATACGTCTTTTTTCTACTGCTGCCATTATTCTTATTGCCTCCTTACGTTATAACTTTTGTTATTTGTTATAATTTATTATCAATTATTATAACGATAATAACAGGTATCTATAGCATATGCAAATGTGCTCTGCTCAATACCTGTTATTAGCTCATAAAGTGAAACTCCATCAGTGGGGATTTTCTTCATCCACAACGAAAATAGAGGAACTCAGGTTAAAAGCGCCACGTCCTGTGGTAACACCTGAGGGACCAACATCCTGCCCGCCCGAACCAATCGGATGCATGCGGCAGTTGATCCCCCATCTATCTTTTTTGTTTCTCTCTAAATCTTGAGATGGGGGTCTTACTACCTGTTAAAGCGGGATAAATTTTTTGGTTTCATTTCATTATTTATTTTATTGGTATACACTTTACCTGAACATTCGTATTTATTTCATCATCGTCAGGCAAATCAACAACATATTCCTTTATACACATCCCCTCACTTTGAGTACCTAAAATAATATTTACATCAATTTCTTCGTACAAAGTAGTTTTCCATTACCTCCATTAGGCATGATTTTATATCATTCAGGGACCATGGTGATCCATATCCTTTCTTAACCTTTATGATCCACAGTAGGGAGAAATATTGTAAATTTAGTGCCTTTTTGTAATTGACTTTCTACTGAAATTTGACCATGATGTTGGAAGACAATGGCCTGTGCAATGGCTAATCCCAATCCTGTGCCTTTCTTTTGACGATTCTTCGTTGCTTGATAAAATCGTTCAAATACGTTTGGCAAATCCTTGTCACTGATCCCGATACCTGTATCTTCCACGACAAGTTCTATTTTTTCTTTTAATTTGGAAAGCGCAATTTTTATATAACCTTGCTCTGTAAATTTAGCTGCATTATCCAATAAAATATACAATAATTCTCGTATGCTCGTTTCATCTCCTTCAAATAAAATCCCTTCTTCTATTTCAAGTTTAAGTGTAATCGTAGCTGGCAAAGTTCTCTTAAAGGATTTAGCAATATTATTCACAATTTTAGATAACTCAATGGTTTCTTTTTTTGTTTTAAGCTTTTTCTGATCATACCGTGCAAGAAATAAAAGTCCTTCCAATAACGATTTCATATGCTGTGTTTCTTCTTTTAGATCGTCCAATACTTCCTGCCCAAAAGAACTAAAATGATTTTCTTCATCACTTTCTAAAACTTCTAAAGAACTATAAAAAACCGTTAAAGGTGTACGTAGTTCGTGTGATGCATCGGATACAAATTTTCGTTGTCGTTCAAAAGAACGTCTTATAGGTACCATAGCTTTACCTGCTAGATAATGGCTAAGAACGGTAATAAACAGCGTACCAATCACCGTTAAAACAACAAATGCATACATCATTCGTTCTAACAAACGGTGTTGTTTTGTAATCGATTGCCCAACGATTATATAATTTCCATTTTTATCTGATTTTGCATGATATTTAATGAGCAGCAAATGCTCTTGTTTCCACTTCACCGATTGCGGTTCGCCATCTTTTGCTTGAAGCATCAATCGATCAATATCTTTCTGAAGTCCGATTAAAGATTCATCGGCATGTACCAATTCATGTTTTTTGGTAAATACATAATAAAAATAAACTCGGTTCGTATCGTATTCGATTTCCTTTTCCTTATTTGTTGTATGATCATGAAGTTCCTTCTCATGGGGGTCTGTTTGATCCGATTCGATTTCCTGATCCTGATTTCTTTCGATATTATCACCCATCAAATGATATTGCTCTTTCGTATAAAACATTTTTAATTCTTGTACTTGCTGTTGTTGCATAATTGTTTGAATAGCTATATAAAGAATAATCATTAGGATCAATACAAACAGAACAAAAAAAGCTGCGTATTGAATGGTCAGTTTTCGTTGAATTTGTTTAAACATAGGCATCCCTCAGCTTATAGCCTGTCCCCCTAATTGTTTGAATGAGAGAAGGACTATCATCCGTATCCACTTTCTTTCGCACTAGTTTTACTAATGCATCGAGTGCGTTATTGGAAACATATTCATCATATCCCCAAATATGATCATAAATCTGCTCACGAGTTAAAATACGTCCCTTATTGATAAATAAATACTCTAACAATAAAAATTCATTTTTCGTCAATTCAATTTTTTCTTGATTTCGATAAAGTGTCCTTTCATCCATATGGAGTACATATTCACCCAATGGAATGATTCGTTCGATTGGTTTCGATTTTCTTCTTAAGATAGCACGCACTCTCGCAAACAATACCTCCATTTTAAATGGCTTAATGAGATAATCATCTGCCCCATTATCGAGTCCAAAGATGACATCCTGTGCATCATCTCTTGCGGTAAGCATTAAAATGCCACCTTCATAGTTTCGTTTTCGAAGCTCTTTGCATACTATAACCCCGTCCATTTTGGGCATCATCCAATCCAATATGATCAAATCATACTCTTCAATCAAGGCCATTTCTAAAGCTTCTTCACCATTTTTAGCACAGCTCACAACATAACATTCTTTCTTTAACATAAAAGCAATGTTCTTTAATAAGCGTAAATCATCCTCTGCTACTAAAATTTTCACAGACCTCACCCTTTACTTTAAAATCTTTCCGTTCATTTTAATGGATAAAGCTGAAATGGAACTGAATCCTTGCCAATAAAATGAAGCTTCCATCAGTGGGGGTTTTCCTCATCCCCCACTGATAGTTAGCTGAACCAATCGGACTTTTACGGGCAGTTGATCCCCACCTACCTTTCTTATCTCTCTCTATACCTTAAGATGGGGGTCTTTACTGGCCGTTAACGCGGGATAAAACCGAGACAGTTCACATTACTGTGGAAATCCTATCACCATGTGGGATCAATAAAGCCTTAATTATAGGAAATTCTTAAAATAGATCTTTTCGTTTATCTTATTTACCAAAAAGTCGGTTTTTATGACATTCTGGAAATCAATCGATGTTTTTAGCACTTTTTTTACGTTTCCTGCATATTAAAAAATAGCATGCCGGGATTGCTCCTAGCATACTATTTTGACTTTTTTGAAGGTTCTTCTATCTATCGGCATCAATCTTCATCAAAAATATTTTTTAAATGATAAATAAGTTTGAGCAGCTCTGTAAATAGGTTGATAAAGTCAAGATATAAATCTAATGCGACAAGCGGTACTTCATCATCACTAATGTAGCTACGGGCGATTTGATTCATATCGTACAGCGTATAGCCCACAAATAATAGTACCCCTATTCCGCTTGCTACAACCATAACAATGTCGCTAAAGCCAACAAAAATAGTAATGATCGAGAAGATCAACACACCGATTAATGTGATAAATAAAAATTTACCCCAATTTCCTAAATCTCTCTTTGTATGATAACCAATTAGCCCTGCAACTATAAAAATGGCTGCTGATGTTCCAAAAATAACAAGTACCAGGTTTCCACCTAAAGCACCTATATAAAAATTGAGCAGGCTATATAGGGTAATACCTGTTAAAAATGCGAACAAAATAGAAATCAGCTTGCTCGCTCTCCTTGCCGCACGGCTAAACATCACGATGATCAATAAAATTACTGTGGCAATACTAATTGGCAGAATCAATGCCGGAGGAATAAACACACCAACAAACAAACCAACTGCCGTTACCACCCACAATAACGTAAAGAACCGAAGAACCTTCGGAAATTGCGATTCCATCTAACATAACCTCTTCTCAAATTATTCACTTTCTATTATATACGTAATAAGACTAGTAAAGTTTCAAACCCGCACAGTGAAATTTGACTCTTTTCATTTTATTCGCTTTCTTGAGGGATTTATTTGCCCTCTCTGGAGTTTTATTTGCTCCCTTTGATGATTTATTGGCTCTTTCGAAGACTTTATTCGCTCTTCACAGGGGATTTATTCGCTCTCTCCAGTTTTATTCGCTCTCTTCGATGGTTTATTGGCTCTTTCGAAGACTTTATTCGCTCTTCACAGGGATTTATTCGCTCTCTCCAGTTTTATTCGCTCTCTTCGATGATTTATTGGCTCTTTCGAAGACTTTATTCGCTCTTCACAGGGATTTATTCGCTCTCTCCAGTTTTATTCGCTCTCTCCGATGGTTTATTAGCTCTTTCAAAGGATTTATTCGTTCCTCCGACAATTTATTACTCCTTCGAAAGCTTTATTCCTCAGCCCAAACAAAAAACCATGCCCAAATATAAGAATGGACATGGCTTTAAACTTACTACTATTACTTCGCTACAATATTCACTAATTTTCCTGGTACAGCAATGATTTTCTTAATATCCTTGCCTTCGATAAATTCTTTTATATGATCATCGGCGAGTGCTGCTGCTTCTAAATCCTCACGGGAGGCATCTTTGGCTACCATTAGTTTTGCTCGTACTTTACCGTTGACTTGAACGACGACTTCGATTTCATCGTCAACCAGTTTCGCAGGATCGAATGTTGGCCATGGTTCATAAGTAATCGTGGAATCATGACCTAGTTTAGACCAAAGCTCTTCTGCGATGTGAGGCGCAATTGGCGATAGCATTTTAACAAAGCCTTCAGCGTATTGAGTAGGTACTATATCCGCTTTGTAACATTCATTGATGAAGACCATCATTTGAGAAATAGATGTATTGAAACGAATATGTTCGTTGTTATCCGTAACTTTTTGAACTGTTTGGTTATACACTTTTTCTAAAGTCTTATCATTTGAAGCTTGAACTTTATCTGACAACTCACCAGTTTCTTCGTTGATTAATAGACGCCAAATACGATCTAAGAAACGACGTGCTCCATCTAGACCATTTGTAGACCATGGAATAGAAGCTTCAAGTGGTCCCATGAACATTTCATAAAGACGAAGTGTGTCTGCACCGTGGCTAGCAACGATGTCATCAGGATTGACAACATTCCCTTTTGATTTCGACATTTTTTCATTACCTTCACCTAGAATCATGCCCTGGTTGAATAGTTTTTGGAATGGTTCTTTTGTTGGTACAACGCCCAAATCATAAAGCACTTTATGCCAGAAACGAGCATACAACAGGTGAAGCACCGCGTGTTCTTGACCACCGATATAAATATCGACCGGCAACCAGCGTTTCAATAACTCTAGATCTGCGATTTTTTCTTTGTTGTGTGGATCGATATAACGTAAGAAGTACCAGCTTGAACCCGCCCATTGCGGCATCGTATTTGTTTCACGACGGCCTTTTTTCCCTGTTACTGGATCTACAACATTTACCCATTCCTCAATATTAGCAAGAGGCGATTCGCCAGTTCCAGATGGACGAATATCAGATGTTTTTGGTAGAACTAATGGAAGTTCTTCTTCAGGGACCGTCGTAATTGTGCCATCTTCCCAATGGATGACAGGAATTGGTTCCCCCCAATAACGTTGGCGAGAGAATAACCAATCACGTAGACGATAAGAAATTTTCTTTTCACCGACTTTGTTTTCTTCAAGCCATTCAATCGCTTTTTTAATACCTTCTGGCTTGTTTAAACCATTTAAGAAATCAGAATTGATATGAGTTCCATCTTCAGTGAAGGCTTCTTTTGAAACATCTCCACCTTCTAGTACTGGAATGATCGGTAAATTGAATTGTTTGGCAAATTCATAGTCACGATCATCGTGTGCGGGAACAGCCATAATCGCACCTGTACCGTAGCTTGCCAATACATAATCCGCAATCCAAATCGGAATTTCTCTATCATTAATAGGATTTACAGCATAGGCACCTGTAAATACACCTGTTTTTTCTTTTGCTAAATCTGTACGTTCAAGATCAGATTTCACTTTTACTTTATCAAGATAGGCTTCAACCGCTGCTCGCTGTCCATCAGATGTAATTTCTTTTACCAATGTATGTTCGGGGGCTAGCACTGCATAGGTTGCACCGAACAAAGTATCTGGACGTGTCGTAAATACGCGGAAGTGCTTGTCAGTACCCTTAATATTGAAATCTACTTCAGCACCTTCAGAACGTCCAATCCAGTGACGTTGCATATCTTTAATGTTCTCTGGCCAATCGACTTCATCTAAATCATCCAGTAAGCGATCAGCGTATGCCGTAATTTTAAGCATCCATTGTTTCATGGGACGACGTTCTACTGGATGACCACCACGTTCGGATTTGCCATCGATCACTTCCTCATTGGCAAGTACTGTACCAAGTGCTGGACACCAGTTGACAGCAACTTCATCAATATAAGCTAGACCTTTTTTGTAAAGTTGGATGAAAATCCATTGCGTCCATTTATAGTACTCGGGATCAGTTGTGTTGATCTCACGGTCCCAGTCATAGCTAAAGCCTAATTCTTGAATTTGACGTTTAAATGTACCTATATTCTTTTCTGTAAATTCTGCAGGATCGTTTCCTGTATCCAAAGCATATTGTTCGGCAGGAAGACCAAATGCATCCCACCCCATTGGATGCATAACATTATAACCTTGCATTCGTTTGAAGCGAGATAAAATATCGGTTGCTGTATATCCTTCTGGATGTCCTACATGCAGACCTGCTCCTGATGGATATGGAAACATATCTAACGCATAAAATTTAGGTTTAGAATTGTCATTTACTGTTTTGAATGTTTTATGTTCTGCCCAGTATTTTTGCCACTTTTTTTCAATTTCTTGATGATTGAAATTCAACGGTTATTCCTCCTTAATATATAAAAAGACAGCATAGTTGCTACTAAAATGAAAAATTCCGTAAAATTTAAAAACTCCCGTCCCAAGAAAAGGGACGAGAGTAAAATCTCCCGCGGTACCACCCAAATTAGTGTAAGCACTCAACTTGATTCCTTAACGTGGAAAACGACTTTGGCTATCATTTATTTCACCAACGTGACTCCCGGGCGAGTTCAGCCTAATGATTTACCAACTTTCACCAATCGTTAGCTCTCTATAAAATCAATCAAACTTACTAATCCCTTTCACAATCGTATCATATTGAGTTTTATTCTAATCGAAATAACGTAAATTGACAAGAGATTTAGCAAAATTATGAATTTCTTATGAAAATTCACGATTCAATTATTCAAAACTCTTCTATAATCCTCTATCTTTCAAAATTCATATTTCAAAACCTATCGTAAAACTTCACACACAGATGAGAGCTTCACTATTTTGTTATTGCCACCAAAATCCTTATACATTTTTTTGCTTCATCGGTCGGTCATACATCGTATACGGAATCAGTGCCACCACCAATATAGCGATTAATACATAAAAAGTGATTTTCATCCCGTATTGATCCGCTAAAACACCGCCTAAAAATGGACCGATCATTTTTCCCGTTGCACTAAAACTATTGATAAGTCCTTGATAAAAACCATCTCTTCCCTTTGGCGCAAGCTTACTAGCAATTGTCGGTACAATTGGAAATACAAACATTTCTCCAAAGGTCAAAATAATAATGGCGATTAAAAACATTTTAAATGTATGTGCAAAGCTAACAACAAAGAATGACACGATGAAAATCGCAACGCCTATAAAAATTTGCCCTTTATAATACTCCCCTATTCTCTTAATAATCGGATGAATAAGTGGTTGACCTAAAACAATCAATAAACCATTGGTAGTCCATAGCAAACTATACTGATTTAACGATATTCCTAGAAATTGCGTATAAGATGAAATGGTAGTCGTCCATTGCGTATAAACCATCCAACTTAAAAGATAACCAATCCCTAAAATCATCAGCGCATATAAAGAAGACCGATCCTTTATCTTTGCACTCTCACTAATAACAGAACTTGGTGGCATTACGCTCTCTGTTGAAATTCCTTTATAGGATAGAGCAATAAAGAAAAATAGAATATACATGATTAAATTAGCTACAAACAAATAGTCAAAGCTTTTATTAGCAACAATACCTGCAAGTGCTGGACCTATAGCTACACCTAGATTTTGTGAAAGGTAGATGGCATTAAAGCCTTTTCTGCCCCCTTCTGGCCAAGCAGTTCCCACCATTGCGAACATACTTGGAAAAACGATTCCTCCACTAAAGCCGATTAGTGTCAAAAACCAGACATAATGAGGCCACCCATGCCAAATCACTAAACAAATCAAACCGATGATTGTAATAATCGTTCCAAGCATGATCGATTTAAAGCCACCAAATTTATCAAAAACGTAGCCACCTATAAGATTTCCAACAACTCCAGCTGCAGCATTCCCCATCAGTACAAGCCCCGCTACTGATAATGATTGCCCCAGATGATCGTGCATATAGATGGTATTCAATGGCCATAAAAATGCGTTACCTACCGTATTGACAAGCATCCCCATAATTAATAACCAAACACTTCTTGGCATTATAAATCCTCCATTTACCACTTTAACAGACGAAAAGTTCCCAGTGATCACGATTCAAATAATCAACGAGAATTATGTATGGTGGAACCGTCTGGAAAAGCTTACTTTGTACAACTAACACTCCCCCCAAAACGATTGGGGGAAATTTCATTTTATCCCGCGTTAACGGGCAGTAAGATCCCCATCAAGTTTTAGAGAGAAACGAGAAAAATAGGTGGGAGATCAACTGCCGCATGCGCCCGATTGGTTCGGGCGGGCAGGATGTTGATCTCCCAGGTGTTGCCACAGGACGTGGCGCTTTTAACCTGAGTTCCTCTAGTTCAGTGGGGAATGAAGAGAACCCCCACTGATGGAAGCCGCACTTTATTTCGCATATCTAAGTAATGGTATCAACCTTTTCAAAAATGTACAACCTTAACAGTTAAATTCTATCTTTCTTCCTGTCACAGTTAAAGTATTCGTCCACTTTCGCCACTACGTGATAGAATAGAAAGTTGAGGAGTTGAAATTATGACGGATGTGAAAAACAATGAATTTCCGTTTCCTTCAGATGGGAAACGTTATTATACATGGAATCGTTATTTACGTGATCAATTTGGCTGTAAAGTTTATAAAGTGGCATTAGATGCAGGATTCGATTGTCCAAACCGAGACGGTACAGTTGCTTTTGGAGGCTGCACGTTCTGCAGTGCTGCTGGATCAGGTGATTTTGCAGGAGATCGTGTCGACCCTATCCCTGTTCAATTTGAGAAAATTAAAGAAAAAATGCAACATAAATGGAAGGACGGCAAAACAATGGCCTACTTCCAAGCCTATACCAATACACACGCACCACTTCCCATATTGAAAGAAAAATTCGAAGCAGCTCTTGCCTGCGAAGGTGTGATGGGGTTAAGTATTGCTACTCGTCCTGATTGCTTGCCTGATGATGTTGTCGAATATTTAGCTGAATTAAATGAACGCACGTACTTATGGATTGAACTTGGACTACAAACTGTTCATGAACGCACAGCGAATTTGATCAATCGCGCTCATGATTATGCCACTTATATAGAGGGGGTAGAAAAACTTCGTAAGCATAATATTCGCGTTTGTACGCATATCATCAATGGCTTGCCTCTTGAAGACTACGATATGATGATGGAAACTGCCCGAGAAGTGGCAACACTAGATGTTCAAGCCATCAAAATTCATTTGCTTCATCTATTAAAGGGGACACCGCTTGTCAAACAATACGAAAAAGGCATGTTACAATTAATGGACAAAGAGGCATATATCCATTTAGTGGCTGACCAACTAGAAGTCATCCCTCCAGAAATGATTGTACAACGTATTACGGGTGATGGACCTATCGATTTAATGATCGGACCCATGTGGTCAGTAAACAAATGGGAAGTTTTAAACGGGATTGATGCAGAACTAGAACGCAGAGAAAGCTGGCAAGGTAAGTTTTACAACGCGAAAGAAGTGAAAACCCTATGACATTAAAACTTGTCTTACAATATGCCCATCTTTTACTTCAAGATACAATAGAGGCTGGCGACGTTGTAGTTGATGCGACAGCCGGAAATGGATATGATACGACTTTTCTTGCACAGCTTGTCGGTGAAGATGGACATGTCTACGCATTTGATATACAACAACAGGCGATTGATGCGACCAGCAAACGGTTAATGGAAGCAGGAGTGTCAAAACAAGTATCCCTTATTTTAGATGGTCATGAAAACATAGATCAATATGTAAAAGAGCCTGTTAGTGCAGCTATTTTCAATCTAGGTTATTTACCTGGTGGTGAACACACCATTATTACTAAGCCAAATACAACTTTGCAAGCGATTGATCGTCTATTAAGCTTGTTAAAAATAGGTGGCATCATTATATTAGTTATCTACTATGGTCACGAAGGTGGCAAAGAGGAGCGCGATCGAATCATCGACTACGTTTCAAGCTTGCCGCAGAAAAAAGTCCGTGTTTTACGTTATGAATTTATCAATCAAAAAAATGATCCTCCTTTTGTCATTGCTCTTGAAAAATTGAAGGAACTATAATCTTCTAGACACCTTAAATGAACGATTTAGGATGTCTTTTACATGGTTCTACGCAAAAAAAAGAACAGGTACTAACCTAGAACTTTTTTCTATTGAACCATATTTTGTTTTAAATATTTGATCGTATGCATAGATTATTGAAACCATCCAATTATAAAGGAGTTCAATGATCTATGCCTAAAATACAAGCCGTTAGTACATATGCTCCTCCTTATTCGCTAACGCAGGACAATGCAGAGAATTTCATCAAGGAACTTTTTACGGGAAAGATGAATAAGCTTGAACGATATTTAAAAGTATTTAAAAATGCGGAAATTTTTAATCGTCAACTGGCTATGCCAATAGAATGGTATAAAGAAAATCACTCTTTTTCAGAAAAAAATGACTTATATATTGAGTTAGCGACGGAATATAGCATAAAAGTTATTCAGAAATGTTTAGCAGAAGCAGCAGATGTGACAATAAGGGATATTAACGCTATTATTTTTGTTTCGACTACAGGGATTTCAACACCTAGTATAGAAGCCCGATTAATGAACCAATTATCTTTTTCCAATGATGTTGTCCGCATTCCAATATGGGGGCTTGGCTGTGGTGGCGGTACTGCAGGAATTAGCCGTGCAAATGACTATTGTTTGGCACATCCAGAATCATCAGTCTTGGTGATTTGCGTTGAGCTATGCAGTCTAACATTTCAACCAAAGGATTTGAATAAAAGTAACTTTATCGGCACTTCCCTTTTTGGGGATGGAGCTGCCTGCGCTTTAATAAGCGGTGACCAAGTAAAATTATCTCATACCAAAACTTTACCTCGTATTCAAGCAACTGCTTCAAAATTATTACCGAATTCTGAGGATATTATGGGCTGGCGAATTGAAGATGATGGTCTGCATGTGATCTTTGCCAAAAGCATTCCTAATATTATCGTAAAATGGTTTGCACCATTTGTAGAAAGCTTTCTTGCTCAGCATGAACTTTCTCCGCAAACTATTCATCGTTTTATCGCTCATCCAGGTGGCAAAAAGGTTCTTACTGCGTATGAATCCGCCTTGGAACTTCCAAAAGAATTAGCAGCACCCAGTTCTATTATTTTGCAGCAGCACGGCAATATGTCTTCTCCAACGGTACTCTATGTACTGAAATATGTTATGGATCAACAACCAAATCGCGGTGAATTCGGAATAATGACTTCTCTCGGCCCAGGTTTTAGTGGAGAGTTAGTATTACTAGAGTGGGAGTGATAAATATTTTATTTGCCATTATTTTTACAATCATTTGTATCCAAAGATTAGTAGAATTACGAATTGCTAGAGAAAATGAACGTTACATGAAAAATCGTGGAGCGATTGAATTCGGTCAATCACATTATCCCTTTATCGTTATGCTGCATGGGTTATTTTTGAGCAGTTTATGGATTGAATATATTTTAAAGGATGCTCCTCTTAGTCCATTTTGGATTATTTTGCTTGGATTTTTTCTACTCTTACAGATTGGTCGAATCTGGTCTATTAAATCGCTTGGACATTTCTGGAATACGAAGATTATTGTATTGCCCAATACCACTTTGGTAAAAAAAGGTCCATACAAATGGCTTTCTCACCCAAACTATATCATCGTTGCTTTAGAAATTGCTGTTATTCCATTAATTTTCCAAGCCTACTTCACCACCATTGTATTTTCAGCTTTGAATATAATGATAATGTTCGTTCGTATTCCTGCTGAAGAAGCGGCATTAAAAAGTCAAAATGATTATTAACTGAACAGACGATGCGTTGAAAAATGTTTCAGGCAATACCCAAAAGATGTCCGTCAATTGATGATTCAACGACGGACATCTTTCTTATATAGCATGATTAAATAATATAGCCAATATTTCGTAATGCGTTATAGATGAAAGATTCCATATACTGATAAATATCATTCCGCTCAGGTTCTTGATACAAATCATGATAACAAACTTTCCATTCCTTATATTGCAATTCCGAAATATTTTGCTGCATAAGCCACTTTTTACTGTGCGCTGGTGAAACGATTTTATCATTTCCGCCATTCATCAACAGTACGGGGATGTCTGGCAATTCTTCGGTGGCTATCACAACATTCTTCATAAATTGATGTAATTCTCGATACCAATTAACAGTAATCACTGAATTATAGTAAATATCATCTTTTTCTTCTTTATAAAATTCATAGCTACGTGTTAGCTGCTTTACCGTAATGTCATGATGAATCTTCATATTCCCCGTTAATTTGCTCAATCCTGTTAAGGCATTGGATAACTTAGAGGGTTGATGAATTAAATGCATCCATGGAGATGTCAAAATCATCCCAGCACATTCGTATTTATGTTTTCTTTCTATTTGAATGGCAAGTGTTGCGCCTAACCCATGCCCAATGATAAAGATCGGCAAATTGTAAGTAAATGCGATTTGCATCATTTGACGAATAAACTTTGCATAATCTCTAAAATCTTCGTCATGCGCTTTTTTACGCCTGCTCTCTTCACCATGTCCTGGTAAATCACCAGTGATGACATGCATTCCAGACGTTCTCAATTTTTCAATTAACCAAGCATATCTTCGATGGTGCTCGTATGCACTATGTATAAAAACAACCACTGCTTTCGCTTGACCTTCAGCTTCCCATTTCCACATAATTACTTCTCTCCTCATTGATTCTATCTCTATTTTAACGTATTCTATGTTTTTCTGTTCCAATTATCACATCCGTTTGTTACGATAATTATAAAAAATTCTAACTTGAAATGAGGCGTATTTTCGATGATTTATCCATTTAAAGATAAAAAACCATCTATTGACCCATCTGCTTTCATTGGTGATCATGTTGTTATAACAGGAGATGTGACGATAGGTCCAGATTCATCTATCTTTTATAATACCGTTATTCGTGGTGATGTTTCGCCTACTATTATTGGTCGTAAAGTAAATATTCAAGATCTCTGTTGTTTACATCAAAGTCCAGCTGCACCGCTAATTATAGAAGATGAAGCCACCATTGGCCATCAAGTAACACTTCATAGCTGTCATATAAAAAAAGGAGCACTAATAGGAATGGCTTCCATCGTTTTAGATGGTGCTGAAATTGGTGAAGGCGCATTTATTGGTGCTGGTAGTCTGGTTACGCAAGGAAAGAAAATCCCACCAAATACACTTGCATTCGGTCGTCCTGCAAAAGTGGTTCGTGAACTAACAGAGGAAGACAAAAAAGATATGGATCGTATCCTAAACGAATACTACGAAAAAGGGCAATATTATAAATCTGTACAAAACAACCCGCTACCTCGATAATTTACTTTAACATTTTACACAAAACAAAAGGTCATCCACCATCATCATGGCGAATGACCTTTTTGATTTGGTCATTGATTTTCTAAGCTTTTACAGCAAATTTTTCTTTCAATGCTGCTACTTTATCTGTTTTTTCCCATGGAATATCTAAATCAGTCCGTCCAAAATGTCCATATGCTGCTGTTTGCCTGTAAATAGGGCGACGTAGATCCAACATTTTGATGATACCTGCTGGACGTAAATCGAAGAGTTCACGAATCGCTTCTACTAGATCGCTTTCTTTTACTTTACCAGTGCCAAACGTATCGACTGCAATTGATACTGGTTGTGCAACACCGATAGCATAAGCAAGTTGAACTTCTGCACGTTCTGCAAGGCCTGCTGCGACGATATTTTTCGCAACATAGCGAGCTGCATATGCTCCTGAACGGTCAACCTTTGTTGCATCTTTTCCTGAGAAAGCACCGCCACCATGACGAGCATAACCGCCATAGGTATCAACAATGATTTTACGACCAGTAAGACCTGCATCACCTTTTGGTCCGCCAATTACGAAACGACCTGTTGGATTGATAAAGTATTTGGTATTGTCATCAAGTAATTCAGCTGGGACAACTTTCGCAATCACTTCCGCCTTTAGGTCTTTTTTGATTTGTTCTAATGATACTTCTTCATCATGTTGAGTTGAAATCACGATAGTGTCTACTCGTACAGGTTGGTTATTTTCATCATATTCGACCGTCACTTGTGTTTTACCATCAGGTCGTAAGTAAGATAATTGGCCTGATTTACGAACTTCTGATAAGCGTCGTGCCAATTTATGGGCAAGGCTTATTGGCAATGGCATTAATTCTGGTGTTTCATTACAAGCATAGCCAAACATTAAACCTTGATCCCCTGCACCAATGGCTTCAATATCTGCATCTGTCATAGAGCCTTCACGAGCTTCTAATGCTTGGTCAACACCTTGTGCAATATCAGGTGATTGTTCACCAATCGCTACAAGCACAGCTAAATTTTCGGCGTCAAAGCCGTATTTGCCACGAGTATAGCCAATTTCTGCCACTGTATCTCGTACAATACCTTTAATATCTACATATGTAGTAGTTGAAATTTCACCAGCTACAAGTACTAGACCTGTTGTAGCTGTTGTTTCACATGCTACACGCGCATTCGGATCTTTTGCAATAATTGCATCTAAAATTGCATCTGAAATTTGGTCGCAGATTTTATCCGGATGTCCTTCTGTTACGCTTTCTGATGTGAATAATCGTCTGTTTGTCATTTGGTTTCCTCCTATTATAACGAGATCCTCTCGAAAAAAGATACGGTACTCATTACCCATGTCCGTTTAAACAGTTACACTAAACGACAAGCCCGCTGTAAGCTGCTTTTTTAACACGAGGATATAGAAAGTGCCAGTACATAGTATAAATAGAATGCCACAAATCGCATATAATAATGAAACAAATCAGATTTGCTTCTATTTTTTGAAAAAAAAAACCTTTCACTCATCGAAAAACAATGAGGAAAGGATATGTTTCGTAAGCACCTTTCACTCTTATCGTTCAAGGAATGTTCCTTGCATCAGATTAGCACCAACGCATTACGTGAAAAATAATGCAGGTTGCCGGGTTTCATAGGGCCTGACCCTCCACCAGCTCGGGATAAGAGTATCCGTTCTAATGCTTATAGTAAGTGATATTGTTCCGAAAGTCAAACGTATTCTCTATTGATTTTGAAAAAAGTCAAATTTAAAAAAATAATTAATAATTAGTATAGACTATTCATTCAAATGTGTTATACTAATTCTCGAAATGAATAACTAGATCCCCTTTTCAGAAGGGCATATAATAAATAAATAAAAAAAGGATGGTACGAACCAAGATGAATTCAGTAGAAATTGCGAATGAACTGAAGGACTTATTACAAGGACAAAACATTTTAGAGCAACTTTCAGTCCCACAATTAGTGGAAAAAGCAACTTCACGCGGTGAAGCAATCTTAACAGTTGATGGTGCAGTTCGTGCAGTAACAGGCAAATATACAGGACGTTCACCTAAAGATAAATTTATGGTAGTTGAAGAATCTTCTAAAGATCATATTGACTGGGGAAAAATTAACCAACCAATTTCCGCAGAAGTATTTGATTCATTATATAACAAAGTTATCAATTATTTAAAGCAAAAAGAAGAAGTTTTTGTATTTAAAGGCTTTGCAGGTGCAGATAAAAACTCTCGCCTAGCGATCCGAGTTGTTAATGAATACGCTTGGCATAACCTATTTGCTCACCAATTATTCATCCGACCTACTGATGAAGAACTTAAAACTCATGATGCTGATTTCACAATCGTATCTGCCCCAACATTTAAAGCAGATCCTAAAGTTGATGGCACAGCTTCAGAAACATTTATCATCGTATCTCTTGAAAAACGTATTATTTTAATCGGCGGTACTGAATACGCTGGTGAAATGAAAAAATCAATCTTTGGTATTATGAATTACTTATTACCACGACAAGGCATTCTTTCCATGCACTGTTCAGCAAATGTTGGTGAACAAGGTGATGTTGCTCTATTCTTCGGTTTATCAGGTACTGGTAAAACAACATTATCTGCTGATGGTAATCGTAAACTAATCGGAGATGACGAACACGGTTGGTCTGATAATGGGGTATTCAATATCGAAGGTGGTTGCTATGCAAAAACAATCAACCTTTCTGCTGAAAAAGAACCGGAAATTTATAATGCGATCAACTTTGGTACTGTACTTGAAAATGTAGCTGTCAATGCTGACAGTCGTGTTCCTGATTACGATGATGCTACACTAACACAAAATACTCGTGCTGCATATCCAATTCAAAATATCGAAAATATCGTTGATCCATCTGTTGCAGGTCACCCAAAAACAGTTATCTTCTTAACAGCTGATGCTTTTGGTGTTTTACCTCCGATCAGCAAACTAACAAAAGAACAAGCGATGTATCATTTCTTATCAGGCTTCACGTCTAAAATCCCTGGTACAGAACGTGGTGTTGTAGAACCAGAACCAGTATTTTCTACTTGCTTCGGTGCTCCATTCTTCCCACTTCATGCAACAGTTTATGCAGAAATGTTAGGAAAGAAAATTGACGAACACCAAGTAAATGTTTTCTTAGTCAACACTGGCTGGACTGGTGGTAGCTATGGTGAAGGTAGCCGTATGAAACTTTCTTATACTCGTACAATGGTCCGCGCTGCTATCAACGGTAAAATCAACGATGTATTTACTGACAGAGATCCAGTTTTTGGTCTTGCAATCCCAACAGCTATTGAAGATGTTCCAACAGAACTTTTAAATCCACGTAATGTATGGGCCGATAAAAAAGCTTATGATAAAAAGGCAACTGAATTAGCTGGTATGTTCCATGAAAACTTTAAAAAATTCGGTTCAGTCGCTGAAGATATTGCTAAAAAAGGGGCACCACTCGCTTAGTAGTCCCATCAACCTATAAGTAATCCAAAATCGTATCCAACTCGACCAATTTCAATGAATTGGTCGAGTTTTTGATTTATATAAACAAACTGTGTGGTTCACTTTAAGATGCATGTAAAGTAAACTTTCAGAAACAACTTACCCAACCAATCTGCTTCTGACAAATTTTTTATACAAAAAAAGCTACATGGCAGTCAAATTCATGCCGCTATCATTTAGTATGAAAAAAGCCTATTTCACCTCTTAAATAGGATATTTTCGTTTCATACCATTATCCTTATTAACTTTTTATACAAAAAATAAATAGAAGAGACTTAATGAACGACGACCAGTTATTTCAATAATAAAAACACACCACAACAAAAGTTGCAGTGCACATTTAGTCCGTATCATCCGGTACAAATTCTACGATCAATTGACATTGTTCAAACATCTCGACAATTGGTTCGGCTTCATCCTTTGTTACTTGATTGAAGAAAACCTCTTCTCCATAATTACGGATTTCGATTCCTTCCCTCATCTCCTCATCATGAAAGAGGATGGAAAACCATTTAAGTTTTCCATCTATATGTGGTTTGTTTCTAAAATAGTTTCGAGTATCATCTTCTAACATGACCAGTTGGATTTTGACAAGCCCTTCATCCCGAGACACAAAGCTGATTTGTTCTAACTCTTCAATAACCTGCTTTTCTTCTTTCCAATTCTGAATTTGAACTTCTGTATATGGTTCCGTATAATTGGTCCACAATTCTTGCCAATAGGAATATTTCTCATCAAATCCCAATTGTTTATTTTTTAGCATTTCAGGATTAACCCTTGCTTTGATATACCCCACCATGTTCACCCCATTACGATTGCTGTAACTTCATCCATTGACAAGCATCATCCACAACTTTTCGATTGATATCGCTCGGGAAAAAGTGTGTATAATCAGGATAATACCAGGTTTCCACATGCTTATTATAAGTCTTTAAACTATTTTCTAAAAACTGTGCATGCTTAAATCCAACGTTTTCATCTCGTATTCCATGGATGATCAAAATAGGTGCATGAATATGAGATAACTGTGTCATTGGTGTCCGCTCTTCATAAGCAATAGGATTTGTTTGAGGTGAGCCGCCTAGAACTCTCTTCATCATTCTTCGCATATCGATTCTTTCTTCATACGTATATTCCACGTTTGATACGCCGCCCCATGTCACAATAGAAGTAATATCATCGCGTAATATTCCCGTCCATAGCGCCATTATACCGCCTCTTGAAAAAGCAAAAAGATGAATCCGTTCGCTTTTGCAAAATCGTTTCAAAACGTCCACTGCATTTATCGCATCCAAGCGATCTTTGCCACCAAATTCATCTCTTCCTTCTCCACCACGTGTTCCTCTATAATAGGGTGCAAATACAACAAAGCCATGCGAAGCAAGTTGTGCAATTCTCGCAGGGCGCACCATTCCTACGCCCTGCATACCTCCACGTAAATATAGAATTCCTTCATAAGCAGCATAAACAATAGGTGAAGCAAGTAATCCTTTTACTCGTAAACCGTCTGACCAATAGGTTATTTCCTTTAAGGACACATGTGGATTGGGTGATGGGTAATCTCTTAAATGTTCAATTTCCCCATTTATCTTCACGTTCACTCACCTTTTCAAGGATCTTTTTCATGCCTAAATCCTTCATATGGAAGCTTAAATGCTCATTTGCTAATAATTCGTCTTCATTCAATAATAGAACACCCTTTGTTTCTAGATTCGGATGATCCATATTGACCGATTGTACGGTTGCAGTAAAAACTGCTTTTGTAAAAGGTATTTGTTCTTGGACCATATAAGTTGCAAGCCATTCTATATTTTCAATTTTAGCTCCCGTTTCTTCGTATACTTCTCTTGCAGCTGCTTCTTCTAATGTTTCACCTTGCTCGACCTTACCTCCCGGAAATTCATAGCCACGCTTTGGATGATTTGTAAGCAACCACTTGCCATTGTACTTAGCCAATACAAGCACGTGCTGTGGCTCAATACTAAATGCATTCTTTTTAAAAGATAATTCACAGCCATTACCATTTAAATCTGTATATGAAAACATATTTTTTCGCTCACTCCTTACTAACATAAGTGTAGCGAAGGCAACGCCAAGTATCAACTATAGTAAGGCATTTGTTCAATGAATTTTTTTGTATCCTGATCTCCGTACTCATGGATCAGTGCATATAACTTCATTAAACGTTTATCGACTTCATCATTTTGCTCATCAAAGTGATATGGTACGGCAGGAAGCTGTGCTCTCCACATACCATTATGATCCCAACTCGTCAGTTGCTCAAACAATAGATCAAATACTTTTAACATGGATGGATCTACGTTAATATGAAATTCCCAAGGAGCATCATGAGGCGAAAAATTATAATATTGGTGCATGACAGATACATATACATCGACGTTATCAGACATTTAAATTCTCCTTTTTATCCTACTTTAACGGGCAGTAAGACCCCATCTCAAGATTGAAAGAGAAACGACAAAGCGAGATGGGGGATGAACTACCCGTAAAAGTCCGATTGGTTTGGGTCAACAAGATGCTGGTCCCTCAGGTGTTGCCACAGGACGTGGCGCTTTTCACTTCCGTTCCTCTAGTCCAGTGGGGATGAAAAAACCCCCACTGATGGAAGCTTCACTTTATCAATAGCTTGGTTTATTTGAAAAATTTTTATACAAAAAAGAAAGAACTGTACGAAAAATTAAAAGAGTAAAATTCATTTCACCTTCGTTACGAAAAATTTCTACTCCTATCAAAAAAATCTGCTCATTCTTTTCATTAGATTGAGCAGATTTTTCTTCATTAGTCAAAGTGTTATATTATTAAGCGAGACTTTTTAAACAATCCTTTTTGAAATTTAGACTTGGATATCAATCGTAGTACCCTTGAATGGATGAACAGCTTGTGGTTGCTCTGGTAGTTGTTCTAACAATTGAACAGCCGTAGTCGTTTGCATATTCATCGCATTTTGTAAAACGCTTAATTGAACAGTTTGCTGAAGATCTGAAAGCTGTGTCGCCATAATGGCATTCAAATCCATATCGATCACTCCCCTACTCTAATATCGGGTAAGGATTGATGATTCTAAAGTGGAATTTTTCACGATAAGAATTTTCTTTACATTCAATAATTATCTTTATTTCTTTTAATCAAACAAACTTGTACTTCTATTTATTTACCTTTTGTTTAATACCAAATATCGTATAAATTTGATATTGATCAAGCATCCTCTTCCTGATTTTTAAGGCTCCTTTAACGTTGAAATAAAAAATAAGTCAAAAGTCCTAATTATGATATTTCATATAATAAAATTCCATTGCTTTTCAAGAGTAAAATATAAACCTCTGCGCTGTTTTATAAGCTTCTGAAGAGTCTTTATATTCTCTTTTTCACGCTTTTTATATTAATACATATTCCAAAATAATATACCAAAATCACTACTAATTTATCTATTTTTAGTACAATTGTTTTAAAATAAACACCATCATATAAAAAAATGATAAACTTTGAGGTTTTTCCCCTATTGAAAAAGTTTCCACTATGTGAATAAGCGAAATTTCACAATAACCTCACAACTTCGTGACACTTTTGTACTAATTTAGCACTTCCATTAAGAAAAATTGGTCGTATACTGAAGGAGAAATTCAAAATAATTCTTTTTTTCTTAGGAGGAAGTTCAAATGGATGTTTTGGTTCTAGCTCGAATCCAATACGCAATCACTACCATTTTCCATTTCTTTTTCGTTCCGCTTTCTATTAGCATGATTTTCTTAGTGGCAATATTCGAAACGATGTATGTATGGAAAAAGAAGAAGATCTATTTAGATATGTCTCTCTATTGGGGTAAAATTTTTTTAATATCTTTTGCTATTGGTGTTGTAACAGGTATTTTGCAAGAATTTCAATTTGGTATGAACTGGTCTGAGTACTCTCGATTTATGGGGGATGTCTTCGGTGCACCACTTGCCGTTGAAGCCTTACTTGCGTTCTTTATGGAATCTACCTTTATAGGGATTTGGATGTTTGGACGCAATAAGTTGCCTAAATGGACAATTGCATTATCTGCTTGGCTGGTTGCATTAGGAACTTCATTATCGGCTCTATGGATTTTAGCAGCCAATTCTTTTATGCAAGAACCCGTTGGATTTAAAATTGAAAATGGCAAAGCTATTTTGACAAGTTTTACAGCTTTACTCACGAATCCTCAGTTATTAGTGGAATATCCACATACAATTTTTGGCGCACTTGCAACAGGTGGTTTTGTGATTGGCGGCATTAGTGCCTACAACTTATTAAAAAAACGCAATATAGAGTTTTTCAAGAAATCATTTAACTATGCTATGGTTGTTGCATGCGTGGCTGGTTTTGGGCTCATCTTCTCTGGTCACACCCAAGCACAACATTTGATGAAATCTCAACCAATGAAAATGGCTGCTTCCGAAGCATTATGGGAAGATTCTGGTGATCCAGCAGCTTGGACTCTAATTGGTGGCATCGATACCGATAAGAAGGAAAATAAATGGGAAGTCAATATTCCTTACTTATTAAGCTATCTTGCTTATAGTGAATTCGATGGTTCCGTTGAAGGTTTGAAAACTCTTCAAGCAAAATACGAAAAACTATATGGTGATAACATCAACTATATTCCACCAGTGAAAACCGTATTCTGGAGTTTTCGCATCATGGCTGGATTTGGAGGCTTGATGGTACTTCTTTCATTGATTGGCTTGTGGTTTGCCAATCGTGGAACAATCACAAACAAAAAATGGTTCTTACGTTCAATGACCGGCGCTATTGTATTACCTTTTATCGCCAATACAACCGGTTGGATCGTGACTGAAATTGGTCGTCAACCATGGACAGTCTTTGGTTATTACACGACTGCACAATCCGTTTCACCGAATGTTTCAAAGGGACAACTCTTATTCTCAACTATTTCTTTCAGTAGTGCCTATGTTATTCTAACGATCATTATGATTATGATGGTGACGCGCATAGCCAAAGAAGGACCAGATGCTCTTTTAAAGGAAAAACTAGATACGAAAGTCGATTTGATGGACAAGGAGGCGTTTGAAAAATGAGTTTAGAAGTACTATGGTTTGTATTAGTCGCTGTCCTCTTTATTGGTTTCTTCTTCTTAGAAGGATTTGATTTTGGTGTTGGCATGTCAACACGCCTGCTTGCTCGAAATAAACATGAACGTGAACAAATTCTCACAACCATTGGACCTTTCTGGGATGCCAACGAGGTATGGCTGATCACAGCAGGCGGTGCATTATTCGCAGCATTTCCTAGCTGGTATGCTACGATGTTCTCAGGTTATTACACATTATTCGTCATTCTTTTACTTGCGTTAATCATTCGTGGTGTCGGTATTGAATATAGTCATCATGCAAAAACAGATAAAACGAAAAATTTCTGGTATTGGTTATTCTTTATTGGTAGCTTAGCAGCACCATTTTCAGTAGGAATGCTATTCACAAGTCTTGTTCGCGGTATGCCGATCGATGCAAACATGCATCTATATGGATCATTCGCTGATTTTGTCAATATCTACTCATTGGTCGGTGGACTAGCTGTTGTCTTACTTTCACTGGTCCATGGGTTAACATTTATCGGTTTACGAACAATTGGTGATATTCATGAACGCGCAACAAGCTTATTAAACAAAGTTTACATTGTATTATTGGTAGGAGAAGTAATCTTTGCTATATTGACCTACTTACAAACAGATCTTTTTGATGTACGTCCAGTAGCTACTCCTGTATTATTAGGACTAACTGTTGTAGCAACTGTTTTAGGCATGCTATATGCCAATAAGGGACGTGAAGGGTATGCATTCACTTTCTCTGGTCTTGCTGTAGCCTTTGTTGTAGCAATGCTATTTATCGGGCTATTCCCACGTGTGATGATTAGCTCTATCGACCCTGCTTTTAACTTAACCATCCATAATGCGGCAAGTGGTCATTACACATTATCAGTTATGACAAAAGTAGCCTTTACCTTACTGCCATTCGTATTAGGCTATCAAATTTGGAGTTATTACGTATTCCGTCAACGTATTAGTCCTAAGAAATAGGTGACATAAATGATTGATCAAGCGCTATTTAAACTTAATGGAATCACCAAAACACTTGTATTCTTATTCATAATGGCCATTTTTCAAGGCATATTCACAATACTCCAAGCGATTTATCTAGCGACTACAATTACAAATCTATTCCATAAGGAGCAGCTGGCTGATCAGTTGCTCCCTATGTCATTATTCTTTATCTTTTTTATCGCTAAGCATATTGTCATTTACTTTAGAGAAAAATATATGACCCATTTTTCAATAAAAACAGGTGCCGTGTTACGGAAGAAACTAACAACGAAATTATTTCACCTTGGGCCCAACATTACCGCAACGACCGGTTCAGGAAACATGGTAACGATGGCACTAGAAGGTATTTCTAATGTCGAAAAATATGTTCAATTATTTTTACCTAAATTGATGAATATGATGATCGTTCCTATTTTGATCTTCATTTATATCTTCATACTTGATGGCAGATCAGCGCTTATCCTTTTCTTAGTCCTTCCTGTATTGATTTTTTTCCTTATCCTTTTAGGGTTTGCTGCAAGGACAAGAGCAGATAAGCAATATGAATCCTATCAAATCCTTTCTAATCATTTTGTGGACTCATTACGCGGATTAAAAACTTTGCGTTTTTTAGGTTTGAGTAAAAAATATGATCGCAATATCCGCAAAGTCAGTGAACAATATCGCAAAGCGACTATGAACACGTTGGCTATTGCCTTTCTTTCTACCTTTGCCTTAGAGTTTTTTACAAGTATTTCAATCGCCATCGTTGCTCTATTTTTGGGCTTAGGGCTCATTAATAGCACATTGACATTACTGCCATCATTGACCATTTTAATCCTGGCACCGGAATATTTTGCACCAATTCGCGAGTTTGGCTCAGATTATCACGCGACACTTGATGGGAAAAATACCTTTACAGCGATTTCTGCTATTTTAGAAAAACCTATGTATACTCAAGACCAGACGAAGCTTCCAGCATGGGATGAGCATGCTAGCTTAAAAATCAAAAATATGACCGTTCAAGTTGCTGGTGCAAGTGTTCCCCTTTTAGATCAAGTATCCTTTTCCATCAAAGGGTATCAAAAAATAGGGATTATTGGTGCAAGTGGTGCTGGTAAATCCACGCTGATCCATGCACTAAGTGGTTTTGTTAACACTAATGCTGAAGAAATTCAAATAAATGATCAAACGATTCAGTCTTTTGCCAACAAGGATTGGCAAAAACAAATTTACTATATTCCTCAACATCCATATATATTCCATGATACCGTTCGACATAATGTCGCTTTTTATACAAAAGAAGCTACAGATGAACAAATAAAAAGAGCTTGTGAACGCGCTGGTTTAACAGATGTGATTGAATCACTACCAAACGGCTATGACGAAATGATCGGTGAAACAGGTCGGTCTTTAAGTGGCGGTCAAGAGCAAAGAATTGCATTAGCACGAGCATTCTTAGAGGATTCGCGAAAGATCTTGCTTTTTGATGAACCCACTGCTCATTTAGATATTGAAACCGAATGGGAGATTAAACAACGGATGCTGCCATTATTGAAGGAGCGATTCGTTTTCTTTGCCACTCATCGTCTTCACTGGATGAAAGATATGGATTGGATATTGGTCATGCATCATGGAAAAATAGTAGAACAAGGAACTCATGAAGAACTTCTGGAAAAACAAGGTTATTACTATGATTTGATTGATCAACAATCACATGGAACGGAGGCTTAATATCGTGACAACAAAATCATCCAAAATCCTCCAACATGCATGGGTAAGACCATATTTACAACAAAATCGTCGATTATTATGGCTTGTATCATTTCTTGGAACAATGGCATTTATTTGTGCAAGCGCATTAATGTTCACATCAGGGTATTTAATCTCCAAATCTGCTACTCATCCTGAAAATATCTTATTAGTATATGTGCCAATTGTGCTTGTGCGTACATTTGGTATTTTTCGTCCAGTATTTAACTATGTAGAAAAATTGTACAGCCATTCATTTGTCTTGAAAATTCTTTCTAACATGCGTGTTCGTTTATATCAAAAATTAGAATCACAAGCATTGGCGCTTACAAATCGTTTTTCAACAGGCAATCTACTAGGGGTATTGGCTGATGATCTGGAACATTTACAAAATCTATATTTAAAAACCATTTTTCCTAGTATCTTTGCCGCTATTTTATACATGATTGCCGTTGTTGCTTTAGGATTTTTTTCTATTCCATTTGCCTTATTGATGGCGCTGTTATTGTTTGTACTTGTAGTGCTGATCCCGCTCGTATCATTACTAGCCAATCGTAAACGTCTATTGAAGATGAAAATGATCCGTGGGAAGCTATATGCCTCTTTGACCGATGCCGTGATGGGGTTGAATGATTGGAAAATCAGCGGAAAGCAACAAGAATTTTTAAAAGCCTATGAAAAAATCGAACAACAACAAGATGATCAAGAATATGAAATGGACACTTTTAATCGTAGACGCAATCTATTATTTCAATCAATAGTGGCAGTCATCACATTGATGATGATCGCTTTCGCAGGGATCAGTGCTGATCATGGAGAATTCGCGCATATTTGGATCGCGGCCTTTGTATTAGTCGTATTCCCATTGGCAGAAGCCTTTGTTCCTGTTTCAGATGCGATTAGCCATTTGCCGAATTATGAAACGTCTTTAGATCGTTTAGAAAAGATCGAATTATCGAATCCCCCAAAAGATGCATCTACACAAGCATCCGTAAACATGCTAAAAAAACAACCTATCACCATTACGTTTGATCATGTGTATTTTGAATACGATCATACAGAGCCATCTATCTTGCAACAATTGAGCTTACAACTTCATCAAGGTGAAAAAATAGCTATCTTAGGGAAAACAGGTTCTGGTAAAAGTACATTAGCTAAGCTCATTTTAGGTGCGATTGTACCAACAAAAGGAACAGTCCAACTAAATGATATAAATGCTTTTCTGCTTAGTGATGATATGGCTGAAGTTGTTGGTGTTCTTGAACAAAAGCCGCATTTATTTGACTCGACGGTGATGAATAATATTCGTTTAGGAAATATCCATGCTACAGACGAAGAAGTGATGGCAGCCGCCAAAAAAGTTCAGATGCATGATTATATTAAGTCATTACCTGAAGGATATCATACGCGCATGCAAGAGCTTGGAGAGCGTTTCTCAGGTGGAGAGCGACAACGAATCGCATTAGCACGTATTTTATTGCAAGACACGCCTATCGTCATTCTCGATGAACCAACAGTTGGCCTTGATGCCATTACTGAACAAACATTAATCCAAACCATCTTTGAAGCATTAGAAGGCAAAACAATTATTTGGATAACACATCACTTAGCAGGCATGGAAAAAATGGATAAAATCATTTTTATTGAAGAAGGAAAAATTCACTTAGAAGGAACACATCAAGAACTATTTTTAAATAGTGCTCGCTATAGAAATTTGTACACGCTAGATCATCCAATGCTTGAATAACTGAATAGATATTGGTACTTTAATTTATTATCTACAATAACCCATTTTGTTTTTTCTGAAATAGAGATTATTTGAGATTATGATCATGAATATCTTGTCCCTAGGCAATTTCATTAGAACTGTACGAAAGCCCTCTCATATAATGTATATTATAAATTCAGGTGTACTGATTATTCTGATTTATCTGCTTTGATAAAATCGGGAAAATATAGGGATTTTCGTGTTTTTG
Organism: Rummeliibacillus sp. SL167; assembly: GCF_007896505.1. Classification (NCBI taxonomy): domain Bacteria; kingdom Bacillati; phylum Bacillota; class Bacilli; order Caryophanales; family Caryophanaceae; genus Rummeliibacillus; species Rummeliibacillus sp. SL167. Next base: position 81,566 of record NZ_VCBM01000001.1, on the reverse strand, counting down.
CTTCATATCTATTCTTAGTTCTCCTCAGCACACCTGATGTAAATCTTGAAAATTGCGAAAGCGGTGAGGATTCATGCATCTGTATTCTCATATGTATATTGCTGGATTGCTATCAGGGCTGATTTTCAATACGTTGATCTATTTATTTTCAAGGAAGATGAAGCATAATAACAGAATGACGATCATCTTTGTGTTAGCTATTATTTTGTTTATCATCGGTCTTTTAATCGATAACATAACTGGAGAGGCCATCGGATTTTTTAGCTTAGGCATATATTCAACAGCTCTCTTCTTATCTTTGTTTGGAATTCAAGCTTCCTGGCCAAAATTTGCTTATATAGGGATTATTTTATCTATTGTGGTATGGTATCTTTTTTATTTCTTTTAAAATACAGTAAGTCCTCAGGCAGTAGAAATCTTTTGTATCTTGCTGGGTGTTTATTGAATCCATCGAGCTTTTTGCCGATAGCTGATTTACGCTTATCCGCCATTTTTACTTGAATTTTGATGAAGGAAATTTTACTTGCCTATATACGGGATAAATGGAGATCCTCATTTGAAGATCTCCGCTTTTTATGCAATCATTGCACCTGATACAAGATTGAAAACCTTAGGAAGCGGATAACCCAACTCGTTTGCGTTTTTAGCATTGCACCTGATACAAGATTGAAAACCCCACAAAATGATCAGCTCAATTTATGGGGGCATCTATATAAAATCTCCAGCACTTAAGATAAGTGTTAGAAGATGTGAACAGGGTTTATCGACTTCATCAGAAGGAACCGCTACATTTCCATTTGTTTGAACAAAAAATGTACAGTTTCGATATCAGAACTTGTTGGTAATTCGAACTTTTGCTGATATTCTTCTGCGCCTTTACCTGTAATACAAATCCAATCACCCGGTTGAGCATGTTCAACCGCTTGCTTAATCGCTAAAGTTCTATCCGGTATGATGTAACCACCTTCATTTAATATACGCAGGGCCTCTTCCATTTCTTCATAGGTGACATCGTTTAGATCATCAAATGTAAGTATGTGAACATCACTAATTTCCTTTGACACATTGACCATTCCTCCACGTTTCGTCACATCACGATTGCCTCTAAATCCGAAGATGTGAAAAATACGCTTTGCCCCTTCTTCCTTAGCCGTTTGAAGACAATGATTAAACGCATCCGCTGTATGTGCATAATCTACAACAACAGTTGCTCCTTTGGGATGTTGGAACATTTCAAATCTGCCTGGCACTCCCGGAAACAATTCTAACGCCCCCAGTATTTCTTCTGTAGATAGGCCCATTTTACTTGCTGTTAAAAATGCCATTGCCGCATTTAAAATATTATGCTTTCCTAAAATATTGATTTTTAAATTTAGATTGGCATTATGATCAAAAATAATTGTTGAATTCCCAGATTTCAATTGATCGATTCGCAAGTCATAATGGCTCTGATCACCCATAACGTGAATGGTGCAGTTTTTAGCTTTCAACTGTTCTGCTAGTTTTTGCCCCCAACTATTGTAATGATTAATCACCGCTTTGCCATCTGGCTTCATCTGATCAAAGAGACCTGCTTTCACTGAAAAATATTCTTCCATATCTCGATGATAATCAAGATGATCTTGGTCTAAATTGGTAAATAAACAAAAATCAAATTCCACACCGTGAACTCGATATTGTGACAATCCATGAGAGGAAACTTCCATAATGATATATTCATCTTCGCTCAAGGCAAGCTGCTTGTTTAATTCGAGGGCATCAGGAGTTGTATTTGTTGAAGATAAAGATTGTCCATTTACTACATTTTTAACCGTGCCAAATAATGAGCAAGACTTTCCAGCCGATTCTAAAATATGCTTAAGCATATAAGAAGTCGTGGTTTTACCATTTGTACCCGTAATACCGATCATTTTCTTATTTCGTGAAGGGTTGCCATAAAATTCACAAGCTATTTCTGCCAATGCTCGACGACTGTTTTCTACTTTAATATATGGAACAGATAATTTCGGCAGATCTTTCTCTCCAATAATGATCTGCGCTCCCGCTTCAATAGCCTTTTGTATAAAATCATGACCATCTACACGATAACCTTTTATGGCGACAAATAGATCATTCGGTCGCACCTCAGAGGAGTTAGTAGAAATTCCATCGATATCCAAATTGTGAATGGGGTCATTTGCATTTTTTTCTATGCGTTCTAATAGGGTATTCAGTTTCATGATGCATTTCACTCCTAACGAAGCATAACGTTTTGTCTTATTGGACATTCAAATAATTCTTTTTTATAATGACCCATTCAAAATAATTTATGCAAAAGGAATTATTTAATTAAAAAAGCACATTTTCTATTTTGACATGGCTAGGTATCTTAATGATGCGATTTTATCCATTCCAGTTCATAAAGTAAAAAATGTTTTTTTGCGGTTTTATTACTTCAAGTTTTCAACATACTTCATTTCAGCAGCAAGTATATATTTTGGCGAAACCTTAAAGCGCTAATTTTTTTCCTTTTTGCGAGACAAAAATGAATACTCAATGATACAATTATGTTATCAATTTTTTATTTTTAATTACACTCAGTAACGATTTTGCATATGGTATGATCGCCTTTTTGTCATTTTACACAAAATCAGAAAAACACTATTTTATTATAAAAAAATATAAATTTAATAAAAAATTAATTACTTATTCACAAATTATATACATTTATTTCATTTACACATATTACTTTTGTTGTATTATATGATTAGAATCCATTCAGACAAAGGAGGAGCTTTATGGGGAAGAAGGTTATATTTTTTGAAGTAAAAGGCGGCAGTGACAAAGGTCCAGACGGCTATAGAAAAGATACAATGCCGATGGTCAACGCTTTGCAACAACGTGGTCAAGAGGCAGAAGTGATTTTCTTTGATGTAGCAAAACAACAAGAGATTTTCGACTATGTAAAAAATCATGCAATTGCTTATGTCTCTCGTATTAACCCTGGAAATTTAAAAGATGAGTCGGCTTATTTTTCTATGCTGCGTCAGCTCTGTGAAGAAGGCATTATCGGGATGCCTCACCCTGACGCAATGATTGGTTATGGAGCAAAGGATGCTTTAGTAAAATTAACGGATACTTCTCTTGTACCTAGTGATACGTATGCTTATTATACAATTGAAGAATTCAAGAATAATTTTCCAAAGTCACTGACACATGGCATTCGCGTGTTAAAACAAAATCGTGGATCGACAGGTGAGGGGATTTGGCGAGTTCAATTAGTAGATGAGTTACCGTCAGAAGTAACGCAAGTCCCCCTTACTGCAAAAGTTAAATGCACAGAAGCAAAAGATAATCATGTGGAATATTTTGAACTGAGTGCTTTTATGGACTTCTGTGAGCAGTATATTGTAGGTGACAATGGCATGCTTGTTGATATGCGCTTCCTTCCACGTATAAAAGAGGGGGAAATTCGTTTGTTCATGTTACATAATCACCCCATTAATGTTGTACACAAAAAACCAGCTGATAGCGAAGAAGCATTTAGTGCAACCTTATTCTCTGGTGCAAATTACCGCTATGATAAGCCAGAAGACTGGAAAGAATTAGTCGACACATTTCTTCAGCAACTTCCTGAAATCATGAAGCTTTTAGGTGGATATGATTTGCCATTAATCTGGACAGCAGACTTTATCCTTGATACAGATGAATTGGGGAATGACCGTTATATCCTTGGCGAAATGAATTGTTCATGCGTCGGATTCACATCTGAATTAGAGTTAGCGCATAATATCGCAGAAGAAATCATAACCAAAATTTCAAAAGACACCACTTTAACAGTCTAAAAAATTTTTATGACGCATGGCAAAATCCACCGTATTTTTGGATATAAAGTGAAACTCCATCAGTGGGGGTTTTCTTCATCCCCCACTGATGGTTAGTTGAACCAATCGGACTTTTACGGGCAGTTGATCCCCCATCTATCTTTTTCGTTTCTCTCTAAATCTTGAGATGGGGGTCTTACTGCCCGTTAAAGCGGGATAAATCTATGGAAAACATTCTTTTCACAAAAATAACAAAGCTTAAAATTGTAAACGCGAATCCCTACTATTCAGGAATTCGCGCTTGCCTTATTTCTTCATTGCTTTTAGGATAAAGCTCATGATGAAAATCAATATAATCGCACCTATTAGAGCTGGTATTATATAAAAATCGCTGACTTTTGGTCCCCATGAGCCTAATAATAAACTACCAATCCAAGCACCAATAATACCTGCGATAATATTACCTATTATACCACCCGGAATATCCTTACCTAATATAAGTCCGGCTAACCATCCTAAAATACCTCCGATTATTAAAAACCAAATGAAACTGAACATAGAAATCAACTTCCTTTCTTTCGGCTCTGCTTATATATTCCCCGTTTTTATGAATTTAAACTAAGCAATTCGATTATTTTAGAAAGAAAGGTATTCATCATCTTATTTCAATGGCACATCAAGCGTCGGATAATCATCATTTTTATCATTGTAATGCCACCATTCAGAATCAATGGTTGTAAAATGAGCCTCTTTCATGATTTTTGTTAAAAGTTCCATATTTTTTTGTGCTTTCTTGGAATTCTTTTTGTAGCTGCGACCTGCTTTTTTAGAGAAAGAGTCGAACTTTGTTGGCATTGTGAGCTCTTTACCCTTTTTGTCAACAAGCGTTACATCTACACTTACTCCTTTACTATGTTTTGAATCCAATAATGGATATGCTACATACATATGATTTTGAATTTTGTACCACATCTCCCATTGCACACTAAGTGGACGATAAGCATCCCAAATTTTTATTTTATAGCCTTTTTTGTTGGCCAATTTATTTGCCTTTTTCAATTTTTTAGCTGTTGATTTGGTTAATAATGCTTTTGCTTTTTTAGGATATAATCGATAGCCCATAAAATTTTTCTTTGTGGCATACTGTAAGTCGATCACAAAGCCGTCCTTTTCAGTCAACTCTACCAATCCAGCTTCTTTATAATGAGCAGGTGCTTTTTTTAAATATTTTCCAGAAGCCCAACCTATTTTGCCGTTATAACTTACCTTGTACCACCCTTTATAAAATTGCGTTGATTTTACAAAAACACCTGGATCGATTTGGTCGATTTTTGAATATTTTACCCCAGCACCTTTACGGATATTCAATTGTGCCGTTGCCTTCAACGTTTTTTCGACCTTTTGTATGGTTGCTGCTTTTGCGGTTGTCGATGGAACCATTACCTGATCAACCCCTCCTAATAATAATGTAAAACTTAGACAACTAGCGATTAGTGATTTTGTTATTTTCATTAAATACGCCTCTTTTTTCATCAAACTCATTTCACTGTTCCAGTTTTCAAATTAAAATATGTATGAACAATCACATATGTTCTTCATCTAATTTTATCCAATAAAATAGGTATCCTCAACTAATTTCTGTCAGAGATTACTTTTCTACAAGACTTGAACAATTTTTCTCCCTAATCCATATATGAATCAATTTCATAATGCAGAATCAAGAAGAAAGCAATTTGTGAAATTAATTCAAATATTGCTAAAAACATATGATTTTCATGATTATGCCAAACATTCATCCTAACTTTTTCCTCTTCAACATATCCACTTTAAAATCCATTTTTCAGGATCATTTTGAAGTGACCAACTAAAGAGCTGTCATGAAACGTTCACAGTTCTTATTCTTCGTGAAGCACTATACTATAACTATCAATAAAATTTTAGTACAATAAAGATAATTCAATAATGGAGTGAATAAAATGTCCGTCGCATGGATTGCAATTATGCCGGTTGTCATACTGACCATCGTATTAGCGATTGTATTAATATACTTTGTAGCTAAAAACAATCAGAAAAATTCACATAAAACAATCGACCCAAAACCAACTGATAGTTTTAATGATGATTCTAAAAAGGAAGAGAAGAAATGAAATGAAAAAGCTATTCATATTCCCTATTCGTTTCTATCAAAAAGTGATCTCACCCTTAAAACCTCCAAGTTGCCGCTTCTATCCTACATGTTCCAACTATGGGATTGAAGCGATTGAAAAGCATGGTGTTTTAAAAGGCGGATACCTAACCATTAAAAGGATCCTGCGTTGCCAACCCTTTTGCAAAGGTGGATATGATCCTGTTCCTGAAGAATGGCCTTCGAAAAAGAAATAATTTTCGAAGGTTTTTCTATTGTTTTTTTCATAGAAATCTTGTATAGTAACTATTGTCTAAAAATAAATAGTAATAGTTACTATTTACGAGGTGAAAAAATGAAAAAAATCTTTTCCATTTTTCTAATCACCCTCCTAGCTGTTTTTACTACAGCTTGTGGTGCAAGCAAAGAAACTGGAACAACCAAAAGCAAAAATGACAAACTAAAAATTTATACAACTGTCTATCCACTTGAGTATTTTGCACAACGTATTGGTGGCAAACATGTGGAAGTGTCTTCAATCTATCCACCAGGATCGAATGAACATACTTTTGAACCTACTCAACAAGATATGATGAAAGTAGCTGATGCAAATTACTTCTTCTATATTGGCCTTGGTCTTGAAGGCTTCGTTGAAAATGCAAAAAAATCATTACAAAGCGAAAACGTCAAATTTGTTGAAACCGCAGCTGATATATCGAAAGATAAGCTTTCTGTCAGTACGGGGCATGACCATGATGAAGATGAAGAACATGGAGCAGAAAAGGAACATCATCATGATTCTCAATTCGATCCACATGTATGGCTATCACCCATCATTAGCCAAGATCTAGCTCTTTCTATAAAAGATACACTTGTAAAAGCACAACCTGATAACAAAAAAGAATTCGAAAAGAACTACCAATCACTGATCAAAGATTTAAAAGACTTGGATAGTGATTTTAAAGCAATGGCAGATAAAACGGATCAGAAAACATTCTTCGTTTCCCACGCAGCATTTGGCTATATTGCAGGAACATACGGACTAAAGCAGATTTCAGTAGCCGGTCTAAACTCGCAAGATGAGCCATCTCAAAAAGAACTTACGAAAATCGTCGCACAAGCAAAGAAGGATGATATACATTACATCCTTTTTGAGCAAAATGTATCATCAAATCTTGCCAAAGTAGTTGAAAAAGATATTGGCGCCGAGGCCCTTACTTTAAACAACTTAAGTGTGTTAACGAATGACAATATCCAAAACAATGATGATTACTTTACATTGATGCATAAGAATATTCAAATACTTGAAAAAGCCCTAACAAAATAAACCATCAAAAAAGCAGTTGGATGAAAGAAAGAGATCTTTCTTATCCAACTGCTTTTATTTTTAGTTTTTGTAAAGTACCGGAGAAAGAGTATTTTAAAGGCCAATAAGATACTAACATCATTCTGTTTATGATAAAAATCCATCTTTTCAGAGCCAAAAAGCTGATTCTTATCAGGATAAGCCGATTTTTTCAGTGACCTCCAGATTTCGACACTTCTATGTTGTTCAAAAATAATAGGAATTACTTAGTTAATACTTTTCACTTGCTTATGAGATAAATGCTTTAAGCATCCATACGTGTTTTTCTAAACTTTGATTGATCGCATTTAATAAATCTTGTGTCATATCATCATTTTCATTAGCAGCTTCAATCATGCCACTTCTTAAATTTTTCTTAACGATATCAAAATCTTGGATCAAAGTTTCAACCATTTGCTCAGCTGTTTCATGACCTTCCGCTTCTTTGATCTCTGATATTTCTAAATGTTCCTTCAACGTTGCAACGGGTTGTCCACCTAAAGCTAATAAACGTTCAGCGATATTATCTAAATTTAAGGCTGCTTCATTATAAAGTTCTTCAAATTTTATATGCAATGTGAAAAAGGAAGGTCCTTTTACATACCAATGAAAATTATGAAGCTTTGTGTATAATACAGACCATGATGCAACAAGTTGATTTAATTCTTTTTGTAAATTTGACATAAAGAACCACACTCCTACTATGTTCTAGTTTATTTTACTCTTTCTTACTATTCCCATTTCACTATAAGCTAAACATTTTGTCAACTTGAAAAATGCCGATAAATCCAAAATTTGAAATTTGTCCATATATTCTCCATTGTCTAAAAAGAAAACTTCACACAATATGAAGTTTCTTCCTCCAATGTATGTGAAGTTAAACTAAACGCAATCTACAGCCAATAGCCAATTGATTCCTTCTTTTTGTGTAATACCCTTTTCAGGTCAAGTGCAATAGTTGCTCTTGATCTTAATGCAAAGAGCTACCTGTTCATGCGACAAAAAAATGGCTTTGTTATATATGCATTTCTAAAATCCCTATAAAAATAAGGATTATCCCTGAAATAACAGCCGAATATCTTCCAATAAACGTTTTGGAAAGCAACAGTCCAAACCGTCCACCAATACTAAATGTGGACAATGGAGAAAATGCCGATCGAAAGCGAAAGCACTGTCCAAATGGCTGAAATTCCATTTGCCCCTATTGCAATGCCTCCCCCTAAGCAATTCATAGATAAGACAAGGCCTAAAACAACAGCCTCTCGAATCGAAATAACATTATTACGATCTTTATCAATACCCTCAAATTTTTTAATGGACTTTGTACAAGAAAATATGTGCAACACGATCGTATACGCTCCTATTACGCATAACAAAAGGCTTCCCACAAAGTTTGCCTTTTCAAGTGTTATATACTCAATCAATATACTGCCAATCACTACCGATACATAAGTAACGATCATCGACACCACTGCGATGGTTAGATTAAAAGTAAAGGGAATCTTCGTCTTTTTCACTCCATAAGCAAGCCCAATCCCCAAATTATCTAAATTCGCTGCGATACCGATTAAAATAATCGTAATCCAATGCATACTATCCTCCCTGCATCGATTCAACTGTTCACCTCATCATATGCAAGGATTCCTTTTTTGTTTTAGTTCTTCTAAACTCACCGTTCAGAAAATGCTTCAATTAGGGTTTTGATTATATTATGAAGCTATTTTCCTTGGCTTCATCTCTTCATTTTCAACAAAAAATGAGTATTTATTAAGAGGATATAAGATGGCTGTTAAAAAAGGTGATATACACGCTCTTACTGGATTTTGAAGTGCATAAGAAAATAGCTAATAGAGTGCAAACAGAACTAGTAGGTCAAACAGCAGCTGATGGGATATTAATTACTGGTTACAAATCGTATTTCGTAGATAGATTAATAGGTCAAGTTGAAGCGGGAAGTACACACAAAGGAAAACGTGAAGGGGTTCGTATTGAAGATGCAAAAGATGTACTTCTAAATCCCATTGACATTAAAACAAAACCCCCTAATTCTAGACAATATGTTGGTAATAATTGCAGGGTGAGTATAAACTATGTACAGGTAACTCAATACAAACAGCTCTAAAAGTGAAAGGTGAGAAATATGATAAATATGACACCGCAAGATGAAAAGTTCTTGCGTAAACATTTGACAAACTTTGATGAATTAATGCATGGAACAGTTGATAATATATTATCTGAAGTCTATGATATTACAATCGAAGGTTTAGATGAGAATGATGATCCAACAGATTTATATTTTGAAGCCCAGAAAGTTTATGATTCAATATACTTATTAAATTAGCAAGCACTTGACTGTGAAATGGTTGAGTGCTTTTATTATGCCATTATTTCTCTATTGAAAGGAGGAAACATGATGGGTTAGCAGAGCTGAAAATTTACTTAGAATTGTCAGAAGATGATGTAAGCGATGAAAAATTGCAAATTAATCTAGATGACGCCATAGATGAAGTACAACGCATGTGTAAACAAGATTTTATAGTGGATGGCACCTTAAAGTTACCTCCAACTGTAAAAAAGTTGTTGCTAAATTGGTGGGGTATGAATTGTCTAGCACTGATGGCGTTAAAGAAGAAACATATGGTGATACTTCATTCACTTATCTATCCGTTGAAGAATTAAAAAACTCCATTTATGATGATTTATCGAAAGCAGGCTTTATCAAGAAAAATACGCTCACTTTTATTCCATCATGTACAAGATGGGAATGAGTAGATTGTAAGCCCGAGATATAAAAAAGAAGCTCACCGATGTACTCCTCTACGCCGTTAAAGATCCTAATTTCTGCCTCTTCGATTTGAATGATAAACTCGGTTGGGAGGAAACTGGTGAAAAATTGGTTTGTTCAAATTCAGGAATGGGATCAAGCGTCACAGGAATGATGGTCAGTGGTGGGATGGAGGACATAGAAAGCACCTCCTTTCGATTGATAGATTCATCATACCGGGAGACGCTGGGGATTTATATGCGATGTTTGATTACGGGCTTACTTTGTAGTCAAGATATGATTCTGTGGATCACAATTTACATTCCTCACAAGCCTCTGCTTCTATTACTTCAACGCCTTTTCTTTCGCATAATTGGCGTAGTATTTTTCCTACATCTGCTTTTATTTTTCCGTATACAACCTGTCTTCTATATTTCGGTGCAAAAACAATGTGATACTTACAATTCCATGTTGTATGTGCTAAACTTTTATTATCCATTTGGATTTCCTTTCGTACAGAGTTGGTTGGCTAGACCTCACTCCATTGTACGACCGGGGTTTTTTTATTGTCCATAGCTAAAAGCTTTTTAGAACCCCTCGCATAGCAAGGGGTTTTCAATTCTACAATAAATAAAAACCTAATTTTGATATTATTTCAAAATGGGTTTAGAACTTATTTTATTGTGGCACTAATTGTCCACTTCTTTTTTTAAAAAAAGTACGGAATTCAGTAATGTCACTTTCTGTAATTTTTAAAGTTGAAAAGATTTTTTCATATTCTGATTTGTCGAGTTCAACAGCTCCGCCTTCAGCAAGATAAATGCGTTCAGCTGGTAAGCCTGTTTTTTCAGCGAGTTCTTCTTGTGTGTATTCTAAAGAAGTTCGACGATTTGTAATTAGCCCACCTTTAACCGCAGCCTCACCAAAAAATAACGACTCTGTTCCAGGAAAATCATTAATGAACCTTTTAACCGCATTAAATTTATTTAATTTAGCCATTTTAATCATCCTCTCCAAAGTATTCTTCAGGATTGCTTCTGACCAATTTATAAATATCATATGACTCATCCCTCAGCTTATCTGTTGGATCGAATTTGGGATTTAAAGTTTTAATGAATACTTTTGTAAAAACGAGGTAGCGTATATCATTATAATAATACGGAAAGAACAATAAACGCAAATGTTTATTGTTATCAAATCCATAACGTAATTCATAAATTGGCTGTTTTCGCAAAGCTTTTATAACTTCGTATCTCCGTGTATAATCATTTCCGTCAACAGAGATCGTTAATGTAGTATATCTGTTCGCGATGTCATTTAACTGCGAAGTACGAAGTTTAGTTTGAGCAGTAATTATGATGACTCTATCAGAGAACAAGGGTACACTAGAACTTATTCAGCTGTACGTACAATAGTTGAAAGAGTCTACAAGGAGTGTAAATATAATTTATCGAAAGAACAGAAGATTCATATTTCAAGAAAAAAACTTAGCTCTTGGTTGTGGAAACTGGAAGAAGAACTAAATAGAGAGGCAAGGATTCCCTAGAACACTGTTTTGAACGGTATCCTTCTTTAAAATCATTATACTATACAGTACAAGGATACCGTAAGTCTGTTCAAAATAAGGATTTTGAATCCTTTTTGCAACGGTTGAAGGAACAGTTATCCAGTAAGAAAATGCCTTTTTACTATTGTCCTTAAACTTCGTAGTGATTTTCAAGCAGTAAAAAACTCGTTTTTGTCTCCATATAGCAACGGTTTGCTAGAAGGACAGATCAATCGATTAAAGACCATCAAACGGATGACCTATGGACGAGCTGGGCTAGAGCTATTAGAAAAACGCATTCTTTATAGAATGTAAAATAATATTTGCGGAATCTATGACTAACTAATTTATCTTTTCATCAAAATTCCGTAAGAACCACTATAGTTTAGCATTTACAAATGTATCCTATCCAATTTATATTCCTCATAGTTAATGAATAACTTGTTAATCCAAAAGCATTAGGTGAATATTTTGCAGAGGGATAAAGCCTATATACTTAATTCAAAGAAATTGATGGCTTATGATGTTGATTTATATAATTTTATTGAGGGGCTGAGATAATGGGATTCAAAGATGAGTTTATGAAAATTGACGATGCTGTAAAATTACTTGATTTGTTAAAAGAAGCTCAACCTAAGGGGTTAGTCGATAAAGAGATGATACGTCATTTTAATGAAGCCTGTAAAAAGCAGACTGTTGGACAAACACCAGAAAAACATGATAACCCTTATTCATTAGCAAGAATAAGAAAAAAGCAGAATCCTTAACGGCATCTACAAAATGTTAGGTGTTTTTATTTTGAAAGGTGTGAGAAAAACGAAACTGCAATGCTATGACAGAACGTATATCAAGGATTATCTTGAAACACCAGAGGGTTATCTAACGGTTATAGATGTTCCAATTGTAAGAACTGGCGTATTTCCATACAATTTACATTCCTCATAGTTAATGAATAACGCGCTATGGCTCAGTATATCGTTTAAAAACAAAATCTGGATTGTACATCACAGCTAATAAAGCGTTTGTTGAGAAAGTATAAAATAAAGACCATGTGCTACTATAAATGTGAGTACATGGTCATTTTCGTTTATTCATCATATGGTCTGTATTTTGAGTAAAGCTCCTTAGCTGATTCCTTTCTATTTTCTATATCTTCCCTTAAAAATAGCCTATCTCGATTCACTTCTTTGATGGGAACCAATTTACCACGCTTTACAAGTGATCCTAATGCCTGACGAGATATTTGTAACTCTTCGATTACTTCCGATGAGGTTAATATTTCCGATTGCACTAATTGAATAAATTCTTCCTTTGAAGCCACTTGATATTTTGTCATAGCTTTTATCAATCCTTTAAAATTATTTTACACTGAGTCGAATGGTTAAATTATTTTATCTTATAAAAAGAAACTTACAATTGTTAAAATCAAGGCGATGATCGAAATAATCATTAATACTTTGTATTTCATGTGACATCATCCTTTCTTATTTTGTATAATGAAGGTGGGAGAGGGTTTCCCCTCTTCCCGATTTCCTTAACCCAGTAAGGCTTTTAGGAAATTTAGGATTGCAGTGATAACGTTAGTGACCGCTATCGTTATTACTGCTTTTTTCTTTTTGCCGTTCTCTTTCTTGTTGCTTTCGTTCCATTCGACTCATTTTATCACCTCCCTTTCTATATTTATATTATATAATATCTATTTACATTAGTTAATAGTTTTGCTACTATTTATTTGAAAATTTTCTATTATTTTTTATGCATTAAAAAAAGACCATCGCACGGATGATCTCTCAATCTTTTAAAGCATTTACATTCCTCATAGTTAATGAATAACAATTTTGTAATGCTTGATGATTTAGCTAAATGCTCATTTACATTCCTCATAGTTAATGAATGTTCAGATAAAATGAAAAGTTAGACGAGCATAAGCAAGAAATTTACATGGTTTTAAATCCCTCTATGTTCAGATAAAATGCGAATTATCGAAATGCGAAGAACGCTTAGAAGAGGACTTTAAATCCCTCTATGTTCAGATAAAATATGAATCTATAAATAGCATTAGTCGTTTTGACATGCGCTTTAAATCCCTCTATGTTCAGATAAAATAATAATCCTGCTATAACTTCTAAACGATATACGATCTTTAAATCCCTCTATGTTCAGATAAAATATGCACTGTTAATTCTAATTTAGCTTGATTGCATGACTTTAAATCCCTCTATGTTCAGATAAAATAAGGGGTTGTGCTAATGGGGAAATCAAAGGTTATGACTCTTTAAATCCCTCTATGTTCAGATAAAATTGGTTTACGGAATATTTTCAATTAGAGCACTCTGATCTTTAAATCCCTCTATGTTCAGATAAAATGACTGGTGGCGACGCACAAGCGGGCGGAACGACTTTCTTTAAATCCCTCTATGTTCAGATAAAATGTTAAATGCTGGTGAGAATAGCTTATCGGATCATGTCTTTAAATCCCTCTATGTTCAGATAAAATCGAATAGTAGCTTTTCACCTTCCTGGTTTTGCAAACTTTAAATCCCTCTATGTTCAGATAAAATGTTTTCCAATCGAATTACACAATTACGAAACTCAAACTTTAAATCCCTCTATGTTCAGATAAAATCTTGAAATCCCTGAAGCTTCTAACTTAAACGTTTTAAACTTTAAATCCCTCTATGTTCAGATAAAATTGCATGCTTTAACTTCCAATGAGTTGAATACATTCTTCTTTAAATCCCTCTATGTTCAGATAAAATAGAATAAAAAAAAAAATATTTTAATTACTCTTAAATCTTTAAATCCCTCTATGTTCAGATAAAATCCTTCGCGCTTGAGTTGCTTGATATACGCTTCGTCAAACTTTAAATCCCTCTATGTTCAGATAAAATAACAGCAATGTTAGAAAAACAATAGGAAGTGTAATCCTTTAAATCCCTCTATGTTCAGATAAAATCAAGCGGGACTCCGCAGGATTCGTTTTATTCCATTGTCTTTAAATCCCTCTATGTTCAGATAAAATGAACAATCAAATGAGGCGTGTTCTTATTTGGTGTAGACTTTAAATCCCTCTATGTTCAGATAAAATAATCGATGGTGCTGCATATAAGATACGCTCTCTAACCTTTAAATCCCTCTATGTTCAGATAAAATCGTATTCTCGTCAACCGAAGTACTTTCTTCTTCCCACTTTAAATCCCTCTATGTTCAGATAAAATCTTCGAATGTAACTTTTATTGGTTTGTCAGCATTGATCTTTAAATCCCTCTATGTTCAGATAAAATAACAGTTATTTATCCGAATCAAAAAATAAAATTATACTTTAAATCCCTCTATGTTCAGATAAAATTAAATTCTGTTACTTGTTACGTTTCTTCCATGGTAATCTTTAAATCCCTCTATGTTCAGATAAAATCTTGTCTGATTTCTGCACTCTGTTTTCTACGAGCGACTTTAAATCCCTCTATGTTCAGATAAAATAATTTGAGTTAGACGGGAAAGAACACATTATATTCACCTTTAAATCCCTCTATGTTCAGATAAAATAAGATTTCCAGATAAAAACATTGGTTGACGGCAAAGCTTTAAATCCCTCTATGTTCAGATAAAATAACATACCTAGATCAACGGTACATGACATTCTTAACTTTAAATCCCTCTATGTTCAGATAAAATGAAGCTCCAGAGACATACATACTGGATGCATATATAGCTTTAAATCCCTCTATGTTCAGATAAAATACCTCTAACTACTTGTATTTCTGTGATGGTTTGTTGCTTTAAATCCTCTATGTTCAGATAAAATGTGCTTCTTCTGCTAACTCTTCAACTTCCGTTTGCACTTTAAATCCCTCTATGTTCAGATAAAATTATACCATCTATCTTCATCCGAAACACTTTCGTCAATCTTTAAATCCCTCTATGTTCAGATAAAATACTTTCCTAAAACCGCATTATATCAACGTTTATAATAACAGATTTGCAGTGAACCTCTAGTGTTGCAAATCAAATTTTTCTAAAATGTGCTGCAAACATTGTCATATCAGCGTTTATAACGTTTTTAAATATTTTTCCAGGATTCACCACTAAAAAAATAAGTCCATATCTCCTTTTTCATTTCCTACAAATTCTTTTTTAATATTTTTCGGATTTCCTACAATATAATAGTATAAACTGTCTTCATCAGGATTAATAATAGCCTCAACAGCTTGACGACATTTTAAATATTGTGTTTTGGTAATTTCCCCCTCAAATACAGAATTCTGCGTCCAAGTTAAATATTCACGTAACTTCTTACATACTTTTCCTACTCTTTTTTCATTTACGTCATATGTAATAATCACAAACATTTTCTCACCACCAAGCTTGTAGTGGTTTATACTGCTCATCACCAATAACATGTTTTATTAATTTATAACATTCCAAACGAATAAAATAACGATAAGTTACATTTCTTTTTAAATGCCGATGTTTAATTGAATCTTTTAATTTCTTATCAAATGCAGAAATAAAAATTTTTCGTCCCTCTTCGGACAAATAAATCATACCATCATGGTCTTCAAAATGCTTCATTTGAATTTTTTTCGTATTCACTAATGCAATAATTAATGGGTCAACAAATAAAGGTTTGAATATTTCAGCTAAGTCTAAACAAAGTGAAAAGCGCTTTTGTGAAGGCTCATGCAAAAAGCTAATCGTTGAGTTTAACTGTGTTTTATAAATTTTCGTAATTCCAATCGATGATATTCTTTTTATATTCCGTTGAGTTTAACTGTGTTTTATAAATTTCCCCTAAAACAGTCGTATACATCATTGTATTTCCAAACGAAATCAGTGCATTAAAGGGATCTCTTGGAGGCCTTTTTGTTCTTTCTTCAAAGGCAAAATCTGTTGGAATCATCTCGTTTAATGTTCGATAATAATGCAAGATGTTTTTGAAACATTCTACAAAGCGTTGAAATCATCTCGTTTAATGTTCGATAATAATATTGTCGAATCATTCCTTCAACTCCCATTAACTGCGAAACAGACGTTGTTCCGTCAATTTGTTGTTTTAAGTTTTGAATTTCTTTCACATATTTCGAGGACATATTATTTTTCTTCCGATTTAGACGCAGCATATGATAAGCAGAGGATTGAACAAATGCCCTGGCAATATATAATCTCTTTGTCTTGTTCAAATAATGTTCACTTTGTTTAACTGTAACAATCCCTGATACTTTTTGCTTTCTTGGGATAAAACTTCCTGTGTAAAAGCCATAATAATTATAACAATGGACAGCTACCTCTTTTTGTCCAGCATAATTTAAAAAAGATGTATTTAAATTGATTTCACCAAACAAATGTAAATTTTCAACCTGTTCAACAGGCAAAGCACGTTTTTTCTCATCTTCTGATACTAAATAAATCGTATTATCTTTACGTTTTACAGTACCATTTGAAAACATAAAAAAGTCTCTTTGCAAATTATTCATCTCCTTCAGAGGAATAACAAAAATCATAATACGCACAACTTTTACAGTAAGGTAATTTTTTGAACTTAGGAGCCCATTCTGCTTCTATTATTTGATAAATTTCTGCAATTATTTTCTTTAATTGTTTTTCCTTCTCTTCAGTCAATTCCAATGTAATGACTTTTTTCTCTTTCGTATATGCAATTTCCCCCCCGCTTTTCAATACCGCGATTTTTTAATAGAAATAAGTAATATAAAAGCTGCCATTCATCAGCTTTTTGCATTTTACTGGATAACTTTGTTTCTTGAACAAATTCTGAATCCATCGCATCAATTACCGCATCGCCAATTTCTAATTCCTTATCCTTACGCTTATAAGAGTTTTCATGAAGTAATGTACCTTCTATTACTTTATCATGATCTGTTTCAAAAGAAATTTGTTTGCTATAAAGCCATAGCTTTCGTTTGCAAACAGTATAATATTGAACATGCAGTCCACCTATTTTTCGTTCCATCTCACACTCTCCTTATATATTAATAGTAAGAGTTATTTTTGATAGCTTTTTCAGTTGATTCACCCAATTAGAGAATAGGGTCAAAGTCTTCATCAACCGTTAATTCTAAACCTCGTTTTTCTGAATATTTTACATCTGTTGAATAATAAATATATTCAAATCCTTTTTGTGAAAAATGAGATAAGGTATATTGCCCTTTTTTCATTTTATATATTAAACTATTATAATTCACAGACACAATATAACTTTGTATTTCTAACATTATTTGCTGGCGTATCTTTTTTCTTTCTTGATTTGACAATTTAGGATCAATTTGTTGGTACTCTTCAATAAGTGATAATACAGCCTCATAATTTTCACACCCAGGGACAAAACTGCATGATTGAATTTTGCGCAAAATGCCCTGTGCTTCTTTTTTATTTTTTGTAAATGGTTGAATTCTTTCAAGTTCATCCATTGCTTGATCGAAAAGTAATAAATAAGTTGTCCCTTCTAATTGTTCCCGGCCAAATACATGCTCAACAATCAAAATTTTTTCTTGTTCGCCCAGTAACTCACCATCAAATCCGGATAATTCTCGTAATCCATTTTCAACAATTGGTAATTCATAAATGGCGTTTTTAATTCCCACTCCGCTGCTATTTGCCGCATCTGAACAAATAAACACATTTGTTTCTGTTGGTACACCACCCTCGTACCTCTTTCCTTTACGATTACATCGACCAAAACGTTGGAATAAAGCATCTGGTGTTGCAGCTTCTGTAAATAAAAAATCAAAATCAACATCAAGAGAGGCTTCAACAATTTGTGTTGTAATCCAAACGCCAACATCTTCGTTTTCTAGTGTTGCAAACTCCAATATCTTTGTCTCTTTTATTTGACGATGTTTTGCAATAAACTGAGAATGAAGCAAATAACAGTTGGTGCAATTTTTTAACTCATCATATAAAGTCAAGGCTTGCTTGACTGTATTAACAACAACTAATACCTTGGCATTTTCTGAACGTTTTAATATTTCTTCAACGCATTCTACTATAGAGCAAGGCATTAATTGTATTCGATGGCGTCGTGGAATTTCCATTTTCTCTTGTCGGTCATCTGGTATGAGTAATGTTTCTTCTATCGTATTTTCACCGAGTAATCCTAACTTTTTTAAACCTTCTTTGAAAATAGTTGGTAATGTTGCAGTCATAATCATCCACTGTCCACCTAGTTCATCAATCATTTTTAACCCTTTTAATAAGATGGCTACAATGTATGGATCATATGCCTGAATTTCATCAATCACAACCTTCGAATAGGCAAGCGTTGATAATTCTACTTCAAATCCCCGATAAAGTAATGGAAATTTAAACAGTTGATCGATTGTTGACAATGTTATTTTTTTCGCTAATCTTTTCGTATGTTCCACTTGTAAAATAGATTGTTCATAGGCCGTTTCATCTGTGTCTGCGTTTTTATCAAAAAAGTAATCAATTGCTGAAGAATGCAACAAACCCACATTTAAAAAGTTAATTTCTTGTTCATTTATAATCCGATCATACATCGCATTTAAACTAACACGTAAGGGCAATGTAATAAAACCTTTCCTCTCACCAATCCAAAGCAATGCGGCTTCTGTTTTGCCACTGCCTGTCTGTGCTACAAGTAAAATATTTTTATCTTGATGTTTAAATGTCATTTTTTGAAGAGGTCTTAATCCTCCATATGCTGACTCAAGATAAGATTTGGTATTTTCACCAACATTAGCTTCCACTGCTTGTTCAACATATTCATTTACATCTTCAAATTTTCTTTTAGCAGAAGCAGCATGATCAGCACGTTGAAGCAGTCCTTTTATAAGGATATACTTTTTAAAAAGATCGCTTTTTATATCTTTCAACATTTGTTCTCTTTTTATAAGAATATTTATAGCAGCTGGACTTGGATGATCCGCCACCGATATTTCCTTAATTACAGAAATATTATGCTTAATCTGTTGATCAAATAATGTCAGTAATACTTCTTTCGAAGGATATTCATCTCTTTCATGATGAAAGCCAACAGCGAATACTAAACAAATTAATTGTTCAAGTGAAAATAATTTTTTTAATTCTTTAAAAGGAAGTAGTCCAACAGATAGATAATTATGTGGGTAATTCCTCAATCCTTTCTTTCTATAGTTAGGATCAATTGCATTTTGAATTACATCTTGAAAACCATCACTATATTTTCCTAAATCATGATATTTAGCTGATAGCTCTATTAAATTCCAATCTTCCTTTGTTAAAAAAGAAAGATGCTTGCCATAATTTTGGCAAAGCACCTTTACGGCATCTAAAACATCGTTTGTATGTTCGAAAATAGTTAGTATGTCTGGTTTTGATTTTGCATAGTATATCATCTACTAACCCTCCATCAAAAAAACACTATATTTTCCATCTGATAATACTTCATCTATTTCTAATGTTTCACCCTTTGTAACATACAATACTGTGACATAATCCCATGTACGCCTATCATTATGGATTTCATATTTACGAGGAAGTCTATAATAAGGATTATTGGTAATTGTAAAAAATCTTTCCTTTTCTCCAAAAGGAATATATTGGTTATTTAATGTTTCCTCTAACTCTTGTTTTTTTACTTCTACAAAATCCACTTCATCAATCCGGACAACATCTTCCCATCTTCCAAGGCTAATCGCCGTATCTAAATGTTGAAACTTTTCATATAAGGTATTTAACACTGATTCTTCTGCTTCAATATGAATCACGTGTTCTACATTTAGTAGTAAATGTTGATACATAGGCATTGTTGAAACTAATTTAGAATCTATTTCCACTTCATTCGGCAATCCTGCTGTTGATACTAAAGCAGGAACTGTATTTTTTTTATAAATATACTTTTTTTGATAATCAATCAACATACTCTCAGATTGCCCTTGAATAGACAAATTCATCGGAATATATTCTGTCGCTCCCAAAACAGCATGTAGCATTCCCTTCACCGTTGAAAAAGGGGCAAGTGGGTAAGTTTCACCCACTTTAAAAGCAAATGGCTTTTGATAGCAAGCTGTTTCTTGAAATATTTTAAGCCTTAGTAACTTCATTCGATACCTCATAATATCTAGCAACTTCATTGACAACGGCTTGGAAAAATTGCTCCACTGTTTGTACTTTTTCACCAAAATGATCAAGGATAGCTGCTTCATTTGAAAAAGTACCTTCTGTTAAACCAACTTGCGTAAATTCTTTCATCGCCTGTCCACCAAACGTTAATTCGTCTGTTTGCAGAAGAGGAGTTAAATCTAATGCTCTACCATCTAAATGAATACGCCCTTGGAAAAATGGATTAGCAAGTGGATAGACTCCACCAATCACAAATAATGGAGTTAAGTTTTCTTGACGACCTCTAATATTACGAGATAACAATTTTAAAACATCAAGTAATTGTGCCACACGTTTAAAGCGTTCTTCATTTGATAATGTAATATCGTTATTGGCATCGATACCAACCTTAGATAAATCAATTGTGATAGTATAAGTGTAATAACTAATATGATTTTCTATATTCGCTAAGTTTGGATGTTCACCCTCACGCTCTGCAAGCCCCATATTCGTTAATAACTCCATATCTCCTGTATATGGTTCTAATGATAATGCATGACTTAAACGTGCTACTGCTGGACGTTTTAATGATTTTTTTCCAGTTTTTAAATATCCAAATAAATCCATTTCGACTGAATCTTCAATGGTTACATCATCTTTAAATTGTACTGTTCCTTTCGATTTTGATACCGTATCCAAATTCCAACCGAACAACTCATTTCCTAATCTCACAATATCATAACGAATTGACTGGCGTGATGCTAATGAATAAGTATTGCCATCAGCTCGATTAAATTTCTTTAACTCAGAAATGTTTCCAACGCCTTCTCCATAATTCAACGAACCTGCTTCTGTCACAACTGTTATTGTAATTGTTTTACTCATTTACACTCGCTCCTTCTTTTATATCATCTTCTTTTTGTATACTTGGTGTCAATCCAGCAATAAATGCTAGTGACATTGTGGCAAATTCACTATCTGACACGGTTTTCTTATCTAACATAGTGGTAAATTCTTTTCCAATAAATCTCCCTGTCTCTAAATGCAAGCGCACAGCTGTATCAAAAAATAAGTGACGATTTCCACCCTTTGAAGCATTTAATAAACGATAGACAATAGCTGTTAACTTTTTTTCTTGTGGTGCTACATAATTTTCATCACTACCACTATTTCCTTTTCCTAATAGTTTATTTCTTATTGCCGCCCCTGTTGCATACATACGATCTGTTAATGTAGTATCCTCCATTAAGATGTCCTCCCTTATTAGTAACTCACGCATTATTAACGCTTTTCTTACACTATATAAATTACGGATAGGCTCTTTTATCAATCGATATATCTCTTCAATAATAAGTGTTTTGCTATCTTGTCCTCGAAGTCCTTGTTGCATTAATTCTTCACGAAATTCATAGGGATATATTTTCGAAAAATTAATTTTTGGATTTTTCAAAATATTTTTAATGAATTTTTCATTCAAAATTCGATATTCTAATAATGTTTTTTTCTCTTTACTATAAGTTGTCCATTCTACCAATAATGTTATCTTTTCTCGTTCATTTTCAAGCCACTTCTTTTTATCATAACTATGAACTAAAGCATCACTGAAAAGTTCTTGATGAGATAATGATTGCATAAATAAATAATTTTTATTAAGCGTTTCTTGGCAATCCCCTTCTACATGCAAAAAACTAAATACAAAATCTTCGTCTCTACCAAATTTTCTTTTATAAGTCGCACATCCTAATGGTGCAATAAATAATAACAAGCGAGCAAATGCACTAATTTGTTGAATATTATTTACTTGTCCATCCCAACGATCATTTAAACTAGTAGAACCTAATGGCATGAACATCATTTCTTCATAAGGAAGTGTTGCCCATTGTTCAGCGATTGCACTACATTCCTCAATATGGTTAAACCATTCCCAATCGATCGTTTTAGATTTTTTATGCGCCTTACGATAATTTTTCGCAATACTATATTCACTTTCCTGTAAAATAGCAGTTGCTACTTCTTCATTTTTTTCTATAATAATTTGCTTCAATTTCCATTCCCATAAAATAGGTTCAATAAAATCTTTTGTAAAAACTTCTATTTGTTCTTTAAAGGTTAGACTGTTTTTAGTAACATTTAGGAAGGATACTTGTCCTCCTGATGCAGTTAACATCTTGGCTTTAACACTATTTAATGTTAATTTTTGATTTATTTTTGTTTGTTTTAACAATTGAATCGTTTCATTAATAATTCGAAGGATCTCTTCCATATTGGACTCTTTAAAAGCCGTTTTCATATCCGACAAAAGTGTTTGAGCTATAGAAGCATCCTCTTCAAAATATTTTATAACTTTTTCTAAACTATCTTTTAAACTTTTTTGTGTCCACGCAGAATAGTTCTTAAAAGTGTTTTCTTGTTGTTTCGTTTTTCGTTCTACATTAAATGTTAATGATTTTGTATATCTTTGCAATGTTTCTTCTTTTTTCTTTGCTACACTATAAAACTCCACCATATAATTAAAAAGTTTTTCAGGAAACCGCTCCATCCATTCAACTGGAATGTCTAATACATTGTTATCTACCTTTATTTGCTTTTCTGTATCTATACGTAACAGTGCCGTAGCACCCATCATAAACGGCCAATCATTGATTAATATCTTAGTCATAACAACTAATCACCTCCAAAGTCCCGTAACCTTGTGATGAACGGTTTCCTGTCCCATTCTGATACAAAAATTGTAAATCCTCTGGATGTCCTTTTAAAGTAATATCGCCTTTTTGTGCTGTGTAAAATAGTGTCCTTCCATCTGCATGTCGATTACTTTCTTGAATAACTTGTTTTTTTAAATGATGCTCTAAAATTTGAATTGGTTCATAAAGATTTCGACCATATAAATATTCAAATTGTTTATTCATGACAATATTTAATTCTCTTTCAAAAGACTCATCTTGAATTAATAATGGTTTATGGTTTTTATCCTCTAACAATATTGCGTTTAATATCTTAAATTTCACAATTTTTGTATGAATATGTTCTTCTGCTGCAATCTGCGTGCTCGTCACTTCAAGTGGATACTGTGGATGAAGGAACTCCCTCGTTTGACTAATACCATTAATAAATGCTATCCCTAAATTTGGATCAGATGTTGAAACCGTTAATGTTGCATTTTCCATATGAAATTCATTTTCCACCAATTTGAATTGCCTCATATATAAACTATACGTTAAACATTTTGGTCTTTTCCCTACATCATAAAGTTCATGGTATAACTCTGAATCCCCAATTCGAATCATTTCTTTTATAAAAGATAACAAGTACAATCGATAAAATTGTGGAATTTTCTGAACATTCATTTGAACTTTCAATCGCATAATATCACCTCTTTTATTTTTCTTTATGCAAATCTAATTTATGAATATAATATACCATTTATTTAAATATAAATAAACAAAAAAACCATTTATTTCGAAAATTAATAGTATTTTGGAAATTTAGACACAAATACTATTTTAATGTATTCTAATAGATATCAATGTTTTAAAGTTGAACTTTAGTGGGTTTTAAAGCTTTTCTTTTTTTCTATAGACATGCCTTTATTTGAACTCAGCGGTTAGTGGTGCATCCTGGAAATTTCATATAAATTCCTTTAAAAAGCCGATACAACAGTATTTATGGCACTTTGAAAAGAAACTCAATTTTCCACACTAAGGGTCCACTGCAAACTTATTGATAGAAACATTGGTATAATGCGGTTTTAGCATACTTTTATCTGAACTTAGTGGGTTTTAAATGAGCCTGAGCCGGGTCCAACTTGTGATGAGAAATTCACTTTTATCTGAACTTAGTGGGTTTTAAATTTGGAACCAATCACAGTTCCCCAATTCATGCGCAAGCTTTTATCTGAACTTAGTGGGTTTTAAATTGTGGAAGGTGAAGTAAGTACGACGATTGTATTCACCTTTTATCTGAACTTAGTGGGTTTTAAATTTAACTTGCTGTCAGCGACCGTTAAATCGCTTTCTACTTTTATCTGAACTTAGTGGGTTTTAAATAACAATCCATTTTCGCCACTTCCGACCAACTCAACCTTTTATCTGAACTTAGTGGGTTTTAAATGGTCCATCCACAGTATTGAAGTAGCGTTTTTTGAATTGCTTTTATCTGAACTTAGTGGGTTTTAAATAGTATCATTTTTTCACCCCTCTGGCACGATTTGACGCAGCTTTTATCTGAACTTAGTGGGTTTTAAATATTCTAAGTCAAAACGATCCAAATACACTTATAACTACTTTTATCTGAACTTAGTGGGTTTTAAATGGTTGAAGAATCTTGGAAAACACAAAATGAAGAAATCTTTTATCTGAACTTAGTGGGTTTTAAATGTACTAAATCGATAACGACTGTTGGAGCTCCGTCCTTTTATCTGAACTTAGTGGGTTTTAAATACCCTTACTCAACCCGTTTCCCTCTACAGGAATCCCACTTTTATCTGAACTTAGTGGGTTTTAAATATTTATCGCTTCTAGCGGCATTTCCATTAACTTGATGCTTTTATCTGAACTTAGTGGGTTTTAAATGTAATAGCTTTACGTACATCTGAATTATTCATAACTCTTTTATCTGAACTTAGTGGGTTTTAAATACGTCATTCCAACGTGTTGCTGCTGTTACTTTATTCTTTTATCTGAACTTAGTGGGTTTTAAATTGTAAAGCGAGTGCACCAAACGTTGTAAGTAGTTCTCTTTTATCTGAATGTATTTGATAAGCTAAAACTGAGCCACCATCGCAGTTGAAAAGTGAGCCACTTTTATATGAAAATAATCCTAACTTCAGAGTTAGGAGTGTATAGAGGTGATTTCAATGCAGAAGAAACAGAAAGTGCTACTTGCCTTTCATCAAGAAAATAAAAGCCAACGTCAAATTTCAAAAGAGCTGGGGATTTCTCGTAATACTGTAAAAAAGTATATCCAAGAAGATCTTGAAAAAAGAAAGCAAGATATTCGAGAATTACCTATTACAGATAATTATGTAACACCTCCGGCGTATAAAAAACGAAAAGGAAATAAACGTGCTTTAACGCCTACAGTAATGAAACGAATTAGAAAAATGTTAAAGGACAACGAACACAAGAGGCAACATCTAATGCACAAACAACAACTAAAAATGGTGGATATTCATGAAAAGCTGTTAGATGAGGGGTTTGAGATTAGCTATACAACTGTAAGAAACTTTGTAAATAGTGAGGAAAAACGTCAAAAAGAAGTCTTTATTCGACAAAAGGCAACTGCTGGTCATGAGATTGAATTTGACTGGGGAGAAGTAAAACTAACTATTAATCAAACATTAAGGTCTTTTTCTATGGCTGTCTTCACCCTACCATATAGTAATAATCGGTTCGCCTATTTGTATGAATCAGAAACAATGGTGTGCGTACAAGATGCACATGTAAAGTGTATTAATTATTTAGGCTTTGTACCAGAGGTATTCACATACGATAATATGCGAACTGTTGTAAAGAACTTTATTGGGACTGATCGTGAGATTACCGATGGTATGAAAAATCTATCGATGCATTATCATTTTAAAATCCGACTGTGTGAACCAAGAAAAGGCAATCAGAAGGGGCATGTGGAGCGAAGTGTAGAATACATCCGCAGGAAAGCATTTGCCCATCGAGATACGTTTACAAGTCTAGAAGAAGCTCAGGTATATTTAACAGAAATCATTATGAAATTAAACTCTCGTAAGCATTATAAGAAAAGCGAAACGCACCAAGAATTGATGCTAGAAGAACGTACAGCTCGGCAAGTAAGTGCAGATATTATTCCATTTGATGCATCTGAGTTATTTGAATTTAGAGTGGACAAATATAGCACGATTACTTATAGACAAAATCGTTATTCTGTTCCAGAAGGAAATGTTGGTGAATGGGTGAAAGTAAAAGCAAGTGCGGAAAAAATTCTTATTTTTAGTGAAAATGCCTGTATCGCGACACATAAGCGAAGTTGGCAGATCCATGAATGGATTATGGATATTTATCATTACTTACGTACATTTGAAAAGAAAAAAGGCGCATTGGCTCAAAGTGAAGGTTTGAGTCAAGCACCAACAAAAATAAAAAAATTATACAAAAACTATTATATTGGAAATGAGCGAGATTTTCTAGAGTTACTGATCTATCTAAAAGAACATAACAATCTAGAAAAGGTCATAGCAGCGATTGAGCAACTTGAGAAGAACCCTATGGTTCAAATAACAACAGAGAAAGTTATTTTCTTAGCTAATCAAGGCGAAGCTATTCATAAAACTGTACATTCCAAAAATGAGGTCACCACTCAATCTCTCGAAAATCTTTCAGCCATTACGGCATTATTTGAAACGAAAAAGACAGGGGTGCTTCATTAATGGATAAGAGACAAGAAATGATTGAAATGTGTAAAGAACTTCGATTACCAAGTATTCGGGCATTTATTCAAGAAGATGATATGTGGAAACAACATCAGACAGCAGAGGATTTTTTATATCACGCACTGGTACGATCGAGAAGTACGAGCAAAAGCGAATCGGATTCGTTCAGCCAATTTTCCTGAAAAGAAATTATTAACTGAATTAGAGACTGAGAGATTACCGCAAAATGTGGCCTCTCGTCTCCCGCATTTAAAGAAATTAGACTTTATTCAAGAAAAACAGAATGTATTATTAATTGGATCACCTGGAACAGGTAAAACCCATATTGCGATTGGTTTAGGAATTGAAGCTTGTTTAGCTGGGTATCAGGTGTATTTCACAACCGTTTCATCACTAGTCAATCAATTAAAGGAGAGTCGTTCTGAAAGAACGTTACGTTCATTTGAATTGAGGTTTGAAAAGTATGATTTAGTGATTATCGATGAGCTAGGTTATATTTCTTTTGATAAAGAAGGTGCAGAATTATTATTTACTCATCTTTCCCTACGTGTTGGACGAGCATCTACCATCGTTACGAGTAATTTATCATTTGACCGCTGGGAAGAAGTCTTTCATGATCCCGTTTTAACAGCTGCTTTAACAGATCGACTAACACATAGAGCTTATATGATAGACATGGTTGGACCATCTTATCGAATATTAGATACAAAAGAATGGCTAGAAAACAGTTCGGTTTAAGTGGCTCAGTTTTTAATTAATAAATGGCTCAATTTTTACTTGCGAAATACAGTGAGGAGTGAAAAGCGAATTTACATTCCTCATAGTTAATGAATAACGGCTTCTAGTATTAAAGTTCAGTGAAGTAATTGAATTATTTACATTCCTCATAGTTAATGAATAACTTGATCTAAGCCAATATGCTAATATTAGCATAGCCATATTTACATTCCTCATAGTTAATGAATAACTGTTAGAGCTGGATCAAAATCCGTTTCCGCTAAAAATTTACATTCCTCATAGTTAATGAATAACCTGTGATATCTAAATAAGCATAGCTGTATTTGGAATAATTTACATTCCTCATAGTTAATGAATAACGGATTTTTGATTGCGTCTTTAACCTTCTGAAGAACATTTACATTCCTCATAGTTAATGAATAACGCGAACGTGACAGTGGATACAATTAAAAATATCGAATTTACATTCCTCATAGTTAATGAATAACCGGACGTGTCGAATTAGATGCGAGTAGTCAAAAAATATTTACATTCCTCATAGTTAATGAATAACGTATAGATAGAGTCAGACCAACAAGTTAAAAAATAATTTACATTCCTCATAGTTAATGAATAACATGACGGGAAACCGGAGGAGGTTTTCACTTATACATTTACATTCCTCATAGTTAATGAATAACGATTTGACTTACAACTATCCTAACAGAGAGGGCTATGCAACTCCTAAAGTGTTTATTGCAAAAT
Organism: Rummeliibacillus sp. SL167; assembly: GCF_007896505.1. Classification (NCBI taxonomy): domain Bacteria; kingdom Bacillati; phylum Bacillota; class Bacilli; order Caryophanales; family Caryophanaceae; genus Rummeliibacillus; species Rummeliibacillus sp. SL167. Next base: position 53,041 of record NZ_VCBM01000001.1, on the reverse strand, counting down.
AAAAGTACAGAGGTTTGCGAGAAATTTGTGCAGAACTCAACTGCATAAAAAAAGGCTTGCCAGCCCCATAATAATTCCCTACTGTATTGATTGAGAGACCACAACAGTAGGAGGACATGAAAGGATGCTAGCGATGCCTGAAGTAAATTATATCAAACATTTAAGAGAAGAAGAAGATTTATCTATAAACGAGATTGCAAGAAAAACTGGTTGTAATTGGAGGACTGTTAAAAAATACGCAGATGGAGAAAGTTTTCAAGAAACACTCAAGTTCACTAAAAGAGGAATGATGTATGAGGAGGGGTTCGGAGAAATTGTTGACTGTTGGCTTGAGGAGGACATGAAACTCAAGAGAAAAGACCGAAGAACTAGCAAGAAGATCCATGAAGAACTTAGAAACAACCATGATTTTAAAGGTTCGTATCGGACCGTATGCGAATATATCCAACACCGAAAGCCCCAACTCAAAGCAGCCAAGGTTGAAAGACATGAGCGTTTAGAACACCCTCCGGGTGAAGCACAAGTGGACTTCGGAAACATGACTGTGGTAAAAGACGGAGCGTATAAAGATGTCAAAGCCCTAATCTTGAGTTTTCCACATAGTAATGCTGGATTTAGCTACCCTCTTCCAAGCGAAAATACGGAGTGTTTCCTTGAAGGGCTAAAGGAGTTGTTTCACCAGGCTGGAGGGGTCCCAACCTATCTACGTATTGATAACTTGTCTGCGGCAGTAATTTCAATTGGCAAAGGGGACAAACGGACCTACACTGACGCATTTTTGAGATTCAAGTGCCATTATGGTTTTGAAGTGCAGCCATGTAATCCGTCAAGCGGGCATGAGAAAGGAAATGTGGAAAAGAAGGTTGGTTATACAAGGAATAATCTATTTACAACAGCACCGATAATGAAGAGTTTTCCACAATTAGCGGACTGGTTGAAGGAGGAAATGGAAAAGGATCGGCAACGCCTCCACTATGAAAAAAATGTGTTGATTGATGAGTTGTGGAAAGAGGATAAAAAACATTTGAAAGCCTTACCTTTAACGGATCTTCCGATTTATTCTGTAAAATCCACAAAGGTTAATAAATATGGGGAAATTGAAGTTGACGGTAAAAAAATTGTTATCCACAAAGCGAAAATGAAACAAGGATTGGTCCTCAAAATGGAATGGGATCGATTCACCTGTTTTACGAATGGCGGAGAAATTGTTTACCAGGAAGACCGCCCTTATATGAATACAACAAGAGCGATACCATGGAATGATATTTTAATAGATTGGGAGAAGAAGCCCCGGTCTGTCAAGTATTCACGATTCTTTAAATATTTTCCTGAGAGGGTTCAAGCGTATCTGACGATACACCCGGAAGAAACCCGAGCAAGGGTTAAAGGTATAAAGAAACTATTAGAGAAGCATACACTAGATGATATTCACTCCTCTCTGGAAACAGAAGAACGGCTTGAAAGAGCTCCACATGAACTGGGGTATATCCTAGAAGCTAAGGAAGCTGCTTATCCAGAAAAATTAACCGAAGTACACACACCTGAGATTTTGCTTAACTACGAAACAGATTTGCACACTTATGATAAAAAACTTTGTCCTTCCTTGGAAGGAGGTGTTTCCTGATGAACGATTTAAAGGCCATTTGTAAAACACTCCACCTTGCCCATATTATCGAGGAATTTGAGGAGATACCTTTTGAAAGCAAAGAACAGTTTTTACGTGATATTCTATCGATTGAAGTCAATTCCAGACAAACCACCAAAATCGCTAGACTGATAAAAAAGGCTAAATTTAGAGAGCTTAAATGGCTTAGGGATTATGAATGGTCCGACCAGCTGCACTTACCAGCAACAACCTCGAAAGAGGAAATCTGTGACCTCCGTTTTATAAAGAAAAAACAGAATCTTCTACTTTTAGGAACGCCAGGCACTGGGAAAACTCATCTAGGAACGGCTTTAGGTGTTAAGGCATGTGAACTGGGATTTGAGGTCCGTTTCTTTAGGGTGGCTGATTTGGTGGGACAATTAGAAGAAGCGATGAAAGAAGGCACCTTGCAGAGATTAAAACGACAGATTGAGAAGTGCGATTTGCTTATACTGGATGAATTGGGATACGTTCCTTTTCAAAAGCAAGGATCGGAATTATTGTTTCACATTATTGCAGACTGTTACGAGCATAAAAGTGTGATTGTAACCTCCAATTTGGAGTTTGGTCAGTGGAATCGGGTTTTTGGGGATAACCGTCTAACTTCCGCCCTTGTGGACAGACTAGTTCACCACGCGCATGTCATAGCGTTCACAGGGGAAAGCTACCGGTTGAAAAATGCCTTATCCTCCGTAAAAACGGATACTGGGATTTAATGTAAAAGAAAAGCTGCAAGCCTATGTAAATTTCTCTGCAATTTTCTGCACTTTTATTTTGCAATAAACACCTCATAGTTAATGAATAACCTTGTTAATGAGACAGTTGAACAAGAAGCAATCATCGAATTTACATTCCTCATAGTTAATGAATAACCCCCAAACAGAATTGTTAATTTAGCAAGTTTAATTCATTTACATTCCTCATAGTTAATGAATAACAACCGAAAATGATAGCAATCGTTTAACCTTTGTCGAATTTACATTCCTCATAGTTAATGAATAACAAGAAGGGATCCCAAGGGTATGGGCATATCAGAGATATTTACATTCCTCATAGTTAATGAATAACACACGTTTTTCAAGCCTTTTTAGAAATGATTGCCTTGATTTACATTCCTCATAGTTAATGAATAACTTTGATTACAACGATACAACTTTTATGAATTTAAAAATTTACATTCCTCATAGTTAATGAATAACGGATTTCTTACACCCCCTTTTTACTATAGTGTGTCGATTTACATTCCTCATAGTTAATGAATAACTGCCGCGTCTCCAGCGTAGCGTTTTGGTTTGCCGAAATTTACATTCCTCATAGTTAATGAATAACGTTAAAGGCTTTCCTCCTTAATTGTCGAATATTGACAAATTTACATTCCTCATAGTTAATGAATAACAAGACAAAGAAAATAAACTTCAGCAAGAAGTAGACAATTTACATTCCTCATAGTTAATGAATAACTTCCATCCTGTATCGTATTGATCACGTACATACTTATTTACATTCCTCATAGTTAATGAATAACATTTTCTGTAACGTCTTTATAAATCATTAATTGATTATTTACATTCCTCATAGTTAATGAATAACGAACAACTTTCAGAAGCATTTGTAAAGCAAATAACATTTACATTCCTCATAGTTAATGAATAACGATTACCATTTAACTTGTATAAACACATATCTATCTGAATTTACATTCCTCATAGTTAATGAATAACGATATAGCAGATTTAAAAGCAAGTATAGAACTGATATTTACATTCCTCATAGTTAATGAATAACGGCTTGCGTCAGAAAAAATAATACATCGAGAGTAAGCCCGTAATCAAATAACGCATATAAAAAAATCTGGCACCTTCGGTACAATAAACGTATCAATTAAGGGGGGGCCTTTCCTATGCCTACAAATAAATTAACGATTGTTCCTGTCAAACTAGATCCTATCACTGATAAAATGTTTTCCATGATTTCTTCGCAATCTTCTGCTGATCCAAGCTGCGTTATCAAAACAGCAACGGCTGAAATTTCCTTCTTCAATAATGCAGATGAGCGCATCATCCAATCGGTAATGAAGGAGCTGAACAATCGATGAAGCATGATTTTACGAGCGTACAAAACATCTACATCATTTGCGGCAAGACAGATATGCGTAAAGGCATTGATGGTCTCGCAACGCTTATTCAAGATTCTTTTGAATTGGATCCATATAGTGATTCCATCTTTCTATTTTCTGGATGGAGCAAGGACCGCTATAAATGTTTGTATTTCGATGGAGATGGCTTCGCCATGCTTTATAAACGGTTAGATAATGGAAAGTTACAATGGCTAAAAGATGAAAATGAAGTACGTAACCTTTCGCAACAGGAGCTTCGCTGGTTATTAGAAGGACTATCCCTTCAACAGCCAAAGGCGATTGCGAAATCTGTAAAAGGGGTCTTTTAAAAACCTTATTCCGAATGGTATAATCAGCCATAGATGAAACCGAACGGAAATGTGGTGTCCGAATTGTCGAATGTTAATCAGATGCAAGAAGAACAAAATGAACGTATTATTCGATTACTTGAGCAACAATTGGCTCAGTCAAATCGACAGATAGAAGTATTAACTGAACAAGTTCGTCAACTAACAAAAGCTTTATATGGCTCTAAATCAGAAAAATCAAAATATCAAGCACCAGACGGTCAAGTTTCTTTATTTGAAGACGATCCGTCTTTTAGCGAACCTGAGCAGACAGAAGAACAAAGCACAGAAACCGTTAGCTATACAGTTGTCCGTAAAAAAACGAATAAAAAGCGAAATGATTCGTTTCGTGATGGGATTGAAGTAGAAGAAATTCATCATTATCCCTCTAATATGCAATGTGACTGTTGCCTTGGTGAAATGACAGAAGTTGGTTCAACTGTCGCACGTGAAGAAGCCAAATTTATTCCAGCTACAATGAAACGTGTACAGCACATTGAACATGCGTATGAGTGTAAAGCCTGTAAAAAGAATATCACTCAAAAAGCTCAAATCAAACGTGGCAAAGCACCCCAGGCTGTCATTCAACGTAGTGTTGCCGGACCAACCGTTTTAGCAAAGCTTATCTACGATAAGTTTATCCAGTACTTGCCTCTTTACCGCCAGGTAAAGGAATGGGAAAGATATGGCCTACTTACGAACGATAAAAACCTATCGAATTGGGTGATTCGTGTAGCTGAAGATTGGCTTCAACCTGTTTATGACCTGATGAAGCAATTATTAACTGCGAAATCTGTGTTACATGTGGACGAGACGTATGCGCAAATCATCAAACGTTCAGATGGAAAATCTGGTCAATCGAATGCTTATAACTGGGTGTGTAGGAGCGTGCCAAGCCAAGGACCTATTATTATCCTTTTTAAAAGCGCTTTATCAAGAAGTCGGGCTGTATTAGCTGACTTTATTACTGGCTTTAAAGGAACTATCATTTGTGATGGCTATTCGGCTTACGGTCATTTGCCTGATATCCAGTTCGCTCACTGCTGGGCGCATGTTCGACGTTATTGGCTGAAAGCCGATAGCAAAAATGGGCAAATGGGCGTCAATTACTGTGATCGATTATTTCATATCGAGCGTAAAATAAAACATCTTTCACCAGAAGAACGGCAACAAGTGAGGCAACAAGAATCGAAGCCCATTGTGTATGAATTTTTGGCTTGGATTGATCACTCACCTTTCTTTGGTAAAAATGCGCTGGGCTGGCGAAGGCAGCTGAATATACATTAAGCCGAGCAGCTGGGTTAAAGGCTTTTCTTGATGATGGCCATTTAGAAATCGATAATAATCCGGCTGAAAATGCGATTCGTCCGAATGTGATTGGTCGTAAAAACTGGCTTTTCTCTGTAAGTGAAGCAGGCGCCAAAGCGAATGCCATTTGTTTAAGTTTGGCTGAAACAGCAAAAGCAAACGGCATCGATTTTTATCAATATCTGGTGAAGCTGATGACAGATCTGCCGACTTTACCAATTCACCAGCAGCCAGAGCTTTTACAAAACTACATGCCTTGGTCGAAAAATATCCAAGCCACATGTGCAAAATAGCCAACTATCCGAAAAAAATCCAGGATAGTTGGCCATTCGTCGTGCGTACCGCAAAGGTGCGCTTATTTTTTTATATTTCGGGCTTACAATTGTATTATTTACATTCCTCATAGTTAATGAATAACCAATAGTTTCCCAACCGTTCACGGTTTGTTTAATATTATTTACATTCCTCATAGTTAATGAATAACTCAAACTCATGGCATTGGAAAACAAATCTATTACGAATTTACATTCCTCATAGTTAATGAATAACGTAATCCATATTCAGCGATTGTATCTAATTGCTCCGGATTTACATTCCTCATAGTTAATGAATAACCTTTTTCCATTGCTTATCCCTTCACAGTTATTGCTTATTTACATTCCTCATAGTTAATGAATAACCGAACTGCGCTTTATAGCGTAATGCAGTAGCACCGGATTTACATTCCTCATAGTTAATGAATAACGAAACAGCACGTGTCATCATGTTAGTACGTGATCGATATTTACATTCCTCATAGTTAATGAATAACGATTGTCTTGGCGTACTCCGCTCGATTAATTACTTATATTTACATTCCTCATAGTTAATGAATAACCATATGACAACGGCATGATCGCAGATGATGCGGATATTTACATTCCTCATAGTTAATGAATAACAGTACCTTCTGCAGAGCCTCTAAACAATACACCATGATTTACATTCCTCATAGTTAATGAATAACTTTTCTGCATTACTCATTATCAACGCTGAAGTAAATTTACATTCCTCATAGTTAATGAATAACATCCCAGTGTTTGGTACTGCTCTGGGTGGTATTGCATTTACATTCCTCATAGTTAATGAATAACGCTACAGCTAACCGTGATATTGCCTATGCCTTAAATATTTACATTCCTCATAGTTAATGAATAACTGTCAAAGCATTGACAGTACTGATTTTTGGAGTTGAATTTACATTCCTCATAGTTAATGAATAACAATGTAAATCAACGCAATTAATGCATCGCGGAAGGCTATTTACATTCCTCATAGTTAATGAATAACCCTAAGCGTTCTTTCAGATAAAGTTCATCAATAAGATTTACATTCCTCATAGTTAATGAATAACATTGATATTTCCATCGCTAAATTCTTCTTTCAGCCCATTTACATTCCTCATAGTTAATGAATAACATACGTATCGCGATCGATATTCTGCATTTTTCTCGAATTTACATTCCTCATAGTTAATGAATAACGTGATAGATTTAACAGCATTGTTTTTAAAGATGTTCATTTACATTCCTCATAGTTAATGAATAACAGCTACACAAATTACAAAATTAGTAACATGTACCACTATTTACATTCCTCATAGTTAATGAATAACCAATGCCCGCCATCCAATCCAAAACATCCCCAAGACTATTTACATTCCTCATAGTTAATGAATAACTAGATAAAATCGTTAAGACGACATAAATGTCACCAAATTTACATTCCTCATAGTTAATGAATAACTTTTTTAGCTATCGTGATTAGAAAAGTTGAAGAAAATTTACATTCCTCATAGTTAATGAATAACTTTTATTATTTTTATCTCGCGCGCTTAGTCCAGTATGTATTTACATTCCTCATAGTTAATGAATAACAAACCGTCCTTGTCGATTTTTTGCCAAATATAAGCATTTACATTCCTCATAGTTAATGAATAACAATGATCCCAAGACTGTCGTATTCCCATCCAGTATGAATTTACATTCCTCATAGTTAATGAATAACGCCAGACACCACAGGGACAGCGTTCAGAACTTCAAGAAATTTACATTCCTCATAGTTAATGAATAACAGAAAAAAGTTATGTTGAAGCTATCGGAATAAACTTATTTACATTCCTCATAGTTAATGAATAACCGCCGATCGGCGGAGTAGGGGAGAGGTTTTAATATAATTTACATTCCTCATAGTTAATGAATAACTTTACATGATAAGTTATGGATATTTTCTTTACCTTCGCTATTTACATTCCTCATAGTTAATGAATAACGATAGTTTAGCTAATTGGCTTCTTTCTCTGTTGGCTATTTACATTCCTCATAGTTAATGAATAACTTATTTTAGAAAGCTATACGGATAGCTTTTCAGACTATTTACATTCCTCATAGTTAATGAATAACCCTCCTTCATCCATCGAATACCAGCCGCGCCATAACATTTACATTCCTCATAGTTAATGAATAACTGAATACCTTTCCACGCTAGTACACCCAATTTATAATTTACATTCCTCATAGTTAATGAATAACTTACTAACATCAAAAGACGTTTTCGGTGATAATAGCGTATTTACATTCCTCATAGTTAATGAATAACAACATTTGCAGTGGCATACATACATGCGAATTCATCATTTACATTCCTCATAGTTAATGAATAACTTACAGAAGATCGTTATGTTCATCTTACTAAAAAAAATTTACATTCCTCATAGTTAATGAATAACGTAGTCATGCCATTTCCGTATTGAGCCCATTCTGCATTTACATTCCTCATAGTTAATGAATAACGAAGAACTGGAAGTGTTATTAACTGAAATTGTAGAAATTTACATTCCTCATAGTTAATGAATAACTTTTTTAGCTATCGTGATTAGAAAAGTTGAAGAAAATTTACATTCCTCATAGTTAATGAATAACCTTCCTATGATATACTATGCATATCAAAACGAATTAATTTACATTCCTCATAGTTAATGAATAACGCTAGTATCACGCTCGGACAAATCATTTTAGAGTCGTATTTACATTCCTCATAGTTAATGAATAACGGAGTTGGTACGATGCCAGCGTATAAAAATAACGGAACAATTTACATTCCTCATAGTTAATGAATAACAAAACGACTATCGAACGTCGCACAAAAGTTTGTCCATTTACATTCCTCATAGTTAATGAATAACCCTAGACCGCCTGTACGACTTCTGAAACCCCTTTTATATTTACATTCCTCATAGTTAATGAATAACTATATTTTCCTAGATGCGGAAGTATATGAATGCGTAATTTACATTCCTCATAGTTAATGAATAACCCAATGAGAAACCAACATCAACGTAGCAAGTTCATATGATTTACATTCCTCATAGTTAATGAATAACATTCTGCATAATCATGAATTTCATTGATGCGCAACAGATTTACATTCCTCATAGTTAATGAATAACGGTTATAAGATGACAAGAAAAAGACGTCCGAATATTAATTTACATTCCTCATAGTTAATGAATAACCATTGCATCTTATACTCATCTGTTGAATCTGTATCAATTTACATTCCTCATAGTTAATGAATAACACTAATCCCATTACTTTTAGCAACTTGATAATCTGATTTACATTCCTCATAGTTAATGAATAACCATTACATTATGCACTGCAAATTGCACGATTTTATCAATTTACATTCCTCATAGTTAATGAATAACGCTTCATCCGCCGTTAATCCTCGGCCACCGGCGATTCATTTACATTCCTCATAGTTAATGAATAACCAAGAATTTAATCATGAAGAAGGCTTTTATACAGCGATTTACATTCCTCATAGTTAATGAATAACATGATTCCGTTGTCCTGTATTCAATTCCTAGAAGCCTCATTTACATTCCTCATAGTTAATGAATAACTGTGGGGACATGTCCGAAACAAATACTTTTTTAACTATTTACATTCCTCATAGTTAATGAATAACAAAATAAAAGTATAAGTTAATCGAATTCGATTGAAATTTACATTCCTCATAGTTAATGAATAACGATCGCTAATCTTGTTTTTCCGGATCCTTTTGTTCATTTACATTCCTCATAGTTAATGAATAACTGTTGTTGAAATGGAGGGAAAGCCGCGTTTAATCAATTTACATTCCTCATAGTTAATGAATAACTTTTATTCTAAAATTGAATTATAATATTTAAAGTTAAAAATTTACATTCCTCATAGTTAATGAATAACGAAAGATAAGAAGAAATTGAAAAAACAATTGTATTTGCATTTACATTCCTCATAGTTAATGAATAACAATGAGAAATTTAAAAGTGACAGCGCATCTATTAGAATTTACATTCCTCATAGTTAATGAATAACAGCTACTGAATGAATATAAATTAACGCTAAAAAACACAATTTACATTCCTCATAGTTAATGAATAACAGATTTAACTGCTCAAACTACTCTTGTTACTTCAAAATTTACATTCCTCATAGTTAATGAATAACTTATATTGCTAAAGCAATTAGCATTGTGGAAGCACTATTTACATTCCTCATAGTTAATGAATAACTATCGCGGAGGTGGCTACTAATCAATCTTTAACATTAATTTACATTCCTCATAGTTAATGAATAACGTTCATAACATCCATCTCTTTTGTAAGCTATGTAGAACAATTTACATTCCTCATAGTTAATGAATAACATAGCATTGTTTCTCAAATCTATTTCAGCAATTATATCATTTACATTCCTCATAGTTAATGAATAACGAAGTAACACAATGAACTATAAAAAACCCACATTAGTCATGTGGGCTTTTGCTCTAATATCTAGATATAATCTTGGCTAGTCTTTTTGTATGAATCCTAATCGTTCTTTAATTGCAAATTGAAGTAGTTGAGAAAAATTAATATTTTCTTTTTCTGCGACATCATTTAACCATTTTGGGATTGTTAATGTTTTCTTGATCGCTTTGTTTTGAAGTTCATCTCGAACATAATCAGTCCAAACTTCTATATAAGCAATAAAACCACCAGAAGGAACAGAAATATCATTTAAATTAGATGGTGAAGGAATAGATTCGTTATCCTCTTCCATTCCATAGAGATAACCTTCTAAAGCATCTTTTGCCATACGAAATGATTCTTCAATATCTGATCCTTCAGTGATGCATCCTGGTAAGTCTGGGAACGTTACTGTATAGCCTTTGCTTCCATCGTTTCCAGAATCAAATACTGCTGGGAAATAGTATCTTGTCAATTTATATAAACCTCCTTTGCAGGCGGACTATTTAAGTCCTGCCTGCTTAAGTATTGAATTTTGTGTACCGATTTTTAAATCTTTTCTTGGGTGGGGGACAGTTACTTTCCCTTCCTTAGTTGGATGTTTGAAGTGATGATGACTTCCAACAACACTATGTAAGTACCACCCGTTTTTTTCTAGTATTTTGATTATTTCTTTTGATGATATCTTTTTCATCTCCTTTCTTTATATTCTTATTATAACACGTATAAAATACACGTGCAATATGTTTATGTGAAAAATTAAGACATTTTTATTTTGTCTGAGAAGGTGATTGATGTGGTAAGCCTGGAAAGATTGATGGAGTGATAAGTAATGTATAAGAAAAAAGCAAATCCTTTTTACTTATCGAAAGCATGGAAAGTAAAGCGACAAGAGATACTAGAACGTGATCACTATGAGTGTCAATGGTGTGCTAAAGAGGGAAGAGTCACGACAGATAAAGAAGCAATATTAGAAGTGGATCACATTAAAGAATTAGATGATTATCCAGAATTAGCACTAGAAGATGATAATCTAAGAACGCTTTGTAAAGATTGTCATAACAAGCGACATAATCGCTTTGGGTTTAAGAAAAAAGCAAACAAGTGGGCATATGATGAACGTTGGTAGATACCCCCGGGTCAAAAGTTTTTGCATTTTCTCCAAATCTGGAAACCGGTGGGAAGGGTCAACTGTCGAACTTTTTTAGTATTTTCTCGTATAAGGGGGTGGTCAATTTGAACCAAACGAAAGTAAAAAAAGAATTGTTATCTCGAATTAATCCAAATGATAATGTTCAACTTGAAAAAGTGGAGCGTTATATGAATTTATTGAAACTGTATTACAAGTTAGATAAATCTATTCGTGATCTAGGAGTAGTGATAACAACTCAAAATGGTGCGCAAGTTTTTTCTAAAATAAATCCGGCCATCTCAGAGAAAAATAAAATTAACAGTTCTCTAATTGCTCTTAGTAAAGATCTCGGTTTAGAAAATAATAAGATTATCAACAATGATGTTAGCGACAGCAAAAGTGATTTATTATGACGCTGCACCAAAAATATGTTGATGAATATATTCAGCAGTATCGAGAATTTACATTCCTCATAGTTAATGAATAACAAATTGCCCAGCGCCGTGGGTAAGTAAATCAAGTGAAATTTACATTCCTCATAGTTAATGAATAACGGAGCATAAGTGATGTTTAATAAGCGCAGTCCACCCATAATTTACATTCCTCATAGTTAATGAATAACTAGACAACTATATGACGATAAACGAAGCTGCACATCGTATTTACATTCCTCATAGTTAATGAATAACATGTTAGCGCCTTTTATGCCGTTCAGTTTTGTACTATTTACATTCCTCATAGTTAATGAATAACAGGTACCTACATGATGGAATCCTCGTTGCTCCAAAAACATTTACATTCCTCATAGTTAATGAATAACGCTCAACGATGACATCTTCCACAATATCAGCTACAGTATTTACATTCCTCATAGTTAATGAATAACTAGAAGCACAAGCAGTTGTTGCACAAGCCAAAAAAGAATTTACATTCCTCATAGTTAATGAATAACCTGATATTGGATTAGACGTAGATTCACCATCATTAGTATTTACATTCCTCATAGTTAATGAATAACATATTTCATATGCAGCATTCAATATTGATTCACCAAAATTTACATTCCTCATAGTTAATGAATAACAATAATCCTGCTATAACTTCTAAACGATATACGATATTTACATTCCTCATAGTTAATGAATAACATTGGTACATTTATTAAAAAAAAGGAAGCGCAGCTTGATTTACATTCCTCATAGTTAATGAATAACGAACAAGCAAAAGAAGCTGGCATGATTGAATATAAATTTACATTCCTCATAGTTAATGAATAACTCGGAACAACAAAGAATATTTATCCATTGTTTTTATTAATTTACATTCCTCATAGTTAATGAATAACTTGCTTGACGCACCTTTTCTGTTCGTAAACACCCACATTTACATTCCTCATAGTTAATGAATAACATCTAAAACTGACGCACATAAGTTAATTGCAGAGAAAATTTACATTCCTCATAGTTAATGAATAACTTTGATTTCTTGGCATAATGCAAATTTCTCTGACTTATTTACATTCCTCATAGTTAATGAATAACGATAATAATAAAATGTTTCGTATGATCTGCTGTTTCATTTACATTCCTCATAGTTAATGAATAACATTGGTACATTTATTAAAAAAAAGGAAGCGCAGCTTGATTTACATTCCTCATAGTTAATGAATAACGAACAAGCAAAAGAAGCTGGCATGATTGAATATAAATTTACATTCCTCATAGTTAATGAATAACTCGGAACAACAAAGAATATTTATCCATTGTTTTTATTAATTTACATTCCTCATAGTTAATGAATAACTTGCTTGACGCACCTTTTCTGTTCGTAAACACCCACATTTACATTCCTCATAGTTAATGAATAACATCTAAAACTGACGCACATAAGTTAATTGCAGAGAAAATTTACATTCCTCATAGTTAATGAATAACTTTGATTTCTTGGCATAATGCAAATTTCTCTGACTTATTTACATTCCTCATAGTTAATGAATAACAAGATGTGCAAGATATGTTTGAAAAATTTGCTACACCATTTACATTCCTCATAGTTAATGAATAACCTCTATGCGAAAAATGGTCAAAACGAGATCTATGGAATTTACATTCCTCATAGTTAATGAATAACTAAATTAGAAATGGAGACTAACTCTTTAGGAGCGTCATTTACATTCCTCATAGTTAATGAATAACAAGCCAGTACAGATTCGCCAATACTTTCTAAATCATATTTACATTCCTCATAGTTAATGAATAACCTATCTAGTCAAGATAGCAGTGTTGAAAGTAAACAATTTACATTCCTCATAGTTAATGAATAACATATGAACACGAACATCTTTATTACTTTCATACTGAATTTACATTCCTCATAGTTAATGAATAACGTTCACCCATTTTGGTCTATCCTCCTTAGATTTTTTATTTACATTCCTCATAGTTAATGAATAACACCGACCGGGAAAATTAATTTTCCTTTTCGTTTAACATTTACATTCCTCATAGTTAATGAATAACTCGACTTCTGCTTCTAAAAATTTACCCCCATCAACCAGATTTACATTCCTCATAGTTAATGAATAACGTTAGACCGAGATTCAATAAATGACTCAAAATCGTCATTTACATTCCTCATAGTTAATGAATAACTGTTAGACCGAGATTCAATAAATGACTCAAAATCGTCATTTACATTCCTCATAGTTAATGAATAACTGTTAGACCGAGATTCAATAAATGACTCAAAATCGTCATTTACATTCCTCATAGTTAATGAATAACAAAATCCTGACTGTGTAGAACTGCCCGGTAAATTCACATTTACATTCCTCATAGTTAATGAATAACGTCATTGGCTATGAAAGTTTTTCAGACAAATTATCATTTACATTCCTCATAGTTAATGAATAACAAATGAACGAAGAGCATTATGACGTGCTTATGAAAATTTACATTCCTCATAGTTAATGAATAACGTTTATCTTGTACGAGTGATGGGAGTGATTTTAAAATTTACATTCCTCATAGTTAATGAATAACCTATAGAAATAAAGAACACAAGATTAAAAAGATACAATTTACATTCCTCATAGTTAATGAATAACCGCAATGTTGATGTCGATGTTGACGGCATTTTATTAACATTTACATTCCTCATAGTTAATGAATAACGAAAAATCAGTAGCATATTGTACAGCTTCTTGCGTCAATTTACATTCCTCATAGTTAATGAATAACGCGCCAACTTCGTTTTCATTATCGAATTTGAATCCAAATTTACATTCCTCATAGTTAATGAATAACGATCTTCTCTTTCTTCACTCCACATGTATAAACCAAAATTTACATTCCTCATAGTTAATGAATAACCTTCAGCATTCTTAAAACTATTTAAATACTTTGTGTTATTTACATTCCTCATAGTTAATGAATAACTGCTAACAACAGGCAGTGCTTCCATAGATACCGTTAATTTACATTCCTCATAGTTAATGAATAACTATTTACGTCAAATTCATTTATTATATCCAAATATCCATTTACATTCCTCATAGTTAATGAATAACGTATTGATGATAATGGGGATGGATTAGCTATACAAGATTTACATTCCTCATAGTTAATGAATAACTCTAACCGCCCAACAAGCCGATACGTTGCGTGCAACATTTACATTCCTCATAGTTAATGAATAACTGCATTGGAGAGTAGCTTTTAAATTAATGATTACAGCATTTACATTCCTCATAGTTAATGAATAACCACAATCACTGTGGAAGGCATAAAAATAACGCTAGTATTTACATTCCTCATAGTTAATGAATAACCTAGTTCATCGGAGAGTAAAGAGATCAACTTATATAAATATTTACATTCCTCATAGTTAATGAATAACACTTTTGGAATCGGGGGCCACTATCAAATTCGTATATTTACATTCCTCATAGTTAATGAATAACATTTGTCATGCATTAAGCTTTAGGGTGAAATAAAGAGATTTACATTCCTCATAGTTAATGAATAACAAATGTATAATCGACACCATTAGCCTTAACTACACAATTTACATTCCTCATAGTTAATGAATAACGAGCATCCTTCTGGGTGCTTTTTATTATGCTTAAAATGATTTACATTCCTCATAGTTAATGAATAACACACGTCGACGTGGGGCTGTTAGACAGAAATAATTGATTTACATTCCTCATAGTTAATGAATAACTTATATGAGTATTGTTCGTTCATACGTTCTATTTACATTTACATTCCTCATAGTTAATGAATAACTAATTATCTATTTTTTTCAAATCACTTTTATAACGAATTTACATTCCTCATAGTTAATGAATAACTGGGCGCAGTAAGCAATTATGCTCCGCTAGCTGATACATTTACATTCCTCATAGTTAATGAATAACAATGTACTCCAAATCCGATTCTGTAAAAGGTTTACCGATTTACATTCCTCATAGTTAATGAATAACGGATGCTTTTGCAACTTGTTCAGTGCAACCATTGATGTATTTACATTCCTCATAGTTAATGAATAACCTTTTTCAGTCCACAAATACAAAGTCGAAGTATATTTAATTTACATTCCTCATAGTTAATGAATAACCTGATTTGCCCTATTTGTTGAGTTGGGTTTGCTTGATTTACATTCCTCATAGTTAATGAATAACTTAGTAATTTTATTAACTTTTAATTTTCCAAAATAATTTACATTCCTCATAGTTAATGAATAACAGCAATTGAAGCCGCAAAACAAACAGGTAAAACGAAAATTTACATTCCTCATAGTTAATGAATAACTCTCAGATGTTCGGCGTTCCAATTGATCGAATCAAAAAATTTACATTCCTCATAGTTAATGAATAACGATCGATGGAGCTCCAACAATCGTTATCGATTTAGTACATTTACATTCCTCATAGTTAATGAATAACGATATTGGCGTTGTTAATCAGATCATTAATCCAATTGAATTTACATTCCTCATAGTTAATGAATAACGATGTATTCACCACTTAATACAACACCTTCTGATGTTTGATTTACATTCCTCATAGTTAATGAATAACTCGCTTTTGACTCATATGAAATTTCTTTTTCATCAATTTACATTCCTCATAGTTAATGAATAACAGTAATGGCACACCTTCGATAGGTTCTAATGCTTCATTTACATTCCTCATAGTTAATGAATAACTCCATAGAAGCCATCATGTTGCCACTGTCAACGAGATTTACATTCCTCATAGTTAATGAATAACCGAGCTAAAGAAAAAAGCAAATAAAACTAAAAAGTGATTTACATTCCTCATAGTTAATGAATAACTTTTCTGTTTTGCCAATCGCAAAAGATAGATTTCTTATGATTTACATTCCTCATAGTTAATGAATAACGAAACGCTCGATTTGTCCCCACATATCGATACCGCTATTTACATTCCTCATAGTTAATGAATAACGAGTTTTTGAAACGAGTTAGAATATTTTAAAAAGAGAATTTACATTCCTCATAGTTAATGAATAACTCTAGTTTCATCCCGCATCTGTCATGGGGAAGTTTTATATTTACATTCCTCATAGTTAATGAATAACGTGCTGGTGAAAAATTAGTCTATGGAGTGCCTTTAATTTACATTCCTCATAGTTAATGAATAACAACTTCAGCAAGAAGTGAATAAGGCTATGGAGAGTGATTTACATTCCTCATAGTTAATGAATAACATTCATTGCATCAATTGTAACAGTAGTTTCATTGACCATTTACATTCCTCATAGTTAATGAATAACTAAAGCTGATAAAGAAGTTATTGTAACCGTAGATAAATTTACATTCCTCATAGTTAATGAATAACACCAAAGCATTTCAGAATCTATCTCAAGTTATTTAACATTTACATTCCTCATAGTTAATGAATAACTAAAAGTGTTACGTGCCGCGTCACCAGCATATCGTTTATTTACATTCCTCATAGTTAATGAATAACTACAAGCATGATGATAATCCCAATCATAATATTGCGATTTACATTCCTCATAGTTAATGAATAACAATACAAGTCCAACCGCGTCGCGATCGTTTAATGTGAGATTTACATTCCTCATAGTTAATGAATAACGACAACCCAGATTTATACAATCAATTAAAAGCCCAAGCATTTACATTCCTCATAGTTAATGAATAACGGCTTGAAGCTGAGCAAGCTAAGCAAAATGATATTATATTTACATTCCTCATAGTTAATGAATAACGAATGATCAGTTCGAACAAGCCTTGTATGCTCATGACCATTTACATTCCTCATAGTTAATGAATAACGATGTATCCTCATGAGATTGTATTCAACGATATATTTCCATTTACATTCCTCATAGTTAATGAATAACCATTTAAGCAAGTTGA
The DNA here is from genome assembly GCF_007896505.1 of Rummeliibacillus sp. SL167. NCBI lineage: Bacteria > Bacillati > Bacillota > Bacilli > Caryophanales > Caryophanaceae > Rummeliibacillus > Rummeliibacillus sp. SL167. The sequence goes on along the minus strand of NZ_VCBM01000001.1, from coordinate 35,263 downwards.
TGAGATTTTAAAGAAATTTTATAATTTACATTCCTCATAGTTAATGAATAACTGCCTTACAGCTATATGAAAAAATAAAACTTAAATATTTACATTCCTCATAGTTAATGAATAACTACTACGTACTAAAGATGCTTCTGTGTCATCATAAGCATTTACATTCCTCATAGTTAATGAATAACACTTAATGGCTTCGAGTTTTCAATTGCTTGTGCGATATTTACATTCCTCATAGTTAATGAATAACAAAATAGCCATGAACATGCTCTATTAAGCTATTTCAATTTACATTCCTCATAGTTAATGAATAACACTGCCGTGTCTTTGCCTGTAGCCCGATTTCAAGGATTTACATTCCTCATAGTTAATGAATAACTCGCAGAGCCTGTTCCAAATGCAATTTGGTATAACATTTACATTCCTCATAGTTAATGAATAACATTACGAAGTTAAATTATTAAAAATAAAGTTTCGAAAATTTACATTCCTCATAGTTAATGAATAACTTGGAAATCACCGTTTCAATTGTTTCTCGAAAAAACATTTACATTCCTCATAGTTAATGAATAACAATTTTTATCACATCCTTTCTATTCCCATAATCAAAATTTACATTCCTCATAGTTAATGAATAACGACTGTGTCAGCGCCGAAGTCTGTTGCAACATCAGCATTTACATTCCTCATAGTTAATGAATAACATTGAAATCCACTACATCCAGTTCATACGCATAACGATTTACATTCCTCATAGTTAATGAATAACAAACTTTTAGTAGTCCCCTTTTTAACTGCTGCTTTAATATTTACATTCCTCATAGTTAATGAATAACGCATTGGCTGTAGTCGATTTTCAGAAACCGATTCTGCAATTTACATTCCTCATAGTTAATGAATAACAGAGAAAGTGCAGACTTTTTGAACACTGTAAAAAAAATTTACATTCCTCATAGTTAATGAATAACAGCGTCCAAGATTTGAATACTCGTATTGATAACATAAATTTACATTCCTCATAGTTAATGAATAACCTTATGATGTTTCATTAAAATCTGTAAAAGATTTAAATTTACATTCCTCATAGTTAATGAATAACGTTCGAGTGGAGCGGTTACTTCTGTGAATGGATATAGATTTACATTCCTCATAGTTAATGAATAACATCAACGCTTTATGTACGTTTAACATGTCCGTTTTCAATTTACATTCCTCATAGTTAATGAATAACTAAAGCTACAAAAAGTCCAGCAATTGCGGCAAAAACATTTACATTCCTCATAGTTAATGAATAACGAATCAAGATTCTCCACTAAACTATTAAAATCTTTTTATTTACATTCCTCATAGTTAATGAATAACTCGGTGTTTCTATTTGCGACGTTTTCCTTTACGAGATTTACATTCCTCATAGTTAATGAATAACATAAGCTAGTAAGTAAAAATGAAAAGATAAAGAAATAATTTACATTCCTCATAGTTAATGAATAACGATTCGATTTTAGAGGATTTCAATGATGTTGATTATTAATTTACATTCCTCATAGTTAATGAATAACTTACGAAGTTAAATTATTAAAAATAAAGTTTCAAAAATTTACATTCCTCATAGTTAATGAATAACGCTAGAAATAGGCGTAATAGCCATTTAAATCTCATAATTTACATTCCTCATAGTTAATGAATAACCCACACTGACGATGTGACTGATTTAACTGCATTCCATAATTTACATTCCTCATAGTTAATGAATAACGAAACATCTGTCTTTGATAATAAATCCGACATGCTCTTATTTACATTCCTCATAGTTAATGAATAACACAAGTTAAGTGCTCTCGATTGAGTTTTTAAATAAAAATTTACATTCCTCATAGTTAATGAATAACGATTGCCATCTTGTGTCATTTGGTTTAATACTTCTTCATTTACATTCCTCATAGTTAATGAATAACAAAATTTCAATAATTCATCGTTTTCATTATCACCTTTATTTACATTCCTCATAGTTAATGAATAACTTCAAACGTCTGGAATGGTATTAAATCAGTAGTTTCATTTACATTCCTCATAGTTAATGAATAACGCAGAGGCTAAGAAAAAGTATCGTAAAGAATACATTATTTACATTCCTCATAGTTAATGAATAACAGCGTCTCCTAATCCCTGAAGAACTGCAAGCATGTTATTTACATTCCTCATAGTTAATGAATAACTTTGATGTCGATTACATTCGTCTCATAACTGATCTGATTTACATTCCTCATAGTTAATGAATAACGCCAAATGTGACCCTAACGACGTTTTCAACGAACATATATTTACATTCCTCATAGTTAATGAATAACGCTTTTTCTTCGTTTCCGTTGCTTTTGTTTCTGCTCCATTTACATTCCTCATAGTTAATGAATAACAGATATTCTAACACTCGATTTAGACAACATACCTGCATTTACATTCCTCATAGTTAATGAATAACATTAATTCCATAACGTGCAGATTGAGCATATAAAGCATTTACATTCCTCATAGTTAATGAATAACGACCACTCTCCACAAAATTTACATCTAAAGAATCATCATTTACATTCCTCATAGTTAATGAATAACAAAGCTACAAAAAGTCCAGCAATTGCGGCAAAAACATTTACATTCCTCATAGTTAATGAATAACATTTCTTTTTTGCATATTTAATAAATTCAATCGTTTATTTACATTCCTCATAGTTAATGAATAACCACACCTAAAATAGTATAACCTTCCATTATAACATACATTTACATTCCTCATAGTTAATGAATAACATCCTTGCTAGCGACGTCACGTATGCGGCTATGTGATTTACATTCCTCATAGTTAATGAATAACTAAAACAATTTTTAATGTATCTGAAATACAACAACCGATTTACATTCCTCATAGTTAATGAATAACTAAAACAATTTTTAATGTATCTGAAATACAACAACCGATTTACATTCCTCATAGTTAATGAATAACTTTGACCGAGATTCGATAAACGACTCAAGATCTGCATTTACATTCCTCATAGTTAATGAATAACGCTGCATCCCCATAATACATTTTTGGTTTTCCGTAATTTACATTCCTCATAGTTAATGAATAACGTTTGACCGAGATTCGATAAACGACTCAAGATCTGCATTTACATTCCTCATAGTTAATGAATAACGTTTGACCGAGATTCGATAAACGACTCAAGATCTGCATTTACATTCCTCATAGTTAATGAATAACTGTTTTGTTTCATCTTCTAACTCAAAGTCTAAGCCATATTTACATTCCTCATAGTTAATGAATAACCTGCGAAATCACTAGCATAATGCCAACGTTCATCTCCATTTACATTCCTCATAGTTAATGAATAACATGACAGGATTCATGTTCTTAAATTGACGCTTGATAAATTTACATTCCTCATAGTTAATGAATAACTCGTTTCGCTAGATCAATTGATTTTTCCATTTCTATATTTACATTCCTCATAGTTAATGAATAACGATTTTTACTCTCGACACCGAAACCCGCGGACTGTTATTTACATTCCTCATAGTTAATGAATAACGACCAGGGATCAATTTATTAGAATCGTGAAATGTAATATTTACATTCCTCATAGTTAATGAATAACGGAGAAGGTGAAACGTGACGGTTGTCAATCTAAATTTGATTTACATTCCTCATAGTTAATGAATAACCCTTCCTGGCGGTTTTTAGGGTCATATCCGTTTTCTATTTACATTCCTCATAGTTAATGAATAACTGTTTTTGTTTTTTGGAGTTCGGAGCCTTGCGTAGCAATTTACATTCCTCATAGTTAATGAATAACATATTCAACCGCATTTATTCGACTACAATCCTTTATTATTTACATTCCTCATAGTTAATGAATAACTCGATTTTTGTCAGTTAATAACTGAAAATCTTTACTATTTACATTCCTCATAGTTAATGAATAACGATAAGAAGAAACCCGTTCAAACCCTTGCTACGCAATTTACATTCCTCATAGTTAATGAATAACGATAAATTGCTAGGGAAAGATAACAAATTCTCGCTAGAATTTACATTCCTCATAGTTAATGAATAACGGAAAGACCCAGATAACGTCACAGTCGCAGATTCAAAATTTACATTCCTCATAGTTAATGAATAACTGAAATGCGACTTCATTACTCGTCTTTTCAAAAAAACATTTACATTCCTCATAGTTAATGAATAACATTTCATTGCTATCGCCCCATATCCCTAGATTTCTTTTATTTACATTCCTCATAGTTAATGAATAACTCCATGCACCCAATTTACTTTTATGGACTTCAATATCATTTACATTCCTCATAGTTAATGAATAACGTTAATTGCCACAATGTCGTCTAAAATACATTTTAAATTTACATTCCTCATAGTTAATGAATAACTCTGTCCGTTCGGCACAAGGCTCTACTGTTTTAATGACATTTACATTCCTCATAGTTAATGAATAACGGTATTACAATGGAAAAACAATCGCTAGTAACATTATTTACATTCCTCATAGTTAATGAATAACGTATTACTTATACTACATTATTAATTGTATCATGTTAATTTACATTCCTCATAGTTAATGAATAACAATGTGTTGCCGCGCATGTCACAACAATTAATAAGATATTTACATTCCTCATAGTTAATGAATAACATGTGCATAGGTTGTAAGTCCTGCATATCCTGTTATAATTTACATTCCTCATAGTTAATGAATAACATGTGCATAGGTTGTAAGTCCTGCATATCCTGTTATAATTTACATTCCTCATAGTTAATGAATAACAAATACTATCCATGTCAAACCCCTTATCTGCAAAAAATTTACATTCCTCATAGTTAATGAATAACATATTTTAGAAAAATTTTTCAATAATTTATTTAAGAAATTTACATTCCTCATAGTTAATGAATAACCCCAAGCTATTGTGCTTTATAAAGAATCTAAAAAAGATTTACATTCCTCATAGTTAATGAATAACAAGTAGTTTTATAAATTCTTTATGATTGATTAATACATTTACATTCCTCATAGTTAATGAATAACTCTCAAGCTGTTCTCTAGTGCAATTTGTAGTGATAAATTTACATTCCTCATAGTTAATGAATAACGAAGGCGACTCAGAGAATATAAAACAGTTGAAGCGAAATTTACATTCCTCATAGTTAATGAATAACTTGAAATTTTTCAATTGTTCCTCCTTCTTTCGCAAAAATTTACATTCCTCATAGTTAATGAATAACCGCATCATCTTCGGTATACATTGCACCGAGGTTTTCATTTACATTCCTCATAGTTAATGAATAACGGACGAGGAGAATGGTCCAGAAATATTTAAACGGACATTTACATTCCTCATAGTTAATGAATAACCTTTATTGAAAATCGAGAAAAACTTGATATTGCGATATTTACATTCCTCATAGTTAATGAATAACTAATAACCGCCAACATGCCCTTTTAGCTTTGAAATAATTTACATTCCTCATAGTTAATGAATAACTTGTAATCCTCAACTGTTTTGTTTTGCAGAATTATATTTACATTCCTCATAGTTAATGAATAACAAGATCTATTGCTTTGATGGTGCTAATGCTGATGCAATTTACATTCCTCATAGTTAATGAATAACATAACTTCATAAAATAAAAAATCACCCCTCCACCGATTTACATTCCTCATAGTTAATGAATAACAAAAAATGGAGTGATTGAAATGTTAGAAATTAAAGAATTTACATTCCTCATAGTTAATGAATAACGAGTTATTAAGTATTATTTAATCGCTCCATTTTGTATTTACATTCCTCATAGTTAATGAATAACCTGACATGATTAATAAGATGATACGAGATTACAGAATTTACATTCCTCATAGTTAATGAATAACAACTATCTCTCTTAAAAACTTCCATTCTAATTTTCATTTACATTCCTCATAGTTAATGAATAACGGGTTCTTTGTCAAAGACATCATAACGTTAAAACTGCTGATTTACATTCCTCATAGTTAATGAATAACCATAAGCGTTACCTATATTCGTTGTTGTACCTGTACCATTTACATTCCTCATAGTTAATGAATAACACCCAGCCAAAAAGAGAACCTATAATAAAATGTTGCCAATTTACATTCCTCATAGTTAATGAATAACATTCCATTCCATGCGCCTTTTACAAGCCCTTTTGCAGCATTTACATTCCTCATAGTTAATGAATAACACAATAAACGCGCTTGCTTCATACTATTTGCCAACAAATTTACATTCCTCATAGTTAATGAATAACGTATACATGGATGACGACGATTGTTTGATATATAGAGATTTACATTCCTCATAGTTAATGAATAACGCAAATCATAAAAAGTTCTTTGGTAATGGTGCAGGATTTACATTCCTCATAGTTAATGAATAACGTGGGGGTGATGTATTGAGGGATATTGCGATGATAAAATTTACATTCCTCATAGTTAATGAATAACTCTGCGCGTTTCCAAATTCCCGCTACAACCGTTTCATTTACATTCCTCATAGTTAATGAATAACCATTACCTCTTACTAAATATTCACGAACGGTGTTACATTTACATTCCTCATAGTTAATGAATAACGATAATTATGCAGGAGGTGTACCAACTGATAACGAAATTTACATTCCTCATAGTTAATGAATAACGTTATTTTTTGATATAGAAAAGAGAAGCCTAAACATTATTTACATTCCTCATAGTTAATGAATAACGATCCGTGTTCTGCTAAAGATCCTATTAATTTTCCAAATTTACATTCCTCATAGTTAATGAATAACGCGCGCTTAGTCCAGTATGTAGGGGACATGGTTACATATTTACATTCCTCATAGTTAATGAATAACAAACTAACATATAGATTTTATAGTAAACTAACATATATTTACATTCCTCATAGTTAATGAATAACTTATCCCCTTTCATGATTGCTAATGCTCGTTTAATATTTACATTCCTCATAGTTAATGAATAACGCATGTTTTTAGACATACTCATGCAGTATTACTTTATTTACATTCCTCATAGTTAATGAATAACTCAGATTTAAAAGTAATTGATCCAAACGGACAAAAATTTACATTCCTCATAGTTAATGAATAACGTTCGGTGATTGTCATAGTTACAACCATGTCGCTTATTTACATTCCTCATAGTTAATGAATAACGTTTTTTAGCCTTTGTCTCAGAATCTTTTTGTTTCTATTTACATTCCTCATAGTTAATGAATAACGTACGTGCTTCAACACCATCAGAGAATGTCGCATCTGCATTTACATTCCTCATAGTTAATGAATAACATTAGTCGAATGTTAGACCAATTGCGTCGATTGAAATATTTACATTCCTCATAGTTAATGAATAACTTTCATAGCTAATTGATGTATTTCATCGAATTTCATATTTACATTCCTCATAGTTAATGAATAACTTGTATTTCCAACCAGTCGAACATAATCCCCTTTCTATTTACATTCCTCATAGTTAATGAATAACGTGTACCTGCTGATCATCCTGCCTATCAAGATAAGAATTTACATTCCTCATAGTTAATGAATAACAATATAGGGAATCACTCATCGTAATGCCAACTGGTTCATTTACATTCCTCATAGTTAATGAATAACCAGCGTAGAAGTGCAAGAGCAAGTTGCTTATGACGATTTACATTCCTCATAGTTAATGAATAACCTTTATCAACTTTGATTAGATAAAAGTGTTTAGAGAAATTTACATTCCTCATAGTTAATGAATAACATACTTTCTATTCATCAAATAGAGTTATTGATTCAAAATTTACATTCCTCATAGTTAATGAATAACGCATCTCCTTGAATCTGGAGCAAGTTTAAAATATGTTTATTTACATTCCTCATAGTTAATGAATAACTACTGTGCAAATTATAACTATTTGGGTATTTCAAAATATTTACATTCCTCATAGTTAATGAATAACATCTTCTTCCTCTAGTTCCTCCATGCGTATAGGTAGATTTACATTCCTCATAGTTAATGAATAACTGAGTGCCCTCTCTTCAAAAATAATAGCCCACCGATATTTACATTCCTCATAGTTAATGAATAACTTAACAAAATCGATACAGATGAGCATGTTTTTATATGATTTACATTCCTCATAGTTAATGAATAACTATAAAGTACGTTTTTAATTTCTTTAAATGAATTTGAATTTACATTCCTCATAGTTAATGAATAACCGTGACGCCTGCTTCTACGCACTTTTGAGCTAAAAAAATTTACATTCCTCATAGTTAATGAATAACATTTCCCTCCACTTGCATAAACAGCTTTCGTTGTCATATTTACATTCCTCATAGTTAATGAATAACACTAACATCTAAAGATGTTTTTAATAATGATACAGTATTTACATTCCTCATAGTTAATGAATAACGCAAACTCGCGAAGAAATATAAAATTAGCAATTATCATTTACATTCCTCATAGTTAATGAATAACGTGCAGCGTCGCTTACATAGCGTTTTGGCTTCCCAAAATTTACATTCCTCATAGTTAATGAATAACTTAATTGAAATTTTTTCTTACTACCAGCAGACGAATTTACATTCCTCATAGTTAATGAATAACTTTTGCTAAACAGGTGCAGTCACAAGGGGCATAATAATTTACATTCCTCATAGTTAATGAATAACCAGTTGCCGCAAGACAGAAAACGTTTAGTTGACTCTACATTTACATTCCTCATAGTTAATGAATAACGAAGATGAGCAGAACTAAATTAAATACTATTTTAAAATTTACATTCCTCATAGTTAATGAATAACGAATCCTACTATAAAAGGTTTTGATAATGTATTGGAATTTACATTCCTCATAGTTAATGAATAACACAATGGCTCCATAGTGGTCATATCCCCAGTCGACGCCATTTACATTCCTCATAGTTAATGAATAACGTAATTTATAAAATTTATTATGATAATTACTCTGAAATTTACATTCCTCATAGTTAATGAATAACGATGATGAGCGCTCTTTGTACTCTGCAATGCTTCATATTTACATTCCTCATAGTTAATGAATAACAATTACTAAGCGCAAGGTTAGAGTCATCAAAATAACATTTACATTCCTCATAGTTAATGAATAACTGGCTGGACAATACGGGATGGAGAGTGATCCATTTATTTACATTCCTCATAGTTAATGAATAACATTTCACCGTTACTAAATTTGAACGAGGACGATTTGCATTTACATTCCTCATAGTTAATGAATAACCATAAATCTTGCCTTCTTGAGCCAACGTTTTCACGTATTTACATTCCTCATAGTTAATGAATAACATGAAGAATAAATTTAATTGTTGATGAATAGAAATGATTTACATTCCTCATAGTTAATGAATAACAATGATCTCTCTCCTTCTGCCAAATCTATGGTTGTAATTTACATTCCTCATAGTTAATGAATAACCGGACCTACTCGAATATAAACGCGTTACGAAACTTTCATTTACATTCCTCATAGTTAATGAATAACCATTAGCTCGACGCCAGTCCTTATCTTCTATAGAAAATTTACATTCCTCATAGTTAATGAATAACGGCTTTTGCGCTACAGTCGAATTCCTCGATTAATACATTTACATTCCTCATAGTTAATGAATAACATGCCTGCGCTTGACGCTACCTTCGTAAATTCGTTGATTTACATTCCTCATAGTTAATGAATAACTGAATACTTAGCTTCATCTCTTTCAATCGCATGGAATTTACATTCCTCATAGTTAATGAATAACCAGCACCAGCTAAAGTATTGAAAGTCGATTTAAAGAATTTACATTCCTCATAGTTAATGAATAACTCAGCATCATGGAAGTAGACCACTTTTTACTACCAATTTACATTCCTCATAGTTAATGAATAACGTAGTATCTGAACCAAGTTGAATCGCTTGCTTTCGCAATTTACATTCCTCATAGTTAATGAATAACTTTAGTTATTTATAAAAAGACAGAAACATTGTTAAAATTTACATTCCTCATAGTTAATGAATAACCGTTACGGGAATATCCGAAATTCGAGCCCGTTAACATGATTTACATTCCTCATAGTTAATGAATAACGGGCAGTGGATAGAGAAATAATAAGCTATTAGCATAATGATTTACATTCCTCATAGTTAATGAATAACTCTTTAGAAAGCTTTGTCATATCAACGTCGTCCATATTTACATTCCTCATAGTTAATGAATAACCCTACTTTTATCCTACACAAATCTCCTTATTTTTCAAGGGTTTGGGGCACTTTTAGTTAAAACCAATATTCAAAAATTGCAGTGACCCTCTAATGTATTTTTGAAAAAATCCTTAAAACCTATAGAAATCTTGATATGGCGGTCTTTATGCTAGATATCCTAATTTTGTACCTCACTGCAAGCTATAAAAACATGCTCTCATAATCTTTTTCAATCCCATAGACAACTTTTTTAATATTTTTAGGATTTGGAATTTTATACACATAAATAGAATCAATGTTTGGGTTTGCCTTCTTTGCAATCTCAGCTAAACACTGTTTTAATTTTCCTTCTGTTATTTCTCCCTCAAATAAGGAATTCTGCGTCCATGAAAGGTATTTTTTCAGAATCTTGTGTATTTTTGATACACGTTTTACATCCACATCATATGCAACCAATACATACATTTTTCATCCCCAACCTCCATATTTCTCTATTAATCCTTTAGTATCCTATCTCTTCAGGCGTGTTGATTATCCAATATAATCCATAAAAATAGGGAGATTCATTGATTACAGCGAAGGCTTGCACGACTCATGCGGGCGAATGCTGAGCCTCCTCGCTACGCTGCGGGGTCTCATCTATTCGCTTTTCCCACGGGACGTTGAATTTTCTTCCTCGAATCACACCGCACGAAGGAAATGCTTGCATTTTCGAGGACTCGAGCAAGCCGCAGCGAAGATCTATATAAATGGTCCGAAAAATACAGGTTTTTTCAAAAATTACGCCACAGACGACCTAATTTTTGTCAAATCAACACGCGTGCTATCTCTTATATTTATCTTTCCATTTTAATCCATAATTTCACTTTCAACATTAATCTTTTCTTATAGTTACATATACATTCGTCCCCCCTCTATTTCACCACCATGCTTTTAAAGCTTTATAATCTTCATCCGCCAAGAAATGTTTGATCAGCTTATAGCATTCTAATCGAATTAAAAATCGATAAGATGTGTTTCTTTTTAGTTTTCGGTGTTTAATAGTAGTTTGCATTTTATTTTCAAATTCTTTTATAAAGATTTTTCGTCCAGTATCATTTAATAAACAAACATTTTCTTCAACAAATTCAAAATGTTCTAATCGAATCATTCGATTATTAATTAAAGAAAAAATAAGATTATCCATAATCAGTGGCTTAAAGATCTCTGCTATATCCAAAGATAAAGAAAATCTTCGAACAGCTGGCTCATGTAAAAAACTAATGGTCGGATTAAGCTGCGTTTTATAAATTTCGGATAAAACAGCTGTGTACATCAAACTATTGCCAAAAGAAATCAGAGCATTAATTGGATTTGTTGGAGGTCGTTTTTCTCTTTTTTCAAAATAGAAATCTTCATTACGAATGATTCCGTTAAAACCTTGATAATAATAGTTTCTGATTTTCCCCTCAATCCCCATAAGCGTTTGAATGTCTGATGCTGATGAAACCATATTTTTTAATTCAACAATGGCATCAATAATTTCTGCCGTATATTCTTTATGCCTCCTTAAATTTCTAAGCATGTGATGAACCGCACTATAAATAAATTGCTGTGCAATATATAAACGATACCCTAGATTTAATACATGCTCACTTTGTTTAATCTCAACAAATCCAGAAACCTTTTTCTTTCTTGGTGTGTAACTTCCAGAATAGTAACCATAATAATTATAAAAATGTAGATTCACATTTTTTTGATTTAACAGATTAAAAAATGCTGTATTAAAATCCATTTCCGCAAAAACATGCAGATTTTCAACTTGTTCAATAGGTACTACTTTTTTTGTTCCATCCTCCTTGATTAAATAGATGGTTGAATCTTTACGCTGAAGTCTTCCATTATTAAACAAATATCGATCTCGCATTATTCTTCACCCACCCAACAAAAGGAATAATAAGAACACTTCTTACAATAGGGATATTTTACTTTAACTGGTGGCTTATCGAGAGAAAGTATTTGTTGTATTTCTGCCAGCCATTTAGGTATTTCTTCTTCCATTTCAGTAGTTAGTTCAATTTCTTCTGTCTTTTTTTCTTTTGGATAATGAAGCTTTCCCTTTCTTTCAATGCCCATCTTTTTCAACACATAAAGGTAATACAGCAATTGCGCAACATCTGAATTTCTCATTTTGCTGCTAGACTTTACTTCGCCAATATATTGTGAATCTACAATATCAATTTTCACTAAATCATCTATCAATAATTCTTTTGTTTTGGCATTTTTATAAGAATTTTCATGCAATATTTTTCCTTGTAATACCGTATCACTTTCATCTTCAAAATTGATCTGATGAGAGTATAGCCAAAGCTTTCTTTTGCAAACTTTTAAATACTGTACTTGCAATCCTGTTGCTCGCATTTCATCAAATCGTCTCACCATACTATTCCTCCATTCCTTTAAAATAGATAACTATATTAAGATTGATTTTTCTTCAACGATTTAAAATACTTTTTACATAAACATTGCATCAAAGTCGATATCATAGATCAAACCTCGTTCTTTTGTATACTTAAAAGCAATGACTGGATAACTATTTCTTTTATCTAGGTAAACTGGCTCATCTATTAATCTTTTATTAGATGCATTTATAAACGCCCAATGGGGAATGGCTACAACAAATTCTTTGATTTGATCTAAAAACTTTATCTTTTTCGTCCAATTTGTTTCTTTCTTAAGCTTGTCTACAATATCGAGAATTGCCGCCTCGTTTTCAGCATAAACACATGTTGGAATGATATTGACATTTTGGATATCTCTAAGGGATGGCTTTTGATCATCCTCATAAGCCAATAAATGCGAATATCTTTGGATTGTTTTTTTAAATTCAGAAAGGTAATTTGAACCTTTTAATGCTTCAGTTGTATATATTTTCTTGACGATATCCATTTTATGTTGTTCAGATAACAATTGATTGTCGTATTCCAGCAAAACTTCCTTTGATTTATTAAAAATATCAAAATCAACAACAGATTTTGTAGAATTTGATACTCCTGAAGGATAGGGATTACCTGTATAGACAAAGACATTAGGATTTTCATCTCTATAGATTCGCTTACGATAAACTCTCCCCATTCGTTGGAATAGACCAGTGGCTTCTGATAATTCTGTAAATAATACATCAAAATCAATATCCACACTTGCTTCAACTAATTGCGTAGTAATCCATATTCCTTCTTCATGCACGTCTTCTCTACCTAAAAATTTAATAGCCTCTTCTTTTTCATCACGGTCTTTTTTGATGAATCGGCTATGTAAAAGATTCGTTTTGATCTCTAGATGATCAAAGTCATCTTGAAGTTTCTGTGCTTTTGTAACTGTATTTACTATGATCAGTACTTTTCCAGCAATTCCTTCTTGCACAATATCTGCCGCTGATATATCTTGTTCTTTTATCTTCATATAATGTCGCTTCATGACTTGCCCATTTTCATCTAGTTTTAAAAATGGCTCCTCACGCTTATGAAAAGGAATATTCAATCGTTTCATTTCTTCTTCCAAAAGTGGTGGAAATGTAGCTGTCATAATTAAAAACTTTCCACCTACATTTGTAATATGTTTTAACCCTAAAATGATGAAAGCTGCTAATTTGGGACTGTACATTTGAATCTCATCAATGACTAACTTGCTATAAGATAAAATAGCGAGTTTCATTTCAAAACCTGGATACAAACCTACAAAATCAATAATTTGATCGAGTGTGCAAACAGTTAATGGATTGGAAAATTTCTTTGTTTGCTCCACAAATTTAAGATCGAACTCATTATCTTGCTCTTCAGATCGCTTTAAATACTCTGAAACTGTATCACTATGCAAAAGCCCTACATTGTTTAGGTTGAGTATGTTTGTTAAACGATCATAAATGGCATTAATCGAAACCTTCAATGGTAACGTGAAAATCCCTTTATTTTGACCTATCCAGTACAAAGCAGCTTCCGTTTTTCCAATTCCCGTAGATGCGATAATGACATGATTTTCATCTTGATGTTCTTTTAAATAATTTTGTAAATTATTAGGATCATGTTTATTTTCGTTTAAAAAGTGATCCACTTTTTCTACTAAATTTTCGGGTTCTATTTCAACTTTTGTATGAGCACTTGCCGTAAAGTCAATTTTATTGAGAAATCCTTTTATTTTCACGAAATCATAGAAAGATTGATCATCCGCAAAATACTTATCAACAAATTCACCATAATCAAACACAAGTTCTTTTCGAACATTAAAACCTTGCTCTTCAAGTAGAGGTATATACTTAGGTAAATCATTTTCTACTATTGTTTCACTAACAGTAAAATCTTCTTTTTCTCTTTCATGATGATAGTACACTGCTTTCATCAAGGTACATAATTCCTGATAAGAAAGTTCTTCTTCTAATTCATCAATGGGAATATAGGCACAACTTAAATAGCCATGGGATACTTCTTTCAAATTCTCAAACTCATCCATTATTCTTAAAGGAACTGGATGAACCTTATTTTGAAATTTCGTATTAGCTTTTCCGATATCGTGATAATAACAGGCTTTTTCTAATAATAGCCATTCCCGTTCAGTTAAGGCATTAGGATGCATTCCTCTTAAAATCTCTAGCCTTGATAGAAGTTCATCTGTATGCTTTTTAATCGTTTCAGCAGCCTTATCTTTTTGTTCCGATTTTGCTAATAATTCCTTGAACATCACTGATTACTCCCTTCTAAAAAAAGGAATAGGATTGCTCCCATTCCTTCATTATTACGCAAGAAAAACGACCAAATCATCTTCATCAAATTGGACAATATGTCTAGCAAACAATCTATTATTATTAGTTGCAGGTATATGGAAGGCCTTGATTTTCTTCCATTGTCGAATTGTCTTTCCTTTAGCAATTTCAAATAACTCATATGTTTTATTGAGGCTATAGTATGTCCCAATTGACTGATACAATCTTTTATCTTCTGTTATTGAGTCCATTGGAACATAAATATCATAAGGAATTCCAACCACATCTTTCCTCGTTCTTTCCTTTTGTATCTCCACCACCTTCACCTTTTTCACCTGCAATAAATCTTCTCTTCTACCAAGTGATAGATATTCTGCTGGTGATTGAAGAGCTTGAAGAATGACTGGAATATAATTTTCATCTTCTGGTACTATATGAATGACAAGTTCAACATCCACTAATAATTCAACCGTTGATACTCCTCTTGTAACACCATATGTTTTCCCATTTGTATCTTCAATTCTCAGTTGATGTCTTCCCTCTTCAAATGAGTTTCCTGCGAACTCATATCTTGTCCAAAGATCATTGACTTTTGAATGATATTTTCCTTGAATGCTAATTTGCATAGGTACATATTCTGTAAATCCACACGCTGCATGAATCATCCCTATCACCGTTGAATAAGGTGGTAATGGGTAAGATTCTTTTAGTTGAAAGCTAGTTGGTTTTCGATAATTCGCTAAGTTCTGATAAGCCTCTAATCGAATTCCCTTCATTTACTCACCCGCTTGTTGGTAATATGATTCAACTGCTGATTGTAAAGATTGGAAAAATTCCGCAATGGATGTTGCATGTAATTCTGATTCAATCTCAGCATCATTTTCGAAAATCCCTTTAATAAGCCCTACTTTTGTATTTTCTTTAATAACTGTATCTTCTTCTAGTACATTTAGAATGGTTTGAACTGATAGACGATTTTGTTTTAGCTTTAAACGATTTTCAAAGAATGGATTTTTAATATCATAGACCCCACCAATAGCAAAAATCGGAGCCAAATTTTCACGGCGTCCTTTAATATCACGATAAAGGAATTTTAATGCTTGGAGTAGTGTATTAACACGTTTCGCACGTTCAACAGGTGGAATTTCTACACCATCATTTTCATCAATCCCCACCTTATCTAGATCAACCGCAACTGTATAAGCATAAAATGATTTATGAATTTCACTTTGCGCAATATTACCACCACTGATTTCATCACCTTGTTGGCCAGTTGCTTTTTTATAACGGTCAAATAAGTTTTTGTTTGTTAAAAACTCTAAATCTGTATTATAACTTTCAAGAGATACTGCATTTGATAAACGCACAACAGCTGCTCTTGTTCTCGTTGGTTTTGCTGTTTTCATATATCCGAATAAATCAATTTCAGCATAATCTGCAATCGATGCGTCTGGGTGAAATTGCAGCACCTTTTTATCATTACCGATTGGTGTTGTTGCTGCTTCCATTTGGTCTACTATGTTATAGCGAAGGGCTTGTCTTGAAATATAGGAATACATCTCATGGTCACCACGAGATATTTTTTTCAATGAGGCAACATTCCCTACCCCCTCCCCATAATTGGCACTTTCAGCTTCAAAAATGATGCTTACTGTTAATCCTTTTTTTAGCATATTATTTTTCCTCCCCTTGTTCATTATTTGACTCATAACCATTTAACCCTAGCAATAATGCATATCCAATTGCTTGAAATTTTTTCTCATCGCTTAATGCTTGTATAAAAACAGAAGGTATCTCCATTTTTTTATAGCTATAAGCTTGTATCAATGTTTCCATAAATTTATTTGGATTTTTTACTTTTAAAGCATTTAATAATCGATAAGATATTCCACTTAACTTATTTTCTTGACCTTGTTCTTTATAGGCTCTTCGTAAGTAATATCCTGTTCCTCTTACTTTTTGAAGCTCATCAAGTGTCATAAAATGTTCGCTCCCTTCAAATTGAGTGTTTGAAATTCGTAAAATCCTATAAATAGCCGCTAGGTTTTTAAAGTCTTCTGAAATGTATAATTTCATCAATTTATTCAACAAATCGTAAAAAGATTGGCCGTTGTAAATCCGTTTGATTACTTCTTGATAAAGATCTGTATATTCCCTACCTTCTTTTAAATACTTACCTACTAAATAATTCAAATCTTTTTTCGCTTTTACGATCAGAGCTGCTTTCTGTTTTGAAAGAATATTAAACGTGTATGGTCTTGATTCGTTATTTTTATCAAACTTAACAATTTGGATATTATCGATTTCTAATTGTTTTTTCGATTCAACATTTTGATCCATAACATCTAAAATTTGATAATAGGCTTTCTCTTCTAATTCATTCATCGTTAACTCGTTTTCACCATTACGCAGTGGAATTGAGTTTGCTGAGATCAATTGTTCAATTGACTGATTATTATTGATAAAAATCCCTTTTCCTTTAACAAGAGTAAACCCTAACGGCACGCAGCTATAAATTAAGTTACAAATGGGACAAATAAAAATATCACGTTGATGATCCCAGTAATGCGAAGACTTTCGTGCTGCATCCACACCTGTTTTTTGCAGCCAGGTGAGGTCAAATGCTTCATTCAATTTCCCCATTGTATTATCGCAGGTTGCACATTGAAACTTATTTTTAGCGTATTTTTTTTCATTTTTTTTCGTTTCTAAATAGTTTTGAACAGCATCTGTAAAGTAATTTTTATATTCAATATATAAATCCTTTTTACTAGCTGTACTATTTAAAAATGCAACGTTTGTCCAAAATCCTTGTACAATTTGATAGCTTAATGTACGTGCTACTAAATAATGTCTAGCTTGAGGATGCTTTAAGTTTTCAATACAGGTTAACAATGTTTCAGAAGTTTCTTTTACCTGATCGGCAATATCCTCAAATGTTTCGTTTTTCTTTTTAGAAACCTTTTTTAATGATTTTGCAGTGGCTTCAAACGAATAATCGATCTCAGTTAAAAATTTGTAAGTATTTTTATAACTATTGGAAGTCAACCATTTTTTCATATTGTCAATGATTTCATTGAAATGTTCCAACTGCTTATCATCACTAAGGTTTTGCTTATAGTTCAATAAATAGCTTTCATAATTCAGCATTTTTGAATAGCTTGTATCATAATCATACTCATCAATTAAATAATTGAAGTAATGATTTTCAAAGTTTTCAAGTGCGGACTCTTCAAAAAGAATGGACTGTTGTCCCTCTTTTTGATAATCGATTCCACTGTGTTCAAAAATTCGAATTAGACCTAAAATCCCACTGTTGTAGAGGAAGTCATTTAGTGTAACTTTGATCATTTGATATTCACACCTCCTATTCTTGTAACATTTGTATACTGCCAAAAAATTGTGATCTTCTAACTCCCAAACCACTGCTTGTCAAAATAGCTAAATCCTCTATAGCCCCCTCTAGAATAAAGCTTCCTTCATAACAATTGACGAATAATATGGACTCCTTATTCAACTTAGCAAATGAGTGGTGTTTTAATTGGACGACTTTTTTCTTCATGATTACAGGTGTAAACGATAAAGGTTCCAACAAATTTCTTCCTGTTATTGCTTTTACAATGACATTGGCAATATAATTAAAGTCCTCATTATAAGATGGATCGTTTACATCTAAAAAACGCCCCTCCTTATTTTTGACAGCAATAGGTGAATTGGTTTTAAATAACACCTTCCGTTTCGTTGGAAGTTTCTCAGACAAGACTTTCACATAGGCAAGCTGCACTTCATGAGCTTGATATCGAAATATCTTTTTTTGAACAATCCCATTGTAAAGATACAGAATAAGTTCAGGATCCGGTGAAGAGATAGTCACTCTTATTTCACCATTTACTTTTATTTCAGTTTCTTCAATTACATAATCTTGCAGAAAAATACTTCCTGTAAATGATTTTGCTTTTTTGTTTGCCTTTTCCCCATAGCTATACAATTCTTTTATTATTTCAGGTGAGGAAATCTCTAAAGCCGCTTTGACTATACTTGTAAACATAAAATTATACTGTTTTGGAAGTTTTGCAGGTTGAAATACAATTAACAAATTCAATGAATTCACCTCCTTTTATTAAAACAAATATCTATGGATCTATTATTTTACAAAAAGCATTATTTGTCAATACTTTCAATAAATTATTTTAAAATTAAAAGAAATATGTTATAATGAACATAAATTTACTATGTGGAATGTAAATTAGATGTTTGTTTTAATTTTACTTAAACTATGTGGAACTATGAGGGATTGCATGATGTATTTAATCGATGCACCCTTTTTTATTTTTGCATCCCACTCTTATAATCTATCTTTTTATGTACGTTTTTTAGAATGACTATAATTCTTAGCACAAAATTATTTTTATGACTAAGAACCTTAATAAAATATTCCATTTATAATTACATTTTACCATATTTAGTGATCCATTATTTGAAATTATTTGAATTTTTAATGATAATTTTAGACTAAGTGGGCTTCTTCTCTCCAAAACCAAAAGCCACCCCTTCCGAAGTAGCTTTTTCCATACATTACATTCTCTTGTTACATCGCTCTGGATGCTTGGATAGAATGATTTCTTATTTGGCTTAGTTTGTTTTGGGCTTCTGAGATATTTTGAAATATTTCTTTGATGCCCAGTAGTCTTTCGATAAAGTTTTCGATGTCGGAAGGTAGTTTTAATTCTTCTTGCCAAGATCTTTCTTTTGACTCTGTTGGATGGTAGGTTGAGTACAACAAAAATAGTAAAAAGTGGCCTATTGCATAGAGATCACTTTGAGGTGTTTTTAATCGCTTTGGATGACGATGACGCCCTAGTTGTTTGTCTTCTTTTTGGAGAGGAGCTGCTAAACCAAAGTCAATAATTCGCAGTTTGCCATCAACAGATAAAATGTTAGGGATTCGTAAATCTCGATGTACATATCCTGCTTTATGAATCTTTGAGACAATTTCAAAGAGCTCTTCCACAATTTTTAGCGATTCATCTATCGTAAATGACTTGTTTTCCTGAAAAATAAGTTCTTCAAATGTTTGACCATCCATATATTCCATGATGTAAAATGGAATATCCTCGATTTGGCCTCCACAAAACACCTTTGGAAAACTTTCCTCTGCTAGATGCTGAAGGGTAGCGATTTCAAAAAAGAAGTGATTTCGTATTTTTCTTTTCTTTTTTCCCCTTGCCCGTAATCTTTTCATCACGACTTTCTTTTCACTTTTTCGATCTTCCAACAAATAGGTAATCCCATACGAACCATAGCCAAGTTTATGGATTACTCTATATGGTGTCTGCTCTGCAATATAACGCATAAATACAATTTCATAGTGCTTCTCACGATATTGGTTCCAATTTTTTTGAATATCCATTAGCTAAAAAAACTGCGGGAACTAAAGAAACTACGGGAACTTTTCTTGCGGCGGTTCCCTTTGTAATAATTGTGACCATGATATTGATCACGACTGAAATAGTGACGACTACTAGAACCATGATAGCGCGACTTATTATTCATCAAAGAACGAAAAATTTTATCCAGCATTTAAACGCCTCCTTATTTTTATACATATACGAGATCCTCCCATTTGAAGTTTCACTTTTCACAAAAAAAGATTGGAAAACCAAAAGTTTCCTCAATCTTTTTTCTATCCTTCATTTCACAATACAAGTATAAAGAAAAAGATACACTACCTGAAAAATCTCTCTTTCAACACATCACGAGCAGAGCCAAAATCGGCCGAAATCCATTGCCTGAAAAAGCATAATTTACACTGTGCGCTGTGTGCATCTATCTTAAAAAATTGTACGAACAATCCACTTTAGGCCATTAAATATCTAGAACCTACCATAAACACGATATATACACCGAAAGCAATTAGCACAGATGGACCTGGCTTGAACCAGTTGGTGAGCATATAGATTCCGCCTACTAAAACGACCATACCTAGCGCTCCTATAATCCCATTACGTTGTGTAATATGGAAAATTTCAGGTGTCATATGATGGACTTGTAAATTTAAATTCATTAGGGTCAAAATCGGTAAAAGTGTAATGATACCTGATAAAAATAAGTATTTTGATTTACTTAACATGGCGGCGAGCATCATCACAGTGCCACCTATGATAAATTGAATAACATATCCCACGATTATTTCTCCTAACAGCTATGATTGATTTGTTGCCATTGTAATGTTATTTTTATCATTAGTAAATTGAATATTTTAAATGATAACTATAGAAAAAATTTATAGATGGTGAATATGATGTCCATGAACAAAATAAAAGCATTTGTAACAGCTGTGGAATATGGAAGTTTAACAAAGGCTGCCGAAAAACTTGATTATACGCAACCCAGCATTAGTCATATGATTAGTAGTTTAGAGGATGACTTTGGATTTTCTTTATTAATAAGGGGAAAATCTGGAGTAATCCCTACAGATAACGGATTGGCTCTCTTGCCGGCGATGCAGGATCTTCTAAAACGCTCTCAACTTCTAAAGGAATTGGTCAATGAAATTAATGGTATGGAGATTGGAACTATACGGATTGGTGCCTATACAAGCGTTTGTGTTCACTGGATGCCGACTGTCTTGAGTTTATTTAACACAAAATACCCCAAAATTCATATTCAACTATATGAAGGAAATTCTCAAGAAATTAAACAATGGTTAGAAAGTGGGAAAATCGACTTTGGCATTGGAACAACACAAGTCAATCAAAATCCTCATTTCATCCCTTTAATGCAGGATCGAATGCTCGCTATACTTCCGAAAGAACATCCATTAGCAAGCCTTGACTTAGTACCGCTTAAAGCTTTTACAACAGAGCCTTGTATTATGCCCTATGAGGACTCGCATCATGATGTACAATTTATCTTTAAAAAAGAAAAAATCTCCCCTAATATCGCCTACCAAATTCGTGGAGATGAAGCCATTATTGCGATGGTTAAAAATGGGCTAGGTATTAGTTTGCTTTCTGAATTGCTCATTAAAGAACATCTAACAGAACTTTGCGCAAGACCCATTGAAGGCAACTATGTTCGAAGTCTCGGTATTCTTACGAACGCACCTATCCAAAGTCTCTCCCCTTCAAGTAAAAAATTTATCCCTTTTTTACAAGAATGGGTTCTGAGCAATTACTAAATGATCTTGCTTATATAAAGTGAAGCTTCCATCAGTGAGGGTTCATCTCCTACTGGAATAGAGGAACTTTTGTGCATTTTGCGATACCTTTTTCTACTACTTTCGTTCATCTCCTACTGGAATAGAGGAACTTAGGTTAAGAACGCCATGTCCTGTGGCAACACCTGAGTGACCAACATCCTGCCCGCCCGAACCAATCGGACGCATGCGGCAGTTGTTCCCCATTCTATCTTTGGCGTTTCTTCTCTATATCTTGAGATAGGTGTCTTACTGCCCGTTAAAGCGGGATAAAGTGAAACTCCATCAGTGGGGGTTTTCTTCATCCCCCACTGATGGATAGTTGAACCAATCGGACGCATGCGGCAGTTGAACCACCATCTATCTTTTCGTTTCTCTTTAAATCTTGAGATGGGGTTCTTACTGCCCGTTAAAGCGGGATAAAGTGAAATTTCACTCAGTGAGAGTTTTTTCACCCGTAACGTTATGTAAATAAATTGAGAAGATAGCAAGCGTGTTGATTATCCAATTTGATCCATGAAAATAAGGAGATTTGTTGATTGCAGCGAAGGCTTGCTCGCTTCGCTGCGGATCTCAACTATTCGATTTTCCCGCGGGACGTTGAATTTTCTTCCTCGAATCACACCGCACGAAGGAAATGCTTGCATTTTCGAGGACTCGAGCAAGCCGCAGCGAAGTTCTATATAAATGGTCTTAAAAATACAGAGTTTTTCAAAAGCTATGCCAAACATATATTCCTAATTTTTGTAAAATCAACACGCCTGAGAAGATAGAAATAACATTATTTCCGAAAAATACCTTAAAACTTTAATATGAAAGAGTTTAAGGACTTTTAGTGGTAGAAAGAAAACATACAAAAAATTTCATATATGTTATTATTGAGTATCATGCTAAATTAATATGCACAGTAATTTTTGTACTCTTCAGGAATTCCTAAAAGGAGATTTTTGTATTTACATATGTACCCTGATAATATAAATTTAGACCAAAAACAGTACTTTATGATTTAAAACAAATGGAAAAATCAATCTTGGAAAAAAGATAACAATGTCGTTTATTTTGAACTGTTAGAGATCTTACAGTGCAGTTCAAGAAAGCAGAACATGTATCAATATGTGGTGAGATTATTAGATATTCTAAGGAGATGAAAAATGATTTATTTAATCAGACCGTCTAAACTATTAGTTTTTATTTTGTTAGTCTTGCAATTGAATTTATATTTTTCTGTATTTTCCAAAACGAATGATTCGGCGATATTAAATTATATCTTTTTATTAATTATTTTTATAACAGCAATTATTTTGTTTATAAATTTCGAATTTGATATTTGTGACGACAAATTAGTATATACTATAAAGTTTTTAGGCGTTTTAATATATAAAAAGAAAATTTTTAAAAAGAATATTATTAACATTAAATTTTCCAAATCAAAAAATTGTACTTATATTAAATTAAAAAAAGGATTTAATTTGAAAATAAGCGATTATAAATATAAAAAGATACATTCTGATTTAATTGTTTTTGCTAAAAAAAATTATATTTGTATTGATGAAAAATAAAATAATAGATTATAAGCCTCTTTCATATTGGATTTTACCGATCCGCTATTTATATAAATAGTTCATGCAAGTACACCAATTGTTCCTCCCACTGCAATTGCAGTTACAATGTTACTCCAGATTAATGGAATCCCAGCAGCACCTATAGTTGAATATGCAATAACAATGTTATCTCTAGCGCTTGATACCAATCTAGCCAAATTTTTAAAGTCTGCTAGTAAATAGCCTGCTTTTACACCACTTTTTGTTCTTGCTGTACCTTTACCATCGTCCATCTAAAATCCGATTTGTAGGTTCTTCATAAGTTGTTAATTTATATTTACCTTTTGAGGTTTCTTTATATTTTGACAATACCAGAAGAAATGGCTAAAACCTAGGGAGAGGAAAAGACGTAAGTATATTTTGAATCGTGCTATAAATTTTTTCTAAAGAATTTGGCAAAAAAATGTGGTCAGTGCGAAAGCTCATATGTTATCTACCAAAAATGCTCACCCAAAACAGTAACTATCGAAAAAGCAAAAAACGAGACTGGAGCAAAGCCTTCTTAAAATAAATAAACCATATGAAATAAGATTTATAAACCTTGTTTTCATATGGTCTTATTTTCAAGATTTGTACTAAAATTAATTAGTTTTCGGCTTATATCCCACAGTCTCATCCCTTTTATCTTTCGGATAGCTCTTTCACTTTAATAGTCTGAAATCTCATCATCCGACTCTTTCGCTAGATGATTTTTTCTAAACTGATAGTTCACAGCACAGATAACGCATACGGTCACAAGCACAAAAGAGAGTTCAACGATTGCACAAAATCTTATAAAGTAAAATAGGGTAGGATAAACTAAATATTCTGCTGAGGTCGTGAAAATCGGAATATATAAAAAGAAGGAAAAAGCGGCAAGAAAGCTTTGGATTTCGAGGTTCACTCGTGAATACTTTGATTGAACCATTATTAAACAGATATAGTTCACAATCATCAAGAAAATCGTAGCTAAAATGATGGCTGCACTAATTTGATGGATTTTTATAATTGTGAAGAGTAGAATGGTTGCCCCTATTACAAGTACAGATAACTCATTTCGAAATTCGAATATTTTTTTAATGATAGAATCTCCTCCAATGACAATCGCTTATTTTTTAAACAGATCACATCACAGTTCATCCCTCAATGCTTTCTATCGAAATACAGTTGACCGCTCCCATTAATAGATTATGGAGCAAGCCGTAATCTTATGACTATCTAAATTGGATTTTTAAATAAGAATGGATTAAGATTGTCTTTGCCCTTATAGATATAGCCTGTATGGAATGGATTCAATAGCTATGTTCATAAAAAACGTCCAATTATTTCCGAGGAAATATTTAATTCTACAAATTTCCTGATAAATCGACCAACCTATTTCTACTTTTATCTAATTTTATGACAAATATTTCACATAATGTGGATTTGCTATACTCTCCACTGTGTTCCTGAACGAGCGAGCTTTAACAAGCATTGAGTTTTCTCTAAATCCTCTTGTTAAAGCTTTTTGTAGATAGAATGGAAGCACTCGCCTATGTGTCTTGAAAGCGACCACTTAAAAACGAAAATTCATCTGCTTTTATCAATAAAAATTCTGCTTTAGCATGTTGTTAGGGATGAATTGGCTTTCTCAGCAGCCTTTTATTGAAGGGAATCTTACGAGGCTGGGACAAAAGCATTTTAGCCAATGAAAAATCCGAACAGTGAATAGAAATTCTAATAAGAAATTTCTATTCGTTCGGATTTTCTTTTTTATTACCATGCCTATAGAACTCAATAATCCGGCTTCTGGAGATGCTCATTTAGTTCTGCCCCAGCCTCAATTGTTTCATAATATCAGCTCTTGTAATTTACGACGTAATAATTTATTGGACCCGTTACGAGGAAGCTCTTTTACAATATAGATTTTCTTAGGTACCTTGTAGGCTGCTAAATGTTCTTTACAAAATACTACAAGCTCTTCGGTAGTTACATCATTTTTCAAAACAACAAAAGCATTTGGTACTTGTCCCCATTTTTCATCCTCTATTCCACAAACACCCGCCTCTCGGACACTTGGATGAGAGATTAAAACATTCTCAATTTCAGCCGGATATATGTTTTCCCCACCAGAAATAATCAAATCAGAGCGGCGATCTACTACAAATAAGTATCCCTCTTCATCAAGATAACCAATATCACCACTATGCAGCCAGCCATTTTTTTGAGAGGGCTTATGAGCAAAGCGCCCAACATATCCTGGTGTTACATGTGCACCTCGTATGAGTATTTCCCCCTGTTCAAATGGTTGATTGGCACCATCAATTCGTATCTGATTAAAAAAGAGCGGTTTCCCTGCTGAACCGATTTTCCGAAGTGCATCTTCACTCGATAAAGTTGACGTTTGGGAAGCGGTCTCCGTCATACCATATGTTTGTGAAACTCGAATTTTCCGTTCGATCGCCCGTTTTAAATAATCGATTGGCACTGGCCCACCGCCAGCAAGCATCGTTTGAAATCGATTGGATACATATTTATCACGACGCTCTAGTTCCGTTAAAATCCGTTCAAGTGTCACAGCCACTACTGACATCCTTGTTACTGTACCATCAACCAATTGATCGACGATTTTCTTAACATCGAATTTTGTATAAAGCTCCAGCCGAACCCCATGCAACAAGCATTTACACAACATGGAAAAACCGCTAATATGAAAAAGCGGAACCGCGCATAACCACGCATCATCCTCTATAAGTCCTGTGTTATAAAGTGAAGATGTTGCGTTTGATACATGATTTCCAACGGTTTGGCGCACTCCTTTTGGAAAACCTGTTGTCCCAGATGTATACATAATCGTCAATGTATCCTCCTCACTCCATTCAAGCATTGGTGTGAATTTTGTAAGAGGTGTGTCCGAAACTTTAGAAAATGGGTAAGTCTGCACTTTTGCTTTTGGTAATTTTTCTAGCAAAGAATCTTCCGCTAAAATTGCCACAACCTCAGAATCCTCAATCTGGTAAGCTAATTCCAGTTTGCTTAAGCGTAAATTCAATAGCACCATCTCACATTGCAAATGCATACATCCACAAATCATGAAAATAATTTGCGGAGTGGACGTTGCATAGATTGCTACTCGGTCGTGTGATTTAATCCCAAGCGATACTAATTGACTTGCTCGTTGTAATGCTAGCTCATTTATCTCTTTATATGTCCATGCTTGCCCCTCAAAACGTACCGCTATACGATCTGGTGTTAACATTGAACGTTGAATAATCCAGTTTGGAATCATTTGCTTGTCACCCTTATATAAAAAATCATCTCTTTTATTTTAGCATTTTCTTATTATAATTTGAAAATACTTATATCATCTCGAAAACATTCTACCTTTATGTTATTTAGATTTGTCAACAACAATAGCCACAAACGCAGAAAATTAAAAGCAGGAATGTAAATTTTACACGACATTCCTGCTTCTTGAATTTAAATGATTTGCTTTTATGATGAAAGTAAAGAGGAGTTTAACTTCTTTTGATGTTCTTCCTCCCTAATTAATTTAATCTAAGATTTCTATCTTACTACTAGTTCCATGCGCAGGATTGGAAGTATCTAAGTCTTCTACCCAAACTTTTACCTTGTATCCAACTTTCAAATTTTTTATATCTGTTTTCATCTCAAAGTATGCTGCTCCTTTTGCCTTCTTTAATACTTCTTGTTCTGATAAACTTTTAACTTCTTTAACTGACAATCCATTTACTACTAATATCTGATTGTCTTCTACTTTCGCTACTATTCCATCAATGCTTGATTTATTTTCTTCATCATTAGCTGAATCTTTTGAACACCCCATATTGCTACAAGTAATCCCTATTATGAAAAGAACTAAAATTATGAAATCTAGTTTTTTATTCACCTTTTCCTCCTTAGATGTGTCTTTAAAGAGATAAGCTGGCTCTCCTTTCAATTTAATAGTAGTAGCGAATCATATAAGATTAGTATTAATATTAAAATTTCACAAATAAATCT
This sequence comes from Rummeliibacillus sp. SL167, assembly GCF_007896505.1. Taxonomy (NCBI): domain Bacteria; kingdom Bacillati; phylum Bacillota; class Bacilli; order Caryophanales; family Caryophanaceae; genus Rummeliibacillus; species Rummeliibacillus sp. SL167. Next base: position 7,447 of record NZ_VCBM01000001.1, on the reverse strand, counting down.
AAGTTACTATATAAATTCAAAATATTACTAGACTAATATTTTAATTATATAAAAAAACGCCTTTACAAGTGAAAGAGAAATATTATTTTATTAAGTTTTTACAATGTGCCAATCTTTTCTGCTACAATCTTATAGGTTCATTTTTTCCTGCTCAACTAAAAACATAATTATGGTTTCACTTCGTCATTAACTCGCAAATAAGTATAACCTCAAATGGTCGATTAGATAGATTGATAACTTTACTTATTCTTTCATCCTCTAAATGCTAAAAAAAGCCAACAAAATTCGTTGACTTTTCAAAAAAATATTTAGTTAATCTCTTCTCTTTATGGGAAACGTGGGAATTGACCGAAGTCTGGATCACGTTTTTCTTTGAATGCGTCGCGACCTTCTTTTGCTTCATCGGTTGTATAGTATAGCAAAGTTGCATCGCCACCTAATTGTTGCAAACCAGCAAGGCCGTCTGTATCTGCGTTAAAGGAAGCTTTTAAGAAGCGAAGAGCTGTTGGTGATTTTGTAAGCATTTCCTCGCACCATTCTACTGTCGTATCTTCCAATTTTTCATACGGAACAACCGTATTAACAAGACCCATATCGAGTGCTTCTTGTGCATTATATTGTCGACATAAATACCAAATTTCACGTGCCTTTTTATGTCCGACAATACGAGCTAAATAACCTGCACCGTAACCTGCATCAAATGAACCAACTTTTGGTCCAGTTTGTCCAAAAATTGCATTTTCAGCTGCGATCGTCAAGTCACATACAATATGTAGTACATGTCCACCACCGATTGCATAGCCTGCAACCATTGCTACTACTGGTTTTGGTGTTTTGCGGATTAATGTTTGTAAGTCAAGTACATTTAGGCGAGGAATATTATCTTCCCCCACGTAACCACCATTTCCGCGTATTTTTTGATCTCCGCCTGAGCAGAATGCTTTTTCACCTTCGCCTGTTAAAATAATGGCGCCGATTTCTGCATTATCACGAGCACGAGTGAAAGCATCAATCATTTCTGCAGTCGTTTTGGGACGAAATGCGTTTCGTACTTCTGGACGATTAATTGTAATTTTTGCGATGCCATTATAAGATTCATATTTGATATCTTCATAGACATGTTCAGTTACCCATTCACGAGTCATTAAAAAATCCTCCTATATTGTTTCTAAGTGTTCCTCTATTATTGTAGCAAAGATTTGTGGATTTTCCACATGTACGGCATGTCCGACATCTGGGACAGTCTTATTTTCACAGCATAAAAATTTTTCTGCCATATCAATAGCCTTTTGTTGGAATTTTTGATCTAGTTCACCTGTTATCAATAAAACAGGCTTCGTCATTTTTTTTAGTTCGTCCCAATAAGAAGGCTGCTGCCCTGTGCCCATCCCTCGCAAACTGTTGGCTAAACCCATAGCACGCTGATTTAGTCTTTCTTGCCGGATGACTAGTTGTTTTGATGCTGGTAATGTTTTTTGTGATTCGAAGAGAGGAATATTCTCCCATTCTTTCACAAAGGCATCTAGACCATTTTTTTCGATTTTTTCGGCTAACGTACGATCATTTTTCCTTCTAGCTGTGCGTTCTGCTTCTGTTGGTAGCCCTGGTGAGGAACTTTCTAAAACAAGTTTCTCTATCATACTTGCATATTTTACAGCAAAAGCAAGTGCGACACGCCCTCCCATTGAATACCCAACAAGTGTAAAGGATGGAACTCGCCTAGCTTCAAAAAACTCATGCAGTAGTTCAACTTGTTCTTCCATTGAATAACGACGAACGCTATATGGTGAATCCGTTAAGCCATGTCCTATTAAATCTATAGCAAAAATACGATAATCTTTTTGAAATGATTGAATAACCGTATCCCATGTTTTAGTACTACCTGTAAAACCATGCAGGAAAACGATTGTTTTCTCAGCTCTAGGATTGATAATCTGGTAATGTACATTTATGCCTCTTACAGATGTCATTACACTTACCATTTTTCATCTAACTCCTTACTAATTGAGTTCCATAATCTACGATGTGACTGAACGTTATTTGCTCGATTGGTGATCACTTCAATAATGCAGAGTGGCTTTTTCTTAGGTGCATCAAGCACTTTTATAAAGTCCTGCTTTGAATGGACCACTTCATATTGAGCATCATACATCTTGGCCAAATCCTCAAATTGCAAACCAGAAGGCGTGCCAAATAATTCTTCATAATGGTCTTCCACCGTCGCTTGTGAAAGGTAAGAAAAAATACCGCCACCATTATTATTCATCACAACAATTGTCATTTCACAATGCTGGTAACGAGTAGCAATCAATCCATTGGAATCATGTAAAAGCGCCAAATCCCCTATCAATAAATAGGAATCTCGCTTGGTCGCCAATTGTGTACCGATGGCTGTTGAAACAACACCGTCAATTCCATTTGCTCCACGATTTGCATAGACTCGAACGTCTTTTTCTGTTTTTTGAAAGAACGTATCAACGTCACGAATAGGCATGCTATTACTGGCAAATAAATTGCTATGTTCTGGCAAATGCTCAAATAAAATAGCAGTAAGCGCTCCTTCATCTGATTCCTGTTGTACATATGTTTTCACATGCTGTGTTGCCATACAATTTGCTTCTATCCATATTTGTGCATAAGCTTCATCCATATTTACAGTCGCTATTTGTACATCATCTAGCCAATTACCGATTACCGCTTGAATATGGTGTGTTGTAATGGACAAAGAATCACGGAACATCGGATCCTCATCTACAACTAAATAGATGGATGGTTGTACTTTCGTCAAAAATTGCATGAACGATTTGGAAACAGGCTGTGCGCCAAAACGAATCACTGTATCAGGTGCTACCACACGCTTAAATGTTTCATTTTTTAAAAGTGCGTCATACTGGTCGATCACGAAATCGTTACAATCATCTGGCACATTCCCACGTAGATGAGAAAGACTTTCTACAAAGACTGGCCACCTCAAATGGCGGATAAAATTCCAAACTATCTTCAAATCTGTATCCTGTGGCAACTCTCCGATAATTAGAATACCTTTTTTCGCATGCTCAATCACTGACTCCAGCATATTCATAGCATGTTCATGAGGACGAGATTCTTGTGCCACGCTTTCTTTGAATGAAACAGCTGGCAACTGTTCTTGTAAGTCAATCATCAATGGTTCACGAAATGGCACATTTACATGTACAGGACCAGCAGGCGCGGTTTTAGCGATAGCTACTGCTCGAGCAATATGCCGCTCGACGAATGGTAAAGTGTTTGGAAAATCATCAGGTATTGGAAAATCGACTGCCCATTTTACTTGATGACCGTATAAATTAGGTTGTGCAATCGCTTGTGGTGCCCCCACCTCACGCAGTTCATGTGGGCGATCTGCCGTTAATACGATTAGTGGTATACGAGCTAATTTGGCTTCAACAATTGCAGGAAAATAATTGGCAGCTGCTGTACCAGATGTACAAACAAGAACAACCGGTTGTCCACTCGCTTTTGCTATTCCTAAAGCCAAAAATGCTGCTGATCTTTCATCAACTTGTCTATACATTGTAAATTCTTTTGTATGTGCAAAGGCATACGCTAAAGGTGTAGATCGTGAACCTGGACTCACCACTACATCCTTCACCCCTGCCTGGTATAAAGACGCTACAAGCTTATATACATAGCCCGTTAGAATCTCTTTATTATTCATGTAATTGTCCTCCTAAAGCACGAATCATCGGACGGAATTTCACAAGTGTTTCTTCATATTCACTTTGCGGCTCTGAATCTGCAACAATTCCCCCACCAGCATATAAAAAGGCTTCATCTTGATGTAATAGGGCAGATCGAATGGCAACTGCAAATTCCCCATTGCCAGCTGTATCTAACCAACCGATTGGTGCCGCATATAAGCCTCGATTTATAGGTTCATACTTACGAATGACTTCCATTGCTTTCATACGTGGCACACCGCCTAAAGCTGGTGTTGGGTGCAATGTTTTCACTAATTTCAAAATGGTTGCATCATCTTTTAATTGACCTTCTACTGGCGTATATAAATGCTGAATATCTCTTATTTTCAAAAGCTGTGGTTCTGATGGAATATGATAGCTTGCACAATTTTCTTTAAATGTATGTCCAATCATCTCTACAACATATTGATGCTCAACACGATTTTTAGCATCATTTAGTAAATCCTTTCCTAATGCTTCATCCTCCTCAGCCGTTTTACCACGTTTCACAGAACCCGCTACACAAGAAGAATGGGCATAAGAGTTCTCAACCTTCACTAATCGTTCAGGTGAAGCTCCAAAAAACAATTTACCTTTGTATTCTAAACCAAATAAATAACTTTCAGGCTGTTCTGAGATAATTTGAGATAATATATTGGATGATGAAACAGCTTCTTCAAATTTTAGAACGAGTGAGCGAGCAATCACTACTTTTTCTGCTTCTTTTCGACGAATGAGAGATGTCACTTGATGAATAGATTCCAAATATTCTTTTTTATAGGGTTCAAAACTACTTTTTACTTTTGGTTTTGCATAAGTTTTTAATGCTTTTACTTGTGCTCTATCTATAAGCTCATCACGTTTGATAGTAAGTCTCTTTAATAAATCTGGGTTTTCCCGTTCCGCAACATAGTTTGTACTAATATATATATGGTTATTGCGTATAACTAGTTGATATGTAGCAACTGTGAAAAAAGCCGATGGCATATCTCCCCATTCGTCCAAAATACCATTTTCAGGATCAAAAGTGAAACCCCCAAACAGAATGGGGTGTAGTGTTTTGTCATTTGTTACAACATGCTGCGTCAGCCTTTTCCATTGTTGCTCAACATCGTCAAAACGCTTATCTTTTGACTGACTTGTTATGGTATACGCATGACCTAGACCGACTAAGGTAAACGTTTTCTCACGATTTTGCCAATAGTATCGCTGATTTACAAAGGATTCTTCCCCTGCTTCAAAAAATGCCATTGCTGACAATCGATTCACTTCAATTGTTTCCGAAAAAAATTGCAGTGTCGACTTTTCTGTCTCAATTTGTTCGTCGGTTGTTGTCGACAACTTACGATTCATGAAAATTCCCTCCGTCAGTAGATATAGAGATAAAATTATCTACCGTCCATAATGTCCTATACTATCATACATCTTTCTTTCGGTTTCATCACTTATTTACTTTATATTTCGTATGAAAAAAGCATGTAGAAAAAATTTCTACATGCCTTGTGTTTTAATATATCAATAAATTTTTCTATTTATAACGATCTTCACTTTATCTTCTAAAAGCTGTTGCAATATGTTCTATTCACATTAAAATACTAGGGAAAATATTTATCGTAGTTTCTTCCACTCAACACATAGGATTCTAATCATATCCAACATCAGACGGGGTATCAGAAGAACCATACTCTTCTACAACAAGGAAACTGTCTTCTCCGTCAATTCGATAATCCTTCAAATTACTTGGATCAGATGTTGTCGCATTTAAAATTTCCTCTTCTATAGGACGCTCCTGTGTCCCCATTTTCCTTTCAGAGTGCTTAATACAAGTTAGTGCAGTCGGTATTGCCTCTAAACGCTCATAAGGAATTTCTTCCCCACACACAATACAATAGCCATACGTGCCATCATCTATCGCCTTTAAAGCTTTCTCAATGTTATCTAATTGAACTTCATGAAATTTATCCATCGCCAGTTCCGTCGACGAATCTGTCATATCTGTTGCTTGATCTGCTGGATGATTATCATAGTTAGAAAGCTCCGTCGAATCAAATATTTCATCATTATCTGGTCTTTCTTCAATCTTTTTTCTTTCATCCTGCAATGCTTTCTTTAATGTTTGTAACTGTTGATCTGTCATTATTTCAACCTCCATTCTTTCTTATTATTCCCCAAATAATTCTTTTCAAAGCACATATTCCACTACATTTATAAAAATGAGATGATCTTTGCTATCTTTTTATGTCATTAGAGGTGATCGTTATATATACCTAAATGCTTGTATAACTTATGTACAAAATTGGCTTTGTTTTTTATACCCCTGCTTTTTGTGAATTTACGCGATTATTCCTTAACTGTCTAAACAAAAATAGCATGCTAGAATGTTCTCCAGCATACTACTGTTACTTTGCGCCAATTTTCATTGTCTTCATCTAAAGATTGGCATATATTGCTTCACGTAAAAATTGCGCCATCCCTTTTCGATGTTGATCATAATATGCCGTAAACCTCTCATCTGCCACATACATATCTGCAAGTCCTTTATGAGCTTCTATAGAATAAGATGGCCAATATTGTTTTAACCACTTCTTATGACACGCTACTGCCTCCTTAGCTTTCACATCGTGAATATCTCCTTTTTGCATAGCTTCTTTCAACAAATCGATGATTCGCTGTTCCAAAATTTGATTTTCTTTAAATTGTTCTTCATTCATTCCACGTAATTTTGCATTCGAAGCATCTATTACATCTTCACCATATTTTTTGCGAATTTCATCACCATATTGTTTCTCATTTTTTTGGATCATTTTATCCTTTAGTCCTTCAAAACGCTCTTTATCCATCATTTCATACTCTCCCTTCATTGATTGAATTGTCTTTTCCACGTTCAGTAGCATCTTCTCGATTCTTGTTCGTTCTTTTAGTAATTTTTTTCGATGTTCTAGCAAAGCACTTTTGATATCAAAATTTGAACTACATAGTATTTCTTTGATTTCCTCCAATTTCAACCCTAATTCACGATACAATAAAATTTGCTGCAAGAGTTGAACTTCCCACTCCCCATAGATGCGATAACCTGAATCAGTCAGTTTAAATGGTTTAAGTAAATCAATTTCATCATAATATCGTAGTGTTCTAGTAGTAACACCTGAAAGTTTAGCAAGCTGCTGGATCGTATATTCCATCTTAATCCCCCCCTCTGAAACTCACTATACAGATTGACGCAACGTTAAAGTCAAACATTTTTCATATCAAAATATTCCCCCACTGTTTTAATGATAATGTGAAACTCCATCAGTAGGGATTTTTCTTCATCCCCCACTGAAATAGAGAAACTCAGGTTCAAAACGCCACGTCCTGTGGCAACACCTGAGGGACCAACATCATGCCCGCCCGAACCAATCGGACTTTTACGGGCAGTTGATCCCCCATCTATCTTTTTTGCTTCTCTCTAAATCTTGAAATAAGGATCTTACTGCTCGTTAAAGCGGGAGAAAATAATGATCAATTTGAATAATTACCTCGTTTAAATAATGTCCTTTCATTCAATCAATTATTTCATTTGCTAAATAAAATCAGATTCTCTAATCCACTAAAATCTTCTTTAAATGAATCAATTTCATAATCATTTTCTTTTAAAAAAATACGAACATTTAAGAATAACTAATTTTGATAGTTGTGGAGCGGAAGACGGCGACTCCTCGAAAATGCATGCATTTTCTTCGTGCGGT